>CACWTU010000006.1 GCA_902763885.1 uncultured Bacteroidales bacterium | reverse complement strand
GAATCGCCCTTCACGGTGTGTGAGGGGCGACTCTTATTACAACAGACTTCGAATTATTCTCAGTGATTACTGTACCTTGGTCATCTCGAAGGTGGCGGTATAGGTGGTGCCATCCTCACGCATACGCAGGGCCTTCCACTTCATCACACCGTCCTTGATGCTCTCAATCTCCCACCATTCGCGCAGTTCATTGCTGTCGATGGTCTTCTTCCAACGGGTGCAGAGCAGAATGCCATCAACGAAATAGTCCGACATGACATCGTTACCAGCCTTCCACTCGTCGTTCTCCTTGCTATAATATACGTAGGTGCCGTTGGCTTTGTACTCCCAGCGGTGCAGTTCGCCATCGGTGTGTTCGTCTTCGCTGCTGGTTACCTTGCCCTCCCAAGTACCAATGATGTCGTTTTCGTAGTCGTCGGATATGCGGATATAACGCTCCTTGTCATATACTTCATTGATAACCTGGTCGCCATCAACAAAGACTTTCCAGTCAGATTTCAACATCATGTCATTGGCTGTAATTGAGGAAATGTTAGCCACCATTACATGTTTGATGTGCTCATTTTCGAATGCAGTGAGCGTCACATCATTGCCATTGATAATGACATCGGCTGAGGCATGGTTGTTCCACGATTCGCTATAGTAATCAGAAAGACTACCGTATGCTTTTGTCGGTGACAGGAATGTGATGACAGCTTTCAGGTTGGTAGGACATGCCTGACCGTCCAGTTCTTCCACCATCCACTTACCTATAATCTTTTCGGCCACATTCAGGTCGGGCTGTGTGGGGTTATCGTCGTTCGACGAACACGATGTGAACACACTTGCGCCGCAAACGAGGATAGCGGCGAACATCCAATGGACAAAATTCTTTTGCATAATTGTTTGGGTTTAGATGTTAATAATAATGAGTTATTGATAAATGTTACACACCATTTTCAATCCATGCAAGCATATTGCCTCTTGCTGCTTCGTTCGTTTTCGCAGCCTTTCGGCTACAAACATACACAATAATTTTGAAAAGAAAATAATTGTGTGAATTTTTATGCCTAAATTATAAAAAATCTTAAAAGGTAAATGCGAACTGCTGGTTGCAATACTCCCAATGAACAACGCGGAAACGGATGAGTCGAGCCAGGAGCGTGATGACCTTCGGACGTGGGATACGTGAATGCTTGACGATGAGGTTGAGGGGTAGCTTTTGATCCTGCAGTGTTCGTTCACCTTGCTTGACGCAAAGGGGTCGTGACGCAAAGGGGTCGTTTCGTTTTGCGTCACAAACGTATTGGGGCGAGCGAGTCCCCGAGCGAGAGCGGCCGGGTAGGCCGCCAAGCGAATGAAATGAGCGCGTTTGCAAAGCAAACTAAAAAGATGGGACCCGAAGCCGCTTTAGCGGCCAGTGCCCTTTAGGGCACCGGGTTCGATTCCCGTAGGCGCTACAAAGAAAAAGGCCCGAAAAATCGGACCTTTCTTTGTAGCGCCTACGGGAATCGAACCCGTATGCCAAGATTGAGAATCTTGTATCCTAACCGTTAGATGAAAGCGCCATGCGGTTACGTTATGTCAGCTTAAGGGGGCGGAAGCTGGGGGATTCGAACCCCCGGTACGGTTACCCGTACGGCAGTTTAGCAAACTGCTGGTTTCAGCCACTCACCCAAACTTCCCTGGGAACCGTTATCCGGAATCCTTAAGCGGGCACAAAGGTAATGAGCAGTTTTGAGTTCTGCAAGTTTTGGAGTGATATTTTTTCAAAAAACAACAAAGCCGCGTAAAATTCGTTATCTTTAAATAAGATACGCTGCTCCTCGGACTAAAAAATCAAGTAAACTTGTTTTTTCTCCTCTCGGTTTGCAGTATCTTTACACAAGAAAAGCTTGCTTTCGTTATTGGAATCATGTCACAGGACAACGATATCAAACTGCCTCACGGTTGCAGGATAATAGATTTCCCTAAGTTTGAGGATGACAGGGGCGCGCTCTCTTTTGCTGAGAGTGTGAACCATATTCCTTTTCATATAGAGCGCGTATTCTGGATGTATGGCATGCCTGCTGACAAGACTCGTGGCGGTCATTCTCACATAGAGTGCTCACAGGTGCTGATACCTGTTACAGGCAGTTTCCGATTGTTGATTGATGACGGAACCGATAAGGCTGATATACTGATGGATTCAGCCTCAAGAGGCATATTGTTACCTCCGGGCATCTGGTGTGAACTGAGGGATTTTGCGCCAAACTCATCGGTTATGGTGCTTACTTCACATACTTTCCGTACTGAAGATTATGTGCTGGATCATCCGGAGTATAGCACAAACGATGTTGTGGCGGTTCAATATGAACCTGCTCATCGGGAATTATGGAACAGGTTTGTAAAGAGTTCCAAGAACGGCACGTTCCTGTTTGACAGGGGATATATGGATTATCATTCTGACCGCTTTACGGATTGTTCCCTGATGTTCTATAAAAAAGGTGCGTTGTTGGCACTTTTGCCTGCAAACTGGCTTAAGGACGAGAATACTGTTCAGTCACACGGCGGGCTTACGTACGGTGGTATTATAACCGGAGCGAACTTTACGGCAGAGGATGCCCTTGAAGTATTCCGATGCGCTATCGGGTGGATGAAGAAGAATCTTGGTGCTGTAAGGTGGATTTACAAGCCCGTTCCAAGGATATACAGTTCATTACCTGCCGATGAAGACCTGTATGCTCTCTCGCAGAACGGCGCCACCATCAAGAAACGTGAGATAAGTTCCATAGTGGACCTTACAAAGCGTATTCCGTTGAGCACACTGCGCAAACGGGGGTTCAAGAAAGCTACCAAGAGCGGGCTCTCTATCGTGGAGGGCAACTTTGACAGCGACATTGAGG
The DNA here is from genome assembly GCA_902763885.1 of uncultured Bacteroidales bacterium. Taxonomy (GTDB): domain Bacteria; phylum Bacteroidota; class Bacteroidia; order Bacteroidales; family Bacteroidaceae; genus Colenecus. The sequence continues at coordinate 328,048 of CACWTU010000006.1, read as the reverse complement.
TTTACTGGAATATTCTGACTGGACTGCTTAAGGAAAAATACGGATCACATCCGGTGCATACTCTTGATGAGATCAGACTGCTTCAGAGCCGATTCCCTGAAAACATCAGACTCTTTGTAGCAAAGGACGGTCAGGAGATAGTGGCCGGTACTTTGGTGTATGATACCGGAACAGTAGCCAAGACGCAATATATAGCATCATCGGCCCAGGGACGAGCATCGGGTGCACTTGACATGCTTTTCAGCACTCTGATGGATGATGTATTCAAATCCCGTCATTATATGGATTACGGCACATCCACGCTTATGGGAGGCAGTAACCTGAACGAAGGTCTGATATCGCAGAAAGAGGGATTCGGTGCCCGCGCTGTTGTTTACGATACTTACGAACTTCTGTTCTGAGAGCGAGCAATTGGGGACAGAGCAAATGGGGACAGACCCCTTTTGCACTAGAATTAGCCATGCGGTGCGTGAAGCCCGCGACATAAAAAAGACGATCCATAGGACCGTCTTTTTTTTAATTTTCAATTTTCAATTCTCAATTGTAATAGTGCGGCAGCACTATTACTCATGGTGGTAGGGGAGGTTGTTCAAAATTGAAAAAGCACGGTAGAGCTGCTCTACAAAAATGAGGCGCACCATCTGGTGTGAGAATGTCATGCGGGAGAGTGAAAGTCGGCCCGGAACGCGGTCATAGACATCAGGTGAGAATCCGTACGGGCCTCCGATTATGAATACCATGCGTTTGGTGGATTGCGACATGCGTTTCTCAAGCCATCGGGCCATCTCGGGCGATGTCATCTCACGGCCCTTGTCATCGAGCAGCCAGACATCATCAGAAGGTTGCAGCAGTTTCAGTATCTGTTCTCCCTCCCGCACTTTCTGCACCTGCGCTTCCATGCTGCGGGTGTTGCGTATATCGGGAATGACCTGCAACTCAAACTGACTGTAGTGTGAGAGGCGGTCGGCATATTGGCTGATACCCTCTGTAAGCCATTGCTGGTCAGTTTTTCCAACTACGATAAGGAGAATCTTCATTGCTGTTAGAAATGTTTAACTCTACGAAGATACAATCAATCCGCGTGATTTTGGTCGTTTGGAGTATAATTGTTAAGTTTGCCCCAATTTTGTTCCAAACGGAACGGATCAGAACTGAACATGTACGATAGTCTGCAACAATTGGATACACTTACAATCAACTTCAACAGGACGGGAAACTGGTTGTTGATGCTGTTTATGGCCGTGGTCATGTATGGTGTTGCACTTGGTCTTAAACCTCAGTTCTTCCGTGGCGTATTCAACAGGCCTCGGGCATTGTTCATAGGACTGGCATGCCAATGGCTCATATTTCCGTTCGTGACATTCCTGCTTTGCGTGCTGTTTCACAGTTTTGTACCTCCTATAGTGGCTATGGGCCTGATATTGGTGGCTTCATGTCCGGGTGGTGCTGTGTCAAACTTCATGACATCATATGCTAAGGGAAATGCTGAACTATCTGTGCTGATGAGTACCTTTACTACACTCGGCGCTCCGATTTTTACACCTATCAATTATGCTATATGGGGTGGCCTGTACGCCAAATATATGGATGCTTCGGCTGGAAATGTGCTGCGTACCCTGCAGGTTCCGCCTACACAGATTGCACTTACTGTAATAGTCATTATAGGTATTCCGGTGTTGTTGGGGCTTATCACAGTAAAGTTTGCCCCCAATGCATCGGCACGTCTCAAGGACATAATGAGATATCTCTCCATCGTGGTCTTTCTGTGCGTGGCCGGAATGATGATGTCGCAGAATTTTATCCTTTTCAAGGAAAATATAGGTTATGTTTTCATTATAGTTCTGATTCACAATCTGGTAGGTTTTGGTGTGGGCTATGCGGCCTCTACAATCGGAAAGACACCTGTAAAGGACCGTCGTGCCGTTACGCTTGAAACCGGTATCCAGAATTCAGGATTGGGACTTCTGTTGCTGTTCAATACCGGAATCTTTCCGCCGGAGATAGCCAAAGGCGGCATGGCTTTTGTAACGGCATGGTGGGGCGTCTGGCATATCATTTCAGGATTGTTGCTTGGTACGGCATTCCGTTTCTCTGCATTTGATACTATCGGCCTTTCAAAATTTTTGCGTAAGAAATGAGTAAACACATACAAGATAAAGGTTGGTTCTATACTTTCTTAAAATTCTTTGTTGACTGGTCTGTCAAAAGCTCATATAGTAAATATCAGGTTGAAGGTCAGGAAAATGTACCTTCAGACGGAAGCGTAATATGGGCGGCAAACCATACGAATGCGTTGATGGATCCTATGGTGATCCTGTCATCATCGTCAATACGTAAGGTGTTTGTAGCCAGAGCGGATATTTTCAAGAAAAGCTGGGCCAGAAAGGCGTTGACTTTCCTGAAGGTGATGCCGATATACCGCATCAGGGATGGTTTTGATGCCGTAAAGCACAACAATGAATCAATTGCTCAGGCCACAGAGGTAATTCTGGACGGCGTTCCTTTTATAATTTATCCTGAAGCAACGCACAGGCCCAAGCACTCGCTTCTGAAATTGAGTAAGGGCATATTCCATATCGCAGAATCGGCCATTGCACAGTCTCCAGAGGGGAAACCTGTCTATATTCAGCCCATCGGAATAGAGTACGGTGATTATTTCCGTTTCCGTAACACAGTACTGGTGCGTTTCGGCAAGCCTCTCAACATCACGAAGTTCATGAAGGAGAACAGCAGTGAGCCGGAACCTGTCCTGCTGCTCAAGCTGCGTGAGATACTGACCGCAAGCCTTGCAGAACAGATTGTATATATACCCGATGATGAGGATTATGATGCTATCTGGGAGTATGTCAAGCTTAAAGCCGATAATCCTGATTATTACAGTAAGACGCTTGCTCAGATTGAATCGGACGGAGGGGAGAAGCTGAAAGGATTGCTGCGCATACAGGCGGTTGACAAGCATGCCGTTGCAGAGGCATTGGCTCTTAGGGAAGATAATCCCGATGAGGCTAGTGAACTGTTCAAGAAGGTGGATGCACAGCGGGTATGGAGAATTCAGAATGGTATCTCTGTCTATTCCATAGCCAATGAGCCCGGCGGATTGAAGCTGTTCCTCAAGTTCCTGGTTGCTCTTATAGGAGCTCCGTATTACATGTTCTGCGGTTTGGTGGGGTCAATCAAATGGATACCTGTCATTCTTGTGCTCCGGGGTGTAAAGGACGATGCTTTTTATAATACCGCAAGATATGGCGTGCGTATGGCTCTTGCCATCCCGGCGCTGATTATATGGAGTCTGGTGTTCTTCCTTGTGTTCAACTGGAAGATTGCTGCAGTGCTGTTGCTTTTGTCACTGCCTTCATTCAAATATCTCTATGACTATGGGATATTCTTCCGTCGTTTCATTTCAGACATAAGGTGGAAGATTAAGAAGAGACGCGCTCCTGAAAGGGTGTTATAATTCCGAATAGAATTTTTCATATTGCTGCGCCACCTTGATATAGTCATGGTGGCGTTTTACGTATTCAACTGACTGGCGTTTCAGCTCCGATATCCTTTCAGGATGCAGTATCAGTTGCTCCAGCTCATCATAAACACTCTGCTCATTGGGCTGGACGTTGATGATGGGACGTAATTCAGTCTCATTCAGTATATCATAATTCTCAGGTTCGCCGCCGCCAACAACGATTATCCCTTTTGACATGGCAAGAAGTGCATTCATTGAAGGGGTGTAGCTGTATAGCTGGTCAAGAATGACATCACTTCCGTCAAGAATACGGCAGTACTCATCAAACGGAACCCCTTCAACTACTCTGAGATCCAGTTTGTCAGGGTATTTGTTCTTGAGGCGCTCAGCCGCTTTAAGCATTATATCTGTTCCCTTATAGGCGGAACGGTTGCGGCTTATACCTATGAACATTTTGACGGGGCCTCCATAGAATGATGTACGGTAGATTTCAGGCATGACAATGGGATAGGGGATAAAGCGCATCTTGTCACGTATCGGACGGCCATCGGGACAGATTGTCTGCACCTGGTTGTAGGTAGCCCAGTATTCATAAAGGCCTGCAGATATACCATCGCAGTCAAGGGCAATCTGTTCATTCAGTGCCTGTTTGGGAGTGCCTATCCACTCGTCACGGAAACGCTGTGCCTCTATGTCAGTGCGCGGCTTGTCGCCGAAATTGAAATCGCTGTACCGCAATGGTCTGATGTCTGTATTTACGCTTGCCCAATAGTAGTCCATTCCGAATGCTCCCATGACAATTTTTTTATTGTGTCGGCGCAGATATCGGTAGAAAGGCATGATACGCCCTGCTTTGAGTTCAAAGAAGACGGGATTGATAAGCTGGACTATGTCATAGCCGCGCATCTTAGGTAGAGCCTTGAAAAGTCTCCAAAGGAATGATATGCTGCCGGAATTGCGGCTTAGGTCTATGTCACGTGGAAAATCCTTCCAACCGTCACCGTCACTGGCTACTGTCACCTCGTGCCCCAATTGCCTCAAGCCCTTGGCCAGGGTGTTATGCACATTGCTGTATTCTCCCAATAACAGAATCTTCATTTGTATCTTTTTTCAGCAAGATAGAGCAGGAAAAGTCCGGCTCTGCTTCTTGAAAGTATTGAGAATAACCTGTATTTCATGGAATAATGTCCGCGTAACGGATATAGTCCAATCCGTCTGAGCGAATCCTTTCCCGGTTCTATCTTTTCGCGCCAGTCTTTGCGTCTGAGAATGCGTCTCAGATAATCCATTGCCAGAAAATTGATTTTGCGGTCAATGCCGTCATGAGGTTCTGACTGATGCCGGTCTTTGAACTGAACCAGGCTGGCAAGGGCTTTCAGTGTATCTGCAGATTTGGCCTGTATTGTTTCAGGCGTTTCAGTGGTGATTATGGAGCCTTCACGTATGCAATAGGCATACACGGGGAGTGTGGTCTCGACATAACGTTGGCTGAAGTGCATTAATCTGGGCGTAAACTCCTCATCCTCAATAAAGGCGTTTTCCACAAAACGTAAGCTGTTATTCCTGATGAGTGAGAGACTGATGAGATATCGGCATGCACTACCAGGCAGATTATGATTAAGCATGTAATTGTTTCCGCTTACCGGACTGCTGAAAACGGGTTTTTCCGATGAATGGCTCACGGCAGTCTCCCGGTTTAGCGTACGTACCATTCCGAATCCCAACACGTCGGCTCCTGTTTCCGTCATTGCTTTCAGGCAAGGTTCAAGAGTATTGGGATAATAACAGTCATCAGCATCAAGGAATGTTATTACATCACCTGTGGCATTATCCATTCCGGTGTTTCGTGCAGCTCCCAACATTCCGTGGGGCCTGCGCAAATATTTTATGCTGAAACCTGAAAGGGCATCAAGATTAGGGTCTGAAGGCGATCCGTCATTTACTATGATTACCTCATGCTCAGATATGCCGGTCAGATTGTCCAAAGCAGATTTGGCTGCCATGATGAGCAGCTCCTCCAGCTCCGGATCATTGTCCGGATTGTAATATGGTATGATTACTGATATTTTCATGAGTACTTTCTGATTCCTAATGTTTTACATACCGTTCCGGTTCCGATGCAGTACGCTGCAAGTACCTTGATTTTCTGCCTGAAAGAGAGCTCGGAGCGGAAAATGTGTGCCGGATGCGGTTTCAATGATTCCAAAGCAGCAGCCTGGGCTGTGATGTATTTGTAGTCGGCATCCTTGCACCGTCTGAGGTCTGTAAGCAGATTCAGGCAGACACTCCATAATTCAAGTCTCGGCCGGATATCGAATCCTTCACGGGTTATCTCATCGAGCAGCGTTATGTTGTGTCTGAATAATGGTTCCTGATTGTTGAATCTGTATCTGTGCGTAATGCTGCCCTGTGATTCGTAATAGAGATAACGTCCTGAGTTGGAGTATCTTATTGTACGACATGACCTGATGATGGCGGGGCAGATGGCTGCATCCTCGAAACTCTGCCCTTCAGGAAAATGTATCTTTTCAAAAAGCGTGGCCCTGAACAGTTTATTACAGGCAAAACAGTGATTGTATCCACGGCTTTGAATCCAGTGAGTGAATACTTGTGTCCCGCTTGTTTCATAGGGCTCGAAATCAAAATTGAAAGAGTCCGGTGATCCGTAACGGACGGTTACAGGGAATTCTACGAGGTCTGTTACGGGATTCTCTTCCGCATAGTCAAGATTGCTTTTGAGAGTATCTGGGGCCAGAGCGTCATCGCTGTCCACGAATGCCAGCCATTTGGCTTGTGCAGATGCGATGCCTGTGTTTCTGGCTGCGCTCAAACCTCCGTTTTTACGGTGAATAACCCTTATCCGTGGGTCTTTCAGGGCAAGGTCGTCACAAAGGACTGGACTACCGTCATCGGAACCGTCGTCAACCAGAATAATCTCAATGTCGTCAAGTTCTTGTGCCAGTACACTGTTTACGCATCTTTCAAGGGTGGAGATAGAGTTGTAAACCGGAATTATTACGGATAATCGTGCCACTTTTTTTCAAACGCGCGCAGGTTCTTTTTATTGTCATATATACTGCATTTATATTAATATAAAAGTAATTTTGTGCGGTTTTTATCGTTATATGGTTGTGAAAACTGAGGATAGCCATAACAGCTCAACGGAAAGTCGGCTTTTTGACCGGATATTGAAGTACACCGGTGTGTTTGGCAGTGTGCAAGGGGTTGCAATTATTGTGACCCTGATACTGAATATGGTGAAATCCAGGCTGCTGGGTCCTGTAGGTTATGGAATAACCGAGAGTCTTAACCGTAACACTGATCTTGTACGCAATTCCACAAACCTGGGCGTAGCTACTGCTGCCGTACCTGAGATATCCAGATGCAATAATCCTGCCGATGTTGATGCCCTGAGTGAAAAGATTGGGCTCACGCGAAGCTGGGCATTGCTGACGGCAATCCTGGGAATGGTGGTATGCGTTATTCTGGCGCCTTTACTTAGCCGATGGGCTTTTAATGGAGACGGCAGCTTTACGGTCAGTTTCATGGAAATGTCAGTGGCTGTTGCCGCCACTGCCGTGACAGGCGGAGAGACTGCTGTCCTCAAGGGAACGGGAATGCTCCGTCAGATAGCTTTTAGTCAGCTGTTTACGGGCTTGATATCACTTTGCGTATCAGTTCCCCTTTATTGGTTTATGAGAATAGACGGAATAGTGCCTGCACTTGCCTTGTCTGCACTTGGAGGTACTGTCGTGACGTGTTTTTATTCATGCCGGAGTTTCCCGTACAAGGCAAGTCCTTTCTCGTGGAGTGTTCTGCGAAAGGGAACAGGAATGATAGGTTTCGGGATATTCTTCACGGTGGCTGCTTTCCTGGGCGCATGGGCATGGTCTTTCGTGGCCAAATATCTTACAGGGCAGGGCGGATCGGAACTGACAGGTACATACAGTGCCGGTTATATGCTTGTGACATATCTCTCTACACTGCTGCTGTCTGTGACGGAATCGGAGTATTATCCCAGACTGTCGGCTTCATGCAGTGATATGAATGAGGCACATCATCTTATGAACAGTCAGTCCCTGGCTATGTGCATGCTTGCGGCACCTCTGGTCATTCTGTTCATGATTTGCGTGCCGATAGTCGTTTTTGTGGTTCTTGAGTACGAAAAATTCCGTATGTCCATACCATTGGCGCAGATTGCTGTAACAGGCCTCTTTTTTAAGTCGATCTATCAGCCTATAGCATTTGTTGTCCTTGCCCGCTCCGATTCCGTAATATATCTTATTCAGGAGACAGTTTGCAATATTCTGCTTGTGGTATGCGTGGTACTGGGATATAAGCTGTGGGGGACCGTGGGCATAGGCGTTTCGCTGGCTATATGGGAGTTGACGTATCTGATTCAGGTCCTTATCATAGCCAGGTTGCGATACGGTTACTGTATGTCAAGGACTCTTGTAAGTAACTTTCTTAAACAGGGATTCCTGGTTCTCATGGCGGCGGTGGGATTGAAGATTGGCTCGGCCGGTGGTTATGCGATTTGTATGGCAGCATGTGTCGTCTCCATTGTAATTTCAATCCGCTTTTTCAGTACTCATTCCACATTCATTGGTGGAATATTATCCAGGTTCCGTCATAAATCCTGATTTGATTGGGCCTTCAAGGCAGGTTTTTGGTTATTTCTCTTGAAGTATTCGGGGGAAAATGTTACTTTTGTCTTTCACGCGCGCAGATATGCGTGCGCAAGTGACAAAAGTAATTGATAATTTACAATTGATAAGTGAGTTACTATGGACGAACTGTTAGGACAAGTTACTGCCAAGGCACAGGAATGGCTGGGCGGTTCATTTGACGAGAAGACACGTGAGGAGGTGAAAGCCCTCCTGAATAAAGAGGACAAGTCAGATCTGATTGACGCATTCTACAAGGATCTGGAGTTTGGCACAGGCGGTCTGCGCGGAATCATGGGCGCAGGAACAAACCGTATGAACATATACACCGTGGGTATGGCTACCCAGGGCTTGGCCAACTATCTGAACAAGAACTTCAAGGAGCGCAAGGAGATATCGGTGGTGGTAGGACATGACTGCCGTAACAACGGACGCCTGTTTGCCGAGACCGTAGCAAACATATTCAGTGCCAACGGCATCAAGGTTTATCTGTTTGATGACCTGAGGCCCACGCCTGAGGTGTCATTCGCTATCCGTTACTTAGGTTGCCAGAGCGGCGTAAATGTGACCGCCAGCCACAACCCACGAGAGTACAACGGCTACAAGGCATACTGGGAGGACGGTGCTCAGGTGCTGGCTCCGCACGATACCGGTATCATTGATGAGGTTGCCAAGGTTAAGGTGGCCGATATCAAGTTCAAGGGCAATCCTGACCTGATCAAGATAATAGGCGAGGAGGTTGACAAACCCTATCTGGATGCAATTGAGGGTATATGTATAGATCCCGCTCTGGTTAAGCGCAACCACGACCTCTGCATAGTATATACTCCGCTGCACGGATGCGGCCGCGTTATGATTCCGCGTTCACTCAAACAGTGGGGCTTTACCAACGTGAACTGTGTTCCCGAGCAGATGATTCCGGACGGCAACTTCCCGACCGTTGTATCACCAAACCCTGAGTATCCTGAGGCTCTGACCATGGCTCTGGCCCTGGCCCGCAAGCTGAACGCTGACGTTGTTATGGCATCTGATCCTGATGCAGACCGCCTGGGTGTGGCCTGCCGTAACGATAAGGGTGAGCTAACCCTTCTGAACGGTAACCAGACCGCAATGATTTTCCTCTACTACATCATAACACAGTATACCAAGCTGGGCAAGATGACCGGTAAGGAGTACATCGTGAAGACCATCGTGACCACTGAGGTCATCAGCCGCATTGCAGAGAAGAACAACCTTGAGATGTTTGACTGCTATACCGGATTCAAGTGGATTGCCAAGGTCATTGCCGATGAGAACGCCAAGGGCAAGCACTACATCGGAGGCGGTGAGGAGAGCTTTGGCTTCCTTGCTGAGGACTTTGTTCGTGACAAGGATGCCGTATCGGCCTGCTCACTGATGGCTGAGATTGCTGCCTGGGCTAAGGAGAACGGCAAGACTCTCTGGGATCTGTTGCTGGATGCATATCAGGAGTACGGATTCTCACAGGAGGCTGCCGTAAGCGTTGTCAAGCCCGGTAAGAGCGGCGCCGATGAGATAAAGGCTATGATGGAGCAGTTCCGCGCCAACCCGCCCAAGAGCCTGGCTGGTGAGAAGGTGGTTCTCATCAAGGACTTCAAACTGCTCAAGCAGACCGATGCCGCCGGCAAGGTTACAGACCTCATCATGCCGGAGCCGTCAAACGTGCTGCAGTACTTTACTGCCGCTGGTGACAAGATATCGGTCCGTCCTTCAGGTACTGAGCCCAAGATAAAGTTCTATATGGAGGCCAAGCTGCCTATGGCCAACAAGGCTGATTATCTTAAGGTTCAGGCTGAGGCTCTCAAGAAGATAGAGGGATTCAAGAAGGATCTGGGTATCTAACGCTATTTGCAGATGAGGATAGTCCGCTCCATTGCGATTGTTTCATTGCTTTGTCTCCTGCTTACCGGCTGCTCCGGAAGAAAGGGAGTGGTTTCTTTACGTATTATAGCCACTACCGATGTCCATGGGCGAATCTTTGACAAGGATATCCTGGACGGACAGGAGAGACAGGGCAGCCTGGCAAAACTGGCTTCCTTCCTTAAGAAACAGCGCAAGGAGAACAAGAATGTTCTTTATCTGGATGCGGGCGATATCCTGCAAGGATCATTTGAGATATACCAGGATGTGACAGCGCAGTTTGAAAGGAAGAGTCTGGCTGCTCAGGCCTACAATCTTTTGGGTTGTGATGCAGTCGCATTCGGAAATCATGACTTTGCTGTAGGTACATCTTGTTATGAACGTTTTTATGACGGTACCACATTCCCTATCTTGAGCTCAAATGTATGTTTCTCGGATTACGGTGATTTCGTGCCGGTTTACAGAATGTTTGAGTATAAGGGATTGAGAGTAGCTGTGGTAGGTATGACTACTCCTATCGTAGAATATTCCATTCCCTCGGACAGGATTGATGAACTGGTATTCAGGGATATTGCAGAAACCGCGCGGGATATTGTTCCCTGGTTGCGTGAGGAGAGGAAAGCGGATGTCATAATAGGGCTGTTCCATTCAGGATTTGAAGATGGCCGTATGGATGACGATGGCGTTTATGAAAATGCCGTACGCCGGGTGGTCAGCGAGGTGACGGGTTTTGATGTGATAATATTCGGACATGACCATATTTCACGCTGCCTTAAGATGGCTGACTGTAACGGTGATTCAGTTCTCCTTATCAATCCCGGACCATATGCACATAATGCCGCAGTGGCTACGGTGACAGCTGATTTCAGGAACCCGGATAAACCGGAAATCTTAACATCAGGTTATTTGGAGGATATTACTGATGAGGTACCGGATAATGGCTATATGAAGAAACTGTCCGGATGGTATTATGACGTGGTCAATTACGCTGATTCAGTGGCAGGCAGGATTACAACGTCTTTAGAGGGGCGTGGAGTGCTTTGGAGAGAGTCATCGGCTATGAATTATATTCATTCAGTACAGATGGGTTTCAATGCGGCAGAGATATCCCTTGCTTCACCTGTCTTTACACGTTCTTATATTCCTGCGGGAGATATTAGGATGCGTGATTTGTTTGCCCTGTATCAGTATGAGAACACAATGGTATCCGTAATGTTGAAGGGCAGTGAGGTGAGAGATGTGCTTGAGTATTCTGCCGGATTGTATTACAATACGGTACAGGATGCCAACGGTAATCTTATCAAGACCGGAAGAGATGAGGGAAATGGTAAAAAGATGCCGTCAACACCTTCAAACTATTTCATTACTGCTGCCGGAATAGATTATGAGGTTGATGTAACCAAACCGGAGGGTGAACGTGTAAGGGTGTTGTCCATGAATGACGGTAAACCGTTTGATCCTGACCGTTATTACAGGACCACGATCAATTCATTCCTCTATGGGGGAACGGAATCGGCCATTTTCAAGGCCACTGGTATAACCCATAAGAGTATCGTGAGAAGGTTGGAGGTGTCATCATCGACAGATATCAGATACTATATTATAACAGATTTCACACTTAAACGAAAAGCCGGAAAAGATGTCAATATACGTAACGTGTGTAACTGGAGACTTGTACCTGAAGATATCGTTGACGGATGTCTTGCACGTGATACGATAGATTTTTATGTTATTAACGAATAATTTTTTACTGACTGATATGAAAAAGACAGTTCTTTTACTGATTGTGGGAACAGTGTTCTCGCTTTCTGCATGCAAATCCAGCCAGAATGCCTACAAACAGGCATATGAGAAGGCTGTAAGTGGTGATGAAGTAAAAACTACCATTGAAGAGCCCGTGGCTGTAAATGATGCAACGGATGCTGATGATGTTTCAAACGTTTCAGTACGTGAAGAGAAGGTTACGTTGGTGTCAGGTGACAAGGAGATAAAGACATACGGAATTGTATGCGGAAGTTTCTCACTCAAGGCTAATGCCGATGCTCTCCGTGAAAGGCTCATAAAGGACGGCTATCAGGCTGTGGTTGTGGTCAATGAAGCCGGCAAGACATACCGTGTGGTATGCGCAAGTTTTGATACCAAGGAGGAGGCTGTGACTGAGCGTAACAAGTTCAAGGCCAGATATCCTGATAATCAGGATTTCCAGGGTGCTTGGATACTTTACAAGAAATAACAGGCTGCATTGGGAAGGATTCTGGCTATTGATTTCGGTACCAAACGTACCGGAATTGCTGTAACCGATCCGCTCAGGATTATACCTGGCGGGCTCACAACTGTGGCTACCCATGAACTGATGGCTTTTCTTGCAGGATATTTTGCCAAGGAGCAGGTTGACCTTATAGTGGTCGGGCATCCTACAAACATGAATGGTGAGGAATCTGCCAGTATGCAGCAGATACGCCCCTTTGTAGATAAACTCAGGAAACAGTATCCTGACAAGGAGGTGGTCATGTTCGATGAGCGGTTTACATCGGTTCTGGCACAAAAGGCGATATTGGAGGCGGGAATAAAGAAAATGGCTCGCCGTAACAAGGCGCTGGTAGATGAGGTGAGTGCCACGATTATATTGGAGTCATATATGAATTCAATTCAGTACAAAAAATGATATTACCTATTTATACTTACGGACAGGGCGTCCTGAAAAAGGAGGCAGAGGAGGTAGATGAGAACTATGAGGGGCTTGAACAGCTTATTAAGGATATGTTTGAGACCTTGCGCAAGTCAGAAGGTGTGGGCTTGGCAGCTCCTCAGGTGGGTCTCTCCATAAGGCTGGCTGTCGTTGACCTGGATATTATTTCCGATGATCAGCCGGAGTTCAAGGGGTATTTCAAGACCTATATCAATCCCTATATCGAAGAGACAGACGGAGCGATGGTTCCGTATGAGGAGGGCTGTCTGAGCTTTCCTGGAATACATGAAAAGGTAAACCGGCCGGAACGTGTGCGCGTAAGCTGGCTGGATGAGAATTTTGTGGAACATGACGAGTGGTTTGAAGGATTCCCGGCACGTGTGCTCCAACATGAGATTGACCATCTGGACGGCAAGTGTTTCATAGACCGTATGTCACCTCTGCGCCGCCAGATGAACAAGAAGGCACTCAGCTCAATTGCTGCCGGAAAGTTCAATTGTGACTACAAGGTCAAGGTAGCCAGGAAATAGTATGAGAGTAGGGCGTACTGTTCTTGCCTGCACTACGGTTTTATGGCTGATGTGCGCTCCGTTGCAGGCTCAGATAAACACTGACCGTATGATGTCAGTGGGTCGTACCGCCCTTTATTTTGATGATTACGTACTCTCCATACAGTATTTCAATCAGGTAATCAATGCCAAGCCATATCTGGCTGAGCCCTATTTTTTCAGGGCTGTAGCCAAGTTCTATCTGGAGGACTACCGTGGTGCGGAACAGGATTGCAACAGTTGCATCAGCCGAAACCCTTTTATTGTCAATGCTTATCAGGTCAGAGGTTTAACCCGTGTTTATCAGGAGCGTTATGAAGATGCCATAAAGGATTTCAGGGCCGGACTTAGATTTGATCCGGACAATAATGGCTTGAGGCATAATCTTATTCTCTGCCTGGCACGCAGCGGTAATAATGATGAGGCTATGTTGGCGACAGATACCCTTCTTGCTTCATCGCCGCGTTACGCTCCTGCCATGGCCATGCGTTCTGACCTGTTATGGGAGCAGGGTGATAGCGCAGGTGCCCTGGAATGGGTGAACAAGGCATTGGATATCAATAAATATGATGCAGACATGCTTCACCATCGTGGCGTAATGCTGGCCCGTATGGAGCGTTATGAAGAGGCGGAGCAGGATATGGATCGTGTGGTGTATCTGAATCCGGGTGATGCAGGTGCATACATAACCCGCGCTATGGTACGTTACTTCAGGGATAATCTGAACGGTGCCCTGGCTGATTATGATATGTCAATAACAATAGATCCCGGCAATATTAACGGTCATTACAACCGTGGTAACCTGCGTGCCCAGGTGGGAGATGACAATCGTGCCATAGAGGATTTTGATATCGTGATAGATGCAGAGCCAAACAATATGCTGGCCCTGTTCTATAGGGGCGTGCTTCGTGAAAGTACAGGCGATTACCGTGGAGCTGAACAGGATATTACCAAGGTGTTGGAAGAGTATCCCAATTTCATCCAAGGCTACCAGATACGTAGTGAGGTACGTGAGAAGTTGGGTAATCGTCGTGGTGCAGAGCAGGATGCCATGGTGGTTATGCGTGAACAGAACCGCCGTTTCAACAATGCTATGGGTTATACCGATGAGTCGGATGAAGAAGATGAGGATGAGGACAAGACCAGAAGAAGTTCTGATAAGAACGTGCGTAATTACCGCAAGATAATTGTTGACGAGAATCTGGAGAATTCCACCGGTTTTTCAAGCGAATACCGTGGCAAGGTGCAGAACCGCAATGTGGAGGTGCAGTATCTGGAGCCCTACAGGCTGACATACTTCAAGGACAACGGCAAGGTAATAAACAGTGTGCGATACAGCAAGCTTGTGGATGAGTTGTTCTCAACGGGGTACTTCATGTCAGAAATAGTTCTGGATAACCATGACGTGTCACTTAATGAAAGGCAGATTAATTCTCTTTTTGCGGATATAGACAAACGTACGTCACAACTGTCAGCCAGTTCGGCTCATCCTGATGATATTTTGCTTTCAAGAGCCATTGATTTTGCTTTGTTGCAGGATTTCAGCAACGCGGAATCAGATATAGACAATGCTTTGGCATGTAATCAGAAGAATTGGGCGGCATGGTTCGTCCGTGCTCAGATAAAAGCGCGTTCCATTCAGATAAAAAAGGCGGAGCAGGATATGGATTTGCAGCAAAGCCATTCTGATATTCGTGATAATAATGCCGATGTGAGTTATCAGACTGTCATTAAAGACTTGTCAAAAGTAATTGACCTGGAACCGTCATTTGCTTTTGGTTATTATAACCGTGGTACATTCTATGCCATGACAAATGACCTGCATGCGTCACTGGTGGATTTGGACAAGGCGATAGAACTGGATGAGACACTGGCGGAGGCATGGTACAACCGTGGATTGGTATTGGTCATGCTCAATCGTATGGATGATGCTTTCCGTGATTTGAGCCGTGCCGGTGAACTTGGTATTTATTCAGCCTATAATATCATCAAACGCTTTTCAAAATCTGAATAATTTAATAATTTTGCGGACTTAAACAGAAAATACTACTAAACAATATGATAAAGATTACTTTTCCCGATGGTTCCGTACGCGAGTATGAGAGCGGCGTAACCGGTTATGAGATTGCTGAGAGCATCAGCCAGAGACTGGCACAGGATGTGCTGGCCTGCAGTGTAAATGACCAGATTACAGAGCTCAACCGTCCCATAACTACCGATGCTACCATCAAGTTGCATAAGTGGGAGGATGAGGAGGCCAAGCATGCATATTGGCACACAAGCGCCCACCTTATGGCCGAGGCTCTGCAGGAGCTCTATCCCGGCACACAGTTCGGTATCGGTCCGGCAATCGAGAAGGGATTCTATTATGATATCATGCCTCCTGAAGGCGTAGTCATCAAGGAGAGTGATTTCCCCGCCATCGAGGCCAAGATGAAGGAACTGGTCCAGAAGAAGGAGAAGCTGGTACGTGAGGAGATATCAAAGGCCGATGCACTGAAGTTCTTCGCTTCACGCGGCCAGAGCTATAAAAACGAGCTCATTGCTGACCTGGAGGACGGTACCATCACCACATACACACAGGGTAACTACACTGACCTTTGCCGCGGACCGCACCTGGTTGACACCGGTGCCATCAAGGCAATAAAGCTGCTCGCTACATCAGCCGCATATTGGCGCGGTGATGAGAAGCGTCCGCAGATGACCCGTATCTACGGTATTACATTCCCCAAGCAGAAGATGCTGGATGAGTATCTGGAACTTCTTGAGGAGGCTAAGAAGCGTGACCACCGTAAGATAGGTAAGGAGATGGAGCTCTTCATGTTCAGTGATATGGTAGGTAAGGGTCTGCCCATCTGGCTGCCCAAAGGCACAGCACTGCGTCTGCGTCTGCAGGATTTCCTTTCACGTATCCAGAAGCGTTACGGTTACCAGCAGGTAATCACCCCGCATATCGGTTCCAAGCAGCTCTATGTAACATCCGGCCACTGGGATCACTACGGCAAGGACAGTTTCCAGCCCATCACCACTCCTGAGGAGGGTGAGTGCTACCTGCTCAAGCCTATGAACTGCCCTCACCATTGCTGCATATTCAAGTCACAGCCCCGTTCATACCGTGACCTGCCTCTGCGCATAGCTGAGTTCGGTACAGTATATCGTTATGAGCAGAGCGGTGAGCTTCACGGACTTACCCGCGTACGCAGCTTCACTCAGGATGATGCACATATCTTCTGCCGTCCTGATCAGGTTAAGGGTGAGTTTATCCGCGTTATGGAAATCATTGAGATCATCTTCAAGGCTCTGAACTTTGACAACTTTGAGGCTCAGATATCACTGCGTGACCCTAACGACCACGAGAAATACGTAGGTAGTGATGAGGTTTGGGAGAAGGCTGAGCGCGCCATTGTTGAGGCATGTGAGGAGAAGGGCCTGAAGGCTACCGTTGAGTATGGTGAGGCTGCATTCTACGGCCCCAAACTGGACTTCATGGTTAAGGATGCCTTGGGCCGCCGCTGGCAGTTAGGTACCATCCAGGTTGACTACAACCTGCCGCAGAGATTCGAGCTTGAATACATAGCTTCTGATAACCAGAAGGAGCGTCCGGTAATGATACATCGCGCCCCCTTCGGTTCAATGGAGCGTTTCGTTGCAGTACTCATTGAACATACCGCCGGTAAGTTCCCGCTTTGGCTCACTCCTGATCAGGTAGCCATCCTGCCTATATCAGAAAAGGCCAATGACTATGCTTACAAGGTACAGAAGGAACTTGAGGATAAATATGAGATCCGCGGTTTTGTAGATGACCGAAACGAGAAGATAGGCCGCAAGATCCGCGACAATGAGGTTAAGCACATTCCTTACATGCTTGTAGTTGGTGAGAAGGAGGCTGAAAACGGTGAGGTTAACGTACGTAAGCAGGGTGCTGAGAACCTTGGAAACATGAAAATTGACGAATTCGGTAAAAAAATTGCTGAAGAAGTTAATTCTATGATAAATAAATGGTAATTTTGCGCCCGCGTTGTGTAAAAGTTGATAATAGAAAAAGAGAAAACTATATAACTGATTCTGAATGAAGAAAGACAATTTGAGTGACCAGTTTCAGGTTAACGATGAGATTCGTGCCAGAGAGGTCCGTATAGTCGGTGATGACATTGAGTCCAAGGTGGTTTCACTTCGTGAAGCACTTAGAATAGCCGATGAGATGGAGTTGGATCTGGTCCTGATTTCACCAAATGCCGTTCCTCCGGTATGCAGAATAGTTGATTTCTCAAAGTTCATTTATCAGCTCAAGAAAAAACAGAAGGAGGCCAAGGCCAAGCAGGTCAAGATTGATGTCAAGGAGATCCGTTTCGGACCCCAGACTGATGATCATGACTACAACTTCAAGCTGAAGCACGCTATGGGTTTCCTGCAGAACGGTGACAAGGTTAAGGCATATGTATTTTTCCGCGGCCGTTCAATATTGTTCAAGGAGCAGGGTGAGAATATTCTGGCCCGTTTTGCAAAAGACCTTGAGGAGTACGGAAAGCAGGAGCAGGCTCCTATCCTGGAGGGAAAGCGCATGACGATTTTCATATCACCCAAGAAGGGTGGTGCTCCCGCCAAGAAGGCCGATGCCCCCAAGCAGGAAGAGAGTAAAGAATAACTTGACCGCTACGCCCGGGCATGGTGCGTACGGTTTTTAATAACAAACAAATAATTAATAACAATGTTGAAGACAAAGACTAATTCCGGTTCCAAAAAAAGATTCGCTCTTACCGGATCGGGCAAAATCAAGAGAAAACACGCTTATCACAGCCACATTCTGACAAAGAAGACTAAAAAGCGTAAGAGAAATCTGGATCACTTCACTCTGCTGGACCAGGCCAACGTTAAGATGGTTAAGGACCTGCTTTGCATGAGATAACCCGATTAAGAGATCAGTCAAAAGAAAATTAACCGATTTGTCAGCTTAAAGTCCTGTATTTGCGGGCGCTGGCATTCAAAAAACAGAAAACTATGCCGAGATCAGTAAATCACGTTGCTTCAAGAGCAAAGAGAAAGAAAATTTTAGGTCTTACCAGAGGTTACTTTGGTGCAAGAAAGAACGTCTGGACCGTTGCCAAGAATACTTGGGAGAAGGGTCTTACCTACGCTTTCCGTGACCGTAAGAACAAGAAGAGAGAGTTCCGTGCACTGTGGATCCAGCGTATCAACGCTGCTGCCCGTCTGGAGGGTATGAACTATTCACAGCTCATGGGTGCCATCCATAAGGCTGGTATCGAGATCAACCGTAAGGTGCTGGCCGACCTGGCTATGAACAACCCCGAGGCCTTCAAGGCTATCGTTGCTAAGGTTAAGTAATTAACTTAATAAGTTAAAAAGCGGGCGGAAGTATCTTCCGCCCGCTTTTTTTTATTATCTTCGCACTAACCGCACCGGGTTAGATCGGGAGACTCATCAATAAAAATGTAGAACCGGGATTGCTCTGGTTTCCAATGGCGGGCCACGCCCCTTACGGGGTAACCTTCGGTCGGTGGATTACAAAGGAGGCCGGGCGCTCAAAACTTATTTTCCGGAGTTCTCATCACATCACCGGTGCGGTTTTTTTTTATTGCTGCAAAGCTGTCTTGCCGTTTATGATAACAAAACCTTTGTAGCTTTCATCTACCGGCATTCCGCTGAGATTATATCTGGTTCCATTGGCTTTTTTGTCATCATCCGTAATGTATTTGACATCTGAGGTGTCATTTATCACTTCAATCTTGTCTATATTACAGTATGCTCCGTCAATGGTTATGCGTAATACATGAATTCCGGCTTCAAAGTAGCCAAGATGGATTGGGCTTTCCTGCGCTTTAGGTACGGTCTCATATTTACTCCAGTCATTATTAGCGGTTTGCGGAACATCGATCTTGCACAGATCCTGAACTGTCTCCTCTATGACTTCACTTATTATGAAACTGCTTGTGCTGTTGCCTGAACTGACCGTAGCGATAACGTCGAACGGTCCGGCTTCTCTTACCCTGACAGTATATTCATACCACTCTCCCTTAGCGGTGTGTCCAAGGGCATATCCACCGTTGCCGGTCACTATATCAACACCTCCGTTATCTGTGCGATAGTTTGCCTTTCCCTCGTCAGTGTCATCAGAGTCATGGAATGAGAATCCCTCCTTGCCGACATCAAAGTTTTCTGCCTGTATTATACCGGGAAGTATTAACGCACTGGATTTATACGGAGAGGTAGCCTTAAGAGCATATGTTGCTATGTCCGATTGTCCTCCATTGGTGTCTGTAGCAACGGCCTTGAAATTGTATATTCCTCTTTCTGTCGCTCTGAAGTAATATGAATATGGGGCCCTTGTAGCGGTTTTGACCAGTTCTCCGTCTTTGTATATCTTGACATTAGCGATTGTTGTGGTGTCAGTCTGAACAGATACTGTAATATTTGTGCTGGAACCGACTGTAATGGGTGCACGTGGCTTAGTGCTCATGCTTATCTGAATGTCGTTGTTGAATTCCACCTTACTGAATACAATCTTGTCAATGTTACAGCTGCTCGAGGTAATGGATATGCGTATTATGTTCTTACCTTCCTTAAGCTTAGTGTTTAATTGACCGCCAATGGTTTTGTATGTGTTCCAGTCACTGCCGGTTTTGGGGACAGTAATTACATCGGTCAAGTCAATAAGGCCGCCATCTGAGAGCAGAGATAATTTAAATGATGAGTTGTCTGTTCCTGATGAGACATATGCTTCATAGGAGTATGTGGCTGTTTCTGTAACGTTGACAGTATATTCAAGCCATTCTCCGCTGTTAGTATAGCCGATAGCTCTACCGTTGTTTCCTGCTACGATATCAACACCTGTGTTGTCTGACCGGTAACTTGATGCATCACCTTCAATTTTTGAGTCATCATGATATGTAAGGCCTTCACCTCCCTTGTCAAAATCTTCAGCCTGGAGCGTTCCGGGTATGTTGATTGTCTTGAAAGGAGAACGGGGGTTATATGCCGTGAAGCCGCCTTCACGTTCATATGTTTTTCCGTCGTTGGTATATACTATAGCCTTCAGGTCATGCCTGCCGGTAGTGGTTGGAACATATTCAGCAACATATGGCGTCTGGGTCATCTTTTTGACGAGTTTCCCTTTTGCATATAGTTTAATGCTGTCTATCTTTACGTTCTGATCAACCATTCTGGCACGCACTGTTATAGGCAGAGCTTCATTCTTGGTGGCTGAAATCGTAGCAGGTTTGATATACAGTGATATCTGCTTTTTCATGCCTGGGAACGGGCTCTTGGCATTCTTGGCTTTGTCAGAATCCATGTATTCGCGTAGCCAAGTCATGGCCTTACGGTCTGTGTTCTTTCTTGTGTTCTCATTATATTTGATGACGCCCGATGTTCCCTCATTCCATGTCTTACCATAGATATATCCCCAAAGTGTGATGCCTGCGCAATAATCATTCTCCCAGAAATAGGGTATTTGGGCCTTGTAATCAGTCAGCTGGGCGTCATCATCCTCAGTCTGGATATCATACTCAGTTACATACATCGGCATCTTCAGCGCATTCTGAATCTTGGTGTCAACATTTATGAGGCTGCTCTTACTGAAGCCCTTTAGTTCATGTGACTGGCATCCGTAGGCGTCAATGGGAGCACCTGCGTCACGTAGCGTGCGTACCAGGTCAATGTATGCGTCGGTGTCAAATTGGAATGTGTTGTAGTCATTGTAAATAAGTATGGCATCCGGCCAGCGTTCATACGCCAACTCAAAAGCATTGATAAGCCAGTCATAACCTGTGATACCGCCACCGCCAAGTGACTCTTTCATCAGGGGGTTACCTTGTTGGTGCATTCCGACAGCCTCATTGACCACATCAATCATGGGCAGTGTCTTGAATTGTCTCTTGACAGCGTCAAACCATTTTACGATAGCATTATAACGGTCCTCTACAGGCATCTCGCTTTTGAACCAATTGGGATATTGCGCACCCCATACCAAAGCATGGAGCTTATAGGTGAAGTTATGGTTCTTGGCATAGTTAAAAATGTTGTTGGCCCCTGAGAAGTTGTAACTGCCTTTTGTTCCCTCAACGGAACCCCATTTGGATTCATTCTCAGGCGTAACCTGGTTCCATAGCGTATAGTACGCTTCTGCGCCATAGTCCATCTGGCCCCATGTGGTGATGTTACCTAAGAACTTGTCCGGATTTTTTGACAACTGTGCACTGACAGGATTTATTACAAACAACGAACAGAATAAAGCAGATGCAGCTAACGATCTTTTAGTCCTTCTTTTCATAACTACGCGGGTTAATGACCTGATATATTGTGAGCGATAGACGGGGCACGATCCCGCGACCTTCGGCTTGGGAAGCCAACGCTCTACCAACTGAGCTACTATCGCAAATGCAACTGCAAAGATAACAAAATGACACAAAAGGGACTGTCCCTTTTGTGCCATTTTATATCATTTTTTTATTCAACCTCAAGAGTGACGATGCTGGCAGCCGGAATCTCAAGAATGAGATCACCTGTCTTCTTGTCAATGCGAGCCTTGTCAAAGTCTGCAAGCTTGATCTTGTCAGGCTTCTCAAAGGTATTGTAGTCTGATGCCTTACCGCTGGTAAGGATCTTGCCGGTAACCTTCTTGGCCTTCATGCCATCCAGTTTCACGGTAACGCTCTGAGCCTCATTCAGCTTGACATTTGACATTGAGATATGGAGCTTGCCGTTCTTCTTTGATGCTGTTGAACTGAACAGAGGCAGCGGGCGGGTTGCAGTCTCATCAGGATTGGCGGCATAGCGCTCATTGGGAGTAAGCTTAACCTCAACACCCTCCAGGTCAGTAGGAATGTATGTGGCATCCATGTGAGGCTTGTACATATCAAAGATCCAGTATGTGGGGGTAAGCACCATCTTGTCATCCTTGGTAAGGATCATTGACTGCAGAACGTTAGCCACCTGGGCTATGTTGGTCATCTGGATGCGGTCACAATACTTGTGGAACACGTCAAGTGACAGTGAAGCTACAAGGGCGTCACGCATTGTGCTCTGCTGATAGAGCTGTGTGCCGGGCTCCGGCTCCCACCATGTTCCCCATTCATCAACCAGCAACGGAGTCTTGTGCTCGGGGTCATACTTGCTCATGATAGCCAGATGCTTCTGGATAACAGGCTCAATACCAAGGCACTTGCCTAAGCACCAGTAGAAATCCTCTTCTGTAAAGTCCAGAGCAGGCTTCTTGGGGCCTACCCAACCTGATACGGTGTAATAATGGAGAGATACGGCATTCATCATAGAGCCAACCTTCTTCATAAGAACCTCTGTCCACTCATAGTCATAATCAGTTGCACCGCTGGCAATCTTGAACAGCTGTGTGCCGTTAAAGTCACGGCAGTAGGTCTGGTAACGACGGAATATGTCTGAGTAGTACTCCGGCAGCATGTTACCACCGCAGCCCCATGCCTCATTACCAATACCTATATATTTAACGTGCCAGGGCTCCTCGCGGCCGTTCTGCTTGCGCAGTTTGGCCATAGGACCATCTGCGGCATTCATATACTCAATCCACTTGGCAGCCTCCTCAACTGATCCGCTACCCACGTTCAGAGAGATGTAAGGCTCACAACCGATAAGCTCGCAAAGGTTCAGGAACTCATGTGTACCGAAACTGTTGTCTTCAACAATGCCACCCCAGTTGTTGTTCACCATGACGGGACGATTCTCCTTTGGGCCGATACCGTCCATCCAGTGATACTCATCGGCATAGCAACCGCCCGGCCAGCGCATTACAGGTACCTCAAGCTCCTTGAGTGCGTTCAGTACATCATTACGGTAACCGTTGGTGTTAGGGATCTTTGAATCAGGGCCTACCCACAGACCACCGTAGATGCAGGTACCCAGATGCTCGGAAAACTGTCCGTAGATATTCTTGTTGATTGTGGCACCCGGTTTGTCGGCGTGGACATTGACCGTTACTTCATTCTTGGCGCTTACTGACAGAGCTGCCGTCAGTGAAAGCAGGAAAAATACCTTTTTCATTATTATATTATGGATTTTGATTATATGCGTGCTCCAAAGTTAGGAAAAATCCAGTGCCATAAGCCACTTTATCACTATTTTTGCTGAAAAATATGAGAAGTCATGTCATTTAAAAGAACAATATTGATTGTGTCCGTAATCATTCTACTGATTGCCGGGACATTTACGGCATACTTCTACAAAGCTTTCACCGCTCCTGTATCAACCTGTGATGATTACCGTATCTATATCCGTCCAGGCGATACACAGGAGAGTATTCTTGCTGCTATCAGGGAGTCTGATCCTGAAGCGAATATCAAAGGTCTGATTTATCTGCTTAACCATAGGAAATATGGCAGTAACATCCATACAGGGTGTTATACTGTCAAGAGCGGAGCAACGCCAAAGCAGGTGGCCGGCATGCTTACGGGCGGAATTCAGACTCCGGTCCGGCTTACCGTAAACAGCGCAAGGACAGTGGGGCAGATGGTCCGTAATATCACTAATCAGATAATGATAGATTCAGCTGCAGTTGCGGAACGTCTTTCCGATGCACATTTTCTGGATTCATTAGGCTATACCCCGGCCACGGTATTCTGCATGATAATCCCGAATACTTATGAGGTTTACTGGAACATATCGGCCGATGCACTTATTAAACGTCTCATAAAGGAGCGTGACCGTTTTTGGAATGATTCCCGCAGGAACAAGGCTAATTCCATTGGTTTATCAGAATTTGAAGTTATGACTTTGGCCTCAATTGTAGAGGAGGAGACAGCCAAATCAGATGAACTGCCGGTAGTGGCCGGTTTATATATGAACAGGCTGAAAAAGAAAATGCCTCTTCAGGCTGATCCTACAGTGATTTTTGCTCTTGGTGGAGAGAGGCCCAAGAGAGTGCTTAAGGAACATCTTGAGGTTAACTCCCCGTATAATACTTATAAGAATGCCGGATTGCCACCTGCTCCGATACGATTCACAAACACACGTTCAATAGACGCCGTACTGAATTATACCAAACATAATTATCTTTATATGTGTGCCAAGGAGGATTTTAGCGGTTATCACAATTTTGCCACTACGCTTTCACAGCATAATGCCAACGCCCGCCGTTACCAGCGTGCTTTGAGTAGGGCTGGCATATACTGATTAAGGTTTATTAAAGATTATATTTTCCATCGCCGATAAATTATCCATATTTTTGCTCAAATTTTAACTTAATTATCCCAATATGAGAAAAATCAAATTTTTAGTAAAGGCAATGCTTGTTTGCATTATGCCTATGGCATTGTTATCATGTGGCAACGATGAAGAATCAGGTCCCGGCGAGCCGGGAAACGGTATTAAAGGTTTGGCAACTGTAAATTCCCTTTCTGTCAGTGTGTCCGGCTCATTTGGTGGAGTATCCAAGGTGGATTTGAGCTTAGGAAAGACAGGAATACTGTATTGCCTTAAAAGTGATACTGCTGCATCTGTGTTCGAGGCTTGGCTTGGTGGAGACAAGAAAGCCGCTTGTTATGAATATACAGACGGTAAACTGACAAGTGACACTTATGCCGGTACAATATCCAATCTGTATCCTGACAAGGATTATAATTTCTGCCTCTTCTCTGTAGGCAGAGACGGTAAGACTGTCAAGATGAGTGATATCTATACGTTCCATACCAAGAAGCTTGAACCCGAGTTCAGGAACGTAAGATCAGACTCTATACGATATACTAAGTTTGTTGTAAAAGGACGTGTTCTCAATATAAACACCAATGATGCTTCAAGTTGTAATACGGGATTGCTGTTGGCAGAGAACGAGAACGGAGAGGTCAAGGCAAGTTCAAAAACCTTTGAAGTTAAGGGCGTAAAAACTGATATGCGTATTTTTGCCAATGAGTTGACATCAGATAGCAATTATTGCTGCCGTCCTTATATCAAATATGTAACACATGATGGCCAGGCTCACTATATTTATGGACCTGCCGTAGCTGTCAAAACCAATAATCTGGATGATTGGGCTGTTGACCTTAATTTGCCGAGTGGTATCAGGTGGTCACAATGCGAATTGGGCCGTGAGGATTTTGATGATATTTATGATTACATTTTCGGTTCGACGCGTTATTATGTAAGTTGGGGTTCCCTGGTGAATCTCTACACCGTTACAGATTATACATACGAGTATTGGGATGCGGAGACCAGGAGTTACATTGATATAGGAGATGAGATTTCAGGCACGCAGTATGATGTGGTTCATGCCAAGCTTGGTGGACATTGGAGGCTTCCCACCAAGGCAGATGTAGAGGAACTTATCAATAATACCAGAATGGGATATGAACAAATTGAGTATGAAATACCTTATTCCAACAGTATCCTCAGATATAATACATCTTTGATAGTTATAAGCAGCAAAACAAACGGGAACTCAATAAAATCATTCATGGGAGGTTATTGGACCGGAACTATGAGTGAGAGAGCCGATTGTCCGTATTTAATGTATTTCCTTTCAACGGCGCAGGATGGAAAACTGTTGAATTTACGTGATGATGACTATCGTGATGACTATTGGCAGGTTCGTCCGGTATGGGATCCCAAATTTAATAACTGATTGTAAATCGTCAATTGTCAATTAAAAAGGCTCCTTCCGGAGCCTTTTTTCATGCGGGCTGGTGTTGCGGGCGCAGCAGGTCATTGACCGTCTTGACCGGATTGAATGTGCTGAGCGGAACCTCAACGAATATGGTGTTCCAGTCACTCATGGCTCCGTTCCAGAGGCCAGGCAGCTCAAGGGCTTTCAGTTCACGGCCGTTCTTGGATTTGCTGGAAATGAATCCGGTAGCTTTATCCACATAATCAGGCAGATTAAAATGCTTACCCTTATAGTTACGTACTGCACATACCAGATCTACAGGATTGAAGTGTGTGCCCTTGGTAAACATCTCCTTCTTGCGGGCATCATTCAGGTCAATCTGTGAACTCTCCAGAATCTGGAGTGATACCGTGCCGTCGCTGTTATATGCCAGGAACGGACCGCCGCCGGGCTCACCTACATTCTTGACCATGCCGCATACGCGGATGGGGCGGTTGAGCTTGCTGTGCAACCACTCTGCCAGTTGCTTGCTGTCAAGCTTGTCCAGGTCACTTCTGCGGCAGCAGAGAGTTTCAGTTACGAATTTGGATATCGTTTTCAGCTTGGCTGCGGTGCATTTGCCGCTGTCAAGCAGATGCAGGTAGTCAAATACCTTGCTCTGTATATTTACCAGCACGCCTGCCAGCAGTTTCTTATAAGTTACAGTGTCTGTCTTAAGATGGTCAGGTACAACGTTATCTATGTTCTTGATGAAAACAATGTCTGTGTCAAGTTCATTGAGGTTTTCAATGAGTGCACCGTGTCCACCCGGACGGAACAGTATCGATCCGTCATCATTGCGGAACGGCGTGCCGTCGGCAGCTGCTGCTACGGTGTCGGTGCTGGGCTTCTGTTCTGAGAAGGTGATGTTGTATGTGGTGCCGAACCTTTTGGAGAAACTCTTGCTGCAACTGTCGGCAAGTTTCTTGAAAAGCGGCCAGTGTTCAGGTGATACGGTAAAATGTATGTTTACTACACCGTCATTGCCCGATGCATACATCGAACTCTCAGCCATATGCTCCTCAAAGGGGGTACGTGCCGATGTCTTGTAACTGTGGAACTTGAGCAGTCCTTTGGGCAATGCTCCGTAATTGAGCCCCTTTGAACCGAGAAGGTTGGATACTACAGCCTTGTAATTACCGTCAGCAATAAGCTCCTTTATTGATTTGCTCTCATTTGACTGGCATGCTGCATCAAGGTCCTTAAAGAAGGCAAACTTCTCAATCCCGTCAAAGAAGGTTTTCTCAAATTTAGTGGTAGGAACAGAATAATCTGCATCAAGAAAAGCAAAAAGGTCCTTGAACATGCGGCTTGCTGCACCTGATGCCGGCACAAACTTTGTTATACTGTGTTTGCCATCGCTGCAATAGGCATCCCATGTCTTGATATAAACATTGCGTTGGCTGTCATCAAACGCCATAATTCCGTTGCCTATTGATGCAGCTGCTTCTAACTCCAGGAAGGGGAATCCGTTCTTAATCAGTTCCAACTGTGCTTTTACGCTTTCAGCGTTTGTTCCCTTCTTTTTAAACTGTTCCAGATCTTTCTCGTCAAACATATGTAATGAAGTCCTTTGTTCAAAAACCAAAAATAATGTTGATTTTTGGTTTTGGCAAAGAAAACAGGTTATAATTGATTTTTTTCATAACTTAGCACCCGATAAAAGAGATAAAATATGAAACACTTAAGAATTTTTACCATGTCATTGTTTGCTGCAGTGGTTTTTCCATTGCAGGGAGGTAATGCTGTTGAACAGGAGGATGAAAAATATCCTGAGATTACATTTGAGAAGACCACCCATGATTTCGGCCTGTTTGACAGGGCACACGGAGATAAGGTGTGCTGGTTTGTATTTACCAATACAGGTGATAAGGAACTGCTGATTCTGTCTGCAAATTCCACATGCGGCTGCACTGTGCCTGAATATCCCAAAACCGCCATTATGCCCGGTATGAAAGATTCCATCAAGGTGAGCTACAGCGGTTCAACCAAGAGGGTGGGTAAAATGAAAAAGACCATATCCCTTACCACCAACTGCAAGGTGAATTCCACATACCTTTATATAATGGGAGAGATGGTTGAGGAACTGGTGGCAGACAGGGTAAAACCTGAAGAACAGAAAAAATAGGTTTATCTGTTCCGCATTATTTCAGTAACCGTCAGAGTATCAGGGTCAGGAACCTTGAACTTTACTGAATAGCCTTCAAAATCAAATCCGTATTCACGGTCAGGATCATCCTGATAACGCGGTCGCGGATCTTCAGCAAGAATACCCCGGAGTGCTTCAAGCGTCTGGGGTTTTGTTTTTGATGCCAAACTGTCCGGAATGATTACGTTCAGACGATGCATGCTTACCGTTCCGGTGAACCCTGAGGTGGCATCGGGCTGACAGTCTGTATATGGAATGTAAGGCTTGATGTCATATATGGGTGTGCCGTCCATGAGGTCTGCTCCGCTTATGCGCAGGACAGGGCCGTCAGGTGTGCTCAGGTCAATTGAATCCAGCCTTACGCATGAGAGCCCTATGGGGTTGGGGCGGAACGGTGATCGGGTTGCAAATACTCCTAACCGTGTATTTCCTCCCAACCGTGGCGGGCGTACAGTGGGTGACCAATCCTCACGTACAGCCTCTGAGAACTCCCAGATAAGCCAGATATGGCTGAATCCCTCAAGACCACGCAGTGCATCCGGGTTGCGGTATTCAGGATTGAATACAATCGTTCCCTTGAGCTCAGGCACAAGCCCGCTTTGTCTGGGGATACCGAATTTTGTGGGGAATCCGGTCCTTATGGTTGCTATTGGTACAATGCACCGCATGGTAATTATCAATTCTAAGGGGCTAAGGTAATGAAAAAAAGAATAAATTTGCGGTTATGGCAATATCAAAGCTGTTAAAGAGATGGTGCATGTTGTTTGTGGCAATGTGTATTTCCGCAACAAGTGTCGTGCAGGCTCAGGTGTTGCCGATACTGAACAGTTTCAGTAACAGGACATTCAACGGGACGGTTGACGTATCATGGCCGGTGCTTTTTGACGGCTGCACTTTCGTGACGGACAGCATAGTGCTGAATCATTCATACGGTGCGGTGTTCCGTAACTGCAAGTTTGAGAGCAAGACGGGTGTGCTGTATGTGGCGGAGAGCGGTGACGGTATGATTCTGGCTGACTGCGAGGTGACAGGTTGTGAAGGGCTTGTCATGAGCAGGATTTTCAATCCGGCATACAGAAACTATATCACAGGCGTAACAGTAAACTCTGAGGAGTGTTCAGTTCTTGATGAACAGGAGACTATAATTGATATTGACGGACTGGAACTTACGGAAAAGGTGCTTGACAGATCTGACGGACCTTTGTTTATGGTGCTGAGTTCTGACTCTAAGTATCCGGATAACGGTGAGGCTGTGCATCTTAGAATCCGTGGACTGGAGAAGGGGATGTTTGTGGGCTGGCACTCATCGGATTCAGGATTGAGGCTCGATGTTGATGATGACGGGCTTGGCTGCAGGGTATTTGCGGACAATGTGAAATCAACCAGGGAGGCTATGATTTCTGCATATACCGAATACGGGCTTGAGGCGGCTTTCATGTTACAGCTTACGCCTGAAACTATAGAGACAAGATGATAAGGTTGAGATATTGGTTGTTATGTGCGTTGTTCTGTCTTGCTGCTTGCAGGCAGGCTCCGTTGCAGAATTCAGGGCTTACGGCGTTTGACCTGAATGAGAAAGCCATATCTTATCTCTGGAACAATTTGGATTCGGCTGAGCAATATGCGCGATTTGCTGAGAAGGTTGCAGGCCGTCATACTGATGAGCGCGCTAAGGCTGTGAATACCCTGGCGCGTGTAGCATTCCTGCGCATGGACTTTACCCAGGCGTGGGAGTTATACAGTTCCGTCCCGTCTATTACGGGTAATATGCTGGAGGTCGTGGCATCGCAGATAGGGCTCATGCGTATATGCCAGCGTACATCGGATAATGTTTCATTCTATGAATACCGCAACAGCATACTGCTTAACCTGCGTGCCCTGCATGAGGAGCAGGAGGCGTTGAATGAAGCCCAGACGGAGCGGCTGCTTTCACTGGAACGTTCGTTCCGGATGGAATCGGCCCGATACTGGTTTGAGCTGGAACAGCTTAGTCAGGCCGGACGTGAAATGTCATATGTCATCCCGGATAATCTGCTGCGTGAGGATCATGACCGCTTCCTGATGTACACTTACATGCATGGATTGGGAATAGGCATTAATGCTTACAGCCAGGCCGATATGCTTTCGCAGAGATTGCGCAGCCTGGATAATTGCCTGCGTAGCGCAACACGTTACAATAATGTGAGGATGCAGGCACTGAGCATAAGCGCTATTTGCTCTTTGCTGCTGGAATACGGACCGGATCAGGTGATGGCGGGCGTAAGTGAAGATATGCTTTCACGTCTGAATGCATCGGGTGTGCAGCCGGAATTCCTGCCTACGCAATTGGCTCTCAAGGCATTGCAGCTGTCGGCCTCATATGGTGGTCAGTATGAGATCATTGAGTGTGAAAGATTGCTGGCTTCCTGTTATATTGAGCGTGGTCTGTATGAGGAGGCTTTGGGCGCACTGGGTACGGCTCTTGGCATGTTGAATGACAACTTCCGTCTGAACAGCGTCGGGCTTAGGCTGGAGCCGCTGGAGAATTACCGCAGTGACGGCAGGATTGTGGAGGAGGAGTGGATGGATGCAATGCCTCACAGCGTGGTGCCGGAGTGCATGGCTTCATTGCGTGAACAGATGAGCCTGGCATACTCGGGGCTGGATGACAAACTTGCATCAGACTACAACCGTACCGTATATCTGGAGATTCAGAAGAATATCCGTCTGGATCGCCGCTATGAGGCCCGCACCATACTGTTGGAACGTTCAAACCGCCGTCTGGTGGGAATGCTTTATGCCGTTGCCGCTGCAGTAATATTGCTTCTGATCTTTATCCTGCTTTTCCATAAGCGTATCAATGCCGCCAACAGAAAGTATGTGGTGATGATGCAGAAGACCGTAGGTCTTTGTGAAAGCATATTACGGCCCGCTCCTGCCGGTGCTGATATAATAGAATGGCTTAATGGTACTGTTGCTCCGGAATTGACTATGCTGACTGGGGCTGAATCAGTTACTATTGATGAAAATGCAGAGATATCGGCTTCATGGGGCGGAAAGCGCGTAAGCCGTGATAACCGTGCCGTGCTGAATACGGTGGCTCCGTTCCTAAAGGCTGCTCTTAAGAATGCTGATGAACTGGTAGGACAGGCTGACCGCCTTAAACAGGCAGAGAAGCAGCATTATCTGTATAGTCTGCATGCTGATAACAATAAACGTGAGAATCTGGCCCGTAAGACCTGCTGCCAGGTGGTGGCAGAGTGCCTGCCGTTTATAGACCGTATGCGCTCGGAGATACGTCATCTGGCTGAGATGCCGGCTGACAGTGCGCAATACGCTCAGAGCCTGCAGTATGTACGTGAGCTTGCTGAGCGTATCAACGAGTATAATGACCTGCTGTCACAGTGGATACGCATACGTCAGGGTGTAGTGGCTCTGAACATAGAGAGTTTCCCTGTGCAGCAGCTGTTTGATATTGTGAGCCGTAGCAGCCGCAGTTTCATGCAGAAGGGTGTGGAGCTTGATGTGATAAGTACAGATGCTGTGGTACGTGCCGACCGTGTGCTCACTCTTTTCATGATAAATACTCTGGCGGATAATGCACGCAAGTTCACTCCTGCGGGCGGTAAGGTTACAGTAGAGGCTGAGCAGGGAGATGATTATGTTGAGATAGCTGTCACTGACACTGGCGTAGGACTTAGTGAAGAAGACGTCCGTCTTATCCGTGATGAAAAAGTGCTTGATCCGGAGCGTATAGGGCAGGGGCATAGCCAGGGCAAGGGCAGCGGATTCGGCCTGATGAACTGCAAGGGTATCATTGAGAAATACCGCAAGGCCGATGACCTGTTCCATGTGTGCAGTTTCAATGTGGAGAGCACGCCGGGTAAGGGCAGCCGTTTCTCGTTCCGTCTGCCTAAGGGTTTGAGGCGTGCGCTGAGCATCCTGCTTATTCTGTGCGCGGGGGTGACTGCCAGTGCGCAGGATGCGGACAGCCTGCTTTACAGAGCTTATGACTATGCCAACCAGACATACCTGTGCAATACTGAAGGTCGTTTTGAAGAGGCTCTTATGTATGCTGATTCTGCATTCATGGCATTAAATGATGATTGGCTGAATAATCTCGGTCAGGATGATGTGCTTCTCAAAATATATGATACTGAGGTGCCATCAGAGATACTTTGGCTTGGAGTTGACAATTTTCCTACTGACTATGAGACCATATTGTGGCTCCGTAATGAGATTGCCGTTTCTGCTCTGGCCCTACGCGACTGGGATGTTTATCGGTATAATGATGATGCATACCTGAGGCTGTTCAAGATGTACTTTGGTGAGTGGAAGATTGAGGAGGATTGCCGTGAGCTTCAGCGCACCAACAGTAATCTGACCATAGCGGTTATTGTGTTCGCGTTGATATTCCTGATGCTACTGCTTGCACGTTATGTCATGCATCTGCGTCATTGGATGAAGTTCCGTAGTGATTTGCAACAGACTATCCGCGTGGTAAACAGGATATCAGATATGACTGCCGTAACTGACCTGGATAATTTCAACGCAGATGATGTAGTTAACCGTCTTGTTGACGGCATTTATGTGGAGTTGTGCCATTTGGTTGATATGCGCTCCATTATGGTGGCGCTCAATGATGAAGGCCGCATGATAACGGCAGAGCATAAGGAAGGACCTGCCGATGAACGCCTTGCAGACCGTGTAAATGCCTGTCTGATTCAAGGCGCGGAGCAGAGCTCTACCGATGGCTTGTGTCATGCCCTGCCGCTTATGCTGACGCTGGATGATGAGGAACGCATGATAGGCGCTGTGGGTTTCCGTTTGGAACATGAGCCTGATGAGACATGGCAGATTATCAAAGGTATGGTGGTGAATTACCTGGCTACTGCGCTGTACAGTTGTGTCATACGCTTTGAATCCGGGTTCCGTGACATAGAGCAGATAGAGGATGAACTGGAGCGTATAAGATATGAGGAGAACCGTCTGCATGTCAGTAACCTTATACTTGACAACTGCCTCTCCACGCTCAAGCATGAGACTGTATGGTATCCCAACAGGATAGTGCAGATGGTAAGTGAGATTGAATCCACAGCGGTTGCAGAGCGTACCGGTACGCAGATATCGGATATGGAGGAACTGGTGGATTATTACCGTGAGATATTCGGGATACTGAGCCAGTATGCACTGTCACAGACAAAGGGACAACTGTTGCATCGTGACGTTTTCAGAGTGAGTGAGCTTGCTGATGATTTGTGCGCTTATATAAAGAAGGCAAAGAGTCGTGTGGGGTACAGCGGTGAGGTAAACATCGGATTGTCTGATCTGACAGTGTCAGCTGACCGGGTGATGCTTGAGTGCTTGTTGGAGAATCTTCTTGAGAAGGGAATGGCTGATGCCGGTGATATGACACTTGAAGCAGCTCCTGCAGGTAATTTCGTGAGGTTCATGTTGCACCGTAAGTGCGTAGCACCTGAGCCGGAGGTGCTTGACGGGCTGTTCACTCCACTAATGAATAAGGAGAATATGGCATACGTGCTGTGCCGGCAGATAATACGTGAGCATGACGAGGCGTTCGGACATCCCGGTTGCCGCATAAATGCCGAGAGTGAGCCTGATGGTATCGTGATATGGTTCACCGTTCCTAAAGCAGAATAAATAATACGATATATGGAAAAAATCAAGACAATTGTGGTTGAGGATGTGTCACTGGAACTGAAAGGGACATTGTCAATTATCAGGAATGACATTCCGGAGATAGAGGTGATAGGTACCGCGCAGACGGAGCGTGAGTTCTGGACTCTGATGGATGGCGGTGCACAGCCTGATCTGGTTCTGCTTGATCTGGGACTGGGCGGTTCCACGACAGTGGGTGTGGATATCTGCCGCAAAATCACCCGGAAGAGCAGCGTCAAGGTGCTTGTCTTTACCGGTGAACTCCTCAATGAGAAGTTATGGGCCGATGTGCTTGATGCCGGTGCCCATGGCATTGTTCTCAAGACAGGTGAACTGCTTACCCGCAGTGAGGTCATGGATGTCATGTCAGGCAAACGCTATGTGTTCAATCAGCCTGTCTTGGAGAAACTGGTGGAGCGTTTCCGTAAGGCTGTGACAGATGAGAAGATGCAGCGCAGTGCCAGTATTGAGTATGAGATTGATGAGTACGATGAGCGTTTCCTTCGTCATCTGGCATTAGGATATACCAAGGATATGATTAGTGAGTTACGTACCATGCCTTTCAGCAGCAAGTCGCTTGAGAAACGTCAGGCGGATCTGGTGACCCGTCTCTTTCCGGAGGGTGAGCAGCGTGGCGTAAACGTAACCCGTCTGGTGGTTCGCGCTATAGAACTTCATATAATTGACCCGTCAAATCTTGAACCCGATGAGTAAGAAGTGGTGGTGGCATCCTGCCATTGTTTATCTGCTGTTGCTTTTTGTGGTGGTTCTTATCTCCTGGATAGGAAGCATAATGGAAATAAGCAGGGTGGACAGCAATGGTGAGCTGGCGCTTCGCAGCGTGCTGGGTGTGCCAGGCATTAGGTGGACTATCAGGACTGCTGCATCATGTCTGGGTAATGCTCCGATAGGTAATGCGCTGATGCTCTGCATAGCCATCGGTGCGGGTAGGGGAAGCGGCCTGTTCCGTGCATTATCACGAATACGCAGTCTTTCACCAAAGGAGGCGACGGCTTTCTATATTAGTATGGCGGTGCTGGCCATCTATATCCTGGTAATAGTATTAGGCGTTTTTGCCGGTAGCCATCTGCTTCTTGGCATAACAGGGACACTTGCCAGCAGTCCGCTCTATGAAGGCTTTATGTTTCTGCTGATGCTTGCCGTCTGCCTGCCGTCACTTGTTTATGGACTCTCTACCGAGACTTTCCGTACAGCAGGTGATTGTGCTGATGCGTTCTGCACCATACTGCCTCAGTTTGCCCATTTTCTTGTAACCATGCTTGTGGCCGCACAGTTACTTCAGACTCTTGAATACACGCATATTGACGCTTTGCTTGGCTTGACTCAGAATTCCATGCGTGTTATCTCATTCCTTATTTATTGGCTTCCGTTACCTATTATTCTGATGTGGAGTCAAAAAAGCGGGAAAGAGGTTTGATTTGTGGAAATAATGCGCTATTTTTGCACCCGCTAAAAGGATGGCTCCGTAGCTCAGCTGGATAGAGCAACAGCCTTCTAAGCTGTGGGTCTTGGGTTCGAATCCCAACGGAGTCACAAAGCAAAAATCCCCGGAATTTTGGATTCCGGGGATTTTTTATTCAACACTAAATATTGATTACTTCTTAAAGTCACGTACAGTGTAGTAAACAGGCTTGCGCTGATACTCACCGTCAAACAGCAAGGGGAAGTTGTTGGCACCCAGCCATGAATCACGGTCACCAAGGTTCCAGAATGTTACGCATGAGAAGTTCTTCTTGTACTTGCGGATAACCTTGAAGAGCTCTTCATACTTGGCCATCTGAAGCTGAGCGATAGAATCGGTAAGAACCTGACCCTCGCCGCGACTGAACTGAAGCTGACCACCAGCCTCGTGGTTGATACGAACGTCGAACTCAGTGATCTGGATGTCATCAACAAGCTCAAGATACATCTGGATAGCCTTCTCGAAATCCTCGATGGTGGGGTTGTCATAGATGTTGTAGTGACCCTGCATACCGATACCGGTAATAGGAGCACCCTCAGCCTGAAGCTTCTTAACCATGTTATAGATGTAAGTTCTCTTGGCAGGAGTCCAAGCGCTGTAGTCGTTGTAGAACAGACCTGCATTAGGATCAGCCTCGTGAGCAAACTGGAATGCCTTGAGGATGAACTCGTCACCGCAGAGCTGATAAGCGGTTGACTGACGGAATGACTGCTCGTAAGGAACATCGGGGTTGTTGCCGTCGCTCATTGCCTCGTTTACAACGTCCCAGCAATAAACTACGTCCTTGTAACGGTTTACAACAACCTGAATGTGAGCACGGAGTGAATCGTAGAACTCTTCCTTGGTTGCCTTAGCATACTTTGGAACCTTGGTCATCTGAGGAGCCTGGCCCTGAGCCTGACCCTGAGGACGCTGGCCACCGAAGCCGCCGAAACCACCCTGGCCCTGCGGGCGCTGGCCACCCTGAGGAGCACCTTGTGGACGCTGGCCGCCCTGAGGAGCACCGCCACCAAAGCCGCCGAAACCACCGAAGCCGCCACCAAAGCCGCCGAATCCGCCACGAGCGGGCTGCTCTACCCAAATGGTATCGCCGTTCTCGTCACGCTCTACAACCTGGTTGCCGTTCTCGTCATACTTGTTAAACATCCAGTTGGCGAACTGGCTGTGCCATACAAGGCAGTGACCACGCATCTTGATGCCGTGCTCACGGCAGAAGTTTGCGATAGCGTCAGCCTGAGCAAAATTCCATACGCCGGGCTGGGGGTGAATCTCACCGGGTTTCATGCAGTTCTCAGCAGTGATGCTGTTAAACTCCTTGAGGATAATTGATGCCTGAAGTGAATCAGTGACGTTACGCGGGGTAACGGCAACACCAATCTTGAAATAGTTTTTGTAGGCGTCCTTCAGACCCGGGTCTTTTTGACCACATGCACTCATCAATACTGTAAAAGCAATGAGAGCGATAGTTGAAAGTTTTTTCATTTGAATTTTAATAAGTTGAGATTAATGATTGTTGACTATTCGTTGTTTATTTTGTTTTCGCGCGCCAAAATTAAGCATTTTTTTTAAACACTATGTAAATAACACATTATTAATCCTCATATAATATCTTTTAGTAACATGCGCGATGCTTCCATTATGTCTCTGAAAGTGGTTTCAAAATCTCCGGTGTACCATGGGTCGGCCACGTCACGGTCGCGTCCGGTATATGACATCATCAGCTTGACCTTGTTTTGCGGATCATCCGGAATGATGTGTCTGAGCCAACGCAGGTTCATACGGTCCATATAGATTATCAGGTCAAACCGGTCATAATCCGCACGTGTTATCTGCCGTGCGGTCTTGTTTTTGTCATAAGGAATGCCGTGTGCATTAAGGCAACGCTTGGCGGGCGGATAGATGGAATTGCCGATTTCCTCCGTGGAGACGGCTGCTGATTCTATGTAAAACCTGCCTTCAAGCCCACGTGACCTGAGCAGGTCCTTGAAAATGAATTCTGCCATAGGAGAGCGGCAGATATTGCCGTGACAGATAAAAAGAATTCTGGTTATGCTCATTTTCTTTTTCTTTCTGCAAAATTAGTCAATGGCTTGCTAATTTGCAATTAAAACGTTGCCTGACGGGGCTCTGGTGCTAGAATATAGTGCTTTGAAATATTTTTTAAAATTATTTTTTGAATTGTTTTTCAATACTTGAATAAAGTTGTATATCTTTGTCGGACAAAACGATAAGCGGATTTAAATGCGTATACAGTCTCTGCTGATTTTGATTCCGTGCCTGGCCGGTTTTTTCTGGTTTCTGGCGTATCTTTTTTTTGCTCCGCGGAATGATGTTTTTAAGAAGGCAAGGCGCTTTATCGCCGTTTTGTCTCTGTTTTTTCTTTTCGGATTCCTTTCGGCTGATCCTGAATCAAGGCTTATGCTTCATTTCACCTTGTTTGAACAGGTTTGTGCTTTGGCTATAGTTCCCTGCTTTATATCGTATATTAAAGAGTGTCGTGGGGAGAAGGCATCGGGCTATTTCTATAGATTTTGTAGCATTCTTCCGGTTCTGCATTTTATTGTCGGTGTGGAGTCGGTATTTTCAGCAGGCTTTGAGGATTGTGTAAGGCTGTTCCTGTATTCCAATACTCTTCAGGGGCCTGTGTTCGCGTTTATGGAGAATAAGAGTCAGGCTGTTTTCTATGCCTGTTATACGTATGTTTTCGGAACATTCCTGATTATGTGTTTCCTGTTGTTTGCTACCAATATGATGGCCTGTGCAATCAATGGGACATGTAGGCCTAAGAATGTCTTCGGATTCTTTTTCAAGGGTCAGAGGTGTGAGATCGTTCCAGTCCAGTATTTCCTTACTGTTATCATTCTGCTTACCATTATCCCTGCTCTCTTGCTTGGCAGGCGGTGTTATGTGAACAGTGTGCTTATGACTGTTTCTGCATGTCTGTTCCTTGCTTCCCTCTTGTCGTTGATTGCTTTTGTGGGAACCGCGGGGCAACAGAAAAAACAGTCTCTCAATGGCTTGTTTAAATCTATGAGGTTCGGTGGCTATCCTGATGCGGCTACTCCGTCTGCGGATGTCGTAGCGGATGTTTCTGAAAGTGGCGGCTATTCTGAATCTTCTTCCGCTTCTCAGGGGGTTGCCGGCTCCGGCCCGTCTGTGAATGTACCACCAGTGGATTTTGCCGATGCTTTCTCCGATGAGCCTCTTGGCGAATCTTTTGATTCTGAGTTTGAACGGTTCATGCTGGAGCGGAAGATGTATTTGAGACGCGATCTTTCACTGTCCCATGCGGCGGAATGGCTTGGGGTGGAAAAGGTAAAACTGAATGATTATATGGAGCGTACCTACGGGATGTCTTTCATGAGTTATCTTAATATGCTCAGGATTGATTATGCAGAGCTGTATATTCTTGGGCATGGTGATGTGACGCAGAAGGATATAGCTCTTGCCTGCGGTTTCTCCGGTGCTTCCGCTTTTAATACTACGTTCAGCAAATTGACGGGTGTGACGCCTAAGATATGGAAGGACCGGTATTCTGAGATGGCTAAACGAAGGATGGCTTCATAAACTTTGTTTGATATGGGAGTGTATAATATCTTGGATGCTGATTTGTCTGCCTACACGGTTTTGTTGGCCGATGATATCGAGCTGAATCTGGTTATGCTGAAAAAGATGCTTTCCAGGTATAACTTCAATGTCGTTACGGCCTTGAATGGGCAGGAGGCACTTGAGAAGATAGCTGAGAGCAGGCCGGTTTTGTTGCTCCTGGACCTTATGATGCCGGTATTGAATGGTTTTGAGGTGATCAGTAAGGTGCGTGAGAATCCCGAGTATTCGTCAATGAGAATTGTGGTGGTCTCCGCGCTCAATACCAATGACAGTATCGAGAGGGCTTTGAGTCTGGGTGCGAATGACTATGTTGCCAAGCCGATATTGATGGAACGTCTTTATGATGCCGTGTCAAGGCAGTTTGAGGCGGTTTTGGCTACGGGAGATGGGGTTGGAAACTCTATATGATAAAGAAAAACAAGAGACTCGCTGCACAGCGGGTCTCTCGTTCTCAATAGTCCTTTTCCAATAATTGAAATTTAGATGAACCGGTTTCACAACCAATCTTCTCTCCTTGTTTGCGTTACAAATGTAAGTTCAAATACTTGTTAGAAAAAAACTTTTTGAGGAGAAATTTATGTGGAAAACGCAATTTTTTACGATTTGGGAATAATTATTGCTCATCTAGGATAAAAAACGAACATTTATAAAAATAAAAAGCACAAAAAATGATGTTTTGGTCAGGTTTTGTGGTGTGACCAGGCTGGCAGACTGGAGATTTGTTACAAATAAAAAAGCAGGGAAGCGGGACTTCACAGTTCCGCTTCCCTTGAAATAAAATCTAATACCATGAAAAACACGTAGCAAAGATAATGTCCTCTTAGGTAATTACCAAAAATTACAGACTTTTTTTCTTATTTTTGCATCAACTTATAATGATATGACATTAAAAAAAGGTAATAGAAAGTTATTTACTGCTGATAACATAAAGAGTTATGAGGTGAATGAAGAGACGACGCTCCTGCCGTTTCTTTTTTCATCGTTGTCTGGTTTGAGCAAGACTGAGGTCAAATCAATGCTTAAATACAAGCATGTTGCCATTAAAGGTTCTGCCGTTACGCAATTTGATACACCCCTGTATCCTGGTGATAAGGTTGAAGTCAATTTCGGACGTTCTTTTTATAAGTTCAACAATCCTCAAGTCAAGGTCTTGTTTGAGGATCAGTGGATTATAGTGATTGAGAAAGCTTCCGGGCTGCTTTCTGTTGCCAATGACACCAGTCGTGAAAAGAATGCATTCCATATAATCAGGGATTATGTCCGTCATGATAATCCTGATGCAGAACTGTATGTGTGTCACAGACTTGACCAATACACATCAGGCATACTTATTTTTGCAAAGAATGAGGATCTGATGACAGAGCTGCGTGCCAATTGGGATTTTTATGTAAAGGAACGTAAGTATATCTGTGTTACTGAGAATAATCCTCCTCGTGTGGAAGATACTATAGAGAGCCTGCTTACCCAGAATGAGCATTTGAGAGTTCATTCCACAAATGACGAGAGTGTGGGCCGTCTGGCTGTAACTCATTACAGAGTGCTGCAGACGCGCGGACGTTACGCTCTTGTTGACGTGGAGATATTTACAGGTAAGAAGAATCAGATCAGGGTACATATGTCAGAGATGGGTTGCCCCATTGCCGGTGATATGAAATACGGTGCAGAGACCAATCCTGTACGCCGTCTCATGCTGCATAATTACCGCCTGTCATTCATACATCCTGTAACCGGCGAGCAGATGCGTTTCACGCTGCCTACGCCTTCTGTATTCCGTAAACTGACACAATCTGACAAATGAAAAAGAGTTTCAAACCAGGTACGATGATCTATCCGCTGCCCGCCGTACTGGTGAGCTGTGGAGCAACTCCCGATGAGTATAATGTCCTGACCGTTT
The DNA here is from genome assembly GCA_902763885.1 of uncultured Bacteroidales bacterium. Taxonomy (GTDB): domain Bacteria; phylum Bacteroidota; class Bacteroidia; order Bacteroidales; family Bacteroidaceae; genus Colenecus. The sequence continues at coordinate 287,391 of CACWTU010000006.1, read as the reverse complement.
CATGGACAGGTACTGTATGCAGCAATCCCCCGATGTGTTATGTGTCAATCCGTCCGGAGCGTCATTCATACGATATTATCAAGCGTAACGGCTGTTTTGTCATAAACCTCACGACAAAGGCTCTGGCTCGTGCCACTGATTTCTGCGGAGTACGCTCCGGCCGTGACATTGACAAATTCAAGGAGGCCGGCATCACACCGGGTAAAGCAGAGATTGTAGCTGCTCCTACAGTAGAGGAGTCACCCGTTTCCATAGAGTGCAGAGTGGTTGATATCCGTCCTCTCGGCTCACATGATATGTTTCTGGCCGAGGTTGTCAATGTCCTTGTGGATGAGAAATACATTGATGAGAATGACAAACTTGATATGGCTGCGATGGACCTGATTGCCTATACCCACGGGGAATACTTTGACGTTTCAAACCCCAAAGGCTTCTTCGGTTGGTCTGTCCGCAAAAAGAAAGTCATCAAACGCGAGAAAAAATGACCCAAAGGGGACAGTCCCCCTGTGCCAAAATTATCCCTATGTGAGAAAACTTTAAGAATATAGTCTCGGAAACCGTCGCCACCCTCGGCGCGTCAGAGGGAGGGACCCGCTCCGGAAGGAGCTTTTTGCGATAGCAAAATAAAACAATGTCCATCCCATTGGCCAATGGACAATGGGATAGGCCCGAAGGGCCGTAGTTTCAGAGACTATATTCTTAAAGTTTTCCCTCGAAAAGCGAGCTATTTTAAGAAACTGAGGAAGTGATCAGTATCTGGATCAAAGGTGTAGGGTCCAGACAAGAGGTTTCCTTTGGAATCCACAACAACGTAGAAAGGTTGGGCATTGGCGCCGAACTTGTAGCGCTGGAGCAGGCTCCATTTGTCACCCACTGTGCGGATTTTTGTTTTTGTACCGTTCTCAACAATTGAAACGGGCTGCCTGAGCGGCGTCTTGTCATCAACAAACAGCGAAACAAGTATATACCGCTTATTTATTATTTCTGACACTCTTGGATCTGTCCAGACGGAGGCCTCCATCTTACGGCAGTTTACGCAACCATAGCCTGTAAAATCAATAAGTAAAGGTTTGCCTGTTTCTGAAGAGGCTTGCAGGGCTTCATTGTAGTCAGTAAACTGCGGCTCAACTATCTGTGTACCGCGTCCGAATATCTGTGTGTTCATGGGGGGTGTGAAAGCACTTATGGCTTTGAGCGGAGCTCCCCACATGCCGGGTATCAGCCAAGCTGCAAAAGCAAGTGACGCTACCCCCGTTATGATGCCGGCTATGCCGGTTTTCTTCCTTTTACCGTTTTTCTTCTTTCCGAATACCCCTAACAGGTAGAGTCCAAGGAAAAGAGCCATAAGAATCCACAAGAGGACAAACAGGTCACGTGGCAGTATGCCCCAGCCATATGCCATGTCAGCTACCGATAGGAATTTAAGCGAGAATGCCAGCTCTATGAATCCAAGCGTAACCTTTACTTTGTCCATCCATCCGCCGGATTTGGGTAGAGACTGCAGCCATCCCGGAAACATGGCAAAGAGTGCGAACGGTATGGCCATTGCCACTGAGAATCCGAGCATACCTACGGTAGGTGCCAGAATACTGCCTGTTGAAGCGGCATCAACCAGCAGGAATCCTATTATCGGGCCGGTGCAGGAGAATGACACAAGGGTAAGCGTGAGAGCCATAAAGAAGATGCCTCCCAAGCCTGTGGCTGTTGCTTTACGGTCAGTCCCGGTACTCCAGCCGGAGGGTAGTGTTATCTCAAACAATCCAAAAAAGGAGAGGGCAAACGCCACAAGCATCATGAAAAAGATGATATTTACTATGGCATTTGTGGCTAAGGCGTTTAGGGCATTGGCGCCGAATATGAGCGTGATGGCCAGGCCGATGGCCACATAGACGGCTATGATGGAAAAGCCATAGAGAATAGCGTCCTTTAATGCTTTTCTGGTGGATGACGAGCGTTTAAGGAAAAAGCTTACCGTCATAGGAATTACAGGCCAGACACAGGGTGTAAGCAGAGCGAGCAGGCCACCCAGGAAACTGGTCAGGAACAATCCCCACAGGGAGCGCCCTTGGCTCGTGTCTGTCTGTTCCTTGATCTGGACCGGGGCCCAGGTGGCGGAATCAAAACCTTCCAGTTCAGAAAGGTCAGTCTGTTGTATGTAGGCATCAGTAACGGCATTCTGAGCAGTGCCGCTGTGGCTGAATTCTATGCGTTGAGGCGGGAGGCATTGTGTGTCATTGCAGGCTCCGTATGTTAGATAACCTTCAATTAGCCAATCAGGACTGGATATATGCAGTTTCTGTATAAAGCGTACTCTATGCTCAAAGAACCTGACTTTCATGTTGAAAACAGGATCGTCGCTTTCCTGTTCATTACCGATGAACTGCAGATCTCTTACGGGCTCGGCTCCCTGAATCTGTTCAAATGATATCTCGGCACTGATGGGGCCGCCGGACGGCAGTGACGTGGAATATACATGCCAGCCTTCAGATATGTTGAGGTCAAAGGTCAGGGTAGCGGTATCGGGGGCTGTCAGTTGTATGTCGCTGGCCGTCGTAACAGGCTTGGAGGCCGTGTTGAACGGCGCCGCAACCAGAAATGATATGATAAGAGAGGCAAATGACATATAGCTTATTTTCCGCGAAGATAACAAATAACCCTTACCTATTTGTCGATAATAAATGATATATTCGCATTTCAAACATTCAATCAGTAATGGATAACAGGCGATTCAAAGCATTCATCGTGGCATTTGCTGCAGTTTTTACGTTTTTGTTGCTTATGATGGTAAAGAAAGATGACAGTAAGGTAAACATCGGAAAGAGTGATTTTCAAATAGAGAACGGACGTCTTACGCCGGAGGCTCTGTGGGCTTTAGGCCGGATTGCAGATGTTGCCGTATCACCCGATGGTTCAAAGATTGCGTATCAGGTGTCTTATTACAGCGTTGAGGAGAACGCCAGCCATACTGTGATATATGTGATGAACAGTGATGGCAGTAACGTGAAGCTGCTCACCGGAACGGCTGTATCGGAACACAGCCCGGCATGGATGGATAATGAGCACATCGCATATCTTTCAGCCAAAGACGGAATACAGCAGATATGGTGCATGGATGTCAACGGAAAACACCGCAAGATGCTGTCATCGGCAGAACGTGACATTGAGGGATTCCTCTTCTCTCCGGACATGAGTCACGTGCTTACTGTCATGAGCGTTCCCAATCCCCTGGTAAAAGAGAAACAGTATGATGACCTTCCCAAGGCTTCCGGTATGATAGCCGATGACCTTATGTTCCGTCACTGGGACAGCTGGACCACATCTGTTCCGCATCCGTTTGTTTCAGCTTTTGACGGCAATAAGATTGCGGCCGATGCAATTGACCTGCTTGAAGGCGAACCATATGAAAGCCCGATGCTGCCGTTTGGCGGGATAGAGCAGTTCGCCTGGAGTCCGGATGGAAAGAACATTGCTTACACCTGCCGTAAGAAGGTTGGGGCGGAGTATTCCAAGAGTACGGATTCAGATATATACCTATATAATATAGAGAGTGGCAAGACCATTAATCTGTGCAAGCTGGATGGCGCCGAGGATAAGAATATGGGATATGATATAAATCCCAAGTTCAGTTCCGACGGCCGTTTCATTGCATGGCAGAGTATGGAGCGTGACGGTTATGAGAGTGATATAAACCGTCTATATGTAATGGATTTGGAGGATTACAGCAAATGGTCCGTATCAGATGGCTTTGACAGTAATGTGGATAATTTCATTTGGGCCCGGGAGAGGGACTACCTCTTTTTCATAGGCTCATGGCAGGGACGTATGTCACTGTTCTCTGCTGATCTGAACGGTAATATCCTGACAATCAATGATGATGTATGTGATTACAATTCATTGGTGTGGACAAATGACAGGAACCTTATAGTAACGCGTCAGTCAATGCGATTTGCGACAGAAATTTTTCTGGTTGACATAAGACGCGGACTTGCTGAGAAACTCTCGCATGAGAACGATCATATATTCAGCCAGTTGAATAATATCAGGGTTGATGCGCGCGTAGTGAAGACCTCTGACGGCAAGGATATGCTGGCATGGGTCGTATTCCCGCCAGACTTTGATGAAACCAAGAAATATCCTACACTGTTGTTCTGTGAGGGTGGACCTCAGAATATGGTTTCCCAGTTCTGGAGCTACCGATGGAACTTCCGTATCATGGCAGACAATGGCTATATAATTGTTGCTCCCAACCGCAGAGGACTGCCTGGATTCGGAAAGAAGTGGCTTGAGGATATAAGCGGAGACTATGGCGGGCAGTGTATGAGTGACCTGCTTTCTGCAATTGATGATATAAGCAAAGAGCCGTACGTGGATAAGGAACGTCTGGGTTGTGTAGGAGCCAGCTTTGGCGGATATTCCGTCTATTGGCTTGCCGGTCATCACGATGGCCGGTTCAAGTGCTTCATCGCACATGACGGCATCTTCAATCTTGAGCAGCAGTTCCTGGAGACAGAGGAGATGTGGTTCCCGTATTGGGATATGGGCGGACCTTATTGGGAAAAGAATGAAGTGACAGAGAGAACATACGCCACGTCACCGCATCTTTTTGCCGATAAATGGGACACACCGATCCTTTGCATCCATGGCGAGAAGGATTACCGTGTACTTTACTCACAGGCTATATCAGCTTTCCAGGCTGCAAGACTGCGTGGCGTTACGGCAGAACTGTTGCTGTTCCCTGATGAGAACCATTGGGTAAATAAGCCACAGAACGGAGTCCTGTGGCAGAGAACCTATTTCAACTGGCTTGATAAGTGGTTGAAATAAACTATTTGTGCTGCTGTTGTTTCTGCAGTCTTTCCTGCTCTTTCTGAAGAGCCTCCAGACGGGCCATCATGTTGCTTCCGCCTTGCTTGCGCTTGGAGGGGTCATTGCGGCTGGCCTCATAATCGGCTTCCAGTTTAGCCAGAATGGCTTTCTCATCTGTTGAACGACGCAGCCAGATCATGGTTATGATACCTACCAGACCGGATATGAAGTAGTAATAGCAGAGACCTGATGAGTAGTTGTTGAACATGAAGAAGAACAATACTGGCATGAGGTATGACATCCAGCGCATTGCCTTCATACTCTCCTCCTGGCCTGGAGCCATCTGCTGTTGCTGCATGGAATAGATGGTATTGATGATGTTGGTGACGCAGAACAGTAAGCAGAATATGCTCAGGTGGTCACCAATCAAAGGTATGTTGTTGTTCCATCTGATCAGGTCATCAAATCCCGTGAGGTCTGTTGCCCAGAGGAAACTCTGCTGACGCAATTCAATGGCATTCGGTACAAAGAAGAAGAATGCGGTCCAGACAGGCATCTGTATAAGCATCGGGAGACAACCTCCCATGGGGCTTACACCGTACTTGCTATAAACGGCCATGGTTTCCTGCTGCTTCTTCATGGCATCCTCAGGCTTGGGATATTTGGCGGCCACCTCATCTACATAAGGCTTGAGGGCACGCTGCTTGGCGGATGACATGTATGACTTGATCTGTGCAGGCATAACCAGCAGTTTTATGATGATGGTCATGAGCAGTATCACAATACCCATATTCAGGTTCCACTTTGAAAGCAGGTTGAACAGAGGTATGATAAGGAAACGGTTCACTTCACGAACTACCGGCCAACCCAGATCAAAGACGCGGTTCAGTCTGATCTTGTGGTCACCATGTGCCAGCTTGCTGTTCTGTTTCAGGATCTTGTAATCGTTAGGTCCGATGTAGAACTGGAACTGTGTGGGTTCATTTCCTGCCGGGTCAAAAGCTGTGCTGGTTTTTGCCATGAGCTTCTTCATGTAGCCTATGCCTTTGGCATATGATACGCCTGAGAGCTGTGCACCTCCGTTGTATGTTCCGGAGGCAATCATGATGCATGAGAAGAACTGGTTCTTGTATGCTACCCAATCCAAAGGCTCCTCAACTGTGCTGGAAGAGGCTTTTGTGGATTTTTTTGTGGCAGGGGCGATATTGAATATCTTTGCCTTGTTCTTGTCGTTGCGCTTGTAGGTGAGGGTGGTATAACGCTGCTCGAACTCAAAACCCTTCTCTTGCTGGCGCAGGTTCTGTATCCAATCTACGGCAAGTGTGTTGAGGTTTGATGAGAAGAAGTTTTCCATGCCTGCAGCCTTGATGTCAAGGTTGAGCATGTAACTCTCAGGGAGCAGTGTGTAAATGAAGTCCAGATGGCCGTAACCGTAGGTGTTGAGACGCATGGTAACGGAATTGGAGCCGTTCCTGATTGTCTCAAAATAGAGGTCCTTGCTCTGGATATTCTGATTCTTGCCGTCTATCTTGAAGTTTATGCTTATTTCATTCTGGCTGAAGAGCACGACATCGCTTCCCTTCTGATCCTTATAATTATAGAGCTGGGCAGAACACGGGGCTGCTCCTTTTGAGGAGATACCTATCTTTACAAGCCCGTTGTCAAGGATTGTAGTGGTCTCAGTGCCGTTCAGGGCAGGGAAAAGGGGAGACAGTGAATCCTGCTGCAAGGCGGTTGCAGCATCGGTGTTTTCCTGTGCAGACAGTGCTGCGTCTGATGATTTTGCCTCATCTATTTTCTGCTCGTACTGTGCTGTCTTGTCTGCGTTTTTTTTCTGGTTGTTACCGGACCAAAGCATTACCAATACTAATACTAAGGGGATAAGTATCAAGCCAAATAAAGTTCTTCTGTCCACTTTGAAATGCTATTATTCGTTACGGAACGCAAAGGTACAAAATATATTGAGCGAGTGCGGGCGGGGTACGATAATTTATTGTATTTTTGCACTTGCACCTTATGAAAAGGCATATGAAGAGAGGTTTTGCGATTGCCGCATTACTGATATTGTCAATTACAACCATTGCTCAGGAAGTGTCGAATCCGTTCAAATCGGCATATCCCGATACTTTAGTCACGTCTGAGAAATTCAAGGCTCACCTTGATTCTTTGACATCCTTTTTTGAGCATGGATCGGATGTGATTAATGATGATATCTCTGATAATCCGTTGTATTTCAGGCTGTTTATGCCGATAGTGATGTACGGGTCTGCCATATCGGAAGCTATAACCCCGGAGAGGAAAGGTCAAAATAGGCAGGATGACCTTTTACCGCTTGAACCGATAGGCGATGTCTCTGAGCGTACGCTTGCCAGAATGATTGACGAGACTCTGGCCAAGGTGTATCTGGAGCATCCGGAACTGGTAAGAATGACTGAAGAGGAACTCATGGGTGTGCAGACTGTGACACCGATATCCGAGGATATGGTGACTGGTATTCAACTGGATGTGAAGGCAAGGGGACGACGTCCTACAATAGAGAGCAGTCCGGATATGGCTGCTCCCAGACAGCGCTATTGGAAAGTTTTCGGTAATTTCCAGGGTAAATATACCCAGAGTTATTATTCTGACAACTGGTATAAGGGCGGTGAGAGCAACCATTCCATTCTGGGGCAGATCAATACAGAAGCAAATTATGCCAGGAAAAATACAACTTTTGACAACAAGCTGGAGCTGAAACTTGGTTTCTATACGACAGAGATTGATAACAAAACCACCTTGCGTACAAATGAAGACCTTATCCGCTTTACTTCAAAGTATGGCCTGAAAGCATTTGAGAACTGGTATTATTCTTCACAATTCCAGGGTTATACGCAGTTTATGCCTGTCTATGACACCAAGGTTACTACAAAACTGAAGTCCAAATTCTTTGCGCCGGTTTATGGAAACCTTTCCATAGGTATGGACTATAAGCCCAAATTCAAGAAGAAGAACATCACGCTTTCAGTATTGTTGTCTCCGTTATCCTATAACTGTCGATACGTGAGTGTTGACAGCATCGCTACCAATTTCGGTATAGACGCCGGCAAGAACTTCAAATACACCTTGGGTTCCCGTTTTGACGGTAACATCAAATGGTCATTCCTGGAGGATTTCACCTGGACATCCAAGGCTCAGTTCTATACGAGTTATGAGGGCGTTGAGGCCAACTGGGAGAATACCATTGACTACAGGCTTACCAAATATCTGTCACTCCAGTTCTTCTGTCATTGGCGCTTTGATGACACCGTTAAGCGCAAACTTGATAAGGACGGTAATCTTATGGGTTACAGCCAGTTCAAGGAGTTCCTAACTTTGAACTTCAACTACGCTTGGTGATTTGATTTTCTCTCTTTGAGGATCTCTGAGCGGCGCTTGAAGGGTGAATCCGGCTCACGTGCCATGTACCAGTACTCCATGTGGTCTGTCATGATGGGGAACAGCCTTGTAAGCATAAGCAACAGCTTGCTGGTAAATGTGAGCGTGGCTCGTCTGGAACGTTTGCGGATATGATTCAGCATTATCTCCGCCACACGCTCTGAGGTCATCATCTTGCCCTCTTCACGCGGAGTCTCGCCCTGCTGGCTGCCATCGGCCATGAGAGCAGTCTTGCGGATGTTTGATGCCGTAAAGCCGGGAGCATATATCATCACGTGAAGCCCATCATAAAGATGCTCTGAACGGAGTGTGTCCAGGAAACCGTTTATGGCAAACTTGGATGCCGAGTAACCTGTACGGCCGGGTAGGCCTTTATAACCTGCAGTTGAGATGACACCAACTATAGAGCCTTTTGATTCAAGCAGGTAGGGCAGAGCATATTTGGTGCAATAGACAGTACCCCAGAAGTTTACATCCATCAGGCGGCGTATCACATTGAGGTCCAGGTCCTTGAACATAGCGCGCATGGAGATGCCGGCGTTGTTTATGAGTATGTCTATGCGTCCGAATTTTTTTACGGTTTCCTCAATCAGATTACGGCAGTCATCCTCTATGGAGACATCGGTCTTTACACTTATGACTTCAGTGTATTGGGAAAGATCCTTGCGTACTTCATCGAGCTTGTCCTCAGATCTTGCAGCAAGAACCACTTTTGCCTGATACTTGGCCAGCAATGTGGCTGTGGCTAATCCTATTCCTGAACTTGCGCCGGTGACAATGGCTACCTTTCCCTCAAAATATTTTCTGTTGTTCATATGTGCTGTTAATATGCCGTAAAGTTAATGATTATTTATTAATGGAGGCCGTTGTATCTGTTTTATAGGCCATATTGATATAAAATTGGTCCTTTTTGTGTAATTTCGCGCCTTGAAAAACCATTAACAATGACTGTAACACTATTATTGCACTGCCCCGACAGACCGGGAATCATTGCAGACATAACCAATTTCATAACTGAGAACCGCGGTAATGTGGTTTATCTGGCACAGTTCGTTGATCATGTTGAGAACGTGTTCAATATGCGTATAGAGTGGAATATTGACAACTTCCTTATTCCCAAGGATAAGATTTCCGATTATTTCGGCACTCTCTATGCCAAGAAATACGATATGAATTTCCGCCTCTACTACAGTGACAACAAACCGCGCATGGCCATATTCGTATCCAAGATGTCGCACTGCCTGTTTGACCTGCTGGCACGTTACAGCGCAGGTGAGTGGAACGTGGATATACCCCTGATTGTCAGCAACCATCCTGACATGAAACATGTGGCCGATATGTTCGGCATACCTTATTATGTATATCCCATTACCAAGGAGAATAAGTTGGAGCAGGAGACTGCCATGATGGAGCTCCTTAAGGAGAACAATATAGATTTCATTGTACTTGCCCGCTATATGCAGATCATCGGTGACCGCATGATAGCCGCATACCCCAACAAGATAATCAATATCCATCACTCCTTCCTGCCGGCATTCGTAGGTGCCAAGCCGTATCAGGCCGCATTTGATCGTGGTGTCAAGATTATCGGTGCCACCAGTCACTATGTAACTGCTGAACTGGATGCAGGTCCTATCATCTGCCAGGATGTAGTCCGCATATCACACAAGGATATGCCATCGGACCTGGTCAACAAGGGCAAGGACCTGGAGAAGATTGTCCTCTCCCATGCTGTCCAAAAGCATATCGAGCATAAAATCCTAGTCTACAAAAACAAAACCGTAGTCTTCAGCTAACCCAAATAGAGGGGCACAAAGGGGCACAAAGGGGACGGTTCTTTTTGTGCCCCTATTTTTATGAGAACTTTTGATTATTTTTACAGGGGCACAAAAAGAACCGTCCCCTTTGTGCCCCTCAGGAGTTGCGGAGCGCTTCTAGTTTGAACATTTCGTCGCGGTATTGGGCTGCCTCCATGAAGTCCATTCGTGAGGCTGCTTCATTCATCAGGCGGCGAGTGCGGGCAATGGCCTTGTCAAGCTGCTGCGGGGTCATTCTGTTAAGAATGGGGTCCTGAGCAACAGATTTGGTGTTATCCTCCATCACATATGGCTTAGGCTCATCATTCTGAGTACCTTGAATAAGCAGCGATGTATTGAGAGCCTTTTCAATCTGCTTGGGCGTAATGCCGTGCTCGGCATTGTAGCGCATCTGTTTTTCGCGGCGACGTGTGGTCTCTGCTATGGTCAGGCGCATGCTCTCCGTTATCTTGTCTGCGTAAAGTATCACCTTTCCGTTTACGTTACGTGCGGCACGGCCCGCGGTCTGAGTGAGTGAACGGTGATCACGCAGGAATCCCTCCTTATCAGCATCTATTATAGCTACCAATGATACCTCAGGCAGATCCAATCCCTCACGGAGCAGGTTCACACCAACAAGTACGTCATACAGCCCTTTTCGTAGGTCAGTCATTATCTGGATTCGTTCCATGGTATCCACATCACTGTGTATGTAGTTGCACCGCACTCCGTTCTTGAGAAGGTAATCATTCAGTTCCTCAGCCATACGCTTGGTAAGTGTAGTTACAAGCACACGCTCGTCACGCTCTGAGCGTACGGCAATCTCCTCAAGAAGGTCATCTATCTGGTTCTTGCTGGGGCGTACCTCAATCTCGGGGTCAAGCAGTCCGGTGGGACGTATTACCTGGTCCACCACAACGCCTTCACTCTCTTCAAGTTCATAATCAGCGGGGGTGGCGCTTACGTAAATGGTCTGTCCTGTCAGCTCCTTGAACTCATCGAACTTGAGGGGACGGTTGTCAAATGCGGCAGGCAGGCGGAATCCATATTCCACCAGAGATTTCTTGCGGGCGCGGTCTCCTCCGTACATGGCGTGCAGCTGCGGTACGCTTACGTGGCTCTCATCAATTACCGTCAGGAAATCCTTGGGGAAGAAATCCAGCAGGCAGTAGGGGCGTGTACCGGCGGCGCGGCCGTCAAAGTATCGGGAGTAGTTCTCTATGCCGCTGCAATGGCCAAGCTCGCGTATCATCTCAATGTCATACTCCACACGTTCCTTCAAACGCTTGGCTTCCAAAGGTTTTCCTATCTCTTGGAAATACTCTACACGTTCCACCAGGTCATCTTGAATGGCCCGGATGGCACGTTCCTGACTCTCCTTGGTGGTCATGAAGAGGTTGGCGGGATAAATCCGATAGAATTCATATGTATCAATACGCTCACCGGTGAGCACGTCAAACTCCTCGATGGAATCTATCTCATCATCCCAGAACTGTATGCGGACGGCGGTATCATTGTAAGCCAGGTTGATATCTACATTCTCACCCTTTACCCGGAAACAGCCTCGTCCCAGTTCAATGTCGTTACGTGTGTATAATGAATCTACCAGCTTGCGCAGCAGTACATTACGGTCCAGATGGTCTCCCTTGCGCAGCTCAATCACGTTGTTGTAGAAATCAGCCGGGTTGCCCATACCGTATATGCATGATACGGATGACACTACAATCACGTCATTCCTGCCGGAAAGCAGGGCCGATGTGGCAGAAAGACGCAGCTTGTCAATCTCATCATTGATGGAGAGGTCTTTCTCAATGTATGTGTCAGTGGATGGAATATACGCTTCCGGCTGGTAATAGTCATAGTAAGAAACGTAGTATTCAACGGCGTTTTCAGGGAAGAAAGCCTTGAATTCGCTGTAAAGCTGGGCAGCCAATGTCTTGTTGTGGCTGAGAACCAGGGTGGGGCGCCCTATGTTTTTGATAACATTGGCTATTGTGAATGTCTTGCCTGATCCCGTAACGCCCAATAAAGTTTGGGCGTGAGCACCGTTCAGCAACCCATCAGTGAGCTGCTGAATAGCCTGAGGCTGGTCGCCGGTGGGCTCAAACGGTGAAACTAGTTTGAATTCCATATGACTGACAAAAATAAGTTTTTAAATTTACAAATGTGTAAAAGAGAATACGTTTGTAAATATCACTTATACGAAATGTTTTTTTTATTTTTGCAATAGGTATGAAAAATGAGTTATTATGAGAATTAATCCAAGGTGTTGCCTGCTGATGCTTATTACAGGGCTATTGGGGTGTGATAAAGGCAATGAGGATATCATGAATGCGGAACAGGAAACTATGGATGCTGTAGAGACACTGGGGGTCAAAATAGAAGGTCTCTCGATTACATTTGAGGGCAAGTATAGCCTTTCATCTCCAATGGCGCAGGATTTTTCTGTTGGCTTTGAGATTTCGGAGACTGACGGTTTCGAAACAGTAATAGGAAGAATGCCGCTGCAGAACGCCAACAGGCAAAATGAATTTGCATATGTGTCAACTGGCTCAACTCGGGGTGAGACATACTATGTCAGGGCATATATGCAGAATCAGTTTGCTGTTTTTTATGGCTCGGTCAAATCATTTAAAACAACCACAGAATATAATCCGACAGTAGGCGAGGCTGTTGATTTGGGCCTCTCTGTTAAATGGGCTTCTTTTAATGTGGGTGCTCAAAAGCCGGAGGATTACGGGGACTACTTCACATGGGGGGAAACGTTGCCTGGCTTTAATTACAGTTGGTCAAAATACAAGTACTGTAAAGGTTCAGCAACTACACTAACCAAATACTGCGTTAGGAGCTATTACGGTTATAATGGTTATACCGACACAAAGACCATACTTGACCCGGAGGATGACGTGTCTCACGTCAAGTGGGGTGGAAAATGGCGAATGCCCACTAAAGAGGAGTTTGATGAATTGTCCAACAGTGTTAACTGTAACTGGACATGGACTACCAGGAATGGCGTGAACGGCTATCTTGTTACGAGTAAGAAATCAGGTCATGAGGGCGCCTCCATCTTCTTGCCCGCGGCCGGGTTCCGTAGATTTACTGATCTTAATACCATTGGTGGAATCGGTTATTACTGGTCTTATTCTCTCTTTGAGGGCAATCCATACCTCGCGTGGGTTTTCAGTTGCTATAACCTGTCATATTCGGACCATTACTTCACACAAGATTTCGAACGGGTATTTGGCTGTACTGTCCGGCCAGTTTGTCCATAAGTTATTTTGAGATAAAAATTATTACATTTGCTTGTTTTGTTATAACGAATAATATATATTTGCAACAGTTAAATACAACGTTATGTCACATACGTTAGTTGAGGTAGGTAACAGCAAGGCTATAATTATTCCCGCTAGGATTATCCGTAAACGCAGATACACCAGCAAGACGGAGTTTGATATCATTGAGACCAATGACGGGTTGAGGTTGGTACATAAGTATCCATCGCTTGATTCATTGGAATTTGTCAAGGTTAAGCGGCCGCCTCTGTCTGCCAAGGTGAAGGAGTTGAAGGGTAGTGTAAGAATCTCTCCTGAAGAGATGGAAGGTGATGAACGTCTTGGATATATACTGTCACGATGAGAGTATTTCTTGATACTAATGTCTTGCTGGATGTTATAGTTGAACGGGATAACAAGCAGTTCTCAGATGATGCTGCCACGATTCTGTCATTAGGTGATAAAGGTGCTATAGAACTCTATATGTCAGTTTTATCAATACCTACCATAGCATATGTAATAAGAAAAATCGATGCTGAACGGAAAAAACAGATAATCAAGGATTTGACATCGATAGTTAAGGTCCTGCCATCTAATCCTGAACATGTGGAGTGTATGATTGGTGGGCCGATGAATGATATTGAAGATGCTCTGCAGGTCCAGTCCGCCAAGGAGGGCTCGTGTGAGTTGATACTGACCCGGAACATCAATGATTTCAAGGAATCAGAGATACCCACACTTACTCCTGGTGAATTTCTTTCACGTATTCTCGAGTAATAATATTGACGGGATTTACAATTATTTGATCATGACGGTAGAGGAGAGAGAAAAGAGGGCCGGTGAGCTGTTCAAGGCGGGATATAACTGCTGCCAGGCGGTGGCAATGACGTTTGCCGATGTACTTGGGCTTCCCGAGGAAGAGATAGCACGGCTGACCAGCGGATTCGGCGGTGGAATGGGCCGGATGCGTGAGGTTTGCGGCACGGTATCGGGAATGACTATGGTGGCCGGTGCCATGATTCCGGCTAATGATGTGAATGACAAGGCTGCCAAGACTGCCAATTACGCACTTGTGCAGGAGATGGCAAATGAGTTCAAGCAGATGAACGGAAGCATAATATGCCGTGAGCTTTTGGGTTTGAGTAAGCCTGAGGGTACGCCTGTTCCGTCTGACCGTACTCCGGAGTATTACAAGAAACGTCCGTGTGGTGAACTATGTGCCATTGCGGCCGGTATTGTGGCCCGAAAGCTTAAATAAAAATTAAATAAGACGCGCAAGTTTGCTCCATTCGTTCAAAATAGGTAATTTTGCAGGTTGAAATTTGACTGCATGCGCAAAACTATATCCATAGTATTGTTTTTGTTGGCTCTGGCCGTGATGTCAGGCTGTTCAGGATATAACAAGATCGTGAAAGCTTCTGATTATAACACCAAGTACAGTCTGGCCAAGACATACTTTATGGAGGGACATTTTACCAGTTGCAGTTCAATTCTTGAGGAGTGCGTGGCTTATCAGCGCGGTACTGCACAGGCTGAAGAGTCTATGTACCTGCTGGCTACCTGCTATTACAATCTGGGTGATTATCTGTCAGCATCCCAGTATTATATGGCTTGCTACAGGTCTTTCCCCAACAGTACGTATTCTGAGAATTGTCTGTACTGGTCAGGTAGGAGCCTTTTCCTGGATACTCCCGATCCTCGCTTGGATGCCACCAGCACGGAGAATGCCATCATGCAGTTGCAGCGATTTGTGGAGTCATATCCCTCAAGCAAGTTCCGTCCGGAGGCTGAGCAGATGATATACACTATGTATGACCGCTTGGTAGAGAAGGAGATAGGTACTGCAGAGCTTTACTACAGCATGGGTAATTATCTGGGTAACAACTACCGTTCCAGCATAATTGTGGCGCAGAATGCTCTCCGTGATTATCCATACACCAAGTATCGCGAGAAACTGTCAATGCTGGTGCTCAAGGCTAAGTTCCAGATGGCACAGGAGAGTGTGCTTGACAAGAGGGATGACCGTTATCGCGATGCCATTGATGAGTATTATGCTTTCAAGAATGAATTTCCTGAAAGTTCATATATGAAGGAGGCCGACAAGATGTTCCGTATCTCCACAAAGAATTTAGGAAACAAGAATCAAATAATAGAAGAGTAACATGGATTTCAAGAAGACAAATGCTCCGACCAACACCGTAACCCGTGATCTGGTCGATTTTGTAAAGGACACCAACAACATTTATGAGAGTGTTGCTATCATGGGCAAGCGTGCCAACCAGATTTCCGTTGAGATGAAGGATGAACTCAAGTCAAAGCTTGAGGAGTTCAGCTCAACTACCGATAACCTGGAGGAGATGTTTGAGAACAGGGAGCAGATAGAGATTTCACGCTACTATGAGCGTCTTCCCAAACCCACTCTGATTGCAGCTCAGGAGTTTGTGGAGGGAAAGATCTATTTCCGTAATCCTGCCAAGGAAAAGGAGAATTTCTGATTCGTTCCGGCTGGATAGCCGGGTTGTCATATGAAGATAGAATTCTACCTCCATCAAGTATGGCTGGCACTCATCTGTGCATTGATGTTTGCCGGCCTTCTTCTTCCCATTGGCCAGTTGGTCAGTGCGGAGGGAGCATCGGCGGAACTTACCAATTTCCGCCTTAATTTCATTGAGGGTGACAGCAGCGGTGCCATGTGGGCTCTCGGTGTAATAATGATAATTATTCTGGCTGTAGGAGTGTTTGAACTCCTGCTCTCTGGGTTCCGCAACTTCGTACTTCAGAAACGTCTGCTGGTGTTCATGATGCTGCTCACATTGGGCTATTATATCATTTTTGTGATATATGTACTCCTGCTCAAGGGCGATGCATCTTTCGGACCGCGTATCGGGGCTTCATTTCCGCTTATAAGCCTTATCCTGGAGTATATGAGCATTCATGGAGTCTCAAAGGCTGAGGCTTCCATTATAGCAAAGGCAAGCGGTTTCCGCCTGAGAGATTAAAACAAATTAAAGGAGTAGGTGGCGCGCACTGATATAGTGCTGTTGGCGCAACGTCCAAAGTAGTCTTTCTTGGTGATGCCGTATATATTGCCAAGTCCAAAGTAGTATCGGCCTTCAATTCCGAAGTTTCCTGAACCGGTGCGTATCTCAAGTCCTACGCTGGCTGTTATTCCGTAGTCCAGTTTGTTCTCGATAGCCTTGCCGTATTGCTCTGTAACCTGATTGGGGCGGTTGCTGACATCCCAAGGCTTCTTTCCTCCGTAGACTTCCCTTTCACTTATAAGGTATGCCACTTGCGGTCCCATGTTGATATGTCCCTGGAACCCGCGGAATTCACGCCCAAAGCCTATGTGAGCCAGGAACGGAATCTCAATATAATCGGCTATTCGGGTATATTCATTACCTGATTCGTCATCGATATCTTCTGTCCATCCGCGGCGGGCAAAGTTGAGCTCAACTTGTGTGCCGCATATAAGAAAGAAATACTTCTCGGAGATATGACGCAGGCTTACGCCGAAAGTGGGCCCCAGACACAATTTCTGTTTGATGGTTGGAATGAATGAAACCTCGCTGGTGCCCATACCGCCGCTTACTCCCAAGCAAAGCGTGTTACGGGCGTCACCTACCTGGGCAGAAACTGATCCCGCGATAATAGTCAGCGATATTAATAATGTGAGCAGGCGTTTCATTTGTCAAAGTCTATCTTCTCAACTTGATAGGTGTCAGAGTAATGTACAAAGAATACCTTGCGGTTTATGAATCCTCCCCAGTTGTTGACGCGTTCAAACTTGAATCCCATCTGTACGGGATCAGTATCAAGGTCATTCAGATGATTCTCAAAGTCCTTGCCGTACTTGTCCAGTCCTTTCAGGAAGAAATAACCGGTGTCATATCCGTAAGAGGCATAACTGGGGTAGCTTATCATCATCTGACGGCTGAAAGCGCGGCGGAAAGCAGCATTGAAATCAATAGACTCACTGAGCATATTGTTGGTGTAGAACCAACTGTAGAACCAGGTGTCTATTTCATAGAACTCATCCAGATGGTCTGATGCATAATACTGGTACTGGGGATAGCCGAACAGGTGTGTCTCTATCTCCGGGTCTTTATTGCGCGTTACCAGCTGAAGTACGGGTAACATGGTGTTAAGAGGTTCGCTGCTGGGCGTATTTATAATGAATATATTCTGCTTATCTGATTCTATGATGTTCATTATCTGTTGATAAGCCGTATCGACTGTCAGTGTGGTAAACGGAATCTTATGGTCAGTAAGAGTAGTCATGAAACCGTCTATGAACTCATTCCTGCTGAATTCTTCAGCATCCAGCAGGATAATGTTGGGATTTGGGAACTGCTTAAGGAAGTGTGAGAATATCTCCTGATGGAAATATGACTGCGGTGTGTTGGGCTGATACAGGTATGGGTTGTTGAACACTTCATCTATATTGGAACCAACGGGAAGCGGAACCATAGGAATCTGGTGCGCGATTGACCAATTTGAAGCGGTCGTGATGTGGTTGGAGTATCTGGGACCGAATATTATGTCAACATCGTCCAACTTGCCGCTCTCAAATAACGGTTCAATGGAATTATCCTCACCTTCTGAATCAAACACCTTCAGGTTGACGGATACTTTTTCTCTCTTGAGCTTGTCAAGTGCCAACAGGATACCCTGATAAAACTCTACCATCATTTTCTGTTCAGTCGTGGTGGAATCATCAAGCGAGAACGGAAGTATGAGTGCCGCTGTGAGGATATGATCATCATATTCATCCACAACCTCAGGTTTACGCTCGTTCATGGTGAACAGGGTACTGTCAGGGATAGATTCAATTCTGGATATGGCTTGCTCACGTTCCCTGCGGCGTTGCTCAATTTCCTGTGTGGTATAAGGTATGTTTACGATGTTTCCATTGCGCAGCTTGGAATGTCTGTACTCTGGATTTGCTTCAAGGAACTCCTCCTGTGTGATACCGTAGTCGCGGCAGATGCGGAATATGGTCTCCCTGCGTTTTACCTGATGTGTGGTCCTGATAGTAGCGATATCGGAGGTCATGGTTTCAGCATCTTTCCTGATCTCTTTAGGCGTATCCTCTCCGGCATTCTCTATGGTTGAAGCCAACGGGTCCTCATCGGAAGGGGCGGGGATGGTTATTACCTGACCAATCTTGAAATTCTCTGCAGAAAGGCCCGGGTTGGCATCACATATCTCCTTGACTGAAACACGATTCTCTACTGATAGGCGGTACAATGTCTCACCTTTCTGGATGGTATGGAATTTGCCTGATGCAACGCTCTTCTTTGAGGGAATCTTGAGCTCCTGGCCGGCGCGGATAACCTTCTCACTGCCGGGATTGAGCTTGATTATGTCATTTTCGGTCACCCCGTACATCCTGGAGATGGAGTATAACCCCTGTCCCTGAGTTACGGTATGCATGAAATAATCTGATTGGGCGGCTGTATGCAGGGCCGGAATGACCATCAGCAGCGCTACCGCCAGGATATATCTGAGTCTGTTCATAATATACTTCATATATTATCGGGTGCGAAGATACAAAAAAGCCTTCAGTCTCCGTTTATAATATCTATAACAATTCTTCCGTGAAGTTGGACTTGCTTTGAATGGAAGATTATTTTGAGTACTTTTGCGTTTTGAAACGAACATATATGAAAAGATCTCTTCCCGTAAGATTCATATCGGCCGCTTTTACAGCGATTTTGTTGTCTGCCGGGGTTTGGGCCGGCACGCCACAGGTAGATGTGAAGGTCACGCTGAGCCCGGTTTCAGGTGATCCGGTGGTGCTATCCAAGGATAATCCGCAGACAGACAGTAAATTCAATGCTCCCCTGCGAGCCAAGTTCACTTCATCGATTGTAGCCGATGACGGCAAGGAGTATGAATTGCGTTCACAGTGGATAATAAAGCAACTGCCTACCGGTGAGTCATCGGATACAATAGTTTTTCTGAAGCGTTACGAGAACGATACCGAGTATGAGTTTACGGATTTCGGTTCATTCCAGGTGGTTTATGAGTGGTCATACAGGGAGAAAGATTCTTTGACGTTCATCCTGGGCGATAAGGAGACCATGACGTTCAGTATAGACGAATCGGAAGTTCGTCTTGACTATAACGGTTTTTCTCCCAACGGTGACGGTATTAATGACGTCTTTAAGATTTATGTCCGTTCAATAGTGGATTTGAAGATATCCATATTCAACCGTTGGGGCCAGACCATAAAGAACATATCGGGCCGGATGGAGAATATCCTTAATTCTCCTGATATCATTAGCGTTGAGGACAACAATAACGGTGGCTATCTGTTGGGAATATGGGATGGCCGGTTCAACGGTGACATAGTAAATGACGGCGTCTATTTCATAAATGTGGAGGCTACAGGTGCCAGCGGTAGGACATTTGAGAAGAGGGCCGATATAAATGTGCTTAAAGGGCGGGCTAATTGACGGAGATGGATAAGTCTAAGATTGTAGCAACAGGTGCCAGGTCTAATAACCTGAAGAACATAGATGTTGAGATTCCGCACAAGTCACTTACGGTTGTTACAGGCCTGAGTGGCAGCGGCAAGTCATCACTGGCATTTGACACAATCTACGCTGAAGGTCAGCGCCGATATATTGAGACCTTCTCAGCTTATGCACGTAACTTCTTAGGCAATCTTCAGCGTCCTGATGTGGACCGTATCACAGGACTCAGCCCGGTTATTTCAATAGAACAGAAGACCACCAACCGTAATCCGCGTTCAACCGTTGGTACGGTAACGGAGGTGTATGACTATCTGCGTCTGCTTTTTGCCCGTGCAGGTGAGGCTTTCTCATACCTGAGTGGTGAGAAGATGGTCAAGTTTACAGAGGAGCAGATTGTGGAACTTGTGGTGAATGAGTACGGCGGGCAGCGTATATATGTGCTGGCTCCACTTGTACGTAACCGCAAGGGACACTACAAGGAACTGTTTGAAGGCATACGCCGCAAGGGATACCTGAATGTGCGTGTTGACGGTGAGCTGCGTGAGGTCAAGCCCGGCATGAAGCTGGACCGTTACCGCAATCATGATATTGAGGTGGTAATTGAGAAACTCATTGTCAATGAGAAATATAAGCACCGTCTTGCCGATAGCATATCACTGGCTATGAAGCAGGGCGACGGTCTTATGATGATACTCTCCATGCCTGAGGAGAAAATTCCGGGTCTTCAGGAGCAGGGCGTGCTGCGTCACTACAGCAAACGTCTGATGTGTCCCGTGACAGGACTCTCATACCGTGATCCGGCTCCGCATAACTTCTCATTCAACTCACCGCAGGGATTCTGCCCCAAGTGCAAGGGCCTGGGTTATATATCGGCCGTTGATGAGGACAAGGTGCTACCGGACCGGTCACTATCGGTTAAGAAAGGTGCTATAGCTCCTCTCGGTCCATTCAAGAATACGCTTATATTCAGACAGATAACAGCGTTGCTGAATAAATATGACTATACTCTGGATACGCCCATATCGGAGATGACCAATGATGTCATCGATGAACTGCTTAACGGTTGCGACGAGCGTATCAAAGTGCAGATTACGGGTATCAACAGTGAGGCCGATGCAGTATTCATGGAGTATGAGGGCGTAGTCAAGTACGTACGTTCACTCCAGCAGCAGACTGACCTTACTGCCGCTGAGCAGAAGTGGGCCGACCAGTTTGCCGTGACCCGCGTATGCCCTGAATGCGGAGGCGCAAGACTAAACAAGGAGGCGCTCAATTTCCGCATTGACGGCAAGAATATATTTGAGCTGGCATCGATGGATATCCAGGACCTCTATGAGTGGTCTTGCAATGTGGAGCCCCGCTTGAGTGACCGCCAGCGTACCATAGCATCGGAGATACTTAAGGAGATACGTACACGCCTGCAGTTTATGCTTGATGTGGGTCTAGACTATCTTTCTCTGAACCGACCGGCAGAATCACTTTCCGGTGGTGAGGAGCAACGTATAAGGTTGGCTACACAGATTGGCTCCAAGCTGGTCAACGTGCTTTACATTCTTGATGAGCCCAGCATAGGCCTTCATCAGCGTGATAATGTTAGATTGATTGAGTCTTTGAAGCAGTTGCGTGATGCCGGAAACACCGTACTTGTGGTGGAGCATGACCGCGATATGATGCTGGCAGCAGATTGGATCATAGACCTGGGTCCACGTGCCGGACGCAAGGGTGGTGAAGTGGTGTTCCAGGGAACCGTTGATGAGATGCTTAAGACTGAAACCCTTACCGCAGGCTATCTTAACGGCAAGTTGGATACGGCAGCCGGTGATATGTCCAAGCGCCGTGAAGGCAATGGGCAGAGTATCGTACTGCACGGTTGTAAGGGAAACAACCTGAAGGGCATTGATGTGGAGTTTCCACTGGGTAAGCTTATCTGCGTGACAGGTGTGTCTGGTAGCGGCAAGTCAACACTTGTAAATGAGACCCTGCAGCCCATCCTGTCACAAAAATTCTACCGTTCTCTCAAGGAGCCGCTTGAATATGACTCTGTTGATGGAATAGACTTTATCGATAAAGTGGTTGATGTGGACCAGTCTCCCATAGGCCGTTCTCCGCGCTCTAATCCTGCCACATATACAGGTGTATTCAGTGATATACGTCAGCTCTTTGTGGAACTGCCCGAATCAAAGATCCGTGCCTACAAGCCCGGCCGTTTCTCATTCAACGTGAGCGGAGGCCGATGCGAGGCCTGCGGAGGCAACGGCTACAAGACCATTGAGATGAACTTCCTGCCTGATGTGATGGTGCCCTGTGAGGTCTGTCACGGCAAGCGTTACAACCGTGAGACCCTTGAGGTACGCTATAAGGGCAAATCCATTGCCGATGTGCTGGATATGACCATCAATATGGCGGTAGAGTTCTTTGAGAATGTTCCCACCATACTTAATAAGATAAAGGTTTTGCAGGATGTGGGCTTGGGTTACCTTAAACTCGGCCAGCCCTCAACTACTATCTCCGGTGGTGAGAGTCAGCGCGTGAAACTGGCTACCGAGCTTGCCAAACGCGATACCGGCAAGACTCTCTACATTCTTGACGAGCCTACCACCGGACTCCATTTTGAAGATATCCGCGTCCTTATGGGTGTGCTCAACCGCCTGGTTGACAAGGGCAATACCGTGATTGTGATTGAGCACAACATGGATGTAATCAAGCAGGCCGACTGGATCATCGATATCGGCCCTGAAGGCGGTCGTAATGGTGGTATGATTGTAGCTCAAGGCACCCCCGAGCAGGTAGCCGCTTCCGCCAAAGGCTACACCTCCCGCTTCCTCGCAGAAGAACTTTCCCGCTAAAATGATACCATTGGGGTCTGTCCCCTTTGGTATCATTTTTGAAAAGAGTACCAAAGGGGACAGACCCCAATGGTATCATTTTGTGCTGTACCAGGATTGGAGGATGTAGAAGGCTTTCTTTTTCTCGCCCTTGTCAGAGTAGAGACCTTTGCGGTTGTAGTAGTCCTGGATGCCGTCCAGTACGCGGCGCGGTGAGCGGAAATCCTTCATGATCCAGGGGGTGGTGCCAACCAGACCCTCTATCTTGTCCAGCATGGCCAGGTTCTCTATGTAGAGGTTCTCCTGGAACTCCTCGGTCCAACGCTCGTTCTTATCTCCGTGAAGGCCGTATCGGGCGCCTCCTCCGAACTCGCTTACTATGACCGGTTTGTCATACGGGATTTCCCATACCATCTTGGGCGCGTCGTTGACATCCCTGTACCAGCCGATGTACTGGTTGAACGAAATCACATCTACGTACTCGTTCATGTTGTCCTGCAGGCGGTTCTTGTAGTTTGAGGCCGATGTCACCTCCATTGCCATCGATATGAGACGGGTGTCATCCAGGCTGCGGGCGGTTTTGGCCAGGCTGCTAAGGAACTTGTCACGCTCGGGGCTGTGGGGAGTCTCGTTGGCTACGCTCCAGATGATTACGTTGGCGCGGTTCTGGTCGCGGCGTATCATATCGGTAAGTTGGCGCTCGGCATTGGCGTAGGTATCGGGATTGGTCCAGGTTATTGTCCAATAGACCGGAATCTCGGACCAGACAAGTATGCCCATCTTCTCGGCTTCGCGTACCATATATTCGTTGTGGGGGTAGTGGGCCAGACGTACGTAGTTGCAGCCCAGTTCTTTGGCCCAGGAGAGCAGTGTGCGGGCATCGTCAACGCTGTTGGTGCGGCCTCCGCCGTTGGGCTTCTCGTCATGGATGCTTATACCTTTCAGGAATATGGGCTTGCCGTTCAGCAGCAGCTGCTTGCCTTTGGTCTCGATGGTGCGGAATCCTATCCGGTCCTTTATGGTCTCATCGGCCAGCGTAATCTCCACATCATAGAGTTTGGGGTTATCGGGTGACCAGAGCTGCAGCTTTTTGGCCTTGAACTGTACCTGGGCGGTTCCGTTGTCATCGGTCACAAGTTTTTTGGTAATCTTGAGCTCGGGGATGCTCAGCGTTATCTGCCGGCCGGCCAGCTTCTCATTCAGATTGACGTTGAAACTTATCTGGTCCGGGGCCGATTTGTCCAGGCAGAGCTTGTAGTTCTCAATATAGACGGGTGCCACATCGATGAGCAGTACGTCACGTGTTATGCCGCCGTAGTTCCACCAGTCAAATATCTGGGTGGGGACATTTTCGGCCTTGCGCTTGTTGTCCACCTTGACAATCACAAAGTTATCGCCATCGGTAAGCAGGTCCGTAATGTCCATGTTGAACGGGGTGAATCCGCCCACATGATAGCCGGCATTCCTGCCGTTCACCCACACGCGGGCCTCGTAATTGACTGCACCAAAGTAGAGTATGGTCCTGTGGTCATCGGCCTTACTGTGCCACTCAAACGAGCGCTTGAACCAGACGGTTCCCTCATAGAAGAACAGCTGCTCATTCTGGGTGTTCCAGTCGCCGGGAATGTTCATTACCGCGGCCTTGTCAAAATCATATTCTATAAGGTCCTCGGGGCGCTGGGGCTTGGCGTTCCTGAAGAATCCCCATGCGGTGGGGTTCATTCGGTAATCATAGTAGCCTTCCTCCTGTACATCGATTATGTAATTCCACTCTCCGTTGAGCGATGTAACGTTACGTGCCCGGACGTTGGCCAGTTGCGGCACCTCTACAGCCGTTGCGTTGGCGGCTGCCAGGCAGATGGTCAGTAATGTGATAATTCCCTTTTTCATTTGAGCAAAGTTTTTTGCAAACATACAAATAATTGGCAAAATGATACAAAAGGGGTCAGGCCCCAATTGTATCATTTTTGAAAAATAGTACAATTGGGGTCTGACCCCTTTTGTGTTGTTATTGCCAAAGTGTCCCACAACGACCCCGCTCACAACGCTTGTGGGGCGCATCGGCGTGGTACATACCCTCATTTTAGGGGGTATGTCCCACAACGAGTGGCGCCAGGAGGCTCACAGGGCCGATGAGCGTGGGACACTTTGGCGAAACAATAATTTATACCCTTTTATTGGTAATTCGCTGCTATTTGATTATCTTTGTACCCAAAAGGGTATAAATTATGATGCAAATAAGTGAGTTTGTAAAGAAGAGCCGCAAAGAGCAGCATCTTACGCAGCCGGAACTGGCGGCTCGTGCAGGAGTGGGGTTGAGGTTTCTGCGTGAACTTGAGCAAGGTAAGCAGAGCCTCAGAATGGACAAGGTGAATCAGGTTCTGTCTTATTTTGGGACTAGCTGCGGTGTGGATTCTGAATCATCGGCTAAGTCTGATATCCGCAGCTACAGGCTTTCATCATTAGAGGAGCCTAAGGAATATATGCTTGAAGAGATCATGCATCAGGTTTGTGAATCTGCGATTGAATCATATGTTCATGCTGCCGACATTCATCATAGAAGACTGGAAGAAATAAGGAATTCAAAAAAATAAACCATGAAAAAGAAACCTGTGATGTGCATAGTGGCAGGACCGAATGGCTCCGGTAAGACCACAACAACTGAAAAACTGCTCATAAATGAATGGGGAGCCGAGAGTCTATACATAAACCCTGACAATATAGCTAAAGACACTTTTGGAGACTGGAATTCCCAGGAATCTGTCATGAAAGCTGCCCGTATGGCAACAGAACAGCGATATGAGTGTCTGAAAAAAGGAACTGACTTCGTTTTTGAAACTGTCTTTTCATCGGAAGAAAAGTTGGATTTCATCCGTAAAGCAAAAGAAGCCGGATTTTTTATTAGAATCTTCTACGTATGTACCGAGTCTCCATTAATTAATGTGAGCCGCATAGCGTTGCGATATATGAACGGCGGGCATGAGGTTCCTATTTCCAAAACCATATCCCGTTATTACGGATCACTGGAAAACATATCAAAAGCTATTTCAATAGCTGATAGGGTTTATCTTTATGACAACTCAGTGGAGAAAGCGGAACCACGTCTGATTCTCAGAACCTCAAACGGCATAATAGCCAAACAATATACTGATAACCTACCGGAGTGGGTTAAATCCGTAATGCCTGAATGATGAAAATTTAAAGAAAACGATATGGAAAAGAAGAAGGACAAAGTGAGTGTGGTGTTCTTGCTGCTGGCAATGATGTTCGTGACAATCCTTATCAGGCACAAAAGTTAATGGTTGTAGGAATATGATGCAATATAAAAGTAAGTTGGCTGGAGCTATATGTATGATAGCTTTTATTGTTCCTAGTTCTGATAGCTGGGCGCAAGAGGCTGCTTATCCCGATGTCGTGGAGCAGTGGAGGCAGGAGAATGCAGCCAGGTGGAAGGCCAATTTGGAGTCTATGACTGTTTCCAATGGTGATTTGACCATGAAGTTCTCATATCAGATATTTGGCGACAAACCTTCCGACGGGCGCAGCATGTATATCTCCATGCACGGCGGCGGGAACACAGCCGCAAGCGTTAATGACAGTCAGTGGGAGAACCAAAAACGGCTTTATCAGCCCCAAGAGGGTGTTTACGTTTGCCCGCGTGCTCCGTGGAATGACTGGGACATGTGGTTCAAGCCGCCTATGGACGGACTGCTGGAAGAACTCATACAGACGTTGTCATACGGACTTGACGTGAATCCCGATAAGGTATACCTGATGGGATATTCTGCAGGTGGTGACGGAGTGTGGCGTCTGGCTCCCCGTTTGGCGGACCATTTTGCCGCAGCCTCCATGATGGCCGGGCATCCGGGTGATGTAAATCTGGTCAATGTCCGCAATATGCCGTTCGCCATATGGGTAGGAGGTGATGACGCAGCCTATAACCGCAACCGCGAGGTGGCGGCACGCGGCAGGGAACTGGATTCGCTCCAAACAGCCGATGAAAACGGTTATATCCATGAGACCCATGTACTTGAGGGTTACCCGCACTGGATGGACCTTAAGGATTCTGCTGCAGTGCCCTGGATGGCGCAGTTCAAGCGCAATCCTTATCCGGATAGGATAGTGTGGCGTCAGGAAGAGGTTACTCGTGACGCGTTTTACTGGCTTTCCGTACCGCATGAATATGCCAAACGCGGTATGACGGTAATAGCATACCGCAAAGGCAATCTGATTGAACTGGAGCAGTGCGATTATCCGGAGCTTTCAATCTACCTGAACAACCGTATGGTAAACCTTTCCAAAAAGGTGACTGTAAAGTATAAAGGCCGCAAGGTGTTCAAGGGCAAGCTGAAACCCAGCGCCGATACCGCCCGCAAGACATTGAGTCAGCGCGGTGATCCGTCTTATATGTTTGATGCTGTAATAAATGTGAAGTTATGAAGCAGGGTTTGTGCACAATTGGGATACTGCTGCTGGCAGGATGTGGAATGCCGGAGCAGGGAGAGATGAAACTGCACTATGACCAGCCTGCAGAGTTTTTTGAGGAGGCGCTGCCAATCGGCAACGGACGTTTGGGTGCTATGGTCTATGGTGGTACTCTGCAAGATAAGATTTCACTGAACGATATCACTCTCTGGACAGGAGAGCCGGAGCAGAGGGATAAGCATGTGGATATGGAACTCTATCCCCGCATGACTAGGTGGGGTGAGGTGTGGAAATACGTGGATTCCGTGCGTGAGGCGCTTGCGGAGGAGGATTATCAGCGTGCGGAACAGTTGCAACATAAGATTCAGGGGCATTACAGCGAGAATTATCAACCGCTGGGCACGCTCACCATACGTTATCCCGAAGCTGAAATAAAGGATTATTATCGGGAACTGGATATATCCGATGCGGTGGCACGTGTAGAGTATCTGCGTGACGGCAAGAGTTTTGAAACGGAGTATTTTGCGTCGGCCCCGGATTCTGTGATTGTGGTGAGGTTCAAGAGTGCTGAACCCATTGACGCGGAATTGGTGCTGGATTATCCGCATCCGCATGAGGCAGTCTTTGCAGACGGAAGGATTACAGTTGACGGGTATGTGGCGTACCATTCATACCCAAACTATTTCCGGACCAGGCATGAGCGCTTCATGTATTCTCCAGACAGGGGAATCCATTACCGCACCGTTCTGCTTGCAGAGTGTGACGGCCGGACTGAGACCGATGGTAAGTCACTGTCCCTTAAAGGAGTAAAGGAGGCTATCATCAGGATAGTAAACTCCACATCGTTCAACGGTTTTGACCATGATCCGGTGAAAGAAGGGCTACCTTACCGTGAACTAGCCGATGCCAACGCGGCGCGTGTATGCGGCAAAAACTTCGATGAAATCCGGAAAAATCATGTTGCAGACTACAAAAGTTTCTTTGACCGTCTGACAATAAACCTTGGCAAGACCGATCCCGGAATAAAGGCATTGCCTACCGATGAGCAACTCAAGCTCTACTCGGATGAGAATCAGGCCAATCCGGAGCTGGAGGCTCTTTATTTCCAGTATGGCAGGTATCTGCTCATATCATCGTCTCGAACACCCGGCGTTCCCGCCAACCTGCAGGGACTCTGGAACGAGAGCATGGAACCGCCCTGGAGCGGTAACTACACCATAAACATCAACCTGCAGGAAAACTACTGGCCGGCCGAGCCTGCAGCATTGCCCGAGATGCATGAGGTGATGCTGGATTATGTGAACAATATGTCCATATCGGGCATTGAAACGGCCCGTAATTACCTGGGTGTGGATAAGGGCTGGGCATCGGGCCACAACAGCGATATCTGGGCGACAGCCAATCCGGTGGGCTTAGGTTCAGGCGATCCCAACTGGGCAAACTGGTATATGTCCAGTCCGTGGCTGGCTACGCATATCTGGGAACATTATCTGTTTACCCGTGATCTGGAGCGCCTTAAGAAGGATTATTCTGCATTGAAAGGTGCTGCTGAATTCTGCATGGCCTGGCTGGTTGAGAAAGACGGAGAGCTGATAACATCGCCCTCTACATCGCCCGAGAACAAATACATTACCGACAAGGGATTCCATGGCGCGACACTTTATGGCGGAACTGCTGATATCGCGATGATACGGGAATGCCTCATGGATGCTGCCGATGCCTCACAAGTACTCTCTGATAGTGCCTTCAACCGCAAGGTCCGCTCATGTTTAAGCCGATTGCGCGGGTATCATATAGGGGCCGACGGCCATCTTATGGAGTGGTACTATGACTGGGCCGATGAGGATCCGCAACACCGCCACCAGTCACATTTGTTCGGAGTATATCCGGGTCATCAGATAAGTGGAGGAGAATATGCCGATGCCGCACTCAAGTCTCTTGAAATAAAGGGGTTTGAGACTACCGGCTGGAGCTGCGGCTGGCGCATAAACCTCTATGCCCGACTCAGGGACGCCGACAACGCATACCGTATGTATAGGCGCCTGTTACGCTATATCAGCCCCGACAATTACCGCGGTCCCGATGCCCGCCGTGGAGGCGGCACTTACCCCAATCTGCTGGATGCCCATTCGCCGTTCCAGATAGACGGCAATTTTGGAGGCTGTGCCGGAGTGATGGAGATGCTGTTGCGCTCTGAGGACCATCTGGTTGACCCATTGCCTGCACTGCCTTCAGCCTGGCCCGACGGCTACATCCGCGGCATCCGCACCCGCACCGGCCAGACCGTTGACCTGGTCTGGAAGAACGGCAAGGTCAGGAAACTTAAAGTAAAATGATACAAAAGGGGTCAGACCCCAATTGTATCATTTTGTGAGATCCAGGAGGATGCGGCGGGAGTCGGCTAGGGTGGTGGCGATGAGGTAGCGGGGGCCTCCGTCACGGAGTTTGAGACGGCTTTGCAGTTGGGGGGCCGGCTCGGGGAAGTTCCTTACTGATAGGTTGGCCTGGGTCTTTGTTAAGGCTGAGAGCGAGCGTTTGTCAAAGGGGATTATTCCTTCTATCCGGAACGTGCGGCCGGGGAATGACTCCGGCTTTTCCTTGCTCCAGAACAGGTGGGTATCCGGATGGAGCAGGGCGGTTGCGGTCTGTGATGCGATGGTGCGGAACAGGGCACTTTTCATGTAGGGGGCCGATGGCTCGCTGATGTAGGTGCCGGGCTGCAACTGCTGAGGGTCTGTAATGGGCAGAGGTAGGGCGTTATCGGTGCTTTTGGCCGATGAAACCGCAATTTCCGGAGTTCCGTTAGCTTTTATGTCCACTGCTGTGATAACAGGCTCTGCATCAAAATCTCTTTGCATGAGCAATGTAATCTCCTTGCATTCTCCCTCCAATCCTATGATGAAAACGTTACTTACGTTGTGAAGTTCTGTCAAAGCCTTACTGACATCAAGCATGGGTGAGAGCTTGACCATCACGTTTGGCGCTATGCTGAGTAGGTCATCCTGAAGCGCAACGGTGTCCGGCTGGCAATCACTTATAGATACAAGCTTGCGTCCGGCATCACCTCTACGGGCAGGGTCCAGATAGATAAGATCAAGTGAATCAGGCTCCAGACGTGAAATGAAATCCTCAGCTGTGCAGCAGCTTATCTCAATCTCCGGCCGTCCCAGAACCTTGAAGTTTGCCCGGGCGCAGTCGCAGAGATCGGCCGACATCTCATTGTAGTAAACCTGTGATGCTGAACGGGAGATAAAGAAACAATCTACGCCCATTCCACCGGTGATATCGGCCAATTTGAATCCGGAGCCAAGAAGGCTCTCAATGAAAGTTGCCTTATACTGAGCGATATATTGTGACGTGCACTGCTCCAGAGACAAATGCTTGGGATAGACAATACCTTCTGTATCAGCCCAGAGCGGCACTTTTGCGCGAGCAGCCTGCCATCCTGAAATCTGTGTCAGAGCATACTGAATGTCAATGCCTTGCGGATGGCTGGCAAGAGCCAGTTTACGCACATCGTCAGTACGATGTTCACGTATATACTGTTCAGTCAGGTTCTTTTCCATCCCATTTCAGATTTACAGTTTCAAATTTAGGAAATAAGTGCAACTTTTATTACTTTCACACCATTAAACCAAAATGCTTTATGAAGAAACTGTTTTTTGCTTTGGCTGGCATGCTGGCTTTTGTGGCATGCGGCACTCAGGACGGCGGTCCCATCCTGACTATTGAGGGCGGCCAGATACAGGGCGTTGCTACCGATATCAAGGGAGTTACCGTTTACCGCGGAATCTCGTTTGCAGCACCTCCTACAGGTCAGAACCGCTGGAAGGCTCCGCAGCCTGTCATTCCATGGGAGGGTGTAAAACTCTGTGACAAATTCGGTCATCCGCCATTCCAGGCAGCCCATTATCCCGGCGGCTACACAACCGAGTGGGGTTACGGTGATGAGGCTCCTTACAGCGAGGATTGCCTTTACCTGAACGTTTGGACCAAGAAACCCGGTCAGACCGATGCCAAGTTGCCCGTTGCCATCTGGATATTCGGAGGCGGCATGCGTGAGGGCTGGGGCTCAGAGCCTGAGTTTGACGGCCAGGAGTGGGCCAATAAGGATGTAGTGCTGGTATCATTCAACTACCGTGTAGGTCCGTTCGGATTCTTTGCACATCCGGAACTGTCGGCCGAGGATCCCGAGCATGCAACAGGTAACTGGGGCACTCTGGACCAGATTGAAGCCATGAAGTGGGTCAAGAAGAATATAGCCCAGTTTGGCGGTGACCCCGATAACGTGATGATATTCGGACAGAGCGCAGGCTCACGCAGCGTCAAGTTCCTGAGCGCATCACCTCTTACCAAGGGTCTGTTCAACAAGGCTGTGATCATGAGCGGAAGCGGACTTGTTAAGCCCCGTCCTCAGACTGCTGCTGCACCCGCAGGTCGCGGCGGAATGGGCATGGGAATGGGAATGGGAATGCCGCAGCAGGGTATGACCACACTGGCTGAGGCCGAGGCTTCAACCAAGGAGGTTTGCGACTGGGCTAACCTGACTACACTGCGTCAGTTGCGCGGTGCCAGCACCGAGACCATTTTCGCTCTGGGCGGCCTCTACACCAACGTTACCGGAAAGCGCAGCATACTTACCGCATCACCCATATCACCTTATATAGATGGATATGTGCTGACCGAGTCATTTGATGATGCCTGCCTGGACGGATCACTGGCACAGGTTCCGTACCTGATCGGTTACACACTGAATGACGCAGGTAACATGGGTACCCAGATTGCAGATTTCTGCATCAACCGCCAGGAGATGGGCGGTAAGGCATACGCATATCAGTTTGCACGTCCGCTGCCTGATGACGGCAACCATCCTGAGGTGACACAGCGCCTGAGAGGTGCATTCCACTCATCAGACCTGTGGTTTGTGTTCAAGTCACTGAAGCATTGCTGGCGCCCTTGGACCCAGGGTGACTGGGATCTGTCAGAGAAGATGCTCACAGCATGGTCAAACTTTGCCAAGTACGGTGACCCCAACGGTCCCGACGGTGGCGAGTGGAAGCCATTTACTCAGGAAAACCAGCAGTTCATGATCTTCAAGTTGGATGAGAATGATGTAGAGGCATCAGAGCTGGGCAATCCTCTGGCCAGATAAGATAAGGCTGATAAAAGCCTGAAAACTGTAAAGATTAAAGACGGACTGGTCCTGTCCAGTCAGATGGAGATTTGCCGGTGATGTTCCTGAAGTTTCGGCGGAAGGATTCCTCGCTGGCAAATCCTGACATCTCGGCAACCTGGGCAATGGACAGCTTTCCGTCTTTTTCCATTATTTGCTTGGCGTACTCCACCCTGTAGGTGTTGACAAACATAGCGAATGACTTGCCGCTATGTGAGTTGATGCTTGTGGATACGTATGTGCGGTTGCTGCCAATGGATTTGACCAGATCTACGACCGAAAGTCCGGGCTTAAGGTACATCCTTTCATTCTCCATCTTTTCCTGTATGATATTGAAAAGAACGGAGTCTTCATTCTCTTTATCATCAAGGATAATATCCTCCTTAAGCTCATTCTCCATCTGGTATGCTCCGAATCGGTAACGGAACCCCACATAAGCGATGGCGTATATGATACCGGCAAAAAGGACCGATGGCACCGCCAGCACAGTCTTTCCGGTAAAGAAACGCGGTCCCAGAATAGTCAGCGCCACGGTACAGAAGGCGGCTGTGAACTGTACGGCAACCAGAATAATGATAGGTTTTGCGGTCTTTCCCTCCACCTCCGAGTAGGAGTCATAGACACTGCGGTCAAATTTGGTGAGCTTTATCAGGCTGATTACGCACACCAGGATGGTCTGTATGGGGCGTACAATACTGATGAAAGTATCCGGAACCTCATGCCCGAGTCCGAACAGGAGTACCGATATACTTGCTACGGCGGCAATAAGACCGGGAGTGAGCAGCAACGCCATTTCAAACTTGCCCGGATCGTGATAGTCTGTTATAGCCTTGATGTAGAGGTAGTATAACGGATATGTAGTCAATGTGGCCCATGAGTAGATGACTGTCAGTACATTATAACCTGATGTGCGGGCGGTGCTGTAGTAAACGGCATGGTAGAGAAACACCAACATGGAAACTGACAGGAACAATCCAAGATAGTGCTGGGCCTTGTTCAGTTCCCTGTAACTGATTCCGGCATGGACTGTCCAGAACAGGCAGACCATGAATGGAAGCATAGGAATGAGAATATCTATAAAATCCATTTGACGACAAAAATAATGATTTGTACGATATGACCGATTTTTTTCTGTTTTGAATGGTCATTCAGCAATAAAAATTTCACTTTAGCACCACTAATTATAATTAAAACAAAAATGAAAAAGTTTCTGTTTTTTGCCATTGCTACAGCTATGCTGGGCATGACTTTCACATCATGTGATGAAAAAGAAAATTTAAACGAAAACGAAAAAAGAGATGACTCCAATAAAACGTTCTCTTTTATAGGACGTTGGGATTATCTGCCTGAAGAAGCTCAGGTAGGGCAAGGTGAACAACGTCTCTCTCTCATCTTTGCTGATAGCACTAATGTTGACCTTTATATCGTTGCATGGGGCGATCATCTTAAAGGAACATATACTTATGAGAATGACACTCTGTATTTCTCATTCAAGAGAGAAGACGCTTTGGATGCTCTCATTGTCCAGAAAGATTCTTGGGGATGGTCTGCCTCTGATGAAGCATTGGATCCTGAGACATTTTATCTGACATACACCGAAGCTTTGCCATACCGTTGGTATCAGATGAAACCAGAGGAGTTTAAAGCAGCTATGGATCTGGTCAGTAAATTTGAATTCAAGGTTATTAATGCAGAAAAAGCTTCAGGTGGCCCGATGCCGGGTATGTTCTTCATCAAGAGGGGTAAAATTGAGAATACCATTCTGGAGGGTAAATGGGCACATTCTGAAAGATATGAATACCCGAGCGGCTATTCTATCCGCGCAGAAGGCTTTACCTTTAATAAGAATACATTCGTTCTGGAGAGTTCTGAGGTTGGTGTAGCACAAGGTCAGCCATGGGGCTATGGCCATAAGATTGCAGGTACATTTACCGTTGACCAATCTTCATTCACCATAACAGTTGCAAAGTTCTACGGTTTCAACAACGATGACGAGCCATTTGACTGGCATGAGGCTCAAGAAGGAATGGTAGGCCAGAGCTATACTTTCAGTTATAAGTTTAAGGATGACTCATTGATGGTGACCCCACCTGAAAGCTTTACCCTTGGAGGAGGTTCATATCTGGGTGAAGGGAAGGCTTGGTACACAAAAGAATCAGGTCTCAAGGTGAACCAGGTTTCCTATGATGGAAGGGTGTTTGATGTTGTAACTAATGGAGATTGGGGTCCAAATATGGGATTTCTTAATATAGAATGTGAGCAGGCCGGCCTATCTGGTACATTAGACCACCATTGGGATAATTGGGTATCCGGAAGTGTGGTTGATCTGGCAGCAGACGGTTATCCGGAGGACTTTGGTATTAGTACACAAGAGGATTATCTGATTCATTTTTATGGCAAAGAAGGTGAATTAGAAGGAACTCAGTATGATAATATCTTCCAGAGCGGTACCGTAACTTATACAGGCGGTGTCAATGAAGATAAACTGGTCTTCAAATTAGATGCCGTTCTGGCTAACGGAAAGAGCCTGAAATTCTGGTTGGAATTTGAGCGTTCTGTAGAATAAACACATTGCCGTTAATTCCTGCCGCACAGCTGACTGAAGTCACAGTTGCGGCAGGTTTCTTTATCATCGGTGGGATCAAACGTAATATCGGGGTTGAATATCTCCGATATTATGTTTTTTAGCCTCTCTTCAAACTCCTGGCCGCATTGAGCGCTGAAATCAGTCAGGAAATCTGTCCCTAACTTGTAATAGATGTCCTCTTTTGTGGGCTTGGACGATGTACGGGTGTAGAGCAGAGTGGGGGCAAGCAGGTACTTGCTGAACTGCGGCTGCATGCTCATTATATAGGCGTAGTACATTATCTGAAAGGCCTGGCTCTTGCGCTTCTTGCTTTCTGTGGGCGGGAACAGGTCATCAACGATGCCGGGATGGCCTTTGTCTTTTCCTGTCTTGTAGTCAACAATGCGCAGAATGCCGTCCTTAAGGTCTATCCTGTCAATGATTCCCTTTAGGCGTATCTGCAGTGTGGAACCGGACTGCAGCGGGTTGGGCACTGTAATATAGTGCGTGTAGCCATCGGATTCACTGCCTATATACTGGAATGGTGCGTAAAGTTCCATATCCATGCGCAGAATCTGGCGCAGGTATTTGAGTATTACCTCATAGTTGATGGCCTGCGTGCCGCTGTAGTCTGTCTTGCTGATGGGCCTTTTGTTGAAGTATTCCAGGGTAAAAGCCTGTTGTACAAAACCATCCAGTTTGGCATAGTCCTTAAGCAACGCTTCAATATTCTGGCTTGTAACGGTGCTGTCAGGTGTTTCTGATGCCAGATAGTTATATGTAAGCTCCGCGCTCTTGTGGAACAGCGTTCCAAACATGGCAAAGTCTATGTCCGTATCGGTTTCATCGGGTTTCTTGAGGCCTGCTATCTGGGCAAGATAGAACTGGAGCTTGCAGTCCATGTATTTGTTCAGGGCCGATGGTGACAGGAATGATTTCTTATTGGTGTAGTCATATTGACGGCATAGCTCCTCAAGCACGGCTTTTGTCTTCTGGACGCTAAGAGGAGTGACGTCAGTGTCTGAACGGTCCGGCTTGAGCGTAATACGTTGTATGTCAGCGCCACTTACTATGAGCTGGAGCAGATAACGTGATATCTGGCCTTTGCCTATGCCGGGTGCATCGGCATTACCGTTATAGACCATCGTTACGTTCTCAGCACGTTGCAGCAGGTGATGGAAATTGTACGATGAAACGGCGCTTTTGTCCTGCATGGTGGTGAGGCCGAACGCCACACGTATGTTATATGGTATGAATGATGCGTTCTGACCTGATTTGGGCAGAGTACCCTCCTGGGCCGACAGCAGCAATACGTTCCTGAAGTCAAGGTTACGGGTCTCTATAAGTCCCATAATCTGCATTCCTACAGCAGGTTCACCGTGGAACGGCACCGTTGTGGTGGAGAGCACTGAGCGTATTAGGCGGCACAGCGTGTCAGTACTTATCTCAAGGCTACCGGACTCCGCAAGCGTGTACAGGCGGTTTATCTGGGTGTAGATGCGGTAGAGCGACTCCTGGTTCAGGGGCTGGAATAAAGTGTCATCGGCCCGCTCGCGTATTACCGGCACAAGCGCCTTGAGTACGTTCTGCAGATACCGTAGCAGAGAGAGGTTATCTGTTACGAGCGTAAAGAATGCTGCAAGTTTCTCATCAGCCTTGAGCGTGGCGGGGTCAGGGAACATGCGGCGGGTCTTACGCAGTTCAGCAAGTATCTTGGACGCATCGGAAGACAGGGCTGCTGTCATGGGGTTGCTTAGGATACGGCTTATGGACTGTATGCTCAGCTTGCCTTTGTTCCTGGATGCAAGACGCTGCATGTCAATGAGTGCGGTGACCAGGCTGAACAGGGATGTCTCTGACAGCTTGTAACCCATGGTGATGTTCACGCTGCCTATGCGTTCCTGCGGTATGCTGTGCAGAACGGGCTGCAGCAGGTTCTCATCGGCCAATACTATGGCTGTTTCCTTTCCGGCTTTCTCTACGTTTAGTGAGCCAAGCCACTGCGGGATGAAACGTGCCTGGGCGTTATCGGTCGATGCCTCCACTATTGTGAGGCGTGCCTTGTGCATGTCGTTGAACAGCTCACGCGGCAGTTCATTGGGGAACTCCTTCAGGTTGTCACGCAGGAACCGCCCGGCCTCATGCAGCAGGCTGCTCTCAGTGTAGGCGGGGTCATAATCCCAGTAGAACAGTGCCTTGCCGGCTTTCTGTATGGCGCGGAACAACTCTCTCTCTGCTCCGTCCAGGCTGTTGAAACCTACAAATGCGTATCGGCCGGCAGTAAGACGTTCCGTGTCAAGGTTTGCAATTACACGGCGCTGAATCATTCCGTTGTAGCCTATGCCTTTATCAGCCAGCAGTTTGCCAAACTTTTCATAGATGTTGCCAAGCACGCTCCATACAGCCTGATAATGCTCACGCAGCTGGGTGGGCTGGGCGTTCTTCATCTCTCCGAAAAACTGCTCCAGCGCTTTTTTCTGCTCTTCTGTAAGAAATGACATATCAGTCATTTCACGCTGTTCACGCAGCAGGCTGAAGAGCTGGCCTGCAGGTGCCAGATTGCGGTCCACATCGTCAAAATCAGCCAGCATCAGCTCACCCCATGACCAGAAGCTGTCAAGTGACTCATCAGTATGCAGTTCTTCCTGATAAATCCTGTGGAGTAGGGTGACCATCTCAATGCGGTCAGCAGGACGGAGATCAGACTGTGACTGGAACAGTTCCTCAATGGTAGTGTATTGCGGTGACCACACCGGCTTTGAGGAGCAGGCAGACAGGAAATCATCAAAGAACAGCCTGGCGCGGCGGTTTGGGAACACCACCGTAACATCGGCCAGCCCGCTGCCCTGTGCGCCGTACTTGCGGTACAGGTCCTCTGCTACTATTTTAAGAAACGGTTCCATTAGTCTCTATTACTTGACAAAGATAGCGTTTTGTCCTATAGTTTCACGGCATCCCAGCCATAGTCCTTGTAATAGTTTACTTTGAGATTGTGGCTCTTGACATACTCTCCAAGCTGCTCGCGGCGCACGGCCTCACGCACATCCTGGTTGGAGTGCATGTTCTGGTAGATGTCATAGTGGCTGCGGAATATGCGGCGTGCGCTGGCATCATTTCCGGCTCCGTCAACCGTCTGGTCAAATGATGTTATAGTGAAGGCTCCGTTCTGTTGTGTTACAGTCATGAGCCCGGAGTGGTTACCGCCCGATACGGTCATGAGCGTATCGCCTTCCTGATTGTACCACCATATCCAGAAATCGCCCCAGACCCATGCCTGATCAGCACTTATTTCCTGGGCCGATACAATCATCAGGGTGGGGATGCAGAGCTCACCCTGTTTGTAGTGAACTCCAATCTCTTTGACCAGATAGTCACTGATGGCATCGCGTAGGGCCTGCTCCTTGCGGTTGTTTTCAATATATCGGATGCAGTCCTGCTTGTGATTGTCAAAGTCACACATCAGCCATTGACCGTTAACTTTTTCCATAGAGAGCTGATGCTCTTCAATATCACTTGACGGATCAAATGAGCCGTCCTCCCACATCTGCCGTACGCTGATGGTTGCCGTGGCATGGGTGTCATCGGTCTTTTGTACCCTTGTGACAGTGTAATCGGCAATAGTGCCGCCATTGCCGGTCACAAAGAAATAGAGCCACTCGTGGTCCATAGCCTCATGCTCCGGCAGCTGGTAGAACATGGTGTCTAAAACGGCATAGAAATCGGCCGTCATAAACTCCTTTGACTTTTCCAGCAACTCATGGTCCGGAATGTACCGGCACAACTCATCAGCGCGGCTCATCAGCTGCTTCTGGCTATCTCCGCATGCCACTAATAGCGCTGCGGCAAAAACTATTATCAGTATTCGTTTCATTGTTGTTAGTGACCCATGACCCATTGGGGACAGTCCCCTTTGTGCCATTTTTCAGTAATACTCCATTTTTAGTTCATCACTCACCTGGACCCATTGGGGACAGTCCCCTTTGTGCCATTTTTCAGTAATACTCCATTTTTAGTTCATCACTCACATGGAAATCCTCATGAAAATCATCCTCATACCTATACACTATGCGCAGACCGCGATACACGTCCGGAACTTTCAGCGTATCTATTAAGTGCCACCGCGGAATCCCAAAGTCATATGATGCCCGATCCAGTATCATGCGGTTGCAGGTAAAGTCAAACTGATAATACCCGCCGCCGATACAATCATCCTCCGGCTGCAGCAGGTCCTTGTGCTGACGGACCATCCCTAGGCGCAGGACTCCGGCTCTTGTTATTATGAATTTGGGTTGTGACATATTATAGATCACTTGTTTTTGCGAATGTACTCATTTTGATTGAATGAAGGATTGGCGGCAAATCCTTTTTATTCCTTCAGTGGATAGAATGGCACAGTAGGGACTGTCCCCTTTGTGCCGTTTTGAAAAAGTTTTCTATTTTTGTGGAGTTGAAATCAATAGTTTAATCCTGATTCTTATGAAGCGTATAATCTACTTACTCCCGATTACAGCCCTTTTGATGGGCGTTCAGTCTTGCTGTTGTGATAAAGATGATAATAATGATGGCACACCTATTGCTGCTCCCGCAATACAACCCAACGGTGACTATCCGGTTGATTTGGGTCTGAGCGTGAAATGGGCCACATGCAATGTGGGCGCAACTACGCCAGAAGAATATGGTGACTACTTTGCCTGGGGCGATACTACAACATACTACGCCTCCGGCTATGTACGGGAACATCCGCAGGCTCACTGGAAGGAAGGCAAAGAATCTGGGTATAATGATGATACATATAAGTTCAGGCACAACTTTAGTCACAAACTGACCAAGTACTGTAGTAAAAGCAGTTATGGCGATGAAGGTTACATTGACAATGATACCACGCTTCTTCCTGTTGATGATGTAGCCCACTACATGTGGGGCGGTAACTGGCGTATGCCTACACGAGCAGAGTTTGAGGAATTGTTAGACAGTTGTGATTGGGCATGGACCGATTATAATTATGCTGATGTACATGGTTGGAAGGTTACCAGTAGAAAGGATTCGACCAGATCTATTTTCCTACCAACTAACGGGTTCCGTTCTGAGACTCACCTAAGCGGCATTCACACCTACGGTTACTACTGGTCCAGTTCGCTTGTCACAAACAATCCAAGTGACGCGTGGAGTTTATTCTTCTATTCTTCTAATAGTTGCTATATGAAGAAATACGACCGCCATAATGGGTTTACTGTCCGTCCCGTCTGCCCATAGAATTACCATCTTAATTAATAACAACCAATATGATTGAGCGAATAACCCCAGAACATATCAGCACTCTCCAGCCCGGGCAGATCTTTGTCTTTGGCTCCAACCAATACGGCCACCATGCCGGAGGTGCGGCCAGATATGCGCTGGACCATTTCGGAGCGGAGTGGGGTAATGGCGAGGGCCTCCAAGGCCAATCCTACGCCATTCCAACGATGGAAGGCCTAGACAGCACCAAACAAGCCGTAGAGCGCTTCATAGCTTTTGCAAAAGATCATCAGGAACTCACCTTCCTGGTCACTCCCATAGGTTGCGGAATTGCCGGCTACACGCCCCGTGATATAGCCCCCTTCTTTGCCGATGCCCAATCACTCCCCAACATATACCTCCCGGAGTCCTTTCTGAAAATGGCACAGTAGGGACAGTCCCTATTGTGTCATTTTTCCAATCAGTTCCTCCGCCGTGATATCCCTCATCAGGGTGAAAGCAAACCATTTCTTGCCCAGGTCTTTTATAGAGGCACCAATGTGGTAAACCTCATCATCGATGAGCAGGAATCGGTCATGCGCTTTGTTAAATTGAACAACGCTTATAAGTGCGTATTGCGCGTTGTGCTTATCCAGATCCAGCTGCAGCTGCTGGCTTATGCGCTGAGTATATATGGTGGCCGATACCCCTTCTCTGCGCTTATCAAGAATGGTCAGGACAGTGTCATCAACGTAGTTGTCAATCAGCACGATTGCTTTATGTGCTTTGCGTATTAGATCACTTACAAACAGATATGCATCAAATACCTGGCAGTCAAAGAAGATGCCCTGCTGGGGTGGGAGTGATGTACGCACAAAGAAATCAACTTTATTTTTTAATGATTGTATTTCTGCGTTATGTTTTTCAGCTTGTTGTTCCAGAACTGTTAGTCGTGAATTCATCGTATATCCACGCAACAAATACTCTTTCAGCACTCTATTGGCCCATTGACGGAATTTGGTACCTCGTTTGGACAATTTGCACATGTGATATCTTTCTCAAGTTCCTCTTCCTTGTAGATATTTCTAATATGACGACCAATGACAGTCCTGTCCTTATCAAACAATTCTGCCATTTGTGATTGAGTCAACCAGACTGTGTCATCCCCCATCCGAACCTCCAAACGTATGGTTTCATCTGGCTGATAAAGGACTATCTCGCCATTGTTTTTCTCCGGCATACCGGTAATGTCATTTTGTTCCATAGTACAATAATTATTAGGTTATTAAAAGTATAATCTGCAAACAACAAGGGGCATCCCAACCTGACACCTGTATGCCTTGTGGAATACCCCCTGGTATCAGATACCGCGAAGATACGCAAGAATTCTTAAACAGCAAAATGGCACAGTAGGGACAGTCCCCTTTGTGCCGTTTTGAAAAAGTTTTCTATTTTTGTGCAGTTAAAATCAATAGTTTAATCCTGATTCTTATGAAGCGTATAATCTACTTACTTCCGGTTGCAGCCCTTTTGATGGGCATGCAGTCTTGTTGTTGTGATAAGGATGATGATAATGACAGTGCACCCGTTGCCGCTCCAGCAATTCAACCCAACGGTGACTTTGCAGTTGACTTGGGCCTTAGCGTGAAATGGGCTACATGTAATGTGGGCGCAAATACGCCGGAGGAATATGGTGACTACTATGCCTGGGGCGATACTACAACATACTACGAACCCGGCTATGCACGGGAAGATCCGCAGACACACTGGAAGGAAGGCAAATCATCTGGGTACGATGGGTCCTCCTACAAGTACATAAACAGCTCAAATAACAAACTAATCAAGTACTGTAATAAAAGCAGTGAAGGCGATGGAGATTACACTGACAATGATACCACTCTTCTTCCAGTTGATGATGTAGCCCACTATAGGTGGGGTGGAAACTGGCGTATGCCTACACAAGCAGAGTTTGAGGAACTGCTAGACAGTTGTGATTATGAGTATATTAGAACTGATAATAATGGTTACGGTATGAAGTTTACCAGCAGAAAGGACCCGAGCCAATACATTTTCCTTCCTGGAGCTGGGTGGCGTCAGGGAACTACCCTCCATACGAGTACTCATACTGACTACTGGTCCAGTTCGCTGGACACAAATCACCCGAATCAGGTGTGGGCACTACGCTTTGATAGGAAAAACCACTATATTGTTAAAAACCCACGTCCCTACGGTCTTTCTGTCCGTCCCGTCTGCCCATAGAATGAGTTCAATCTCCACCAATCCGCCCACCTTCCGACACTGTGACGGCACCACCGGAGAGTTCCGCACCCTCAATCCCTTTGGCAAGCACTAACCGATGTGGGCCGATGCGCGATGTTTCCAAGCACCGCCGGAAAAAACTGATGAGCAATTTTAATACTCAC
This sequence comes from uncultured Bacteroidales bacterium, assembly GCA_902763885.1. Lineage (GTDB taxonomy): Bacteria > Bacteroidota > Bacteroidia > Bacteroidales > Bacteroidaceae > Colenecus. Next base: position 244,995 of record CACWTU010000006.1, on the reverse strand, counting down.
CGGTATTCTTCCATGTTTCCTTTTTTGTTTCTATCAGGAGGAAAAAACATGCCGAAAAAACTAAGGATAACAATGTATACTATAAATAGCAACAACATATATTCACAAATACTTACCAAGGAGTCCACAAACCTATAAGGAACTTGGTTTTGATGGGCAATACCCACGCCTTCTTTAATCTGCCCATATGCACATATAAGCCAGATGGCAACACACGCTATGCCTAGTATTCCTCTTATCCCAAGTTCGAGTTTGTTTTTCTTCTTAGCCATATGCAATGACGGATGTAGGTTGCTCCATTTTATTCTGTAATCTCCTCCAGCGCCCCAGTCTCAGAGTCAATGATGAATCCGCGCACCGTAATATCCTTTGGAACCAGCGGATGAGTTTTGATGGTATGCACAGTATTTCGGACCGATGTTGGAGTGTCCTTGAATCCCTCCAGCCACTGATTCAGGTCAATGCCGCACTTACGTATTGTGGACAGTGTCTCATCCGTAACCCCGCGCTCCAGCATCTGATGATGGAAATGGTCATAGCTCATATGGCAGGCTCCGCAGTGGGAGTGGGCCACCACCATAATCTCCTGTACGCCCAACTCATAGATAGCCACAATCAGACTACGCATAGCAGAGTCAAAGGCCGATATCACCAAACCTCCGGCATTCTTTATAATCTTGGCATCACCGTTCTTAAGACCCAGCGCAGCCGGCAGCAACTCTGTCAGCCTGGTATCCATGCAAGACAGCACAGCAAGTTTTTTGTCGGGATACTTGTCGGTAAGATACTTCTCGTAACCCTTGCGGGCCACGAACTCCTTGTTGAATTCAATAATCTGGTCAATCATATTTTAGTCTATTATATAATTCTCTTTTTTGAGAATATACACATTTAGGCCGATAAGCACAAAATAGGACAAAAGGGGGCAGACCCCAATTGCACATTACCAATCAGCTTTAATGCAGCGCCATTCTTTGTCGTCCAGTTCTTTGTTTTTCTTATGGAAATTAATACGTGTTTTCCATTCTTTAATTCCGGTCCTTACGGTAGGGTCATCAACCCATTTAATATCTAGATGGAGCCCGTCGCTACCAAATGGAGCATATCCAAACATTTCTTCACTTAGGTAAGTTGCTTTTTTCTGGATATCACCTTTGGGGTCATCAATCCGATATTTTTTTATTAAGAATGAAGCCCTGTATTCATTGTCTTTATCCTCAAAAGTAACATCTACACCAGATTTATGAGGGAACAATGATCCAGCCTTAGGGAAATACTCAACATAGTTTTTCTTATCACTTTTTGGATTTGTCCTGTCAATCTTATCATAGTGCCTATGATACATATTGTAATCGCACATCCATTCTTGATCCTGATCGCTTTCCTTTTCACCATATATGTAGAACTCAATCTCTACCGGATATATCTTTTTGCTTCGTTTATCAAGCTTAACAAGAAAATACCCTTCGTTCAAGGCAACATCAGCAATCTTCTCAAACTCTTCTTGAATTGTCTTAGATGTGGCTTTGCGTAAGTCAAAATCCAGTAATACTTTTATTAGCTTACTCATAATCCTTTTTTTAGAATGTAAATGTAATCAACTTAACCGGTTCTATAATAGCAACACTTCAAATAATCTTCTTCCTTTGTGTATTTAGAACGGAATCTTATTGCTCTCCTCATTAAATGGTAAGTCCTCTTGTGGCGGGTCATTAATAATCAGAATCTCATCCACAATAATCTGTGTTCCTGTATAATAATTGTAATCAGTGTAATCATCATCACATAGTTGGTAATATTTCAGGTCTATAACATTGTTCCAAACTTGCATATATCCAAGCGGGTGTTCTGGATCCAGGCAGAACAAACGCATTGTTTTTCCTTCCTTTATATATCCTATAGCTACTACTGCATGAACACCACCTATTTCCTTTTTAAAACCAATCATAACAGGTTTTCCATTATCTAAATAATACTTTATTATTTTATGCAATCCTGGGCGGAATACGGAATTATGTTTTCCACGACTTATGGTATAAGTCTCAGATAGTTTTGCATTAAAACAGATGTTCAGTTTATTGGATATTTCTTTCATTTTATGCCCGCCCCTACAACATCCATTTAATTTCTCTAAGAACATACGTTGGATGCTGTATACAAAATCATCCTCATCAGCCCGTTCTTTATCAGTCAAATCATTCCGGTCCAAATTCTTATGCAGTATCAATAACATCATCAGACAGTATATGGTATATGAACTGTCCAGATCTCCTTGTCTAACAAATACAGGGGCTCCTTCTCCACTCCTTCCTGTAGCCAGTAATAATTCTCCGTTAAAGGATATGTTTTTAATAAATTTCGGTGTAAACATAATCAAATAGTGTTTGGTAAAACTTTATTTCTTTTCTCAGTTAAATCACTCTTAATATTCCACGTTACGCAATTCAAAGCCCCGCCATCCCGGACCAGATCCTGGCATCCGTCTATCTTAATGACCTTGCAGTTGGGGTATATAGCTGTAATCTTTTCTACTGCCAGCAGGTCCTCGTCAATCCCAAGCCCCGGGACAAAAATGGTTGAACCTACCTGCAGAAAGTTTATGTAGGCCCAGGAGTATTGGCTGTGGCGGGGAGTATAGTAGAAGAACTCCTCAACCTTAAAGTGGGGGATTAAAGCACTAATGAGTTTATCCCTGAACAGAGGGTCAAATTTGACGTAATTGTTCATGAGCACGCGGTTGCCCTCTATGTGGCGTACCATACCGTCGGCGTGACCAAACTCCTCTTCACGGTCCCATGGAATAAGTACTATTTCGGCCTCAAGCAAGTTCTCCAGTTTGCTTATCAGTTTTTTCTTGTGGCGGTACCGGTTTTCCTTCAGGATCTTATCGGTCATAATCACCTTGTCGCCGCACTTAATAACATTTCCGCCGTCCAGAATGATGTCGGTACTTTTACAATCCAGGCTCAGTTCCTTGTCTATGGCGCGGTACTGGGGGATGTAAGATTCAAACCCCCACAGATAATCGGGCTCATACCAGTACCTTAAGAACTTGTCTTTCTCAATCTGAATAGGCATATAGTCCCGCACCCAAACATGCTTATCAGATTCCGTCCTGGGCAGAAAACGGAACGCGATACCTTCTCTCTCAAGCGCACTGACAAGGTTGGTAAACAGTGGCCGATAATGCTTCAGACCGTTTGCCATATACACCAAATTTGTTTCATAATCCTGAATCATAACATTTCTGATTTTAATGGAACAATTATTTATATAAATATTTAATAATCAGAGCGCTAACTCCGATGCAAACGTACTGCGTTTATCTGGTAAGATTGCAAGGAAATTTGTTAAGTTCGGTTAAGACTTTTGAAATAGTTATTTACTATAATTATATGATTATTAGTTATTTATTATGCTGTTTGTTGGTGCAATTTAGGACAGGTCCAAATTGTACATTTCACTTTTAATATTTTTCATTATTTTTGAAACTGTAAAGCTAACCGAGTGATATGAGTGATATTGATGAGATTCTGGCTGAATTGAGGAAATTCAATCAGGAACGTGATTGGGACCAGTTTCATAATGGAAAGGACTTGGCTGTTGCTCTTTCTGTTGAGTCAGCCGAACTTCTTGAGGCATTCCTATGGAAAGATGCCGCGTCAGCATCGAAAGACAAGATTAAGGAGGAACTGGCTGATGTGCTGAACTATGCATTCCAAATGGCGGACCGCTATAATCTGGACATCAAGCAGATTATGCTGGATAAGATCAAAAGAAATGCTGAGAAATATCCGGTAGATAAAGCCAAGGGTAGCGCAAAAAAATACAATGAGTTATGATTATCTACAAAGCTACCAAGAGGCAGTTTGTTGAAGATGTCTTCAACGGAGTCATAGCCGATAACATAGATAATGCATTTTATGAGCATTTAGGCCGACACACATCACCCAATGAGGTCCGCTCGTGGAAAAACTCCATGCAATATATGGAGCGGGTGGTTAACACATCTTCTTTGCCAGATGACGTAGGTATAGCCATTGAATATCAGATTCCTCTTACATCCAAGCGCGTTGACTTTATAGTGTCAGGCCTTGATGGTGAGAATCACTCGCATTTAGTTGTTGTCGAACTCAAACAGTGGGAATCGGCTCAATCTACATCCAAGCCAGGCGTAGTGGTTACCCGTTTTCAAGGTGGGCCGGCAGAGACCGTACATCCATCTTATCAGGCGTGGTCTTATGCATATATGCTATCTAACTACAACCTGACTGTTCAGGATGAGGGGGTTGTTATTTCGCCATGCGCTTATTTGCACAATTATACGCCGGATGGCATTATAGATAGTGCTGAATATGCCGATTATACCGCATTGGCTCCAGTATTTCTCAGAAACGATGCTGCGCGCCTTCAAGACTTTATTCTTCATCATATCAAGCAGTCATCACGGGATGATGTAATCTGGAAGATTGATCATGGCCGCATATGTCCGTCCAAGCAATTGGCCGATTCTTTGGATTCCATGCTTAAGGGCAACGAAGAGTTCAAAATGATTGATGACCAGAAGGTGGTATTTGAAACTGCGGTCTATCTGGCAAACAAGGCTAAGGACGGCAAGAAACAGGTGCTTATCGTTGAGGGTGGTCCCGGAACGGGTAAGAGCGTTTTGGCAGTGAACCTATTGGTTAAACTTACCAATGAAGGGATAGCGACTCAATATGTTACCAAGAATCAGGCGCCACGTGATGTATATAGCGTAAAGTTGTCGGGATCATTTAAAAAGACATATATCAACAATTTATTTGTGGGAAGCGGCCAGTTTACCGAGGCTCCAAAAGATTCTATCGGAACTCTTGTTGTGGACGAGGCTCACAGACTCAACCTCAAGAGTGGGTTATATGCAAATCGCGGTGAGAACCAGATAAAGGAGATAATCAATACCGCTCGTTTTACTGTCTTTTTTGTTGATGACTATCAGCGTATCCACATGAAAGACATAGGTAGCGTGCAGTCAATAAAGGACTGCGCCCAAGAACTTGGGGCCGATGTGCATCTGGAGCATCTGAGTTCACAGTTCCGTTGCAACGGTTCTGACGGCTATTTAAGTTGGATTGACAATGCCATCCAGATCCGTGACACTGCAAACATTATTCTGACAAATGAGGATTTTGACTTCCGCGTTTTTGATTCGCCTGTTGTGTTGTTTAATGAGATTCACCGCAAGAATGAGGTGAACAATAAGAGCAGGGTGGTTGCCGGCTATTGCTGGGATTGGGTGAGCAAGCAGGATAAGAATGCATATGATATCTGTTTCCCCGAGTTTTCATTCCGTAAGAAATGGAATTTCCGAGGTGGAGAACCTTGGCTGATAGGCAGTGAGTCAATTGAGCAGATTGGCTGCATACACACTTGTCAAGGTTTGGAACTGGACTATGTGGGCGTGATTATCGGTCCTGATATGACCTTTAGGGATGGGCATATCGTTACGGACGGATTCAAACGTTCCGGTACTGACAAGTCTCTGGCTGGGTTCAAGCAGTTGTTTAAGAAGAATCCCGACAAAGCTATGCAGGACGCTGACCAAATCATCAAGAATACATATCGCACGCTGATGACCCGTGGCATGAAGGGGTGCTATGTCTATTGCTGCGATGCAGCTCTTGCGGAACATTTCCGACAGTTGATGTCAACTGTTGTGCATGAAGAGGTTGCGACTCGTATTGAGCCGGCTGTGAATGATGATGTAAAATACATTGACTTTCTGCCTGTTTACTCATTAAAAGCCGCCTGCGGTTATTTTGGTGAAGGCGAAGAGGTTGAGGAATCCGGTTGGGTACAAGTGGAAGGAATGGGCCGGTTGAATCGAAATATGTTTGTCGTTAAGGCATCGGGTAATTCTATGGAACCCAAAATACACGACGGAGACTTATGCGTTTTTAGGGCAAATCCTGCCGGTAGTCGTGAGGGAAAGATATTGCTTGTCCAGAACCACACATCTTACGATCCTGAGTATGGCGGCAGTTATGCAATCAAACAATACACAAGCGATAAGTCTTTCTCTGATGACGGCTTGTGGTATCATTCATCAATAATACTTAAACCTTTGAATCCAGATTACAAACCTATTATCCTGAATGAAGATGAAGCTGATGATTTCAGAGTGATAGGAGAATTCCTTGGGACTATTTAGGGAGGTGTTGTTTTTATTCAAACAAACACCTTACAGACATTTGGAACCTGTCCCTTTTGTGTTTTCCGTAAATAGCGACTGCACTGAGGCCGCAATAGTAAACTTAACATATTAGGGATAGCTCCTCTACACACAATGATGCCAAACGGAATCGTCTCCTTTGGCTTAGACCTGCTTCTTTTCTAAACCCCTCGAATTTGAGGGGGTTAAAAGATGAATTATGTAATGATTCCCATATACCGAGGAACTCTACTCAAATACATTGTTTATCAAATCTTTGTTCTGCTCAAGATGTGTTTTGTATAATTCTATGTTGTATTCAACAATGTATTGGATGTGTTTCCATTCATCTTCGCGAAGCGGATGGTAGGTTTCTCTGGGAAAGTGCATTAAATCTTCAAATTCATCAACATTTGAAAGAACATAGTCTGTTGATTCCGTAATGGATTGAAGCATCTTAATCAGTTCGTCAGTAGAACGTCCGGTTCCTAAATGGATGAAGAATAAGAATGAGGCTGTCTTTTTCTTTATATCATAGACTTTTGGATTATAGTTCTTCATAATGACATCAAAAGATGGTTGGCCGTCTTTTGATTGTTTGCCTTCCAGTTCTTTACGACATAATATTGCTGCTGCGTATAGTACGTGGGTTTTATATCCCAGATCGTATTCAAGGTCATCCCTTCGTTCTTTTGCTTCTGTGGGATTAAATGTTTCAATATAATCAAGGTACTGTCTGTATTCGTTTTCTCCATCTCCAGTTAAGCCGTTCATGGTGTCTAATAATCGGTCAGCCACACTGTCTAAAGTTTGGATGTCACGTTCTCTGCTATCTATCATCTCATGAAGTAATGATGTGTTTTGTTTTACACTTTTCTTCTCAAGTTCTATTATTTGATCAATCATACTAAATAAATGATTGTTATTATCTTCATAAGGTGTCATGTCTTTTATCTTTAAAACATATGTTTTCAGCAAATGTCGCACTATTTAAAAATACCTCCAAATCTTTGCAAAGCTTTCGCAGTAGGGGTAGAAAAATGGTGAACTATCAGACTTAATGGCACATATTTTTTCCTATGATTACACGTTGCTGAGCTATCAAAACAGCAGAGTGTCTTATACTGAAATAGGTTGACACATTTAGGAACAAAATAAATGTGTTAAACTTATGAAGTATTCAAGTGCTTATTATTATCCCAAGAAGCTACGGGAAGAGATTATCTCCATTTACCTAAATGGAGGAAACAGCTATGAAGAGCTGGGTGATTACTACAAAGTGAAGCCGAGTACAATACGAACCTGGGTTAGTCGCTTTAGGGAATCGGGAAAAGTTGTTTCTTTGCAGTCGCAACTCCATCCCGTTGAAGACATGCCTCGCAAGAAGAAAGAACCGGAAAAGACGTCGGATGTATTATCTCTGGAAGCCCGCATCCGTGAACTGGAACTGGAAAACTTGGCTCTGAACACCCTGATAGACGTTGCTGAGCGTAACGGCATCGATATCAGAAAAAAATCTGGGGCCAAGCAGTAGAAGAACTTCATAGGCAGCATGGCCTGACCATTTTAGCTGCCTGTGATCTGCTTGGCCATAGCCGTCAGGCCTTTTACAAGAAGAAAACGGACAAGGAGGATAAACTAGCAAAAGAAAGCCGTATTTTGGATTCAGTACGTGAGATACGCGAGATGGATCCCGGTATAGGTGGTGTGAAATTATGGGTAATGCTAGACGACATGTACAATGCGGACTGGATGCCTGGGCGTGATGCGTTTCTAAACCTGTTACATCGTCATAATCTGATGCAGAAGCCTCGCAAGAGTCGATCTACCACAAACTCCAATCACCGATACCACAAATGGAAAAATCTCATAAAAGGGTTTATTCCAACTGCGGCCAACCAGCTGTGGGTAAGCGATATTACATATATTGATTTGGTGGACGGATGCTGTTATCTGCACTTGGTAACTGATGCCTATTCAAAGAAGATTGTAGGTTGGTGTTTGGCAGGCTCTCTAGGGGCAACGTTTACACTCAAAGCGCTACGTATGGCTATAAATCAAGCTGGCGGAAGTGACCTCTCCGGACTCATTCACCACTCTGATCGAGGCGTACAGTACTGTTGTGACCTATATATCGATGAGCTTCAGAAATATGGCATCCAGATATCAATGACCGAAGACTACAAGCCTACGGACAACGCAATCGCGGAGCGCGTGAACGGCATCATCAAAGGTGAGAGCATATACCGCCAGCAAAGACGTTTCAAGACGTATTACGAAGCCTTGAAAGAGATAGAACGATTCGTTGACTTCTACAACAACCGGCGTCCTCACTACAGCATTGGGATGCAGACTCCTGACGTCGCTCACGAGCAAACTGGAGAACAGAGAAAGATGTGGAAAAAGAAAAACTATGCCGGCAATGGACAGAGATTGCAGATTAATCTATAGCTTTACAAACGAAAGCAGGGCGGACGCTCTTTGGAGGCTTTGCGCCTCCAGCCGCTTGGCAAACCACCGCAGTGTTTTTCATAATATCATGGCTTCGCCAGTGAGTCTGTCAACTTTTTCAGGAAAATGTCAACTTTTTCAGGAAAAAGTGCATTTTTGAGAAAAACGCTGTCAACCTTTTCAGGAAAAAGCCCTAAATCTGTCAACCAAAATCAGGAAAAGACAGAGCCGCATCTCAGTATCTCAGTGTCTCAGTTGTTTTTTATACCGGTAAAAGGTCAAAAATCAACTTTATATTTATATATAAATATAAAAGTATTTTTGGTGGTTCTTTTGTTCCATTTTTAACTGAGACACTGAGACAGTGAGATTGTGAGAAATTGAACTAAAAACTTTTTACAAAAAAAGTTGGTCGTTTATTCGTAAACCGCATTTTGGGGATTATATATTTGCAGTGTCGATGAGGGAGAGAAAAAAGGCTCGCTAACTGGAGAGAAAAATCTGCCTAGTTGGAGCGCAAGAAAAACTCTACGCGGTGCGTAATTATATATACTTTAATCCTTGATTTGCTGAACAATCTTGAATATTCTTTACAATGACCCAAAGGGGAGGAGTTTCCTGCAAAATACCCAATTTGGTACAATTCGTATCGCAGAAGGGACTGTCCCCCCCCCCTGTGCCATTTTATCCAAAATCCTGATCCCAGAAGTTTCCGTCCCAATCGCCACTTCCGGTCAAAACCTTGGTGGCTGCAATCTTGATAACCTTAGTAGCAGGTTTGCTGTAAATCTTCTTTTCCATAATGATTGTCTATTTAAGGTTATCAATTACTGTATCATTATTTTACTGCCGATGTTGTTGAAATACATGCCACTTTGCGTAGGAGTACCATCAACGGGGCGGCCCTGCATGTCAAACCACTGCTCAATCTTAACATCACCGGTAGAGGTGTCCATTGTACCCACAACGGTCACGATGCCGCCCTTGCCAAGCAGACGCACCGTAATGCGGTCCGGAATGTCAGGGCTTGTATCATCGGCACCGCCTCTCATCGGAGCGCGGAACACATTATTAGTGCCGTCATAAGTGAGGTAAGCGCGGAACGCAGGCACGCCAGCACCGTCCTTTGCCTTTACAAACTCTCCGGCATTCACATCTTTGCCGTCAACCTTCTTGGTGGCCGATGCAAACCCGAATACTGAACCGTCCAGATCAGCCGAACCGTCAGCCTTGTAAGCCAGGCGGCGGTATGTGCCGCGGAACGTCCAGGTGCCGTCATTGGCGCTGCTGGTGCTTGTTCCAGCAGTAACATTATCAGGTACTTCAACCGTACCTGTAAAGGTAACTTCACCCGTAGATGATGGCATGAACAGGTAAGGCTTACCGGCCACAGTTTCAGTAACCTCATTACCACTATTACCCGGTGTGGCATCTCTCATGGTGGCCACCCAGACTCCGGCCTCCTTCTGCACATCAACAAACTCATATACGCTGCCGCCGGAAGGTATTTCAGTCATAGGATAGGGTAGGCAGATGGTACTTGCCACATCCTGAGTGAAAGTACGAGTAAAGCTTACATCAACCGTCTTACCGGCCCAGTTGCTTTCCAGTTCAGCTACAGAGCTGCCGCTGTTCAGGGCGGTCAGCACCACGGTGTTCCTGGTCCATTTAGCATAGAGCCTCACAGTTCCGTCATCAGCAAACGGAATGCTGCTGACAGGAACGGTATATCTTATATCGGTGTACCAGCCACCAAACGTGTAGCCCTCAAGTGTAGGCTCAGAGGTGATGCTCAACGCAGCGCAGAAAGCCCCGTTGTCCGGGTTATGATCATCAAGCAGCATTCCTGATGTAGAGGCCAGCGGGCTGTACGTTCCCACAAACTGTCCGACACCGTAGTTAACAGACGTCTCAGCGTTAGCATCGAACGTCACATTTAAGAATACTGGGTTGTTAATCTTTTCGACGTATTTTTTAGGCACCACGTTGCCGCCATCATTCTTCCAACCACTGCCAAGCAGTGCAACCAGGGCATCGCCGGTAGCGTAGGTACGCTTGCCAGATATGCCTATGCTAGCATTCTTATAGCAATTATAAACCTTATAGGTACCGTCGCCTTCAATCAGGTCGATAGAGCCGTCACTATAAGAACCGTTTGCATAGCAGTTAAGAATGGTCAGAGTGCCTTGGTCGCTCCATCCGTGTATGATACCTGTGGCAGTAGTAGCCCCGCTGATGCTGCCAGAGAACAGGCAGTCGCTGATGGTGATGTCTGATGATAAGCTGTGTCCCACTATGCCGCCGCAGTGGCTATGGTCACCACCACTGCAAATGACACTGGCAGCCACATTGCAGTTCTTGATGATGTTTGTACCACCCTTGGCAAATCCCACCAGTCCGGCGCAGTGCAGGTTACCCGTCACAGTTCCTGTGGTCTTCACGTTCATAATTGTAGCATCGCTGATATATCGGAACGGTGCCGTGCCTTGGTTCTCTGTGTCGCTGAGGCTCAGCGTCAGGGTATGTCCGTCACCGTCAAACGTTCCTTGGAACGGATGCTCGCTCGTGCCCACCATCGTTGATACATTTATGTCGGCGCCAAGTCTCACCAACTTACCAGAGTACTCTTCCGTGCCGTTGTTCACGTTACTGGCTAGCGTCTCCCATTCAGCATCTGTGGTAACAGTAAAATCAGCTTCAGTCAATGTCCACTTAACGATATACGGCTTGCCAGCCACGATGCCAGTAGCATCCTTGAAGTTCAGCGTCAGCAATCCATCTGTCAGGCTTGATGTTGTAACGTCCAGTTCCTTGATGATAGCCCCTTCTAATGGTGTGCCGCCGGTGTTGTCTATGCTGAACGGCAGGCACAATGTGTTCCAGTAGCTGTCCTTATAGAGCGTGTGTCCACGCAGCAGGATATCGTGCGTCGCGCCGTCGTCGGCGGCGGCAATGGCCGATGTGTTGTCATCGGTGTTGTGAAGCATCAGGCCCGGATAGATATTGAGGGTCAGGTCATCATCGCTTGTGACGTCTATCAGGCTGGGGTCGATGGTGACGGCGCCACATTTCGATCCGGTGCTGCTTGAGCCAATGATGTCGACATATCTATCAATTTTAGTGGCGATGACGCGCGTCATATCGCCTGTGATGGTGATTTTGCCGCATTTGCCATCACCTCCGCAGCCTATGCCCGCTGCATAACTACCGGGCGTGGACGTGACGGTGCCGCCTAAAATGGAGATATCGCCGCATGTGCCATCTTGTCCGCAGCCTATGCCCGCTCCAAAATTACCGCCCGTGGACGTGACGGTGCCGCCTGCAATGGTGATATTGCCGCATGTGCCATATTGTCCGGAGCCTATTCCTGCTGCAGTATTACCGCCCGAGGCCGTGACCGTGCCGCCTGTGATGGTGATATCGCCGCAAGTGTTTTTATATACGGAGCCTATTCCTGCTGCGTTAATTTTGCCTGTGGCTGTGATGGTGCCTCCTTCAATGACGATGTTGCCGCAGCCTGTATCCTTATTTGAGCCGATGCCTGCGGATCTGCCACTGCCCCCCGTGGCTGTGAGTATTCCATCGCCCTGGATCGTGAGCGTATAGCCTGTAGGTATATAGATGCCCGCTGATTGATGTCCTCCCATCACGACGTTGTAGCCATCAAGTATGATGGTGGCATCGCCCTTGCAGGAAATACCCGCCCACGTATGACGTGAATCATTAGGAATGTTGGTGATGTCAACGTTGCTGAGCGTCACCGTCGCGCCAGCGGCAATAGAAATATGAGTATCGCTTCCGCCGGTGCCGGTTACAATAGAGCCATTTCCAAACACGCAGGTTGCAGTGTTTTCTCCTAAGACCCGCGCGCTACTACTACTCCACTGTGCATAGAGCGTCACGTTACCTATGTTCATCACACACTGCCCGTCTGTGTATTTGGTTCCGCTGCCATTGGCTTCAGTATTCCATCCTAAAAATATGTATTCTTGTCTTGTGAACGAGTTTGCGGTCAGGGTCTGTAGCGTGTTCATGGAAACAACCTGCGGGTCTATCGTTCCCTCGCCGCCGTTGGCATTGTAGGTGATGGTGTAGGTTTCGTTGGTTTCTGACGGAGTATAGGTGAAGGGATTCTGCGTGAAGTTATCTGTCACAACGCCGCCTATGGTTAAGGTGCCTCTGCCCGTACCTATGCTATAGGGAGCCCCTGTGCCAGCCGTAGAAGTAACGCTGGTCACTCCGTCAGTAATGGTGATATTGCCGCTAAATGATCCGCCAATTCCCGCTTCTTTATTACCGCCCGTGGCAAATATAGTGCCACCCTCGATGGTGATATTTCCACAGCCCCCACCATAGTCATCTGGTCCAATTCCCGGACCATATCCGTTACTGCTCAAATAGAGTGTGCCGTTGCCTTGTATGGTGAGAGTCTTGTCCTTGGGAATAGAAATGCCAGGATAGCTGCCTAATCCACCCTTTATGTTGTTAGTCGTTCCGCTGGCCAGGACTATGACGGCATTGCCCTCACAGGTTATGCCCGCCCACATGTGACTTACGTCGTCAGAAATGCCGGTTATGGTAGCGTCGCTGAGCGTCACAGTCGCTCCGTCCTTGATGATGACGTGCGTGTTGGCGCCGCCCGTGCCGGTGAGTATGTGACCGTTGTAGAGTAAGACGTCGCCCATTTCAGGGGTTATGGTTACTATGGAGTTGAACGTCCAGTGTGCCGTGTAGGCCCTGTCCCCGTGTGAGCCGTGGCCTATGGTCACGTTCTTGATAGGATCATTCTGTCCCTCAAAGGTCCAGCCCGCAAAGTCATAGCCTACACGCACAGGCTCGGCAAGCGTGATGGCATCACTCTGGATTGTGTAGGAGGCTGGGTTGCCGCTGCCGTTCGTGCCGCCGTCCATGTTATAGGTGATGCTGTATGTTATGATTTGCCATTGTGCGTAGAGTGTCACATCGCCCAGGTTTGAGACAGTGGCTCCGTCAGCATAATGGGTGCCGCTGCCGTCGGGCACAGTGTTCCAGCCGGTAAATACATAGCCGGTGCGTGTGAATGCGTTAGCCGTCAGGGCTTTAGGCACAATGGCGATGAAAGTCTGATTGCTCATAGACCCAGTGGCATCAGTAGCATTCTTGTTGAAGCTGACGTCATAGTAGGTATTAGGTACCCACTGCGCATAGAGTGTCATGCCGGCTGTTACGGTGATGGTCTCTTCGTTACTATAGCTGGTGCCGCTGCCGTTAGGCGCAGTGTTCCATCCCACGCATGTGTTCTCCGTAAGGCTGAAGGCGCAAGCGTTCAGCTGCTGAGCTGTAGTAGAGAAGAAAACCTGGTTGGCCATAGTGCCCGTTGCTCCGCCGTCATTCTTTTCAAAATGGACGTAGTTGATGGTGGTTTCAGAGTTATAGACAAATTTTCTTGCCTTGATGCCATCCACCACAACGCCTCCTATGGTGATAGGGCCGCAGGTGCATTCATATGCTGGATTGATGTCGTATCTTTCAGTTTTTACACCAATGCTGCAGTCGGCAGTTGAAGTTTCAGCCGTGATTGTGCCACCCGATATGGTGATGTAGTTGCAATTGCCACCGTTTGCACTGCCCAGCCCGGGCCCGTAGTAGCTTTTGGCCGTTACGGTGCCACCCGTAATCGTGATGCCTGCACAGGTACTCTGGGTACAACCTATGCCAGGCCCTTCACTCCAATTTTCGGCATAGACATTGCCGCCCGTAATGGTAATAGTGCCGCATGAAGATAAAGAGGTTCCGCCTATGGCTGCACCTACTACACTATAGGCCGCTATGTTGCCGCCTTCAATAAGAATGTTGCCGTAATTGTATATGCCATAAATCAGTGGGCTACCTATGCCCGCAGCGAAGCAGCTGCCGCCCGGTTGGGCATTGAGCGAGCCGTTGCCCCTGATGGTGAGCGTAGAGCCTGGAGGACCAACCTGTATGCCCGGAAAAAATGTATCACCGCTCTTTACCGCGTTATCCGTCCCTTCGGCCAAGATGATGGTGGCATCACCCATACAGGTTATGCCCGCCCAATCGTGTTTTCTGTCTTCAGTGATAGAGGTTATGTTTACACCGCTCAGCGTCACAGTAGCACCAGATGCAATTGATACGTGGGTGTTCGCCCCACCTGTACCAGTAAGTACAGCCCCGTCACCCAGCGTAACTGGACCAGATTCTGAAGTAAGAGTCACCGTGACAGTCTGTGGATCCAAGACGGTCACAGGGTAGGGGGCTCTCGTAGTCTCTTCTGTGTTATGCCTGTTATATGCTACAAATCCTACCCAGTAATTGTCCGCATCAATGGGTATGTCTGCTTCAAATCCGTGGTTGCCCGAAATGCCTTGCAACTGGTTGACGTCAGTCCTCGCTATGTTGGTTTTTATTACGTGTCTGTCTGCAAGTTGGCTTAGGTTAGCGTCAGTAAAAATACAGAAAATCACGTCTAAAGAGTAGTCCTGATTATCAGGGTCATACGCCCAACCTTTTGCATGGATGTAGCCAGCGCCTGCGTAGCACTCATCAATGTACATCACCGGCTTGCTGTCTGCCCACGCCGTTGCCGCCGTCATAATAAGCATCAACAGCACCGCTGCTGAGCGCTTGAGCATTAAACCTATATTACCGCACACCGTATTGCTAATGGAACGCTTTGAACTGTACATGATTAAGGACCATTTTAAAATTGTGCAAAGGTATAAAAAATACCATTGGGGACTATATTTAAGATTCAACTTAGTTTGAGTTGCTCCAGGGCGCGGCAGAGCTGGTCAGGGCAGGAGGTGCCTTTGCCGCCGCAGTCTATGCCGTTAAGGCGGGCTATTACATCGTCTATCTTTTGGCCGGCTACCAAGCGGCTTATTCCCTGCAGGTTGCCGTTGCATCCGCCCAGGAATGCTACCTGCTGGATTACATCGTTGTCATCGGCCACAACTTCTATGAGTAGTGAACAGGTTCCTTTTGTTCTATATTGTATGTGTTTCATATTATCTGCTACCGTTTATGTTCAGATTGTAATCGGTCTTGAGGGCTTTCTTGCTGGGAATAATCATTCCCAGGATACCTGTAGTTACCCTGGTGGTTCCATGGGTATCATCCTCAAAGTATCCTATGCTGAAAAGGCCATAGTTCTTTACCACAAGGACTATATTGACGGCAGGCCTGATCTGATCTATCAGTGATTCCTCCAGCTTTGATAACACCTGTTTGCCTTTATCGGGCATACTGTTGTTATGCTGTTTCTCATAATCTTTGACCAGGTTGTCGGCCTGCTTATGCAGCTCTTTGCTCATAAACCCGACTATCGCGTCAGTGTGACGCTGCTTGCCGGGGCATGTGGCGGCAAGAATTCCCGCCGCCGCAACAGTAATCAATACTATCTTCCAGATCTTCTTCATAATGGAAAAGGTTGTTTTTTTGCGAATATACTCAAAAAATGTACCAAAGGGGTCTGTCCCCAATGGTATCATTTTTGGTAGACGCGGACGTAGTCTACTTCCATGGTGACGGGTAGGGCGCTCTCATCGACGCCTTCCTGACCGCCCCAGTCACCGCCCCAAGCCAGGTTCAGGATTATGTGGAAGGGGTAGTGGAAGGGCCATTGGTCGTGGGTGTCGCCCAGGACGGATTTCTCCAGGTGGAGCAGTTCCTTGCCGTCGACGTAGGTTCTGATTTCGTCATCGGTCCATAGGAGGGAGTAGATGTGGAAATCGCCCTCGGCTTTCTTTATGGTGACGGCCTTGGTCTTGTGGGTCTTGTTGGTGTGGTTGTAGGCCTGGGTGTGGATGGACGATGAGACCTCGTTGGGTACAAAGCCTACCTCTTCCATGATGTCTATCTCACCGCAACGGGGCCAGCCGTTGTTGGGCATGCGGTTGGCGGCGGGCATCATCCAGAAGGCGGGCCAGGTGCCTTTGCCCTTGGGGAGTTTGATGCGGGCCTCAAAGTAGCCGTTCTGCCAGCCGGTGCGGGCGTTTCCGTTCAGGCGGCCGGAATAGACTTTGCCGTCCTCCTTGAAGCAGTTTATGCGCAGGGTTCCGTCCTTGACCTCGGTTACGGGGGTGCCGGCGGGAGTGACGTGGTTCACGTAGTTTTGGAGTTCATGGTTGACCATACCTTGACGCATTACCACGTGTGTCCACTTGGTGGCATCGGGCTCGGTGCCCTCATTGAACTCATCCTGCCAAACCAACTGGTATCCTTGGGGCGCATAACTCTTGGCGCGTTTGCATTGGACCGATATGCACGGAAGGCACGCCATTACAGCAATCACAACAAATCTCCTCATTCCCATAGTTCTTTATTTAATAGAAACAAAAACAGAAAAACTGACGCATTGTTAAACGACCCCTTTGCGTCATTTGGCTAAGGTGTAGATTGCGGCCATGTCATTGGGGGTGAGTTCCTTGAACTGGCCTTGGGTTATCGTGTAGTCGTGGCTGCACTTGCGTACCATCTCCTTGATCTGGGCATCGGTTATATCACGGCCTATGAGTTCGTGTATGTTGATGGGCATGCCTATTGAGTGGTAGAAACGCTCCATTGCCTCAATGCCGCGGATGGCGGTTGCCTCGGGGGCTGTAAAGTCATTCTCAACGCCCATTACGTTTACTGCAAAGCGTACAAAACGCTGGATGCCGCAACCCATAACGTAGCGTGCCCAGCTGGGCCATATGGCTGCCAGACCGGCTCCATGGGTGACATCAAACATTCCGCTCAGCTCATGCTCCAGCTGATGTGTTGCCCAGTCTCCTATGCGGCCGCAGCCGGTAAGGTCATTGTGTGCCAGTGAACCTGCCCACATTACTTGGGCGCGATAGCGGTAGTTCTCCGGATCCTTGAGTACCAGGGGTGCGACGTCAATCATGGTCTTGAGCAGTCCCTCGGCAATGGCATCGGTTATGTTCATGTCATCATCATGGGAGAAGTAGCGTTCCATGGTGTGCATCATAATGTCAGTTATGCCGGCTGCCGTCTGATATGCGGGCAGGGTGTAGGTGCGCTCCGGGTTCATGATGGCGAACTTGGGGCGGCACAGGTTGTTGGAGTAGCCTATCTTGACATCACCGTCCTCATTGGTGATGACGCTTGAGTCACTCATCTCGCTTCCGGCAGCGGGAATGGTCAGGACCGATGCCACCGGCAGTGATGTAACGGGCGTGTATTTGCGCAGATAAACGTCCCAGACCTCGCCGTCATAGGGAACACCGTACGCGATGGCTTTGGATGAGTCGATCACACTGCCGCCACCAACGGCAAGGATAAAGTCAACCTTCTCCTTGCGGCATAGCTCAATGCCTTCATGCACTTTTGAGAGCCTTGGGTTTGGTACCACACCACCCAGGGTGACATATTGTATTCCACTTTCACTGAGCAGGTGCTCAATCTTATCCAGTAAGCCGGATTTGATGGCGCTCTTGCCGCCGTAATGAACCAGTACTTTGGTGCCGCCGTATTTGCGTACAAGCTGGGCTACCTGTTCTTCTGATTGTTTACCGAAAACCACCTCGGTGGGTGCGTAATAATTAAAGTCTTTCATAATGAGTTGTAATTGGCGCATTAGGGACAGTCCCCTTTGTGTCGTTTTGAGGAAAATGGCACAAAGGGGACTGTCCCTATTGTGTCATTGTAGACGTACCAAATGTATCCCTCTACCTGGGCGTAGCCCATCTTGCGCAGCAGGTCCATGTACTCCTGTACCTGATGCATGTATTCTTCTTTCTCGCGGCCGAACTTGAAATCCACTATGACGGCGCGGCCATCGGGCTTTATCATTACGCGGTCGGGGCGGCGGGTCTGGAGTTTGCCTCCGTCACGGTAGATGATTGATGTCTCGTTAAAGAGGGTGTAGGAGCCGTCAAACCAGGATTGTACGCCCGATGCCTCAATGTGGCGGTGTATCATCTTGCGGATATCATCGGCCTTGCTGGTGGTCTCTATCAGACCTTGGCTTAGCATGCTGTCAATTTGCGGGTCTATATCGGCCTCTGTGCGGATGGTGGCAAAGATGCTGTGCATGAGCCGGCCGGTCTCAATGTACTCCTCCTGCCGGTCATCGGGGTCATCGGTGGAATGGATGAATCGGGTGGATTCTCCCGATTGGCGGAAGCGGGCGTTTATGGGGTAGGAGTGCAGGCTCAGTTCCTGTGGGGTGGGCTTGCAGTCAAACGGGTTGTCATCTGAGACGTTTGCCTTTTCTGTATGAGGCAATATCTGCCCGTTCTCATAAATGTAAGATTCTTTCTCATCAGGCTGACAACCGAATTCTGATGACAGGGCATAGATGAGAGTGTCTGCAATGGATGTTCCCTTGGTCTTTGAGCTGAGCACAATGAGGTTGCTTACGGCACGGGTCAGGGCTACGTACAGCAGGTTGAGGTTATCAACGGTCTGCAATCCTGCTTCCTGCCGGTATTCTGCATTGAAGTCAGAGTTCTTGAGTTTCTGGCTGAAACCTACCGGCAAGAGGGGTATGGTGCTGAACGGTTCCGTTTGAGGGTTTACCCAAATGCGCTCGTCCTTGAAACCGCTTTGGTACTCAATGACATTCCAGTTGCAGTAGGGCACTATGACGGTGTGGAACTCCAGGCCTTTTGACTTGTGGATGGTGAGCAGGCGTATGCCGTTGGCATCGGTCGCGGGGATGGAGTTTGTGCAGAGTTTCTCATCCCACTCAGTCAGGAAGGCCGATGGCTCGCCGGGATTATGGCTCATCCACTGGCAAAGCGTGTCAAAGAATGACATCACATACTGCTCCTGCCCGGGTATGCGGTCAAGTTCCAGTATGGTGTACAGCTTCTCAGTGAGTTCATATAAAGGCAGGTGTCTCAATGACTCCAGGCTACCTGTGAAGGGGGCGGGTAGGCAGTTCTCAAGGCCTTGCGCCATGAGCCGGTCAAAGGGTTCTCCTGATTTGGTGATGTTGCACTCGCGTTCCCATACCAGTTGTGCCAGCGCTATGCGGTCAGTGCTGTCAGTGAGCCATTTAAGTGCGTTTATGAGTATCCTTACCGATGCCGATGAGCCTAACTGGAACGCCTCACTTGAGATCATCTTGTAGTCCGGGCGGTTTGCGGCAAACCACTCGGCGATATCGGTTATATGGCGGCCTTTGCGGCAGAGTATGGCTATGTCTGTCTGTCTTACTCCGGCGGCGGTCAGACGGTCCAGTTGCTCTTCAATCTGTAAGAAAATCTTATCGGCAGAGTCGGCGCTTTTATCGGTTTTTGTATCTATGCGGATGTACACGTAGCCTTTGTCATCGGCCTTGGAACTACGCTGCTCAACGGTGCTGTATGCCTGGCTTAGGGCGGGGTAGTCAGTGCCGGTCTCGGCGTTGTAGTTCATGGCGAGCATCTCAACGGCCTTGGGGAACAGCCTGTTGTTGAAATCGATGATGTTGCGTTGGCTGCGGAAATTGCTCTCCATAGCTATCACCTGCGGGCTATAGGTGGCAAGTTTCTCTTCCATGATGGAGTTGAGAATGTTCCAGTCACTGTTGCGCCAGCGGTAGATGGATTGCTTGACATCACCTACCACAAGGCAGTCCTTGCCGTTGGCCAGGCACTCCCACAGCAGCAGGTAGAGGTTGCCCCATTGCAGGCGTGAGGTGTCCTGGAACTCATCAATCATGAGGTGCTCAATGAAACTGCCGGTCTTTTCATATACGAATGATGTGTCACTGCCTGATAACTTGCTGAGCAGCTGGGGGGTATCGGCCAGAATGAAACGGCTCTGCTCCTGGCTTTGGCGGTCAATCTCAGCACGTATGCCCAGCAGCAGGCTCAACTCATGAACGTATTGGAGGGCGGCATCATAAGTGTTCTTTAGCCGGGTGTACTCAGCGTGCAGTTCCTCAACCTGTTCAAAGCGTGGTGCCAGTTGCACTTCAGCAAAAGTTGAATACCCCGGGTTGTCCTCAAGGTCCTTCTTGCGGAAGAAACTGTCAGGATATTGGATGCATTTGGAGAACGTGGCGCCCAGGTCTGAGTCAAGGATTGTGGCGTTGATTATTTTTACCACCACCTTGCCGGGGTTTGAGGAGAGGCCTTCAATGCCTAATCCTTCATTGGAAAGCGCTGATTCAATCTCTGCACCTATGGTTTTTACCTTCTCAATTAAAGCGGGCAGGACGGAGTCACGTGCAGCGGTTAGGTTCTGCTTGTAGTCCGATATGGCATCGGGCTTAGAGAGAATCTTCCTGAGTTCATCGCCACGCTCCATGAATATCTCGCGGAACAGCTCCTGGGCGAATTTCTTGAGCGTGATGTCAATTGACCAGTTCTTGTCATTGTCAATATTGTTCTCAACGAACTCCATCACGTTACGCTTATCATTTGAGCCCTGTTCTATGCCAGCCAGAAATGAATCTACAGCCTCATCAATGACCAGTTCGGTATCCAGCTCAAGGGAAAGGTTCGCACCTATGTGCAGCTCACGGGCCAGGCTGCGCAGTACGGTCTGGAAGAAGCTGTCAATGGTCTCCACGCGGAATCGGCCGTAATCCTGGAGTATCATGTCAAGTGCCAGCAGGGCGTTGTGGCGTATGGTCTGCTCGTTGTATGAAACGGCCTTCTTGACCTCAGCATAATAATTTGCGGAACCGGGCAGGCTGTGGCCGATGCCGTAGAGCTGCGACAGGATGCGCTGTTTCATCTCAGCTGTGGCCTTGTTGGTAAAAGTTACCGCCAGGATATGACGGTAGCTCTCAGGCTCGCGGATGAGCATGGTGATATATTGTACGGCCAGACGGAACGTTTTACCTGATCCGGCCGACGCTTTATACACAGTAAAGTGCGATTTGTTATCCATTTGGAGTATAAACTACCCAAAAATAGTAAATCCCTTTCAGAAAAGCATTATCTTCGCGGTCCAATTTACATATATGACATTATGGGATATATTACTGAGGACAAGAGAAAAGTGACCACACAGCGTCTCAGGGAGATGAAACAGCGTGGCGAGAAGATTGCAATGCTTACAGCGTATGATTACACTATGGCCAAGATGGTTGATAGCGCCGGCATTGACGTTATTCTGGTGGGTGACTCGGCATCAAACGTTATGGCCGGAAACCAGACCACTCTGCCTATCACGCTTGACCAGATGATATATCACGCCAAGTCAGTAGTACGCGGCGTTCAGCGCGCCCTCGTGGTGGTTGACATGCCGTTCGGTACATATCAGATCAACGATTCCGAGGCCGTAACCAACGCCATCAAGATAATGAAGGTCTCTCATGCCGATGCCCTTAAACTTGAAGGTGGCGAGGAGATCCTGCCTCAGGTGCGTCATTTAATAGAAATAGGTATTCCTGTTATGGGACATCTGGGCCTGACGCCCCAATCAATCAATAAGTTCGGAACATATGCCGTACGCGCCAAGGAGGAGGCCGAGGCTGAGACGCGCCAAGGAGGAGGCCGAGGCTGAGAAACTCATTTCCGATGCCCACAAGCTGGAGGAGGTAGGCTGCTTCTCAATCGTACTTGAGAAAATCCCCGCCAAGCTTGCCGAGCGCGTAGCAAAAGAGGTGAACGTACCCATCATCGGCATCGGTGCCGGCGGCGGTGTTGACGGTCAGGTCCTTGTCTGCGCCGACATGCTGGGCATGAACAACGATTTCAGCCCCCGGTTCCTGCGCCGTTACGCCAACCTCTACGAGACCATCACCAGCGCGGTAGGTCACTACGTGGAGGATGTCAAGAACTCTGACTTCCCCAACGAGAAAGAACAATACTAAGCGAGCAGAGGGGCACAAAGGGGACGGTTCTTTTTGTGCCCCTGTGATTTATTAAGGTCTGTCCCCAATGGCCTTATTTTAGGGGCACAAAAAGAACCGTCCCCTTTGTGCCCCTGGTACTCTTTTTTAGATGAACTGCACTGATTTAAGGTCATCTGCAAAGGCGTGGATGGCGTTTTCCATCTTCTGCACTGTTTTGCGTGTGGGTACGCTCCTGCCCGTAACGTAATGGGACAGCTGTCCCTGATTTATGCCTGTGATGCGCGACAGACCAGCCAATGTGAAAGAACTGGCATAGTATGACAGGAACGATGCCATATCATATTTGTACACCATTTCTACCTCGGTGAAATGCTTGCCAATTTTTTGATAATGGCGGCGCATATCCTCATAGCCATCCTCAAAGCATTTCTTGGCTTCAGCAGCGGTCTTGCCGGTGCCGGTTATCAGATATGTCAGATCATCAGCATCACTGTAGATACTGTATGAACCGTCACTTGCACGTTCTATTATTGCATTTACTTTTCTCATATTAGACATCTTTATTTGTTATTATTTCAATCCGGCTTGTTTCAAGATTTTGTTCAGTGTGCCTGAAGCAACCTCTTCACTTCCATGATTACTCATTTTAAACTCTCTGTCTGTTATTGGGCTATACCAAATTGGATGACCAGCCATTTGATCGCCTGTGTCATAGCACCCAGCTTTTCTCAAAAGCCGTTCAAGTTCGCTGTATTTCATGTTTAGCGTTTTCAAAAGTACGAAAATTAATATTACTCACAAAAGATTTATTGGAAAAAGTACGAGAATTAATACTTTTTACAGAACCGAACTATATCTTTTCCATAGGCAAACAATTTTTTAGGTTAAACACTAATTGGTACTAAATAACAAAGGGTATTCCATCTGACACCATAGCCTTGTGAAATACCCCTTGGTATCAGATGATACAAAGGTAGAAAAAAGATGCAAAACGTGCAAAAGGGGACTGTCCCCATTTACACGTTTTTACTTTTGCGCTTGAAGAACGGCTTCTTGCCTTTGTGGAAATGGTGCTTGGGGGATTCGGATTTGTACTCCGGTGCTTCACCCAGCTCGGGTGGGAGAGGTACTTTGTAGACGTCTTTGCCTAAGAAGCGCTCTATCTGGCGGAACTTGGGTTGGTCATCGAGGCTGACAAATGTGATGGCGCAGCCCTCGGCGCCGGCGCGGGCGGTGCGGCCTATGCGGTGGACGTAGTCTTCGGGATCGTGGGGGACGTCAAAGTTGATGACCAGGTCTATATCGTCAATGTCAATGCCGCGTGATACGATATCGGTAGCTACCAGTATGTTGATGTGTCCGTTACGGAACTTGTGCATTATGTCATCACGCTCTGTCTGAGCCAGGTCAGAGTGCATCTCACCCACGTTCAGGCCCAGACGACGCAACGATTTGGTTATCTCCTTTACCTTGAGCTTGGATGATGCAAATGCAATGACGCGCTTGGGAGCGTTGTTGCTGAAGAGGCTCTGGATGATGGGCAGCTTCTGGGCCTCGTAGCAGACGTATGCGGCCTGCAGTATCTTGTCGGCCGGTTTGGAGACGGCCAGCTTGACCTCAACGGGATTGTGCAGTATGGTGCGGGCCATGCGCTGGATCTCATCGGGCATGGTGGCAGAAAAGAGCATGTTCTGGCGCTTGTGTGGCAGCTGCTTTACAATCTGCATTATGTCATCATAGAAGCCCATGTCAAGCATGCGGTCAGCCTCATCAAGGATAAAGAATGATACCTTGCTCAAATCAATGTTACCCAGGCTGATATGGCTTATCAAACGGCCGGGAGTGGCTACAACGATATCGGCCCCCATAGCAAAGCCGCGTTTCTCCTGCTCAAAACGGATGCCGTCATTGCCGCCATAGACGGCGGTACCTGATATGTTGGTAAAGTATGAAAATCCTTCAATCTGCTGGTCAATCTGTTGTGCAAGCTCACGGGTGGGCACCATGATGAGGCAGTTCACCGCGTTCTCAGGATAGCCTCCGTCAGAGAGCTTGTCCAGGACAGGGAGCAGATAGGCTGCGGTCTTGCCGGTGCCGGTCTGCGCTATGCCTATAAGGTCATGGCCCTCAAGCAGTATGGGTATGGCTTTCTCCTGGATGGGAGTGCACTCCCTGAAGTTCATTGAATCTATCGCGTCCAGCAGTGCGGGCTGGAAATCAAACTCGTCAAATCTCACGACTTTTGTTATTTAGGTGCTTTTATGTAAAGGAATATTGCTATCGGTATGTAAATGAAATTGGGTAACCATTCAGCCATGAAAGCAGACATAGAGCCTGTTATTGCAAAGTTTGATGAGACTATCTGGAACAGTATGTATCCGAAACTGAGTCCCAGTCCGATACCCAGATGGAGCCCCATGCCTCCCTTGCGCTTGCGGCTGGAGAGCGACACGCCCATTATGGTGAGGATGAATGCCGCAAATGACATGGCGTAGCGTTTGTGGTACTCAATCTCAAAGTCCTGTATGTTACCGAATCCGCGGGCCTTCTGGCGTTGGATGTATTCACGGAGCTCTTTCGATGACATAGTCTCCTGCTGTCCGTTTTCTACCAGGAAATCAGCAGGTTCAAAACGTATTATGGTGTCCAGTTCATTACCTTGGCTGATGCTTTCAATATTGCCTGACAGGTCACGGATCATGAAGTTCTTTAGTTTCCAATGATATTTCTCAGTAGAGAGGGTGTCGTATGTGGCACTACGGGCTGTCATGTGTGACATCAGTTTCTTGCCCTCAAACTTGTCAAGTGAAAATCTGTAACCGGTTTTATTGAGGTCCTGATAACTCTCCATGTATGCTATCACACCCTCCTCAACCTCAAGCTGGATATTAGTTGTTCCACCGGAGTTGTCACGGTCGTAGTGGCTCAAGCCGTACCTGTTTTCAAATTTCAATCGGGTTATACTGCCCTTGGGGATGACCTGTGAGCCTAAATAAAGTGTAATGGCGCCTATAAAGGCTGCGGAGAGCAGGTACGGTATCATCATACGCCTGAAACTCATACCTGTGGAGAACATGGCTATTATCTCTGAATTCTCAGCCAGCTTTGAGGTGAAGAATATTATGGCGATAAATACAAACAGGGGACTGAACATGTTTATGAAGTACGGTACATAGTTCAAATAGTACTCAAATATGATTTCTTGTACAGAGGCCCTGTTCAGTTTGTCTATATGCTCATTATAGTCAAACACTACCATAATGATGATAATCAGCGCAATGGTAAAGAAGTATGTGCCCAGGAACTTCTTGATGATGTACCAGTCAAGCCGTTTGAGTAGTCTATGTCTGATAGTTTTTGCCATATCTGATTATATGCGTTGCATTACACGTTTTACCATAATATCTTTCCATGTGTGGTAGTCATCGGCCAGGATATGCTTGCGGGCCTCACGTACCAGCCATAGGTAGAATGCCAGATTGTGCAGGGAGGCAATCTGGAGAGCCAGATACTCCTGCGCCTTGAACAGGTGGTGCAGATAGGCCTTGGTGTAGAGCGTATCCACGTATGATGCACCATCGGCCTCAATGGGCTCAAAGGCATCCTCCCATTTCTTGTTGCGTATGTTTATGATGCCGTCCTTGGTGAACAGCATGGCGTTGCGGCCGTTGCGGGTGGGCATTACGCAGTCAAACATGTCAACGCCAAGCGCAATGGCTTCAAGTATGTTGGCAGGGGTGCCTACGCCCATCAGGTAACGCGGCTTGTCCTGCGGCAGAATACCGTGTACCAGGTCAATCATCTCATACATGACCTCTGTTGGCTCTCCTACGGCCAGTCCGCCTATGGCATTACCCTCAGCGCCTTTTGATGCAATATATTCGGCCGATGCAGAGCGCAGGTCCTTGTAAACGCAACCCTGAACGATAGGAAAGAGTGACTGATGATATCCGTACTTGGGCTCGGTCTCACTGAAACGCTGCACGCAACGGTCCAGCCAGCGGTGGGTGCGCTGCATTGACTGCTTGGCATACTTGTAGTCAGCATCGCCCGGGCAGCACTCATCGAATGCCATCATTATGTCGGCGCCGATGCTGCGCTCAATGTCCATGACGCGCTCAGGGGTGAAGAGGTGACGTGAGCCGTCAATGTGTGACTGGAATGTTACACCCTCCTCAGTCATCTTGCGCAGGCCCGTCAGTGAGAACACCTGGAAGCCGCCGCTGTCAGTGAGCATGGGCAGGTCAACGCTGTTGAATTTATGCAGTCCGCCTGCTTTCTCAAGGACATCCAGTCCCGGACGCAGGTAGAGATGGTATGTGTTGCCCAGTATGATCTGGGCTTTGATGTCATTCTTGAGTTCAGGCACCTGTACGGCCTTGACAGACCCCACCGTGCCCACGGGCATGAAGATGGGGGTTTCAATCACACCATGTCCGGTCGTGATCTTGCCGGCCCTGGCGTGGCTGGTGCCGTCAGTATGCTGAAGTTCAAATGTCAATCCTTTCAATGCCTTATTGTTTTTCAGGTTGCTGAATGGGGACTATCTCCTGGGCATCGGCCACCTTCTCATCAAGAAGGGCTATCTTCCACACTTCACTTATGTTGTTTACGTAGTGGAACTCCACGCCGCTCAGATATTCGGCCGGGATCTCCTCTATGTCACGCTTGTTCTCGGCGCAGAGGATTATATCGGTTATTCCGGCACGTTTGGCGGCCAGTATCTTCTCACGTATACCGCCTACGGGCAGAACCTTGCCGCGAAGCGTTATCTCACCGGTCATAGCCAGGTTGGCGCGCACCTTACGCTGGGTAAAGGCCGATGCAATAGACGTTGCCATTGTTATGCCGGCCGATGGGCCATCTTTTGGTATTGCACCCTCAGGCACATGGATATGTACGTTCCATGAGTTGAATACGGCCGGATCCAGATCAAGCAGTTTGGCGTGGGCGCGGATGTACTCCATAGCCAGCATGGCTGACTCCTTCATCACATCACCCAGATTACCTGTAAGGGTAAGCTTGCCCTCCTTGCCTCGGCTCAGGCTGGTCTCAACGAACAGTATCTCACCGCCTACGGCTGTCCAGGCCAGGCCTGTCACCACACCGGCGTAGTCATTGCCCTGATACTTGTCACGGGAGTAGGGCTTGGTGCCAAGCAGTTCCTTGAGGTCGGCCGGCTTCACCGTCATCTTGCCGAAATCAGCGTCATTGGCATACTTGCAAGCGGTCTTACGGCAAATCTTGCCGATCTTCTTGTCCAGTTCACGTACGCCCGATTCACGGGTGTAACTCTCAATGATAGCCTCAATGGCGGGCTTGGTAATGTTCAGGCTGCCTTTCTTAAGGCCGTTTGCCTCCATCTCCTTTGGTATGAGGTGGCGCTTGGCAATCTCAATCTTCTCCTCAGTGATGTATCCGCTCACCTCAATCAGCTCCATACGGTCCAGCAGGGGAGCAGGTATTGTATTGATGTTGTTTGCTGTAGCTATGAACATAACCTTTGACAAGTCATAGTCAATATCCAGATAGTTGTCATGGAATGCTATGTTCTGCTCTGGATCCAGTACCTCAAGCATGGCCGATGAGGGATCACCCTGTGTGGTCATCTGGCTCACCTTGTCAATCTCATCGAGAATGAACACGGGATTGGATGAACCGGCTTTGGCCAGTCCCTTGATGATACGGCCAGGCATTGCGCCGATATAGGTCTTGCGGTGTCCGCGGATCTCAGCCTCATCATGCAGACCGCCCAGTGATATACGCACGTACTTGCGTTTGAGGGCGTTGGCAATGGAGAGTCCCAGTGATGTCTTACCAACTCCGGGAGGGCCGTAGAGGCACAGGATGGGTGATTTGAAATCACCGCGCAGCTTCATCACGGCCAGATGCTCCAGGATACGCTCCTTTACTTTCTCCAGTCCGTAGTGGTCCTTGTCAAGGGCCTTGCGGGCATTGTCCATATCGAGGTTGTCCTTGGTGAACTCACCCCAGGGCAGGCTCAGTACAGTCTGCAGATAAGAAAGCTGTACGTTGTAGTCAGGTGACTGGGAGTTGGTGCGTTCCAGCTTGACCAGCTCCTTCTCAAAAATCTTGCGTACCTCATCGCTCCATTTCTTCTGGCCGGCCTTGAGGCGCATCTCTTCAATATCCTGGTCCTGGACGCTTCCGCCCAGCTCATCCTGGATGTTCTTAAGCTCCTGCTGCAGGAAATACTCTTTCTGCTGCTTGTCAATATCCTCATGGGTGCGGCGCTGTATGCTCATCTTGAGTTCTGCCAGCTGTATCTCACGGTTGAGCAGAGAGAGTAGGCTCAGCGCACGGCTGGAGCAGGTTCCCTCACGCAGCAGACGTGCCTTCTCCTTTATGTCAAAGGGCAGGTTGGCGCATATGAAGTTTATCAGGAACAGTCCGTTGGAGATGTTCTTGAGTGCGAATGCGGCATCGGGCTGAATGTTGTCAGACAGCTTTACATACTTTATTGCGGCATCCTTGCATGAATCAACGATAGCCTTGAACTCCTTACTGCGGGTGGGGGGCAGTACCTCCGGGAAAAGCTCAGCGGTACCTATCAGATAAGGATTGTCATCAATTATGCTTCTAAGCTTGATGCGCTGCATACCCTGCAGTACCACTGTGGTGGTCTGGTCGGGCATATCGAACACGCGGATCACCTTGGCCAACACACCTGTGTTGTAGAGGTCATTCAAGCCTGGATTCTCAGTATCAGGGTCTTTCTGGCAGAAAACCGCTATCTGCTTGCTTTCAGCAGAGGCGTTTTGTATCAGTTTGAGTGACGATTTCCGCCCAACGGTGACCGGCATAACGACGGTAGGGAACAGCACCATGTTCCTGAGAGGGAGCACAGGCACTACTTCATCCAGATCCGATTCAAAAAGGCCGTTCTCATTGCCGTCAAAATCAGCAATCATTGAGAATGAGGGGTTGGATTCGTCAAAAGATTCTTCAGAGTGTTTCTTAGTCCACATATATAATTCTGCAAATAATCTGCAAAAGTAATAAAACGCGCGCAAGGAACAGCTATTTGTGCCGTCAAAACCTCTGAATAAAACAAAAAAAGTACTTTTGTGCCGGTAAAAGTTATTTGTCCGATGTCAAACAGCTGGTTCAGATTCAGGCAATTCAGCATAGAGCAGGAGAGATGTTCCATGAAGGTGGGCACTGACGGTGTCCTGCTTGGTGCCTGGTTTCCCATAAGTGCGGGTTTAAGCGTGCTTGACATCGGCACCGGTACGGGCCTGATAGCGCTTATGGCCGCTCAGCGTGGTGCAGGCAGCGTGACTGCCGTTGAAATCGATGCCGCTGCGGCCGAGCAGGCAGGAATGAATGCCGCCAATTCACCTTGGGCGGACAGGATTGCGGTTGAGCATACTGATATTGCAGATTTTACAGGCGTCAAGTATGACCGGATAGTGTGCAATCCGCCTTATTTCCGCGATTCGCTGCGTTGTCCTGATTCAGGACGTAACACTGCCCGGCATAATGATTCCTTGAGCTATGAGACGCTGGCTGCATCTGCTGCCAGGCTGCTGGCTGATGACGGATTGCTTTGTCTGGTGCTGCCTTATGATTCTGTTGAGACGTTTGCCAAATGTGCTGTTGCTAACGGACTTGAGATGTGCCGTAGGACAGATGTGGTAACAGTGGCAGGCAAAACGCCCAAGCGTTCACTCGTGGCTTTCGGCAGGCATTGCCCCACATTGGATATCTGTGTTTTGGAGATGTGCGGAACTGATGGCGAGGAGACGCCGGAGTATATAGCGCTTGTAAAGGATTTTTACCTTAAATATCAGATGCCGTGATGCTTGTCGGGGATGAGGACCTTAAGCCCTCCCGATACCAGCTCAATGTGTATTACCTTACCCATCATTACCGGTTCTCCGTCAAAATGGGCCGGACCTTCCGAGTCACGTGTTATGGTAACCCTGCTGCACTTGCGCACATCAACTTTAGGGTTCTTGTCAATGAGCCTGTTGAACAGCTGGAAAGCTATGAGCGGTGCGTCAATCACGGTGAACGGATGGGCGGCTATTACATCCAAAAGTCCGTCCTGAAGTGATGCTGTGGGGGCTATGTATGCGTTGTTGCCCCATTGGTCAGCATTGGCGCAGGTTATGAAGAATGCCTCAAATGTCTCACTTGAATTGTCGAATGAAAGCTTGTAGGTCTCATTGTGATAGGTGGCAATCTCCTTCATGATGCTCTCCAAATAGGTCAGTATGCCACGTGAGCTTGACTTGGAGAAGGCGTCACTTACCTTGGCATCGAAACCTACACCGCAAGTACAGAAAAACGGTTGGTTCTCCATCATCCCGTAGTCAATCTCAGTGAACCTTGATTTGTTTAACCATTTTACTGCTTTATATGGGTCGATGGGTATGCCTAAGTGACGTGCCAGTCCGTTGCCTGAACCGCATGGGATAATACCGAGCGCAGTGTCTGTCCCTATAAGACCGCAGCCCACCTCATTTACTGTTCCGTCACCTCCCACGGCAATGACGGCATCATAGTTTTTAGCGGCATACTGGCGCGCAAGTTCTGTGGAGTGCCCTTTATGATCAGTAGAAACAATTTCAAAATCGTATAGATCACGGTTTGTAAACCTCTCAATGATGGGGACCACAGGTATCAGCCTGCGACCTCCTGAAATGGGGTTATATACAAACACAATTTTTCTTTTTGAACTCATTATAAATAAAAGGCGCTATTACAGATGCGAAGATAGGTAAAAATAACTAATTTTGCGCCGTTATGAACAAACTAAGCGAAAGATGCGCCAAATATACTCTGCCTCAGATAGCTATGGCGCGCAATATTTACCCGTACCACAAATGTATTTCAAGTAAACAGGACACAGAAGTTACCATGGAGGGCCGCAAGGTTCTGATGTTTGGCTCCAACTCCTATCTGGGACTTACCAACCATCCTAAGGTAATAGAGGCTGCCGTTGAGGCCGTCAAGAAATACGGTACAGGTTGTGCCGGTTCACGTTATCTTAACGGCACGCTTGACCTTCACAAGGAGTTTGAGGCTGAACTGGCAGAATTTGTTGGTAAGGAGGAGGCTATCATATACTCAACCGGTTTCCAGTCAAACCTGGGTACTATCTCATGTCTCATGGGTAAGGATGATTATGTGGTATGTGATGAGTTGGATCATGCTTCTATTGTGGACGGCAGGCGTCTTTCATTTGCCAAACCGCTCAAGTTCAGACACAATGATATGGCATCGCTCGAGAAGACGCTGCAGCGTTGTGAGCCGGATTCGCTCAAGCTCGTGGTGGTAGATGGCGTATTCAGCATGGAGGGTGATTTGGCAGACCTGCCGGGCATAGTGGCTCTCAAGGACAAGTATAATTGCGCTATAATGGTGGATGAGGCTCATGGACTGGGCGTTTTGGGTGATCACGGACGTGGAGTCTGCAACCATTACGGCCTGACGGATCAGGTTGAGATAATAATGGGTACCTTCAGCAAGTCACTGGCTGCAATAGGCGGTTTCATTGCTGCAGACAAAGACATAATAAACTTTGTACGTCACCATTCACGTGCATATATCTTCAGCGCCAGCAATACCCCGGCCGCTACAGCAGCCGCACGTGCAGCCCTGCAGATTATGAAAAACGAGCCGGAGCGTATAGAGCACCTGTGGAAACTTACTGATTATGCACTGAACAGTTTCCGTCAGCTTGGATTTGAGATAGGCAAGACATCGACCCCGATCATTCCATTGTACATAAGGGATATGGTGAAGACCTTTACCGTAACCAAGATGCTGTTTGATGAGGGCGTATTCGTGAATCCGGTTGTTCCGCCGGCCTGTTCACCTGATGATACGCTTATCAGATTCTCACTGATGGCTACCCACACAAAGGAGCAGGTGGATTTTGCCATCGATAAGCTTGTAAAGTGCTTCAAGGCTTTAGAAATTTTGAAATAATTTGCTGATTCTGTCTGAAAAGTGTACCTTTGTGCCGCTTTTCAGGAAAGAAAGGCTTTCGGGATGTAGTTCAGTCCGGTTAGAATGCCTGGTTTGGGACCAGGTGGTCGAAGGTTCGAATCCTTTCATCCCGACAATGAAACAGTGGCTCATTCAGCTGCTGTTTCTTTTTTTGCTATCCTATCTGATTTTGGAAAAGTTTCCTGTCGGGATGAAAGGATTCGGTAAACCTCATTTTATTTCGCTACGCGAAAGCGCTCCCTCTGGGAGCTTGGCGACCCTCCGGGATCGCGGTCTCACTCGTCGCCTCGTTCGCTCCAATACGCTTGTACCTGCGTTAATTCTCAATTTTCAATTTTCAATTCTCAATTATTTTATAAAAAGGTTGGGGGGTAATAAAAAAGGTGTACCTTTGCAGTCAGGAAAGCAGAATGGATTGAATCAGAGTTTTCCTATTATTGAGTTGTGCGCATAACGCACATTGTGTACGGTAACGTACCCCTTTTTTTAAAGTTGGTTACTTTATAACCGCCCGACTTGGAAAACGGTCAATAAGAAGAGTAGTAAAAGTATTTGTTTACTATATAGACTCTGATTTGAAAGTACAAAGGCCTTACTGCCGGCGTACCGAAGACGTAAACAAGAGAGGTTTTATTGTTTATGTCTTTTTTTTGTCCCCTCAACAGAAAGGATGGAAAAAGGCAGGATGGTTGAACTTTTTAAAACGTTTTTGAGTAGATGGATCAGCGAAAAGCTCCCGTTTATGAGGCTCTGCAGGAGTTCCGCAGGAACAGAGTGGTACCTTTCGATGTACCCGGTCACAAAAGAGGTAGGGGAAACCCCGAACTTGTTGCTCTGCTTGGTAAGCAGTGCGTTGAGTTGGATGTGAACTCAATGAAACCCCTTGACAATCTCTGTCATCCCATTTCAGTTATCAAAGAGGCCGAAGAACTGGCTGCCGAGGCATTCGGTGCCGCACACGCATTCCTTATGGTGGGTGGTACTACATCGGCCGTACAGACTATGGTGCTGACCGCCTGCAAGAGCGGCGAGAAGATAATCCTGCCGCGTAACGTGCACCGCAGCGTGATTAACGCTCTGGTTGTAAACGGCGCAACTCCCATTTACGTTAATCCCGATACAGACAGCCGCCTGGGTATAGCCCTGGGCATGAAGATATCACAGGTGGAGCGCGCCATCGAGGAGAACCCCGAGGCAAAGGCCATCCTGGTGAACAACCCCACTTACTACGGAATTTGCTCCAACCTTAAAAAGATTGTTGAGCTGGCTCACGAGCACGGCATGATGGTGCTGGTGGACGAGGCTCACGGAACACACTTCTACTTTGGTGAGGACATGCCTTTGACCGCTATGGCTGCTGGGGCCGATATGTCATCGGTTTCAATGCATAAGTCGGGCGGTAGTCTTACGCAGAGCTCGTTCCTGCTTACCGGTCCTAATGTGAGCGCCGGTTATGTACGTCAGGTGATAAATCTTACGCAGACCACAAGCGCATCGTATCTGCTTATTTCAAGTCTTGATATTTCACGCCGTAACCTGGCCCTGCGCGGCAAGGAACTGTTTGCCGAGGTTATGCGCATTGCCAATTACGCCCGCACCGAAATTAACAAGATTGGCGGCTACTACGCTTACGGCAAGGAGCTGATTAACGGAGACAGCGTATTTGATTTTGACCCCACAAAACTGACTGTCTATACTTTGGATATCGGCCTTGCAGGAATTGAGGTTTATGACCTGCTGCGTGACGAGTATGACATCCAGTTGGAGCTGGGTGATATGGGTAACGTGTTGGCTTACATATCGATAGGTGATCGCATGCGTGAGGTTGAACGCTTAGTAAGCGCACTGGTTGACGTGAAGCGCCGTTACAGCCGCGACCGTTCCGGCCTGTTTGATCATGAGTACATCAACCCATCGGTCGTGATGACTCCGCAGGAGGCTTTCTATGCTCCCAAGGAGGAGATGATTCCCATCCGCGAGACCAATGGACGTATCTGTACGGAATTTGTGATGTGCTATCCTCCCGGAATTCCTATCCTGGCCCCGGGTGAGCGTATCACGCAGGAAATAATTGACTACATACTCTACGCAAAAGAAAAGGGCTGTCAGCTGACCGGTCCCGAGGATGAGAAGGTAGAGCGTCTGAATGTGATTAAGGAAAGTACAACATATTGATTCTCAAGGGCAATGGAATTTTGGTTTTCTGAGTTTCATACTCCAAACGTAAAGTTCTCAGTAAAGGTCGATAAGCACCTTTATACTTCAGAGAATGACCTGGGTAGGGTTGATATCTTTGAGTCACCCGAGTTTGGCCGGTTCCTGGCTGTTGACGGCTACATCATCTTTACCCAAAGAGATGAGTTCATCTATGATGAGATGCTGTCACACATACCTATGGCCGTTCATCCCACAGCCCAGAAGATTCTGGTATTCGGTTCCGGTGACGGAGGTGTGGTACGTGAGCTGCTCAAATACAAGTCCATCCAGCAGATTGACCTGATTGAGATCAATGAGGGCGTGGTTCAGGCATGCCGTGAGTATTTCCCTGAGATGGCAGAGTCACTTGATGATCCCCGCGTGACCATCTACACTGAGAATGCCCTGCGCTACATCCGCCATATAGAGAATGAGTATGACGTGATTGTGGTTGACTCAGCCGGATTCTATGGTCCTGGCGAGAGTTTGCTCACCCGCGAGTTCTACGGCAGCTGCTACAAGGCACTCAAGGCCGATGGCATCATGGTGAACCAGCATCAGAGTCCCTTCTATGAGGAGGATCGCTTGGAGACCCAGAAGGCTCACATGCGTATCGTGAACCGATTCCCAATAAGCCGTGTATATCAGGCACACATACCCACATATCCTTCCGGT
This sequence comes from uncultured Bacteroidales bacterium, assembly GCA_902763885.1. Lineage (GTDB taxonomy): Bacteria > Bacteroidota > Bacteroidia > Bacteroidales > Bacteroidaceae > Colenecus. The sequence goes on along the minus strand of CACWTU010000006.1, from coordinate 209,761 downwards.
TACTGGCTCTTTGGATTCGCATCCAAGAAGTACCGTCCGGTTCTGGATCTGGATGCCGATGCCTGGAACAAACTGGGCATTAAGACCAACTACTACACTACAAACCTGCACAAAGGCTGCTTTGCACTCCCTGCATACGTGGAGCGCATGCTTGCTGATGTGGAAAGAATAAAGGACTGATGTTGAACAGGAACGTTGAGACATTCATAGGCTGTGATGCCGATTATGCTGATGCCCGCATAGTATTGTTCGGTGCACCATTTGATTCCACCACGTCATTCCGTCCCGGCACAAGGTTTGCCCCGCACGCCATCCGCTCAGAATCATTCGGCCTGGAGACCTACAGCCCATGGCTGGACCGTGACCTTGAGGATATCAGCGTATTTGACAGCGGCGACATAGAGCTCTGCATCGGCAGCGCCGATAAAGCTCTGAATCAGATATCGGAGCGCACTGCCACCATCCTTGCCGATGGCAAGATCCCCTTCATGATAGGAGGTGAGCATCTTGTAACCCTAGGAGCCTTCCGTGAGGTATTCAAGAAATACCCCAACGTGCACATAATCCACTTTGACGCCCACACAGACCTGCGTGACGACTACCTTGATGTAAAGCTCTCACACGCCTGCGTAATCCGCCGCTGCCACGACCTGGTTGGTGACAACCGCATCCACCAGTTCGGAATCCGCTCCGGCGAGCGTGCCGAGTGGCAATGGGCCCGCCAAGGTCACACCGACCTGCATCCCTTCAGTTTTGACGGTCTTAAGGAAACTGTCGCTGCTTTGGGTCAGGTGCCCGTGTACTTTACTATAGACCTTGACGTAATGGATCCCTCAGTGTTCCCCGGCACCGGCACCCCCGAGTACGGTGGCGTAACATTCATGCAATTGATAGAAGCAATTAAGACTGTATGTGATGGTTGCAATATCGTAGGCTTGGACGTTAACGAACTCTGTCCACCTTACGATCAAACTGGAGCCTCAACAGCAGCAGCCTGCAAGATAATTAGAGAATTGCTCTTAAGCATCAAGATATGATTTAGCTAATTTTTTCATTAGGGGGTTACAGGACCGTCGCCACCCTCGGCGCGTCAGAGGGAGGGGCCCGCTCCGAAGGAGTGGGAGGGATAGCGCGAAGCGCGTAGTCCGGTAACCCCCTAATGAAAAAATTAGCGGGGTTAGAAGAAATTACAAAAAAAGAAATATGGGAAAGGTATTAGTAATAGGCTGCGGAGGAGTAGCCCAAGTAGCAATCCAGAAATGCGCCCAAAACGACGCAGTGTTCAACGAGATTTGCATTGCAAGCCGTACTGTAAGCAAGTGTGATGACCTCAAGAAGAAGATTGAGGCCCAAGGCAAGAGCCGCTCCAAGATAACCACAGCAAAGGTAAACGCCGACAGCGTAGATGAACTGATTGCGCTGATCAAGAGCGTCAAGCCCGATGTAGTACTGAACCTGGCCCTGCCGTATCAGGACCTGACCATCATGGACGCCTGCCTGGCATGCGGCGTACATTACGTTGATTCAGCAAACTACGAGCCCGAGGATACCGAGGATCCCGAGTGGCGCAAGATATATGAGAAGCGCTGCAAGGAGCAAGGCTTTACCGCCTATTTTGACTACTCATGGCAGTGGGCCTATCAGAAGCGTTTCCAGGACGCCGGCATCATGGGAATACTGGGCACAGGCTTTGATCCGGGCGTAACCAGCGTATTCACAGCATATGCCCTCAAGCACTATTTTGATCAGATAGACACCATCGACATCCTGGACTGCAACGGCGGTGACCACGGTTATCCCTTTGCAACCAACTTCAACCCCGAGATCAACCTCAGGGAGGTATCGGCCAACGGTTCATACTGGGAGAACGGCCACTGGGTAGAGACCAAGCCAATGGAGATAAAGCGCGAGTACAACTTTGAGCAGGTAGGCATGAAGGATATGTATCTGCTTCATCATGAGGAGATTGAGTCACTCGCCAAGAATATCCCCGGCGTAAAGAGAATCCGTTTCTTCATGACATTCGGCCAAAGCTACCTTACTCACATGAAGTGTCTTGAGAACGTAGGTATGCTCCGCACCGATCCCGTTATGTTTGAGGGTAAGGAGATTGTTCCCATCCAGTTCCTCAAGGCTCTGCTGCCCGATCCTGCATCACTGGGTCCGCGCACAGTAGGCAAGACCAACATCGGCTGCATCTATACCGGCACCAAGGACGGCAAGAAGCGCAGCATAAAGATATACAACGTTTGCGACCATCAGGAGTGCTACAAGGAGCTGGGATCACAGGCTATTTCGTACACCACAGGTGTTCCTGCAATGATCGGTACCGCAATGGTTATGACCGGCACATGGAAGGGTGCAGGCGTGTTCAACGTTGAGGAGTTTGATCCCGATCCATACATGGAGGCCCTGAACAAGTGGGGTCTGCCTTGGGTTGTGGATGAGAATCCTGTACTTGTTGATTGATTTTTTGGCCCGATGCACGCAGAGCAGCTGCATACCCCGTGTTACGTAATTGACCGCGACCGTCTGGAGGAGAACCTCAAGGTGCTGCGCGGCGTAATGGACCGAACCGGATGCCGAATCCTGCTGGCGCAGAAGGCGTTCAGTTGCTATGCCGTCTATCCGCTTATATCACAATATCTCTGTGGCGCTACAGCAAGCGGGATCTTTGAGGCCCGCCTGTGCCATGAGGAGATGCCAGGGCGTGAGAATCACATATTTTCTCCTGCGTTCCGTGAGGAGGATATGCCGGAGATTCTTTCTATCTGCGACCATATCGTTTTCAATTCCATACGTCAGTTAGAACTGTTTGGCCGTAGGGCCAAGGATGCAGGTCTGCAGGTGGGTTTGCGTATCAATCCGCAGATTTCAACCCAACCGGCCGAGCATGCAATCTATGATCCTTGCGCTCCCGGGAGTAGGTTGGGTGTAACTTTGGCGGAGTTCCTTGATGTACCTGCTGAGTTGCTTTCTTTGCTTGATGGCCTCCATTTCCATACTCTCTGCGAGCAGAACTCCGATGATCTGGAAATAACTCTGAGCGGTTTTGAGGAGCAGTTCCGTGAGTGGCTGCCGCAAATGAAATGGGTAAACTTTGGCGGCGGACATCACATTACCCGCGCCGATTATGATATCCTGCGCTTGGAGCGCTGCATCGAGCGTATGTCTAAGGGTTACGGCCTTACGGTCTATCTGGAGCCCGGTGAGGCAATAGCCCTCAACGCCGGTTATCTGCACACTCAGGTACTTGAGGTCCAGCATCACGCAGGAGCAATGGATATCGCAATCCTTGATACATCGGCCGCCTGCCACATGCCCGATGTGCTGGAGATGCCGTATCGGCCCCCTTTGCGCGATAGCGGACTGCCTGAAGAGAAAGTATACACCTATCGTCTGGGAGGCCCCACATGCTTATCGGGCGATATAATAGGGGAGTACAGCTTTGATGCCCCATTAAAAGAAGGCCAGACCCTGATATTTGAGGATATGGCCATCTACTCCATGGTCAAGAACAACACCTTCAACGGTATGCCCCTGCCCGCAATCTACCTCAAGCAGGGCTCTAACTACACCCTCCTCAAGTCATTCACCTACGCTGACTTTAAGAGCAGACTTTAAAACGACGCATTGGGGTCGTTTCCCTTTGCGTCATTTTGACGCATTATTAAACGACCCCTTTGCGTCACAAAAGGGACAGTCCCCACTGTGTGCCCACATCCGCTACCTTCTGATAGATGAGCTTACAGGATATAGAAACAATTGGCAAAGATTACCTCACTAACGCCTTTCCTTTTCACAAAAATCCCTATCTTTGGGTTATTAAAAGTCTGTCACAATATTGTAGAATATGAAATATATCAGACTGATGCCCCTGTTCGCTTGTTTTATCCTCCCCTGGGGCCTGCATCGCATACAGGCGCAGTCCGGCACATCAGCAGGCATGGCGCTGCATCAGGTCTTCCTTGACAACATAAGCGGAACCATCAATGCCGACAGCCCTGTCACAGCCACCTTCACAATCCGTGACACTGTCAGTGACACACGTGACCGGTACCGTTGCCTAGTAACCTGGCGCGGCTCAACCTCTATACTGTATGACAAGAAATCCATGAAGATAGCCTTCATCAATGATGAAACTGATTCAGAGCGTGATGTCCTCCTGCCTGGACTTGGGCGTACAGACAGCAAGATCAATCTTGATGCAGCCAGTGTTGACCGTTCTCATATACGCAACCGCATAGCCATGGAACTGTTCAACAGCTACTCGCGCCTGCCGTATGCCACAGAAACGGATGGCCGTCACGGCATAACCGGCACATACGTGCAGGTGTGGACCGATGGCCGCTACAGCGGTCTTTACTGCATGACAGACCGTGTTAACCGCAAGCTGCTTGGAGTCAAGAAGACTAAAGACTCACAGGTAAGGGGTGTCATCTACAAGTGCAAGTCATTCGGTAGCGGCAGCTTCCTTAAGACTGATGGCACCCAGCCTCAATCAGGCGACAGCTCATGGAACGCCTGGGAGGTCAAATATCCCAATCAATATCCTGCCCATGTGTGGGACCCCTTGTGTCAGCTCATGGATGTCCCATGGGACACCACCCCTGATCAAGATTATCCGGACCTGGTCCGTCAGCACTTCTATTGGGATAACCTGGTTGACCTGTATCTGCTTACCCTTGTGGCAGGCGTGGCCGATATGGGCTATAAGAACAGCTATCTCAGCCTGCAGGACTTCACCGCCGCACAACGCTTCATCATCACCCCATGGGATATGGACCACAGCTTCGGCGCAACCTATTGCGGTGTTCCGCTCATTGATGTCAACACGCTTATGGGCCAGTCCAACTGGAGCAAGGTCATTCCGTTCAGGCGGCTGTTGCAGAACCCCGACCTGGGCTTTGTCACGGCGCTTGCCAACAGGTGGGCGCAGCTGCGTGACGGAGTGTTGTCAGTCAATAACGTATCAGAGCTCATCTACGGTTACGCTGATTTGTTTGATAGTACCGGGGCGTGGCAGAATGAGCGTGACACATGGAACTACAACCCTGTCACACTTGGAGAGACCGCCCGTGATGAGGCTGATTATATGGTCCAATGGTACAGTGCCAACCGCCAGCGTCTTGATGAACTGCTTACGCCATACATCACCGGCGTCATCAGCCCGGTTCAGGATGATGCCTCTAACCCCGTCTATGACATGCAGGGCCGGTATGTAGGCCAATATCCTTACTTAAACTCCAAAGGCCTGTACATTCAGGGCAACAAAAAAACATTTGTCAGATGAAACGTATCCTTTCTTCCGTCTTATCCCTGCTGCTGGCACACCTCATGTATGCACAGCATGCGGTTGACCTGGGGCTCAGTGTCTTATGGGCTGACCGCAACGTCGGAGCCGACAGCCCTGGCTCTCCCGGCATCTTTGTATCGTGGGGGGAACTGGAACCCAAGAGTGAGTATCTCATGTCAAACTACCGCTTCTGTACCGGCGATTTCTGCTCACCAACCAAATACTACGCCTATAATCCTGACGAGGTCCTCACTGTGCCCGACGGCAAGACCGTTCTTGAACCGGATGATGACGTGGCAACCGTGATGATGGGCAGCAGCTGGCGTACTCCTCTCTACGATGAACTGATGGAGCTGACCAGGGAATGCCAGTGGGATTGGGTAGAAGATGACCCCAATCCGGGCTACCGTGTCACAGGCCCTAATGGCAATTCCATCTTCCTGCCTGCGGCTGGCATCTATACAGGCTCCAGACACATGCTCGGCGGCCAAGAGGGCTACTATTGGTCTTCCCAAAGCCTTTTCGTGCCCGATAATGCCTATTGCCTGCGCTTCACCCCGCGTCTTATAGCACATACCAACTTCAAGAGCACCCGCCGTTTCAACGGCTGCACTGTCCGTGCGGTCTGCAATCGTCCATAACTCTCAAATTATAAACATAGCAGGGGCGGCCACCACGACCGTCCCTGCATCATTAAAAAAGCCCAATAAGTCAATCGTCATCCGGTTCAATCTCCACAAACCGGGCCTCAATAGTCATATCCCTGTAGATATCAATATCAGTCTCCCGGCTGTTGTCAGACCAGTACCGGCTGTGCCATCCGGCAAACCGCCAACCCTCAGCAGGAGTGGCCGTCAGCTCCACACGCTCATCCGTATGGTACGCCTCCTTCTGTGGGCTCACCGTGACGCAAAGGGGTCGTTTCTCTTTGCGTCACTTTGCGATGGGATCGCTGCAGAATTTCTTTCGTCCGCAGTTTTTGCACTGGATTCCGGCCCAGACTGAATCAAACTGATTCATGGCTTGTTCTATCAGGGTGTGGTCATCGGTCAGTATTCCGGCCTCAAAGTTGCGGGTTTGGGGGCTTTTCATACCGATGCCGGCGCCGGTCAGATTGGCGGAGCCGATGTACGCTAACGAATGGTCAAATATGATGATCTTGAAGTGAACCCTGGGGCAGAGAACTCGTTCCAGTCCGTCAAACAGAATAGGGTACCGGTCAAAGTCCTGGCGGAAGTTAGGGCCGGGCTCCTTGGCGTGAACCAGACGCACTTCACGCCCTTTTTTAAGCAGGTCGGCCAGCACTCCCAGAAACGGCCGCTCACCCACATAAAGGTCCTTTATATCGGCCGTACCTATCCAGAGTGATTCCTTTACGTTGGGGATTCGCTCTATAACCTCCTTGAAGTGGGCTTGATCTGCTATGTATTGTATCATACTAACAATAGCCTGAATACAAATATACTCGTTTTTTGATTATTTGTGGCGTTTCAGATGAGCTATGGTAGCATTGAATCTCCATTCATACGCCCCCCAACCCAGCAAATTATACTCACATTGTGAGTCTGGTTGGCATCCTTATATAATCCCCATACATCGAATGTATGTTCCTTAAAACCGCCAATAAAATCTCTTAAGCAGTCCATCTCCTTCAGCAATAGGTTGTCATCCGTTTTTATGGTTATGGTCAGCAACAGCCGTTTGGCCTTAATTATGTCCTCCTTTTCAATAGGGGTATTTGTAAACAGATTGCGCAGGGCAGTCTCAAGATTGTCAGCTTCTGCTTTGAACTTCACTATTTTGCCGTTGCAAGACAAAAACTTGTTTATGTCATTCATGTCAATGCGAATAACGGCATTAGCTTTATTGATGTCACGAAATAGATCTGTCGTATTGAAATACCTTGATAAAACTCTACACACCGCATGCGCTTTCAGGAACGCCTTGTGGTTTGATGTTAGAACAGACCAGGCGGTATCAAACTCATTATCACCAAGTCCAACTTGTTTTGCATTCTCCTGCAGTTCTATTCTATAAGCTTTAATCTGTTCAGTTTCTCCCCTTTGTATAGAGAGTCTTACTTTGTTCGGCAATGTCCCATGCACGTTGAAACAAAGCTTCATTATATCAAACATCTGTTCCTGATATGCCAGTAATCCGCATGTGGGCGCCAGGATCTCATCAAGCTTTGCTATACCGGTAGGTGTCCAGGTTGCGCCATTCTTCCTCTCTTTGTAGGTCTCATAAAGAGTCATTGTGTCCGGATAGCTCAGGGCATATTCAGCTATTTTATCATCTATGTTTTCTGGTTGGGGCAGTGGGCAGACATCCTTCCCGTTCAAGTAGCTTGTAGATTGTAAATCGCCAAGCAGATATTTGCAGCCAGTTTCATAGTCAAGTATGTCAGGATTATCTTTCAATAACTCTGTTGCTTTCTCCTTGAACTCTTCAAAACGTGCTGCCTCAATGTCAAACTGGAACCTTGGTGGCTCTTCGTTCACAAACCTTGCAGAGTGGAGTCCGTATCGTAATGGTTCCACTTCCGTCAACCCCAGACTGTAGCATACCACCGATGATGCCACAGCTCCGCGTGGCCATACCTTGATGCCGGATGTGCTGGCCATCTCACAAAATATCCGGTAAGCCATCAGGTAATAACCTGCGTATCCGGTCATGTCTATACGCCTCAATTCACATAGCAGTCTCAGCAGAGCCTGCTTGTCCGGATGCTCTCCGTAACGCTCTTTAAAGCCATGTGTCGCATGTTTTCTAAGTTGTTCTCTAGTCGTATTATTCATATTCCTTATACAGTTTTGTTTCCTTAATCAACCTATGTATTCACGAATGATACTGTTCTTGCTGTTCCTCAGGCGGCGTATGGCCTTCTCCTTGATCTGGCGCACACGCTCGCGGGTCAGGCCAAACTTGTCACCAATTTCCTCAAGTGTTGCTTCGCGGCATCCTATACCAAAGAACATCTTGATTATCTCCCTTTCTCGGTCAGTAAGTATTGAGAGTGCTCTTTCTATCTCCTGTGAGAGCGATTCGGCCATAAGGCCATTATCGGCCTTGGGCGAGTCCTCATTCACCATCACATCCAGCAGGCTGTTGTCTTCACCATCCACAAACGGGGCGTCCACAGAGATGCTGCGGCCCATAGTAAGAGTGGCACCGTCAATCTTCTCAGCGGGTACATCAAGCAGTTCCTCCAACTCGTCGGCCGAAGGACGACGCTCATTGTCCTGCTCAAACTTCGTTATCGCTTTGCTTATTCTGTTTACTAAGCCCACCTGGTTCAAGGGCTTACGCACCAGACTTGACTGCTCGGCCAGTGCCTGCAATATGGACTGGCGTATCCACCAGACTGCGTAACTGATGAATTTGAATCCGCGGGTCTCATCAAACTTGCTGGCTGCTTTGATAAGGCCCAAATTACCTTCATTGATAAGGTCGGGCAGGCTCAGTCCCTGATTCTGATACTGTTTGGCTACACTTACCACAAAGCGCAGGTTAGCACGTACCAGTTTCTCCAGTGCATCGCGGTCACCCTTGCGTATGCGCTGCGCCAGTTCTACTTCCTGTTCAGCCGTGACCATCTCCTCACGGCTAATCTCCTGCAGATACTTGTCAAGTGATACACTCTCACGGTTTGTGATACGCTTTGTAACTTTCAGCTGTTTCATCTTTTTCTTCATATATATATGTGTTGGTTATTATTCATACCCCTCCATATATATATACGTCAGAAAAAGTGCATCTTTTCCTGAAAATCCTACGATGGTGTGCAAAAACCTTGCACACCACCCATTTTATTATCAAAAATTATAGCAATTAGATATATTTACTTCATATTTTTCAATCCTGCATTTTTTATTCCAAAGATTGAAGTATTCATTATCACCTTTCTGGTATTTTCCGACCATTTGTTTAAAGTCCGTAAAGTCTTTGTTGTTTTTCTTGACGTTTTCAGGCTTATCCAACCGAACATTCCCGGTGAAAACAATCACTAACATAATACAAATGTCTTTATTATGTTGTATTGCGGAATAGACAGTTGCTCTAGTAGCTGTATATAATTGATATCCGATCTGGCCAGCATTGGAATCTGGCGTAAGGTCTTCTTTTAATTTATAAGCACGTGTTTTTGTTTCATCATTATGATATTTGACTTTTTGTTCGTCTATGATATCATTTATTTTTCCGTCGAATGTCTCGCAAACTTTGGCTTCAATACCAATTATGCAATCTTCGCCAATCATCAATAAATCGTGGTGTCTAACTCCTGGGTTAAATCCTGGCCCCAAACTATTGCGAGATTCAGGTTCGCATTCAAAGTCTTGTTCTTTAATGTTACAATCTTTAAGAACTTTGGAAATGAAAGGGATAAATGATTCACTAGCTGCGAACTTTGATAATTCCTTTGAACTTTTGCCATCTTGCCAATGGCTCTTTTTTGCTGGTGCCCATGCCAACTCCCAATTGTCTTTATTAACTGGAATTTTATTATCACCTACTTTTTTAAAAAAACTAATTTTCATATGGTTATCTATAAAGGTTTATCATATTCTTAATTCTCTCTCTCATAGACTCTTTTAGTTCCTGTGGCTCCAGCACTTCCACATTTTCACCCATAGCCAGCAGTTGAGTTGTCAGTTCAGGAGTGAGGCATACTTTGTACTTGAATTCGCTGTACTCTCCATTCTTAGTGAGAACTTCCTCCTGACTTTTGTGTAATGGGAGAGAACGAACATATTCTACAGTGCGTCCATAGACTTTTATGCGTACAGTTTGGGGCTTAAGATCATCATTCACAAATATTCCTACTGAATTGGCATAGTACTTCTCGGCGTTGAATGATTTGGGTACCTTAAATGATACATCGGTAATTTGCATGTCTACAAGCCTATCTAACGCAATATTCCTAATACCTCCAGATTCTGACAACTTACCGAGAATATACCAGCGCCTATTATATACCTTCATGGCGTATGGTGCCAAATGATATATGTTGTGGTCGCCGCTAAACGGCTGGTAATCTATCTCCAGAACCTTGTTCTGCTGCATTGCCTCAATCACTGTCTGCAAATATTCAGTTCCGTGAGGTATGTCCTCAAACAGGATTCTGTCCTCCATGTTATGACCAGCAATAATCAGATTAGAGAGCGCAAATGAGTTGAACAGCCAATGCTTGGTTCGGTCTTTTTTGAATATATCCGGATCACTGATATAGTAATGATACCCATCAGATGGATTGCACTTAATCTCCACGCCAAACATCTCCTCAATGGCGCTCTTGTGCTGATGAAACGTCCTCAGGGGCAGGGGATTGCCATCACCCAGGCAACTCCTTTCCCACAGGCCGCTAATCTCCTCAAAAGTCAACTTTTTCTTCTGCAGCAGTATGTCCAGCAGCCATACGTAGCGGTTGATTGTTTTACTTCCCATAATGAATAATGTCTACTCTTTTTCGCATATTGGATGAATAAAGGAAATATATGGAATGATTTTTTGTTCATCTAATCCAAGGGTATTAAGTTCTTCTTTCCAAATATTCATCCATTCCTCTGCTTTCTGAACTTCGTCTTTTTTCCTACGATATCCCTTAATAAAGCCAATATATAACAGTCTTGCCTTAATCTTATTTGAATGACAGAAATATAAGAAGGCCAGTCGGTTGGCAAGTTGATAGCAATTTGTATCAATCCATTTTTCTTTTGGCTTTGCTTCAAACCATTTGATTGTTTCATCAAATGCCTTATTGATCATTTTTCTACTAGCGTTTGAAGTTGCCGTACATTTTTGATGAGATTCATCCTTATGTGCTTTTGCTTCAACAAAAAACCATGTATCATCTATAGTAAAAATCCCATCCCAGTTCATAGCTGTACCGCTATTTGGCCAGAATTTTTTCCAATTAGAATCTATCGTAATATAATCATTGCGATTATTGAAACAATTAATACCTTTCCACTCTCCGTCTCCGGAAACTCTATCTTCTTCATAAGGATAATCTAACCAGTTAATATTACCAGACAGTCCAGTCGCATTCAGTATTAATTTATCTAGTTCTTCTCTATGATGACCTAGAAAACGCAATAATTGATACTCACTTCCATAACCCAGTCCCATTTCAGCCATAATCCTTGTTAGTTTTTAGTAGTTATTTCTATAATGTAGCGTTTGCTTCTTTATGTATAAGAATTGTTTCTTTCGGATTCACCGTCTCAATCACCGCCTTAATAGTCTGCCTGCTGGCATGCCCGGAAGTATGGATGTCCACCACATTGTGGAATGTCTCGCGGAACTTCTTGTACCCAGGATTCTGCTCAACCTGTGCCGCATCCTTATAGTAGCCGTCCCATGTTGAATAAATCAGCAGCGTCTCCTCTTCAGGCAATTGACTGCGTAGCTTATCAACCCTTTCAAGTTGTGATACACCTGCGCACATCACAAACCCACGTTTTAGAACAGGTTCAATAGGCTTCTTTTCATCGTAATAGCGGTGCTTAAAGTCAAACAGGTCACCCGGCCGCTTAGACTCTCTGCCGGTAAATATCCGCATGGTGGAATTTATGTATCCCGAGCATACGCACAGAGGCTTGTGGGCCTCTTTCGCAGCCAGGTTAATGCTGGCCAGTCGTTCAATATCTGTTGCTGATACCAACACAAAAACATACTTGAATGCCTGCATCACATGAGCCATCTTCTCGGCCACCACACTTTCATGTATGCACTCATCATCACGGCTCAACATGGTACCCTCTGTTATCAGAACATCAATGTCGGTTGCCTGCCACTTAAGCAGCTTGAGTAATTTGCCTCCCATCCAGCCGTGCTGGCGGTAATCACCCATATGCCATATACGTTTCCCGTCAGCTTCAATCAGGAACATATAAGAGTCGTATATTGAGTGACAATTGTAGTAGGGGGTAATCCTTATGTCTCCAACAGAAAAGGCAACCGGCTTTGTGCTTCTTGGCCAGGTCTTGAACGCTTTCAGCTTAGCATACTTGCGCTGATTGGTCTCTGGATCATTCCCTGCCAGTTTATCAGCCTCACAGAGCAAACGGTACTTCTCCAGAATGATTTCCTTCGCTCCTTCACCAACCATCTGCGGTATGCCATCGGGGACATAATCAAATAGTCCGATATGGTCCTCATGCACGTGGGTGTAGATAACTGCCGTGTGCTCTTTCTGGTTATTCCGGAACAGTGTCTCCACCATAATCTTATCCTGTTCGGGAGTAGTTGCCTCGCCATTTCCGGGCAGATTCTTTCCCAAATCAATAAACACACGTGATGTGGCGGTGCATATCTCTGTTATACATCCGCCAATCTGTTCTAGTCCTCTATGTATTGTTATGTTCATTCTCCAGTTTCATTTAAATATAAAAGGCCATTTTTCCCCTAAATCCTTCATAGAAACAACAAAATCCTTATATAATCCGTATCCCATCAATGAAGACATAAAGAATCTTGATTCCTGAGGTAATAGCTTGCATTCCTCAGGTAGGATTGAACCATAATGATGATAATTAGCAAGAAGAAAAATGAAATCTGGGGTTGGTTCAATTGCAGGGGTATATTTATGGTTCCCACTTTCAAATAGTTTGTCTAATCCTTTAATTAGTCCTAGATAAACCTTCTGTTTTAATACCTCAAGCATATCAGATGCAACTTTCTCAAAATATTGGTGGTTTTCTTTAAATTGCAAATAATCATCATAGTGTTTTCTTAGTCCAGCTGATGGCTTTCCATCTTTGGAAAATGATGTTTTAATTGCTTTATCACCTTGCTTGACTTCAATAAGAGTTAACTGCAATACTCTTTTCCTGTGTTCCATGTGATTCCAACGGAATGCAACAATGTCGGCTCTACCACCAAGAGTATTATTATCAGCCCATTCAACATCAGCTATAAAGTAATCTGTATTTTCAGCATTTGCAGATAGGTTATTCTCAAAAACCACTCTTTGTTGAAATTCCTTCTCAATTAGTTTTCTTTTGCTTCTTCCTCCTTCTATTGTTGATTCATGTAAATCAATTTGTTCTTTTGCTAATCTAATGTAATCGAGGAAACTTTCTGCATTTTGCTGTTGAGGTAGTGGCAATTCTTTATCGCCTTTAGAATAGTAATTGGAGTCTAATCCCTCAACAACTAATTGCTCATTTACTGTAATAACTTTGCCCCCTCTATAATAAACCATAACACCATCTTTACCTCTCATCTCCATATCCAAATACGGATCAACTTTAACTATATCTACAATAGGTTTGAAAATGCCAGTTTTAAGCATTTCCAATAATTCATTTGAGATACTCCTTTTTTTCATAAATGTCATAGTTTAGGTTAGTTGTGTAAATGTACTGGTTTTCTTAAAATACCGGCATTAACACCGGTAGAATTCCAGTATTATGCCGTTAAGTCTCAGGATGGGCAGCCCAGCCCGCATCATCGATTTGCCGTACACCACCTCGGCCAGCTGGACCAGGCGGTTGCGGTTCTCGTTGTCGATGGCCACGCCAACGTTCAGCGGTAGGTTGATGTCCGGGAAGGGGAATGCCGGCAGGCCTTCTCCCTGCAGCGGGTCGTTGGCAGTCAGCCCCATGCTATACGCCACCATGCTGTTTTCAAGACCACGGCGGGCATTGCCAATAGTGGCTCCCATGTTGGTGCGGGCCGTATCTACAATGTTCCACATTTCCAGGAAACCGTCCTGCAGGCGTTGCAGTCTGATCCAATCCATTTCACGCTCCCAGCGCTCGCTCTGCAGCTCGTTCATTTTAGGATAAACCTTCTTCTGGCCAGCCTTAACCACATCCTCAAAGGCGGCGTTCTTCAGCAATTGTTCCTTCTTTAATATCATATTGTTTTGCATTTAATTTGGCGCAAAAATATGGGCACGATGTGCAAAAACATTGCATAGGTAATCTTTTTTTCTCTTTTCTCAAAATTTTTCTTCATCTGCATTCTTTTTGCACACCCATAAAAGACTTTTGTCCTATATATAATACGATGGCGTTGTTACAAATATCAAACAATATGGAATTTAAAGATGAAACTGCTTATCTGGAGGCCATAGAGGCCTGCCGCAAATACGCATTGCTTCAATCCAATGCCGTTAATGCCTGGATTGATTCAGGAGTCAGTGTAGAGACATTGGCTAATGTCATAAACACTAGCTACTCTACAGACTATGCAACAACCCGTTTATCAGAGATGACAGGAATAACAGAGCCTCTTATTAAGGAAATCGTCCGTCTTCCATTGGATGAATTGTCCCCGGACTTCTTTCAGAACCGTCTGGACTATTACAGCCAGGCTGCCGAGATACTCGAGATGCTGTAACCCACTGCCATACTTTGGCACCCTCATATTGTTTATTTGCAATCAAACAAAAGCAATAACAATATGACAACAAAAGAACAGATCCTAAAGGTGTGTGAGTATGCAAGTGGTGATTATGATAACCGGTTACTGATTGCAATGGTAAACACATTGCCATTCCAGAAGGTTCATGAGACCAGCCGCAACGTAAACGGAATCTCTACAGTTCTGGATATAGTCCATTATCTGGAACGTAATGATGGTGATTATGACAAACCAGTTACGTCTCCTTTATATCGCCCGGTATCACGTGTCCTATCAGATTTCAATAAGGGAAAGAATAAGGCGCAATGCCGTAAAGAACTCCGGGAGAGGATACTCTATATGACCGCAATGGAAAAGAAACGCGTCATCTACACCTTTCTTGACGGCAACAAGATAGACCGCATCTGGACATTCAAGCACCTTTTCAAGTATTGGGATGACCGTTTTCTTAAGGCGGTCGAAGCCCTGTTTGAGATGTACCGGGAGCCGGGGGCTGCCAAAATCATTTGCCGTTATGATACAGTGGAATACATTCGTAAACACCTAAAAGAACTCTCCACATCATACCTCTATGTTGAGGCCCGCCGTCATCTGCCGGCCGATGAACCTATAGACCGCAGTATGTGTAAAGGCAACTGGGAATACCTGATGTTGCTGGCATATCTTGGCCTGCCTATCTCTAAAGAGGACGCAATGAAAGAACTGGGTGTACAGCTAAGACAAGAGATAACCAGCGCCCAATACTATGATTTTTATCCTTCGGTGTTATACCTGCCTCATGTCCGTCAGATGGTGTGGTCCCTAGGCCGTCTCAAGATGATTGAAGTTTTGTTTGAACTGCTTGATTTTGAAAGACGGTCTCTACCTATGTTTAAGGCACGGGAGTATTCAAAAGCTATGCCGTTATTGTGGGAATAAAAGAACCGTATTTATTGGGGTAATTTATCTAAGAAATCACGTATTAATAGTCCCATGTCTTTTAGCATTTTATTGGGGACTCCATTGCTGAGATTTCTGGTATGGATTACTAAACGGGTTTTGCTTTCGTTGTAATGAATCCAAAAGCTGTTGGCTTTACTGCCATATTCCCGCGGGTTCGGACATTCATTTGTGGCGAATTTTACATCAAAAATATTATCAATCTCTCTCTCTTCAGGTTTGCTTGAGTTGTTATTTATGTAATTACCACAAGCAAGTAGGATAACATTAAAACGGGAAAAGTAAGGATCTTTAAAAAAAGATTTACGCGAATTGATTGTACCCTTTGGCGCATTAGCTGTATATTTACTAGGAGAACCATTCATTTCAGAGCAAAAAACTATTTCTTCAAAATCAAAGATTTCTTTGCGATTCTTTTTTCTCTCTGGATATATATAATCGCACAAGGTTTGATATCGTGACCATAGGGATTGAGTCTTATTCCAGTAATTGGGGAGTTCTTTGCCTTGCTTTTTAAAATGGTTTTCTTCTTGATCTCTATATCTGGCCCAATTGTCTACTTTTCCTTGCATAAGATTCTCCCTATAATGCTCTAAGGTATTATATCCTTCCGCATCATCCGTAGGCTCCTTGCCAACAAATAAGATCTTACTATCTGGGTTTCCACCTCCGATAATAAAATCAGGTTGTTGTTTACATCGATTCAGCATTTCGATAAAATCATTTGGATATCCCATAGTCCTTTTCATTTATAGTTATTAATCATGTTAGAAGCAATGTCTTTGACTTCATCCGCCAACCATTTAGGTTTCATCACCACAACAGTATCTCCATGCGAAAGAATCTCTTCTACAAAGTCGGGTGTAGGAACAATAAAGTATTTGAAAACAGAGTAATCATCTGTTTTTTTTATCTCTTCTTGTGAATGATGTAAAGGTAAGTCTCTAAAATAGTTCGCTCTCATAGCCAACACCTTAAGTTTAACTTCCTCAGGTGTGCCGTCTACTCCAGTAACAATTCCATAGAATTGACTGAAATATTCATCGGCCTTAAAGTCTTTAGGAATTTCTGCTTTTATATCCAGTTCCTCTACATCTACTATACGGTCTAAAGAGTAAATGGTTGGATAATCGTACTTGGGTGTCTTGGCCAGCAGATACCATCTTTGTTTGAACATCTTCAAGCAATATGGATGTGCTTCAAATGTGTATGGCTCTTTGTTCCTGTAGCTCTGATATGTCAGATTCATAGCGTTTCCGTCTCGGATAATGTTAATTATCTCGCCCAGGAATGGAATGGCTGATGGTACAGATTCAAAAAGGATTTTGTCTCTTAGACTACTACTCTCATTTATGACATTATTAATAGATAGAGACTGGAGTAACCATGATCGTGCTCCGCTATCATTCATCTGTGAAGTGGGAATATGGTATCCCAGTTCCCTATCATATTCTATATCCAATCCAAATATCTCGCTAATAGCATCTCGGTGATTAAAGAATGTGCGCTCCGGCATATCCTTATGCTCGTCGTTAAGTGTACACCTAAGCCAGGCTTCATTAATCTCAGCCATCTTGATGTAACCTCGCCTGTTAATCAGGTCAATAAGCCATATATAACGGCTAAATGAGTTCTTCGCCATGTCCTTTTTGTATAGTTCTGGAGCAAAAATAAACAATCAAATTGTCACTGCCAAATTTTGGCAATCTGCTGTGGTTAATTTGCAATGGTATTTAAAAAGCAACATTATGGGACAGAAAAAAGAAACAGCTCCTGCTGTAGTTGAGAAAGGGGTTATTTCCTCTATGGAACGCATTATCTCTGCATCCAAATATGAGAAGAAAGGTAGTAGAGGGGGTAATGAAACATTTTATAAGTACAGTGAATCTTTTATTGAATCAATTGGTCCAGATGCTTCATACTTATCAGCTCAATACCATATAACCCCAAGGCAAGCAGTTTTATTTACCATAATTATGAGTATTGGCAAGGGTGATAGCGTAAGACTATCAACATTGTTTGATACAACTGAATTAAGTTTACTAGAAACTTTGAACGTTAAAGCAGACTTAAAGGCACTTGAGGCGGCCATGCTAATCAGAAATGATTGCTGTGACAGATATATAATACCTCATGAGGTTAATGATCTCTTATTAAAAAACATGCCATATGTCAAGCCATTGGCAACGAATCTTTCAACTGCAAACATTATGACAAAACTGGGTCGCCTTTTCAAACAATTAGACAATGATGAGGGTAACAGTATTATATATATGCATCAGATTGATAATATGATTCTTTCCAATCCTAATACCAGTATTGCAAAGGCAGCCGACAAGCATGGTATTCTGAAAGCAGGTTCCCAAATGCAGTATTATTATGATGGTGGTGTACAATACTCACTTGATTATTTTGGTAGTTTGCTCCCTATGGAACGTATGTTATTTTATGCCTTGTGCTACAGATATGACAGAAAAGAAGATGATTGTGTTTGCTGGAGTGATGTGTCTGATTTCTTTGAAGATAACGTAATAGATTATCTATCAGATCAATATCGTGGAGAGAATCTGGAAATGCAATTTAAAGAAATATTGGAATACGCTAATGTAAATGGTGTTAAAACCAAGGATTATTTCAAAATTGCAGATTCCGTTAAAGAGGAGATATTTGCTGATTGTGGTGGTCTCCATGAAGCTACGCCAATGACCGGAACCATATTAAACAGGGATATTGTCTCCAAAGAATTGTTTTATGATGATGACATATCACGTCAAGTTAACACTTTGTCTCAGTTACTTTCCGAAGAGCGATTTGGTCAAATTCGTTCAGCTCTAACCGCCAAAGGTATGCGTTCCGGTTTTACTTGTCTGTTTTATGGCAGTCCAGGTACCGGGAAGACAGAGACTGTTTATCAACTTGCCCGCAATGCCGGTCGTGATATTATTATGGTCGATGTGTCTAAACTCAAGAGCTGTTGGGTTGGTGAGAGTGAAAAAAACTTCAAAGCCCTCTTTTCAAGATACCGTCAGTCGGTTAAAGACTCTAAAGTGACGCCTATTCTTCTTTTCAATGAAGCCGATGCAATATTCGGCATCCGCCGTTCAGGTGCCGAGAGCGCAGTTGACAAAATGGAAAACAGCCTTCAGAACATACTTCTGCAAGAGATGGAGGACCTGCAAGGTATATTGATTGCTACCACAAACCTGACTGAGAATCTTGATAAGGCATTTGAACGCCGTTTCCTTTATAAGATAAAGTTTAGTAAGCCATCAGCTGCCGTAAAGTGCCAGATATGGAAGTCAATGATTCCCGGACTTTCGGATTCTGATGCCAGCATGCTTTCATCCAAGTACGAATTCAGTGGCGGCCAGATAGAAAACATTGTCCGAAAAAAGGAAATACAATCCATCCTGACAGGAATAGATCCGGATTTGAATGAGATATTGAATTACTGCAGTGAGGAAGAAGTAGTCTCTAAAGGAATGCAAAAGGTGGTAGGTTTTTGTAGTATTTAATCATATATTTGTATTTGATAAAAAGCAATATAATTATGAAGGACTTTGTCGGGGAGAATGATAATATTCTCAAGAAATGGAAAGAGCGTAATCTGCAAAAAGGTGAAAGTAATTTTGCTGACGACGGGATAATGTATCGCGGAGAAATCGGAGTAATCGACAATGGAACTGAACGTTATTCTAATAAGGAACAAGAAAATAAGATGTGGAATGAAGCTCCATTAAGGGTCTTGTTCCTTACTAAGGATCAAAATGCGGGTGGATATGACGCCTGGGATGTAAGGGGTGAAACAGGGAATCTATCATATGCTTTTTTCCGAAATTTAATGTATCAATTATATGGGCTTGTTAATACCCAACCTGGATACAAGGCAAATTACATGTTCACAAATGAGCAGGCAATAGAATTGTATAATACTTTTCCAATTGCAAGAATTAATGCAAAGAAGGAAGCTGGAACCAGTTCGGTATCTAATTCAACTCTACGTTTCTATATCGACAGAGATAAGAAATACTTAAAAGAACAGATACTTAATTTAGATGCAGATATTTTTGTTTGCTGTGGCTATTCAGATTATATAGAAGATAGTGGTAACTTATTGCTGAACTTTCTTAATAACGAATGTAATTATAATCTTATTAAGCAATCTGGGGATGATTGGATTTATTTTGATAAGGAAAAGAATAAAATAGCTATTAACAATTGGCATTTAAGTGCTAGAAAGAGTTCTGAAGAATGGTATAATGAGTTGATGGATGCATACAGTCGCTTTATCGAAACAAATCCTTCATTTGTGGAGTCACATAGGAGATAGTCTGGTGAATATGATTATAAAGCATTAAACGGATAGTCACTAGTATTCTTTTTTCTATCTTTGTTCTAACACTAACACCATGAAACCATGCCCAAGTTCCATCCCACACCCATAATCCTGGACTGCTGGTCCAGCATAGGCAACATCACCTTCTACCACCGCAACGGCCAGTGCTTCTACAAGCGCAAGCCCTATACCCAATACCGTGGTACCACAGCCCAGTTAGACCAAGCCCAGGTTCATCACCGCGCCATCCTTGCCTGGCAGCAGTTGCCGCATGTTGTCCAGCTCCAGTGGCGTGAGTTGGCCAAATCCGTCCCGTCTCACCGTCCGCCATACGATGACAACCACCACATCAGCGGCTACAACCTCTTCGTCAGTGCCTATCATGGCTTCGCCCAGTTGGGTAGGGAACACGTCCCGGTACCACAGCCGTATCCGCTGTTCCCAATCTCATATCTCCAGCTGCTGCAGGTAGATTCCGGCACTTCATCAGAAACGGTAACCCTGCGCTGTCGCCTATCTCTCCAAAACACAGATAATCCCGCCCGCTGGCACGTATCGGCCTGTATCCAGCTCACCGCCCCGGGCGTGGGCTGTGACCCGGGCAAGATGCGCACATATATGGGCAACCGTGGCCAACAGAATGAAATAATCTTCAATGTTCCTCGGCCGGACATTGAAGACTATCAAGTCCACCTGCGCTACCGGTTCATAGACTCAGTGACAGGCTATAGGAACAACTGGAGCATTCAACGTAACGTTTGTTTTGGGGATTGACACTAAGATAAAGTTTAGTTATGGCATCAGTTGGCCTTTCCAAAATTTGGGACAAGGATAAACATTCTCATGCTCCCTGTTGTCAATTACGTGATCTATAATTGTTTCATTAATATTCATGTTCTTAATGCGGAGCATATACCACCTGGTGTATTTTACATTTTGACTAATATTACAATTGTATTTCTTAAAGTAGTCATTCTTGTTTTGGATTAGGGCACTTTCCACAGTTAGAAGAAGTCTGTTTAGATGATAATGCTTTCTTAGTTTTTCTTTAGTATTAAGGGTCACATTTTGTACTGTACCTATATAAACATACTTTTCTCCATACTTCTTTAAGAAAGGCGTATCAGAATCGTCTGTGCGATGTTGTAATACTCTCTTATAAATACAATTAATGGCTTTACCAATATAGATGGGGACTTCATCTCCATTACGTGTTAGTTTAGTAATAATATACCATCCACATTCTTTATCATTACGTAGCCGCCTTAGTTCGTTTTTGTCAAACGAAGTGGCTCTAGTCCATTTAATTGTGATTGTATGAAGTCTATCGATCCTATTTCCTAGCATGACCTTTAATAACTTTGACATAAAATGTTTTCTATTACAAACATAGGGATAAATAATTGATTGTTTTATACATTTGCTTTAATAAAAAAGTCATAATCATGGAACTTAGAAAATTGTTAGATAATGGGCCACTAGAGTATTATGAGGAAGAGCAGTTAAGTAATCTATATGGAAAAGTGTGGCATCACATTTTGACAGAGATCTCTGAAATGGATTTATTGAATGAACCTCTTTTAGATCTCGTTACAGATTTTGCAAGGAAAAGAAATCTAACTTTTATTGACTATGATGAGAATGAGGTAAGCTGGGAAGTACAGGTTTATTGTTCAAGGCATACATCACGTTTAAGGACTAAACGTAGTAGAGTGGAATATGAGGAACGGTTAAGGAGGTTTTATAACAATAAAATATTAATTGATTCTTTAAAATATTGGGGATTGGACCCGTCATCGTTTTGGTATCTTTTTTTATTCTGCAATTATTATTCAGGAGAATTATTGAAAGTAGAAAAGAAGAGTAGGAGTATCAAGGGAGACTTGGAATTATTAGTTGCGCGTATAAGAAATTTGAATTTCAGCAATAATAATTGGGAATCTTCATACCCGCTGTATAATGGCATTCTAACATTGGCTAATGGCGTTGATAAAGAAAAGATATCAATTACTACCCCACAAACAATACACTTAATAGGTCAGCTTATCGACCATTTTTTAAAAGAAAAACATAATCCTGAAACTGAGCAATATCTAGAAAATTTGCAACCTAAGTTAACTCCCGATTATATGAAGTATTTGTATTACAATACTAAAGGGGATTTGACAGATGAAGAACTAAAAGAAAGAAATGATAGCGGTTGTCTTGATGGTTTGTTAGAACCAAAAATTATACGTAGTAAGGTAAACAAGTGGCAGCAGATTGCACTACTTAAATATTTTGTATTTGGATATTTGAACAACAATAGTATCAAACATTCGACCTTAAATGATGAGGAAAGAAAGAAAAGATTGTTATTGATAACAGATAAAAACAAACTGTTCGCTCTAATGCTATATGTTACCGGTCTTATTAAGCCGGATAATCAAAGTAAAAAAACACTAAATGACTTAAATCAATGGTATAACAGCGGCGATTACGAAAATATCAGGAATTATGTTTGGAGTTGTATAAAAGACTATAATATAGAATCGGAGGAAATGCTAAAAAAAACATTGGAGAAACTCTCTTTGAAGTAAAAGTATAAAGCTTGTAAGAAATACGTAGAAAGCATATTTTTTAAGTCATGGGGTAAATTGCTTAAGGGCATTTACCCCATGAGTCTTTTATCAAAACGCTTTTTCTCTCAGCGTTTTGTCCTCACCTTTGTCTCGTCAGTTATGACATTAGCCCTCGGGCGATAAGTTAAGAATACAATTAACACAAATAGATATGACAGAGATTAATTCATTAATCGAGTTGGTAGCAAGGCTGCCAAAGGTTACAATTAGAGAGAATGGTACAGAGTGGCTTAATCTATGCACTCTAGGTAAGGCGATATCAGTAAATAAGGTAGATATTGCATCGATGGGCTTTCCTAAGCTCAGGAATTTACTTGAGGCATATCCGGACACCTTTGAGTTATATATAGACAACTCAAAGAAGGTTCCCGTTGTTTATGTGCGTCTTATTGATAAGAAGGATATCACTTCCAGTAGGGTTAACCGCAAGCCCACAAGCACCGGCAACAGTGATATCAAGAACCGTGGCTTTCTGCCGCTCGAAGACTGGGCATACCTCCTCAACATCAATGAGATTCTTTCCAAGCTCGCCTCAATGACCAATGAGAACTGGAGCTTTGACAACAACCTGCCTCCATATCCCAGTCATCCCATTCTATGGAGCTATCTGCGTTACACCTTCTGCCGCATCCAGTACCAGAAAAAGATTGTCTATTCCGCAGACTCCAATCTGGCAGCATTCAATACCGGCCTCTATAATGAACATTATGATGACATCATCGCACTGTTCAAGCGTAATGACCCAGGCTTCAAATCAGAGTGGATATTCCTGGATTTCGTCATTGCAGGTCAGGGCAAGGGTAAGGTAATCAACAAGGCCTTCTCATCAGAGATAGAACGCGCCACATATACGGATAATCCGGCCGATGTTGTTTATGATATCCGCTGCGGCAAGCCCATCCTTGATATGGACCACATCATTAAGCGTGTGTACCGTATGCCTGTCAATTTCCTGCAGCAGATTGTTCCGGATATTGCTGTTCCAGACTCCGATACAGAAAAGACTGCGTATTTTGATCAGGTTAGGGATAAGATTCTCAGTGACCAGTTCATCTATCAGAGGTTTGCCGGTGCCATCAATTACGCCATGGACCTTGCCATGAAACGCATACGCTGTGACCACCGCAATGCTATACCCATGTATTACCCCAAGACCAATCAGATGTCATTCCTCATCCCGTTGTGCCTTACATCAGACAGCGTAGTCGATATCGCACTTGTGGTAAGTAAAACGGCCACTGGTAAGTATGAAGGCTCCACCATCCTCACACTTGACTGGGCATATACTGATGCCCGCCTGGTAGGACGTCCCGGAATGGACTGGTTAAGCGCCAATCATATCAGCGGCGGTAACAGCCCACTTATTTAATTGGATAATAGAATAATCACAGTAAAACAAAGTACAATGGAAATCAGCAAATTAAGCACCCTCTTAGAGCAGGGCGAACAGTTAAAGAGCGGTAAGGTTGTCAATCATACCTTAAGTAAAGACATGGTAATATACGGATTCGTTCCGCTATATAATAATGATGGACTAATAGCATTTGATAATGACCTGATAGCAATGGAAGAGTCACGTGTATGCTGCAACGTCTTGACCACAACACGTTACACAGATAGCGGCTATGGTAAGGATTGCAAAAAAGCTTTCTATACATATCCTATATTCGATCGTGTAAGTGTATGTAAGGAAACTCAGGATTTGTTCCTCAGCCAGATTTATGTACCGGAGCTTGCCGCCACCAATAGGAACGAGTTCAACAGAATCCGCAGTTACAAGCAAACCAGTTTCCATAACAAGTTCAGCCGGCCGGGCATTATTGAAAAAGTTCCGGATGATTCCAAAACTTACATCTATCATACAACACCTGGCGAGTATCTCTTTCAGGATGAGTATGACACTGTCCGGGGTGTCGGCAATGAGTTCCTGGTAATATGCCGTCATACAAACCAGGTTACCGGTCATCTGGACTTCGCATTGTTCCGTACCTCAGAACTCTTTATTGATAATTCAGTTTCGTCAATATGAGCAGCTTCAATACACTGAATGACAAGTTCCACTTCGGTAAGTATAAAGGTAAGTCAATAGGTGAGGTGCTGCAGTATGATCCGGGATACATCACATGGTGTAACAATAATGTTGACCCTGAGCGTTGCTACTTTACAGAGGACTTACTACATCAAATAAGTGAGTCATTCCCGGATTTCCCATTGGACGGAGATTTCTTGGAGCAATGGTCCCTCAATGACTGTTATCTTGAAGAATTACATGATTATGAAATTGAGGTAGCCATACAGCGCCAGGAAGCCGAAGAAGCCGAATCTAATGACCCATACAAAGGTATAGACTGGGCCGAAGAGGAGTGGGACGCACTGACCGATGGCCAGTACGGCCCGTACCCCGGTGGGGATATCGATTATGATGTTTTCGGATTCTAACAATAAACCATATCACAACCCATTATGAGAACAATCTATTACATCCTTTGCCTGGCAGCCGTCTGCCTTACATCATGCCGCCACAGACATTATATTGGTGGGATTGAAAGGACACCCTTATGCGCCAGTGTTATGTGGATAGACTCCGTCAATCGCGTAATCATAAGTCAATATGCTGACAGCATTCCATGCGTTGTGAATCCAGAGACTGGAGTCGTTTTCTCAGAGGTGCAAATACGTGATGCCTGGTTGGTGGCCAGCCGTTCTTGGAAACGCTTTGTGCATCATGTACGCACCAATAAGTACCAGAAAGCCTCTCAGTTCCTTTTGGAAGCCGATACTCGTGATGGCATCCTTGGACACCTGCGCGAGTCAGAACTGCGCTGCATGTTCATACTCAATGTCGTAAAGGAAATGTTGCAAGAATATCAGCCAGACAGCTACCAGAAAGGTTATCTGGAGTGGCTGTATTCTGAAGTCCTGACAGAGTTAAACATCAATGGCATACCTGATGGCCAGCCAAATAATGTAGCCCCGTCGTTCCACAATCTACTCCTGGATTATGGCCTCAATCTGTCAGAGGCTGGCTTTAAGGAAAATGCCCTAGAGCTGCTGCCGTTCTATCGTATGGCCAACCAGTATTACTATCCTGATGATCAAGTCTGGGTGCAACTGTTGCAAACCTTCATGGAAAGCTCAATATATCATCTTGTAGGTGATACAGTTGCTCGTGATTCAATTGTAACCAACTTCAAGGACCGTACTCAGTATGTCAATAATGACAAGATGCTGGATTATATATCCACTTTAGAGAATCATTTCAAGTACATGGATAAGAGCAATATGAGGTAAACAACAACCGCCAGTGGCAAATTGTCATTGACGGTTTTGTTATAAATACTTATATTTGTGGGTGATAAATACTCCCATTTTATGAAAAAAATAAAAATCATTACACTATTATTGTTGTTTATTTCTTTTATAAATATATCATGTGAAGAGCAAACAGAAGATGATAATAAAGAAGTAAACGATATTACTTTGGATGAAATAATTGGAGAGTGGAAGAGTGGAGAAAGTTTTATGGTGTTTGGGCGCGATAATACTTATATATTGTATTTTCGTTTTAGCGGGGTAATACAAGCTGGCCATTATTCATATAATAAAGATACAAAAACAATTACAGCCAATAATTCGTTTAATAATACACCAACAACGATTAAAGTAAGGAAAATAAGTGACAAATACGATTTCGAAACCGAATACTATTCTCAAATATCTAATAAGTATGTTGGAGATAGCTATGCAACCTATAGGAAAGGTAAAAAGGAGATATATACAGCTTTTTGTATTTCAATATTAAATCTGAAAACAGTTGTTTGGGATGAATATTTCCCGTACGCTTCTGGTCCGGACCGTGTAACTACAGAGAAAAAAGTTGAATACTATTTTGTGTTTAAGAATAATTACATAGGATCATTTACAAGACATATATGGTATCCAAAATATTATGGTAAAGATGAGTATAATGGTTTTGATTTTTATTACATATTTTGGGATAATAAGTTGTATTATATTGGATATAGCAACGATTACATGTATAGTAGTCCATATCAAAACCACACCAGAAATAGTTTGGTTAAGATAGTGCCATTAATTGTTGATTCATCAGGTCGTATTTCTAAATGGGATAAAAAAGAAATTAAAACATATACAGAGGAAGGATGGGATAGTAATTAAAACTGTAGATTAAATAATCCAGTCATTATTATTGCACATATCAAAACTTTTTGTGCAAAATATTACCCAGAACGCTTGCATCTGGGGATTTTGTTTTATATATTTGCATAAACCAACCATGAAGTAAACAACATCACCATGACGCATTAGGGTCATTTCGTTTTGCGTCACTTTTCACTTATCGGCCTAAAATTGATTGAAAATTATTGCAGAATGATTTAATTTGATTACATTTGCGCTGATTGAAAAGCTTTAATTATGCCGCAGGTTTCAATGACTGTCCGCATGGACGCTAATCTGAAGTCATCATTTGATGCACTTTGTAGTCAGTTTGGCATGAGCGCCAATGCTGCCATGAACGTTTTTGCCCGGGCTGTTGTGCAGAGGGGCAGGATTCCGTTCGACGTTATGTCCGATGAAGTTGCCGCAAGGACTCAGGAGTCTATTGACAAGTTCTGGGCCGAGAAACAGTGGGGCGTGAACGAGATCAATTCATTATTGGACGAACATTTAAGAACACCATACAAACCGGATAAATAAAGACGTTGATTAATGCCATGAGAACTATAGTCCTTGATTCGCATTTTAATATCCTGAAGACAATAGGCTTCCCCAAGATTGAAATAACTCGTCTCCAGGATTTTGCCAGGATGTATTCATATCGCCCCTGAGTGACGCATTGTTCGCTCGGTCCGAAGGGACGCTTTTACAAAGCGAAGCGACTAAAAGAAACGACCCCTTTGCGTTACGTCAAAAACGGTACCAAACGGAACCGTCCCCAATGGTATCATTTGTAGTGTGTGATTATGATGATGGAGTTCTCGTGGTCCTTGACCTTGCGGTAGAATTCCATTACATCGGGACTGTAACCCCACTCACTTTCGTTATTGTCAATAGACTCCAGTTCGTTTTTTATTGAATAGGATGTGATTGTGGATATGACATCGTTCCCATGAATCGTATGAAATCCATGATCCGGAACTTTGAGATTGGATATATCGCGTTTCATGCGGAGCAATCTGGAGGTCCGTTTTTCAAAGACATATTCGGTTCGGTCATTATAGATTATGTACAGATAATCCTTGTACTCATTAATGGTGCTGATATCGTCGTCGTCACGAAACGCCTCATAGCCTAAGTGTTTCTTGTCGTAATCTGAAACCTGGGGCAGGCAACTCAGGTTAGCGATGCAACTGTATCCGGTGCCGTACAGACTGTAGATGTGGCTGTCAAGCTTGGGCATAAGGATGGTGGTATCGGACAGGACGTTGTAAGTTGCTTCACGTATAGAAAATCCAGGCCAGTCACCGGCCAAGGAAATATCATGCTTCAGAATCGCCAAATCTTCATCGCTCCAATTCTGATCATAACCGTTGGTCCCTAGGGGAGTGCTGAATGTGCCGTCCGGATGTATGTAGAAGTATTCATATATCGGCTTGAAACTCAGGTTGTTTTCCACAAGTATACTGCCATCTGACATACATTTGATCACTTTCCCTATGTGGTACTGATCGGTCAGAGTGTCGGTCTCGGTCTGACTAATGAAATTACCCTGATAATCATATCGCTTGATCGTGACGTTGCTGTAATAGCCATTGCTGTTAATGAGTAGTACCTGATTACGGTAGGGGTCGATGGTCCATTCGTCAATAAACAGGAATTCATTTCTTGCACGCCCCATGCGACCTATGTCGTTCAGGTAGTGTCCCGTGCTGTCAAATACTTTTATGGCATAATTCATGGGTCGTATGTCGTCCAGAAAATAGAGCCCGTCATCATATTGAACCCTATAGTTGTTACCCAGGATTCCGTCAAGGTTGTCATCATCAAGCAGGATATAGTCCCAACTTTCCAGATAGTTGTCATCGAATGAACCCTCAAGTTCAATTACGTCATGTTTTGTAATCTGCAAGCAGTCGTCGTTAGTGGCGTTATTCTTGCAGGAGCAAACCAACAGGGCCGATATCAGGGCAGCCAGAAAGGATAATTCTATTCTGCGTAAAGATAATTAATTTTGCAAAAACGACGCAAAACGAAACGACCCCTTTGCGTCACTTTTTAGATTATGGAGAATTTTGAGACAGAGAGATTAAGGTTCAGGGCTTGGACGGAGGCCGATGCGGAGGATCTGTTCCTGTGTGCATCGGACCCTGATATTGGCGAGCGTGCCGGCTGGCCCCCTCATCAGACGGTCGATGACAGTCTGATGGTGATTAAGAATATCTTTTCAAACGGTCATACCTGGGCGCTGGAGCTAAAGGAGACTGGTCATGTGATAGGGTGTATGGGGTATTACCCGTATGGCGAGAGCAATATTGAGATAGGAGAGCAGGATGTTGAGGTGGGTTATTGGATAGGTAAGCCATATTGGAACAAGGGACTTTGCACTGAGGCCCTGCGCGCCATGATTGACTATTGTTTCAAGAGGAGAGGATTCAAGAATATCTGGGCCGATTACTTTGTGGACAACCCCGCATCGGGCCGCGTAATGGAGAAATGCGGATTCATGGACACCGGCCGTACCAACATACTCAGCAATCTCTACCACAGCGACTCCCGTCCTGTAAAGATCATGAAACTGTAAAAACGTGTAATTGGGGACTGTCCCCAATTCCACATTTTTTAGAGGCGGGGAGTACGGATGATGTAAAGGATGTTGTTGATTATGTAGGCTACGGCAGCCAGTATTATTGCTGCGGCTAATGCCCGGAAATCATCGCAGAACTCTACCTGGATTGATACGTTTCCCCATGAGATCCTATCATATAATCCCATGAGGATAATCAGGCATTGAGCTGATATTGACATCATGAAAATGGCTTCAATCAGTTTTCCTACAGGTCTGATTTTATCTATGGCCTTCCATGCGGCAGCTATTGTTGCCAGCAACAGAACCACAAACGCTATTGCATCAAAAGTGGATATTGAGGTTAAGAAAAACTTTATCATAAGGCAAGTTTTTTAGTTTCTACTTGTTTGAATTACGATGACAATCCTCGAGATAAGGAATACCGTAAATCCCAATGTTATTATAAACAGTTCGATTTTAAAGCCATCGATCCATACCATAGGTGATAAGGCTCCGGCGTTCTTTACGTCACTCAGTGCTGTCATAATCCTCCATGTCCATGGAATGAAAGAGAAGGCCAATGCTATTGATCCTAACGGTCTTACCCATCTGGGGGCTTTCCATCCGCAGAACAGTATCGCTATCAATATAATGGTGAAAACACTAAGTATCCAAGGCGGTACAATCTGGAATAATAAGGTTAGTGGTCCAGGAGCTGAGAATTCTTCAATTACTTCTTCTATCAATTCTTCTTCCATAAAGCATTTGTATTTGGTTTGATGCAAAGATATGGCGTTTGAACGCGGTCATCCAATTTTTTTCGATGTCATATCCCTCTGTCAAGAAATCTGGTTGACGTCAAATCCTACCGAAAGGCATTTAAGCCATTTTGAAGGGGATTTGACAGCGCTTTTTTTAGCAGAGTGTTACAGTATTCACTATCTTCGTCAGCAGAATTCCTTTGTTTATGAAAAGAACCGTTATTATTGCCTATTGGACAGTTTCAGTGATTATAGTAGCACTGAAAATTATGATGCTTGTAGGAAATCTGTCTTTCTCAAGAGCATTGTTTGTGGGAATGATGTTCCTGCCTGGAGCACTCGCCGCTCAGTATATGCTGCCAAAAATCTCTTATAAAAGGAGAGCAGAGGGCATACGTAATACCATTTATCTTGTTCTGGCTATCATCATTCTGGAATACTTGCTGCTGATATGGACTTTATGCTTTCAGCCTTCAGGATCATATAGAATGATTAAAGGGGTGAATTATAATATTCCTTTTGATTTTCCTAAAGACACGGGAGTATTCAACCCTTTATTTATTTCAGTAATATTATCAGCTTTGGCCATAGGAGGATCACTGATAGACCGATGGCTTACCCGCAACCATCCTGAGATGGAGAGCCCCATAACGTTCTGTTCCGATAGAAAGCGTGTATCGCTGCTTCCCAGTCAGATGCTGTACATTGAGTCCTGTGATACCGAGGTGTATATCCATACTACCGATGGCCGCAAGCTGCGCAACAAGACCGGCATATCGCAATGGGAATCGGCCATGGGATATCCGTTTGTCCGCATCCATCGGGCCTTCCTGGTAAACAGCAATCACGTGGAATCGTACAATCAGGATACCGTCAAGGTGGGAGAGGAGTCACTCCCCGTTTCCCGCAAATACCAGAAAGGTCTCAAAGACATTCTTTCTTAAAACAGTACAATTGGGGTCTGACCCCTTTTGTACTATTTTGAAAAATGATACAAAAGGGGTCAGACCCCAATTGTACTATTTATCAGTTCAGGCGGAAATTAAGAGGAACGATATATTTGGTGCGGCAGGGCTTATCATCTATCTTGCCGGGCTTCCATTTGGGCATTTTTGAGACAAAGCGCAGTGCCTCAGCATCAAGTGACGGATATACGCTTTTAATGATTACGGGGTTGGTTATGGAACCGTCCTCCTCAACAATGAACTGCACCAGTACGCGGCCTTGGATACCTTCAGCCTTGGCATCCTCAGGATATACAAGTGCTTCCCTGAAAGAGCTAAGCAATGCTGCAGCACCTCCGGGATATTCAGGCATTTCAGGAACTACAAGATATACTCCGTCCTGGTCCTGTAAAACTTCAGGATTTGACATACCCACAAATTCATCATCTATGAAATCCACGTAATCAACATCATTCTCCTTGGATTCCTCTTTGAATTTGATGACCTCATCCATCCAGGCTTTGTCAGGAATATCTGTAAACTCACCTGTCTGGCATTCGGCAATTTTATCGGGAATGAGGGCGTAAGCATAAAAGCCATCATAGATTTCTACCCATATAACATCATCGCTGTTCTCTCCATTATCGGTCTTGGTATAAGGGACTGATGCATTCTTGAGAATGGTTTTGGCCGATGATGCTAATTTATCGGCCAACTCCTGCGGGATGCTCTTGGTCAGAACCTTGCCGGCATTCTTGTAAACGAGATTGTACTGACCCTCTTCTTTTACAAGAAATATGCCATACAGAAATGAGCCGTACGGGTCTTTCATCACATATCCGCAATCATAACCTTTAGGAGCATATTTCTGCAGTTGCTCTTCAGTGTATGGCCTGTTTTTTACAACAATATAAATAGGAGGATAGACCGATGCAGTGCACACGGCAGCAAACATGCTGAATACAGCGAAACTGAAAACTGAAAGGACTCTTTTCATACCGCTTTCTTTTAATTGTTCACTATTGAAACGGCAAGATTTTGCAAATACGTCTCGCTGCCTGGAATTTTTCCGCACCGGGGACGGTTCTGTTCGCGTAGGGGACGGTTCTGTTCGCGAACAGAACCGTCCCCAATGCGTTAAATGCGCGGGGTGCGGATGATGTAGAGGATGCGGGTAATCAGGTAGTTGACGGTACTCCACATTAATACCGCGAAGCCATTGGCAAGTGGTGTTGTTATGTATTTCCAGATACTATCAATTGAGTATATCTCCTCTCTGGTAATGGGCTGGCCACTTTCAAGCTTTTGATATAGCAAATCATAAATATCTTGATGGTTTACTTGGAACTGGTCGAATACCTGGACCATAGCGACACAGAAACAAAGGAATCCGAACACCATTGTTATAGTTCCCAGTGAGTGCAGCTTGGCGGGATACTTCCAGGCAATAAAGCAGATGGCAACCAACAGAAATACGGATGTTATGGCTGTGAATGCAGTTGTGTGATACAGTATAAACCCCATGTTTGAGGCATACTGATTAATACTAAGGCTGATTAAAGTATTCATAGCGCTTATCTTTTTAAAGGTTGATTAATGTCCAGGTTTCTGGATGAAACTGATAATGTGTGATATAAGATATATGAGCAATCCATATAATATGGTTATGGTCATTAGTTTTAATCCTCCTGCCATTACAGTGGGACTTATGTCTCCTGCTTTCTGTATATCACACAGGCCAAGCAGGAAACTGAAAAAATAGAATAGTGCGCAGAACCCTAATGCGATGGAGCCGATGGGACGGACCCAACGGGGAGCTTTCCAGGCACTGAGGAAAATCAGCACCAGCAGAATAGTAAGGATGGCAACAACGCCTCCGGGTAGTTGAGAAAGGATGTAACTCATCATAGTTTTTGGTTTTAAGGTTTGAACTGATGCAAAGTTACTGTCCGATGTCCGATGCCTCCCCAAGTTTCGGCCTACAAATCCCAAATGTCGGTTTGGGAAAGGGTGTCAAATCCCACGTTTTAGCCCCAAATCCCAAATGTCAGTCATTTGAATGGTGTTTTACTGGGAATATCGGGAGTGTTTTCATATCTTCGTGGATGATATGAGAACGCTCGTAACCATAGTCTATTGGATACTGTCTGTAGTGATAGCGGCGCTGGTCGTTTCAAGTGCCGGATACACTTTCTTGGAGTCACTGCTTATGGGCACAATGTTCCTTCCCGGTGCACTCGGGGCCAAATATCTGCTGCCCAAGGTATCTTTCCGGAAACGCAGTGATGGCATACAGGGAGTAATTTATATAGTACTGGCTATCCTGGTACTTGAGTATCTGCTTATCTTGGCCGCAAACACATACATTCATTACCAGCGTTTAGGCGGAAACGGAAGTGCAAGTAATTACTATCAGATGCATGAGATGCCTCTCCCGTCAATGATTGTAAATCCTCTGTTCATAACCATATTGGTGTCAATCCTTGCTATCGGCGGTTCGTTTATAGACCGATGGCTCACCGTAAAGCACCCTGAAATTGAGACTCCCGTCACGTTCTGCTCCATGCGCAAGAAAGTCACGCTGCTGCCCAGCGAGATTCTGTATGTGGAGTCATGTGATACTGAGGTTATTGTCCATTCCACAGATGGACGATCCCTGAACAATCGCACCGGAATCTCCCAATGGGAGGCGTTGCTCGGTCCCGGGTTCGTGCGCATTCACAGGGCCTTCCTTGTGAACAGCAAATACGCAAAACTGGAATCACAGGATACAGTATCGGTAGGCGACACCAAGCTCCCCGTTTCCCGCAAATACCAGAAAAGTTTGAAAGATATTCTTTCCTGAGCTCCGCATCAGGGACGGTTCTGTTTGCGAACAGAACCGTCCCCGGCGCGTAAAAAAGAACCGTTCTCATTGTCTCTTGGATTATTATTCCTTTTTTTGCAGAACCAATTGTTTTATGTTTATGAGAAAACTACTCTTAGCATTGCTTTTATGTCCTTTAAGCATGACTGTGTTTGCGCAGACTCAGACTGAAAATGCTGCTCCTGAGGGGTTGAACATCAATCTGAATTATGATCTTGCAGAACTGAACGGGAAAAGTCTCCGCGCCATTGAGCGTGATATAGACCGTGAAGTAAGAAAACAGCTTGCAACTGTAAAAGATAAAGATCTTAAGAGGGCTCTAAAGAAAGAAAAAAGGGCATTGAAGAAAGGATACCGCAAGCTTAAGCGCCAGGTCCGTTCTTTCAAGAAATCTATCAAATTCTGAAAAAGAGTACCATTGGGGTCTGTCCCCTTTGGTACTCTTTTTGAAAATGATACCAAAGGGGACAGACCCCAATGGTACTCTTTTTAAATCATTTGATTGAAGGCTTGGGGTTTGATGCCCCAGGCGGGGGCTATGAGCATAGACTTTGGAGTCTCTGAGACAAAGCGGTCGTAGCAGAGATCCCGGCGGGCTCTCTTTATAAAGGCCGATACAACCGCGGCGTACTCCTGTGGGGTGTTGAACAATTTTATGCCCGATGGCTTCTGCTCATACATTCGTGCCAGCGCTGTACCTTTCACCACCTGAAGCTGATGCAACTTTATTGTCTTAATGGGTAGGGCCGATATGCGTTGGGCATGAGTCATGAAGTCCTGCTCCGTCTCACCGGGCAGGCCAAGGATGAGGTGGGCTCCGGTATCTATGCCGCGCTCATTAAGGTCATTGATGCAATCCACTGCGCATTGGTAGGTGTGGTGGCGGTTTATGAGCTGGAGCGTGCGGTCAAGTGTGGATTCAACGCCTATTTCAACTAATAGGTGAGGGTGGTCCTGTGGTGCCTTGCGTCCGAACCTTTGTTCAAACCAATCTGCCAGATCAGGCTTTATGCTGTCGGGCCGTGTGGCAATTACCAGGCCTTTTACGCCTGGAAACCTTAATGCCTCCTCATAAAGCTCTATCAGCTTTTCTGTAGGGCCGTAGGTATTGGTGTATGATTGGAAATATGCCAGATACCCGTAACATTCTCCTTTGCGGCTGTTGAACTTGACACCCTCAGCCAGTTGCGCAGTAATACTGCATGACAAATCATTTGCAGCATATGATGGGTTGAATGAAAGGTTGTTGCAGTATATGCATCCGTCGCACCCCAGAGTTCCGTCACGGTTGGGGCATCCCAGTCCTGCATTTACAGCAATCTTGATTACCCGACCGGGAAACACCCCGCTCAGGTAATCATTCATGGTACGGAACGCAGGACTCATTTAATCAATAGACAAGTTTGGTAATCAGGGTTGCTACTATCGTACTGACAATTACGCTCACCATGCCGGGCATCATGAACGAGTGGTTAAGCAGATATTTACCTATCCTGGTGGTGCCGGAGCGGTCAAAGGTGACCGTTGCGATATCGGAAGGATAGTTGGGTATGAAGAAATATCCATAGACCGATGGCAACACGCCTAAAAGTACCGGGCCGGGAATGCCTAAGGAGTAGGCCAGAGGCAGCATGGCAACCACTACGGCACCCTGGCTGTTGACCAGTACGGATACAGCGAAGAATACCAGAGCTATGGCCCAGGGATACTTGCTTACAATCCCCTGAAGAGCGTCCTGCATCTGAGGCAGATAGTTGCCGAAGTATGTATCGGCCAGCCAGGCTATTCCGTAAATTGCCACTACGGCAACCATACCTGACTGCCATACGGCACCGGCAATTGCCCTACGAGGTTTGGCCTGTGCAAATATGATCATCAATGCTGCAGCTGTAATCATCACAATCTGGATGATAATGTTCATGCCGATAGGTTTGGTGCCCACCACGGGACGGATATCATGACCAATTATCTGGAAGAAAGAGTAAAGCGTGATGACCAGAAGTGCGCCCAGAAAGATGTAAACTGACATTTTTGCACTCTTGCTTACCTCCTGGTCAAGCAGGGATTGGGTCTCACCGTACATATACTTGTACATCTTGGGGTTGGCCTTGCGCTCCTGGAATACGGGATCCTTGTCCAGGTCCTTGCCGCGCTTGTATGAGCAGAGAGCGGCTGCCATCAGTCCGCAGAGACATGCAGGAATGGTTACCGCAATTACCTGAAGGTTGTTTATGTCAAATCCGTTGTCGTTACTTATTATTACGAACGATGCCACTGCTGCAGCGATAGGCGAGCAGGTGATACCCACCTGTGATGCGACCGATGCCACACCGCAGGGACGCTCCGGACGTATGCCCTTTTTAAGCGAGATGTCACAGATGATAGGCATCAGCGTGTAGACCACATGACCGGTTCCAACCAGAACGGTCAGGAAGAAAGTACATAACGGGGCCAGGAAGGTGATATGCTCGGGGTGCTTGCGAAGCAGTTTCTCTGCCAGCTGTATTAGCCAGTCCATACCTCCGGCTGCCTGCATGATTCCGGCACAAGTGACAGCAGCTATTATGATGTAAATGACATCGGTGGGCGGATTGCCGGGTTTCATGCCGAACCCTAATACCAGAATGGCCAGACCTATTCCCGATATTGCACCTAACGCAAGACTACCATAGCGTGAACCCACATAAAGTGCAGCCAGGACTATGAGCAGCTGCAAGATCATAACAAAAGTCATAAGCAAAAAATCAATAATTGGTCAATAATGCAGGTTATTTAATGCCTATCATGGCATGAACTGCGGGACGGATGGCGGGGATAGGATAGCCCATCATCTTCTCTACGCAGAGTATGCGCAAAAAGGAATACGGCAAAAGCTGTTTTTCAATCTCCTCTATGACAGCATCGGGTCCGAAATAAGCTTTTACGAACGCATGCCAGAATGCGGTCGATATTTTCTTGGTTATATGGTAGAGTTCCATCTCCAATTCTTCAGGAATGAAACAGCTTTGCAGATAAATTATTCCCAGGTCAAACATGGGGCTGCCCGTACTGAACTCGCTCAGGTCAATAAGGTACTTGCGGCCACTCTCGTCAAATATCACGTTGCCTATGTGCAGGTCGCCATGTACGGCGGTATCGGCATCGGGCAGGGTGCTGATAAACCGGATCAGGCCGCTACGCTCATCGTCGGTCAGATATGGGTTATCTTTTATGTACTCAGTGTACTGGTCCTTGATGGATGGGAATAGTCCGGCAGGAGGTACGGTGGAATGCAGTTTCTTGCTCAGTTCTGCAAACTCTGCGGCGTACTGGTCCATCAGTTCCGGATGGTAACTGAGCGCGCGGGCGTATGACAGCTTGCCGTGAATACGTTTGAACTGGATTCCGATACGTCCATCGGTGGTACGTACCACTTCACCTGGCTCAGGGCAGGGTAGCCCTATTTGATACACCTTCCTGGCCCTCTCGTGCTCATCAAGTCCCATCTTCTCCAGCTGTGTGGAGTAGAGCTTGAGCAGGATGTCAGGATTGTCCTTCTTAATATAACTCTCACCAAGCTTCCCGCCTCCGGAGAGTTCATAGTCCTCAAGATTAATAGTATTCATATGACAAACATACAAAATAGAATGGAAAAGGGACGGTTTTGACCGCCCCTTTTTTCATGTTATTTCAACTCATAGTTGTTTTTTTCAATATCGATGACGCAAAGGGGTCGTTTAACAATGCGTCATCTGTTAAAAAACGACGCATTGTTAAACGACCCCTTTGCGGCGTTTTTGCGTTAGAGCATGATCTTGATGCGGAAGCCACGGGTTGTGGGCTCCTGGATGATATCCTTTGCCTGAGCGCGGATGGCATCCGGGAACTTGCCGGCAGCAAACGGCGATTCCGTTAAACCTTCTACCATGAAATCCAGGGCGGTCTCGCCAGTCAGTTCGGTGTATGTGAGCCTGAATGTGAGGGGGCGTATGGATGCCATGTGATTCTGTATCATGTCATCGGCTATGGATATTGCCTGGGCGGCTTTATCGGCTATGTTGTACTTGATGCAGAATGCGTTGATGCCGGTATGCATGTCAAGCTGGTCAAAGTCATCACTGCTTATCTCATACGCCAGTTTCTGGATACGGTTTACAAAAGCTTTGGTCACGCTGTGTACCGGGTGCTCAAATATCTGTTCGGGGCTGCCGTCCTCATAAATAATGCCGTCGTACATAAAGAATATGCGGGTGCTCACGTCACGGGCAAAACGCATCTCATGAGTCACAATAAGCATGGTCATGCCCTCTGATGCCAGCTGACGTATTACGCTCAGTACCTCACCAACCATTGTGGGGTCCAGGGCCGATGTAGGCTCGTCAAAAAGTATCACATCGGGGTGCATGGCAAGTGACCGGGCTATGGCCACACGCTGCTTCTGTCCGCCGGAGAGTGATGAGGGATAGACATCAGCCTTCTGTGACATTCCCACTTTTTTGAGCAGGGTCATGGCCTCGGCACGGGCATCGGCATCACTGATTCCGAGCAGACGGATGGGGGCATAGATTATGTTCTCAATGACCGTCATGTGATCAAACAGGTTGAAACTCTGGAATACCATACCCATACGGCGGCGCAGGGCATCCAGACGGTATCCCTTGGCAGTTATATCCTGCCCGTCAAAGAGAATCTGTCCGCTGGTGGGCGGCTCCAGCATGTTGAGCGCTCTGAGCAGGGTACTCTTACCGGTTCCCGAGGGGCCGATAATGCTTATAACCTCGCCCTTGTCAATATCGCAGTTAACATCCTTGAGTACGTTTACAACGCTGCCGTCAGGATTATGGAAAGTCTTGCTTAAGTGTCTGATGCTTATCATGTTACTTTCTGATTAAGAGGAGGTTCAACAATTTGCGTATCAACCAAGCCAGGACAAAATAGATTATGGTGATGATGAGCAGAGGAATGAGTGCATCAAACGTGCGGCTACGGATAAGGTCGCTGGCACGGGTCAGGTCCTGGATAGCTATGTATCCCACTATTGATGTACTCTGCAACAGTTTGACGCAATCGCCGGCATACAGCGGAAGACCATGGCGGAGCGCCTGCGGCAGTACTATACCGGTAAAGGTCTTGAAAGGTGTGAAACCCAGACTCAATCCGGCCTCGGTTTGTCCTACAGGTACAGTGGATATGGATGAGTTAAAGATATTTCCGGCCGATGAGGCAAAGCTGAATGCAAATGTGATGATTGCCACAGACGACGTGCTCAAACCGGAACTTGCAAATACCACGTAGAACATGATGAGCAGCAGAACCAGAGTGGGGGTTCCCTGTATGAATGAGCCGTAAAGACCGGCTGCCGAACTTATCCAACGGCGGCGGCTGCGCAGTGCGGCACAAACTCCTATTCCCAGAACGGTGCCTATCAGGATTGCCAGGACTGTTATCTTTATGGTCTCCAACAATCCGTTTGTAATCAGTTTCCAGCGATTCTCCTTAATAAGGTTCATCCTGAACCGCTCACCCAATCCTATGTGCGCACGTTTGCCATGATCTGCAACTACAAATACCGGATGGCACAGGTAATATGGATCAGTGAAATCCATGAAAGTCTTTCTCTCTTCAGTTATAAAGATGTTGCCGCCTACCATATCTACCTGTCCGGCCTGTACGGCTGTAAGGGCACCGCCCAGATCCTGCAGCATTATTTCTATGGGACGCCCCAAATAATTTGCAAAACGGGTCAGCAGGTCAGGGGTAACTCCCATCCATTTACCACCTTCACCAACATAACATACGGGATCCAGACTGGAAACCACCGCACAGCGCAAGGGCTGGGGGTTCTCTGAATGTCCGGCGTAGGAATCGGGAACCTCGGGACCATCCTTTGTCCAGTGTTCTATGACATCCTTTATAGGGATTGAAGCAAGGAACGTATTGAACTGCCCGGCTAGCTCTGTGTTTCCTTTTTTTACGCAGTACGCGACCTCAAACAAATCTTCTCCGTAAAAAGCCACCTTCAATCCCAGGCTTTTGAGGGTACGCTCCGGAATCTCAATGTCATCAGCCACAAATACATCTGCCAGGCCCTGACGTATGGCCTGTAGGGCATCGGCTTGGGTGGCGGCAGCAAACACTTTGACATCTGAGCGTTTAGAGAACTTGTGCTCGTAGTAATTGCCTACTGCAGTACTAAGTGTCAGACCGGAAAGGTCGGCCTCAGAGTTCAGTTCAATACTCTTTTGCTTATTGCCTGAACAAGAACAACTGATTGCAAGAAGTATAATTCCAGCAATCATTTGTTGTGCAAAAGTCCTATTTGTCATTTATCAGATATTAAGTGTCAGGAAATCTGAACAGTGTTATTTAATCTCGTATTTCAAACTCTTAAGAACCGTCAGGTCCGATGACGGCCCGTACAGAATCTCAAACTTGCCCGGCATTGTGGCCATGACGTTGTGGTTGGTGTCAAACCACTCAAATGATTCAGGGGTAAGTTCAAACTCAACGTTTGCGGTCTTGCCTGCGGGTATTGAGACGCGTTTGAATGCTCGCAGTGCGTGACTGGGGCCTTCTGCATCACCCGGACGGCTCACGTAGAGCTGAACCACCTCGTCACCGTCAAGTTTTGATGTGTTCTTGACCTTTACTGATACATAAACCTTATCACCATCCTTGCGGAGTTTTGCCTTGCCGTACTTGAATGTGCTGTAACTCAGACCGTAACCGAACGGATAGAGAGGCTTATCAGTCATATAGCGGTAGGTGCGTCCCTTCATTGAGTAGTCCTCAAAATCAGGCAGCTGGTCTGTTGAGGCATAGAAGGTAACAGGCAGACGGCCGCCCGGATTGTATGTTCCGTACAGGACCGATGCAACCGCGTTACCGCCTTCTTCACCCGGATACCATGCCTGGAGTATTGCGTCACATGCAGGCTCAACCTCTGTCAGACCCATTGCTGAGCCGC
This sequence comes from uncultured Bacteroidales bacterium, assembly GCA_902763885.1. Classification (GTDB taxonomy): domain Bacteria; phylum Bacteroidota; class Bacteroidia; order Bacteroidales; family Bacteroidaceae; genus Colenecus. The sequence goes on along the minus strand of CACWTU010000006.1, from coordinate 168,932 downwards.
TGAAGTTTACAAATACAACTTTCTTTCCGGCAGCCTTGAGAGCCTTTACAAGTTCTGTCTGCGCTGCGGGAAGCTCAATCTTGGTGCGGTCACCGCCGCGGAAACCGTCAATGCTTACGGGCATCTCCTCACCCTCAAGTGAAGGAGAGATACCGCCTGCAAATATTATTACGTCAGCATCGGCACATGCGGATACTGTCTTTTCAACGCTAACCTCCTCTTCATAACCCAGGTCGAATGAGAGCGATGCAAGACCGCTGCGGCAGCTGTAATTGATAACAATCTCATAGTCCTGACCGGCTTTAGCATCCAGTGTATAGACCTTGCGGGCCTCTGTGCTGTTGCGTCCTGTAGCTACGCGGCGTCCGTTTACGCTGATTGAAGCCTGACCCTGGTTCTGCATGTAGAATGCCACCTGGCCATCTTCATTTGCATGGAATGTAGATGTGTAGCGGGCTGCAAAGTTCTCCAGGTTTACATTGGGGGCGAATACTGTTGCACCGCCTGTTGAGAAACGCAGCGGAGTGGCATTGTGACGCAGCACGTCTGGTTCACCCTCGGCACGGGAGTTGTTCCAGTACTGGGCGTCAAATCCCTGCTGCCCGCTGGCGCTGGTCTGGCTGAACAGGCTTATCAGAGCCAGGGAGTTTGAAGCGTAGTCGCAGCCGCGCATATACTGTACATCGGCACCTGTAGCCTTTACAGCCTCAAGCAGGGTTACGGTACGTGACGGCGTTCCGTTATAGTTACCCCATTGCATAACTGAGTCATTGGCATTGGGTCCCATCACTACCACCTTCTTGGTGCTGCTGAGCGGCAGCAGGCCGTTGTTCTTGAGCAGCACCATGCTCTCCTGGGCCATCTTGAGAGCCAGGGCACGATGCTCCTTGCTGTCAACCATGCTGTAGGGGATCTTGCTCCACTCTACAAGTTCAGGGGCGTCCATCTCACCCAGCTCAAAGCGGGCGGTCATGAGGCGTGTTATGGAAACGTCAATATCGGACTCCTTTATGAGACCATCCTTGACAGCCTGAACCAGCTGTGCGTATGAACTGCCGCACTCCAGGTCAGTACCCGTGAGTACAGCTTTGGCTGTGGCGTGCTTGGCATCGGGCTCAGTGTTATGATGACCCTGGGTAAAGAAATCATTGATGGCCCAGCAGTCTGATACCACTATTCCCTTGTAGCCCCATTCGTTACGCAGAATCTGCTGGAGCAGACGGTTGCTGCCGCAGCAGGGCTCATCCTCGTAGCGGTTATAGGCGCACATGACCTCCTTTACATCGGCCTCCTGGACAAGAGCCTTGAAGGCGGGCAGGTAGGTCTCACGTAGGTCACGCGCTGCAATATTCTCAGCGTTGAACTCATGACGGTTCCACTCCGGACCGCTGTGGACGGCAAAATGCTTGGCGCAGGCATGCAGCTTGTCATACTTGGAATCGGCCGGACCCTGCAATCCGTTCACTACCGATACACCCATCCTGGATGTCAGGTAGGGGTCCTCACCGTATGTCTCCTGACCGCGGCCCCATCGGGGATCACGGAAGATGTTCACGTTAGGGGTCCAGAATGTAAGACCCTGATAGCGGCGCAGTCCGCCGTTCTCACTGTACTGGGCTGATTTGGCGCGAGCCTCATCACTTACTGCGGTGAATACATTCAGCAGGAGGGCATCATCAAATGATGCGGCCATACCTATGGCCTGCGGGAAAACTGTAGCTATACCGGCGCGACCCACTCCGTGCAGGGCTTCGTTCCACCAGTCATAGGCTTTGATTCCAAACTCAGGGATAGCGGGTGATCCGTTCTGCATCAGAGCGACTTTCTGCTCCAGCGTAAGGCGGCTAACCAGATCAGCGGCACGCTCGGCTGCCGGCAGATCAGCATTCTTGTAAGGTTGGGCATAACAAATGACTCCCGTTAAAGCGCATAAAAGCGCGGTAATAATTCTCTTCATGACGTGTTATTTGGTTATGAGTACAAATATAATAAAAAAATGGCACAGTAGGGACAGTCCCCTTTGGGTCAAAAACGCTTTTTTATTATATTTGCGCCCGAGTAGCGGGATGTGTCCGCTGCAAGTGTGCTTGGAACCACTATAAAAACAAGTAAAATGACGGAAAAAACTAATTCTTCGGGGCAGCGTGGGCTGTCCGTCACGTTTGTGGTGTTGGCAGTAACCTTCTGTGTCTGCCTTATTACATCAAATCTTTTTGTGCCAAGGCTTTGGCGGGTAGGTAACACTTGGATGCAGCTTTCAGGTGCTGTAGTCATATTTCCTATCTCTTACATCATCAATGACCTGCTGACTGAGGTTTACGGTTACCGCAAGGCCATGAAGGTTATCTGGATGGGTTTTGCCATGAGTGCTTTCGTGGCTCTGGCTGCAGGTCTGGTGAGCATACTTCCGGCTCCCATTGATCCTGAGAACCAGGCTGTGGCTGACAGTTTCAATCATCTGTTCGGACTCATTCCGCGTACCACTGCCGCATCATTGCTGGCATTCATATTGGGCTCACACATGAACGCATGGGTGCTCTCAAGCATGAAGATTGCCACCAAGGGTAAGGGATTCGGATGGAGGGCTGTCGTTTCAAGTGTGGTTGGTGAACTGTCAGACTCCGTGATATTCTATCCGCTTGCGTTCATCGGCTCAATGCCTTTCAAGACTATCCTGTCAATAATTGTGACTCAGGTTACGGTCAAGACTCTTTATGAGGTGGTTATACTGCCTGTTACAGCGCTTGTTTCACGCAAACTCAAGGAGAAAGAAGGTATTGACACCTTTGACTACGATATCAAGTACAATCCCTTCAAACTGGAGAAAGGTTTATAATTTTCAATTTTCAATTTTCAATTAAAAACTACGTTTTTGATTTTTGTCGCGTTCATGGTCTTTACACCCCCTTCGGTTCCCCCGTTATCGGGGGACAGAAACGGCCAAACAAGCAAGCTTGATGGCTCTCACTGCTCCAAAAATTTTCAATTTGTAATAGTTATGTCTGAAGATAGAAAAAAAGAGGGCCTGACCGCCCTAGGTGGCAAGACCACATATTCAAATGAGTATAACCCCGGCCTGCTGGAGGCCTTTGAGAATCTGAATCAGGAGAATGACTACTGGGTACGTTTCAACTGCCCAGAGTTTACAACTTTGTGTCCGATAACCGGTCAGCCTGACTTTGCCGAGATACGCATCAGCTACATCCCTGATGTCAAGATGGTTGAGAGCAAGTCACTCAAGCTGTACCTGCACAGCTACCGCAATCACGGCGGATTCCATGAGGACTGTGTGAACCGTATCATGAAGGACCTTATCAAGCTGATGGATCCCAAGTACATTGAGGTGACCGGTTTCTTTGTTCCGCGCGGCGGCATTTCAATCTACCCGTATGCCAACTACGGCCGCAAGGGCACAAAGTATGAGACCTTGGCCACCCAACGCATGGCAACTCACGAGTAAAAAGTGACGCAAAACGAAACGACCCCTTTGCGGCGTTTTTGCTAATTTTGACGGTGATATGACAAAGACTGAATTTGTATTGGGATGGTTAGAGGAGCACAAGATAGAGTATCAGGTGCACTATCATCCGCCATTGCCTACAATTGAGGAGGCGCTTGCCTATTGGAAGAACATTGATTCCACACACTGCAAGAACCTCTTCTTCCGCAACCATAAGGGTAACCGCCACTATATGGCCAGTTTTGAGTGTCACAAGAATCTGGACATTCACGGGCTGGAGCATATCGTAAAGCAGGGTAAGCTCAGTTTTGCCAGTCCCGAGCGTATGGACCGATGCTTGGGCGTAGCACCGGGTTCAGTATGTGCATACGGTCTCATAAACGACATGAATCTGGCGGAACATTCCGCAATAATATCGGCCGATGGCTCCCGCGACTTTGGTTGGGTAAAGGAGGGTGTGAATCCTAAGGAACTGTTTGACAACGGCCACCGCGTAAAGTACTTCCTTGACGCTGACCTCAAGAACGCAGAGCGTGTATCATTCCATCCCTGCGAGAACACCGCCAGCGTAGTGGTCAGCAACGCCGGCTTCCTCCGTTTCCTAGACCTCTGGGGCGGAGAAGTAGAGTGGCTCGAAGTGTAAAAAGAGTACCAAAGGGGACAGACCCCAATGGTACACTTTTCAAAAAAGGTACCATTGGGGTCTGTCCCCTTTGGTACTCTTTTACATTAGATTGAGATGGAGGAGGGCATTCAGGATGCCGTCATCATCAACCGAGGTGGTGATGTAGTCGGCGTGCTGTTTGAGACTGTCAGTGGCATTGCCCATGGCTACGCCTATGCCGGCCTGCAGAATCATAGAGAGGTCATTACCTCCATCACCGAATGCTATGGTGCGGTTGGCATCAAAACCCTTGTGGCGTGCAATGGCCAGTATGCCTTTGCCCTTATCGGCATCAATTGAGGTTATATCAGTGAACTCCGGATGCCAGCGCCCCGATACGCAGTGGGGCATACGTGCCAGCATCTCCTGCTCATACGCGGAGTCAAAGAATGCGGTCAGCTGCAGGACATCCTGCTGCAGAATCTCTTCAAGCGGGGAGAGCGTGTCATATAACTTGACGTTCAGATACTGACAGAATATGCGGTCCACACTGCCGGTCGGGTCCAGCACGGCCGCTTTGTCACGGCCCACAACAATCAGGCCATATCCCTTGGCCTTTGAATCTTCAACACACGTCATCACATCCTCTTTGTCTATAGGCCGATAACATATCAGTTCATCACCTATATAGCACAGCGCGCCGTTTATGGTTATGTAGCCGTCTATCAGATGCTCAATTGCCCCCAAATTGGTTATTATCATGGGCGGGCGTCCGGTGGCAATATATACTTGAGACCCGTTTGCCTTTGCCTCAGTCAGCGCACGGATGGTTGATGCGGGAATTTTATGCGTTTTGAAACTTACCAGAGTTCCGTCAATGTCAAAGAATAATGCTGCTGATTTCATCGGTGGGAACGGAGAGGGTGGTGATGCCGGTTGAGTAGGGCGCTATATCGTACTGGTTGTAAATGAAATCAATGGTATCCTGCCGAATCTCAAAGTTGTCCGATACAAACATCGGCTCATTACTGAAATATCCGTGCTCATCAAGTTCATCGCGGCTGCCGCATTCAGCATACTCCAGCAGCTTGCGCTCCAGAACGGGAATCAGCACCTTCTCATATCCGGGCTTGAAGTAGTTGTCAAGCGTAACCACGCTGCCATCCTCCAGTCTATAGTTGCGGCAGGTTATGAATGTGCCTCCGTGCGCTCCGCCCGTGTATTGGTACATGTTTATGAAGTGACCTATTATATCCTTGTTGTTCCCGTAATGGATTTCAGTATTTATTATGTATTCATAATCCACGTCACGCGGTTCATACCCTTCTTCACTTGCATATCTTATCTGCTCATCATTATCCTCCTTGAAAACTTTAAACACGGAGTCAATGAATGAAATCATCGCACCGCGTACATCGGTAGTGCGCTTGCCGAACAGGAAATCCGATATGTCTGCGTTGAAGGCATCGGCAAACAGGGTATCAGAGCCGTGCGCCTTGAGAACGTTCAGGTCAAAGCTGCATGACGGATGCTCCTTACCTTGGGAGTATGGTATATCATTCTTGAAAGTAACATACTGGAACGCATATTTGTCACCCTTGTTGCTGCAGGCAACCGCTGCCAGCAATATGGTCAGTAAAATAAGTGATCTGAATAGTTTCATGATTCTTATGTTTGACGCGAAGTTACATATAAAAAGTAGCGATTTATATCTGGCGGGCGTAAAATCACAGGATTTTATATAAGTTTGCAATTGATAATCAGATAATATCCATAAAGTATGAAACTTGCCAAAACTCTAAGTAAGGTTGTCCTTATTTCCGTATCGTTATTATTCTTGTTTTCATGTGATAATAAAGAAGATGAGCCGTCACAATATGTTATTGAAGGCGTTACGCTCAATATCAATAGGGCAGACCTTATTCCCGGTGACACCATCAGGCTTAGTGCATTTCTGCAGCCTTACAACAAGACTGTTGATGAGGCGGTATCCTGGAGTGAAGACTTGAAGGATCGTGTCAAGTGGGAGTCTGATAAGAGTCAGGTTGCCATTGTTGATAAAAACGGTGTGGTTGTAGCCAAAGGTGTGGGTTCATGCAAGATAAGGTTTATCCTTGGAACCTATGCGGCAGAATGCAGGGTCTCAGTATATTCATTTGATAAACAGATACCTTATGGTTTATGGAGCGTAGATGGTACTGAGGAGAATTATCTCTTCACCTTTGATGATACCGGTTACCGGTTCACGTCAGCCGATACCTGTTTCTTTGACTGGACCTTTGATGGAATGCGCCTGGATATTACCAATAAGGGTTCTGAACCCGGGCAGTCAGATAAAAGAATGATAATAACATCCGTAAACGCAAGCAAGATAGATTTCTATTATTCTTCTGATAATGACAGGAAGACCTTAGTCCTTAAAAGAATCCCCATGAGCTACTCACAAGAGGAACTGATGTTCGCTTCAACTCAGAAGCCGGGAGCTGGTGACACAATAGTTTCAGTTGTTGATATGGGGCTTCCCAGCGGAACCATGTGGGCTGTCTGCAATCTTGGAGCAGAGGGTCTTGATGAGGACGGAGTCCGATATGCGTGGGCTGAGACCACTACAAGACAGAACTACATTCTGGAAAACTACAAATGGTATGATTCAGCTCCTAAAAAACTCTGCATGACAAAATATGATGATGATACGGATTTGCAGCTCCTGGCAGAAGATGATCCCGTCTCAGCTTGTCTGGGAGATGATTGGCGCACTCCTACAAAAGCCGATGTCCAGGAACTGTTTGAGAATTGCAATATAATTTATGCCAGTTACTGCGGCAAGGAAGGTTTTGTAATCATTCCTAAGAATGAGTATTACAATGACAGAAGGCTGTTTATGCCATTCTCATTATCATCAGAATATGTAAATGAACAGAATCCCTCACATTACTCAAACATAAACAATAAAAGCGGTTTCTTCTGGACCGCAAGCCGTTCTGAATATGACTCATTTGAGGCTTACTCTTTGTGTATCAGTAAGGATGATAACAATGTAAAGCTGTATTATGGAGTTGGGGCCACCAAACGCTTCCATGCATTGTGCATCAGACCTGTCTATGTGGAGAAAAATTAAGGCCCAAGCTTTTGTTTTATCCTGAATATTGTATATCTTTGCACCGCTTTAACAGAAAAGCGGTATATGGTGCCCGTAGTTCAGTTGGTTAGAGCGTCAGATTGTGGTTCTGAATGTCGTGGGTTCGAGTCCCACCGGGCACCCCAAAAGAAAAAGAGGTCATTCGGCCTCTTTTTCTTTTGGGGTACCCGGGGGACTCGGGACATTTTTTTATTTTGCTAACGCAAAAGCGCTCCATTTCATTCCGCTTGGCGGCCCTCCGGGACCGCTCTCGTTCGCATACTCGCTTCGCCCCAATGACACAGTAGTATCGTTTTCCTGCGTCACTTATAACACAGCTTAACGCAGAGGGGACGGTTCTGTTCGCGAACAGAACCGTCCCCTCTGCGTTGCTTTACGTTTACAGACGTTCGCCGCAGTGTTTGCAGTAGTTGGCGTTGAGGTCGGTCTTTTCGTTGCAACGGGGACAGCGGCCGTCTTTTCCTTTCTTCTTGGTGGTGTCAATCATTGTGGCCGATACGATACCGGTGGGTACGGCTATGATAGTGTAACCTAAGATCATCACTATTCCTGAAAGGAACTTGCCGAATGCCGTAACAGGGGTGATATCACCGTATCCAACTGTAGTAAGCGTCACTATGGCCCAGTATATGCTGGTGGGGATATTGGTGAATCCGGAACCTGGAGTTCCGCTTTCTACTATGTACATTACGGTACCCAGAATGCACACAAGCATTACCACGAACATGAAATAGACCAGTATCTTGTTGAGGCTCTTACGGATACTCTCAAGCAGCAGATAACCCTCATTAAGGAATGCGAACAGTTTGAGCACCCTGAATATGCGGAACAGGCGGAAGGTACGCATCAGCGACAGATACCTGAGTGGCGGGAAGAAGATACTGAGCAACTGGGGCCACGTGGCCAGAAAGTCAATAATGCCGAAAAAACTGAGTACATACTCCCGTTTTACGCGTGAGCAATAGACTCTGAGCACGTATTCAATGGCAAACAGTATGCTCAGTACGTATTCAAGGACGATGATGGAAGCTTTAAGGATTCCGGCACCGGTCAGTTCCATGTGAATGAGTGTCTGGAATGAAAACTCATCTACCTTAAGGACACTCTCCAAAGATGCTATTACAATACACAGAGCAATAGCAACCATTATCACTATGTCAACGGGCTTTGAAAGCGGATCTGTTCCTTCAAACAGTATCCTGTAAAGCCTCTCCTTATCCTTAATTATATCTATCAGCTTTTTCATATTTTCAATTATGTCACTTCGTTCCATGATTCTTGTCGCGACTCGGGATAGAAAGTAAACTATCTCTCATCTCGCTGCTCCAAGAATTTTCAATTATGTTACTTCGTTCCATGATTCTTGTCGCGACTCGGGATAGAAAGTAAACTTTCTCTCCTCTCGCTGCTCCAAGAATTTTCAATTGTTCCCTCGTATTCCTTAAGAGCCTTGATAGCCTTCCGATATAGGAACAGGATAGGCAGTACGGTACCCCATGCCATCAGTCCTACTCCTATGTCACCCATCTGCCATACCAGGTCAGCCTCGCGGACGGCACCTATCATGACAGCTATCAGTATGATTATCTGGAATATCAGTATGGTTATTTTCTCTTTCCTGGGACTCTTGCCTCTGAACAGATACATTATGCTTGATTCGGAGTAGAAGTAGTATGCCATGATGGTGCTGTATGAAAAGAACGCCATGGCTATGGATATGAACTTGCTTCCGAATCCCGGGAATACGGTGTCAACGGCACCCTGGGTAAAACCTGCATAGTTCATGCCCAGTTCCGGCGCATTCTCTACCAGCATGGCGCCCGTATCGGGATCCATGATATTGTATGTGCCCGATGTGAGTATCATGATTGCAGTGCAGGTACATACAAACAGGGTATCTACATAGACTGAGAATGATTGCGCCAGACCCTGTTGGGCCGGATAATGGACATCGGCAGCGGCCGAAACTATTGCGCCGGTACCTTGTCCGGCCTCGTTTGAGAATATGCCGCGTTTGACTCCCATGGATATGGTTGAGCCTATGATGCCGCCGCACACCGGGTCAAATCCGAATGCTCCCTTGAATATGCTGGCAAACACGGATGGGATATCATGGAGATGAGTGGCTACAACTATGACAGACAGGATTATATAACCAAATGCCATGAAGGGGGTAATGATTGATGCAACCTTGGCAATTCGTTTTACTCCTCCCATTACAACAATGCCCAGAAATGCAGTCAGCGTTATTCCCGATACCCAGGTGGGAATGGGGAAGGCATTCTGCATGGTGGTGGAGAATCCGTTTGACTGAACCATGGGCAGGCAGAATCCGCAGGCTATCACGGTTATGACAGCGAATGCCGTTCCCAGCCAACGCTTACCCAATCCGGTCTCGATGAAACTGAAAGGACCGCCTCTGAAACCGCTGGAGTGATGGAACTTGTACATCTGCGACAGGGTTGACTCCACGAATGCTGTCGATGCGCCAAAGAAAGCCACAACCCACATCCAGAACACAGCACCGGGACCTCCCAGCGCAATGGCTGTTGCAACGCCTACTATGTTACCTGTTCCCACTCTGCCGGAAAGGGCTATGCAGAAGGCCTCGAATGATGAGATTCCGTTGCCGCCCTTACGTTTTCCGAAAAGGGAACGGACCATAAGCCCCAACCGGCGCACTTGAACCATGCTCGTGCAGATGGAGAAATAGAGTCCTGCTGCCAGCAGTAATACTACCAGCGCGGGATTCCAGATAATCTTATTAATATACGAAACTACGTTTTCCAATTCTCAATTATGTCACTTCGTTCCATGATTTTTGTCGCGATTCGGGATAGAAAGTAAACTTTCTCTCCTCTCACTGCTCCAAAAATTGTCAATTATCAATTATTTAAAGGGGTCTTTTGAGCCCGGCTCCCAAGTGCACCCCCCAGCCAGAATAGGATAGACCACCGACGGGAAACAGAGGCTCTGGTAAATTGTATATTCGTTATTCTGATAGTTGTCAAGAATATCAATGTAGGCACGCTCACGTGGGGTTGTGTTACGGGCAATTGCCGGGTAGCTGGGATAGTTGCGCACGTAGTTGCCTGCACCGAATACCAATATTCCCGGACGCGGACCCCATCCCTTCTCAATTGTGTATGCGCTCTCGCGGTCATGCGGCCAGTGTACCCGGTTGAATCCCAGAGTGGTCATGTAGCACTTGCCGAGCGGGTTCAAGCCCAGTGCGTAGTCCATCATCTGGCTCACCACATCAATGTACTCTTGGCGGCCGGTGAGTTTCCACATTAGCACAATGGGGAATGTGTATTGTCCCTGTGCCACGTTGCTGCCCCACCAGTTTACGTTCATGGGAGTGCCGTTGGGGTAGGCGTTCTCAGTGAATGCAGCCATCTGCTTGTCAACTGTGGCCTGAAGTGCATCCTTGAATACCTGCACGGTGGCGGGATCAGTCTTGCTGGCAGGTGCCAGACTGTAACTGAAGAAATATGAGGTAAGCCAACCGCGCTCGGCAAAAATCTCTGAGCCCTGATTGTAGGTGCTAACAATCTGCTGTGCATCCTGCGCGTGTGCCTTGATGTACTCATGGCACTCGGCATTGCCGGTCATCAGATACTTCTCTACATTGTAATACATCTGGAACGTGGCCGGCATCTGGCGGTTGCGCTCAGCATATACGCGGACCGATGCGTTATATGCCAGTTCAGCACGCTGGGCATATTCCTTACTCTTGCCCTCATCATAAGGCTTGATTATGCGGGCAAAATGATAGAACAGGCCCGATGCCCACGATGAAGTGCGCGGATCAAGGGTCTCGGAACCAAACAGATGGTCCTCAAAGTCATATGTGGTAAACGGTGAGTATCCGTTGGTCTCAGTGCCCCAAGGAATCTGGCCGTCCTCCTCCTGGAAATACTTCCAGAACATGGTGCCCCATTCAGCCTCGTCCAGTATATCGGGTATGCCGTTACCCTTGCCCAGGATGTTGAACTGCTCATCAAACTTGTCAGGGATGTTGAACTGGTCATCAGTAAACAGCTCGGGGAATGCCTCAAAAGTGGTGAGCAGGGTACTGGGCACGTCCATGTGATAGGTGCGGCGGTCGGCATCGCCAGCATCGTGATAACCGCCCCACGCTTGGATGGTGGGCTCGTCGCCCTTTACAACCAGACTGGCCTCATTGATGCGGTAGTAGGTCTGGTAGATGGTCTCATGGCAGCGCTTGGTGCGGTAGCTGAAATCAGAGTAGGGTTCAATGATCTGAATGCCGCAACGCTGGTTGAACAGTGAGCGGAAACTCACGTATGAGAGTTTCTGTGAGAACTGTCCGCCTACACCAAAGGGATATGATGAGCCGTAACCATCAACCACAATCTTGTATGGGCCGCCCTCAGGGACCTTTGACAGGTCGATGCGATAAACATAGTCGCCCGATGAACGGTCATCGCCAATCTCCACAAGCTGGCCTGAGCAAACCTTCTTGCCAATCTTGTTTTTCTTGAACTGATATACCGTATATGAGGGCAGACCGCCTTCAATCTTCTTAACGCCGCCGTCACCCAGATAAATTGCAAAGTTTGCAAAACGCTTGGTAGACAGAGCGCTATATGCCACCTGGTTGGTCTTTATGGCCTCACAGAATACCTCTTTGTCAGAGAACTTAAAATTGTATTTACCGTAAGGAGTATCAATGCTGTATTTCTGCCCGTTCTTGAGCGTGGGCACAGTCAGATATATGAAATGATCGCACTTATCGGCAGCCGCTGCGGTGCGGTTTACGGCTAGTACCTCACTACCGTTCACTTTCCACAGTGATACATCCGATATATCTACCTCATTAACATCAAGGGTATCACTTAAGAAATAGAGCTCAATCACATTGTTTGAGGCAGTGCGGATTTCCTGCAGCGTAAGTTTAGCGCTTGCTGAAACGCTCAGCAGAATAGCGCAGACAGTGGTCAGTATCGTTCTCATCAGTAAAAAGGTTTATTTTTTGGCAAAGATAGAAAAATGACCCAAAGGGGACAGTCCCTATTGTGCCATTTTTTCTGGAATGACACAGAAGGGACTGTCCCCTTTGGGACGTTCGGTGTGGTTGGGGTGGAGGTCATAGTAACGGAGTGTGGTTACGGCACCTATTTTGAGGAGGTGGAGCGTTACGGCCAGGCCGTGATCGGTGCGGGGCGCACTCATGTTGGAGATGTAGTTGCCAAGCGACCATACGGTAAGATGGCGGTCGGCGTAATACTCGTGGGGCAGGGTGCGCACGGGCTGTACCACATGGGGATGGCCTCCGATAATGTGGTGCACACCTATGCCGTAGAGCCACTCTTCAAGCTTTTTCTGCTTCCAGTCCGGCTGAGTCTTGTACTCAGTGCCCCAGTGCATGCAAGCAATGATGCAGTCAGCCTTAAGCTGTCGGGCGCGAATGACATCGGCCTTAATCTGTGTGGTGTCAATGTAATTCACAATACAGGGCGGTTCAACCGGAATTCCGTTTGTATCATACGTGTAGTTGAGCAAAGCTATCCGCATGGTGCCGTGTTCTATTATAAAAGGATAGAGCGAATCACGCTCAGCCTGGTTACGGTATGTGCCCAGATGGCTGATGCCCAGACTGTCCAGAACATCAAGCGTGCGTACAAGCCCGTGGTTACGACGGTCCATGCAGTGGTTGTTGGCTGTCAGGAATATGTCAAAGCCGGCATCGCGTACAGCCAGGGCGTAAGCATCTGGCGAGCAGAACTGCGGATAGCCGGTGTAGGGGGCACCGCCCAGCGTGGTCTCAAAGTTGCAGACAGCAATATCGGCTGCCTCAATCTCAGGGGTTACCTGAGTGAAACAGCCGGTATAGTCATATGTGCCGTCTTTTTGGCGAGCGGCTTGGAGCTGGGCCTTATGCTGCATCATATCTCCGGCAAAGTATAGGGAGATACTGTCAAGGGTTTGGGCCGATGCGCCGAGCGTGCATACCAGCCATATCCCGATGAATATGGCAGACCTGGTCACGTTTTACTTGTAGATGCTCTTCTGACCAGCCAGGAGGGTGTTCTTCATAAGCGAGCAGATGGTCATGGGGCCAACGCCGCCGGGAACAGGGGTGATGAAGCTGCACTTGGGAGCAACCTCGTCAAACTGAACGTCACCGCTCAAGCGGAATCCGCTCTTCTTGGTGGCATCGGGCACGCGGGTAGTGCCTACGTCTATGATTACGGCGCCCTCCTTAACCATATCAGCCTTTACGAATCCGGGCTGTCCCAGAGCGGCTACTATGATATCGGCCTGGAGGCACTCCTCCTTGATGTTGGCGGTGTGGCTGTGGCAGACGGTCACGGTGCAGTCACCCGGATTGGATTTCTGCATGAGCAGGGTTGCCATGGGCTTGCCTACTATGTTGCTGCGGCCCAGTACTACGGCTTTCTTGCCGCGGGTCTCTATGTTGTAGCGCTTGAGCAGCTCCATTATACCGTTAGGTGTGGCCGATATGAAGCAGGGCAGACCTATGCTCATGCGTCCCACGTTGATGGGATGGAAACCATCTACATCCTTGCGGTAATCAATGGCCTCAATCACATGCTGCTCATTGATGTGCCTGGGCAGGGGGAGCTGGACAATGAATCCGTCCACATCAGGGTCATTGTTGAGTTCTGCCACTTTAGCCAATAGGATATCCTCTGTAATGTCACTTTCAAAACGGATAAGAGTTGACTTGAATCCGCATACCTCACAAGCCTTAACCTTGGCTGCCACGTATGTCTCAGAACCACCGTCATGACCTACCAGAATGGCGGCCAGATGGGGGCGTTTCTCACCTCTTTCAACCATTGCGGCCACCTGGGCTGCAATCTCCTGTTTTACCTGTTCGGCTACTGCCTTTCCGTCTATTAACTGCATATGTTGAATGTATTTTATCTTCTCATTAATGAACCTAAGTTGGGCAGCTTGGCGCCGGCCACGTTCTTCATCATCTTGCGGGTCTGCTCAAACTGCTTGATCATACGGCTCACCTCCTGTACGGGCTGGCCGCTACCCTTAGCAATACGCTCGCGGCGTGACTGGCTCTTGTCAAGAAGCTCAGGGTTGGCGCGCTCCTTAGGAGTCATGGAGTGAATCATGGCCTCAATGCCTTTGAAAGCATCGTCTTTGATATCTATGTCCTTTATGGCCTTGCCCACGCCGGGAATCATACCCATCAGGTCCTTCACGTTACCCATCTTCTTTATCTGGCCTATCTGCTCCAGGAAGTCATTGTAGTCAAACTTACCCTTGCCCATCTTCTTCTGGAGGCGTTTGGCCTGCTCGGCATCAAACTGCTCCTGGGCACGCTCCACGAATGATACGATATCACCCATGCCCAGTATGCGGTCGGCCATACGGTCGGGATGGAATACATCAAAGGCATCCATCTTCTCACCCATACCCACAAACTTGATAGGCTTGTCAACTACGGTACGTATGGAGAGGGCGGCACCACCGCGGGTATCACCATCCAGTTTGGTCAGTATCACGCCGCTGAAATCCAGACGCTCGTTAAACTCACGTGCGGTGTTCACGGCATCCTGACCGGTCATGGCGTCAACCACAAAGAGAATTTCATTGGGGGTTACAGCCTCCTTGATGGCGGTTATCTCCTGCATCATCATCTCATCAATGGCCAGACGGCCGGCGGTATCTATGATAACCACATCAAAGCCCTTGGCGCGGGCCTCCTTTATGGCGTTCTGAGCTATCTCTACGGGCTTGTTGTTACCCTCCTCAGTATATACCGTAACGCCAATCTGTTCACCCAGTACCTTGAGCTGGTCAATGGCTGCAGGACGGTAAACATCACAGGCTGCCAGCAGAGGCTTCTTGGCGCGCTTGGTCTTGAGCAGGTTAGCCAGCTTGGCGCTGAAAGTAGTCTTACCTGAACCTTGCAGACCGGCCATCAGAATGACTGCGGGGTGTCCCTTTATGTCAATGTCAACAGCCTGGCCGCCCATGAGCGTAGCCAACTCATCATGAACCACCTTCACCATCAGTTGTCCGGGACGGACCGATGTGAGCACGTTCATGCCTAAGGCCTTCTCCTTAACGGTATCCGTGAACTGCTTGGCTACCTTATAGTTGACATCGGCATCAAGCAGCGCCTTGCGCACGTCTTTAAGGGTTTCGGCAACGTTTACCTCGGTGATTTTTCCTTCACCTTTAAGTATCTTAAGAGACCTTTCAAGTCTTTCAGAGAGATTTTCAAACATGGACTTTTATTTTTGAGAGTGCAAAGATATAAAAAAGATGGCAATTAGCAGGGGCACAAAGGGGACGGTTCTTTTTGTGCCCCTGTGAACGCAGAACTATCAGTTTGGGGAGACGACGCTCCCAAAACTAACATTTCAGCTTAGGGGCACAAAAAGAACCGTCCCCTTTGTGCCCCTCAGCGGCCGGAGAGGTAGAGCATCTGGCGGATTTCCTCGTTGAACTTGCGGGCTGAGCAGAGTTTCTCAAGCGTCAGGTGCATGCGGTAGCGCCAGTAGTTGTTTGGGTCTGCCGGTACGTTGATGCGTTCTGCTGCGGGGTTCTTGGCTCTAAGTGAGCTGTTCATGGAGAGCCAGTCCTGCAGCGGGAAGATGGCCAGCATGGATGGTGAGGCCAGGTGTGCTGAGATGACGCTGGTGCAGGCTGCGGTGGTGGCTTTCTTTACGGCTATCACGTGGTTGGGTTCCATCTCATCCTCTATCCAGGTGCGCAGCACGCTCATATCATGCGTGGATGTGGTGCATACTGACATGTAGGGGTAGGTGGATGGGTCCGATACGCTCACACCCATGTTCTTGGGCATGCGCTGGACCTCAAGGGCCAGTATGCGCAAGCGGTCCATGACCTCTGGTACGCAGGCCGGTATCATGCCCAGGTCCTCACCGCACACTATCATATCAGTGGCTTCAATGAGGGCTGGCAGCTTGGACATGGCCACGTCGCTCCAGAAGTCATTGTTGCGGCTGTAGTAGAAGTCATCATGGATGCTGCGGAAGGCGTTCTGCTCATCTTCCGGCAGCTGCTTGAACATATCGGTATCAAAGCCGTTGATGCGTGGATGGTAGGTGCCGGGACGGTGTGTGTCCTCAAGAAAGAGCACGTTAGTCTCCGTTGAGCCTGCGGGGGCTTGGGAATGCAGCGCGGGGTTGAAGGGGAACCCACGGTCCCAGAGCTCCTGCGGGGTGTAGGTGAGGGCGGGGTTGAACCTGCCCATAAGACCGCTGCCGTATTCAAGGGGCACCTCCCAGATGCGGAAGAATCCTAACAGGTGGTCTATGCGGTAGGCGTCAAAGTAATCAGCCATCTTGCGGAAACGGGCTACGAACCAGGTGTATCCGTCACGGGCCATATTCTCCCAGTTGTATGTGGGCATTCCCCATTTCTGGCCGTCGGTGGCAAAGGCATCGGGCGGAGCACCGGCCTGGCAGTCTGTATGGAACAGCTCAGGGTGTATCCATACATCGGCACTGTGGCGGTTTACGCCTATGGGTATGTCACCCTTGAGCAGGATGCCTTTGCGGTTGGCATATTGCTTTACATCTGTGAGCTGACGGTCAAGATGGTATTGTATGAAATAGTGCTTGCGAATCTCGCGGTAGCGTGGATTGCCGGGAGTGCAGAAGCGGTTGAGCAGTGTGGGGGTGTAGCTTGATTCTTTCCACTGGTGGAAATCAGCCGTGCCGTATTTGTCACGCAGGTAGCAGTACAGGGCGTAAGGCTCAAGCCAGTTGCGGTTTGCGTTAAAGAACTTCTGATACTCGCGGCTTCTGCAGCACTGGTCACCGTACTGTGCATACAGGCGGTCCAGGTACTCGCTCTTGAGCCTGAACACACGCTCGTAGTCAATGGCCGGGAGTGCGTTGAGCTCCTTGCGCTGTTTTTCTGCCCGCTTAAGGAACTCCTTGTCATCAATGCTGCCTACAAGCTCCAGGTCTATGTATATGGGATTGAGTGCGAATGATGAGTTGGCGCTGTAGGGGTATGAGTCACGCCACGTTCCGGTCATGGTGGTGTCATTGACGGGCAGCGTCTGTATTACGCTTTGTCCGGTGGCGGCGGCCCAATCTACAAGCTGCTTGAGGTCAGTGAACTGGCCTATGCCGAAATCCCTCTCGCTGCGGAGTGAGAATACGGGTATGGCGGTTCCGGCGCCTTTCCAGCGCGGACGGTTGTTATGATGTACGTAAGGGAGTGCTATGGTACGCTGCTCAATGCTTTCACTGCCTACGTCTTTCCATCGGTCTGACAAGACCAGACGTTTGGCACGGGTGTAAGGTATGGAGTGGAGCGATCCCTCTTCACGGCGTGTTACATTACCGTCAAACTGGACCATGTAGCAATAGGTGATATCACCTGCGGCCATCTCATCATCATTGAAGTCATAATCGGCAAACCAGGTACCTTGACCGTTGTTGTACATGTCAATGCACAGCTGGGTTCCGTCAGGCATGTTAAGGCATAGGAACAGGTTCTCACCCCATTTTGTAAGGTATTCTATCTGGAAATGTATTTGCATATGTCCTTTCTAGCGACTACAAAAGTACACCTTTTTTTTACTTAAACAAGGTTTTCAACCAAATTCAAAAAGTTATCAACAATTATCAAAAAAGAACGACAATTTTTTTTCCTTTTTTTTACCCCCGATTAATTTTGCTAACACGATTCAACATATCTCAACAAATTGTAACTAAATCGTAATTAAATAGTTTACAGTCATGGAGTTAAAGCAGGATGGCATCTATGATGCCAGTACCCTTGGAGGGGGAAAGATGTTTGTGCTTGGATGTCAGCACATGTTCGCAATGTTTGGTGCTACGGTTCTCGTACCGCTTCTTACAGGCCTGTCTGTATCAGCTACGCTGCTGTTTGCAGGTATAGGCACTCTGGTTTTCCACTTCTTTACAAAGATGAAGGTTCCCGCATTCCTGGGTTCATCATTTGCATTCCTGGGTGGTTATACGGCTGTAAAAAGCATGGGCCCAAAGTTCCTTGACCCCAACTTCAGTCTAAAGGCGTTTGACGCAATGTCAGAGATTGACAAATCTGAGTATATTGCAAGTTTTGCTCCGGCTTCATTGACATATGCATGCATAGGTGTGTTCTGTGCCGGTCTGCTTTACTTTGTGCTGTCCGCTCTGTTCAAATTCTACGGCGTACGCCGCACTATGCGTTTCTTCCCGCCGGTAGTGACCGGTCCTATCATCATCTCCATCGGTCTTATCCTTTCATCAAGTGCCATCAATAACTGCCAGAGCAACTGGTGGATTGCACTGCTTGCCATCCTGATTATTTTGATCTGCAACATATTCGGTAAGGGTATGATTAAGATTATTCCTATCATACTGGGTGTGATAGGTTCATACATCGTGGCTGCATGCTTTGGTCAGGTTGATTTCTCTGCTGTGGCTGAGGCCAAATGGTTTGGCTGGCCCATTGAGTGGAGCAGGACGGGCCTGAGTACTGTGGTGAGTAATCCTGACGGCGCATTCCTTACTACTGCCATCATCACCATCATGCCTATTGCCATTGCTACCATGATTGAGCATATAGGTGATGTGGCCGCTATCTCATCAACCTGTAACCGTAACTTCATTGCTGATCCCGGTCTGCACCGCACTCTTTTGGGTGACGGCTGCGCTACCGCACTGGCTGCCCTGTTCGGTGCTCCCGCCAACACTACATACGGTGAGAATACGGGTGTGCTTAACCTTACCAAGGTGTTTGACCCCAAGGTGGTACGTATTGCCGCTTTGCTGGCTATAGTGTTCTCATTCTGCCCCAAGTTTGCCCAGATTATCTACGCTATGCCTACCGCAACAGTGGGTGGTGTTTCTCTGGTGCTCTACGGTATGATATCGGCTGTAGGTGTACGTAACCTGGTTGAGAACAAGGTTGACTTTACAAATAACCGTAACGTGCTCATTGCCGCCCTGATACTGGTTCTGGCCATTGGCGTTAGCTTTGGTCCCGGCAATATCTCATTCGGTAAGATTTCTCTGTCAGGTCTGGCTGTTGCCGCTCTGGTAGGTATTATCCTGAATGCCGTACTGCCCGGTAATGACTTCCACTTTACAAGTGATTACGCAAGCGGTAAGCGCGCAACTGCAGAGGGTCAGGATCTGCCTGAGGAGTTCAAGGTTCCGCTGCATAGCGATCCCAAGTACAACGGATAAACAATTATACATTAATTATATTCTTATTAACTCTAAAAGTTTTGATATGAAAAAAATTGTAGCTTTTGCAGGATTCAGCCTGCTTGCAGTTGGTGCTTTTGCACAGACAAACTTACAGGTGTTCTATGATTTCGGTAAGGATCGTAAAAACATTACTTCAACCCTCGAGATGTTCAAGGCAGACAGCTGGGGTAGCACTTTCTTCTTTGTTGACTATGATTACAGTACTGGTCCCCGTCGTGACATTGAGGAGAATGGAGACAAACCTTATTCTGGTACATACGGCGCATATAACAGCTATTTTGAGATTGCACGCTCAATTAACTTCTGGGAAGATTCAAGTCTTGGCGATTTGAGCGCTCATGTTGAGTTCAACGCTCCTCTGGGCTATCCTACATACAACTGGTTGGTTGGTGTTGAGTATTTACTCCACAATGGTGATTATTCAAATACTTTCACAATTGAGCTTCTGTACAAGACTTTCAATACCAAATTCACAGAGAGCAAACTTCCTCTGCAGCTGACATTTGTATGGGGTATGAACAACCTGTTTGGCATTGAGGGGCTCAAGTTCTCAGGCTTTGCTGATATTTGGGGTGAAAAGCATAATGGTTGGGCTGATCAGGACAAGTGCGATAAATCTATCACCTTCATTTCAGAGCCTCAGCTCTGGTATAACGTTGGCCAGTTCTTTAACTGCCCGAACTTTAATATAGGTGCCGAGGTTGAGCTGAGTAATAACTTTGCTTTATACAACGAGTTCAAGTGCAATCCCTGCATCGGTGTTAAGTGGGATTTCTGATTCCGGATTGTTGAACAATAACATTCAAGTGTTATGTCATTCCTGAAAATCCTAGGATTTGATCCTGCCAAGCACAGCGTAAAGACTGAGATTCTGGCCGGTATCACCACATTCCTTACAATGGCTTATATCCTTGCCGTAAACCCGGGTATTTTCAGTAGTCTGGAGGGTATGGGTATGCCTAAGGATGCTGTGTTTACAGCTACTGCACTGGCAGCCATTGTGGGTACTCTGATTATGGCTATATATGCAAAGAAACCATATGCTCTGGCTCCCGGCCTGGGTCTGAACGCATTCTTTGTATATACGGTATGCCTGACTATGGGATACAGCTGGCAGTTTGCATTGACTGCTGTGCTGATTGAGGGTATCATCTTTGTGATATTGACTGTCACTAATGTACGTGAGGCTATTATCAATGCCATTCCCCAGGCTATGAAGAGTGCTGTGAGCGCCGGTATTGGCCTGTTCATAGCATTTATCGGTCTTTACAATGCTCATATCGTTGTAGGCGGCGGTGGAACGGTTGTCAGCCTCGGTGATATTATGCACGGTACTGCTGCTGTAGCTCTCATCGGTCTGGTAATCACATCAGTACTGATGATCCTTAAGATTCGTGGCGCCATGCTGATAGGTATCATTTTAACTTCAATAGTCGGCATGTTCTTCCAGGAGCCTGTTGATTATGATAACCTTGACAAGGGTATGAAGGCTGTTACCGTATTCACCGGTATAGTTGACAAGGTTCCGTCAGTGACACCTATCTTATGTAAGTTTGAGTGGCACAACATCTTCACTACTGATATGCTGATTGTGGTGTTCACATTCCTGTTCATTGATATGTTTGATACCATCGGTACTGTTATCGGCGTATCAAAGAAGGCTAATGCCATAAATCCGGACGGTACCATTCCCGGTGTAAAGAAGGTTCTTATGGCCGATGCCTGGGCTACCATTGCCGGCGCTATATTCGGAACCAGCACCACTACCACTTATGTGGAGAGTGCATCGGGTGTGGCAGAAGGCGGCCGTACAGGTCTGACATCATTTACGGTTGCGGTTTGCTTTGCAATAGCTTTGTTCTTTGCTCCGCTGTTCACTGCAATTCCGTCAGCTGCCACAGCTCCTGCTCTGATTTTAGTAGGTGTGATGATGATGTCATCAATACTTGATGTTGATTTCAATGATTTCTCAGAGAGTATCCCTGCTTACATCTGCATGATCATGATGCCTCTGGCATACAGTATTTCTGATGGTATCATGATGGGTATGATTTCATACGTGGTCCTGAACGCTATCTGCGGTAAGTTCAAGAAGATTAACCTGATGACGTGGATTCTTGCAATCCTGTTCATACTGCGTTATGCCTTGCTTATAGATTGAACGGATAACATTACGGAGTTAAATAGTCAGGGCGGTTCCAGTTATGGAGCCGCCCTGATGCTTTTTATGAGGGTGATTGCCGTTACTCGTTGATGCTTTTTACGTTTCCTGTGGTGGTGTCAAAAACAATCTTTGTGTCAGCGTTCTTGCCCATGATTGTTGATGAAATCACTTCCACATTACCGAACTGTGCAATCTGAATATCCTGCTCGGTAAAACTGAGGCGGTTGTTATAGACGTTAACAGTAGCCCGTCCAGGAATACGGTAATAGAGGAACTGGGCAGTGCTCTTTACATTTTTGCCTGATTTGCCAGTGCTGGCAGGGGCAGTGTAACTATCCAGCATCTTCTTGTCATTTATGTCAATCCAGACTGGTTCGCCCGCCAGATTATCAACTTGTAGTACACCCAACTTGCTTGAGAACCGGAACAATATCTCCTTGGTGATAGGAGCATCCGGGGTAACATTAATGGTAAATATATGATCTTCAGTCTCAGATGTACCGCTGAATAGGGTAAGCAGGGCAGATTCCTGTTCATTGAGTGATTCCAGCATGAACTTGAGTGATTCTCCGTCAGTAGGCACAAAGTCTGCCTGACCGCGGGTGATGGCGTTGCGGCTCTCACGTATGTTGTAGATCTCCTTGGCTACCAGTTCTGCCATCTTGGCGCTTGAGCCTGCCATGAGAATCTCCTCAGTCATGTAGTCCTGCGGATTTATCTTTTTCACTGCAGGCTGGGTTGTAGCCGGTTTGGCGGCAATGGGGGCGTCTTCTTTCTGAGCCTGTGTGTTTACGGCTGCAAGAATGCCTTGGTCGGTTAGCTCAAAATATGGCCTTTTGCCTTTGGCGGGGAAGGTGAGTGTGTAAAGCTTTTCCTTATCAGGAATGCCTGATGGCGTGATTTCAACTGAGGTTATTTCCCAAATCTCCTCTGCTTTGTCCTTTACATTGTTCATCCTGAGATAGCGCTCGGCATAACGGGAGAACTCACCAGGTATGAAAGTGCTCTTGCGTGTGGTCACGGTTACTGTGAGTCTTGTCTTGGGGAGCCAGTATGAAACGGCATCCTGGGTTATACCTGGGCTATACGGGGCCGATGTCCCCTGCGCGGCAATAGGCATAAAGCCTAAAGCCAGGCCCATGAGAAGGGTTGATTTGATGATATTCATTTTCATAGCTGTTCCAATTTAAGCCAAGCGTTTGGCAGGTTGGATATTATGTCGGCCGATGTCATGGCGGTCTGGCTCAGTGCCATAGCGGCGCAGTCACCGGCTGATCCGTGTACATATACTGCAATGACAGAGGCTTGGTCTGCACTGTATCCCTGTGCAAGTAGAGCCAAGACTATTCCGGTAAGTACATCACCGGAGCCTGCGGTTGCCATTCCTGCATTGCCCGTGGTGTTGATTAAGGCGGTGCAATCAGGCAATACAGTCACTGTGGGTGCCCCTTTCACTACCACTGTGATGCCTGTGTGGCGTGCCAGTTCTATGGCCTTGCCTGCCATCTGTACCCAGTCATCGGCTTTACCTGTAAGACGGGCCAGCTCGCCCGGGTGGGGCGTGATGACTGAGCCTGACGGTACGTAATCAAGCAGATAACATTTCTGTGAGATGATGTTCAGGGCATCGGCATCAAGCACCATAGGGCAGGTGGCGTTTTTGAGCATCTTGTCCAAAAGTGCAGTCTGAGACTCTCCCGTGCCCAATCCGGGGCCGGCGCCAATGGCTGTGTATCGGCCCAGGTCTGATGATGCGTACATATCATCAGTGTGGGTGACCATTGCCTCCGGGACGGATATCTGGAGTATGTCATTGTTGGCAGCCGGGGTGCATACCGTAAGCAGACCTACGCCTGAACGCATGCAAGCCTTGGTTGAGAGAACGGCGGCTCCGGCCATACCCGGGCTACCTGCATAAAGCAGGGCATGACCAAAAATCCCTTTGTGGGCTTTAGGGTCACGTCTTTTAAGCAGCCCCTTTATGTAGTCCTCATTGACAGTCTTGATTTTCTCTGCCGGAAGCAGTTTTTCAAGCATCTGCCTGGTCTCATCTATGTATGATAGGTCCATCATTTGGCAATTGTACTTGGCAAATGTACGTTTATTTTGTTAAAAAACGGCTATTCTTGTAAGAGTGACTCATAAAAATGGGATGATGCTCCTTTATACGTCACATTTTTTAAGTATATTCGCATAATTTAAGTACTCGTTTATGGAAACCATTCAGGTTAAGGACAGAATATTCACTCCTTTCATCAGGGAAGAGGAGATTCAGAAGGAAATCAAGAGAATTGCATCAGATATTAACCGTGATTATGAGGGTAAGACACCTCTGTTTCTGTGCATCCTGAACGGATCTTTCATGTTTGCGGCAGATCTGCTCAAGAACGTGGCAGTACCTTGTAACGTATCATTCGTAAAGGTGGCATCGTACTCAGGTACAGATACTACCGGAAAGATTAAGGAACTTATGGGTCTGCAGGAGTCTGTTGAGGGCCGCCATGTGATAATAGTTGAGGATATCGTGGATACCGGCTATACCATGCGTGACGTACTGGATTCTCTGGCAGAGAAG
Source organism: uncultured Bacteroidales bacterium (assembly GCA_902763885.1). Classification (GTDB taxonomy): domain Bacteria; phylum Bacteroidota; class Bacteroidia; order Bacteroidales; family Bacteroidaceae; genus Colenecus. The sequence continues at coordinate 144,772 of CACWTU010000006.1, read as the reverse complement.
GGCGCGGCATCAGTAGAGGTGTGCGCCTTGCTGTGCAAGCCTGACAAACTTAAGGTTGACCTTAGGCTCAAATATCTGGCATTGAAAATACCCAACGGCTTTATTGTGGGATATGGCCTTGATTATGACGGATTTGGCAGAAACTCACGTGATATTTATCAGATTGTAAAATAAAAACAAAGTATATAATGGACAACATAGTAATATTTGGTGCTCCAGGTTCAGGAAAAGGGACTTATAGTGCAGCCCTGGTTGAGAAATTCGGTTATAACCATATCTCTACCGGCGATGTGCTGCGTGCTGAGATAAGAGAGGGAACAGAGCTTGGCAAGGTGGCCGAGAGGTATATTGAGAAAGGACAGCTTATACCTGATGACCTTATTATTGATATGCTTGCCGATGTATATGATACAATGCGTGAAGGTCCGGGCGTAATCTTTGACGGATTCCCCCGTACAATAGTTCAGGCCAAGGCTCTTAAGGAGATGCTTCAGGAACGTGGTGAGAAGATATCAGTTACACTTAATCTTATTGTCAGTGAGGATGTGCTGATGGAGCGCCTTCTCAACCGCGCCAAGATTGAAGGCCGTTCTGATGATAATGAGGAGACAATAAAGAAGCGTTTCAATGTTTACTACACCCAGACTCATCCTCTTATAGAATGGTTCAAGAAGGAAGGGGTGCTGTCCGAGTTTACCTTTAAGGGTGACAAGGACAAGATGATTCAGGAAATTATAGATAAGGTGGCCTCTTTATAAGCCACCTTTCAGTTTAATATGGCAGAAAGCAATTTTGTAGATTACGTTAAGATATTCTGCCGCTCAGGCAAGGGCGGTAGGGGATCGGCACATCTGCGTCACGATAAATATATACCCAACGGTGGTCCTGACGGCGGTGATGGCGGCAAGGGCGGCAGTGTTATCCTTAAGGGTAACCGCAACTACTGGACTCTGCTGCATCTGCGCTATGAGCGCCATGCGTTTGCTGAGAACGGCGGGAACGGCGGCAGCAACAAATGTTTTGGCAAGGACGGCAAGGATGTCATCATTGAGGTTCCCTGCGGCACTGTGGCTTATGATGCTGAGACCGGAGAGTATCTTTGTGACATAACTGATGACGGCCAGGAGATTGTGCTGCTCAAGGGCGGTCGTGGCGGATTGGGTAACTGGCATTTCCGCACAGCCACACGTCAGGCTCCCAGGTTTGCCCAGCCGGGAGAACCTGCTCAGGAGCAGATGGTGGTGCTGGAACTTAAGCTGCTGGCTGATGTGGGTCTGGTGGGATTCCCCAATGCTGGTAAGTCAACACTGCTTTCAGCCATATCGGCTGCCAAACCCAAGATTGCAAACTATCCGTTCACTACGCTGGAGCCTAACCTGGGTATAGTATCATACCGTGAAGGCAAGTCATTCGTTATGGCCGATATACCCGGTATCATTGAGGGAGCAAGTGAGGGTAAGGGGCTTGGGCTCCGTTTCCTGCGTCACATAGAGCGTAACTCATTGCTGCTGTTCATGGTTCCCGGTGATACTGATGACATTAAGCGTGAATACGATATCTTGCTTAATGAGCTTGCACAGTTCAATCCTGAGATGCTGGATAAGCAGTGTGTACTGGCCATAACCAAATGTGACCTTATAGATGAGGAGCTTATGTCCATGCTGGAGCCTAATCTTCCGGCCGATATTCCGCATGTGTTCATATCGGGAGTAAGCGGTTTGGGGCTGCAGCAGCTCAAGGATATACTTTGGAAGGAGCTGAACAGTGAGAGCAACAAACTTGACGCTACCTGGAAGACTGAGCATATAGTACACCGCTCAAAGGATGCCGGTGAACTCCATAATGAACTTGTTGCGGCGGGTGCCGACTTTGAATTTGACTTTGATGACCTGCCAGAAGACGATCTTGATGATGATATGGAAGAGGTAGAGGTTGAATTGGATTAAAAACTTTTTTTGATTTTTTTCCTTTTCCCATTTAACTTTCGTTTTTACGGTTTATATGATAGTAGAATGAATTTGTTTTGATAATTCACCTTTTACTAATTAATAACTTAAAACAAAACGAAAATGAAAAAGATGTTTTTGGCAGCTGCCCTTCTGGCAGTAGTTTCTCTGGCTAACGCTCAGGCTCCGGCCGATGCTCCTTACGGAGTAAAATCAGGTGTTATCACCATGTCTATGGATATGATGGGTAACGAGATGATCACTGAGACCTATTTTGACAACTACGGTCTTAAGACCGCTCAGGTATCAGAAGGTGGTTTCATGGGTGGCGAAGGCAAGACCCGCACAATCACAGATAAGGACGGTTCTCAGATCCGCATTAACGATGAGGCTAAGACTGCTACCAAGATGCCGTCATTCGGTGGCATGGGTGGTTTCGGCGGTGGCCGTGCCCAGATCAACTGGAACAAGCTGACTGATCAGGTTAAGAAAGAGAACAACATCAAGGAAGTTGGTAAGGAGACCATCGCCGGTAAGGAGTGCACCAAGTACACCATGACCGTTGACATGATGGGCAACCAGTCAGAGCAGACCGTATGGATCTACAAAGGCATCCAGCTCAAGAACGAGATGACTTCAGACTTCGGTACCTTTGGTTCAACCTGCAAGAAGTTCGAGGAGAAGGACGTTCCTGCTTCAATGTTCGAGGTTCCCGCCGGTGTTAAGGTTGAGGAGATGGATATGAGCCAGTTTGGTGGTTTCGGTGGATTTTAATCCCTGATTATTAGAAAAATATAGGGTCGCAAAAACTGCGGCCCTATATTTTTTTTATAAAAAAAGAACATATCTTTGCCCTTGAATAACATATTTGATATGAAAAAAGGATTATCAACAGTCTTGGCGTTTGCTTTTGCTGTGCTGTTTCTTGGCGCATGCAATAATAGAAATCTGAATCATTTCTCTGAGAAAGTGATAGGTAAGTGGATGGCTGCGGATAGAAACGGATCCCCGCTTCTGACAAATATGTCCCATGTAGTTACTTTTGTTTCGCCGACTGAGGGCTATACTACAACCTCATGGATTGAACTTGTAGATAATGAGGATAATCCCTTATGGAAAAAAAGAGGTGGGTCTGAGGTGGTAATCAAGGGCCATAAGATTACTAAGACGTTACAGATTAATGATCGTGTCACGGTGGTTGATAAGATGAAAGTAACCTCAATTTCCGATGATGAAATGTGCGGCGTTTCAGAGGTCAAGACCTATATGGACGGTTTAAAGGTGGCAACAGCCAAGTATACATGCCGTTACATTAAAATTTCTGATAATTTTGAACAGGCTATTCTTGGCGTTTGGGAAGGCCGTGTTACCAGTGAAGAGGGATCAGATTTCGGAGATTCCCAACTTCACCGCTGGGAGTTCCGTACTGACGGAAATTATCGTTATTATGTCTTGTCTGACGGTCAGTGGGCGGTTAATGATGAGTTCGCCCAGTATTTTATTGACGGTAATATGCTTTGCTGCCGTTGGAAAAACCTGGGCGAGAGCCAGGAAGAACATCGTGAATGGTGGGTCATAACCTCAATTGAAAACGGAGTGATGGAATGGAGCGCCGTCCGAGAAAGCACCGACGGAATCACCTACACCGCCACCGTAAAAATGTCAAAAATCAAATAAGTAGCCCTTGGAGCAACCCGCCCTATAGGGCGGTAAGCGACTATAGGGTTAGTAAACGTATTGGGGCGAGCGAGACCCCGAGCGAGATGGCCCACAGGGCCACCGTTCGCTGTGGCGAACTAAAAAAAGGACCCCGGTTTCCCCGTTGGACGAGGGTTCGACTCCCTCCAGCTCCACATGCAAAAGAAAGACCACCTAAAGGCGGCCTTTCTTTCGTATGTGGAGCATGTGTCCTTTTTTTATTTCGCTTCGCGAAAGCGCTCTATTCTGTCGCTTGGCGGCCCTCCGGGACCGCGTAGCCCAAAGGGCTACTTTTTGTGGAGCTGGAGGGAGTCGAACCCTCGTCCAAACGGGGAAACCATATGCTTTCTACAGGCTTATCTCCACTTGAATTGTCGGGCCATGACTTGGATAGAGCTACCGGGCCATAACCGTATCTTCTAAAATTTCATCCCTGATGCGAAGCCATCAGAAACTATCCCCGATTTGACTGCACCACCGTATCGACGAGCTTCGGAGCAAGAGCTTCCGGGTGATGTTTTGTCACAGCACCTAGTGCCGTGATTAAGCTGATCTACTGTGCTTCGATCAAGCAGCAAAAGCAAAATTAGTTTCGCCAGATAATTGTTGACTGTCTTTTTATAGTGCGGACCGACAGAGCACTGCCTGCTTACATACCATTCCTGCCCGCTGTCAAAGCCAGACAGCCCCAGGTTTTATGTAACGGAACCGCTGTTCCTGCTGCAAAAGTAGAAAAAGTTTCGCTATTTTTGGGATTGTAATTGTCTGATATGAACAAATCTCTTGTTGAATATATTGAAAGCACAATCATCCCCATGTATGACGGGTTTGATGCGGGGCATGGACGGGAGCATGTGAATGCTGTCATTGCGGAGGCGCTAAGGCTTGCGGGGTTTTATGATGTGAATGCTGATATGGTTTATGCGGCTGCGGCTTATCATGATACGGGGCTTAGTGTAGACCGTAATACTCATCATCTGGAATCAGGGCGTATAATCAGGGAGGATAGGGGGCTCAGACGCTGGTTTACTGAGCAGGAGATTGAGATCATCGCACAGGCTGCAGAGGATCACCGTGCATCATCGGACCATGAGCCGCGTACCGTTTACGGAAAGATCGTTGCAGAGGCTGACCGCCAGATCATTCCTGAGAGCATTATTGTCAGGACCGTGCAGTACGGATTCAAGCATTATCCGGAACTTGACAAGGAGGGCCATTGGGCGCGCTTGTGCGAGCATATGGCAGAGAAATATGATGTGGGTGGCTATCTCAAGCTGTGGATTCCGGAGTCTCGCAATGCTGAGGGGTTGACTCTCCTGCGTGATATAATACATAAAAAAAGCCGCCTCAGAGAGTATTTTGAAGCGGCTTATGATGATGCTGTTAAAAGTCAGGGCCGATAATAGAACTTACGCCCGTTCCTGATATAGAGCTGTCCCGGTTGCGGTGTCGTGACTGGCTGTCCCAGCAGATCGTATATCAAATCGGCTTTATTACCGCCATAATAATGTTTCCTGACAAGGTTTACCTGTTGCTTGTCAATATTGTCATAACTGCTCAGGTTATTGGTCTTGCCTATACTGGGCCTGTTCATCACGTATGATGTGTTTCCTCCGTCCGGGTATAGACCTACGCTCTGGTAGCCGGTATGTTTCTTATATGTTAGCGTATCGGCCCATGAATGGTCTGCAGCAGTAAGCAATATCACATTCTCATCTTTGTTGTCAAGTTTGAAGGGGGCATGCAGTTGTGTGCCGCTCTCCTTGTCACACCATATTATAAGATATCCGTTGGCCGGAATTACGGTGCCATCGGGAATTACATATTTTTCCGGTTGTGAGAGTTTGTCAGATAGGAACATTCCACTGGCATCATAACTGCTTGAAGTGGTATTGTAAAGTTCAATCCAATCATTCTTCTTGAATGATTCATTAATGAAAACATCGTTTGAGGCACTGACTTCATTGATTCTGACGGGACGTTCTATGATACTGTCAGCTTCAAAACAGGCTATCAGTATTTCATATGAACGGGTCATTGTATATTCGTTATCAGTCGTGATGATCTTATTGTTCTTTTGCCATCCTACGAATTTATATCCGCTGGGAGCTATCGCTTTTACCGTTGCGGGCAGGAACAGATAGCCTATGAATTTGTTTGTGGGGATTTCTATTCCATTTAAGGTCAATACGGCTTTGTCATTATTGGTCTTGATTATCTTTTGAGCCTTGGTTGCAGAACCTAAATTAGCATATCTCCAACTGCCTAACTGGGTGATTTTATTTGATCTGTAATCGGATGTTAAGGTGTTGAGTATAAGGTCTGCATCGTTCTTGGGTGATTCATTCTTGAATGCCATCTCCCTTTCTGCACGGGTGGACAGTTCATTGACAATGGATTTGACGCGGTCCGTGTCAAATACCGAGCCTGCAACTACACAGAAACTGTCAATAAATTTTTTCCGGAAGGTGTCATTCTTAAGCATGTTATGGAAGATAGTCACCATAGCGGATTTGTAACCGCCTTCAGGATAGTATTCCTGTGAGTCAAATGATGAAAACGGATTGATGCCTGTGGCCTCATTGATGGCACCGAATGCATGGTCCAGGTCAAAGACTACAAACCGGAAACGTCCGCCTTCGCTCAGACGGAATCCCTTGATGTTGTTTCTTGGCCAGTCCTCATTGGCAAGGAAGAATTCTATTGCCATATAATTTGCAAATTCATCAACGTCAACAATCTCACATATGCGCTCGTATGATGCGTCCTGTGAAGCTGTGACGGATAATTTTACCCATTCGTCCCATGCGTCTCTGCTGCCTTCAGAGAGTGTGAACCCTCCGTTTCCGTTGTTGTGGTCCAGCTTGAAGCAATCTACCTCATCCTCATCATATCCGTAGTTGGAGTAGGCGTAATCCTTGTTGTTGGGCTCACGTATGTTGGTGATGCCTTTATACACTCCGTTTACATAATGGTGCACGGGCTGGTATGACTGGCAGTCAACATTTAGCCCGGATCGGAGTATTATTTCCTGTAGGGCGGCATCCTTCAGTCTTGTGGTATAATTGTTGCCGCCGCTCCTGAACTTGAGTGACTGATACTTGTTGTATGGTTTGTCACTGAACGGAGTGAAGGCAAAGTAGTTCTCGTATCCGTATTTCTTTTTGGCTTTGACCTTGAAAGGATGGGGGTCATAAGCGCGGCTGTATCGGCCTGAAGGGGTTATCTCTGCCTCCTGGCTTAAGATCAGATTGCCGTCAGTATCAAATATCTCCATATTGACCGAGCGGTCCCAGTCACGGTTCCAGTTGCAAAGTTCGCTCTGTCCGTTCCCTGATTTGCCGTGAGGACCTTTTGCCCACATTCCATAATCAGATGAGTAGAGGCCGTTGTTATCAGTTACAATTGAGACAATTGGAACACCGTACTTATTTGAAGTGTTTATGTAGGAGCGTGTTGTAACGGGACTCGGCAAAAAACCATCCTTGTAGAGGCGGAAACGGTAAACCTTAGTGCCTGATACACTGAAACTGCCATTACTTGTCTTGGCTGCCTTATTGCTGCTTATGGGTAATGAGCCATTCTCAGTATAGTAAAGCGTGGCACCCTCCGGTATGTTTACGATAAAAGAGAAACTACCGGTAAACAGTTGGGATTCAACGCTTACCTCAGGGGCTGGAATCTGGTCCGATGCGAACTCGCTATCGCTATTTGATTTGCCTGGGGTGGGATTACCGGTGTATCCCCATTCACTTCCGCCATCAGTTGTCCTTGCCCATGAGATACGTGCCAGTGAAACGGGATATGCTACAGCCGATACCGCCTTGCCATTACTGTCAAACAGTATGATATCTCCTCCGTCGCTGTCAAGGCTGTATTCAATCTGCTGCTGGCAGTAGTCATCCTTATGTCCGAACCACAGTGTCAGGAATCCGCCGGCTTTGACTATTCTTGATGTATTGCCCAGCGGACAAAGGGTGGGGTTGGACAGGTCATCACTCAGGTAATAACCTGCCAGGTTTATGTCGTTGTCAGTTCCATTGAACAGTTCAATCCAACTGCCGTAATTATATGACGGATCCATGAACATGTCAATATTGGCTGGCATGATTTCATTAATGACCAAAGCCGGCTCTGGTGTTGAGCCGGCTTTAATGTCGGTTAATGGAAACGCTGCTATGCAAATTAACAGCAGCTTATGTAAACTCCTGCTGTTCATAGAAGTGTTTTATCTTGCGTAGTTGACGGCGCGGGTCTCGCGAATAACCGTGATCTTTACCTGGCCGGGGTAGGTCATCTCATTCTGGATCTTCTGTGCTATCTCAGCTGAGAGCTGCTCAGTCTGCTTATCATCAATCTTGTCGGCTCCTACTATGACGCGGAGCTCACGACCGGCCTGGATGGCGTAGGTCTTGGTTACTCCGGGATAGGAGAGGGCTATCTTTTCAAGGTCATTGAGACGCTTGATGTAGGCTTCAACAATCTCACGGCGTGCGCCGGGACGGGCGCCTGATATGGCATCGCATATCTGTACGATGGGTGCAATAAGGCTGGTCATCTCACACTCCTCATGGTGAGCACCGATGGCGTTGCAGATATCGGGCTTCTCTTTATATTTCTCTGCCAGATGCATACCGTACTCGGCATGTGCCATCTCGGTCTCCTCATCGGGTACCTTACCTATATCGTGGAGCAAGCCGGCGCGTTTAGCCTTCTTGGGGTTAAGGCCCAGCTCTGCAGCCATTACGGCGCAAAGGTTTGCGGTCTCACGTGCGTGCTGCAACAGGTTCTGGCCGTATGATGAACGGTATTTCATCTTACCTATCAGGCGGATAAGTTCGGGGTGCAGACCGTGAATACCCAAGTCTATTGTGGTGCGCTTACCGGTCTCGATGATCTCATCCTCAACCTGCTTCTGAACCTTGGCCACAACCTCCTCAATGCGGGCGGGGTGTATGCGGCCGTCGGCTACCAGCTGGTGCAGGGCCAGACGTGCTATCTCACGGCGAACGGGATCAAATGCTGAAATCACGATAGCCTCAGGAGTGTCATCAACCACGATTTCAACGCCGCAGGCGGCCTCGATGGCGCGGATGTTACGTCCCTCACGGCCAATGATACGGCCCTTCATCTCATCGTTCTCAATGTGGAATACGGTAACAGAGTTCTCAATTGCAGTCTCAGTGCCTATACGCTGTATGGTCTGGATGACAATCTTCTTGGCCTCCTTGCTTGCGGTCATCTTGGCATCATCCATTATTTCATTGATGTAAGATGCTGCCTCGGTCTTGGCCTCCTCCTTGAGTGATTCTACAAGGCGGTTCTTGGCTTCCTCAGCTGACAGGCCGCTTATTACCTCAAGTTTCTCACGTTCCTGCATCTGGAGTTTCTCAAGTTCCTCCTTCTTGCCCTCAATAACTGTAATCTGGGCTTCAAGGTTCTCTCTTACGGCATCGGCCTCCTGATGCTTGCGCTGCAGGTCACTCTGCCGCTGGTTGAGCTGCATCTCTTTCTGACGCAGACGGTTCTCATTCTGCTGGAGTTTCTGGTCTCTGATCTGGACCTCTTTCTCGAGTTCTGCCTTTTTATTTAGGAATTTCTCCTTTACTTCAAGCAGCTTGTCACGCTTGATGGCTTCTGCTTGGTTTTCTGCCTCTTCCAGACGATTCTGGACTTTCTTATTTAAACTGCTGCTGGACAGGAAGTACGCAATCACTGCGCCAACCAGGAGTCCAACAAATCCTGAAATGATGTATAACATAGTCTATCTCCCGTTATGTTGTATATATAATACGCACTGACCTGCTACGGAAGGGTTGGGAGACCACCCTTCTGACAGGAAAGTGCGCTGAAAATGCTTGATTTGTCAGGGATTCACTCTGCTCCGGATTCTGTTCCTAAGCCCAGGATGGAATCAAGTTCCTTATCCATCTGGCGGATCTTATCCTTATATGGAGCCGTATCATTGAAATCCTCCAGCATGACGTTCACCATTGCGATATGAACGGCGGCCATCACGTAGTATTTCTCTTCACTCAACTGCGGAAAATGTTCGCGGTAACGGTTGAGTTTATCGTTGATACGTCTGGCAGCTTCACGATACAGCCTCTCATCCTTTCTGGGGATGGTCAGAGGGTAGTATGTTCCGCCTACCATCAGTTTGATTTCAAACAAATCATCCATTGCTTCTGCCATATCTGTCATACATTCAATAGTTTAATGCAATGGTCTATCTCGCGCACCAGCCCTGATACCCTGCGTTTGGTGTCATCTATGTCATGACCCGAAACTTCAAGAACCTTAGACCGTTTCAAATTCTGGTATGATTCCTGCTGGCTTGCCAGTTCCTCTTTCAACTGCCTGATTTCCTCATCTTTAGCCTCTAACTGGCTGCGGAGTTCAGAATTACTGCACTTGACCGTGTCGTAGAGATCCACCAGCTTGCGGATCTTACCTTCGAACTGTTCAATCAGTTTGGAATCTTCTTCAGTCATATTCTGATATAGTACCAGTATTTTGAAGTACAAATATACTTAAAATTGGGAAATGTGTCAACAGCAGACCCTATTTTTGTCTGTTTTTGAGCATTTCCCTGGCTGCCTCAAGATCCTCCTTCTTGCGAGGCTCCTTCTTGGCCAGTATAAGTGTGTTGAAAGCGTACTCGCTCATCCAACTCTCACTGAATCCTAAGTGCTGCTGATACTGGCGGATGCTGAACACCGTCTTGTAGCTGGCCTCATCTTTCCATGAGTTGTTGGTCATGATCTTGTGGACTGCATCCTCTGTCATGGTACGCAGGGCGTTGCGCATGAATGAGGGAACGCGGAATTTCCACTTGAGGATGGTGCCTACCTGCATCATCAAATCTGAGCTGAATCCCTGAAACTGGAACATGAACGGCTGCAGCATATTGACGTTGCGGCAGTTCTTGCGGATGCATGTGTCAATCTCCTTGAAGAAACCGTCTGATATACCGTACATCTGTCCCATCATCTTCTTGCAGCGTGCCTTCTCAGCCACTCCCAGCTTGTTTCCCTGAGTCTGTATCTTGAGACCGCGCTTGAATGTGGCCAGGTCAGGAAGCATGTTGATGTTTGTTATTCCGAGGTTTCCTGCTATCTCAGCCTGCAGGTAAACGCGGATAAGAGTCATAAAGTCCTCCATTCCACCGACGTTTTCAACCTCGTCTTTCTTCTTTGAGAAAAGGTTCTTTAAAAAGCCCATATTCTGTTACCTTATTAATCTTAAATTGTTTTAACCTTAATACTTTCGTAATTGTGCGCGAAAGTAAAAAGAATTTCTTAATTTTGCGCCGTTTTTAAGGAGAAAGAGAATTTTCGATATAACAAACAACCTAAATCAAACAAAATGATCAAACTCGGTATTAACGGTTTTGGCCGTATCGGTCGCATGGTTTTCCGTGCTGCTGTTGAGAACTTTGGTAACGACATTCAGGTCGTAGGTATCAATGATCTGCTGGATCCCGATTATCTGGCTTACATGCTGAAGTATGATTCAGTTCATGGCCAGTTCAACCACGACATCAAGGTTGAGGGTAACTACATGATCGTTGACGGCAACAAGATTCAGGTCTTCGCTGAGAAGGATCCCGTAAACATCACTTGGGGTGCTCTGGGTGTTGACGTTGTTGTTGAGTCAACCGGTTTCTTCCTGACCGCTGAGCTCGCTGAGGCTCACATCAAGGCTGGTGCCAAGAAGGTTATCATGTCAGCTCCTTCAAAGGATGCTACTCCTATGTTCGTTTACGGTGTTAATGACAAGACTTACGCTGGTCAGACCATCATCTCCAACGCATCTTGCACCACCAACTGCTTGGCTCCTATCAGCAAGGTTCTGAACGACAAGTTCGGTATCAAGCGTGGTCTTATGACTACTGTTCACGCTGCTACTGCTACTCAGAAGACTGTTGACGGTCCTTCAAAGAAGGATTGGCGCGGTGGTCGTGGCATCCTGGAGAACATTATTCCTTCTTCAACCGGTGCTGCTAAGGCTGTAGGTAAGGTTCTTCCCGTTCTGAACGGCCGTCTGACTGGTATGTCACTCCGTGTTCCCACTTCAGATGTATCATTCGTTGACCTGACTGCTGAGCTCGAGAAGCCCTGCACATATGAGGAGATCTGCGCTGCTATGAAGGAGGCTTCAGAGGGCGAGCTCAAGGGTATCCTTGGCTACACTGACGAGGCTGTTGTTTCAACTGACTTCCGCAATGACTCTCACACCTCAATCTTTGACGTTAAGGCCGGTATCCAGCTCGATCCTACCTTCGTTAAGGTTTGCGCATGGTATGACAACGAGTGGGGTTACAGCAACAAGGTTTGCGAAATGGCTCGCGTTATCACAAAGAAGTAATTCACATTATTACTTTATAGAAAGAAATCCTCGCAGAAATGCGGGGATTTTTTTTTATCTTCGCACTTACCTATGCAGAACTATGACCTTATAACCATATTGGGGCCTACGGCGTGCGGTAAGACGCGTCTGGCTGTGGCGCTGGCTGACCGTATAGGCGGTGAGATCCTGAGTGCTGACAGCCGTCAGGTTTACCGCGGTATGGATATCGGCACCGGAAAGGATCTGGCTGATTATAAGGTAAACGGTCACCATATACCGTATCATCTTATTGATATTGCAGAGCCGGGTAGCAAGTATAATGTATATGAGTTCCAGGGTGATTTCCTTAAGGCATATCGTGAGGTGACGGAGCGTGGCGCCCAACCCATAATGTGCGGCGGAACCGGTCTTTATCTTGAGTCAGTGTTGCGCGGCTACAGGCTGATTCCTGTTCCGGAAAATCCGGAGCTGCGCCGCTCACTTGAGGGTAAGACGCTGACAGAACTTACTGAGATACTCAAGGGATACAAGACGCTGCATAACACTACTGATGTCGATACCTGCAAGCGTGCCATACGTGCCATTGAGATAGAGGAGTGCTACCGCAATACTCCGGTTGAGGCGGGCGGATTCCCTGCCTTGAAGAGTCTTAACATAGGTGTTGACATAAGCCGTGACTTGAGGCGTGAACTTATAAGCAGCCGCTTGGAGAAACGATTGAATGAAGGTATGATTGATGAGGTCAAGGGCTTGCTTGACAGAGGTATATCGGCCGATGACCTTATATATTACGGGCTTGAATACAAGTATGTTACCCTGTATGTGACAGGACAACTTGAATATAAATATCTGCTGCAGGAACTGGAGGTGGCAATCCACCAGTTTGCCAAACGGCAGATGACCTGGTTTCGGGGTATGGAGCGTCGCGGGATACATATTGAGTGGATTCCGTTTGAATGGCCTACTGAAAAGAAGGTAGATCGGATTATAGAACTAATGGAAAAAATATGATAGTGACCGATGAAGAGAGGTGGGGAATAGTTTACGTTCCCAGAGCCGGCGTGAGCAACTCACTTAAAAGGTGGAATCAGATAAGGGAGTATCTGGAGTTCCGCAAGGTCCAGTATGACGTTGTGCAGTCTGGAGGCGAGGGTTCCATTGAGCGCATAACGCGTATGCTTATAGACAGTGGGCACCAGACCATTGTTGTGGTGGGAGGTGATGAGGCTCTTAACGATGCCATCAACGCCATAATGTTCTCACCCCGTGAGATTCGTCAGAATCTGACTTTAGGCATAGTCCCCAATGGTATCGGTAATGACTTTGCAAGTTACTGGGGGCTTGAGGTGGATAACTACAAGAAAGCCATCCACAGTATCATAGAGGCCAAGACCAAGAAGATTGATGTGGGTTACTGTTCTTATCAGGAGAACGGTCTGGAGCATGTCCGCTACTTCCTTATGTCTGTAAATATCGGTCTGGGCGCCCAGGCAATACGCCTTTCAGATATTTGCAAGAGGTTCGGTAAGAAGAATCCTGCATATCTGCTGGCCATATTCAGTCTGTTCAAGGAGCGTAAGCAGTACAAGATGCGCATCAAGGTGAACAGTGAGGAGATTAACGATAAGATCATGACTCTCTGTATTGGTAACTCACGCGGTTACGGTATGACTCCGAGCGCTGTTCCTTATAATGGCTGGCTTGATATGTCAATAGTCTATAGGCCTAAGTTCTGGCAGACCATACGCGGACTCTACATGATTCTGCATAATCAGTTCCTCAACCACGAGCAGGTGCGTCCGTACCGTACCAAGCAGATTGAGATTCTGGACGCTGACGGTACTTTGACCTGCATTGACGGTCGTACTCTGAACAATACATTCCCGCTCAAGGTATCACTTGAGCCGGCAGTCATCAACTTTATAATTCCCGGATAATATGGCACTGTTTGAAAAATCAGACAATTTCTTTCTGCTGGCCGGCCCTTGCGTGATTGAGGGTGAGGAGATGGCATTGCGCATAGCTGAGAAGTGTGTTGACATTACATCGCGTCTGGGCATACCCTATGCTTTCAAGGGCTCGTTCAAGAAAGCCAACCGTTCACGCATTGATTCATTTACCGGAATAGGTGATGAAAAGGCACTCAAGATACTGGCTCGCGTGCGTAGCGAGTTCGGCATTCCGGTAGTTACCGATATTCATAAGGAGGAAGATGCGGAGTTGGCTGCCCAGTATGTTGATATCCTGCAGATACCGGCATTCCTGTGTCGTCAGACCGATCTCCTGGTTGCCGCTGCACGTACCGGCAAGACGGTGAATATCAAGAAGGGGCAGTTTCTTGCTCCCGATGCTATGCAATTCGCAGCTCAGAAAGTTGTTGACGCAGGAAACAGAAACGTTATGCTTACCGAGCGCGGCACTACATTCGGCTATCAGGATCTGGTGGTTGATTTCCGCGGTATTCCTGAGATGCAGAAAATAGGCTTCCCGGTGGTGGTGGACTGCACTCATTCATTGCAGCGTCCCAATCAGACAAGCGGCGTAACCGGCGGACAGCCTGAACTTATAGAAACCATTTCAAAAGCCGCAGTTGCAGTAGGAGCAGATGGCCTGTTTATGGAGACACATGAGGATCCGGCTCATGCCAAGAGTGATGGTGCAAACATGCTTCCACTTGACAAATTGGAAAGTCTGCTTAGCAAATTGGTTAGAATTCGTAAAGTTCTTTGATTATTTTTTGATTATTTCTCAATAAATAGGATGTTTTATATTTTCGGGGAGTTAACTTTATAGGAAAGGTAAACTATTATTACTGGATTTGTAAAAAGGACTATTTATGAGAAGGGACTATGCTTATGGTATAGCCGCGATGGCTATTTTATTATCTGGAGTTTTGTTTTCATGTGACAACTCTGATGGATTTGAATCCAATGAAGCCTTAATGCTGGATGTGAAAGTGGCAAAAACACCTGATATCAGGTTGTATTCAGGAGGCCAGGTCTTATCTTCAACGCGTGGCGATGTCAGTGTCAATGTAAACTATTTCAAAATCATGGATTTTGGGGGCGGAAAAAGTGATTGGATGAAAAACCAGTATCCGGTTCTTTACCAATACTTTGACAACGCTCCTGCTACTTCTACGGACCGCGGTGAGCAGGTTTCTCAGGCAGAAAAGAATGCGGTGATGGCGTATCTTGCAGCTCATCCCGATGAGGGCAGCACTACCTGTGACCTTACTACCTACTTCATCCAAAACGTAGGTTCAAACTATGACACTTATCATCTTGCATTCATGAACGGTGATGTGCCTCACCACTACACGGATATCACAGGAGGCAACCATATGGACTATGTTGAGTTTAACGGAACCCATATCAATGATTACAATGCTACATGGGGCGTACGTGCTCTTTGCGTGAACATTCCGCTGGTAAATCCACGTTATCACGATTCTTTCTACAACACCACACAAGAGAACCATTACCGTTTCTATGTAATAGAGTATGACGGTAAGAAGAACCTCTATCTCTGCTTTGACTATGCTACAAATAAGTGGGACAACGGTCAGTTGGATTATCAGGGAGATGGTGTTTACAATGACTGGGTAATAAAGATAATCCCTGGTGACGGTTCAGAAATTGATCCTGATGATCCCGACGTTTCTGATGTTGATCCCTATGACTTTTATGCCACAGATCATGTTGAGGTGAATCTTTCCGTAAATGATAAACATGAGGAGGGAGACTGGATCCACACCAAACTGAGCATTCATATCCGTGCGGTTACCGATGTTGAGATTTTCATTCCTGTCGGCCAGAATTACTATTGCGATGTAGATGATATGGATCTGGTGATTTCACATCAACTTGATTTGGTTCAGTATATTCCGCAGCCGAGCACTGAGTCATTTGAGATTGTAAATTCAGAGACCAGTGAGGTCTATGCGGTAAGCGCGACCGTTGCTTTTGAGGCAAATGGTATCCGTATTACAACTCATGGAATGACAGCAGGATTGCAGGAGTATCTTAAAAACAAATATCATGATGGTCTGACATTTGAGATATGGAACTACTACAATATAAATGCAATTGATCGTGAGAATCTTAAGCCGTACTTAGATGCAAGTACAGTCAGTTTCACGGCAGATCCCACCTTATATGTAAATGCATTCGCTCCGATAGGTGATGATAACCACAAGAATCCTTGGGATTGCGTGGTAACTCCTCCATCAGCATACTCTGTATGGTACGAGCGCACGTATGAGACATACTACGACTTTGATGTCCTGTATAAGAAGTAAAAAGAGTACCATTGGGGACAGACCCCAATGGTACTCTTTTTGAAAATGATACCAAAGGGGTCTGTCCCCTTTGGTACTCTTTTTTAGTCGATGATATCGAAACCTGTGTAGGGAACCAGGGCCTTGGGGATGCGGATGCCCTTCTCGGTCTGGTTGTTCTCCAGGATGGCTGCTACTATACGGGGCAGAGCAAGTGCTGAGCCGTTCAGTGTGTGGCAGAGCTCGGCTTTCTTCTCACCGGCCTTGCGGTAGCGGCATTTCAGACGGTTAGCCTGATAGGTATCAAAGTTGGATACTGATGAAACCTCAAGCCAGCGGCCCTGGGCCTCTGAATATACCTCAAAGTCATAGCATATGGCCGATGTGAAGCTCTGGTCACCGCCGCAAAGACGCAGGATGCGGTAGGGGAGTTCCAGTTTCTGGAGCAGGCCCTCTACGTGAGCAAGCATCTCCTTGTGACTCTCTGCTGAGTGCTCAGGAGTATCAATACGTACTATCTCAATCTTGGAGAACTCATGCAGGCGGTTCAGGCCGCGAACATCCTTGCCGTATGAACCGGCCTCGCGACGGAAGCACTCTGTGTATGCGCAGTTCTTGATGGGGAGCTGCTTCTCATCCAGAATCACGTCACGGTAGATGTTGGTTACGGGAACCTCAGCAGTAGGAATCAGATAGAGGTCATCTACCTCACAGTGATACATCTGGCCCTCCTTGTCAGGAAGCTGGCCTGTACCGTAACCTGATGCCTGGTTGACAACGGTAGGAGGCATGATCTCTGTGTAACCGGCCTTGTTAGCCTCAGCCAGGAAGAAGTTGATGAGTGCACGCTGCAGCTGTGCACCTTTTCCTATATATACGGGGAAACCTGCACCTGTAATCTTGACACCCAGGTCAAAGTCTATCATGTTGTATTTCTTGGCCAGTTCCCAGTGAGGAACCTTGGCTTCACCATTCTGCGGGTTGCACGTCCAGTTACCTACGGTATCCTGTCCGATGACACACTCCTTGAGGTTTGACTTAACCACCCAGTTATCCTCAGCACATGTGCCCTCCGGAACCTCAGGGTAGGGTATGTTGGGAATTGTGCAGAGCAGGGCGTTCAAATCATTCTCAGCCTGCTCTTTCTTAGCCTCAAGTTCTGCGGCAGCCACCTTGAGCTCAGCAACCTTAGCCTTGGCCTGCTCAGCCTCATCCTTGTTGCCGGCCTTCATAGCCTGTCCAATCTTGGCTGCAAGAACCTTGCCCTCAGCAAGATTGTTGTCCAACTGAGCCTGAGCCTTCTTTCTGTCATCATTCAGAGAGATAGCCTGGGCGATTGCCTCCTCAGCATTCTTGAAATGCTTCTTCTTAAGACCTGCTATAACTACATCGGTCTGTTCTGTGATCTGCTTGAGTGTTAGCATAGGGAATTACTCTTTGGTGGGTTAATAAAAAAGGCTCACGCTGAAGTGAGCCTCTTTTATGTTGTTTTGTTTATCAGGCCTCAGCTTTCTCCTGAACGGGGATTACTGAAACATAGCTTCTGTCCTTGCGGCCTTTCTTGAACTGAACTGTTCCGTCAACCAGAGCAAACAGGGTGTGGTCCTTACCCATACCGATGTTCTCGCCCGGATGATGCTGTGTTCCGCGCTGACGTACTATGATGTTACCTGCTTTTGCATACTGTCCACCCCAAATCTTAACGCCAAGACGTTTGCTGGCAGACTCACGGCCGTTCTTAGAACTACCTACACCTTTTTTATGTGCCATATCTTTTCAGTTTTTTAGGGTTATGCTACTACTTCCTTAACCAGAAGCTCTGTGAACTGCTGGCGATGACCGTTCAGCTTACGGTATCCTTTTCTTCTTCTCTTGTGGAATACAAGAACCTTGTCACCCTTAACGAGTGCGCTCTTGACCTCACATACTACCTTTGCGCCGTCAATGGTGGGGGTACCTACGGTAACCTGACCGTCCTTGTCAGCGAGAAGGATCTTCTCAAACTCTACGCTTGCACCGGCCTCAACGTCCTGAATGTGGTGCACGAACAGCTTCATTCCCTGTTCAATCTTGAACTGCTGTCCTTGAATTTCAGCAATAACGTACATTAAATCTTGCTTTTATTCGGTTTCTCCGTGAGGTGGACCGCCCACTGTGGCAGACACTTCTCAAACCTCTGCGGCACTAATCGGGCGCAAAATTAGTATTTTACCACGTCACCACAAAATATTTTTGCAAAAAATAAGGAGGAAAATCAGTAATACAGGAGCATGTTGTTGAAGAGGTCTTCAATAGAATAGTAATGTATGAAATCGCGGAAAGGAATATAATAGTCTGTTGGTTTGGGATCCGGACCGAAGACTATGTCCAGACCCGGAAATCCGGCAAGAGCTTCATCAATACCGGATATCTGATCCAGGTTAATATCATATTGCAAGCTTGTTATGGGCATATATACACCGGTGGATCTAGAATATGGTTCCTGCTTCTTTCTCATAAAGCATAACTCATTATCCGGATCAACCAGACGGAATGAGAAATTACCGTTTGCGTCAGTGACGGTTTGAGCCATGATTCGGTAATTGGCATTCCTTTCAATAACGGTTATTCCTGCAACAGGCCCTATGCTGTCAGTCACTGTACCATAGATGATATCACCGGCATTGGGCTTGCCCTGGGCTAATGCTGAAATGGCAGATACTACCGTCAGCAACAATAAAACAAATCTCTTTTTCATATCTGTATAACGTGTTGGTTGTTCAAATACGTCTTTATCCGCTGACAAAAGTAAGCCCTGCGGTATGCCTTTACAAGAAATAAGCGCTGCAAAACTGTTGCATTTGCGGTCAACTGTCAAAAAATTGGACACTTTGGGGCAGAAAAGTGAGTTTTTGCTTTTTTTTCTTGGAGAATGAGTCTATGGAGGGATATATTTGGGTACAAACTATTGTTTTCAAAAAGTCCTTGGTATGTTCCGACATTATTTCACCATTGCAATGCGCAATATCCGCAAGTATGCACTCCAGAATGCTGTCAGTTGCATAGGTCTTGCTGCGGGTCTTGTTTGCCTCAGTTTCTCTGCGCTTTGGATCCGTTTTGAAGAGTCATTTGACACGTTCCATAAGGATGCGGACAGGATATTTACAATATTGGAGGTATCGCCATATAGAGGTGAACCATATATACCGCAGCTCACTCCGGAAAGGTTGGACCCGTTGCTTGAGTTCAGTGAAGTGGAGTCATATACCAAGTGGAACTACCGCCATCATGGTAAGGTGACGGAACTGATAGCTGATAGCACATTCTTTGAATACTTTGAATTCAGTCTGGCCAGCGGCAACCGGAGCTTTATGCGTGACACCAATTATGTGGCTATATCACAATCATATGCCCAAGAGAGGTTTCCCGGCATGGACCCTATAGGACAGGAGTTGTTAGGAAAGACCGTATGTGCTGTAGTGTCTCCATTCCGTGGTCCGTCACATTTTAAGTTCGACATGCTCACAATGCATATCTTTCCTGTGATTCAACCAGGAGTGATAGCTGTGTGGGGTGATTTACAGAAAATGGTTGTTTATGATGAGTTGGATAGAAGTCCTAATGCCTTTTTCAAGATACATAGCGGAACAGATCCGGAACAACTCTCAGATTTGTACACAGCGTCTATGAATAGGGATAAAAGATTCGATCATGACAAATTCAAATACAGATTGCTGCCAATCAGTGAAGTGCATAAGCAGGCTGCTTCCGGCGATATGTACATAGGATATGAGCATGCCGGAATGTTTGCCTGGGCCAGCCTTCTGCTCACGTTGTGCGCTTTGGTGAATTTCCTGCTCTTTAACTTGAACAGGGTAAGGAACAGGGAGCATGAGATGGTGCTCAGGATTGTCCACGGAGCATCCGGAAGGTCGGTCTTAGGCATGATGGCGGTTGAGTCAGGTATTGTTCTTGGGGTGGCATCGGTATTGGGATTCATAACAATACTGTTTCTAAAGGAGCCTTTCCGCAGAATGGCGGATATAGGAATGAGCGGCGGATATGTGATGTGGGGAAGTCTTGTTGTGATTGCGCTTGCCTTTGCTGTTTCCATGGCTGTCAGCATCATATCGGTGGGCATGGTAAGACGCCGCACGATGCAGAGTACCTTGGTAAGGAAAACTGGAAAGACGTTCCGCAACATAAGCATAGGCATTCAAATATTTATAAGCGTGCTGTTTGCGTTTGTGGTATTTGCATTCTTGCATCAGTTCCGCTTCCTCAGAAACAACAACTGGGGAATAAGGGTGAATGATACGGCAGTTCTGACCATATTCAATCCCGATAATGATGCGTTTGATGGTTTCCAAGGTTACGCTTATATTGATGAAGACCCAATGCCACTTCGTGGTGAAAGAGGAACAGATTATATGGACCGGATTGACGGGTTATATGGCCTGACATCAAAACTAAAGGGTATTCCGTGCGTAAATGATGTTTACACCGGCATAGGTGATATAGATAATATATACAGTGCTGTCCATGAAGTATGGAAACAAAACGGGATATGGATAAACGGTGATGATAACATAAGGACAAATTATTTGGATCTAATAGATACTACCTTGATGAAATTCCTCTCTCTGGATGTTCTTGACGGAGTAATCCCCAACAGACCTCTTAGGGATGATGAGATTGTAATCACCAGGAATCTGCAGCGTGAACTGGGTCTAGGTGATATAGCCGATGAGCCAGTGATAACCATCCGTAGGCAGTATCGTACTCCAGGGATGTTTGTTTGGGACAATGGCAGGCCAAGTATTATAGAGGGTGAATTAAAGGATGTATCTTACACATACCAGGTGATTGCCGTTATAAGTGACCTGTATCTGACAGAGTTCAATATGGAACCGGAAAGCTATATACTCTGTTCGCCCGGTAACACCAATCTTATGGGTCAGACATTGGGATGGGCCGAGGCTCTGGTTACTCTTATATATAAACCCGGAACAAGGAAGGAATTGGGCAAAAGGGTTGCTGAGATAATGAACGGGACAGGGTTGGAATATGAGCTTAAGTTTACAGAGGACACATTCTATGAGACACTCACTAATGACCGCCATCTTGCCGCATTGATTGAGGCGCTGGGCTTACTGTGCCTGATAATATCGCTTGCCGGAATATACTCCATAGTGGCACTTTCATGCCAGGAAAAGAAACGTGAGATTGCCGTGCGCAAGGTTCATGGGGCGCGGGTCAGGGACATACTCTCCATATTTGTACGCAACTACGGAGTGCTGTTCATGGTCTCTTCTGTATCGGCATTCATGGTGGGATATCCTATAATAAAGGTATGGCAGCAGCAGTTCCGGCTTCAGGCTACCGTCAGTTGGTGGATATATGCGGCTATATTCACGGCAATGGCATTTGTCATCTGCCTTACCGTAGGACACCGTGTGCTCAGAACCGCCCGCGAGAACCCTGCTGATGTAATCAAGAGCGAATGATACAAAGGGGTCATCTCAACGCTCTCTTGGTGTTGGTGTCAAATAATTGGACACTTTGGGGCTGAAAAGTGCGTTTTTGCTTTTTTTCCTTGGAGAATGGTGGGGGAAAGGGATAATTTTGGATCCGGAATAATAAATCAAAAGTCCAGTATATGTTTGTTCACTACCTTATTATTGCCCTGCGCAACATACGGAAATACATTTTGCAGAATGCCGTCAGCATAGTCGGTCTGGTGGCTGGTTTTGTGGCGTTTGCACTCTCATCACTCTGGATGAGTTATGTTGATTCTTATGATTCATACCATAAGGATGCCGACAGGATATATACGTTCTCATTCAATGAGGACGGCAGAACCACGGTGGGCAATGAGAGAACAAGAACCAATGGCGATATTTTTTACAACCTCTTCAGAACACTTGATGATAGGGGACAACTGGATGTCTTGGGGGTGGAGTCATTTATGTATTATGATGAAAACCAGGGATTCAATTATAATGACGAGGATCTGTGTCTTTGCATAGACTCGGCATTCCTTGACTTTTTCAATCCTGTGCTGCTGGCCGGTGACTGGTCTTTCATGGAGGATCCCACGAAAATAGCTGTTTCCAGGTCACGTGCAGAGCGGGAATATGGAGATGAAAGCCCTATCGGAAAGGTAATCAGCAAACGGAACAATTCATACACCATAAGCGCTGTCGTTGATGACTTTGACCATTCATACCTTAAGTTTGATTATCTGAAGAAATGGAACGGTTTTTCCATATACTATTACAAATGGCTTTTCTTCAAGTTACAGGAGGGTGTCACTCTCGATGAGATGCTTGAAAGATGCGGAAAGATCTTTGAAGCCACAGGAGGCAATATGTCATTGGACAATGCTATGAGAGGCAAAACGATCATACCTCTTAAAAAGGTTTTCAGGGCCCTCAATGAAAATAAAGAGGAGACATTCGTAAAGTATAATGGCCTGAACATGCTTTCCAAAGCCAGCCTTCTCATCCTGATATGCGCCATAGTGAATCATTTTACCTTCTTCCTGAACTATCTCCGTGGCAGACGCCGTGAGATAATACTGCGTAAGGTTAATGGCGCATCGACTTTGAAGATTGCCTTGCAGATGATAATAGAAAGCTCCATACCGGTGTTGATTGCACTTTTCTTGGGGTTGTTTGCCGTCCTGATGCTTAAGAACTCATATATGCAGCTGGCAGGCATCGGTATGACAGATTCCTACTACCTTAAAGGGAGCATAATCATAATGCTGGCGGTAATAACCGTCTCAATAACAATCAGCCTTATAGAGGTGCTTGTAACCAACAGGAACACCATGCAGTCAGGCTTGAACCGTCAAAGCAACGATACTTTCCGTAAAGTAAGCATAGGCATTCAGATAACGTCAGGCATGATGTTCATGTTTGCCCTGATTGTAATGTATAATCAGTTCAGCTATATGCGGAATATCAATTGGGGTACCAAGAAAAAGGATGTTGCCATTATATATATCAAGCAGCCGGAGGTGGAGAAGGAATATTTTGGTAACGGAACTTTCAGATATGTGGGTGGAGAGCCCGATTGGGGCGACATCTATCTTGATAAACTCCAGGACAAATACGGGCTCAAGGAGAAAATAGAGGCGATACCATGCATCACCGGCGTCTTTATGAATTTTGCCGATATCTCCATGCCGCCTTATAACAATGCCACATTCATAACACCTGCGGCGGAGATGACAGAACCTTTGTTCCCTGACGTTTTTGACCTGATTTATCCGGGGATGACAGACAGGCTGGGTCTGACCGTATTGCAGGGGGCCATACCTGAGGAGGGGCTTAAGGATGATGAGATTGTCATGACCGATAACCTGTTCAAGGCAATAGGAGGGGATAAGCTGGAAGATAAGCCGGAAGTCTATCTGAGCATAGACAATACATCTGTCAATAAGGTTGCGTTCAAGGTAATGGCAGTGATCAAAAACATACACCGTTATAACTTTGATGACATTCCTCCATACATCATTTTGTGCGGATACCATAATAAATATCTCATAGATGAACACTCTTATGGTGAGAACAGAGGCGGAGGTAGTAGAGACGGTACCCTGTCTGTGAATTATCTCCATAACAGTAAGAATGAACTGGAAGCGTCACTTAAGGAACTGCTTGACGGACTGTCTCTTAAGTATGAGATCATTTATCCTGAAGAGAGTTTCTTTGAGCATCTCTCCAAAGACAAGAACCTTTCAACCCTGCTCCTGATACTATGCATGACAAGTATCCTGATAGCACTGTTCGGAATATGGTCACATATAACCCTTACCTGTACCGAGCGCAAACGTGAGATTGCCATCCGCAAGGCTCACGGAGCAAAAGTCAGGGACATTCTCAGCATCTTTGCCAGAGAATACGGTGTGATATTCCTTGTGTCATCAGCCGTAGCGTTTGCATCGGGCTTCATAGTGATGCATCGCTGGCTGCAGCAGTTCTACTATCAGGCTACAATCAGCTGGTGGATATATCTCTCCGTGCTTGCCTTCACTGTTATGGTCATTGTGGCCACGGTTCTCAACCGCGTGCTCACCACCGCCCGTGAGAATCCGGCCGATGTGATCAAAAGTGAATGACCTGAGAAAAACTCTCCAGTTGCAGTAGCCGTACTATCCCTTTCAGGGAGCATCAGTGAAGTGGCGTTAAGCGCAGTGCCCTGGAGAGGCCGTTAAGAACATCGTTACGTTTAACGACCGTTAGACACCGTAGGTGGCTAAAAAGGAGGCGATCGATGTTTAGGCCTCGTAGGGGTACGGAGTAGCCACGGAACGTTGTCTTCCTGAAAGGGATAGTACGGCGGTCTTTAAATAAGGTTTATCTGAGTTTTTTTGACTCAAAATGTCGGCGGATGGAGAGGAAGTAAAAGATTACTCCAAAGAGGTTTACAATCCAGGATGCCCAGAATGAACTGTGGTAACCCATGTATTCAGCGCAGAGGCCGCCTATGAGCACGCCTAAACCTACGCCTGCATCCCATGAGGTAAGGATGGAGGAGTTTGCGGTTCCGCGCTGCGAGTTGGGGGCCAGGTTGATGAACATGGTCTGGAAGGCGGGATACATGTGCCCGTTGCCCAGGCCTATTATAAGTGCTGCTCCGTAATAGCCTATAGGATTGTGCAGGGCTGCAAAAAGGAAATAGCCTACCAGTGATACGCACATACCCATGGAGGCGTTGCGTGATACCTTTCCGTCACGCAGATAGCGTGCTCCGGTAAGCCTTGACAGGATAAGGCCTATGGCGCATAATCCAAAGAACAGCCCCGTCCCACTGGTGATGCCAAGCTCCTCCTTGCCGTAAATGGCCACGTAGGTGGAGAGTATTCCGTAGCTGAAAGCAAAGCATGCTATGCCAATGGCTTCACGCCAGCCATCAAGCAGGAAGAAACGGTCCAGTGAGAGCACTTTCTTTTCAGGTACGAAATCACGCTTGGGCAGGCGTATTGATATTTCCAGAAGCAGTCCTATGAATGATGCAGCAAGCGATACCCAGAACAGAGCCTTGTAGCTGCCGCCAAATGCCTCAAGCAGAATTATTGCCAAGGCCGGGCCAAGAGCCATTGCCAAGTTGTTGCTAAGTCCGTAGTAACCTATGGCCTCACCGCGGCGTGAAGATGGCACCACATCAATGGCCACAGTGCTGGCGGCAACCGTAGTAGCACCGAACGGGGCACCGTGAACGGTACGGAATATGGCGAACGCTGCCAGTGAGCCTGCTGCCAGATAGCCTGCAAATATGCTGAAAAACAGTGCCCCGCAGATGACCAGTACGGTCTTCCGCGGGAAACTGTCAACCAGAAAGCCACTGAACGGACGTACCGTCAGTGCCATTATGGAGTATCCGGTAAGCACCATACCTATGGTATCCTTGGTGGTACCGAATGTCTCGCTAAGGTAAAGAGGAAGCAGTGGAACGATAAGCATAAAGGAGAAGTGGACCAGAAAGTTTACAGTCCATATCTTTATGTAGTTTGCGTTCCAAAGCTTCTCCATTGTTTTTTATCTCCAGGCTGGGTTTGTGAGCTGGAACTCCTGAGCCTTGGTGGGTTTCTTGATGTTCATCTCTACAGACTCCAGAATCATGGATTCCGGTGCAATCATCGTAGAGAGGGTGTTACCGTTGAATATTGAGCTCTGAATCTCCTCCTCCTTGGATGCAGTGATGACGTGCATCAGCTCACGGCGCTCAAAAGCAGGTATATCTGCATTGATGATGGTCTCCTGGCCTGTCTTGACATCAATGCGGGTCAGGATATAGCAGTTGTACTCTATGTTACGCAGCATGTATGTGTGGTCCAGACCGGCCTTCTTGGCCTCAGATATGAGACGTGCCTTGATCTTGGACTGCGGAATGGTCTTGCTGCAGGTAACATGCATTATGCTCATCTTGTTGTTGCCTACAGTTGAATAATCCTGGATCATTGCATGACCGGTAGCACGGGGCGCACCGGCAGCGGGATAACGTCCACCGATGAGTCTCTTGAGCATACCGTTCTCAACCATTACAAAGTCAGGATCGGGTTTGACACCGTCAAAGTCAACATCATAGGCTCCGGCTATCTTCTTGCCCTTGTACTCCTTGAGGTTGGAGTAGAGGTGTATGCTCAGTTTGGTATCAAGGAACCGCTTGCCAAGAAGCTGATAACCTGTAAGACTGGTTTGTGAACTTGTAGTGTAACGGTACAGGCTTGCATACAGATCCCATGTGTTGCGTGCAGTTCCGTAATTCTTGACGATGGTGTGGAATGATTCCGATACGGCCTGTTTCTCCAATAGGATGGGGCCGATGTAGAAATCGTCAACGGTCTCGGCATTGCTCTTTTTCACCATTGCATCAGCAAATTCACGGATGTTTGCGGCTATCTTGTCGGCATCATAATCCCTGGCATCAAACGGGATGTCATAGTTTTCTGTCAGTTCAACGCCGTCAGCGTTCCTGATAGAAACAACAGTCTCTATATAGCCGGGGGTGTAAGGCATGCGTATCTTGAGGCCCTCTGAATTGAGACGGTAAACATCCGTATATTGTATGCCAAGTTCAACATTGGTCTTGTAGAGCTGAGGATAATCCAGGTAGATTGCAGACAGTTTGTTTACAAGTTCTTCAAGCTTGGCACGGTCTATCTGTACGTCCTGAACGCTCTCATAGATGTATTCTCCTCCGGGCAGTGAAATAATCTCGGGGAGTCCAGCCTCAGATTCGGGCTTGGGATTGTTCTTTAGGGCACCCTCTTTCTGGGTGTAGGTCCTGATGGCATTCTTATAGATGTAGTCTCCAGCCTGCCAGAGGATGTTTCTGATACCGTCATAGTCAACCCTGTTACCCATACTCATGGACATGGTCATGGGGCTGTTGGAACATATGCTGTCACCTACCTGCCAGTTAAGTGAACCGGTTACCACGATGGGGTTGTAGGTGCTGCTTACAAGTCCGCCAAGAACTGAGCTCAGCTCAAGTGACTTGGTTACGTTGACTCTGTAGTCAGCATAGAAGGGCGGTTCCTGGCCATCGGCCTTGAGGCCTGTCATGGAACGGTCCATCTCATCCTTCATGGCTTTGAATATGACTTCCTGGTCACTGCCCTTGTAATTACTGTATCCTGGTCTTTCAAGATACTGTGGCAGGTCATAACCCACCTCCGAGCGCTGTGTCTCAACCTTCTTGATATATATCATGGGTGAGATTGCGGTTACGGGAACCCAACCGGACTCTGCACCGCAGTTGCCGGTGAATACATGTGGTGTCTGGCCGCCTGCTGCTATACCTGAGAACATGGCAAGAGGTGTTCCGATAAGGGTCACGCCGCGTACAAGCTCATCGGGACGGCCATCGGCATAGACGCGGTAAACCTCCACCGGGTCAACGTTGAATGAGTTGATCGAGCCGCCGTCACCCAGATATGTGAGGCCGCTGGTAGCTGTACGGAAATAGTATCCGTACTCCTTTTTCTCTTCCTTGACAGCCTTGATGAGCATCTGGCGCAGCTGTTCATCAGTATAAGGGTTGTTGGTCTCGATAAGCAGGTTTGACTGACGTGATACGGCATCATAACCGGCAGCAGCACGTCCGTGTCCGTTGCTCTTGCCGAATCCGTCTATGGGAGTGCGGTCAACAAGGAAGTTGGTCAGTACTCCGTCTTTTACGCACTGTACACGCTCTGCCT
This sequence comes from uncultured Bacteroidales bacterium, assembly GCA_902763885.1. GTDB lineage: Bacteria > Bacteroidota > Bacteroidia > Bacteroidales > Bacteroidaceae > Colenecus. Next base: position 116,805 of record CACWTU010000006.1, on the reverse strand, counting down.
TGACACCCTCGTCATCATAATTGTAATGGCCGTAGAGTGATGTGCCGGCGTAGTTGTCAAGGGTGGGGTCGTCATATACCTGGAAGCCCTCGGGCAGAACCAGCTCACCAACCAGTTTCTTGAATGTCTGGCCTCCGCTTTTCATACGATGGGCCTCAAGACGATGACCGAATATCTCATGGAAGAACACGCCGCTGGCAGATCCCGACATGATGGCCGGACCGGCATAAGGCTCAGCGATAGGTGCTTCACGCAGAGCCAGCAGACGCTGTATCAGGTCCTTAACGGTTTCAATCAGGACCTCATCGGATGGCAGGTCATCAAGTGAATATGAGAACCAGTCTTTATAGAGCGGGCAGGTCATACCGTCAGTGGCACGTATTACGGCGTTAAGCATAAGACGTACGTTCTTGCGGTTCTGAACTACTGTAGATCCATCGGATGTGAGTACGTAGATGCGTTCTACCGTATATACTATGTTTGCGGTACCTTGCTCAAGCTGGGGGCACTCCTTGAATACTGATGAGATGCGGTCCATGCGCTCCTCCCAGTACTTGCGGTCAAATGTGTATGCTGACTGCGGCAGGGGCTGCTCATAATACTGCTCTACCGGGGCATCGCTGAAACAGGGTGCCTTATCCTCATTGTCAGCATTTGTTTTCATCTGTGAGAGGGCGTCGTTGTAGTTGTTTACGGCAATGCTGTAACGGTTCATGGTCTCACTCCAGATGCCCTGGCGGACTGCCATGATGGCTCCGTCAGTGAACGGGACGCGAACGCCCTGTGTTGATGAACTGTAGCTGTTGCGGTTACGGCTCTGGCTCTCAAACTTGAAGTTGTCAACCTCAGGTGAGCCAACGCGAACCTGCGGGGTAAGTACACGGCTGCGGTCCTCTGTTACGATTGAGATTCCAAAATTACTGCTAACCTGGGCCTGATAGGTGTCATTCAGCCTTATTGACATGTGATAGGCAGGAATAGGCTTTTGTTTAAGCTGCTCCAGATTGTAGCTAAGCTCCTCACGCATGGCCTTGACCAGCGGATCTGTCTCAATGGACTGTGCAAAAACTGATGTGCAAACAAACATGACAAGCAGAGTAAGGATTGACCTGCTGCGTGTCTTAAGAAGAATTTTTTTGTTCATAATGTAGGTTTATTATTAGGTGAAAAAAACTATTGCAATACAAGTGCAAACATATTATGTCCAATTCATTGCAGACATATCTGCTGCATGAGATGTGCCGTTTCCAACGCATCTTTTGAGTAGTAGGTGGCACCTATGGCCGATGCTATATCGGGCGTCATCACCGCTCCGCCCACGATGATGGGACAGGTGATGCCGTTGGCACGCAGATGTTCTATGGTTTCCTTCATGGAATCCACGGTGGTGGTCATAAGGGCACTCAATCCAACGGCATTGGGCTTCTCATTCAGAGCAGCCTCAAGAACAGTCTCCTTGGGTACATCCTTGCCCAGGTCAGTTACGGTGAATCCGTGACTCTGTACCACTACTTTCACAATGTTCTTGCCTATGTCATGGACATCACCCTTTACGGTGGCGATTACCAGATGTCCCTTGGCAGGTTCATCATCACCCTTGGTGCTGAATTGCTCGGATATTACGGCAAATGCCAGCTTGGCGGCCTCGGCTGATCGGATAAGCTGAGGCATGAATACCTCATTGCGGGCAAACTTGGTGCCTACATCACCCAAGGCAGGTATGAGTATCTCATTTATTACACGATCCTTGCCCAACTCGGGGAGCTCACGTTCCAGACACTCCTTGACACGGTCCTTGAGGCCTTGTGCAACGGCGTTGAACAGGTTGTCAACGGTCTGTTCCTCCTGTGCCTGGGTGTTGAAGTATATGAATCCTGAACAGCCGGGATCATTGCCTGTGAGTGCCATGCTGGCCCGTACGGTTGCCACCGTATCATGGTCAAGCGGGTTCATGATAGGCATATCAAGACCACCCATAAAGGCCATAGCCAGGAAGTTGCGGTTCAATGTGCCGCGCTCCGGCAAGCCGAACGATACGTTTGACAGACCTACGGTGGTGAGTACACCAAGTTTCTTGAGTTCCGTTAGCGTATTGATGGTTATCTTGGCGTACTGCTGGTTTGATGATATGGCCATGACAAGTCCGTCAAATACCAGCAGACGGCGGTCAATACCCATGCTCTCGGCACGTTTGATAATGCTCTTGGCTATATCTATGCGGGATTCGGTGGTTTCAGGTACTCCGCGCTCATCAAGCGGCAGGGTAACAGACGGTGCCTGATAACGGGCTATGATGGGCAGCAGGCGTGACATGGATTCCTCTGCTCCGTTTACGGAGTTGATCATAGGTACACCGTTATAGAGGCGTATGGCCGCCTGGATGGCATCCGGGTTAGATGAGTCAAGCTGCAGGGGCAGGTCACAAACCTCCTGAACCTTGCGTACAGCCTGGCACAGGAGTGCTTTCTCATCAGAGTTGGGTACTCCGCAGTTAAGGTCCAGAAAATCTGCTCCGGCATCCTTCTGTGCAAGTGCCTCATGCTGCAGGTACTCAAAATTACCCTCGGCAAGGGCAGCCTTGAGCTTTTTCTTACCTGTTGGATTAAGGCGTTCACCGCATATGAGACCTTTCTCAAGGCGGAGCAGTATGGTTGATGAACATATATATGTACCGTCCGGCTTTGAAATACCGGGTGCAGGCTGTCCTTTATAAACCGATATGGCCTTGATGGTGGAGGGTGATGAACCGCAGCATCCGCCTATGATGTCGGCACCGGCCTCAATCAGGTCCTTGGCGGCAGCGGCAAACTGTTCATCGGACCAGTTGTAAACAACCTCACCGTTACGCATCTCAGGCAGGCCCTTGTTGGGCTGGGCCAGGATGGGGCAGTTGGCGAACGGTTTCATGCGGCGTACCACCTCAATCACGCCGGCAGGGTTGGTTGAGCAGTTTACGCCAAGCGCATCGACACCGAGTGATGAAAGGGTCAGGGCAACTATCTCAGGTGTGGAACCGGTGAGCGTGCGGGCCTGCTCATCAAAAGTCATGGTGGCGAATATGGGCTTAATGCATACGTCACGAATGGCCAGGATTGCGGCACGCAGTTCATAGAGGTCACTGAATGTCTCTAAGAGGAAGCCGTCAACGCGTTCCCATGTATATTCAGCCACCTGACGGAAATTGTCATATGCCTGCTCAAAGGTGAACGGACCTACGGGTTCCATGAGTTGGCCTGATGTGGAGACATCAAACATCACCTTAGCGCGGTCGCCCACGGCTGTACGTGCGTTTTTGATGGCTGCATCGGCTATCTCCTGCCATGTATATTCTTTTGACTGCCACTTGGCCGGGTTCAGCTCAAAAGAGTTACAGGTAATATATTGGGCTCCGGCCTCAAGGTAGTCTGTGTGCATCTTCTGCACACGTGCCGGGTTGGTAAGGTTGAGTACGGCCACACCGTTGTGCTTGGGCTTGCCTTCATCGCCGGGTTCATGGGGATGAGCATCGGCAAGCACAGTACCCTGCGCTCCGTCAAATATCTGTATCTTGTCTATTATCATCTCTTAATGTGTTTATTTGAAGAAATCCGATGCAACATAACTTATGTTGTCCATAAGTTTGCTGATGAATTCGCTCTTGTTCATGGAGTAGATGTGTATTCCGTCAACGTCATTGGCCATAAGGTCCAGAATCTGGTAGCTGGTAAAGATGAGCCCTATCTCCTCAATGGCAGCCTTGTCGTCCTTGTAGCGGTCAAACTGGTTGAGCAGCTTGAGAGGAACCTTGCAGCCTGATACCTGTATCATGCGGTCAATCTGTGCATAGCTGGTAACAGGCATGATGCCCGGTATGATGGGTGCGGTAATGCCTGCCTTGCGTGCCTTGAGCAGGAAGTGGTAGAACACCTCGTTGTCAAAGAACAGCTGGCTGTCAAAGAACTCCATGCCGCAATCCTGCTTGAGTTTCATGAACTCAATGTCCGATACGATGCTTGATGCCTCAGGGTGTTTCTCCGGATAGCAGGCACCGGCAAGCCCGAACTGACCGCCGAACTGTCCCTTGATATAAGTGGCCAAATCGCTGGCATGCTTGAAATCCGAGAATATGGGGGTTGTGGTGTCCTTGGGTATGTCACCGCGTAGAGTGAGGATGTTCTCAACGCCGTAGCTACTCAGTTCGGCGCATACGCTGTCAACCTTTTCACGGGTGGATGCCACGCAGGTGAGGTGAGCCAAGGGCTGCGCTTGAGTGTTCTCCTTGATGGTCTTGGCTATCATGGCACTGTTGCTGAGGGTATTGCCCAGAGCTCCGTAGGTGACACTCATATAGTCTGGCTTGTAACTTGCCAGCTTCTTGATAGTCTTGTCAATAAGAGTGAAAGTATCTTCCTCTCTCTTGGGAGGGAAAATCTCAAATGATAAGGTCTTCTTCTTGGCAAGAATCTCTGAAATCTTCATCTTGTAACTTTTATTATCGGATTAGGGTTATTTGTTTAAATATTTTTCTGCCTCCATTGCGGCCTTGCATCCGCTGGCAGCGGCACAGATGGCCTGACGATATACGGGATCAGCCACATCGCCTGCGGCAAAGACACCGGGTACGTTGGTGACAGGAGTACCGTTTGCGGTCTTGATATAGCCGTTTTCATCGGTCTCAACCCAGGGCTTGAACACGTCTGAGTTAGGCTTGTGGCCTATGGCCAGGAAGAATCCGTCAATCTCACGCTCATAATGCTCCTCAGTGGACAGGCCCAGGTCCTTGACCAGCTTGATGCCCTGTACCTTGCTGTCACCGGTAAGTCCCTCGGTGTTATGGCCGAACAGGACCTCTATCTTGGGGTTTTCAAGTACACGCTTTTGCATTATCTCACTGGCACGCAGATAGTTCTTGCGGACTATCAGATACACCTTGCTTGCCAGGGTGGCAAGATATGACGCCTCCTCACAGGCGGTATCGCCGCCGCCTACAACTGCAACCACTTTCTTGCGGAAAAAGAATCCGTCACAGGTGGCGCAGGCGCTAACTCCGCGTCCGGCATATTTCTTTTCATCGTCCAGACCAAGATACTTGGCTGTGGCACCGGTGGATATGATTACGGTATCGGCCTGCAGCTGTGTGCCGTCATCTATGGTGACAGTGTAGGGGGCTGCACTGAAATCAACGGCGGTGACTATGCCCATGCGGATGGTTGCTCCAAACCGTGCGGCCTGGGCGCGCATATCCTCCATCATATCGTAGCCGCTCACTCCCTGGGGATAGCCGGGAAAGTTCTCAACTACGGTGGTGGTTATCAGCTGGCCGCCTGACTGCGGGCCCTCATAGAGCACCGGGCTCAGGTTGGCGCGTGACGCATAGATAGCTGCGGTGAATCCGGCAGGTCCGGATCCGATGATAAGGCATTTTACTCTTTCCATATATTGTGTTTCTGTTTTATCTCAAATCAATGATCTCAGCATCCTTGTAATCCTTGACAGGGCAGGTGAATACCTTTTTGTCAAATTTCTGGCCGGGGTTGTATTCATTGACCAGAACGGTTGCTGAGATGTTACCCAGTTCCTCTGCAAAGTCTATGCTGATGGTCTTGAGAACGTATGTCTTAGGGTCAACCTTGGCGGTTACGGTGCGGATTCCCTCTACGCTGCGCTCGGCATTTGAGGCGGTAAGGATAAAGGTGTCTGTACCGTTGCCGCTTACGCTGAATCCCTGATGCTTGCCGAGCAGGTTGATGATATCATATCGGGCTTTCTCCTCGGGGGTGGGCTCCGTGATATAAATCTCCTCTATTCCTGAACCAAAATCATTTCCGCGCCACAGGGTCTTGCCGTCAAACCACATTAGGTTATCATCCTCCTGAACAAAGAAACTTGTACCTGACATTTTAAGAATAATGTCTATCCGGTCAGTTCCGTTGTCACTCTTTACCTCTGCATCAAGTGTCATGGATATGGCGCCGTCTTTCTCCAACTTAGATACGGTTTTCTGCAACAGCTTATCGGCACTGTTTTGGGCCGATAAGGGCAGTATGGTTATAAGTGCCAGTATGATAGACAGGTACCTGCGCATGATTTACTGGATGTTGTAGGTTTCAAGTATGCGGTCCAACTGGACTTCATCGGCTACCAGAACCGGGCGTGGCTTGCTGCCATCGGCCTTGCCCACTATGCCTACAGCCTCAAGCTGGTCCATAAGACGGCCTGCACGGTTGTAACCGATTGCGAACTTGCGCTGTATCAATGATGTAGAGCCTGACTGGTTGACAACGATAAGGCGTGCGGCCTCAGCGAACATGGGGTCAAACTTACCCATCTCAACGCCGCTGTCCATGCCTCCGCTTTCATTTTCATCAACATATTCAGGCAGCGGATAAGCCTCAGTGTATCCCTGCTGACGGCTAATGTACTGGCAGATGGCGTTCACCTCAGGGGTATCCACGAATGCGCACTGTACGCGTACCGGGTCACTGCCTGACAGGAACAGAAGGTCACCGCGACCTATCAGCTGGTTGGCGCCCGGACGGTCCAAAATGGTGCGGGAGTCAATCATGGAGCTTACACGGAATGCCATACGTGCCGGGAAGTTGGCCTTGATGGTACCGGTTATGATATTGGTGGTAGGACGCTGTGTAGCTATTATCATATGGATACCCACGGCGCGTGCCTTCTGGGCTATGCGTGCTATAGGCATCTCGATGTCCTTGCCTGCGGTCATGATAAGGTCACCGAACTCATCAATCACCACTACGATGTAGGGCAGGTAACGATGCCCCTTCTCTGGGTTGAGACGGCGGTCCTTGAACATGTTGTTATACTCAATGACGGAGCGTACATTGGCCTCCTTGAGCAGTTCATAACGGCTGTCCATCTCTATGCAGAGTGACTTGAGGGTATGTATGACCTTTGTGGTATCGGTTATGATGGCATCGGTCTCATCGGGCATCTTGGCCAGGAAATGCTTGATTATGGGGGCATAGATGCTGAACTCAACCATCTTGGGGTCAACCATGACGAGCTTGAGCTCTGCCGGATGTTTCTTGTAGAGCAAGGAGGTAATTACAGCGTTCAGACCTACTGACTTACCCTGACCGGTGGCGCCGGCTACAAGCAGGTGAGGCATCTTGGCCAGGTCAAACATGAAGACCTCATTGGTGATGGTGCGGCCCAGGGCCACGGGGAGTTCCATCTTGCTCTCGGCAAACTTCTTGCTGTTGAGGATGGATTCCATAGATACCATGACGGGTTTTGCGTTAGGTACCTCTATACCTATTGTGCCCTTGCCTGGGATGGGGGCGATGATACGTATTCCTAAGGCTGCAAGGCTCAGGGCTATATCGGCCTCAAGGTTACGTATTTTTGAAATACGTACGCCGGCGGCAGGGGTTATCTCATACAGGGTGATGGTAGGACCAACGGTTGCATTTATTGTTTCAATCTCTATGCCGAAATCCAGCAGCACCTTGATGATGCGGTTCTTGTTGGCCTCCTGTTCTTCCTTGTCAATGGCGGGAGCGTCATTGTCATAATGCTTGAGCAGGTCCAGGGTGGGGAACTTGTAGTGTGAAAGGTCCAGACGCGGGTCATACGGCTCCTGGAGCTTGCCTTCTGCCTTCTCTTCCTCCTCAGCAGCAGTTATGGTCATCTCGATGTCGGCGGGCTCGTCAGGCTTTTCAGTTTCGGCGGGCTTGGCAGGTTTCTTGGGCTTTTTGGGCTCCTCATCGACGGTCTGGAAATCAGGGGCTGGGGCGTATGGGTCATCGTCCGGCTCATTGCTGTCAACTGTCTGCGGGGTATAAGTATCGGATTCATCGGTATCGGCCTCATCCTGCTCAATAGGCTGTGAAACTTTTTCACGCCTGTGCATGCTGCGTTTCATGCGAGCTGCACCGCCGCGTATCACCTCAATGGTGCGGCGTGTGAGATAGATGCAGAATATGAGCATGGTGAGTATGAGCAAAAGCAGAAGTCCCGGCACACCGATGTAACCGCGCAGGAAATTGGTGGCGTTCATCCCGTGGCATCCTCCCGGTATTATGAAGGAATTCTGCATGATGGGAGATAGTATGAACTGCAGGAAAACAGATGTCCAGACCATCAGGAATGCACAGCTGATAAACCATCGGAACAACTTGAAGTGGGTTATGCGCATCATGTTCAGGCCGCATACGGCAAGGAATACAGGTATGAGCACTGATGAGAACCCGAACCATCCGTTAACTATGAATTCCGATGCCCTGGCACCCAGTACACCGGTGCTGTTCTCAATCTCAGCGGCACCATTCATGACTACGCTCTGGTCAGTCCCTCCATTGAAAAGGAATGAGATATATGCCACCAGAATGAAAATGGCTATGATTGTCAGCACTGCTCCGCTGGTAAAGAGGAATGTCTCGTTACGGAATGTGTCTGATATGCTTGACAGGCTGAATTTCCATTCAGGCTTCTGGGTCCCTGTGCGGGGTTTTGTATCTTTTTTCGCGATGCTCATATAGTAGAAAAAGCCGTTTTTGCGCTTAATCTGCAAAGGTAGCAACTTTTTGTTATAATAAAAAATTAAAAATAGGGCAGGCTTATCGGCGATTTGTGAGTAATTTTGCAGTCCGTAACGGAACGATATGGGAAAACAGACGGCATTTGACAAGAATACGGTTGAATTCGTGACAGTTGCAGCTGAGTACTGCGCCTTCCTGGAACAGGTCTATGACAAGGAACCTTCAAGGGTGGTTGATGTGCTCTGCAAGCTGTTGCCTTTGGTGTATCTCAAGGCTGCAATGCTTGCTGAGAAGGAACCTGAGGGCCTTTATCTTGAAGAGGTGGTTACTGAGCCCGATTATGATGCCATAAGGCAGATGCTCAGTGAAAAGTTCGCTGAAAACGATGATTATCTTGAGGTTTTTGTGGAGGATATGAAATACAGTGACACTCCGGTGCGCAGGTGCATATCGGAAGATATGGCTGATATCTATCAGGCCCTCAAGAACTTTGTACATTCCTACCGCAGCGGTCTGGATGAGGTCATGGAAGAGGCTGTGGCCGTATGTGCTGAGGGATTCCGTACTTATTGGGGGCAGACACTGACCAATACCCTGCGTGCCGTGCACAATGTCAGATACAATATTGACCAGAATCTTGACGATCCATCACTTTATGATTGAAATACCTAACAAGATAGACAAATCAGCACTGACCGACAAGCCGAGAGCGGTTTTCAATGGCATAATAGAGGAGATAGACACTGAGGAGAAAGCTCTGAAAGCCATTGAAATTCTCCGTACACATAAGGTTGTGGGTTTTGATACTGAAACACGTCCTTCCTTTACTAAAGGGCAGGGGCATAAGATAGCTTTGCTGCAACTTTCCACAAATGAGATAGCCTATCTGTTCCGCCTTAACAAAATGGGTATTCCGGATTGTGTGGCCGATTTTCTTACTGATTCTGATATTATAAAGGTGGGGCTTTCAGTAAAGGATGATTTCAATTCACTTGCCAGCCGCCGTGAGCTGAAACCGGCCGGTTTCGTAGAGCTGCAGGAGTTGTGCGGAGGTATGGGTATTGAAGAAAAAGGATTACAAAAGATGTACGGTCTGCTGTTTGGCGAACGTATCTCCAAGAACCAGCAACTGAGCAACTGGGAGATAGAGAATCTTACTGAGAGCCAGAGGCAGTATGCTGCGCTTGATGCATGGGCTTGCCTTAGGATATATCATTATGTTATGGATCTCAAGAAGTCCGGTGATTACGTGTTAAAAAGGAAATATGCAGAAGAGAGTAATACTGAAGAAGGGTAAGGAGGAGTCACTCAGACGTTTTCATCCCTGGATTTTCTCAGGTGCCATAGCCAGCATTGAGGGCTCGCCTGAGGAGGGTGACGTGGTAGAGGTATATACCCGTGACGGTGAGTGGATAGCTGTGGGCCATATACAGGTGGGCAGCATTGCCGTACGTGTGCTTTCTTTCAGGAATGAGCCGATTGACCATGCTTTCTGGTTAAAAAGACTCTCTGTTGCATTTGAAATGCGCCGTTCACTTGGCCTTACGGACCGTACGGACCATAATATTTATCGTCTTGTACACGGTGAAGGTGACAATCTGCCTGGATTGGTTATAGACATATATGGCCGTACAGCCGTAATGCAGGCCCATTCAGTAGGTATGCATTGTGACCGCGAGGCCATAGCCGATGCTCTGCGTGAGGTTATGGGCAACTCCATAAGCGGTATTTTCTATAAGTCAGAGACAACGCTTCCGTTCAAGGCCGATATTGACCGCGGCAACGGATATATATGGGGCGGTCCTTCTGATGACACTCCGCTGGAATACGGCATGAAGATGCCTGTGGATTGGATCAACGGCCAGAAAACAGGCCTGTTCATTGACCAGCGTGAGAACAGGGCGCTTCTTGAAAGATACGCTAAAGGACGCAGCGTGTTGAATATGTTCTGTTACACAGGCGGATTCTCACTTGCGGCACTCAGAGGCGGTGCCAAGCTGGTGCATTCCGTTGACAGTTCCGCACGTGCCATTGAACTTACGTCAGGTGGCGTAAAGGATAACTTTCCCGGTGATGACCGTCACGCTGCATTTGCAGAGGATGCTTTCAAGTATCTGGACCGCATGGAGCCCATATATGACCTTATTATATTAGATCCGCCCGCTTTTGCCAAGCATAAGGATGCGCTCAAGCATGCTTTGATAGGCTATCGACGTCTTAACCAGAAGGCTTTTGAGAAAATTCAGCCCGGTGGCATACTTTTTACATTCTCCTGTTCACAGGTGGTAACCAAGGACCAGTTCCGTATGGCAGTCTTTACGGCAGCGGCACAAGCTGGACGTAGTGTAAAGATCCTGTATCAGTTACATCAGCCCGCCGATCATCCAATCAATATATTCCACCCCGAAGGAGAGTACCTGAAAGGTCTTGTGCTCTCAGTGGAATAATGTGAAAAGATGTTAAATGATAAGATTTTTATTCTGAATAAGGAATGTATATAAATTAATCACATATCTTTGCTACGTGTTTTTCATGGTATTAGATTTAATTTGAAAGCGAGTTGTCGTGACGACAACTCGTTTTCTGCGTTTGACTGCTTTTTAGTATTTTTGCATGAGTATGGAGAAGAAATCCAAGATAGAGATGGAGGTGGGCGAGATTCTGAACAGGTTGCCGTCAGATTTCGCACTTGTGACATTGCTCCGCGAGAAAGGGGGTACACGTTGCCTGCCTGTGCTTGTGGGGCCGCTTGAGGCACAGGCCATAGCCATAAGCCTGTATCACCACAAGATGCCCCGTCCGGGTATTTATGACCTTTACCTTAAGACACTTAAATCATTTGACGGATCTCTTGTGGAGGTTGACATATACAGAATCAAAGGCGGTATTTTCTACTCACATATTTATATTGAGCGTGACGGAAACGTTACGTATGTTGACAGCCGTACATCGGATGCGCTTGCCCTTGCGGTACGTACGGGTGTGCCCGTTTACATAGAGGAGGAACTGCTGGAACGTAACTGCGTGCGTCTGGAGTCAAACGGCGCATACTCGCTGCCCATTGCAACGGCCAGCACCAAGGTGCTTAAGGAGGCTATGGCTCAGGCGGTTGCCAATGAGAACTATGAGTTTGCTGCAAGGCTGAGGGATGAGATAAACAGCCGCAGCCATAGTGATGAAACGGATTCTGACCTTATCTGAACCATTATGTGGTTATTCTACTGTCCTGACATAAAGAGTGATATGGAGCTGCCTCAGGAGGAGGCGGGGCATTGTCTGCGTGTGTTGCGCATGAAAGAGGGTGACAGCCTGCGTATTACAGACGGAAAGGGCTCTTTCTATAATGCTGTTATAAGTGCGGCACAGGGCAAAAGGTGTATTGTTCATATAGAGAGTGAGGAGCGTCAGGAGGCTTTGTGGAACGGACATCTGCATATTGCAATGGCTCCCACCAAACTGATGGACCGCAATGAATGGTTTGTGGAGAAGGCCGTTGAGATAGGTGTCGATGAGATTACATTCCTTAAGACAGAGCACTCTGAGCGTGATGTCATCAAGATGGAACGCATAGAGAAGATTGCCGTATCGGCCATGAAACAGTCACAGAAGGCTACTCTTCCTGTCCTTAACGGAATGACCTCTTTCCGCACGTTTATAGAGAGTGGTTTGAGGGGTGACAAATTTATTGCTCATTGTGAGCCTGGCAGTAAAGTGCTGTTGCAGGACGCCGTGGTTCCGGGGCATGATGCTGTCGTGCTGATAGGTCCGGAGGGTGATTTCAGCCCTGCTGAGATAGATATGGCTCTGAAAGCTGGTTTCAAGCCAATCTCATTGGGCCCGTCGCGCCTGCGTACTGAGACCGCCGCGCTTGTATCGGTACATATTATGAATCTGGCCGGACAGAAACGTTGATGAGGTACTTTGCTGACATAGAGTTTGACGGTACTGCCTACAGCGGATGGCAGATTCAGCCGCATTCACCTTCAGTGCAGCAGACCTTGGAGGAGGCTCTGGCTCTGTTCCTGCGTCAAAAGGTTGACGTGACCGGCGCCGGACGTACTGATGCCGGCGTTCATGCAGCCCAGATGATAGCGCATTTTGACCTGGACGAATGTCAGGATTGTGAATGGATCAAGCATAAACTTAACGGAATACTCCCGCCTGATATAGCTGTGCACAGCGTTTATCCTGTCAGGCCCGATGCTCATGCCCGTTTTGATGCCGTTTCAAGGACATACAAATACTACGTGACGCTTGAAAAAAGCGCGTTCCAAAGGAACTATTCCTGGTATCTGCTGAACGAGCCGGACTTTGAACTGATGACCAGCGCGGCAAAACTGTTGCTTTCAACAGTTGATTTTACCAGTTTCAGCAAGCTTCATACTGATACCAAGACCAATGACTGTCATGTTACGGAAGCCGGGTGGGAGAGACTGCCTGACGGACGATGGGTGTTTACCATCACGGCTGACCGTTTTCTCAGGAATATGGTACGCGCCATAGTGGGGACACTGATGGAGGTGGGTCGTCACCGTATGACTGTCGATGAGTTCAAATCGGTAATACTCAGGAAAGACCGCTGTCAGGCTGGTGATTCGGCTCCTGCCCAGGGGTTGTTCCTATATAAGATAGAGTATCCTGATGACATTTATCTGAAAAACTGATATGAAAAGAATTACTGTCATATTACTGCTGGCTCTTGGTTGCACAATGGCAAGTGCGGCTGATTTGAAGACGTTGTTCATAAACATGCCGGATTCAATTATGCCTACTCTCACCAAGAGTGAACGTATGGATTTTCTGGATTTTATGGACTATGGAATGAAAGCCGTAGCGAAAAACAAACTGGGTGGCGAGAGTGAAATGACTGTGCTGCAGGAGAATATGCTCACTGTCAAGACTTCAGGGGCGGGGCAGTTGGATATGGCGCTTTTCGGGAGAAAGGACGGTAAGAATCTTATCTGCATAGTGCGCACGGTAACAGCCCGTTATCCTGATTCGCGCATAGAATTCTATACGGAAGAGTGGAAGCCCGTTCCGCTTAAGGATTTGATAGAACTGCCGCAGTTTGATGATTATCTCACCAAGGAGGCTCTTAAGGCTGACTCTCTGGATTATTTCAAGAAACTGTCCATGCTCAGGCTACAGTCTGTGACCCCTGTTGAAGGTGCGCTTGAGTTCCGTTACACCTCATTGGACTATATCGGTGAGGATGCGGAGCGCTACAAGACCTGGATCAAGCCTGAGCCCCTGCGTTACACCTGGACCGGCAAACGCTTCAAAAAATGATACCATTGGGGACAGACCCCTTTGGTACTGTTTTCAAAATAAAAAGGTTCGGACATGACATCCGAACCTTCCTATTTTTATATAAAACAGTACCAAAGGGGTCTGTCCCCAATGGTATCATTTGCCTCCGCGGCTCTTTGCGTAACGGCTCATGAACTTGTCCACGCGTCCTGCGGTATCTACCAGCTTTGACTTACCGGTAAAGAACGGGTGAGAAGTGTTTGAAATTTCAATCTTGATCAGGGGATAGGTCTGACCTTCAAACTCGATTGTCTCCTTGGTAGCGCAGGTAGAGCGTGACAGGAAGCAATCACCGTTTGACATGTCCTTGAATACTACAGGACGATAGCTCTCGGGATGAATACCTTTTTTCATAACTTATTTTGTTTTTAATTACTCCATTAAATGTCCGCCGGAATATAAGCGGAACTATGCTATGGGGGTTTCAGCGCGCAAAGGTATGATTATTTGTTGTAATGGCAAAATGTTTGCGGGAGTTTTTGCGTGACATATACAAGCAGGCGATATAAATGCTAACTTAGCGGATATTGAATGTGTTATGTCAGGAATTAGGGAGAGCATATATTCAAACCTTCTGTATGAGGACCGTTGGATGATGATGACTGATGGCCTGGTCAATACCCTGAAGGTCTCTTTGTGGTCAATCCTGCTCGCAACCTTAATGGGTGCACTCCTTTGTGCCATAAGAATGAGATCCCGGAACTGGGCCAAGACTTCAGTAAAATGGTATGTGGAACTGATGCGTGCCATCCCGTTGCTGGTGTTGCTGCTGCTTTTGTTCTATGTGGTTCTGGCTGACGTGGCATTGTCTCCCTTATGGATCGCCATTGTATGTTTCACTCTCTATTTCAGTGCCTATTTCTGTGAGATATTCCGTTCGGGCATAGAGGGCGTGAACCGTGGGCAGTGGGAGGCCGGTTTCGCGTTGGGACTCACTCCCTGGAGTACATTCATGAAGGTTATTCTGCCGCAGGCGTTGAGAAAGATAATACCTGTATATAAGGGGCAGATGATAACTTTGGTCAAGAGTACGTCAATTATAGGTTATGTGGCCGTCGTGGATCTGACCAAGGCAGGTGACCTTATCCGTTCACGCACCTTTGATGCGTTTTTCCCGCTGCTTCTTGTGGCTGCGGTCTATCTGTTGCTGACAATGATTCTCGGGGCATTGCTTGACCTTCTTGATAAGAGAATTACTCCTAAAAGCCGTAAGATATGAGAAAATGGTCGTTCATTCTGATTGCGGCTATGTTGTGGCTCGTTTCCTGTACCGGACGCAAGGTTCATGACCTGTCGGGGGTAAAAGGTGTAGAGGATCTCAGGGGGTACAGAGTGGCAGTGTCAATGGGCAGCTCTTATGATCTCATGCTTTCAGAGATTGATGGCGTTGACGTGATCAGGCTTGGTGTGGGTGAGTTGCTGGTTGCAGTGGAGAAGGGCAGGGCTGATTTCTGTATCATAGACCAGATCCAGGCCAGAATGCTGAATCTTGAATCACGCGGTTTGGAAATAAAGTTCAACAATATACTCAAGGGAACTGCCTGCGCCGGATTCCGAAAGGATGATTCCCTGCTTTGCTCCCGGTTCAACGGTTATCTGAGAGACGCAAAGTCTTCAGGAGAGTATGACAGATGGCTCAATGAATGGAAAACGGCCTCTGATTCTATGGCCGATGCTTCATTGCTTGTCCATAGACATGAAAAACAATCCGGCAGAAGATCGCTTCACGTTGGAATTACCATTACCTATCCGTATCTGTTCCTCAAGGAAAACAATCTTACAGGTATAGAGGTGGATATGTTCAACAGGTTCTGTGATGCGGCCGGATATTCTGTGGATTATGAGATATATGATTTCAGCGCCCTTATCCCTGCATTAAACTCCGGTAAGATCGATGTCATACTGTCTCACATGCGCAGGACGGAGGAGCGTGCCAGGCAAGTCCTTTTTTCTGATCCGTATGTAGAAGGTGGAGGCGCAGCCGTATGCAGGAGTAACGATGGCATTGGCATGACTGAACGTGCCGGCTTGTGGGATCGCATTAAAGAGAGTTTCAAGAATAATCTGGTGGTGGAACAGCGTTGGAAACTGATGGCAGACGGGCTGTGGGTGACCATTCAGATTTCAGTTCTCTCGTTATTGGCTGCGGTTATGGCAGGTGTGCTGATGTGCAGAATGCGCATGAGCAGAAAACGGGTGGTAAGTTCACCTATGGGAATAGTGATTGACCTGTTGCGCGGAATCCCGCTGCTGGTTATCCTGATGATTATGTTCTATGTGATATTCGCTTCATCCAGGATTACCGGAACCTGGGTTACAGTAATGAGTTTCGGGCTATACTATGGGGCATATTTCAGCGAGGTGTTCCGTACGGGGATGGAGAGCGTAGATAGAGGACAATGGGAGGCCGGATTTGCTCTGGGATTAGGAAAATTCCAGACATTCAGTAAGGTCGTGCTGCCGCAGGCCATGAACAGGATAATACCTGTGCTGAAAGGTGAGGTGATTGCGCTTATAAAAATGACATCGGTAGTGGGTTATGTGGCAGTGGTTGACTTGACCAAGGCGAGCGATATAATCAGGGCGCGTACGCTTGATGCGTTCTTTCCGCTCATTCTTGTGTCTGTTGTTTATATTGTGTTGTCATGGCTGACAGGTTCGGGGCTTAAAGCCCTGGAAAGGCAACTTACTCCAAAAAGTAGAGATTTATGATTAAGGTAAAGCATCTTAAGAAAGTGTTCAGAACGCCAGGCGGTGATGAACTGACGGTGTTGAGGGATATAAACTGTGATATAGAGAAAGGTGAGGTTGTATCCGTTATCGGCCCATCCGGTACCGGTAAGAGTACATTGTTGCGTTGTCTGAATCGCTTGGAGGAGCCTACGTCGGGAGTGATTGAAGTGGACGGAACGGATATTCTGGACCGCGGGACCGATATAAACCTAATCCGGCGCAAGATGGGTATGGTGTTCCAGAATTTCAATCTGTTTGAGCATCTTACCATACTGGATAATCTTACTCTATGCCCTATGACACTGCTTGGAAAAAAACGTGCAGAGGCTGAGGAGAGGGGGATGGAACTACTTGGGATGGTGGGTCTTCACGATAAGGCGGGTTGCCTGCCTGGAGAACTGTCCGGCGGTCAGAAGCAGCGTGCGGCCATAGCCCGCTGTCTGGCAATGGAGCCTGAGATAATTTTGTTTGATGAGCCCACATCGGCCTTGGATCCAACTATGGTAAGTGAGGTTCTTGCGGTTATCAGGCATCTGGCAAACCAGGGTATGACCATGTGTATAGTAAGCCATGAGATGCAGTTTGTGCGTGACGTGAGTACACGGATACTGTTCCTGAATGACGGCATCGTCTATGAGGAGGGTACTCCTGAACAGATCTTTGAGAATCCCCGTAAACCTGCTACAAGGGCTTTCATAAACAGGATACGCTCTCTTGAGTCAGTATTTGAAAACAGATATTTTGACCTGTATGGGTTGTTTGGAAAAATCCATACATTCTGCAGCAAATACGGGCTCGGCACAAAGGTTACCGATAAGGTTGAGCATATAACAGAAGAGATGCTTTGCGGGATAATGCCGTTCGGCAGTCCTGTAAAGATGACATTGGAGTACAGTGAGAAAACATCCGGAATTACCATGACTTTCCGTGAGGAGAATACTGAAGGCTGCATACTTGACGCTACAGGTGAGGATTCACTTTCACTCATGATGGTAAGGGGCATGAGCAGTTCCGTCACGGAACCGGAAAAGGGTACTGTCTTTATAGAAATTCAAGGATGAACAGGTCTATATTGCAATGTCCTGTTAGCAGATTCCTGCACATGTGTTTAAACTTTGTGAAAGTTGGCTGTTTTTTACTCTATACTTTTTTGATAGCTTATCAAAGAATGTAATTTTGTGTCCGATTTCTGGAAACAGAGTTTATTAATTAATCACATAATAATTTCAATTTATGGTAAGCTACAAAGAACTGGGTCTTGTAAACACCCGCGCAATGTTTGCCGCAGCCGTCAAGGGCGGATATGCTATCCCGGCATTCAATTTCAACACTATGGAGCAGATGCAGGCTATCGTACAGGCTGCAGTCGAGACCAAGTCACCGGTTATCATGCAGGTATCTAAGGGTGCCCGCAACTACGCTAACGCCACTATCCTGCGTTACATGGCACAGGGTGCCGTTGAGTATGCCAAGGAGCTTGGCTGCGCTCATCCTGAGATCGTTCTTCACCTTGATCATGGTGACAGCTTCGAGCTTTGCAAGGACTGCATCGACATGGGCTTCTCATCAGTTATGATTGACGGTTCTGCTCTTCCTTATGAGGAGAATATCGCTCTCACCAAAAAGGTTGTTGAGTACGCTCACAAGTATGATGTTACAGTTGAGGCTGAGCTTGGCGTTCTGGCAGGTGTTGAGGACGAGGTTGCAAGTGAGGTTTCACACTATACCAAGCCTGAGGAGGTTATCGATTTCGCTACCCGTACAGGTTGCGATTCACTGGCTATCTCAATAGGTACTTCACATGGTGCTTACAAGTTCAAGCCCGAGCAGTGCACACGTGACCCCAAGACCGGCAAGCTGGTTCCTCCTCCATTGGCATTCGATGTTCTGCATGAGATTGAGAAGAAGCTCCCCGGCTTCCCCATCGTTCTGCACGGATCATCATCAGTTCCTCAGGAAGAGGTTGATACAATCAACGCATACGGCGGCAAGTTGCCCGATGCAGTAGGTATTCCTGAAGAGCAGCTCCGCGAGGCTTCAAAGAGCGCTGTATGCAAGATCAACATTGACTCTGACTCTCGTCTGGCCATGACAGCTGCCGTACGTAAGTATCTGGCTGAGAACCCCAGTCACTTTGATCCCCGTCAGTATCTCAAGCCCGCACGCGAGAACATGAAGAAGATGTACATCCACAAGATTGTTGATGTGCTGGGTTCAAATGACAAGCTTCTGCAGAAGTAAGACACACCATAGACACACATAAAACGGTAATGGAGAGGATGAAACATTCTTCTCCATTATTTTTTTATAATAAATAGGTGGAGCAAAACGTTCTAATTCTGATAAATCATTAAATTTGTAGGATTATTAGCTTGTGTATGAATATCCGGTCGTTATTTTTTGCTCCTCTATTCCTGGTGCTTGCATTGGCGTCATGCACGGAGAAGGAGTATAAGATTCTTGATGACGGTGTCGTGGTCAACATCCGCGAGGCTGCATCAGGAGGGCCGCAAAAGGTACGTCTGACAGTGATGTCTGACCATGTGATAAGAGTGACATCAACACCGGATAAAGCTTTCCGTAACAGAAACAGCCTGATTGTACTTCCTGGTGCTGCCCAGGCAGCCGGCTTTGCCGTGCGTGACGGTAAGGAGGAAGTGGAACTGCAGACAGCCGGACTGAGTGCGTTCGTGAATAAGGCTGATGGCCGGGTGCGTTTTACCGATGCAGGTGGAAACCGCATTACCAATGAGTCAGAGCCGGCATCATTCACTCCGATTACCGTTGACGGTACTCACGGATATTCAACGGTAAACCGCTTTGACACTTCCGATGATGAAGCCCTTTATGGCTTAGGGCAGCATCAGTCTGACCAATGGAACTACAAGGGTCAGAATGAAGAACTGTATCAGTACAACACCAAGATCAGCATTCCGTTTGTGATTTCATCGGCCGGATACGGTATTCTGTGGGATTCATACTCACAGGGCCGGTTCGGTAACACGGAACCGTACCAGCAGCTTAACCGTCTGTTCAAACTCTATGACAAGGACGGCAAGCAGGGCAGTCTGACCGGAACATATTACAACGGTATGCGCGGCCGTGCCCAGGTAAGGCAGGAGGATTCAATCTATTTTGTTGATTCAGAGACGGTAAAGAACCTTCCGCGTCTGGGGCAGAGGGTGCTCTATGAGGGTGCTCTTGAGGCTCCGGAGTCAGGAACATACAGCTTTATTCTCTATTATGCCGGATATGTCAAGGTGTTCCTGGGAGGTGAAGAGGTTGTAAAGGAGCGCTGGCGCACGGCCTGGAATCCCAATTCATACAAGTTCAGCTTTGACATGAAGCAGGGACAGAAATATGACCTGCGTATAGAGTGGCGTCCTGATGGCGGTACATCATACTGCGGCTTAAGAGCTTACGCTCCGGTAAGCAAAGAACAGCAGGATAAGATTACCATGTGGAACGAGATGGTTCCGGAATCGGATTACTACTTTATTGCCGGCGATGATATGGATGGCGTAATACAGGGCCTGCACGGTCTTGTGGGCGGAGCCAATATGCTGCCCAAGTGGGCAATGGGTTTCTGGCAGAGCCGTGAACACTATCAGAACCAGAATGAAGTGATACAGACCGTAAGGGAGTTCCGCAGGCGCGGCATAGGCTTGGACAATATAGTACAGGACTGGAACTACTGGAAGGAGGATGCATGGGGCTCTCATGAGTTTGATGAGACGCGCTATCCCAATCCTCAATCCATGATGGACAGGGTACACAACATGAATGCCCATCTGATGATATCCGTATGGCCTAAGTTCTATACATCTACTGAGCACTATAAGGAGTTTGATTCACATGGCTGGATGTACACCCGTGCCGTTGAGGACAGCATACGTGATTGGGTAGGGCCGGGTTATATAGGTTCTTTCTATGATGCCTATTCTGCCGGTGCCCGTGAACTGTTCTGGAACCAGCTTAAGGATCATCTGTACGGCTACGGCATTGATGCCTGGTGGATGGATGCCAGTGAGCCTAACATACGTGACTGCGTGCCGATGGACTATTGGAAAGCACTTTGCGGACCTACTGAGCTGGGCTCATCGACAGAGTACCTTACAGCCTATTCACTTATGAATGCCCAGGCTATTTATGAAGGTTTGCTCAAGGAGGATTCAAGCAAGCGTGTATTCCAGCTTACGCGTTCAGGTACGGCAGGTTTGCAGCGTTACTCTACGGCATCATGGAGCGGTGACATAGGCACCCGTTGGGAGGATATGCGTTCACAGATAACGGCAGGCATGAACTACTCACTTTGCGGTAATCCTTACTGGACAATGGATATCGGAGGTTTCTGTGTAGAAAACCGATATGCCAATGCACAGAGGATATATGACCGTACACGTGTGGAGAATGCTGATCTCAAGGAGTGGCGTGAGCTTCAGACACGCTGGTATCAGTTCGGAACGTTTGCCCCATTGTACAGGGCTCATGGACAGTATCCTCTGCGTGAGGTGTGGAATATTGCTCCTGCCGACCATCCGGCATATAAGTCAATTGTCTATTATAACCGCATGAGGTACAGACTGATGCCTTACATATATTCCCTGGCCGGACAGGCGTGGCTGCAGGACAGGATTATCATGCGTGGTCTGGTGATGGATTTTACTGATGATGAGGTGGCACGTGAAGTCTCTGACCAGTATATGTTTGGCCCGTCGCTTATGGTCTGCCCGGTATATGAATATGGTGCAACTTCAAGGAGCGTATATCTGCCTAAGGGTAAGTTCTGGTATGATTATTATACTGACTCCGTATTTGTGGGCGGCCAAACGATAGAGGCCGATGCGCCATACGAGCGTATTCCTCTGTTCGTTCCGTCCGGCGCGATACTGGTATCGGGCAATGATGTGAATTATGTTGATGAACATGCAACCGATGTACTTACAGTAGATATGTACGCCGGATCAGACGGACATTTCTTCCTTTATGAGGACGATGGCACCACAAATGCATATCAGGATGGTGCGTTCTCGCTGATTCCTATAATGTTTACGGAGGATGAACACGGTGTGGTGTTTACTATTGGCCAGTGTAGGGGAAACTACATGGGATTCCGCGGAACCCGTAAATTCAAGATACGCTATCATACTCCCGGTAGGGTATTGGAAGCCGAAATAGATTATACCGGTGACAGAATTATGAGTTACAATATGGTTTTGAGATAATAACTTTAAAAAAATAATCTTATGAAGAAGTATCTGTTAGGTTATGACATAGGCAGCTCTTCAGTGAAGGCCAGCCTGGTATCAATTGAGACAGGAAAGAGTGTGGCATCAGCTTTCTACCCTGATTCAGAGGCCCCCATCAAGGCTCTCAATCCGGGTTGGGCAGAGCAGGAACCTGATGACTGGTGGACATACCTCAAGAACGTGACCGCCAAGGTAATGCAGATGTCAGGAGCAAAAGGTTCTGACATTGAGGCAATAGGTATCTCATATCAAATGCATGGCCTGGTGTGCGTTGACAAGAACGGCAAGGCATTACGCCCGGCAATTATCTGGTGCGATTCACGTGCCGTGCCATACGGTGACAAGGCTTTCCGTGAGATAGGTAAGGGCCAGTGCCTGACCAATCTGCTTAATTCACCGGGTAACTTTACTGCAGCCAAACTTGCCTGGGTTAAGGAGAACGAGCCCAAGATATATGAGAAGATAGACAAGATAATGCTGCCGGGTGATTACATCGCCATGCGTCTTACCGGAACTACCAGCACAACCGTATCAGGTCTGTCTGAAGGTATGATGTGGGACTTCAAGGAGAAGGATGTTGCAGATTTCCTGCTTGATTACTATGGTTTCAGCAAGTCACTCATTCCTGAGATCAGACCTACGTTCTCAGAGCAGGGCCGTGTATCTCTGGCTGCTGCCAAGGAGCTTGGAATAGAGGCCGGTATCCCTGTTACATACCGTGCAGGTGACCAGCCTAACAACGCTCTCTCACTGAATGTCTTCGAGCCGGGTGAGATTGCCGCTACTGCCGGTACATCGGGTGTGGTTTACGGCGTTAACGGTGCCGTGAACTTTGACCCGCAGTCAAGGGTAAACACTTTCGCTCACGTGAACCATACCAACAAGCAGACCCGTTTAGGAGTGCTGCTCTGTATCAACGGTACAGGTATCCTGAATGCATGGACACGCCGCAACATCATGCTTGAGGGTCTGTCATACGGTGATATGAACAAGATTGCCCAGAGCATTCCGGTAGGTTGCGACGGCGTAACGGTACTGCCGTTCGGTAACGGTGCTGAGCGTGTGCTGGGCAACCGCAACGTAGGCTGCAGCATACACGGATTCAACTTCAACATACATAACCGCAACCATCTGGCACGTGCCGTGCAGGAGGGTATAGTATTCTCATTCAAGTACGGTATGGACGTAATGGTGGAGATGGGTATGGAGATTTCCAAGATTCATGCCGGAAATGCCAATATGTTCCTGAACCCTGTTTTCCGCGACACTCTGGCCGGTATAACAGGTGCTACTATCGAGCTGTATGATACTGACGGCTCTGTTGGTGCTGCCAAGGGTGCCGGTATCGGTGCCGGTGTTTACAAGGATCATAACGAGGCATTCGCAACACTTGAGAAACTCAATGTCATTGAGCCTGACAAGAAACTTGTGCCGCAGTATGAGGAGGCATACGCCCGCTGGAAACGCATTCTTAACATGTACTTAAATGAGTTCTAAAAAATAATCATCCAAGAGTTGATTATTTGAATTATAAATGTAACTTTGCCTTTCGCGCCGTGAAAGGCGTAAAACAAGATAAATTATTCACATTTTATTAATAACAAATCAATTATGGCAAAAGAGTATTTTCCCGGTTTGAAGAAAGTAAAATTCGAGGGTAAGGACAGCAAGAATCCGTTTGCTTTCCATTACTATGATGAGAACAAGGTTATCATGGGCAAGACCATGAAGGATTGGCTGCGCTTTGCAATGGCATGGTGGCACACACTGTGCGCAGAGGGTGCAGATCAGTTCGGTGGTGGCACAAAGTCATTCCCCTGGATGGCCGATGACGCTCTTCAGACCGCTAAGAACAAGGTAGATGCCGGTTTCGAGCTGATGCAGAAGCTTGGTATCCCTTATTTCTGCTTCCACGATGTTGACCTCATTTCAGAGGGCAAGAACGTAGCAGAGTATGAGGCTAACATGAAGGCTATCGTAGCTTACATTAAGGAGAAGCAGAAAGAGACCGGTGCCAAGCTGCTTTGGTCAACCGCTAACGTATTCGGTAACAAGCGTTACATGAACGGTGCTTCTACCAATCCTGATTTCGATGTAGTTGCCCGCGCTATCGTTCAGATCAAGAACGCTATCGACGCAGGTATCGAGCTGGGCGCTGAGAACTATGTATTCTGGGGCGGTCGTGAGGGTTATATGAGCCTTCTCAACACAGACCAGAAGCGTGAGAAAGAGCACATGGCTACCATGCTGACCATGGCTCGTGACTATGCACGCGGCAAGGGTTTCAAGGGTACATTCCTGATCGAGCCCAAACCATGCGAGCCTTCAAAGCACCAGTATGATGTTGACACCGAGACCGTTATCGGTTTCCTCAAGGCTCACAAGCTGGATAAGGACTTCAAGGTAAACATCGAGGTTAACCACGCTACTCTGGCTGGCCACACATTTGAGCACGAACTGGCTTGCGCAGTTGACGCCGGCATGCTCGGTTCAATCGACGCTAACCGCGGTGACGCTCAGAACGGTTGGGATACTGACCAGTTCCCAATTGACAACTACGAGCTCACACAGGCTTGGATGGAGATCATCCGTAACGGTGGTCTTGGCACAGGTGGTACCAACTTCGATGCTAAGACACGTCGTAACTCAACTGATCTTGAGGACATCGCTATCGCTCACATCAGCGGTATGGATGCTATGGCTCGCGCTCTTGAGTCAGCTGCAAAGCTGCTTGAGGAGTCACCCTACAAGAAGATGAAGGCTGAGCGTTACGCTTCATTCGACAGCGGTATGGGTAAGAAGTTCGAGGAGGGCAAGATGACCTTCGAGGAGGCTTACGAGTACGGCAAGAAGGTTGACGAGCCCAAGCAGACCAGCGGCAAGCAGGAGCTGTATGAGGCTATCGTTGCCATGTACGCTTAATCAAAGCTTTATTCAAAAAAATAGGCTCGGAAATCTCCGAGCCTATTTTTTTTGTAGACAATTAGTACGGTTCGTTCTTTTTACTTTGTGCGTTATTTATGGGAACTTTTTGGGGTATCAGTATCTGAAACTACGCGCTTCGCGCTATCCCTCTAAGGCACCCTGAAAGGTGTGAGTAAACTCCCACCTTCCATGATACCTTCTTGAACACAGGCTCCTCCCGTTCACAAGCCCACGGGCGGCCATGGTTTCCGATACCGATACCCCAAAAAGTTCAATACACCTAGGATTTTTTTCAGGAAACAACGGACTTTATTTGAAGAGGCATTGGGCAAATTCGTGGAGGGATTTGCGCCAGACTTGCCATTCGTGGTCACCGGGGTAGGAGTTGAATTTTACTTTTACGCCGGAGTCTTGCATTTTCTTGACGATGTTGCGGGTGTGTTCGATGCGGGGATCCTGCTCGCCGCAGCTTAAGAAGAATACGTCAAACTGCTTGTTAAAGTTCTGGGTATCGGTAAGGATGCCTGGGCATTCTGCTTCCAGATCAAAGTTTGATGCTCCCTGTATGCCGCCGAACATTCCGGTGGAGAACACGCCTACGTTGGCGAATACCTCCGGGTCACGCAGGCCGATGTAAAATGCCTGGCCGCCACCCATGGAGAGGCCACACATGGCGCGGTGCTTGCGGTCTTTCTTGACGCGGTAGTTCTTTTCTATAAAAGGTATGACGTTGTCTATGAGTTCACTGCGGAATGTCTGCATGCCTTGCCAACTGTAACCGCCGCCCATGCCGCCGCTGCGTGACTGTACGTTACTGTTGGCACTTACTACAATCATGGGGACAGCCTTTTTTGCTGCAATAAGGTTATCCATAATCTGTGCGGTGCGGCCCTGTTCCATCCAACCGCGATGATCTTCACCGCCACCGTGCTGTATATAGACAACGGGGTAGTAGTCCTTGCTCTCGTTGTATCCTGCAGGGGTATAGACCATAAGCGGACGCCAGGCCTCCTCAACCTTTGAGTAATAATATAAGGTACGGACTTCACCGTGGGGCACATCCTGAACCTCAAATACATCCATGCCTTGTTCCTTTATTTCAATGGCGCTTGTCCATCGGCTGCAACCGTAGAATGGCTGACTGGCGGGATCGGATACCGATACGTTGTCTATGAACAGGTTGTAGTAGTGGAATCCGGGCACCTGCGGATTAGTGGTAACGGTCCACTGACCGCCCTCGCCCTTGGTCATGTCATACTTGGTGCCGCCCAGGTCAATCTGGACGGTCTGTGCCTGTGGGGCCTGTACGCGGAACATAACACTGTTATCGGCCAAGACACGGGGGTAGGAGTTACGGTTGATGTTGGTAACCGGTGAGTATGAACCCTCGGGGAATGATTCACGACGGAAACCGCCTTGCGGCTGAGCGAAAGACGATGCAGATGCTACTAATAGGGTCAGTAATGCGATTGTAATATGTTTCATAAAAAATGTATTTACGCAGGTGCGTTGGTTTCAATTTTCAATTTTCAATTTTCAATTCTCAATTCTCAATTTTCATAGTTTGTAGTAGGATGCAAGGATGCGGTCATACCATTTGGCGGGGAGGATGGCTTTTAGCGTAACTGACAATCGCTGGACGAATGTGGCTATGATGTAGCGGTTGGCAGGGCGGCGCTTGCGTACAATGCGGCTCATACGGCGGGCCAGATAATCAGGCTGCAGGCCGGAGCGCTCATCGCTCTCAATAGATGCCATGGATGCCGAATAGCCTGGATATGCAGTTGCGGCCTCTGTTGGGAGGTTCTTGCTGCGTGCAGCAGTGAATCCGGTAAAGAAATCTCCGGGATTGATTACCGTTACGTGTATGCCGAACTGGCGTACCTCAAGGCGCAACGCCTCACAATATCCCTCAATTGCAAACTTGCTGGCAGAGTACATCCCCTGGTAGGGCAGGCCCATCAGTCCGCCTATGGAACTGATGCAGATTATATGTCCGTGATGCTGCCTGCGCATGATAGGGACTACAAGGTTGAGCAGTCTAACCATTCCCATGAAGTTTACATCCATCTGGCGCTGTGCGTCTTCTATTGATGTGAACTCCAACGGTCCTCCTATGCCCATTCCGGCGTTGCTGATAACAGTGTCGATGTGTCCCTCTTTATCCATTACGGTGTTTACGGCGCTGCGGAGAGATGTTTCATCCTGGACATCGGCCTTAAGATAGGTTACGCCGGGTATCTGTTCTGAATCGCGGCGATAGGTTCCGTAAACCTTGTGCCCATCGGTACAGAGCTGGCTGGCCATAGCCCGACCGAATCCTGATGTTATGCCGGTAATGAGTATGACCATATCAATTCTTTATTGTTACATCCATGTGAGGATAAGCAAAGAGTATTCCGTTTTTGGGGAGTGTATCGTATATTTTTTTGTTGAGGTCAAACTTTACGGGCCAGTAATCTTCTGCCAAGACCCATGATCGGGTAATGAAAGAGATGTTGCTGTCATCCATTGACATGAGTGCAATGAACGGATCCTTTGCTCCCGGTTCTTTTGAACTCAGTATACGCGGATCTTCTGCAATGATCTGGTTAAGCAGTTCTATGCATTTGTCAGAATCAGTACCGTATTCAACATGCACCTCTATATCGAGACGGCGTAACTTCATGACGTTAAAATTGTCAATGTTTCCGTTTGAAAGCGCTCCGTTGGGGATGATTATTAGACGGTTGTCAGTAGTGATGATTTTGGTATTCACTATGGTTACGGATTGAACTGTTCCGCTATAACCTTGGGCATTTATAAAATCACCCACCTTGAATGGCTTGAAAACCAGGATCATGATGCCGCCTGCAAAGTTTGAGACCGTTCCGCTGAGAGCCATACCTATGGCCATGCCGCCTGCAGCCAAAAGCGCAGCCAGTGAGGTGGTGTTTATTCCCAATGTGCTGATGGCTATTACGATAAGCAATACGGTGAGTGTGATGGACACCAACGATGATATGAATGAGGCCAGGGTCTTTTCCGTGTTGCGTCTAAGGAATACACGGTTGAGTGCTTTCTTGATGCGCCTTATTATCCAGGCTCCGACAAAGTATATTACAAATGCGGCAAGCAGTTTGAGCCCGAAATCCAGCATGGCTTGGCCAAGATCATGCATGAATGTTCCAGGATCCTCTTTGGCTTTCTGCAACAGAGTGTCAGCGGCGTTTTTTAGGGAATCATTTACGCTGTTTATAACTTCCGGGTCAATTGTTGTCTGAAGAAATGTCATAATATGATGTTTAATGATGTAAAAGTAGGAATAATTCCCCAAAATACGTTACTTTTGACGTGATATGAAAAAGCAAACCTTATTTCTGTGTTTAGTCCTTGTTTTGTGCTCTTGCGCCGGGAGCAGTATGAAGGAGTTGAAGAGTGCTGAGAAGGCTCTTGAGAGCAGTGCCGTAGAAGCCGGCAGGATACTTGATGATATAAACCCTGATGGGTTGCGTGGTAGGCAGGCTGCATTGTATGGCCTCTTGCGTACCCGTGCAGATTATATTACCGGGAAGAAGATAGAATCTGATTCTTTAGCCAAAATAGCCACTGATTATTGGGGTAGCCGCCGCAAGGGTTATTATACAGCCCTGAGCTGGATGACACTGGGGTGTGCCTATTCAACTATGGATAGGGATGCTGAGGCCATTTACTCGCTTCTCAAGGCCAAGGACCTGTTTGATGATACGCTTGCATATGACTATGCCGATGTGAACAGCTTGCTGGGGCGTCATTTCCTAAGAAGAGGGTTGTATGATGAGGCCGTGCAGGCTTTCAATAACAGCAAGAGGCTTTATCATAACCTGGATGACTGCCGTCAGGAGTCATTCTCAGAATACAATGTGGGCAGAGTTTATCTTGAGCAGAAAAACTACAAGGCAGCCAAGGATATTATGGAGAGGATGCTGAATGACAAGTGCCTGGATAAGGTTAGCCTTAATTCATGCAATCTTTTCATGGCACACGCCATCAACGGCCTGAGCGGAACAGCGGCAGGACGTGAGGAGTTGGATTATGTGAACAAGTATCTGGCAGGATGTACCAACGTTGAGGATATGGCTGCAGGATTTGCCATGAAGGGCGTAGCTCTCTATTATCTGCAGGAGCTGGATTCGGCCTTTGTCTATCTGGAGCGTGCTCATCAGCTTTCAACTGACCTTACCACCAAGATATTTGCCTTGAATGGCCTGGAGGGGGTTGCCACGCAGATGAGGAGGTATCAGGCAGCATGGAATGCTGAGATGTGGAAAAGGCAGTATCAGGAGGAACTTGATGCACTTTCAAATGAATCGGAAATTACCCGGATTAGGCTGCAGCATAATGATGAGATCCAGGAGCACAAGTATAGGTCCAGGATATCAAGGATAATACTGTATTCAATCCTACTACTGATTGTGGTTATTGCATTGTCAGTGATTATAAGCATACAGCGCGACCGCAAGAGAGAGGCGTTTTACATTATGAAGTCTGATGAACAGGTTCAGAAGAAGATTGAAGAGATAACCAAGTCAGACGGCAACCGCCTGGTGGAGGCGTGCAATGCGTTCCGTAGCGGTATTGCATTCAATATGGTCAATGATGTGATACTACAGAAACGTTCATTCAAACAGGAGGAGCGTGATGTGGTGGTACATGATATAAACCTATATTTTGCTAATCCTATAGCTGCGCTGCGTAATGAGTCAGGTAAGCTGGGACAGCAGGATATCAGTTTGATATTCTGCACATTGCTGGGTTTTGATCAGGAGGTTATCGCAGATATAATGTGTACCTCGCGCTCCAATATGCGCAGTATCAAGTCCCGCCTGAAATCTAAGATATCGGCTGAAACTTTTGCACTCTATTTCAAAGAGTGACTCACTTGATAAGTGAGATTGCCCCGAACAGCCCAAGACTGGCAGCAAGCATGATGGCTGCGGCTAGCAGGAGCCCCAAAAGGATGTAGAGTATGCTTTTCTTGAAATCAAGGTCAAGCAGGCTGGCTGCAAGTGTACCTGTCCATGCTCCGGTGCCGGGTAGGGGGATGCCTACAAAAAGCAGCAGGGCCACATAGAGTCCGGCTCCGGCTTTCTCTTCCAGCTTGCGGCCTCCCTTTTCTCCTTTTTCAAGACACCATTTGAAGAAACCGCCTATCACTTTCTTGTCACGTCCCCATACAAGGATCCTGCGGGCAAAAAGGAAGATGAAAGGCACGGGGAGCATGTTACCCACCAATGCCACTATGATAGACTGTACTATAGGCAGGTCATAGCCGACAGCATAAGGTATGGCGCCGCGTAGTTCAATGAGCGGAACCATGGAGATAAGAAATACAATCAGGTATTTTTTCATAGGGTTGTTATTATCGGAATCAGTTCTTTTCTGGTGTTTTTTCTATGAACAGGCTGGCTTCCTCATCAGGAAGTATCTGTCTGGCAAGTTCCTGCAGATCCTGGTCATCAGGGTCAATGGCAAGACCTTCATAAAGATAGGTTCTGGCCTGGGCGGGATTGCCGTTCCTGTAGTAGCAGCTGGCCATTACGTAGTAGAGTTCCGTGTATAGCTCCTGAGGTACATCAGTATCGCTCATGAGCATCTCAAGCGAATCTGTAAGGTAGAAGAGGGCATCATCGTTGTTGCCCAGTTCATAGAGACATCGGCCGCAGTAGTAGAGCAGGGTGTATGAGCTACGGTCATCATCCAGGAGTGAGCGGTATATCTTGAAAGCCTCTTCCCACTGTTCCATACTGAACAGGCAGCCGGCTTTCATCATGTGGGCCGATGTGTTGTCAGGCTCAATGGCCTCAATGAACTCAAAGCACTCCTTTGCCTTGGGGTAGTCATTCTTCTCATAGTAGATACGCCCTAACTGCTCCCAGTAGTATGTGTCATATGCAAACTCATCAAGCAGGTGGTTATACCATTCAATGGCACTGTCGGCCTGGCCGGTGTCAAAGAAGAGGTCAGCCTGCAACTCAATGAAATTACGGGAGTCAGGTGACATTACGAGCGCCATATCCAGCCATTTCTGGCAGAGTTCAAAGTAACGGTTGTCCATGAACTTGACGATGATGTCATTGAACATGCCAGGATCATGGTCACTCAGTTCAACAGCCTGTGTGAAATAGGCATCGGCAGAGTTGGGGTCATCGGATGCGATGGCTATAACGCCCTTTAGATATACCAGTTCCTGATTGTCAGGGTCATCAATGGATTCGGCAATGACAGTGGCTTCATCCTTGCGCCCGCGCAGAAGCAGGTTGTTGGCCTTGGCTATGAGTATGTCAGGGTCAGACGGATGCAGGTTGAGGCCGTATTCTATGGCTGCATCAGATTTGTCAGGCTCACCGGACAGGGTATAGTACTCGGCAATATTGGCTATGTCCATGCTGTCAAAATAGACAGAGCCGCCTTCAGTCAGCATATTCTCATATGAGGCCAGGAGTTCCGTAAACTCCCGGCTGTCATAGTATGATGCTGAATCGTCTTTCATTTATGCTTTATCCTTGACCTTGCTCCAGGTATCCTTGAGTGATACCGTGCGGTTGAATATGAGGTGTTCAGGTGTTGAATCCTTGTCTGTGCAGAAGTAACCTATGCGCTGGAACTGGAAGTGATCCATTGGCTTGGTATCGGCCAGAAACTGCTCAACGTAGCAGTTCTCACGCACCTCAAGAGACTCAGGATTCTTCATCTCCTTGAGAGCATCTATAACGTCCATTCCCTCCTCACGCAGGCGGGCCAGTTCGTCACGCGGGTTCTCAACCTTCCACAGACGGTCATACAGACGCACCTCAGCCTTGATGGCGTGGGCTGCGCTTACCCAGTGTATTGTACCCTTGCACTTGCGGTTACAGTCTGACTCACCGGTACGGGTGTTGGGGATATACTCGCAATAAACCTCTTCAACAGTGCCGTCAGCAGCCTTCTTGCAGCCTGTGCAGAGTACTATGTATGAGCTCTTGAGGCGTACCTCACGGCCTTGGCTCAGACGGAAATACTTGGCAGGAGCATCCTCCATAAAGTCTTCACGCTCTATCCAGAGCTCACGGCTGAATGTAATCTTGTGTGTGCCTGCCTCCGGATCCTCCGGGTTGTTGATGGCTTCAAGCTCCTCAGTCTTACCCTCAGGGTAGTTGGTGATTATCAGTTTTACGGGATTGATTACAGCCGATACACGTGTGGCGCGGCGGTTCAGATCCTCACGTATGGCTGATTCCATCAGGGCCATATCGTTCAGGGCATCGAACTTGGTGTAACCTATGCGGTCCACGAACATGCGGATAGATTCCGGAGTGTAGCCGCGGCGGCGATAACCGCAAATGGTGGGCATGCGGGGATCATCCCATCCTGACACCATGCCGTTCTGCACCAGAGCCAGCAGGTTACGCTTGCTCAGCAGGGTGTAGTTGAGGTTGAGCTTGTTGAACTCTGTCTGACGCGGACGGTTGTCATCAAGGTCCTCTCCCTTCTTGAGCCAG
This sequence comes from uncultured Bacteroidales bacterium, assembly GCA_902763885.1. Taxonomy (GTDB): domain Bacteria; phylum Bacteroidota; class Bacteroidia; order Bacteroidales; family Bacteroidaceae; genus Colenecus. Next base: position 84,603 of record CACWTU010000006.1, on the reverse strand, counting down.
TCTATGAACAGGTCATATAGCGGACGGTGGGGGACGAACTCCAGCGTGCAGAGAGAGTGGGTCACACCCTCAAAGAAATCACTCTGTCCGTGTGCAAAGTCATACATGGGGTATGCCTTCCACTTGGTTCCTGTGCGGTGATGCGGGGTCTTTACTATGCGGTATATGATAGGGTCACGGAACAACATGTTGTTGTGTGCCATGTCAATCTTGGCACGCAGTACCATCGATCCCTCCTCAAGCTCACCGCTGTTCATCTTGTAGAACAGGTCAAGGCTCTCCTGGATGGGACGGTCACGATATGGGCTGTTTATGCCTGGCTGGGTGGGAGTACCCTTCTGTGAAAGGATGGTCTCCTGATCCTGCTCGTCAACGTATGCCTTGCCTTCCTTGATAAGTTCTACTGCAAAATCCCACAGCTGCTGGAAATAGTCTGATGCGTAGAACTCATTTGCCCAGTGGAATCCCAGCCACTCGATGTCCTCCTTGATGGCATCTACGTATTCAGTATCCTCCTTGGTGGGGTTGGTGTCGTCAAAGCGCAGGTTGCATATGCCACCGTGCTTCTCAGCCATGCCAAAGTCAAGGCAGATAGCCTTGGCGTGACCGATATGAAGATAACCGTTGGGTTCCGGCGGGAAACGTGTCTGTACACGGCCTCCGTTCTTGCCGTTGGCCAGGTCTTTCTCAACCATCTCCTCAATGAAGTTCAGACTCTTTTTCTCGCTGTTTTCAGTTACAGTATTCTCTATCATTTTTGATGTTTTATTTTGAAAGCGCAAAGTTACCTCTTTTTACTGTTATATTACTACTTTTGTAATATAATAAAATGAAAGAAGAGGTTAGACAGATACTGGTTGAAGCAGCTGGCCGTTGTGAGTGCGCCGCTTTCATAGAGGGTGATCCCGTGCAGTTCCCGCACCGTTACACTGACCGCAGGGATATAGAGGTCTCTGCCTTTATTGCAGCGTGGATGGCATACGGAAGCCGTAAGGTTTTTCTGGGTGTGCTTGACAGACTGCATCAGTTGATGGATGCGGCAGGTGGCCCTTACCGGTATGTGACTACGGGTGCGTGGCGTAATCAGGATGCAGTAGGCTGCCTATACAGGTTCTACAAATGGGAGGATTTCAGTATGCTGTGTGCACGGATGGCGGATGTTTATTCACGCATGGAAAGCCTTGAAGATCTGTTTATTCCGGGTGAACCGCTTGAAAAAGGTGTGCTTAATCTTTGCCGTGAGTTTGAAGGCGTGAACGGGATTCCCGTGCCAGGCAGTTCATCGGCCAATAAAAGACTGTATATGTTCCTGAGGTGGATGGTACGCAAGGGGAGTACGGTGGATTTTGGTATCTGGACACGCGTTACTTCTGCGCAGCTGTTGGTTCCCGTTGATACTCATGTCTATGCAACGGCAAAAGCCCTTGGACTTACTTCAAGAAACAGTGCTGATTTAAAGACAAGCATTGAGATTACCGCTCAGATGGCACAAATATGGCCCGATGACCCCGCACGCGGTGATTTTGCCCTGTACGGCAGTCAGGTCATGTAGGATTCTCTGTTTCCAAAGGTTCCATGTGTATGGCCACATGAGTGTTCTGGCCAAACTTTTCCTTTAGTTGGTTCTCTATTGAATCAGCATGCTCATGGGCTTTTGAGAGTGTTATCTCTCCGCTCATAAGTATGTGCAGCTCAATGGCATATCGGTTACCGATACGGCGGGTGCGCAGGTCATGCGGCTTGATTACATCGGGCTCAGACTGAGCTATTGCCATTATTTCATCTTCAATCTCATCGGGCAGGGATTTCTCCATCAGCTCGCTTATGCCTTTGTTTATAAGGTCAAATGAAACCTTGACAATAAATGCACCCACAATCAGTGATGCCAGGGGATCAAGTACTGTCCAGCGTTTACCCAGCAAGACGGCGCCGCCTATTCCTATGGCCGTTCCTATGGATGAAAGGGCATCGCTGCGGTGGTGCCAGGCATTGGCTTCCATCGAAGTTGAATTCAGTTTCTTTGCTTTCCGGATGGTATATTGATAGGTCAGTTCCTTGAGCATGATAGAGATGATGGCAGCCCAGAAAGCCAACATTCCTGGTGCCTTGAGCTCCTCACCGTGATACCATGCGGCTATTCTTTGGGCACCGTTTGTGAATATGCCTATTGCAACTACAAGAAGAGCAATACCTATGAATGTGAGTGCCAAAGTCTCATATTTGCCGTGCCCATAGTCATGTGACTTATCCTGTGGCTTGCCGCTGATATAGACAAAGACCAGTACAATAAGGTCTGTGATGAAATCAGACAGGGAGTGTATGGCATCAGCTATCATTGCGGCGCTGTGCCCCAGTATGCCGGCCACAAATTTGAACACCAGCAGCAGCACGTTCACTGCGCCGCCCGCCAGCGTAACTTTATAAATCTCTTTCTGCCTGTCCGCAGTTTCTTGGCCAATATTCATTGCGCTATATGATTTGCACTCCGCAAAAATAGTTACTTTTGCACAATAACGTCTTATTTTGATGGAAGCTTTATCCATACTTATACCAGTATTCAACTGGGATTGTTCACAGTTGATGAAAGACCTTCATTTTCAGGGTCTGGAACTGGGTATTCCGTATGAGATAATCATTGCCGATGACTGCTCCACAGACAAGGTTGTCCTGGAGAAGAACCGTGAATGTGCCGGTGGTCTTGAGAACTGCCGTTTTTTAGCGCTTGAGCATAATCTGGGGCGTGCTGCAATACGTAATTTCCTGGCAGACCAGTCCAAATATGACAAACTGCTGTTCATGGATTGTGATGCTGCCGTAAAGGATGCGCTTTTTGTAAGGAAATATGTTGATGCGGCCGATAAGGCACAGGTGGTATGTGGCGGTGCGATCCATTCTGATGAGATACCGCAGAAAGGTGTGGAACTGCGTTGGGTTTATGAGAAGAATGCAGATAGGAAGCGTTCAGCCGAGTTCCGGAGTAGGAATCCGTATGCTAGGTTCACTCCCTTCTCATTCCTGATAGACCGGGATGTGTTCATGCAGATAAGGTTTGATGAATCATATTCAGGTTACGGATATGAGGATGTCCAGTTCGGACGCGAGCTTGAAAAGAGGAATGTAAGTATTCTTCATATTGATAACCAACTGATACATCTTGGGCTGGAAAAGAGTGAGGTCTATCTTGAAAAGACCCGCCAGGCCGTTCTGAACGCATTTGCCCATAAGGATGAGGTAGGTGACAGTTCAAGGTTACTTACCCATTACAACAGGGTTGTCAAGCTGAGGATGAGATGGCTTTTCAGGGGCTTATGGAAACTATTCGGAAAACAGATGGAGAAAAACCTGCTTGGCTCAACTCCCAGCCTGCGCATATTCTCCCTCTATAAACTTTGTTACATCTGTATTCTCAAATAATTCTCAATTTTCAATTCTCAATTTGAATTATGCAGCCGTTAGCCGAAAGAATGAGACCCAGGTCTCTTGATGATTATGTAGGACAGACCCATCTGGTTGGTCCTGGTGCTGTTTTGCGCCGTATGATAGATTCCGGTAGGTTGTCATCATTCATACTATGGGGCCCTCCTGGAACAGGAAAGACTACCCTTGCTCAGATTGTAGCCACCAGGCTGGAACTTCCGTTCAGTACTTTGAGCGCAGTGACCGCCGGTGTAAAGGAGGTACGTGAGGTTATTGACCGCGCTCGTAGCAATCCGCTGTTCCATACCAAGGGCAGTCCCATACTTTTTATAGATGAGATACACCGTTTCAACAAGGCACAGCAGGATTCACTACTGGGGGCTGTTGAACGTGGCGATATAACGCTTATCGGCGCTACGACAGAGAATCCTTCATTTGAGGTGATACGCCCGCTGCTGTCACGCATGCAGGTCTATGTGCTCAACTCACTTGAAAAGGATGACTTGATAAAGCTTTTGGACCGTGCCATAAAGACCGATGTCATACTTAAGGAACGTGATATTGAACTGCGTGAGACAACTGCAATCCTGCGTTTCTCAGGCGGTGATGCCCGCAAACTGCTCAACATCCTGGAACTTGTAGTTGAGGCCGACAGTTCCGATAAGGTTATTATCACCGATGAGGTTGTGAATGAGCGCCTGCAGCAGAATCCCTTGGCATATGACAAGGACGGTGAGATGCACTATGATATCATATCGGCATTCATCAAGTCCATTCGTGGCAGTGACCCCGATGCTGCCCTATATTGGCTGGCACGTATGGTTCAGGCCGGTGAGGACCCTGCTTTCATCGCCCGCCGTCTGGTGATATCGGCGGCAGAGGATGTAGGGCTGGCTAATCCTAATGCACTGCTTCTGGCAAATGCGGCATTTGAGGCTGTCATGAAGATAGGTTGGCCAGAGGGGCGCATTCCGCTGGCTGAGGCAACTGTATATCTGGCCACCAGCCCTAAGAGCAACTCTGCCTATATGGGTATAGGTGCAGCTCTTGCCAAGGTAGGAGAGACCGGTAACCTTCCGGTTCCGCTGCATCTGCGCAATGCTCCAACCTCACTGATGAAGGATCTTGGGTATGGTGAGAACTATCAGTATGCCCATGATTTTGCCGGTAATTTTGTTAACCAGCAGTATCTGCCTGATGAGATTAGGGGGACACGGTTCTGGGAGGCTCAGAGTAATACTCAGGAAGATAAGATTAGGGAGCGGATGGAGGCGCTCTGGGGGAAAAAGTAAATTGAAAATTGAGAATTGAAAATTGAAAATTACTTGCACCTGCGTTACAAATACCTACGTAATAGCCCGCGACATTAAAAGGCGCTCGAAAAATTTTTTTCGAACGCCTTTTTCAATTTTCAATTTTCAATTTTCAATTTTCAATTTTCAATTTTCAATTTTCAATTCGGAAACCAGTCTGTCGTAGCGGGAGCCCCGCTCGCGGTAGTAGAGCAGGATTTGATATTCATTTTTGGTTTCATACCAGTCTCCTTCAACGGGCTTGGTCTGGCCGATTGTTTCTCCGTCAGGAACCCAGATGTATTGGTAGTCATATGCTCCCATCTTGAGTAGTATGTTTGCCTGGTATTCCTTTTGGCTATCATCATATTCCATCTCATATTTGGAGGTAAGGTTGCTTCCGTTGAAATGGCCTGAAACGTAAAGCTTGCCGCCCCGTAGCCGTTCACTTGCAAGGTTGAAATGCATGAACAGGTAATCGGCCTCAGTATCGCTGTCACCCTGACTATAGCGTATGAGATATCGGCCGTTATGGTCATAATCAAACTTATAGGCATGCCGGCGTGTATCCTGCATGAGCGTGGCATGATAGAATGGGTCATGGAAACTTACGCGATCCACATTCATGAAATAATCATACAGATTGACCACCTCAAAACGGCGGAACTCATTTCCGGCCGGGAAGATAAGGTCACGGCAATGCTCGTATGTGAGCTTGTTTCCGGCATCATAGGTGGGAGTAGGTTTGATAACCATATTGTCTGTACGACGGTTCTGCATAACCACGGTGTAGAGTTCCTTGGCGGGATCCCTTACGGTAAGGCTGCCATAGTTCACTGTAAGGTCAAGCTGCTGGTGCGAATCATGGGTGTCAATATCAGTGTTACCTCTTACGCTACAAGAAAGCAGAGTCTTTCCTTCCGATACGCAGAACCTGAAATATGCCACCTCCCGTCCATCCTCACGTATTGAGAGCCTATAGTTACCTGACAATTTAAGCCTAGCCTTTTCATTTGGTATTGTCAGACGGTAGTGGGTGTAGTCAAATGTGGTGTTGAGAGAGTTCTCCCAATCATCTATGGTCTCATCATTGAATCCGTCAAGAAAGTCTGACTCCAGGATTTCAGATGGTTGCCATTGGGCATCACAATGCTGAATGCGGTATGTAAAACGGTGATATTCATGTGACATCTCATCAAATGAGAACTCTATCTTTTCATCGGATGCCATATTCACGATGGCTGGACGTTCCCAGTCTCCGTCCACAACCACACGCAGGGTGTTTATCCTGTCGGTCTTGCTCCCGAACCATTGGGCGTATGATATCAATGGCATAACCATCAATACGGCAGACAACAGTTTTCTTATGTGTGCGTTCAAATCCATTCCATTTTATAACGATGTGAAGATACAGCTTATTGTTCATAAAAAAGTTATATTTGCATAGTTATTGCTATACTTGTGATATCTTACTAACCTTAAATAAATATGTTATGAAAAGAATCCTTACAGCTTTTTCCTTACTGATGGTATTGTGTGCTCCTGTTTTGGCACAGGAACTGAGTAATTTCAATCGCGGCAGACAACAGGTAAAGTCTCCTGAGATTAACGGCGATAAAGTTACTTTCCGTCTCAATGCCAATTATGCGACAGTAGTCAACCTTCAGGGTAACTGGATGGAGAACGGCAGTATTCCCATGCAGAAGGGACAGAATGGTGTGTGGGAGGTTACTATCGATACTCCTTCACCTGAGATTTACACCTACAACTTTGTTGTTGACGGCGTATCGGTAAATGATCCGCAGAACTATATGGTTCAGCGTGACGGGACGCGTTATCTTAATATGCTTATGGTTCCCGGTGAACGTACTGAGAACTATTTTGAGGCAAACAAGCGTGGTACGGTAACGTATCGGTGGTATGACAGTAAGATACTGGGCATTAACCGTCGTGTAACTGTCTATACTCCATACGGATATGAGACCAGCGGCAAGAAATATCCTGTACTTTACCTGCTTCACGGGGCAGGAGGTGATGAGGAGGCCTGGACATCTATGGGCCGTACCGCTCAGATCCTTGACAATCTGATAGAGAAGGGATTGGCTCAACCAATGATTGTGGTTATGCCTAACGGTAATCCCGGTCAGCAGGCTGCACAGACATTGGGCTTGCCTGAAAAGCAGATTGACCGCCGTGATCCCGCTATGGCCGATGCTTACGTAAAGAGCCTCTGTACAGAGATTGTACCCTTCATAGAGAAGAATTTCCGCGTAATTGCCAAGCCTGAGTCACGCGCTATTGCAGGCCTGTCAATGGGTGGCGGTCACACTATCACTGCTACAAACCTGTATCCTGCCATGTTTGACTGGATCTGCCCGTTGTCAGCAGCCGGAAGCTCTACCCCTGAACAGATTACCGCTCTCAAGAAGGCTGGCGTTAAGCTCTATTTCCTGGCTTGCGGTACCAGTGATTTCCTGTGGGAGACATCGGTGACCCTTGACAAGACCATGACTGACTGCGGTCTGGAGCATACCTTCTACAAGTCAGACGGAGGTCACGTATGGGCTAACTGGCGCCTCTACCTGAACACCTTTGCCCAACTGCTCTTCAAGTAATGAAGAGGGGCACAAAGGGGACGGTTCTTTTTGTGCCCCTCTTTTTTAAGAGAACTTTGGGGGTGTTATCAGAAGGGGCACAAAAAGAACCGTCCCCTTTGTGCCCCTTTTTGCGTTATTCTAAAAAAAGAGTACCTTTGCACTCCGAAAAATATTAGGATATGGCTAAAGAACTGAAAGATCTTACCAAAAGAAGCGAGAACTACTCGCAGTGGTACAATGAATTGGTAGTTAAGGCCGACCTTGCCGAGCAGGCACCTGTACGTGGCTGCATGGTCATAAAGCCTTACGGTTATGCAATCTGGGAGAAGATACAGCGTACCCTTGATGACAAGTTCAAGGAGACCGGTCATGTAAATGCATATTTCCCATTGCTCATACCAAAGTCATATCTGAGCCGTGAGGCTGAGCACGTTGAGGGTTTTGCCAAGGAGTGCGCCGTAGTGACACACTACCGTCTCAAGAACGCTGAGGACGGAAGCGGCGTAATTGTGGATCCCGCAGCAAAACTGGAGGAGGAACTGATTGTTCGCCCGACATCAGAGACAATCATCTGGGCTACATATAAGAACTGGATCAAGTCATACCGTGACCTGCCTATCCTTTGCAACCAGTGGGCTAACGTAATGCGCTGGGAGATGCGTCCGCGTCTGTTCCTGCGCACTGCCGAGTTCCTCTGGCAGGAGGGCCACACCGCACACGCCACCCGTGAGGAGGCTGAGCAGGAGGCACGCCGCATGCAGCAGGTTTATGCTGACTTTGTTGAGGGTTACATGGCCGTTCCGGTAGTTCGTGGCGTCAAGTCTGAGACCGAGCGTTTTGCCGGTGCCCTTGATACATACACCATCGAGTCAATGACTCAGGACGGTAAGGCACTGCAGTGCGGTACATCACACTTCCTTGGGCAGAACTTTGCCAAGGCTTTTGATGTACAGTTCATCAATAAGGAGAACAAGCTGGAGTATGTATGGGCTACTTCATGGGGCGTATCAACACGTCTGATGGGCGCCCTGATCATGGCTCACTCTGATGATAATGGTCTGGTATTGCCTCCAAAACTTGCTCCCATACAGGTAGTAATAGTTCCTATCTATAAGAATGCCGATGACCTGGCACAGATAAGCGCCAAGGTTGACACTCTGGTTGAGGCCCTTAAGAAGAAGGGCATCAGCGTCAAGTATGATGATGCCGATAACAAGCGTCCGGGATTCAAGTTTGCCGATTATGAGGTGAAGGGTGTTCCCGTACGTGTTGCTCTTGGTATGCGTGACCTTGAGGCCGGTACATGTGAGATCATGCGCCGTGACACCCTGGAGAAGGAGACCGTTCCATTTGAAGGTCTTGAGGAACTTATCCCGAATATGCTTGACGACATGCAGAAGGCAATCTTTGAGAAGGCCAAGGCATGGCGTGACGCCCGCATGGTTGAGGTTAACTCATATGATGAGTTCAAGGAGAAGATAGAGGCTGGTTACTTTGTTCTGGCTCACTGGGATGGTACAGCTGAGACCGAGGCCAAGATCAAGGAGGAGACAAAGGCAACCATACGCTGTCTGCCATTTGGTATGAAGGAGGAGCCGGGTACCGATGTCTACAGCGGTAAGCCCGCCACCCGCCGCGTGCTTTTTGCCCGCTCATATTAAAAAGTGATACCAAAGGGGACAGACCCCAATGGTACTTTTTTCGAAAAAGAGTACCATTGGGGTCTGTCCCCTTTGGTACTCTTTTTAGAAATCTTTCTCGAATACGAGGCCTACGCCTTGGGTTGTAAGGGTGGTCTTTGAGAAATACTTATCATTACTCTTGCTGTAACCCTTGATGCTGATACCCTGACGGGGCAGGAGCAGATACTTGACCTCAAAGTCACCTATAAAGTTTGAGGTGTTGTTAATGGTGTTCTCCCTGTAACCGAAGTTTCCGTTCACCAGCAGACGGTTGTTGAGCAAATGTGCTTCCAGTATGCCCTCAAGTTCCTTGTTGCTAAGGTCTGTGGCATCATTGTTGAGGTAACTGCTGGCACTCAGGTTGCTGGATATGGATACCTTGTCATTGTCAAGGACCTCTGACAGAAGGTTGTTTATCTGCCCGCTCACGGTGGAGTTAACCAGTGACTCCATAGCGCTCGGAGTGCGGCCTGTGTTTTGGGCGGCTGCATCATACGTGTAGAAACGTCCTATGGCCAAAAGGTACATGAACTGTTTGTTACGTTGTTCCTCGGTAGCTATGGCGCTTGCCAGAATATCTTTCTCCTCAGATGTTCCGGTAGGCATGTCTATGTCAAAGGTGAGCTTGGGGTCACTCGCATTGCCGGTAATGCCTAAAAGACAACGCACACGTACCTTGTTGTTTGATGATACGCTGGGATCCAGGTCATATATGGAGACAGAGTTTACGCTGTGGTATGTCTGAAGATGTAACTCCGTATCCATGGGAGATCCGTTGAACCTCACGTAGCTGTCATCCGCCAGAGTGAAGTTCTTCCTGATGAGATCTTCAAATGACAATGAACACTGGCCATAAGTGAGGTCGTATATTCCATTAAGAACAGGACCGTCCTTGGGATTGTATTTAAGGGATATGTCACCGTTTCCGCGGAATGAACCGTTCAATGATGCAATTGACATTTCTATCGTAGCATCTTCACTGCATTGGATGTTGAAGTCAAGGCTGTATTTCCCGTTTTGGGCCTTTTCCGGAATAACATCATTGACTGTATGCTCATTGATCTTCACGGTATTCCTGTCAACAATGGTCAGAAAATTGTAATCAGCCACAGAGCCTGACGCGGCGTTGTAACCTAATCTGGTGCCTGAGGCAGTTCTTGCATTGACGGATATGGCAAGCCCGTTTTCATTGTCCTGTTTCAGCGTCATACTACCTTCTGCATAAACAGTGGCATATATGCTGCTTTTATCTGTCTTTGGGCTGTTATACACAAGCATATCGGACATATTTGCCGTCATATCGACCTTCCAGTCTGAAAAATGATCGTGGGTCAATATGCAGGTCAACAATCCGTCGTGTCCTCTTTCATCATAAAACTCAACATCGCGGAACAGCATCTTTCCTGGTTCAAACCATAGTGTATCACGTTTTATTATGAAAGTTGTATTGACTGAGCCTTGTACGAATCTGGCGTTTTCAATTATTGCTTCACCTTCCAGGTCGATGTCCGGCAGGTTGCCAAACAGGCGCAGCTGACCTATGGCACGTCCGCTCAGCTCATCGAATACGGAACTGGTCCATGTGTTCAGGAAATACAGGTCAGTACGGTCTGCGCCCAGATGGACATCCATGAACTTTGTTTCAGGCAGATAGGTTCCGGTCAGTTTGGTGGATGAGATGCCCTCTTCCTTCATTATGCCGTCAAGCTCCATCGTACGGTTTTCCCTGTTCCATCTGCAGTCAACCGTGAGACGGCCGTGATATGAATCCATGAACTGGAAATCGTCAACCTGAAAAGAACCGTATATTATCGGGCTGCCTAATGCTTCTGCTACCGATATCTGGCCCGATGCCATACCGCGCATCTTAAGGGCATCATTGGCTCCAAGCAATGACAATGTATGATCCAGGTCAATATTCTTCATTGACAGGTTGAACACATCACTGGAATCAGATGAGATGGTGCCGTCAGCATACAGATACTGGTTGTCATTGCCTGCACTGAAATCCGATATAGTGAGCTTGTGCATATCGGTGGCTATGCTTGACATGGAGAAATCCCAGATGTTGCCATTTATGGTTATGCTGGTGGAGTCAATGTATGTCAATGATTTAAGTCCGTTCTCAGAATCGTAACCAAAGAACTGTGAGAGGCTGTTAGCTGTTCCCTTCATGTCACCCGATGCGTTATTCCATGAGTAACTGCCACGGATAATATCTGTGAAAGCCAACAGCGAGACGTTTAGATTCAAGCCGTCAGATTCATCATCGCCCAATAATCCGGTAACCGTTGTGCGGCAGGTGCCGTCTGATGAATTTATGTCTATCAGGCCGTCTGTTATGGAATGGCCGCTAACATTTATGGACGGAATGGAAAGTTGTCCGTGGCAGAGGCTTTCATCATCAATGACTGTCATCTGCAGGTTGACCGGTTTGCTGATGGATATCGGGGCGTGGAAGACTTTTTCCATAAAGTCTATGCTGTCTATATTGGCTTCAATGGCAAAGCTATTGGTGTTTGCGGCGTAATTGGCGGCTCCGATCTTGTCAGCTAACATGCTTCCGATAGTGGGCAAAACGTCACCGCACGCTTTTGCAAGTGAGCCGGGTAGGGTGGAGACCTTGTAGTTGCCTGCTACGGAGATGTTCATGAAATCACTGTAAATGGTGGTAATCTTAACCAGGTCATTGACTTGTGCTATAACCATCGTCAGGTTGTCCATGGACCAGTCTCCTGATTCATCGGCATATTTCAGACTGTCAATGGCCATCTTGCCGGTTATATCATCTATGTTCTTGCCTATCAGATTAGTAGAGAAGGATGCGGTCAAAGTCATCTTCTCCCTGTCTGTCAGGTTATATGCGGCAAGGTTCAGCGTATCGGCATCTATCCGGACTGTGTAGAACGGAATCTCTCCTATTCCAACCCCAGCATTGAGGCTGAGTGCGCCGTTGCCATCGGCAAACTCAAGGTCAGTCAATACAAGGTTCGGATCAAAAGCGCCGTTGATTGATATGTCCCGATAAGTGTAATCCTTGTATGTCAGGCTTCCGACATTTGTGTTGAAGCTGCCGGAATATCTGTCATCTTCCTTCTGGAACTCCGTATGTGCCGTGAGGCTGCATCTGCCCAGGTCTTTGTTGGCGGTAAATGCACCGATATCGATGTCTGCTACCTGCAGGTCACCGTTGAACAGACCGTCTTGTCCGTATAAACTGCCATTGACGGTTCCTGCTTGGCTGATGAATTCAATGCCTGCATCCATGTTGTCGCCAAAGCCGTCCATCTCAAAGTTTAACGATCCGTCTCCCAGCGTGTAGCATTGGTCCGGAATCCGGATTCCGAATCCGCTCAACTGTGTTGCCAACCAAGGGGATAGCTCATCCTTGAAGGTGGCATGTGCTTGGGTGGACCGGGTGCCTGTTATGTTGAATGCGCTGTCAAGCAAAAGCGTTCCGCTCATCCCTAGGTCAAAGATGTAACGTGGTGCATGAACGCGCAGTGAGTTGAGCGTCAGGTTTCCGTCGCGGCTTTGCCCGTTTATGGAGATGTCTATGGGATCTGACATTCCGGACAATTGCGGGGCAAAAGCCTTGAAGTCTTTTGCAGTGACAACGGATTTTATGTTCAGGTCCATGTCAGGCATGCCTGATGGATGTGAGGTCATTCCGATGCCAGCTGACAGGCGTATGGCGTCAAGCTGGGATGAGGGCGTGGATATGGTAAATCCGGACAGTTGCGTGAAATCTTTTCCCACTGTTGCTGCTCCTTGGGCCTTGGACAACTTGAAACCTGATCGTTCTGCAAAGGTGAGCTTGCGGATAATAACAGAAATGGAGTCAGAGCTTATGACCTTGACTGAAACGTTTGCATGCAATCCGTGAATACCTATGTGGTTAGGATTGAAGATGCTGTCGGTCTGTTCTTCACTCTTGATGTCATAGTTGAGGGAGGCATTCCTGATAAGCACGGAGTTTGCCCTTAGTTTCATCGGCTTTGCTCCGCTGTCACTGCCAATGTCATTGTCTGTGGGCTTGAGCAGGAAGGAGTAATTGGGGGCAGCCTCTATGCTGTCTTTGTTAAGCCTGATGCTCGGACTGTTGATCCTCAGGTTAGTAATGCTGATTTTTTTGCTTATCAGCTGTGACGGCTTGAAATGCAGTGATGCTGATGCCGCGTGGACCAATGTATCGTGATTGAGGTCATAAACAGTCAGGTCTTCAATGGCAATACCAAACGGGTGGGTGAGCTGGACACGTGCAATGTTGACCTCGGTTCCCAAAGCTGAACGTGCTATCTTGACTACATGTGATGCAACATCCTGCTGGATTTTTTTGTCATTCAGCAGAATATGGCCACTAAGGAAAATTGCGATAATGACCGCCAGAATAATATGTAGAGCCTTTCCGGTCCTCATTGTAGCAAAAAGCAAAGTTAAGAAAGTTATCTGAGATAATTAACTTGATTATTAATCTTTCTCACATATTTAGCGGAAAGTTGAGTTTTATGGCTACATATTTACCGATGAAATGGGGCTTTTTTCAAGGTGTTGAAAACTGCTGTTCCTTTTTTGAGTTTATTTTGCATTTGTACTTACTGACTTACTTGTTTTATTAGTAATTTTGCGCCCGAAAATTTGAATAATATTAAACTATATATCTAACTAACAACAAAATGGCAGAAATCATTCGTTTACGAAAAGGTCTGGACATCAAGTTGCTGGGCGCTCCCGCCAAGGAGTTGACTGAGATTGGCATGGCATCAGAGTACGCTCTCTGCCCTGCTGATTTTACAGGAGTCACTCCCAAGCCGGTCGTCAAGGAACAGCAGACCGTCAAGGCCGGTGAAGCTCTGTTCATTGACAAGAATCACCCTGAGGTGAAATTCGTTTCACCCGTCAGTGGTGAGGTACTTGCCGTGAACCGTGGCGCACGCCGCAAGGTCTTGAGCATTGTGGTCAAGCCCGATGCAAAGCAGACTTATGTCGAGTTCGGAACCAAGAGCGTCCAGTCGCTCTCAGGTGAGGAAGTTAAGGCAACTTTGCTGGAGTCAGGTCTTTTCTCATTCTTCCGTCAGCGTCCGTATGACGTGATCGCTAATCCCGCCGATGCACCGAGAGGCATATTCGTATCGGCATTTGATTCAAAACCTCTGGCACCGGACTTTGAGTTTGTCCTCAAAGGCAATGAGGTGGATTTCCGTACCGGTCTGAGCGCAATAGCCAAGATTGCTCCCACAACGCTGAGCATCAGTGCCGCACAGACAAGTGAGACCCTTACCGATGCCAAGAACGTTGACCTGTATGCATTCAAGGGTGCTCATCCTGCAGGTAATGTAGGCGTTCAGATCAACCACATCAAGCCCGTAAACAAGGGTGAGGTGGTTTGGACAATTGATCCCGAGGCTGTAATCTTCATCGGCCGTCTGTTCAACAAGGGTGTCGTGGATATGACACGTACAATTGCCGTAGCAGGTGAGGAGGTGGTAAATCCCTCATACGTAAAGGTTATTGCAGGCGCCAAGATAGAATCTCTTCTTGACGGTCGTCTTAACAAGACAGAGCATATCCGCATAATCAACGGTAATGTGCTGACAGGTGTGAAGGCTACCAAGGATGATTTCTTAGGCGCTTTCTCAAATATGATTACCGTTATCCCTGAGGGTGATGACGTGAATGAATTCATGGGTTGGATTGCTCCCCGTTTCAGCCAGTTCAGCGTCAGCCGCACATTCTTCTCATGGCTTGCATGCAAGAAGAACTTCAGCATTGATGCACGCATCAAGGGCGGTGAGCGTCACATGATCATGTCAAATGAGTATGATAAGGTGTTCCCCATGGATATCTATCCTGAGTTCCTTATCAAGGCTATTATTACAGGCAATATCGACAAGATGGAGGCATACGGCATATACGAGGTGGCTCCTGAGGATTTTGCCCTTTGCGAGTTTGTGGATTCTTCAAAACTTGAGCTCCAGCGTATTGTACGCGAGGGCCTTGATAACCTTCGTGCCGAAATGGCCTAAAACCTGATAAGCTATGAGTTTAAGAAATTACATAGACAAGATTAAACCGAATTTTGAGGAGGGCGGCAAGCTGCACGCATTCCGTTCGGTGTTTGAAGGATTCGAGACCTTCCTTTATGTTCCAAACACAACCGCTAAGAATGGCGTGAACATTCATGACTCGTTTGACAGCAAGCGTATGATGATCATGGTTGTCATAGCTCTCTGCCCGGCTCTGTTGTTCGGTATGTACAACGTAGGCTATCAGCACTTTGCTCTGGCCGGTATGCTTTCACAGGCTTCATTCTGGAATATGTTCTGGTTCGGCTTCCTGGCCGTTCTGCCCAGACTGATCGTTTCTTACGTAGTAGGTCTTACCATTGAGTTCATCGTAGCTCAGTGGAAGCATGAGGAGATTCAGGAGGGTTACCTGGTATCAGGTTTCATCATTCCTCTGATTGTTCCTGCTACCTGCCCGCTGTGGATTCTTGCAATAGCAGTGGCTTTCTCAGTGATTTTTGCAAAGGAGATATTTGGTGGTACAGGTATGAACTTCCTAAATGTGGCTCTTATTACCCGTGCATTCATATTCTTTGCATATCCTTCAGTAATCACAGGTGAGACCGTTTGGGTGGTTGACCACGCAATCTGCGGCCTGGGTGCCGATATTGACGGTATGACAGCCGCTACCGCTCTTGGTACAGCCGCTACAACCGCTGCAGCTCCTGCATTCTCGATGGATATGGTTTGGGGTCTGATTCCCGGATCTGTAGGTGAGACTAGCGTTATCGCCATCGCTCTTGGTGCTCTGCTGCTTCTCTACACCGGAATCGCCAGCTGGAAGACAATGCTTTCAGTATTCGTAGGCGGTATCCTGATGGCTCTTGTTTACAATACTTGGGGTCCTGACAATGCTATGGCCCAGATGCCCTGGTACGAGCATATCTGCCTGGGCGGTTTCTGCTTCGGTGCCGTATTCATGGCAACTGATCCTGTTACATCGGCCCGTACTGAGGTAGGTAAGTGGATCTACGGTCTGCTCATCGGTATGATGGCCATCACAATCCGCGTCATGAATCCGGGTTATCCTGAAGGTATGATGCTGGCTATCCTGCTCATGAACTGCTTCGCTCCGCTCATTGACTGGTGCGTTGTACAGCGTAACGTTAACAAACGTGCTAACAGAATAAACAAATAAGGATTATGGCTACGAAAAAATTCAAATGTAAGGTTTGTGGCTATGTCCACGAAGGAGACAAGGCTCCTGAGAAGTGCCCCATGTGTCAGGCACCTCAGAGTGAGTTTGAAGAGATAGTAGAGGAGGGCGCTGCTCCTGCCAAGAAGGGTCTCAACACAAACAGCAACGTTTATACCATACTCTATGCAGCCGTAATGGTTGTTATCGTGGCATTCCTGCTGGTGTTCGTATCACAGACTCTCAAGGAGCGTCAGACTGCAAATGTAATTAATGATACCAAGCAGCAGATCCTGTCTGCCTTGAATCTGAGAGACCAGGCTGATGTGGCCGCCACTTATGATAAGGTTATTACCGCCGATGCCCTTATGCAGGCTGACGGTTCTCTTGCCAAATACAACGGTGAGTTCAATACCTCTTATAAGTCAGAATTTGACAAGGGTAACCTTCATGTATTTGAGGCCAGCATTGACGGCCAGAAGAAATATGTGATTCCGATGAACGGACTTGGACTGTGGGGTACCATCTGGGGCTACATCGCTCTCAATGCGGACCGCACTACTGTTTACGGCGTCTATTTCTCACACTCATCAGAGACCCCGGGTCTGGGTGGCGAGATTGCCGGAACCAAGTTCCAGGGCCGTTTCCCCGGCAAACAGGTGGTTAAAGGTAATGAGGTTGCTCTCAAGGTGCTCAAGTACGGCAAGGCTGACAAGAGTTCACAGTATGAGATTGACGGTGTTACCGGTGCTACAATCACATCAACCGGTGTGAATGCGATGATTAACAAGGTGCTTTCAGCATACCTTCCGTTCCTGACAAAATAATTGATAAGGATTATGGCAAACAAGAATAATGAGGCTCTCAAGCAGCCTATGTGGGTTAACAACCCTGTTTTGGTCCAGATTCTGGGTATCTGCTCTGCACTTGCGGTTACCGCTCAATTGAAACCTGCCATCGTGATGGGTCTTTCAGTGACCATCATCGTTGCTATGGCAAACGTGATTATCTCACTCCTGCGCAATACAATACCTAACCGTATCCGTATTATCATACAGCTGGTTGTAGTTGCTGCGCTGGTTACCATAGTAAGTGAGATCCTTAAGGCTTTTGCATATGATGTAAGCGTTCAGCTTTCAGTATATGTAGGTCTTATCATTACCAACTGCATACTTATGGGCCGTCTTGAGGCTTTTGCAATGCAGAACGGTCCCTGGGCCTCTTTCCTTGACGGAATAGGCAACGGTCTGGGTTACGCCGCCATACTGATTGTGGTTGCATTTGTACGTGAACTTTTTGGTAGCGGAACCCTGTTTGGTTTCCAGATTATACCGCAGTGCTTCTATGAGGCCGGTTACCTGAACAACGGACTTATGATCATGCCTCCTATGGCTCTTATCCTGGTAGGCTGCATCATCTGGTTCCATCGTGCCAAGAACAAGGATTTACAGGAAAACTAATCTCAAAGCGTTAGAACTATGGAACATTTCTTCAGTCTATTTGTAAGGTCGATATTCGTCGACAATATGATATTCGCCTTCTTCCTGGGTATGTGCTCATTCCTGGCCGTATCCAAGAACGTAAAGACGGCTTTGGGACTTGGTGTTGCTGTAATATTCGTACAGTTCATTACACTCCCTGTAAACTATCTTCTGCAGACTAAGGTTCTGGAGCCCATGGGCTTGGAATTCCTGAGCTTCATACTTTTCATTGCAGTCATTGCAGGTATCGTTCAGCTGGTTGAGATGATCGTTGAGAAGTTCTCACCTTCACTCTACAACTCACTGGGTATATTCCTGCCGCTTATCGCCGTTAACTGCGCCATCATGGGTGGATCACTCTTCATGCAGCAGCGCATCGGCATGGATCCTGACAATACTCAGGCCATCACCTGCTTTGGTGATTCTATCGCCTTTGCTCTTGGCTCAGGTATCGGTTGGGCTCTGGCAATCGTTTGCCTGGCTGCTATCCGTGAGAAGATGGAGTATTGCGATATACCCAAGCCTCTGAAGGGTGTTGGTATTACATTCATCACCGTAGGCCTGATGGCTATGGCTTTCATGTGTTTCTCAGGTCTGTCAATTTAAAAAAGGTATACTATGAATATCTATATATCAAGTATTATAGTTTTTCTGGCCGTTATCCTGCTGCTGGTGGTAATCCTGCTGGTGGCCAAGAGCTACCTTGTTGCCTCAGGCAAGGTCAAGGTAACCATTAACGGCGATAAGGAACTTGAGGTGAATTCAGGCGCAAGCCTCCTGAGCACTCTGGCTGAGAACGGTGTTTATCTGCCTTCAGCTTGCGGTGGTAAGGGTTCTTGCGGACAGTGCAAATGCCAGGTCGTTGAGGGCGGCGGTGAGATTCTTGACTCTGAGAAGGGTCACTTTACCCGCAAGCAGATCAAGGACAACTGGCGTCTGGGTTGCCAGTGCAAGGTTAAGGGTGATCTGGCTATCAAGGTTCCTGAGAGCGTACTGGGTGTAAAAGAGTGGGAGTGTGAGGTTATCTCCAACAAGAACGTGGCTACCTTCATCAAGGAGTTCATCGTGCAGCTTCCTCCCGGAGAGCATATGGACTTCCTGCCCGGAAGCTATGCTCAGATCAAGATTCCCGCATACTCTATGGATTACAATAAGGATATCGATAAGGACCTCATTGGTCCTGAGTATCTGCCTGCATGGGAGAAGTTCGGTCTCTTTGGCCTTAAGTCAGTAGTTACCGAGCCTACCATACGTGCTTACTCTATGGCCAACTATCCGGCCGAGGGTGACCGCATCATGTTGACAGTACGTATCGCTACTCCTCCGTTCAAACCGAAACCGGAGGTTGGCTTCCAGGATGTTCCCACAGGCGTGGCTTCATCTTATATCTTCAGCCTCAAGCCGGGTGACAAGGTTATCATGTCAGGTCCTTACGGTGAGTTCCATCCTATCTTTGACTCAAAGAAGGAGATGATTTGGGTTGGCGGTGGTGCCGGTATGGCTCCTCTGCGCGCACAGATTATGCACATGACCAAGACTCTTAAGACCACTGACCGTGAGATGCATTACTTCTACGGTGCACGTGCTCTTAACGAGGTGTTCTACCTGCAGGATTTCCTGGGTCTGGAGAAGGAGTTCCCCAACTTCCACTTCCATCTGGCTCTGGACCGTCCGGATCCCGCAGCCGATGCAGCAGGCGTCAAGTACACTCCCGGATTTGTTCACAACGTTATGTACGAGACCTATCTTAAGGACCATGAGGCTCCTGAGGATATCGAGTACTACATGTGCGGACCTGGCCCCATGTCAAAGGCCGTTACCGGTATGCTTGACAACCTGGGCGTTGATCCTGCATCAATCATGTACGATAACTTTGGCGGATGACACAATAGGATCGTTTCCCTGTGTCATTTTGATAAAGAGGCGGACCGGTTTTCGGCCCGCTTCTTTTTTATAGCACCGCCGGACATTCGGATTGGGGGACGCAACGTTCCGTGGCTACTCCGAGTCCCTCCGGACCCTAAACGGCGAACTTACCCCTTTTACCCACCTACGGTGTGTAACGGGGCGCGAACAAGCGCCGTTCTTAACAGGATCCTCCAAGGTCCTACGCTTACGCCTCTGCACTGATGGTCCCCAACCCTTATATCCGGCTCCTGCAAAGGGAAGCATTTGTTACTCCAGTGGAATCTCAGGATGCTGTACGGCCAGCAGGGAGTCTGTCTGTGAGAGGTAGAACATGTAGAGGATTACGTCTTTGTCACCCCGGTTCTCGCCGTGGTGGATGGTATTCACCATTTCGACAACGGGCTCGCCCTCATGTACGACCTTGGTCTTACCGTCCAGTCCGATGATGGTCAGCTCGCCCTGCACCAGTATTCCGTAGTTCATTACGGGGTGGTGGTGCCAGCCTAATTTCTTGCCGGCGGGGAAAACATACTTTACAGCCACCAGTTCTGGGCGACCCTGCAGGTAATCGGGTAGTTCAACGCCATCCCAGCTCTGGCTGGTGCGTATCAGTTCGGTGCTCTGCACCTGAGGTGTCTGGCCTGACTCTTGTGTCTTGGCATTATTGCAGGAGTTCAGCGATAAACATACTGTAGATAAGCCGCAAATTATGGTAGCGGCAAGCACCCGCAGATAAATCTTTTTCATAGTCCTTTATGAGAATTGTTGATTATGTGCAAATGTAATCAAATCTTCACGAATAGCACAAATATTTGTAAGTTTGCAATGTCTAAACATAAAACAAATTTGATGATGAAAAAGATAATGCTTATGGTGGCCGCGGTCCTTATGTGCGGTATGTTTCAGTTGAGTGCTCAGCCTACCTACACAGATATAGGTTTCAATGATATAGCCGATGTGTTTGCAGAGGTTAAGCCCAATGAGACGGTTGTGTTTCTGGTAAGGCACGGTGAACGCGGCCGTGATTACTCCAAGAACGGACTGCTGACCGAGAACGGTAAGGCTCAGGCCCGCATGGTGGGTGAAAAGATAAAGAGCGGTGAGCAGGCTTTCTACGCTCACTCCGATTATGGCCGCACCATACAGACCTGCGAGAACATTGCCATAGGCCGCGGCGATGAGTTCATTCATGAGGAGTGGAGCATACTCAACGGCGATTGGTATCGCAAGGACATACCGGCTCTTAAGCGTAATGGTTGGGACAACTGGGAGTCGCTCTCACAGTGGGCATACGAGGGTGGCAAGGAAGAGGGCTTCTATAATCTGGAGGAGCGCAGTAAGGAGTGGCTGGACTCACTCAAGGCTCATCTGCCTACCATGAAGCGCATCAACGTGCTGGTATCTCATGATTATATGGTGACCCCGATGGCTATCTACGCATCGGACAAGCAGGTGGACCTGCATTACTGGGTAAACCGCAAATGGATCAATTACCTGGCCGGCGTAGCCATAATAATAGATCCGCAAGGCCAGATGCGGTTCAAGACTATCCGCGGTCTGGACTCCGGTCTGCTGGCCAGATAACACAAATAGGGCGGCTTGGAACCGCCCTTTTTTGTTCGCAACATATTTTTTCTATAATGCAAGACGCATTTTCAGTAAATTGCGGTTTATTTAGCGGAAAGGATTTAAAAAGTGGTACAAAAGTATCAGTTCCCTGTGTCAAGAATCCTTGTAAACGGCAAGGAGTTTTTCAATGATGACAAGACAAGGTCACTGACGCAACTCACTGCTGAGATGATTGAGAAGGTCAAGGCTTATGAAAAGAATAGTGACCTGTCGCGTCAGACCGGAATCGATGATGGTATTGAATCGACAGTAGAGGATCTGCGGGATGTAAAAAATAAAGGTACGGTTTGTGATTAAATGGACCGCATCCAGTGTTGTGACTGGCGCGGGAGTCGAACCCGCACCAGCCTGTGGTATTACTGATTTATTTTGGCTACATCGGAGAAGGTGAAAATCTTTCCTGTAGCAGCTTGATAGTATTTTAGAGTGATAATCTCACCTTCCTCACGACCGAGAACGATCAATGAAAGATTATCTATGGCAGATGACACGCCTCGGCACTCTTCACCGACGAATGTAGCGAAGTAGTCGCCCAATGCCGGTTGAATAGCAGCCTTGGCAATGATGGTATTGACGTCAAGCATCATAAACACGGGATACTTGGCTGATCCGAGGGTGAACGGCGGCACGAGGTTTTCTTCCAGTCCATAGACCTTTCCCATTTCATATCTCATCTGTACGGTACGTGAAAAAGTCTGCTTCAACTGGTTGCAATAATATTTCAGCGTCAGGTTCACCATGTTCTGGTCCACCTCGTTGCCGTAGGCTTTCATCACGAATGTTCCCTTGTCATTCACGTCAGTTGAAAGTGCGGGTGTAGTCAGTCCGCGCAACTCACCGCCCACAAAGAGAGCCAAGAGGTCATAGTTTGATGTGTAGGGTTTCAGCTCATCCTCCAACTCCACCAGCATAATCGTCCAGTTCTCGAAGGCAGAAGGGTTAGGTTCCTGCCAGTCGGGGCGGTTATCGTTGCCACTGTAATCCACTTGCCAAGTCGGGGTCTCGGCTACAGTGGTTTCGCTGTAGCCTTTGCCATCGTTATTGTCATCATCATCGCTGCCGCAAGCCCCCAGTGTGAGGCTTGCCAGCAAGATGGCTATTGAATACAAAATGTTCTTATTCATATTTTATTTAATCAGTATCTTACGTCCATTGAAGATATACATACCGCTTTGCGTCGGCTTCTTCTGCAGCTTAATGCCGCTGATGCTGTACCACTGGTCGTTCTCGTTCTCAGCCTTGATGAAGTTGATTGATGTCGGCTCATCGGGACTACCGATAACGGCGTTGGCTATGAACGTCATCTGCTCGTTGGTAAAGGCAACAATCTCGCCACCACGCTCAATAGCGAACCAGATGCCATGCTCCTTGTCGCCCTCAATACTGAGGTAGATCGGCTCGCGGGTTTCATCAGCAGAAGCGCTGTTCACAGTAGTTTTGCCAATGATTTCGCCGTTAGCATATGCTTCCAGAATGTCGCCTTCTTCAACTTCAAAGCCGTCAACAACAGCACTTATGCACATTGTATTCATGGCTCTTACTGGAGCAGCAGAGCGCGTAGTTCCACTATACGACCACTCGTCAAGGAACGTCGATCCCGGCTCGTAGAACGGATAGGTGAAGGTTGTCGTGCTGGCAGCCTTGCGCAGTAGCATATAGCCCTCGCCAGGCTTCATGTACTGCAGGTTGCCACGCCAGCGGCCTACATTACCAGACTTACTGAAGTAGGCAAACTGGTCGTGACTCTTAATCACGTCGCCCGGCTCAGCCTTGTCGAAGTAGTCGCTCAGTGCCGTCTCTACCGTGAGGTTCAGCGCCGGCGTGTAGCCTATGCCGTTCCAGCCTTGCTTCACTTCGATGGTACGCATGTCTGCCTGCTTGATGATGGTACCTGCTATGGGGAACAGGATGTCATCCTGCACCATGATGGCATAGGCTTTCTTCTGCGAGAGCATGGACACATTGGCATCGCCTGATATCAGCCAGTGGCCGTTGCGGAAGACGAGCGTGGCGTCGCTGTTCAGGTCGGTCAGAACGTCGCCCTCCTTCCAGGGCAGTCCGTCAAGCAGGGTGTTCAGGTTGAAGAGTTGCTCGCTTGCCACGTTGAACGAAATCCAGTTCCAGCCAGCCTTCAGGTCGAAGTACTGCACGAAGGCCTCGCCGCCGTCAAAGCGTACAGGCTTATCGGTGCCCAGAATGGCATCTTTCGAGAAGGTGATGGCCGGTTTCGTGCTCAGAACAATCTCGCGTCCGGTACTGTACTGCCACATGCGGAAGTTCAGTGGGCGTCCGCTTGTCTGATTGTCATAGACAGTCAGGTAGAGACCGGTCTCACCCGTCTGGGCATTGTGGCTGATGTTGGCGAAGCCGTGGCAAACATTCTCCTTGTCAAAGACACCCACGATGTCGCGTTCATCGGTGTCAAGCTCATCAAAGAGATAAACCTGACCGGATATGCTCATCGAGTACTTCAGTAGGTCGCTGTTGATGCTCTCTGCCCATCCAGGCTGCTCACCCTCAACCGTCAGGTTCAGGTAGAATGGCTCGGAGACGCCTTGCTCATCTGTCAGATAGAGAATTTCATTATATGTACCTACGTTCAGGTCTTTGCTGATCGTTGCTTCAACATACTCCATATTCTGCGGTGCTATAACGTCGCTATACTTGCTGAGCTTGAGCCACTTGGGACAGTTCTCGATGGTGTAGGTGTGGCTTGTAGCACTGTTGTTATAGAACGACAGTTCACCAGTCTCGCCGGCACCATACTTGGTCGTGTAGTCATAACGGTTCACAATCCAGTGTAAGTTGCTGTTGGTAACCAGATAGCATGCCGTCTGCGGTGAAGCCATGGCATTACCGTTCTTGTCCTCTACGTCACGTATGGTGACATAGATATTACGACGGTTCAACTTAGAATTCTTTTCGTTCAGGTTCACCAACAGTTTATGTCCCTCGCCCACGAAACTGAAGTTCAGGTTCTTCAGTTCCTCGTAAGGTATCACGGGAGCTGCCGTGTTGTCGGTGATATGCTGCTTGATGACGTCGATAGAATCCACGAATACGTAGTCGCGTATCGGCGTGCTGGTAGGCTGCTTTGTCTGCGGATCGAGTTCGTAACGCATGTTGCCATCGGCATCCAGATAGATCTTCTTGCTGTATTCATAAGGTACCATCACAATCTCATTGTTCTTCTGGCGCTCCTGGCGGTCGAAGCTCAGGTAAGTCAGCAGACCCACCTCGTCACCGTTCGGGCTCTTCTTGGAGTAAGTATTGATAAGCGTTTCAGGCAGTGCCTGTGCAAAGAAGCAGAGTTCGTCAATATGACCTATCAGCCAGTTGCGGGTGTCGGTGGTAATTACCTTACCATCGGCATCGTAGCTGTCATACAGTGCCGCACCAATCAGCGGGTGTCCGCCACTGATACCACCGATAGAATCGGCTTCAAAGGATGAGCGAAGCACCTGGTCAACATAGATGTTAGCTATGTTAAGTCCGCGGTTCATCGTCATAGCGAAGTGGTGCCACTCGTTGTCGCTCCAGTCGCCTGGTACCTCTATAGCCTGCCCATTCGAGCGGTACATCAGTTTATTGGCTTCAAAGGCGATGTTGAAGATGTTCTTCGCACCGATCTCATCTTTCTTACCAGCTCCGTTGCTGAGCAGTACGCCGCGACCGTTGCTGTCGGTCTTGAACCAGAACATCAGCGTGTAGTCCTGCTCCTTTGTACGGTTCAGGGCGTTCTTCGTCAGTTTGATGCCGTGGTCGTCATTCTCTATGCGGAGCGAAAAGCCGCGTGGCATAGCCCAGTTGGTACCTATAAGTTGGGCGTTTGCACCCTGCGTCTTGTCTAAGGCATAGTTGCCGGAACCCTCATTCATCGGGTAGTAATCGACCAGTCCCACTTCGTAGCCCGTCAGGCGACGGCCTCCGTAGGTTGAGCCGATGAGAGCGCCGTCCATGGCAGCATACCACAGGCGAGCCTCCATCATGCGGCCCTCATAGTACTTGCTGTCTGAGCGGTCGCTCTCGTTGGTACGACCGAAGATGAGGTTGCCCGTACCGTTGTAATGTTCAATAATCGGGAACCTGCCAATGACCTTGCCGCCATTGAAGAGTCGTAGCGAGTCATCATTCAGATCCATGCACATGGCTACCTGCGTGAAGGTGTTCTTCTTGATGACAGAGTCAGAAACGTACTCATGATTATTGATTACAGCCTTCAGTTTGAAGTTCTCGGTCAGCCACAACTGCAGCTTTTGACCATTGCTGCCGTGTGAGAACAGCGGCATGTCGCGTCCAGCCAGCGTGTCAGGCTTAATCATCAGATCGATGGTCAGATCCTTACCGCTGAAGTTACGCATAGCCTCGGTCTCCATGCTGGACTGGCCCGTGAACTGCACGCTCACGTTCTCAGAGATATGGTCGGTGTTCGTCTCGCCCTTCACCTCAACGTTGGTGATGGCGCTCAGATAGTTGTATTCTATGTCTTCTGAGAAGTTGAATACGATATTGTCGCCTGTCGTCAGGATACCGTTCACGGGTTCGGGAGTGCCAAACAGTTGCGGACGGCGCGTATCCTTCACACCGCTGATGATTTTCGACGATGTGGTGAGGAATGAGTTACCGTTGCGGCAGTAGAGCACGGCACGCAGGTCATAGGCTTTCTCCATCACCGTACCTTCACCATAGAAGTTTGTGACGATGTTGCCGTTCTCTGGAATCATCTCGCGCTCGCCGCTGGCCTTGGCCATCAGCAGTGAGTCGGCATAGAACGAGCAGAGGTTGGTCCAACTGTCTTCGCCACGCTGTGACTCCTTATACTGGAACTCAATGTGGTCGAAGTTGTGCTGGTGGCGGTCGAAACCATCGATGGTGACAGGAATGAACCAGCCACGCTTGTCGTCCTTGCTGGCATAGGTATTCATCACCCACTTGTCGCCTGGCGACGAGATGTTCACCGGTCCGGCCTGATGCAAGTAGTGTACGTCGAAGGCCACTTCTTCGCTGATATGGTCGGGGTCGGATTTTGAGCACAAGCCTATCTTCAGGCCCTCATAGTCGAACTCAGTGCCGGCATAGACCTCAAGGGTCCTCTCTACCACCTCACCTGGTTTCAGATAGAGTTCCCAACCCGTAGTGGTCAGTGCGATACCGTCGACCATTATCTTGGCACCATTGGGGTTCGATTTTGGTTTCAAATAGAGTACGTAGAGAGAGATACTACCCGTAGCAGCCTCTGGTTGTTCGCTGTCGTTGGTCATATATACTTTGAAGCGGGCGGGTTCGCCCATGGCCACACCGCTGATACTCTGACGGTCCAGCGTAATCTTCGGGTTCTGGATTTTCTTTGTACGCTCGTCGAGAACAACACCAGGACTATAGAACATCGTCTTGCGCTGGTCCTCCCACGAGTTTACAGTAGCACCGCCACGTGTACGATACACAAAGCTGCGTGAATATACGACCTTTGACATGTCGAATTTGCGTCTCAAGAACACATCCACATATTTGGTCATCTCATCGTAGTTCTGGTTCGAGTATACATCGAGCAAACTACTTGCTTTCAAGAAAGTCGTATCCGTCTGTACACGATAGACGTCAAAGTTCAGATGGCTCTTCTTGTCCATCACAATGTTGAAACTTTCCTTACGACTGAACACCTTTGAATCAGTACTTACCCCCTTAGTCACGTAATTCAAAACAGGTAGAATCCTAAACTTGACAGTCTTTCCGGCAAATGATACTTCCGTGGTTGTTTGAACGGGATTATCTTCATCGTCAGTATTTGTAGTGGTCTCCTTCCCGCTGGCTTCTGTTATTTTGTCTGACTTTGCCCAAAGCATATCGACAAGTTTAGCCAATATCTTGACACCAACCGCTGCACTGGAAGCTAAGCCCATGTCAGAACCGATATTGTCGAACCAGTTGTCGCCAAAGACACCCGGCAGGGTTTGGTGATTAGAGATGGAGTATTCACTTATGAACTGCTCACTATAATTGACTTTCGTACCACCATCTACGTCATAGTTAGCCATAGGTGAGCTGCCCCAGATGGCAGCCAGTTTCTCACGTTCGTTCTGACCAATCATCTCAGCCCATGCCAAGATATTCTGGCACTTTTCTGCCACCTCATCAGTAGGAGGTGTGGTGGTTGTGCTTGGCAGATGAATGACATAGTTCATACCAGGTTCTTCCTTCATCTTGCTGGTATAGTAGTAGACCTCACCATCCTTCATATTGAGGAGACCGAAGTTCTCATCATCCTCAGTTACCAGTGAACGATAGACGGGCTTGCCCGTGGCATCAGCCTTCTTTTGGGCATCTGCTGCCGTACCTGTGAACATCAGAGCACGCAATTCTTCCACCATCTGAGGAATAATCTGTGTCAGAATGTGTTTCTGCGAATGGATAAAATGAGAAGTCACCTCAGGGCCATAGCCAATGGACTCGTCGCGAACCAAATGGAACTTGTTGCCATCCAGATCCTTACCCTCAGCTATATCTAACAGTGTGCCGTAGGTGCTGAAGCCTGCCGTATTACCACCGTTCAGTCTGCCCTTCATCTGTTGGAAGATGCTGTCGGGGATGGCACGGATGGTGCTCAAAGGCTGAATGACGATGTTCTGCGTCATACCGATAAAGAGGTCGGCTTCGGCACCCACCATGTTCGGGTCGCTACTGGTCGTGATCTCTTCATTCACATTCATCGTGTAAGTGAAAGAGCGACGCCCATCTGCATTATAGGCGTATTCAAACTCAAAGAGTTTTGCGATGTCAGAATTGCTCATGTAGCCGTTTGTGCCGCCGGAACCCTCAGGAGCGTTCACAAAGCCCGTAAACGTTTCATACTTGGTACCATACGTCAATCCGATAGATACACCACCTTTGATGGTCATATCCAGCGTGTAACTGTATTTCAGTGTTGAACCTTTTGACAGCGTAGCAGAACTACCGCCACCGGGCGGGTCGCGCAGGATGTCAATCAATATGGGCTTTCCCTTTACCAGCACGTCCTTGGCCCCGCCTAGAGCGAACATATTCAGTGTGTAAGCCTTCAGCGGTTCAGCCTCATAGGTTGTACCGTCCTGCTCCAAGGTCATCGTGACCGTCATCAGTGCATTCTCGCCAGTGAGCAGACGTGCCGTTTGGTCGGCAGTGATGTAGAAGTGGCCCTGACCCAGGCTGTCCAGCTCGACAGTTTCCGGTGATGCATTATATTTCAAGCCATTGTGAACCGTTACCTTGCCGCCACCAACAGGCACGATATCGACGATACCTGTGCGGGTGTCATTATTGAATGGATAACGCTCAGCCACCTGCACCTGGATGGGATAGCGGCGGTTCAGGCTGAACACAGGATAGCCGAAGGTGTAGTGTACTGTGTTGGTGATACTATCCAAAGAGACCAAAGGTACTTCCACCTTTTTGCTTCCGATATTCGTAGACATGTAGGTCCTGTCACCGAAGTAATCGAACGTGTCATAGCCTATCTGGCGATAGGTAATCTCCACGGGAGCGTGGTAAATGCGGTTATAAATGGCATTGTAGGTTGCCGAGCGCTCAGAAACGTAGCCCTCATAATCCTTGTAACTGCCCACGTAGGTGGTGTCAATGGGTGTGAGGCAGTCAGTCAGGTCAATAACTTCACTGGCCTGTCCTTCCTGGAACAGCGTGGGATAGCCATCGCAGTAGACCTGCTCCACCTTCCAGCGGACGGGCGGCAGCAGCAGTGTGTACTCACCCGTCAGGGAGTCGGGCTTGACGGTCATGCGTTTGCGCTCTACGACAGCGGTGGTCTGGTGGCCGTTGCCGCCGGCGTGCGTGAAGGTCAGCTCGCGCGTCTTCAGCTCTGGGTTCAGGTTGTTGTAAACCAGCCACGACGTGTTGTCGCCTTCCAGGGTCATCACCATGGTCAGGTTGCGGCCCAGGTTGTTCTTAGAGAGGTTGTTGTCCATAGGCTTGCTGCCCTGGTCGTCACCACCGACCACGCGGCCTATCAGCTTCACCTTGGTAGCATCGTAGAAGTAGATGCCTGCTTCGTCATCGGTGATGACAGCCTTGTTCTTCTTTGTGTCCAAATAATAGCCATCCTCTGTAAAGGTGTGCTTGTCCATCCAGACCTGAATGCTGTCCTGACCATCGAGCACACGGAACGAGAAGCTACCATCGTAGTCGGTCTCCACGAGTTTGCCCGAAGCGTTATAGACATGATGGTTGCCAACCTTGAAGTGGGCACCCTTCACGGGAATGCTCGTGCCGTCGTACATCACGAAACCTGAGAAACGGTGACTGTTGATGATGGTGAACTCTGGTATCGATTCGTCGTTCGTCTCATTGTCGAAGGTGACGGAATATAAGGTCTTTCCAGTTTCGAACTTCACATTGCCAGCGCTGGTAACAGAAACGACATACTCTATGTCGGACAGACCATTGTAAGGCAGACCGTCGGCAACGAAGTATCCTGTTTCATCAGTTATCACTTCTACCTTGTATGACTTGTCGGTGTCAAAGTTGGCATCTTTATCGTGCTTCACAGTTACCGTGATGCCCGGTACGCCCGTGCCGTCGTTCAGGCGTACATAGCCTGATACACGGCCTGTGTTCTTGCAGGCACCAGCCTTCACCTGAGTCTCAGAGTAGTGCAGACCTTCACAGTCGGTCACGGCACGCACCTTATATTCATAGCGCAGCAATGGAGATACGCTCTTGTCTTCATAGCCCGTGTTGTCGAGCTGATCGGAAATGAGTTCCCAGGCATCGTCGCCACTGCCTTCGGTGCGACGGTACACCTGGAAGAAGTCTACTACGCCCTCAACATCCCATGTCACCACGACGCTACTTTGGCGGGTCTCCGTCATCAGCGTCTTACCAATCTTGCCGTTACCCTCATGGTAGAATGTGGGAAGCGTAGGTTCAGGATAGGTAACGACTTCGCATTCTGCCGTCGTCGTCACGGTGGGATTGATGGTCGAGCCTTCCTTCGTCCAGGCGTAGCCGAGATTGCTCAGGAAGTTGGTCTCGCCAGTTGTGGTATCCGTGGTGGTCAGCACAGGAACAGCCTTGCCATCGACAAGCTGCCAAGTGCCAGCCTGATTGCCATTCATCAGGTTCACCACCTCGGTCTGGTCGGTCTTGTTGTAATAATTCACGTTGTCCCAACCGTGCTGGGTAACGGTAAAACTACGATCATTGGTTCCCCAAGAATGCCAGTCAGGACTGTTCCACCATATACCATAGAAGCGCCAATAAGCATTGCCCAAGTTACCATGGTCGTATGTACGGACGAGCGTCCATTGGGTGTTTTCGTTGCCCCAGCCAATCATGGTTCCCATAAACGTATCATGTGCTTCGTTATCTGGGCGAGTGCTCGGCTTGCCGTCATAAAGGCAGTCGGTCATTTTTATGATTCCATTATTGGAATGTCCGATGATACCGCCGACATGGGTACCCGCCGTAGTCACATCTGTAGATACCCACACACGGTCAAGGTTGATGTGGGGGGTGCCAGGTTGAGCACCGCCAATCAGTCCTGCGGCATGATTGCCATTGCCATTTACTTTGCCCGTCACGCGCAGGTTCTTGATGGTACAATCGCCTGCATAAGCGAAGGGGGCTGCAGCGCCAGTATCGGTGGTTCTATTGATAACGACATTCAGCGTATGGCCGTTGCCGTCGAACGTGCCACGGAATACAGCAGCATGACCTCTTCCTACATAATCGCTGACGGTGATGTCGGCCTCAAGGCGAGCATACAAATAACTGTTGTTCTTGGCTGCTTCCACAGCATCCCTGAGCGCATTCCAGTCACCTGCAGAATTGATGCGGTAGGGGTTTTCCGCAGTGCCGTCGCCCTGCGTATATTCCCGGGTGGCATAGCTGTTGATGACGGTC
The DNA here is from genome assembly GCA_902763885.1 of uncultured Bacteroidales bacterium. Taxonomy (GTDB): domain Bacteria; phylum Bacteroidota; class Bacteroidia; order Bacteroidales; family Bacteroidaceae; genus Colenecus. The sequence continues at coordinate 53,506 of CACWTU010000006.1, read as the reverse complement.
AGTGTAGCACTGTCGTATTTGCGTGCCCACGTTGCGCAGTTTTCGCTACTTGTAGTGATATGGTCGGGAGCGAATAGACAGTTATCGATGGTTGCCGAAGAGTTACCTAAGCAACAGCCAATGAAACCGCTGACGTGACTACAATTATCTCCATTAAAACTGCCGTCAAACTTACAGTTACGGAACATAACACTGGCATTATCTCCTACAATTCCCAAAAAGCCGCCCATAGTGGCATCGCCATTAATGGAGTTGTTGAGCGTGACTGAAGAGCGGCAGCCCTCAATGACAACCGAATGGCCGTTTCTGATACGGCCAATAAGGCTTCCTGCATACTTTTGGCTGGTGTTGATGGTTCCTGTTGTATGCAGGTTGCGGAATGTGGCATTATCAACAAAGCGGAATATGCCAAGATTATTCAAGTTACCACCAGAAATGTTAACATTCAACGTATGACCGTTGCCGTCGAATGTACCACGGTATGGATAACTCTCGTACAATCCAACGCTGTTTTCAATACTGATGTCGGCATAGAGACGGGCGTTCACGTCGTACTTACCCTCGGCGGCTTTCACCTTGTTAAGGAAGGTTTTCCAGTCATTAGCATTGCGGATGGGAAACCAGTAGGGTTTTATTTCATCGAATGTCGGAATGGGGGAAGTACGGCGATCGATATACAAATCTACTTTATAGCTAACACACGTGCGCGAGAGATCAATCACCTTGTAGCGCTGCTCACGTTCCTCTGGAGAGATTTCTATGTTCTGGATGTTCACGGTATCCCCGCTTTGATTGAGCATCGTGACGCGCATCATCATATTGGCACGATTGTCCCATACCATGTTGTACTCATCGGCATACTTCCAAGAGACACGAGCGGTGTAGGCAAGCGCGTCTTCCCATTCGGCAGAATAGGTGGCAATATGCATCAAGTGGATGCCGTCGACAACGCAACGGACACTCGGTGCACCGCTGTGGCCCCAGCCCCATGCCTGCGTCATCGTGCGGCGCACACGGTAGGTCAGGCTGTCGAGGGTGCCGTCTTTCAGTAGTTTATCACCAATGGCATCAATCAGAGTACTGTCAATAAAGGTGTAGTTACTCTGACTCAGACTGAAAGGCTCAGAAAAAATGGTCTCAAAGTCTGCCTCCTTACCCGTCAGTGAGCGTTGTATCTCAAAGAAGTCGGAACTGGAGATATCTTCATATTCGGTATAAGCGATGTGCCAGTCCAACTGCACCGATGCCTTGCGGTCGCCCAGCGGCTTGGCAGTAAGACTCATGGGTATGTGAATGACCGGTTGCGTCTGCCCATCTGACGTGACTGCCGTAATCGGATTATTGTCTCTGTCAATGTAATCTACAATGACGTGCAAATTCTTGTGAGGCACGCTGGCATCCAGATAGATGGTGCCGTTGCTGATGCCTGACTGCAATGGTACACTTACCGTATTATCGTTGTGATCAACATACTCATACTTTGCTGAAGTCACTCTGTCGGAGGCCACAAACCAGGGCACTTCCAACATGCCGGGCTTTGTAAAAGACATCATTCCCAGCGACATCTGTGGATTTACGACAATCGGTGCTTCTGGCAAAGAGATGTTCACGTCTTTTAAGCCTAACTTGAACGCTTTGTTAAAGACAAATATATGAGTATATTCAACCTCTACGTCCCAAACAAAGGTAACATCGCAACCATACATTTCGTAAGGGAAGGTCCAAACGGCAGAGAATTCGTAGCTATAGTCGTCAGAATTCTCATAGAGCAGTTCGCGCTTCTCACCGTCGTCTTTGGTTATCTTGAAGGTACTCGACGAATTGCCTTGCTTGACGTCGACGCTGCCGCCAATTTCAGTCTTGAACTTGAAGTGTACGGCAGTATTGTCGTTGTCGTATTTACTTCCACCATTATCTGCGTCATATCCTTCGTCCATCGACCAATATAACACAGTAGCCTCATGGTCTACCTTTTTTTCGTCCTTCCATTTGGCCTTCAGATAGCCATGGTATACAAAGTAGTCGTTGTCTTTTTTGTCGTAGGCTGGTGCCTGAATACGGACTTTGTTGGAACCGTTGAGCATAACCTGATAGAGACTGGTCATCTCAGGATACCTTTCCCTTGCTGTCGCCTGCTGAGGCAACAGCCACACGAAAAGCACTACCAGTAGCCATAGCCACGGCCGCCCTCGCAAAATGTCAGTAGTTTGTTTCATATTAATATCACTGCTCTTGGTACATGATGATGCCAACATCATGACAAAAATTAGGGTGGCGGTCAACCCCCATAGAATAGTCCTCTCATATAATGTTATTACTATACGCGAAGATTTAAAAAAACCTTTAATGTGATTTTTCAAAAACGGCCTCCACAAAAGATTTTGCAGATTTTGAAAGAGATTTTGCAGATTTTGAGACTGTGACCCCAAATGACACAAAAGGACCGCATGCCTGTGTCACTTACGCATCCATGCAGTTACGCTCTCACCCATGCGCTGCTTGAATGCCAGACTGAAGGTGCTGTAACTGTGGTAACCGCTTTCACTGGCTAGTTGCTGTACGGTAAAGGGCTGCCCGCTGCCCGAAACCTCATGGTAGCGGTTTATGAAATGGCTGATGCGCAGGCCGTTTATGTAAGCGTTGTAGTTAATACCCTGAGCTGAGAAGTACTGACTGAGATAGTAGCGGTTGGTACCTATGGCCTGCGCCAGCTGCAAAAGGCTCAGGTCATGCTGCAGGTACAGGCGGGTGGCAACGCAGCGCTCTTCAAGCAGTTTCTCTATATGAGAGAGGTCAATATTGACGGGAACGACCGCTACTTGCTGCGCCTGGGCTGGGGCCTCAGGTTCCATAACCGTATCAGGTTGAGGCATGCTATCGGGTTGTTCGGCCGGTAAGCTGTCCAACTGCGGCAATGTCTCTACACGCCACAGCAGGAGGCCAAAAAGTACCAGTTCAACGAAATGTAAGATGTAAATCAGGATTGTATCTATATCAACTAGTGCATAGAGGATGAATAACAGCATGCAGACAAGTAAAACCACTTGGCTCAGCCATACTTTTTTATTCTCCAGGTCAGCATAGTTATCGTTCAGCCAACGCCCGTATTGCCGCACGGCAAAATACATATACACGGAGAACAGCACATAGAGCGACAGAATGTATATGGTGGCAATCTTCATGATAGAAGTTTGGGGTAAGAGTATCTGTAATACTCCCAGTGATACGAATGGTATTATGGCGGCAAATACTGGCCAGATGGGCCGTTTACGGTCCTGGAGCATGGCAAGCAGTGTGCCGGCGACGGTGGTGAGCAATGCTACGCAATCAAGCATGACTACTACGACATAGCTTGTAGAATGGACATCGCGTGAATATATGTAAAACAGAAGCCACCATATATGGCCCAGTGATATTGCAGTAAAGAATGACGCTGCCCAACGGCGCAGCCTGACGGGTGGTGTAACATTTGGCGCGAATGCATTGCCCCGGCGAAACAGAAGGTAAACGGCGGTAATGAGAGGCACCACTCCCGTTATGCCGTAGAGGATGAAAAAAAGTATTATTTGAGTAGAGATATTATCAGAAAACATCGTGTAAAATTAAATGGACCTTTTGACAGTGCAAAAGTTCAAAAAATATCGGAAATATGTTCCTGTCAGGAACGAAAAAATGAAAAAGATAATGCTTATGATTACCGCAGTCCATTTGTACGGTACATTTATTTGCTGACAGGGAATATTGTTGATTCTAACATTTTGTCATGGTTTTTGGAAGGGTTTATGTAAAAACTGACAAAATGAAAAATTGTTCCGCTGTTTTATTGCAAAGTGTAAACAATAGAAGGTTTTGACTTTGCAAAATATTTGTATAATGTTTAAAAGTTTATCACTTTTTTCATTGAAAATATTTGTTTTACCCAAATTAAGGGAGTACCTTTGCGCCACGAATCAAAAAACTTTAATAAATATACTCAAATTATGAAGCATAATTTTTGCGCAGGTCCTGCTGTTCTTCCGCAGGAAGTGATTGAGAAATCAGCTCAGGCTGTCTATGATTTTGCCGGCACAGGCATTTCTATTCTCTCTATCAGCCACCGTTCAAGTGAGTTTAAGCCCGTTGTCGATGAGGCCGAGGCTTTGATCAAGGAGATTCTGGATGTTCCCGAGGGTTATTCAGTTCTTTTCCTGGCCGGTGGTGCCAGCATGGAGTTCTGCCGCGTTCCTTATAACTTCCTTAATAAGAAGGCCGCTTATCTGAACACCGGTGTTTGGGCCAAGAAGGCTATGAAGGAGGCTAAGGCATTCGGTGAGGTTGTAGAGGTAGCTTCATCAGCCGATGCAAACTACACCTTCATCCCCAAGAACTATGAGATTCCTGCCGATGCTGATTATTTCCACTTTACGACAAACAACACCATCTATGGTACTGAGATTCGCAAGGACCTGGACAGCCCGGTTCCATTGATCTCTGACATGTCATCAGATATTTTCTCACGTCCTATCGATGTAAGCAAGTATAACTGCATCTATGGTGGTGCCCAGAAGAACCTTGCTCCCTCAGGTATGGCTTTCGTTATCGTTAAGAACGATGCTCTGGGCAAGGTTGACCGTTACATCCCCACAATGCTGAACTACCAGACTCATATCGATAACGGTTCAATGTTCAATACACCTCCTACATTCACTATCTACTCAGCTATGGAGTCACTCCGCTGGCTCAAGGCCCAGGGTGGTGTAAAGGAGATGGCTAAGCGTGCCGAGGCCCGTGCTGCCAAGCTGTACGGCGAGATTGACCGCAACAAGCTGTTTGTTGGTACCGCTAAGGAAGAGGATCGTTCATACATGAACATCTGCTGGGTTATGGCTCCTGAGTATAAGGAACTTGAGGATGAGTTCATGAGCTTTGCCAAGGGCAAGGGTATGGTTGGCATCAAGGGTCACCGTTCAGTTGGCGGTTTCCGCGCTTCTTGCTACAACGCTCTGCCTATGGAGAGTGTTGATGCTCTGATTGCTTGCATGAAGGAATTCGAGGCAAAACATTGAAATTGAGAATTGAAAATTGAAAATTGAAAGTTTCAGGTATGAAAGTTTTAGTTGCTACATCAAAACCTTTTGCTAAGGTTGCAGTTGATGGAATCCGTGAAGTAATTGAGGGTGCTGGTTTTGAGCTGGCCCTGCTTGAGAAATATACTGAGAAGGCAGCCCTTCTCAAGGCTGTTGCCGATGTTGACGCCATAATCATCCGTAGCGATATCATTGACGCTGAGGTATTTGACGCCGCCAAGCAGCTTAAGATTGTGGTTCGCGCAGGTGCAGGTTATGACAATGTTGACCTGGCATCGGCCACCGCACACGGAGTATGCGTTATGAATACCCCGGGCCAGAACGCCAATGCAGTTGCCGAGCTGGTAGCCGGTCTGATGATTTATGCTGTTCGTAACTTCTACAATGGCACATCAGGTATAGAGCTGTTGGGCAAGAAGCTGGGTATCCACGCTTTCGGTAACGTAGGCCGTAACGTAGCACGCATAGCCAAGGGCTTTGGCATGGAGGTTTACGCTTTTGACGCATACTGCCCCAAGGAGGTTATCGAGGCTGCCGGTGTACATGCAGTTGACAATGTTGAGGAGATGTACAAGACCTGCCAGTTCATTTCACTGCACTTGCCTGCAACTGATGAGACCAAGAACTCAATCGGTAAGAAACTTGTAAGCCTTATGCCTAAGGGTGGTGTTTTGGTTAACTCAGCCCGTAAGGAGATCATCAATGAGGATGAGCTCATCCAGCTTATGCAGGAGCGTGAGGACCTCAAGTTCGTATCAGATATAGCACCTGCCGCAGCTACCAAGTTTGAGGAGCTGTTTGCAGGCCGTTACTTTGCAACTCCCAAGAAGATGGGTGCCCAGACCGCTGAGGCTAACATCAACGCCGGTATTGCTGCCGCCAACCAGATTGTTGGTTTTATCAAGGATGGTTGCACCAAGTTCATGGTAAATAGATAATGGCTGTAGTAAAACCATTTCAGGGAATACGTCCTCCCAAGGATCTTGTTGAGAAGGTTCAGAGCCGTCCTTATGACGTGCTCAACTCAGAGGAGGCTAAAGCCGAGGCTGCAGGCAATGAGATGTCACTTTATCACATCATCAAGCCTGAGATTGACTTTGATCCCATAGCTGAGGAGACAGACCCAAGAGTATATGCCAAGGCTGCCGAGAACTTCAAGAAGTTCCAGGATAACGGCTGGCTTAAGCGTGATACCAAGGAGCAGTACTACATCTACGCTCAGACCATGAACGGCAAGACCCAGTACGGACTGGTGGTTTGCGCATACGTTGAGGATTACCTCAAGGGTAACATCAAGAAGCATGAGCTTACCCGTGCCGACAAGGAGGAGGACCGCATGAAGCATGTTCGCGTAAACAACGCCAACATTGAGCCTGTGTTCTTTGCTTATCCCGATGACAAGGTCCTTGACGAGCTTGTTGCCAAGTACATAAAGGGTGCCCCTGAGTATGATTACGTAGCTCAGGGTGATGGTTTCCGTCATCAGCTCTGGATAATAGACAAGGATGAGGATATCAAGACCGTAACTGAGAGGTTTGCAGGTATTCCTTCACTCTATATTGCCGATGGTCACCACCGCTCAGCAGCAGCTGCCCTGGTTGGTGCCGAGAAGGCCCGTCTTAATCCCAACCATCGTGGTGATGAGGAGTATAACTACTTCATGGCAGTTTGCTTCCCGGCTTCACAGCTCACCATCATCGATTACAACCGCGTGGTTAAGGACTTGAACGGAATGTCATCGGCTGAGTTCCTCAAGGCTCTTGAAAAGAACTTTGTTGTTGAGAACAAGGGTAAGGATATATTTAAGCCGTCAGAATTGCATACATTCTCACTCTATCTTGATGGCGAATGGTATAAGCTGACAGCCAAGAAGGGTACATTCGACGATAGCGATCCTATCGGCGTTCTTGATGTAACAATCTCATCAAATCTTATTCTGGACCAGTTGCTGGGTATTAAGGACCTGCGCCGCGATAAGCGTATCGACTTTGTGGGCGGCATACGCGGTCTTGGTGAACTCAAGCGCCGCGTTGACAGCGGTGAGATGAAGATGGCTCTGGCTCTATATCCCGTATCTATGAAACAGCTTATGGATATAGCCGATACTGGTAACATCATGCCTCCCAAGACCACTTGGTTTGAGCCTAAGCTCCGCTCTGGTCTCGTGATACACTCACTCGACTAATTGAGAATTGAAAATTGAAAATTATAAAAATGGCTCGGAAGATTTCCGGGCCATTTTTAATGTCGCGGGCTTTACGCAGGTGAGGGGCACAAAGGGGACGGTTCTTTTTGTGCCCCTCTGATAATAATCCAAGGTGCACAGAACTTCTGGAAGAGGGGCACAAAAAGAACCGTCCCCTTTGTGCCCCTTTAAACCGGGGTGACGCGGTCTTTTTTGGGGAGTTTGGCGTTGACCTCGTTGTAGGCGTGGCGGGTCAGTTCCTCTATCAGGGGGCGGTCCACGTCTGAGTCCAGACGGATCTGGTTCCAGTATTTCTTGTTCCAATGGAATGCTCCCTCTATGGCAGCGTAATGGTCGCGTAGTTCAAATGCGCGGTCGGGATCGCACTTGAGCACCACGATATCGGGCTTATCGAGCGTGATGCATGCAAATATCTTGCCTTTAAGGCGGAAAACCACTACCGTTTCATCAAAAGGCATATCCTCTGTCACCAGTGGCAGGGTCAGGCAGTATTCCCGGAATTCTTCTATATTCATTTGATTATAATTCGTTGGTTCTCAATTTGATTTCCGTTGCCGCGGAGAGTTACGTTATAGATACCTTTAGGCATAGCTCCGGTCTCGAATGATGCTGTATTGTCCTCTTGGACCTGTGCCTGATCAAGCACCTGGCCTGACATACTAGAGACGGTAATGTTGTCATTCTGTCCGGAAGCGGAAACCTGGATATCCAGTCTGTTGCCCTGCTCAATCACATTCGGCCTGATAACCATGCGTGATGGCGCTCTTGATATGGATTTAACCTCAACCTTGTTGGGATCAATGATGTATATCCCGTCATAAAACTGCCGATCATAATAGTTATTTTCCCAAGCTCCCTTGCGGACAATTTCTTTCGTCAGAATGTATAAAAAACCATCTATGATGGCTACTGTCTTAATGTTTATGGAAATTGTGAATTCATCTTCCTTGCCTGTCAATGGGATATTTAAAAGTTCACGGCCTTCATCATCGATTATATTGATGCTTGTGAAATATGTCTGGTTATATACTGTTCTTCTTATTTTGCCGTCAGGATATTCCCGACCGTCACTTCTTGTTGCATAGTATTCGGCATTCAGAATCAGGTATTCCCATTTTGTATCGTTGTTGAAAATGTTCTGGCTTGCATAAATTTCAGAAGCGGGATATACGGAGTTGTCTAAATCCTGATAAATGAACGGTTCTAAATAGCAGTTGAATTCTTCATACCCATCCTTTCGGGAATAATCCAGGTCTTTGGTCCATACAGCCTCTGAATAATCATATACTGTTTCATAACCGAAATAGTGATACATGCATAACCTGCGTTCTTCATTAATACCCCAGTATTCCAGAGGGTATTTGTCTCCGTATTTCTCATAATTGAAATACTTGTTGTTACTTAAGTTGTTGCCTACAAATGCCTGCATTGAGTCTGCATCAGTAAACTCTGTAAGTTTGAATGTCTCTCCATACCCCCATAGGTTCCTGATGAGCGCTTCCATATCAGCTATCATTGATGTATCGCCTATCACATAATCAAATATGTCATAGAACTTGTTGCGTATGACAACGTTTTCCTTGACTCCTTCAGCAACCTCATAATATGTTTCACCTGATTGCTGTTGGGGCACCTTCATTGATATTACAGGTTCTTCATCGCCAGGATGGCTGTATATGTTTATGGTGGGATCATCGGTAGTCTTGTCATATCCCACTGCTGCAATATAGGGTTTCTTTAAAGATGTAACCTCTTTTGGGACAAGGCTGAAAGAGCCATTGTACATACGTTCGGCAACTACGATATCCTGTGCAGGGAGTGATAATGCGTAAGAAATCAGCAATGCTGCGAATAATGTGATCCTTTTCATAACGGTCTCTATTGTATATGGGTATGTTTCGTCCTGCAATAATAGTCTTATTTTTCAAATAGTAAGCGATAAGCATCGGCTTTTCTTTGAAGCGACAAGGGTAGGCACGGAATGCGACTACTAAATAACGCTTTTTTTAATTTTCAATTTTCAATTTTCAATTTTCAATTTTCTACATTTGTAGCATGGAGCATTGGAGCATATACGCAGATTGGAACCCCTGGCACGGATGTACCAAGATAAGCCCCGGGTGCAAGTACTGCTATGTCTATAGGCAGGATGCCATGTACGGTAGTGAGATAGGGAGCAATCTGGCCCGCAAGACCGCAGCTTTTGATTTGCCCATAAAACGTAAACGTGACCGCAGCTGGAAAATTGAGCCCGGCAAGGTGGTGTTCACCTGCTTTACATCTGATTTCCTTCTAAAGGATGCCGATGAGTGGCGCCGTGAGTGCTGGCAGATGATGCGCGTGCGCAGTGACCTGTGGTTCTACTTCTTTACCAAGCGTATAGACCGTTTCATGGATTGCATCCCTGATGACTGGGCCGATGGCTATGACAACGTGCTGGTGGGCTGTACGGTTGAGAACCAGCAGATGGCCGATTACAGGCTTCCTATCTTTAAGGAACTTCCGATTAAGCACAAGTCTATCATTGTGTCACCATTGATATCAGCAGTGGATATTTCTGAGTATCTGGACAGTAGTATTGAGGAGGTGTCGGTGGGAGGAGAATCAGGCGTGGAGGCACGTCCCTGCAATTATGATTGGATATTGGATTTGAGGCGCCAGTGCGTGGAGAAGAATGTGCCGTTCCGCTTTCATCAGACCGGAGCCCGTTTCATAAAGGATGGCAAGGAGTATTACATACGCCGTCCGTTCCAACTGAGCCAGGCGCACAAGGCAAACATTGACTACAAGATAGACCAATTCTATGTGCCTGAAAAAGTGAAATTCCAGTGGCAGGAATCTGATTATCGTCAGGAAGAGCTGTTTGAAGGATAAGCCCCGGGCAGTAAAGACAGATTACTTCTTGTCTTCAAGTATGCGGCATTCCCTAAAGGCTTTTTTGCTTACTCTGCCAGGCTGGTTTAGAACCTGCTGGAGAGAATGGCAGTTATAGAAAGCATCTTCATCAATACGTAGGGCGGATTTAGGCAAGGTTACTGTTCTCAGGTTCTGACAATCAGCAAACATCCTTTTTCCTATCACATCGTTGTCTTGGGTGTGATATGAAATAAGGACTCTTCCTGCAGAGTTTCTTTCCAGGAGCATGTCTCCGCGGTTATCCAGCTCATATTTAAGAATGGTTTTCCATTGGCTGTCAGTTATATTTGATAAATTGTAACTGTATTTGAAATCGCCTTTGCCTATTATGTATTCAGTTCCGGATATTGTGTAACCGTCAGCGTAAAATACTGCGTAGGAATCTCCTCCCTTTATTTTTACTTCCGACAGGTCCAGATACATCAGTGAACCTATGCCCTTTGATGGATCATATACATCAATCGCTCCGGCCATGTTCCTGATAAACCTGATGTCATCTCCGTTGATTGTGCCTTTGACGGTAAGTGATGTAAGCTTATTCCATGATTCTTTTTCAATCAATGTGGAAAGTGTTCCGGGTTCTTGAACGGTAATGGTATCTGATAAGAACTCTTTCAATGGTTCTATATTTGCCAATATCTCATTGAAGGGTTGTTTGTTAGAGGTTTTATCATCAGCAACAAGGACTCTGAAGTAACCGTTGCATTTACCGTTCCAGCCGAAATTGAAATGCAGATAATCCTGATCATATCCGTCACACACATAGATATGGCTCTGGCCGCCTACAATAACGGGTCTGTCATTATTCAGTTCTGAGTATGTCATGGAAATCAACTCCATGTCTGAGACATTGTTCACATAAAGACATTGCGGACTGTAATTCCAATAGGCGGTTAGGGCTGATTTGAAGTTGTTCATAGTGGTAGTGGAACTGGATGAACTTACTTCCGCTCCTAAGCTGGCTGCACAGTCAAGCATAAGATTGGCAAGGTCAGAATCGGTCTCACTCCAATCAATAGGGTAGTCATTCAGGTTTATGCTGATTTTCTTACCGGAGTTCAAATGTATGAAACCATGTTCATCAAACTGAATAGGATTATGGTAGTAACTAAGTATATGTGCCAACGCAACAGGACCGCAACCTGCAACGCATTGGGTTCCATCCTGGGAGGATTCATCGGTAGGGAAAAGGTCATTATATGGTTGTTCCTGACCAAACAGCCTGTCCTCCAGCAGATTCCTTCCGTTTCTTGTGTTGGCGGCCAGGTCATTTGCAATGTGAGTACCACTATAGATGGAATCCTTTGATTGGAGCTCTTTTAGTTGTTGCTCGTAATTGTTTATGATCTGTGATAGTGTTATACTGCTTTCAGTATCTGTGTTTTTCCATAATGATGACTCTATACTGTATGCCAGAACAGGATTATCAAGACAGGATTCAAACTTTTTTCTGGCTACAATGGCAAATATCTTTTTCTTATCATCGGATAATCCTATTAGTGTCTCTGTGTCGAACTTGTATTTAAGTCCATCTGCCTGTACTCCTTTCTTTTCCAGGAATTCCTTTGCAGAATACCATTCATAGCCATACTCAGCATTGGGCAGAACAATTATTGTCGTTGAATCTGAAAGGATGGTTTCCCCGCGGAATTCGGCAGACATCGGCAATACCTTGATAGCTCCGCATGAATTGACCTGATATGTGGCTGTTACGGTAAGTCTGTTTATTCCATTGGCTAGTGCAGATTTAGAGTAATCAAGCTTTATCCGTTTTTCACCTTCAAGGCCTCCATTGAATGTCGTCACCGAGTATGAAGGAGCCTCAAGCACATATTTGATTTCTATCTGATTACCCTGGGTAATGGTCTCTTGAGGAACAATTACCTTGAATGAATATTCATTTTTAGAGTTATCTTGTGCGTACAAGCCCACCGGAAATGTAATCGTAAGAAAAGACAGCAGGCAAATGCAGAATAACCGATATGTTCTTTTTGAATCAATCATTATGCAAAGTTATTAAGAATCTGTATGTACGGATTAAATAAAATGGAGAAAAGTCAAATACATTATGTGAACTATATACCAGTTGTCCAAAAGAATCATAAAGAAAGCCGCAGATGATAAATCTACGGCTTTGTTGTTCAATATAAAGATGCAAAAATGGCTGCTTAATTACCAATACCTCGTGTCTAATTGGTGTATCATCGAACTCTTTAATTGTTCAAGTAGATTATACACCATTTCACTCGTAAATGATTTGTTGGAAAAATTACGTCCGTTTAGCATTTCATGTTTTTGAAGAATAAACTCTATCTGTTTATTACCCTGTAAAAGTATGCAGGGGTGTTGTATGTCAGTTATTTTCTGCAATGATAACCATATTATTCAAAAAAACAAATACTATTTCTTAATTTTGTGTCTCAGAGAGTCTGATCAGATATGTGGATATAATACTCTGCATATTGTATAATAGTTTCTCTGATTATCAATTTACTACATGGTTTTTTAGTATGAAAAAGTCAATGTTCATTCAGATTGCCTGCGCGGCTTTGATGCTGTGCGCTTGTGGCGGTAACCAGCCGTCAGGAAAGAGTTTTGATGATGTGGTGGCATCACGCCGTAGCGTGCGTGACTATGACGCCTCCAAGACCATCAGTCAGGAAGAGGTTATGGATCTTATAAAGTGTGCTCAGGAGGCTCCGTCATGGGCCAACCAGCAGCCTTCCAAGTATTATGTGGCCATGAGCCCGGAGAAGGTGGCTGCCGTTAAGGAGCTTGTTGGAGACGGTAACAAACGCAATACAGCCGGTGCTCCGGTGATGATAGTATCAACATACGTTAAGGGTAAATCAGGCTTTTTCCGCAGCAATCCGGCCAATGAGATTGGCGACGGGTGGGGAGCATACGACAACGGCTTGAGCAATGCCTACTTTGTCCTCAAGGCCCGTGAGCGCGGTTTTGACACCCTGATTATGGGAATGCGTAACTCCGATGAACTGCGTAAACTGTTTGCCATTCCGGATGATGAGTGCATCATGGCGGTCATCAGTCTGGGTTACCGTGCATCGGACCCCAACCGTCCTGACCGCAAACCGGTAAATGAGGTGGTTAAGTTCTTCTGATTCATGGGTATGGTCAGACCGTTTTTCTTTTGTATTTTTGTGAATGAATAAAAGGTGATTATGAGAAAGACAATTGCTACAGCTAAGGCTCCGGCTGCAATAGGGCCATATTCACAGGCTGTTAACCTGAACGGAACAGTGTTTGTATCGGGACAGCTTCCTGTAAATCCTGCTGACGGTTCCATACCTGCCGGCATTGAGTCACAGACCCGTCAGGCAATGGATAACATAGGGGCTATACTTAATGAGGCCGGACTGACATTCAATGATATAGTAAAGACTACGGTGCTGCTTGCCGACCTTAAGGATTTTGCAGCCATGAACGCCGTGTATGCCGAATATTTCCCGCAGGATAAGCCTGCACGCGCATGCTTTCAGGTAGCGGCCGTACCTAAGGGCGCACTTTTGGAGATAGAAGCTATAGCCGGCAAATAATGTCTGCAACCGATACATACCTGACAGTGAAGGGTGAGGCGCAGGCGCAGTTCGTGGAGCAGCGCAGTCGTTTCATATCGTTCATATGGCATGTAACTACGGGCGATGAGGTCAAGCAGCGTATCGCAGCTTTACAGAAAGAGTACTATGACGCACGTCATGTATGTTATGCGTATATGCTTGGTGCTGAACGTACTGACTGGCGCGCCAATGATAACGGTGAGCCCTCAGGGACTGCAGGCAAGCCTATATTGGGGCAGATAAACAGTGCCGGATTGAGCGATGTGCTGATTGCCGTGGTCCGATACTTTGGTGGTGTCAAGTTAGGCACATCCGGGCTTACAGAGGCTTACCGTTTGGCTGCAGCACAAGTGATAGAGAAAGCTGAGGTTGTTACGTCTTATGTGGAACGTGATGTCACAGTTCTGTTTACATACAACATGATGAATGTTGTCATGAAGGCGGCTAAGGAGATGGATGTCCAGGTGGGTACGCAGGATTGGGGCAGTTTTACCAGTGACAACGTGCAGGGCAGTTTTGACTGCAGGATGACGTTTAGGGCCAGGCTGTCTGTGGCTGATGAGTTGGAAGCGAAGCTTAATGCTGTTGCCGAGACACAGGCAAAAAAAGAATTGATAATTGAAAATTGAGAATTGAGAATTGAAAATTAAAATAATACTAACTATATGAAGACAAGAAAACTTATGCTTGGACTGGCCGTAGCCCTGTTGGCTATGGGAATTCAGTCCTGTGGGGGCCAGACAAGGCCTGAGAACAATGATGGCCATAACCTTTGGCTGGGTGATATAACAGTTAAATCCGGACCTGCTGATGTGGCCGTTTGGAAGATAGAGAGTAAGCGGATAGATCTTAATGCCCTTGGGGTTAATGACATAGGCTTTGATGCAAGCGGAATATATAACAATTCCTTAGGTGATGAGGGATTCAGCATCAACTGTATCGGAAATCATGTGGCAGTTACTGCCAATACCGATGCAGCCAAACTGTATGCCGTGTTCTATCTTAAGAGACTGGCTGACTGTGGTATAAAAATTGCGGACAAGTTCCTGGTTACAGAAAAACCTGCGTTCCGATATCGTGTCCTGAATCACTGGGATAACCCAAACCTGACTGTGGAGCGCGGATATGCCGGCAAGTCACTCTGGAAATGGGAGGAGTTGCCCGGTAAGATACGTCCCGAGTATGAGGAGTATGCACGCGCCAACGCATCCATCGGCATAAACGGCACGGTTCTCAATAACGTGAATGCCGATGCCCGTATGCTCAGCCGCGAGTATCTTGAAAAGGTTAAGGTACTGGCCGATATATTCCGTCCGTATAATCTCAAGGTATATCTGTCACTCAACTTTGCCGCTCCCAAGCATCTGGCCGGTCTCAAGACCAGCGATCCTTTGGATAAGGATGTAATCAAGTGGTGGAACGATAAGGTGGCCGAGATTTACAGCATAATACCTGACTTTGGAGGATTCCTGGTAAAGGCCAATTCCGAAGGTCAGTCGGGTCCGCAGGACTACGGCCGCACCCATGCCGACGGTGCCAATATGATTGCTGATGCCCTGAAACCCTATGGCGGAATCGTGATGTGGAGGGCGTTTGTCTATGCTCCGGAGTCACCCGACCGCGCCAAGCAGGCAGTTGAGGAGTTCAAGCCGCTGGACGGACAGTTCCGTGACAACGTAATCATCCAGATCAAGAACGGTCCGGTTGATTTCCAGCCGCGTGAGCCTTTCAGCCCGCTGTTCGGTCAGATGGAAAAGACCAATGTGATGGCCGAGATGCAGATTACTCAGGAGTATCTTGGCCACAGCAACCACATGGTCTATCTGCACCCCATGTGGAAGGAGTGCCTGGACAGCGATACATATCAGAATGGAAAGGGTAGCACCGTGGCAGCTGAGACTCTAGGCAAGGTGCATGGTAATACAAAATACAGCGCAATTGCCGGAGTGACCAATATTGGTGACAGTATAAACTGGTGCGGACACCACATGGCTCAGGCCAACTGGTATGCATTCGGCCGTATGGCATGGAATCCGGACCTGAGCTCGGAGCAGATCATTGATGAGTGGATAAAGCAGACCTTTACCGCCGATAAGAAGTTTGTGGAGCCTGTAGCCAAGATGCTGCTGGAGTCACGTGAGGCATGCGTCAAATACGAGATGCCAATGGGCTTGCACCACTGTTTCTCAGGTGCCGGTCACTATGGCCCAGGACCCTGGGACCGCTCCTCACGTCCCGACTGGGAGCCTGCGTACTATCATAAGGCCGCTGCCGACGGCATAGGATTTGACCGTACATCCAAGACAGGAACCGATGCTGTGTCACAGTATCATGAGCCGCTCCGTTCACTCTATGACAATGTGGAGACCTGCCCCCAGGAACTGATCCTGTGGTTCCACCATCTGCCTTGGGATTACAAGATGAAGAGCGGTCGCACCTTGTGGAACGAACTCTGCTACACCTTTGAGGAAGGCATTCAGGAGGCACGCGGCTTCATAAAGACCTGGGAAAGCGTAGAGAAATATGTTGACCCGTACCGTTACGGACAGGTTCATGAGAAACTGATACGTCAGGCCAAGGACGCCATCTGGTGGCGTGACGCCCTGATGCTCTATTTCCAGCAGTACTCAAAGATGGATATCCCGTCAGACTGCACGCAGCCTCAGCATACTCTTGATGAGTTGCGCAGTTTCCGTCTGCGTATATCCAACTATGAGACTCCGGCTCTTGACAAACTTCCGGAGTATACTCTGGAATAAACGCATAGGGGACAACGCAAGGGGGACGGTTCTGTTCGCGAACAGAACCGTCCCCTTTGCGATTAATAATAAAAGAGCCAGCGGATATCTCTATGGGCAATGAACTTAAAGAAGAACACCATTGAGTAGTAGAAGCTGGATCCCTTCAGGCCTTTCACTTTATAGCCAAGGTGACGGCACACTATGCCGAACATGGTTTCCATAGAGTGGGCCAGGGAACCTACGCTTCCTGTTGTGAGCTGCCTGCCGTAATCATCGGCCGAATAATCGTTTTTGAGAAGGAACTGAACAATCTCAGTTCGGCATAAAAACATCGTACCGGCGCAGAATACAGCTTCGGCGTCATAGCTGATGCCATAGTCATGACACAACTTCTCAGTAAACGGGCGGTTTTGGGAAACCTCTTCTTTGAGCAGAAAGAATTTTGGACAAACCATTCCTACATCAGGTGATGATGAAATGGTTTTGAATGCTTTGTCAAAGCGTTTTTTAGAACCGATCAATGGTGCTATAATGTTGTCGCGGAATCCGTAATCACGGTAATGGAGGTGGTTTAACGCCAATGCGTCGCGACTGTTCTTTGTGTGGATCTTAAGAATGTACTCATACGATGCAAGATCTACACTTTTTATGGCCTGAAAGAACGGATAGACATCATATCCGCTATTCTCAACGAGCATGACCTCTGCATCGGGGTGTTGGGACAGGAACTTACGGCGTATTTCCCCGTTTTCATAGGTCAGCGTGACTATCAGCTTGAAAGGTACGGTAATGTTGGATAACCTTTCCAGAAAATAATCTGCCTGATCTTGATAGTACAGATGTAAATGAACCAGTAGTTTGCCCATCTTTTTTATGAGCCGAAGGCGGGACTCGAACCCGCGACCTACGCATTACGAATGCGTTGCTCTACCAACTGAGCTATTTCGGCTTAAATCGGCTGCGAAGGTAGTAAAAAATATTTGGCCGTGTCGGCTTTTTGGGGTAATTTTGTAAATTAATATGGGTATATCGCCTGTATGATATTTAATTGACGGATTTATAATGAAATATGCTTTGGTGACCGGAGGCTCACGTGGCTTGGGGCGTGCTGTATGCATCAAGCTGGCCAGTCTTGGCTATCCGGTTCTTATTAACTATAAGTCAAATTCAGGAGCTGCAGAGGAGACAAAACGTCTTGTGGAGGAGGCTGGAGGCCGGGCGGAACTGCTCCCTTTTGATGTATCAGTACAGCAGGAGGTTGAGGCTGCCGTTGACAATTGGCAGGAACAGCATAAGGAGGATTATATAGCAGTACTTGTGAATAATGCCGGAATCCGACGTGACAACCTGATGGTTTTCATGCAGGATGATGACTGGAACAGCGTGCTGAACACTAATCTGAACAGCTTCTTTTATCTGACGCGCCGTCTGCTCAAGGACATGCTTTCCAAGCGTTGGGGCAGGATAGTCAATATGGCATCCTTGTCCGGCATCAAGGGCTTGCCTGGCCAGACCAATTATTCTGCGGCTAAGGCAGCTCTGATAGGTGCTACCAAGGCTTTGGCTCAGGAGGTGGCTGCACGCAAGGTTACGGTAAATGCCGTAGCTCCCGGATTCATTGCAACCGATATGACCAAGGAACTGCCTGAGGATGAGCTGAAGAAGATGATTCCTGTGGGGCGTTTCGGCCGTCCTGATGAGGTGGCTGCCGCTGTAGGTTTCCTTGTATCGGAAGATGCGTCTTATATCACCGGTGAGGTTATTTCTGTAAACGGAGGATTATATACCTGATTTGAATGGGAAGAGTTGTAATAACAGGCATGGGAATATGGAGTTGCCTCGGTCAGAGTCTTGATGAGGTTCGCAGCTCATTGTTTGAGGGTAAGTCCGGGATAGGTGTTGATCCTGTACGTAAGGAATACGGCTACAGGTCAGCCCTTACGGGAATAGTACCGACACCCGTGCTTAAAGGCGTGCTTGACCGCCGCCTGCGTGCCGGTATGAGTGAGGAGGCTGAATTTGCCTACATGGCATCCCGTGATGCATTTGCCAGTGCGGGCATAGATGATGATTATCTGCTCAACAATGAGGTGGGAGTGATATTCGGTAATGACTCATCGGCCAAACCGGTCATAGAGACCAATCGTATCATGGAGGAGTATAAGGATACGGCAATGCTTGGATCCGGTCTTATTTTCCAGTCCATGAACTCAACCGTAAACATGAACATGAGTACCATATTCCATCTGCGCGGTGTCAACTTTACGCTGAGTGCAGCCTGTGCCAGCGGTTCACACGCCATAGGATTAGGTTTCATGATGATACAGCAGGGTTTGCAGGATATGGTTCTGTGCGGAGGAGCCCAGGAGACCAACTATCTCTCCATGGCTTCTTTTGATGCACTGTCTGCTTTCTCTGTCCGTATGGACGAGCCTCAGAAAGCGTCCCGCCCGTTTGACCGTGACCGTGACGGACTGGTGCCCAGCGGCGGAGCTGCGGCTCTGGTGCTTGAGGATTATGACCATGCTGTAAAGCGCGGTGCCACTATACTGGCAGAGGTGGCAGGTTACGGATTCTCATCAAATGGCACCGGAGGCATATCACAACCCAATTCCGATGCATCATTTCTGGCAATGAGCCGTGCTCTGAAACAGGCCGGTGTACAGCCCGATGACATAGACTATATAAACGCTCATGCCACATCTACTCCTCAGGGTGACATGTTTGAGGCCGTCGCTCTGGCCCGTCTGTTTGAGGGACGCAAGGCGTGGATAAGCTCAACCAAGTCAATGACCGGACATGAGTGCTGGATGGCTGGTGCAAGTGAAGCCGTCTATTGCACACTTATGCTCAACAACGGTTTTGTGGCACCCAACATCAATTTTGAGAATCCGGATGAATATTCTGCCAAGCTCAAGATTGCAGCTGAGACCAAACAGACTGAATTAAGGACAATACTGTCAAACTCCTTTGGATTTGGAGGAACAAACAGTGCACTTGTAATAAAGAAGATATGAATCTGTCACCAGCCTTGAAGGAGGCTTACACAAAAGAGCACCTGAGCGCCCGTGACGCACAGCGTCTGGCTGAGTTCATTGCATGGGGCCCGATAGTATTCCAGACTTCACGTCTGATGATAAAGTTCGGAATCCTGGACCTTTTGCGTGATAATGTGGATGGACTCACACAGCAGGAGATTGCCGATAAGACAAAGCTTTCACTTTATGCCGTTAAGGTGCTCACGGAAGGTTCACTCTCCATTGGAACAGTACTCCTGGATCCGGAAACGGACCGTTTCAGACTCTCCAAGACAGGCTGGTTCCTGCTTACCAATCCAATCACGCGTGTCAACATAGACTTTAACCATGACGTGAACTATGAGGGCTGGTTCAAACTGGAGGAGTCACTAAAGGAGGGTCGTCCCGCAGGTCTGGAGCATTTCGGCAGTTGGCCAACGGTATATGAAGGCCTGTCACAACTGCCGGAGCAGGTTCAGAAAAGCTGGTTCGGATTTGACCATTTCTACTCAGACCATTCATTTGATGAGGCTCTTAAAATAGTATTTGATGGCGGTAACACTGAATCCCTGATTGATGTGGGTGGTAATACCGGCCGATGGGCCATGCGTTGCGTGGATTACAATGACAAGGTAAAGGTCACCATCATGGACCTGCCGCAGCAGCTTGAGATGATGCGCCGGCAGACCGCTGGCAAGAAGGGTGCCGACCGTATAGAAGGGTTCGGAATAAACCTGCTGGACCGTACACAGAAGTTCCCATTGGGACGTCATTTTGACGCTATCTGGATGAGTCAGTTCCTGGACTGCTTTGCTGAGGATGAGATACTGAGCATACTTACGCGTGCATCGGAGGCAATGGACAAGGATACACGCCTTTACATAATGGAGACATTCTGGGACCGCCAGAAATTTGAGCCGGGCGCATTGTGCCTGACCATGACCAGCCTATACTTTACCGCCATTGCCAACGGTAACAGCAAGATGTACCATTCAGAGTGCATGGAGCATCTGGTTGAGCAGGCCGGCATGAAGGTGGAATGCATCCATGACAATCTGGGGCAGGGTGGACACAGCATTATGGTATGTGAACTGAAATAATCAAACAAGTAATATATGGATAGAAAGGAGATTGAAGCCAAAGTCAGGAATTTCATGATTGAGGATCTTGAAATTGATGAGGAAAAGATCAAACCCGATGCACTTCTCAAGCAGGATCTGGGCATAGACAGCCTGGATTTCATTGACATTGTAGTGATTGTTGAGAAGACATTCGGAGTCAAGATCAAGAGTGAGGAGATGGCTGGAGTGAAGACCTTCAGCGCGTTCTGTGACTATTTGGAGAGCAAACTTGGCTAAGAAAGGGGGTAAACCTGCAGAGTGGAAGGGGAGGACTGACGGACTGCCTTGGATGATACGTTCACTGGTGGTCCTTATGAAGGTGATAGACAGGCGCATCATCTATTGTTTCATGGCAATTGTGGTGCCCTTTTACATGATCTTTCATCACGACAGTTATCTGGCAACCTACAGATTTTTCAGACAACGTTTCCATCTGGGCCGGATAAAGTCATTCCTCAAGGTTTATGCCAACCACTTCAGGTTCGGTCAGGTCATTATAGACCGATATGCCGCCTATGCCGGCAAGAAGTTCCGTTTTGAGCTGGATGGCAACGAACGTTTCATGGAGCTGGTACACGGTGAGCGCGGATTTGTACAGCTGAGCTCACATGCCGGAAACTATGAGATGGTGGGATACGGTCTGACATCGACTACCAAGAAGATAAACGGCCTGTTCTACGGAGGTGAGAGCAAGGTGATGATGGATTTCAGACGCAAGATTCTGGCCATGCACAACGTGAATCTGATTGAGGTTGATGAGAGCATGTCGCATATATTCAACATGAATGCGGCAATAGATAGGGGCGAGATAGTGAGCATGACCGGTGACCGTCTGTTCGGTTCGTCAAAGGCCATCAAGTGCATGTTCCTGGGCAAGGAAGCCAGTTTCCCCATGGGGCCGTTTGCTCTTGCCGTGCAGAAGGAGGTGCCTATGCTGGCAGTGTTTTCCATGCGTTACAAAGGCCGTTACAGGGTCTATGTGAGAGATATAGAACAGGATGAATCTCTCCCTATAAGGGCCAGAATGGCTGATATGGCTAAAAAGTTTGCTTCTGAACTGGAGAATGTGGTGAGGATGTATCCTACACAGTGGTTCAACTACTATGATTTCTGGAAGGATGATGAATGAGTTTGAAAAAATAGATGTACACACGCTTCTGCCGCAGCAGGAGCCGTTTGTGATGATAGACAGGCTTATTCATTATGATCCGGTCCGTACTGTAACAACGCTTCAGGTCAGGGCTGACAATATTTTTGCCGATGACGGACATCTGTCAGTGGCAGGGATTAATGAGAACATTGCCCAGACTTGTGCCGCCAGGATGGGATACATCAGTCATTCATCGGGTGGCAGAGTGAAGATAGGGGTGATTGGCGCCATAACAGGATTCAGCGTGGTGCGTACTCCGCTGGTGGGTGAGGTGCTGACAACAACGATAGATGTGGTGCAGGAGGTATTTAATGTGACTCTGGTTCATGCTACCGTTACGGTTGCAGATGAGGTGATAGCGGAGACCGACCTTAAGATAGCACTGCAGGACTGATAAAAGAATTGATATGAAAGAACTTAAAGCAACCGTACCTCTTAAGATCCGCTTCAGTGAGGTGGATTCAATGAACATTGTATGGCATGGGTCATACGTCATGTATTTTGAAGATGCCCGTGAGGCATTCGGCAAGAAGTACGGGCTGGCCTATCTTGATATTTTCGGCAACGGCTTTTATGCTCCGTTAGTGGACCTGTCATTCAAGTACAAGAGTCCCATCACATATGATATGAAACCGGAGATAACCATCACCTATAAGCCTGTTGACGCAGCCAAGATAGTGTTCGATTATGAGATAACTAATCCGGAGAACGGTGATGTGCTTGCCACGGGCCATTCAGTACAGGTGTTCATGGATCTGAACTACCAGTTGGTATGGGCCAATCCGGATTTCTATGAGGAGTGGAAGAAGAGATGGCTCGAGTGATAAGATGCATAGCTGATAACGTGGTGTCACCGTTGGGGCAGGATTCTCGTTCCAATTATGACAGTGTAAAGGCCGGAAAGACAGGTCTGGCACGTTATGAGTCTATGGGTAACATAAGTACGCCTTTTGTGCTGTCACGTGTGGACCGCGGGATTATTGACGCCCTGTGCGTTAAACTGGGCATAAAAGGTAACTACACTTTCTTTGAGAAGTTCCTGCTCTGTTCATCCGTTCAGGCGGTAAGAGAGTCTGGCATTGATGCTTCATCAGAGAGGGTGCTGTTTATAGTTTCCACCACTAAGGGCAATACATCACTTTTGGGTCAGCCCCAGGAGGGTGTGCCCGATGAGCGTGTATTATTAGCCAAGGCGGCCCGTGAGGTGTCACTGTTCTTTGGCAATCCTAACGCTCCTCTTGTGGTATGCAACGCCTGCATATCAGGAGTATGTGCCCAGATAGAGGCTATGCGTGCCCTGCGCAGCGGACTTTATGATTACGCTGTAGTGATAGGGGCCGATGAGCAGTCGCCGTTCATCATATCGGGATTCCTTTCATTCAAGGCCATATCCGATGAGCCTTGCCGTCCGTTTGACAAGGACCGTAGGGGGCTGAACCTTGGCGAATGTGCCGCTACCGTGGTGTTGGAGGCATCGGATGAGATAAAAGGCGGTTGGGAACTTGTATGTGGTGCCATCAGGAATGACGCCAACCATATTTCAGGGCCGTCACGTACAGGTGAGGGCAGTTATCTGGCTCTTATGGAGGTGCTTAAGGAGTGCCGCCGTGATGAACTGGCATTCGTGAACGTACACGGTACAGCCACAGCCTATAATGATGAGATGGAATCAATTGCGCTATACCGTGCCGGCCTTATTGACGTTCCTGTAACCGGACTCAAGGGTTATTACGGTCATACCATGGGGGCTGCTGGCATAATGGAGAGCATTCTCTCCATGTATGCGGTGCGTGACAATACGGTGCTCGCCACACGTGGTTACCATGAACAGGGTGTGACCTATCCGGTAAGCGTGAGCAGTGAGATAAGAGAGTGTAAGGGCAGTGAGTTCATCAAGCTGCTTTCAGGATTCGGCGGAAGCAATGCCGCACTGTTGTACAGATTCGTGGAGTAGATATGGAGAGGAGAGAACTTGATTATGTAGTGCTGAATCAGGGATATGTCTCTGTGAACGGCCGTGAACTGGAGCATGAGGCTTCAGGGAACGCGCTGCTTACGGAACTGTACCGTAACCATATTGCCGATTGGCCAAAATTCTTCAAGATGGACACTCTGAGCAAAGCCGGTTTCGTGGCCTCGGAATTGCTGATTAAAGAGCTTGGTGAGCATCGGCTTGGAAGCGAAGAGTTTGCACAAGGGCGTGCAATAGTGCTATTCGGCGCAACGGCGTCACTATGCGCTGACAGAAACTATCAGGAGACAATTCAGGACAAGGATAATTATTATCCCAGCCCGGCACTTTTCGTATATACCCTGCCTAACATCGTAACAGGTGAGATAGCTATCCGCAACCATTGGCGCGGAGAGACATCTTTCTACGTTACAGAGGCTCCTGATGCTGCTCAGATGGCCTTCCATCTGGCCTGCGCTTTTCAGGATCAGGTAACTGACAGCATTCTTGCAGGATGGGTGGACAGCTCACGAAACGATGATTTCCAGGCTTTCATGACGGTAGTGCTCAGAGAGGATGCTGCCGATACCGGCTGGATAGAGGGACAACTTAAACGGATGATTAACATTTTAAACAATAAGTGATATTATGGAAGAGATGATTCTTAAGCTGAAGCAGGAGATTATTGAGGTTCTTAATCTTGAAGACATCAAACCTGAGGAGATTGACAATGACGCTCCTCTGTTCGGTGAAGGTTTGGGCCTTGATTCAATTGATGCCCTTGAGCTTATAGTGCTCATGGAGAAGAACTATGGCATCAAGCTGCAGGATCCTGCCAAGGGTAAGGAGATATTCAAGTCCATCAATGTGATGGCTGATTACATTCAGAAAAACCGCACCAGATAAATGCAGGACAGATCAGTGCTGATAACCGGCTGCGGCATAGTAAGTGCCATAGGCCAGGATTGCGGACAGGTTCTTGATTCGCTCCTCAAGGTACGTACCGGAGTGGGGCCTCTCAAGTATCTCAAGACCGGGCATACGGAGTTTCCCGTAGGTGAGGTCAAACTGTCCGATGAGGAGATGGAGCGCCTTATGGGCATAGCTCCCGGCACTCCTACCACACGTACGGCACTGATGGGAATGATAGCCCTGCATGAGGCTCTTGGGAAGGCTGGATTAAGCCGTGATGAGCTTAAGGAGTGCGGTTTTGTGAACGGTACTACCGTAGGCGGCATGGACAAGAGTGAGCAGTACTACCTGGATTTCATTGAGAATGACACTCGTAACGCTTACATCGGCACCCATGACTGCGGTTCATGCTCCGAGATGATTGCTGACAGGTTTGGCCGTTTCAAGATGATAACCACCATATCCACGGCATGTTCATCGGCAGCAAACGCCATTGAGATGGCGGCTGATATGATACGTCTGGGTGAGGCCGATATCGTTGTAGCCGGAGGTTCGGAGTGTATAACCAAGTTTCACCTGAACGGCTTCAACTCACTGATGATTCTGGATCACAGCCAGTGCCGTCCGTTTGATGCGGAACGTGCAGGACTGAATCTGGGTGAGGGTGCAGCCTTTGTGGTGCTTGAGGAGGCCGGTCATGCCGCAGCAAGAAACGCCAAGGCCCTGGCGCGTCTCTCTGGTTACGGCAATGCCTGCGACGCTTTCCACCAGACCGCCTCATCACCTGACGGCGAAGGTGCATATCTGGCTATGACAAAGGCTCTTAAGGAGTCTGGCCTGAAGCCTGGGGATATAGATTACGTGAACGCTCATGGCACCGGTACTCCCAATAATGATGAGAGTGAGAGCCAGGCTATGATGCGTGTCTTTGGCAAGGATCTGCCGCCGGTGTCATCGACCAAGTCCATGACAGGTCATACCACAAGTGCATCGGGAGCAATTGAGACTGTCATATGCATTCTGGCATTGAGGAACGGTTTCATACCAGTGAACTACGCTTTTGAGCATCCTATGGAGAAAGGCATCGTGCCTAACATGGATCTGCATAAGGGTTGCAGGTTGCGTCATGTGCTTTGCAACTCGTTCGGTTTTGGCGGCAATGATTCATCATTGGTAATATCGGCAGTGGAATGATTATGGAAAACAAGTCTGTTAAAATTTTGTCTGCCAAGCAGATATCAATCCAGGCTCCGCTGCTGGAGGAGTGGATGGAGAATCCTCTGTCATATAATGAGGATTATGTTCGTGCCGTTGATCCTGATTTCAAGCAGTTCATATCGGCCGGCGATGCACGCCGTATGGGCAAGCTTCTCAAGCGTGCGCTGGCTACATCACTGTCGGCATTACATGAGGGTGGAATTGATAATCCCGATGCTATTATAACAGGTACGGGATTCGGCAGCATTGAGAATACGGAACTTTTCCTGGATGCGCTTGTGCGTGAGGGTGAGCAGTTGCTCAAACCCACGCAGTTCATGCAGTCCACACACAATACGGCATCATCACTGATTGGAATCCATACCCATTGTCATGGATACAACTCTACATATTCACAGAAGGGCTTCTCGTTTGACAGCGCCCTGTATGATGCCTGGATGCAGTTCCGTATAGGCAGGATACGGAGTGCTCTTGTGGGCAGCCACGATGAGATGTCGCCTGTGTTCTCAGGCTTTGTACGCAAGGCCGGTCACGTAAAGGAGGGCGAGATATGCAGTGAGGCTGCCGTATCGGTACTTCTGGCGTCAGAGGGTGATAGTGCATACTGCACCTTGGAGGGTGTAAAGTTGTTTGATACCCCTTCAGAGAATACCCTCAGTAAGGTTCTTGCAGATATGACCGATGACGGCATAGACGCTGTCATGACGGGCATGAGCGGTAACAGTGAGAACGATTCATGGTACAGATTCCTGGATGCCATGCTTCCGGGTGTTCCGCAATTAAGATACAAGCACCTGTTCGGGGTGAACTTCTCATCATCGGCCACGGGATTCTATGCGGCTGCAAGCTGCTTACGCAATGGGAAGGTTCCGGCTGTGCTCTCAGCATCGGGTAAACCGGTGGAGTGCAGCAAGGGTATCCTGGTGGTCAATGTGGTTGAGGGACGTCATTATTCATTCTCATTACTGAAACCGGTATGTGGAAGATAATACCATATTCATTGCTGCAGAGCATTCTGCTGGCTGCCGGTCAGCTTATGATGAAGCTGGCTCTGAACCATATGAGCCAGTATCAGGGCTTCTGGCGTTTTATTGGCAAGGAGATGACAAACTGGTGGTGGCTTGGCTGCGGTCTCTCCATGGGCGGTGCTACGGTGCTGTGGTTCTACATAATGAAGAACTTCCCGCTTAGTGTGGCTTATCCTCTCAGTTGCCTGAGCTTTGTGTTCGGAATGCTGGGCGCCATGGCCTTTCTTGGTGAGCAGATTCCCGTTGGCCGCTGGATAGGCATCGGCCTTATATTGGCAGGTGCGGCATTAATAAGCAGATGATATGAAGAAGACAAATATTATAATCACATTTTTGGTGCTGCTTCTTGCAGTGGGAGTGGGTGCGGTTACGCTACAGGAAACTCAGCCTGTGGATGAGATGACTGAGAGCATAGTGAAGGCTTGTTCCGGGATAAACTCCCTGAAGTGTGACGTTGCCCAGACCAGGCGCACACCTTTTATTGAAGAGCCCTCCAAATCATACGGGACAATGCTTTTTATCAAGCCGTCCAGATTCTGTCTGAATTATAATGACCCTTACAAGTGGATACTCAAGGTTGACGGAAAGAACATAGTTGCCGGATTTGATGAGGCCGAACTTGATGGAGATATTGGAAGGCTGTACAAGAGCATATCGGACATGATACTTGGTTGTATGTCGGGTGAGTTGCTCAAGGACAAGCGGACCTTCAAGGTGACTGTTACTGATACGGGCGACGAGTGGAAAGCCGTGCTCATACCGGTGCGCCGTGACATGAAGAAGATATTTGATCAGATTGAACTGGGATTTGATCCCCAGACACGGTTACTACGCCGGCTTGTGATGAATGATTCAGCAGGAGGCATAACGGAGATTCTGGTAAGCAATGTGAAACTTAACGGTGACTATGAGGCTGAATGGTGATTTCTTCAGGATAGAGTCCCGTATGGAGGGGTTGCCGCAGGGACAGTCAGGGTTCAACGTGATACTGAATCCTGACCATCTCATTTATAAGGCACACTTTCCCGGACAGCCTGTAACTCCCGGAGTATGTATCCTGCAGATGATTCAGGAGATACTTTCAGAGCAGGAGGGTATGTCTTTGTTCATCAGGAAGATAAAGAACGTCAAGTTTACGAATATGATATCGCCCTTGAGTGACGGAAGTATATCCGTGCTGTTCAGCTCCGTAAGTGAAGAGGAGGGTGGTGTCAGGGCACAGGGCGTTATTGTCCGCAGAGAGAATACCGCTGATGTGTTCCTCAAGTTTTCAGTCTTTCTTGTAAGAGAAGCTTTCTGAGATGTCAAGATACTGCGTCATAATACCCACTTTCAATAACAGCGGCACTATAGCTGCTGTGGTGGAGCGTGCCCTTAAGGTATGCCCTGACGTGATTGTGGTAAATGACGGCTGTACGGACAACACGGAATCTGAGTTATGCGGATTTGACATAAAAGTGCTTACCCATGAACGTAACTCAGGCAAGGGAAAGGCCCTTAAGACAGGGCTGGAATATGCCTGTAAGAACGGTTATACCCATGCCATTACCATGGATGCAGACGGGCAGCATTTTCCTGAGGATATTCCCGCGCTTACCGGAATGTCTCATGAGCATCCGGATTGTATAATAGTGGGATGCCGTAATCTTACAAGTGAGAATATGCCTCGCCAGAATACGTTTGCCAACAGGTTTTCTAACTTCTGGTTCCGTTTGCAGACGGCTCAGAAGTTGGATGACACACAATCCGGATTCCGTATCTATCCGCTTGATGCGCTGTACGGAATGGGGCTGTTGACATCCCGATATGAGGCAGAACTGGAACTTCTGGTCTTTGCGGCATGGCATGGCGTACAGGTGGAGACGGTGCCGGTACGCGTCTGGTATGCCCCAGCCGGAGAGCGGGTGTCACATTTCCGCCCGTTCCGGGATTTTTTCAGGATCTCTGTCCTGAACACACTGCTCTGCTTTGGCGCGCTTTTTTATGGTGCGCCGGCGGCATTGGTCAGAAAGATAAAGCATAAGAGCCATGGTTGATTTCTTTCTGAGGATATATGACCGGCTCAAGTGCCGCAAGGGGTTGGCAGCCTTGATAGTGGCCGTCATTGTGGCTCTTTCAGTATTGTCACTGTGCCGCTTGCATTATGAGGAGGATATTGCGGGATTCCTGCCCATAGACCGTTCTGACAGTCGTCAGACTGAATTCATGGAGAAGATATCACAGCAGAACAGCATAGCGGTCATATTCCGCGCCGATGATGGTACACCGGACGATGATATAATAAGCGCCATGGAGCTGTTTGCCGATGTCTGGTTTGAGAAAGACACTCTGGAGCTTGTTCCGGACATGAGTGCTGAAGCTGACCAGTCAATGGCGCTTGAACTGATAGAGTTCGTTGAGGAGCATTATCCCAGTTTCCTTACTGAGGCCGATTACCGACGCATGGATTCACTCCTGTCACAGCCCGGATACGTAAGGCAGAGCCTTGAGGCCGATAAACGTTCCCTGCAGATGCTTACGGGCAGTTTTACGGCCAGCACGATACCTTATGACCCTCTGGGCCTGTTCGGTGATGTGCTGAAAGGTCTGGCCGATATAGGCAGTGAGGGGGGATACCGTCTGGTTGACGGCCATATCCTGCACCGCTCTGAACCTGCAGGCCTGCTGCTGTTTGAATCACCCTTTGGTGAGAGTGAGTCGGGGCGTAACGCACAGCTGGTGGAGATGATTGATGAGACAGCTGCCCAGGTGGAGGCGCAGACCGGTATCCGCGTATCGGCCGTAGGTGCTCCGGTGATAGCCGTAACCAATGCCGATAGAATAAAAAAAGACAGCATCCTGGCCGTATCACTGGCCATCATAGGTATCCTGGCCGTGTTGTGGTTCTCATTCAAGCGTCTGGATTACATACTCTGGATAGCCGCCACGCTTCTGTTTGGTGCGCTGTTTGCGTTGGGTCTTATCGGCTGCATCAAAGATTCGGTATCGATAATAGTCATAGGAATTGGGTCGGTTATAGTAGGCATAGCGGCCAACTATCCGCTGCATTTCCTGCATTCACTGCGTGATACGGCCGATAACCGTGAATCATTAGCTGAGATGGTAATGCCGCTGCTTGTGGGCAACATCACCACTGTGAGTGCATTCCTCTGTCTGCTATTCCTCAAGGCGCAGGCCATGCATGACCTGGCCCTGTTCGGATCATTCATGCTGGCCGGTACCATAATCTTCTCATTGGTGTTCCTTCCCGTATTTGCCAAAGCCGGGGTGAAAGCCGCAAAAGATGAGGTCCAGGTTGAAGAGAAGCCCATCACCGGCAGCAGCCGTCTGTGCCGCATAATATCTCCGATAGTCATTCTCATTACCATTGCAATGCTGATATGGGGTGGCAGCAGCAAGTTTGATACTGACCTGAACCATATCAACTACATGACTGCCCAGCAGAAGGAGGATCTGCAGTTCATATCCGGCAGCGTGGGTGATGCAGGTGCTGAACGCCTGTCTGTCCTGTCAGATATGCTTGCTCCGGAATCTGACAAGGAGGCTGTAAGGCATCGTTGGACAGAATTCTGGAAGGATCATGCATCGGTGCTGACAGAACTCCGTGAAGAGGCACGTGAGCAGGGATTCAAGGAGGGCGCTTTTGATCCGTTCATGGAGTCAGTGAACTCAGAGCCTGAGATAGTATCGGCTCAGGATGTCACTCCTGTCAATATGAGCCAGGTGATGGCGTCACTGGTAAAGTCACTTTCCGATGATTTCAATACGGTGCTGTTCCTGTGCGGATTCATCGTGTTCGCATTCCTTTGGATATCGTTCAGGAATCTGGAACTGGCTTTGATATCTTTCCTTCCGCTTACAGTAGGCTGGATATGGATATTGAGCATAATGAATATGCTGGGCATCCAGTTCAATATAGTAAGCATAATACTGGCCACATTCATTTTCGGTCAGGGTGATGACTATACCATCTTTATCACTGAAGGCCTGATGCATGAGTACGAAACGGGTGTCAGGACTGTCGATGAGCGCCGCAAGAGTGTGATAATATCGGCGGTGATAATGTTCATAGGTATTGGAACCCTCATCTTTGCCAGACATCCGGCTATGCGTTCGCTGGCAGAGATTACCATGCTGGGAATGTTCGTGGTGGTGGTCATGGCGCATTTCCTGCCTGAGTGGCTGTACCGTTGGATGACCATGAAGGACGGTAAGGTGCGCGCCATGCCTGTTACGATAATGCGTATCCTGCGCAGTGTCTGGGCGTTCGGATTCCTGCTGATATCGGTCATTGTCTGCACTCCTGTGGTATTGGTGATATTCATAGGCCGTAAGCGTGAGTGGAAAGACCGCTTTCTCCATAATCTGCTTTACAGGTTTGCCAATCTGGTGATACGTAGGGTTCCTGCCGTGAACTTTACTTTTGACAACAGCTTGGGTGAGACATTCAGTAAACCGGCGGTGATAATAAGCAACCATCAGTCACATCTGGACCTTATGTGTCTGCTTATGCTTACCCCCAGGATGATAGTCGTTACCAATGACTGGGTATGGCACAATCCTATCTATGGCGCGCTTATAAGACGTGCCGAGTTTGTTCCTGCAGCTGAGGGCATTGAGGAATACATGCCCCGTTTCCGCAGTCTTGCAGAACGTGGATATTCCATTCTCATATTCCCTGAGGGTACTCGCTCAGTGGATTGTTCCATACTGCGTTTCCATAAAGGTGCTTTCCATCTGGCCCAGGAACTGGGTCTCGATATATTGCCTGTATGTCTGCACGGGGTGGGCTATGCTCTGCCCAAAAAGGAGTTCATGCTCCGTCCCGGACATATCACCGTCACCATAGGCAAGCGTGTAGCTCCAGATGATATGAGCTGGGGGGCCGATGCCAGAGAGCGTACCAAGACATTCCATAAGTTCTATGAGAAATGGTATGCTGATATGTGCTATAAGCTTGAGACTGAATATGATGATATTCCTGATAACCTAAAAGTGATAAAGGAGAGCTGATTATGGAGGTGGTGATAATAGGTGCAGGAATGGGCGGCTTGTTCTGTGGAGCTCTCTTGGCTAAACGGGGTATCAGGGTTACCGTGCTTGAGAAAAACAGCAGCATAGGTGGCGGACTGCAGACATTTGTACGTGGCGGTGAGACCTATGAGACCGGAATGCATGTGGCAGGAGGTTTCAATGAAGGAGGAATACTGAACAGCATTTGCCGCTATTTAGGAATAATGGACAGATTACGCATTCGCCGTTCAGACCTGATGTTGAGTGTCAGATATGCCGATAGCGGACGCACATATAATCTGCCTGCAGGCAGAGATTCTTTTGTGGATTATCTGTCAGGTTTGTTCCCGCATGAGAAAGAGAACATAAGGCAATATGTAGATGCCGTGTTCCGTATATCGCATGAGGAAAAGCTGTTCTATTTAGAGAGCCTGGGCAGTAATGATAACCACTCGCCTGAGTTCTTTATGCCTGCCGATGCTTTCATAGCCAAGTATGTGAAAGATACGGAACTCCGTGCTCTCCTGGCATCTGTAAATCCGTTATACTCCGGTATCCCGGGACATTCACCTGCATATATTCACATAATGATCTCCGCTCTTTTCATGGAGAACCCCTGTTGGTTTGACGGCGGTTCCGGACAGTTGGCTGAGGCTCTGAAGAGTGTGATAGAAGATGCCGGAGGCCGTGTGCTGACGCGATGTGAGGTGACATCTGTCCGTGTATCGGACATGAATGTGGAGTGTGTGGCAGACAAGGCAGGTAATGAATATCGTGGTGACTGGTATATCAGTGACATCCATCCGTCTTCGCTTATTCCGATGATTGACGGTAAAGCCTTCACCACAGGTTATTGTAACCGTATAGAGAGCATTCCTGATACGGCATCGGCTTTCAAGGTATTCATCAAGCTTAAGTCTGGTGCGGTACGTTTTCCCGGTCATCCTGTATCTGTCATTGACAGCATGGAGAATACATGGAAGATGGCCCGGTATGAGACAGGGGCTTGGCCTCATGGCGCAAACTGTTTCTTTGCCGAGGGCCGCGACGGATGGGCTTCACACATGACGGTTTACTGCCTTATGGACTTTGAAGAGGTGAAGGAGTGGGAGAACACCCGTTCCGGACGCCGTGGAGTATCATACGAGACATGGAAGAAGGAGCGTACGGAGAGGGTCCTGGCTCTCGTGGAGAAATGTTTCCCGGGAATAAGGGAGGCGGCAGATGATATATTCGCCTCATCACCGCTTACATTCAGGGATTGGTTCGGTACCCGCAGAGCCGGTGCATACGGCCTTTTCAAGGATTGCGGCAACATGGCGGCATCAATTATTCCTATCAAGACAAAGGTCAAAAACCTGTTGCTTACAGGACAAAATGTAAATATGCATGGAATTGGTGGAGTGCCGATGACTGCAATTGAAACCATTCAGACTATATTTGCAGATGATTCCGTACTGAACGGAATAAAAGAAGTAATAGCAAACAAGTAATATAAAGGACGAAATGAACACTTTCAAGCTTAAGCTCATATACCCCAAGTGGCAGAAACTGAGAGGCCAGACAACCTTTAACCTGCCGCCTCACGGGCCTGTGGCGTTTGCCGCCACGTTACCGGAATGGGTGGATGTGTCATTTACCGATGAGAACGTTGAGCCTATAGATTTTGATGAAGAGTGTGACGGCGTGGCACTCTCTATGATGCTTAGCACTCAGGTCAAACGCGGATGGGAGATAGCTGATGAGTATCACAAGCGCGGCAAACTGGTTGCTGCCGGAGGTATCTCAACCATGCTTCATGCTGAGGAGATGGTCAATCACGTAGATAGCGTGTTCCTGGGAGAGTCTGAGGGCCGTTCAGAGCAGGTGATGCTGGATTGGGTAAACGGCAAGCTCAAGAAGATATACAACTATATGGGTAATATGCCTCCCATTGAGTCTGTAGGTCCGTGCCGTCGTGACCTCTACAAGCGTGAGCTTTATAACCACAAGGGCGTTCAGATGGTGGATCTGTTTCATGCCAGCCGCGGGTGCAGGTTCAGCTGCTATCCCTGCGCCGTATCATATCTGGGCGGCCGCAAGTTCCGTCCGCGTCCCATAGACAAGGTGGTTGAGGATATGGCTGCCATTGAGAACAACCGTCTGTTTATTGTAGATAACTCTTTGGCACAGAATAAGGAGTGGGAGAAAGAGCTCTTTACAGCCATTGCCCCGCTCAAGAAGAAATGGATAAGCCATACCATTGAGGATGACCCTGAGGTGCTTGATCTGGCAGCCAAGGCAGGCGCATGGTATGTCTATCAGGCCGTTTATGATACATCGGACTACATCAAGGAGCGCGTAAAGCGTTATCATGATTACGGAATAGGCGTGGAGGGCACAATACTTCTTGGACTGGACAACCAGACCGAGGATGACATAAAGCGTCTGATTGATTTCTTAGGTGAGATTGACCTTGACCTTGCTGAGTTTACCGTAATGACTCCGTTCCCGCATACCAAGGGATATGATGACCTGCTGCGTCAGGGCCGTATCTTTGACTTTGACTGGAACCATTACAATGCCGGTCAGGTGGTGTTCCAGCCCAAGCACATGAGCCCGGAGCGCCTGCAGGAACTCTATGACTACGCATGGAAGAGTTTCTATGCCGATGAGAGCCAGGAGCAGAAAATGTTCCGTCTGTTCTGCAACGTGGCCCTGCGTGAGATGGAGGAGGGTACATACCGTCCGCGTGACCGCCGCCTGGCCAACAAGTCATTCGGTAAGGATGTAGTAAGAAACATTAAAACAGTAAATTCATGAAAGTATCACCAGACTATTATGATGAGATATTTGCCTTTAAAGGTGAATGGGATATGCCTTCATCCTGCGGGCTCAAGATACGTACGTTTGAGGGCAAGACATTCGTCATTGTGACGGAACTGTATCAGGATAATCCGGGTACATCAGTTACCTATGCCGGACAGAAGCTGGCTGATCAGATTTGTGAGGCTAAAGGCCTGAACCTGAGTGAAATTGTTTATGTAGAATGTAATCCCAATACAAACTCCAAACTGTCTTTTTATGACGAGGAGTACTTTGTGGTGGATTTCAATGCCGATCCACAGCACAAGTACCGTCAGATGGATCGGGAGGAGATTATGAAACTCTTGGGTAAGTGATGCTGACAAGCCTGCTATTCTCTTTTTTGGCAGTCATAATCCCGAGCAGCAGGACAATTACTCCTTGGGCCGGACTGGAAAAGCATGCCGATGAGGTTAAGGTTACGCCTTATCTGGCAGATGACAGCCGTAATGCACCGACGGTTATTGTATGTCCCGGCGGCAGTTACCATTGGCTGGATGTAAAGGGTGAAGGTATAGAGGTGGCTGAATGGCTTCGTGACAATGGTGTAAACGCGGTGCTGCTTCAGTACCGTACCGCCGGGCTGGGTTCCTTCATCTGGCATTACCGTTTTCTGTTCCGTGGCCGCAGACATCCTGATATGATATGTGATATCCAGCGTACCATCCGTTATGTACGTGAGAACGCCGACAGTCTGGGTATAGATCCGCAGCGTGTGGGCGTGATGGGGTTTTCGGCAGGAGGACATATGGCGTTGTCATCGGCCTGTTTCAGCGGTACGGATTATACCAACCTTCCGGAAGGTCCCTCTGCAGTATCTCTGAGACCTGATTTTGTGGGTGCCATTTATCCGGTGGTCACCATGAATGGGGAGTATGCCCATAGGCGTTCCCGCAGGGGACTGCTGGGAGAGTGGGGCGTTTACAGCAGCAGAAAACGGGATATGATGTCTATCGAGGATAACATCCCCGATGACTGTCCGCCCGTGTTTTTGATAAATTGTAAGGACGATCCTGTTGTAGATTGGCATAATTCAGTAATTTTGGACAAAGCTCTGACCGATGCAGGTGTAAACCATAAGTATATACTTTATGAGACCGGCAAGCACGGGTTCGGAGTGAGTGATATTTACGGTTCCCCTGAGTGCCGTAAATGGAGAGATGAGTTTTTGATTTGGCTTAGAGGATTATATGAATGATATAGAGTTTTCATCACCTGCAGAGATAAAGGCCTTTCAGGAGGACCTGTTGCATAAGCATCTGCTTTATCTCAAGAAGCATTCACCGTATTACAGGCGTCTGTTTGACAGTTATGGGATAAACACAGACAAGATAGTACAACTGGAGGATCTTACGCGTATCCCGTTCACAGAAAAGAAAGACCTGCAGCTTTATAATGATGATTTCTGCTGTGTGCCCAAGAAAAAGATTGTTGACTACATAACAACATCCGGTACGCTTGGCGACCCTGTCCTGTTCGGTTGCACGGAGAAGGACCTCCAGCGTCTGGCATATAACGAGAAGAAATCATTTGAGTGCGCAGGACTGACTGATGAGAGCGTCGTACAGCTTATGACCACGCTTGACAAACGTTTCATGGCGGGCATGGCCTATTTCCTTGGACTCAGGGAGATGGGCGCAGGTGTAATCCGTGTGGGCAACGGCATCCCTGAACTGCAGTGGGATACTATCCGCCGTTTTCATCCCGATGCCATCATGTGCGTCCCTTCATTCATACTGAAACTGATAGATTACGCTGAAACGCATGATATAGATTACCGCTCAAGCAGCATACGCCGTATCATAGGCATTGGCGAGGGGCTGCGTGACCAGAACTTTGAGCTCAACCTGCTGGGCCGCCAGATTCATGAAAAGTGGCCCGAGGTAAAGCTCTTTGCTACATATTCATCGACAGAGATGGGTGCCACATTCAGTGAGTGTGAGTACGGCATGGGCGGTCATGTACATCCGGAGCTTATAATCGTTGAGATTATAGGTGAGGACGGTATGCCTGTGGCCGATGGTCAGCCCGGTGAGGTGGTGGTTACCACACTTGGCGTTGAGGGTATGCCTCTGCTGCGTTTCCGTACAGGTGACATTGCCTGCAAGCATGTGGAGCAGTGCCGATGCGGCAGATGGTCATACAGGCTGTCGCCGCTTTTGGGCCGCAAGAACAATATGATCAAGCTTAAGGGTACCACACTCTATCCGCCAGCCATCAACGATGTGCTTGACAACACTGATTATGTGGAGAATTATGTGGTGATTGTGCGTAACAGCAAGGCTGGAACAGATGACGTTCTTGTAAAGATAGGACTCAAGCATAACCCGGGATTTGATGTGGTCAAGGAACTCAAGGACAGTTTCCGCTCACGCATACGTGTGGCTCCCGAGATTGAGATTTGTGCTGTGGATGAGATACATGCAATAAACTATCCGCCTACAGGCCGTAAACCGGTTAAATTCATAGACCAAAGAAAATGACAGATTACCACAAATTTGATGATATCCGTCCGTATCGTGACGAGGAGATACCCGCTGCGATGCAACGCATTGCATCCAACAGTTCATTCCCGCTGGTGGCGCAGTTCGTGTTCCCTGAACTGACTGTTGAAGAGGCTGCTGAAAAGGTACGCAGTTTCAAGACCATATATGACTTCCAGTACGGAGCCATGATCCCTTTGAACAAACAGGTCATTGAGGGTACTATATCGGAATTTACACTGGGAGGTATTGAGAAACTGGATACGTCAAAACGGTATCTGTACATAAGCAACCATAGGGATATAGTACTGGATTCATGTATCCTAATGTATGCGCTGTTTAGGGACGGCGGTCATGATACGGGTGAGATAACTTTCGGCTCCAACCTTATGCAGGGCGAACTGGTGGTTGATATTGGCAAGAGCAACAAGATGTTCCGTGTGGACCGTGGACGTAACCCGCGCGATCTCTACACCACATCGGTCCATCTGTCAGAATATATCCGATATGCAATTACAGAAAAGCATCAGTCTGTCTGGATTGCACAGCGTAACGGCCGCACCAAAGACGGTATTGACCGTACAGACCAAGGCGTGATAAAGATGTTCGGCATGAGCGGCCCCAAGGATCGTGTGGATGCGCTTGATGAGCTCAACATCGTTCCCGTATCGGTCTCATACGAGTGGGAGTCATGTGACATACTTAAGGCTCTGGAACTGTATGAATCCCGTAACGGTGAACCTTACATAAAGAAACCGGGTGAGGACCTTAACAGCATCCTTACCGGAATAATTCAGGACAAGGGCAGGGTACACTTCCAGATATGCGATCCGCTGCGCCGTGAGGAGCTGGAAGCGTTGAGTGACGTGCCAAATGTTCAGTTCCATCGTGAAGTGGCTCAACTGATAGACCGCCGTATCTGCGGTGACTACCGTCTGTTCCCGAATGCATACATTGCACATGATTTGCGCTACGGTAACACCCACTACTCTGATCGTTACACCCAAGAGCAGTATGATGCCTTTGTGGCTCGTATGGCGGAGCTTAATAAATACAGTGATGATCCTACTTTGGGGGATATATTTTTGGGGATTTATGCTAATCCGATCAATAATTTAATTGAGAATTGAAAATTGAGAATTGAGAATCACTATCCTATTATGAAGAAGTTTGTTGTTATGGCTGTGGCCGCATTGTCTCTGCTTATGGCAGGTTGCAAGGAGCAGAAAGCTCCCATCAAAGTGTGTATATTCCCGGGTGATTATCCGGATCCCACCATCCTGCGTGACGGTAATGATTACTATATGACCCATTCAAACTTTACCTATTATCCTGGACTACTTATATGGCACTCCACAGACCTTCTGCATTGGGAGCCTATAGCACGTGCGGTGCAGGGCCATGACTATTCAATTTACGCTCCTGACCTTTGCAAGGTTAACGGCAAGTACTACATCTATTATCCCACCAGTAGCGGCGAGAACTTTGTGGTCACTGCCGATAAGATGGAAGGTCCTTGGAGTGAACCCATTAAACTGCGTGTAAGCGGAATTGATCCAGGTCATGCCATTGATGCTGACGGCAAACGTTACCTCTATACAAATGACGGTCACGTGGCTCCGCTGTCTGATGACGGTCTCTCAATAACCGGTCCAAACAGGAAGGTTTATGACCCCTGGCAGTATCCTGAGGAGTGGGAGACTGAGGGTATGTGGCTGGAGTCACCCAAGATACTCAAGCGCGGTGACTGGTATTATCTGGTTAGCGCAGAGGGTGGCACAGCCGGTCCTGTAACCAGCCATATGTGTGTGGTGGCACGCAGCAAATCTGTAACCGGTCCATGGGAGAATAGCCCCCACAATCCGCTCGTACACACCTATTCGGCAGATGAAGCATGGTGGTCAAAAGGTCACGGAACCCTTATAGATGACCCTGAAGGCAACTGGTACATAGTTTATCATGCATATCGCAACGGATTCCACACTCTGGGCCGCAGCACCATCATCGAGAGCGTCAACTGGACCAAGGACGGCTGGCCCGTACTGGCCGAGAAAGACGGCGCCAAATGGGAGAACGGCGGCCTGCAGGACTATGACTATCTGCGCCACTATGAGAACCCCATCATGTGGGCTAAGTGGGAGCCCGGCTTTGACAACGGCACCCTTATGACCACCACCGCCGTTGATGCATCATACGAGATTACAGCCAAGTTCAACATTGGCCAGGATTCACGTGCCGGCCTCTACCTATTTTATAGTGAGGATGCATACATAGGCTTACAGGGTTACGATTCCCAGATGGCTATGGTTGAACCCGCGTTGGTACAACCCAAAATGAACGTACGTTATCCGGTCAGTGCCGGCTCAAATTTGTACGTGCGTATAAAGAATGACCGTAACTTGGTTACTGTATGGCGCAGTAATGACGGTAACAACTGGACAGAGGTCTGCAAGGATATAGATGTATCAACCTATCACCACAACACCTACAAAGGCTTCTTTGCCCTACGTCCCGCCTACTTCCTGGACGGCTCCGCCACCCTGGAATCCTTTACCTACAAACCTCTCTAACACAAAGGGGTACCCAGGGGCACAAAGGGGACGGTTCTTTTTGTGCCCCTCTTTCCAAGAGAACTTTTGGGGTATCAGTATCTGAAACTACGCAGAACTATCAGTTTGGGGAGACAACACCTCCAGGCTACTACGAACCCCTCCAGACCCTAAACGTCGAACTCGGACTTTTACCCACCTTCGGTGTGTAACGTTCCTCAAACATGCGCCGTTCTTAACGGGATCTTCCGTGGGTTCTCCGCTTACGCCCTCCGGTAATGCTCCCCAAACTGATAGTTCAGCTCCTGCAAATGGGAAACTCCCATACCGATACCCCAAAAGTTCTGTGCACCTTGGGTTATTATCATAGGGGCACAAAAAGAACCGTCCCCTTTGTGCCCCTCTATCAATCCATTGGATAGACTACGCCCCACTGCTTGCGTAGTCTGTCCATTATCTTCATGATTTCAAGGGTTTCCTGATGCGGCATATAGGGCGACTCAAGCCAGCCGTTCTGCAGAGCCTGCTTGCAGGCCAGCACCTGATATTCATAACCTGTTATCTGGTCAGCAGGCTTGTCAAAGTGTGCTACAGGTTTGTAGTCATTGTAAACAGTGATGCTCTGCGGGCAGTTGATGTTATCTACAAGCAGATAGCCCTCAGTACCGCATATCTGGCCGATTCTACCGCACAGGCAGAGGGCACTGGACTGGATATTTGCAATGCGCCCGTCAGTGTATGACCAGCTGATGGAGTTGTGCATATCCATTCCGGTGCTGCCCTTGATGCAGTTTGATGTCTCGTTTATTACATCGGCTCCAAAGTACATGCGGCAGAAATTGATGCTATAGACACCAAGGTCAAGCAGCGCTCCTCCGCACAAATCGGGCCTAAGGATACGCTCCTTGAACTCCATCATATAGCAGAGGCTGGCATTGAGCAGACGCGGTTTGCCTATGGCTCCGCTGTCAAGCAACTCCTTTACTTTCATTGACAGCGGCATATAGCGGGTCCAGATAGCCTCTGTGATGAATACGCCTTTCTTGTGGGCAAGATTGAGCAGGGCATCGGCCTCACGTGCATTTGCTGTGAACGCTTTCTCGCACAGTACCGGCTTGCCTGCGTTTATGGCCAGGCTGGCATGCTCAAAATGGTGAGAGTGGGGCGTAGCTATGTACACCAGATCCACATCGGGGTCCTCAATAAGTTCGCTGTATGAACCATATGATTTTTCAAATCCCCATTGGCTGGCAAACTTAGCTGCTCTGTCGGCGTCACGCGCCGCAATGGCATATTTCATTGAACAATCCAGGCCTGTAAGCGTCTCGGCCATCTTGTCGGCTATCCAGCCTGCTCCAATAATTCCTATTTTCATAATGCAATAAGGTTAGCAATGATTATTTCTGCTCAGCGAATATACAAATACTCCCGGAATAAAAATGAGACTCATTTTGTTTTTCTGAAAGATACTGTATATTTGTAGATTAATTATTGTAGGAATGTAGGAAATTATAAAAGGTATATTTATGAGAAGACTATCGCTTTGCTTATTGGGTGCTCTGTTAGTATGCCCCGTATTTGCTCAGAACACTCTTACCGTTCACCAAAAGAACGGAGAACAGTTCAGTTTCGGGTTTGAAGACAAACCTGTTGTTACGTTTACCGACACTGAACTGATAGTAACATCTACCAAGACAGAGTTACGTTATGAATTGGCTAATG
Organism: uncultured Bacteroidales bacterium; assembly: GCA_902763885.1. Lineage (GTDB taxonomy): Bacteria > Bacteroidota > Bacteroidia > Bacteroidales > Bacteroidaceae > Colenecus. The sequence goes on along the minus strand of CACWTU010000006.1, from coordinate 11,991 downwards.
TAAATAAGTTTACATTTGATGATGTTGAGGACGCTGTAATAAACATAAAGTCTGATGCCTCCAAAGCCAGCATCACTCTTGATGAATACGCCGTAAGCATATCAGGTTTAGAAGCCGATGCCGCAATCCGCCTCATTACATCTGATGGCAAGCTTTTGCAATCCTACAAAGCCGATGAAGCCGGTTCGGTTACGTTCAGTATAGCCGAATTGCCACAAGGCACATATATTATCACCACTGAATCATTAAGTTGCAAAATCATAAAGAAATGAAACACATTGTATTAAAAACATCGTTGTTGTGTTTTTCAGCAACCCTGTTGCTTTTTGTAGGAACTATTCCAGCAAAGGCACAGTATTATATGAACGTGTTCCAAAAGAACGGAACAAAAGTGCAGTATCTGATTTCAGACTTGGATAGTGTAACATATACTGCAGGTTCTAATCCTATTATTCCGGTAATCAAGAAGAACGTATCCAAACTAAGTATATCTTATGTTGAGAACTATACTTCAATTGCCATAATAGAATCAGATGTCATTACATTCAGTTATGATAATCAGAACAGAGTTTCTAATTTGTCATCAAAAGATCGTTCTATCAAACTCGATTATTCCAAGAATGGTTCAATTCTTATCAAATCAGAAGATAATGACACCATGGTTGTTTTCCAATTGGATAATAGTGGTTATGTAAATTCACTAATAGCTAATGGACGTAGTGCTACAAAAGTTGTTTTTGAATATGATGGCGATTATGTATCCAAAATGACATCTGGTCCTCTATCTGGTGAACCTGAACCAAACCATTATTATATGAGTTATGGCTTTGAACATGAAAATGGTGTTCTTACTCATTTGAGTATGAATGATAATGGGGCGGATATTCCATACCGTTATAATTATATGAATCCGGCAATTAATATAGATGTGGACTGGCTGATTTTCACCGGTGGAGAGATAGAATATGCTCCTATGTGGCTTGGGTACTGTGGTAAAATTAATGACAAACTTTTTGAGTTAGGTGTGTTTTCTTATACGACGAGTAGAGTTAATGATAGTTTTGATAAACCATCTCCAGGAACATATCACTATGAGCAAAAATATTACAAATTGGATCTGGCGAATGGAAGTATGCTGAAAGGTAATAATGTAACGATTGAAAGTGATTCAGACGGGGCCCCTATCACAATAACTTATTCAATAGATGTAGCAGAATATTTATGGTCATATGACTATACGGTTGATTCTTATGGTATTAGTCATAAGATAAAAGAAACTGAGAAGGATGAACCAACAGGCGTGATTGTTGGAACCAACTATATAGTCTATAAATTCGAGTACAAGTAATAATAGTAATGCTAAAATTGTTGAAAACTTATACGCAGAGTTAGTGGTGATTGAAGGAAAAGCAGTAACTTTGCAGCATGTTGAGAAAAAGAGGAAATATAAGTTGCTCACCAAAGCATAAGCAGGCCGGTGGGGATAATGTTTCCAAGAGAAATATTTTTTAGAAGGAGGAATTGTTTTTTACAGTTTCTCCTTTTTTTTACATACGCGGATAGAGACTAAAACAAACATAAAACAAAGATGACAGTATCACTGATTTTGGCCGACGGCACCTGTTTTAAGGGTGAGTCTTTCGGATACGAGCATCCGGTAAGCGGAGAGCTTGTGTTCAATACAGCTATGGCCGGTTATCCGGAATTGCTGACTGAGCCCGCATCACGCGGCCAGCTCATTGTTATGACCTATCCGGTCATTGGTAACTATGGAATTCAGCCCATGACGGCTGATGAGTTCGGACTGCCCACAAATGCAGAGAGTGAGCATGCACAGGCTCGTGCCCTGATTGTTAGCGACAAGAGTGATTTCTACAGCCACTGGAACGCCAAGGAGTCACTTGAGGATTGGATGAAGCGTGAAAAGGTGGTTGGCATAGAGGGCGTTGATACCCGTGAGCTTACCAAGCACATCCGTAACCATGGCAGCATGACCGCCAAGATACTGTTTGACGGTAAGCAGAAACCTGAGGAATATGCATACACCAATCTGCTCCCGGAGGTATCGGTCAAGGAGCCTGTAACATATAATGAGGGCGGTTCCAAGACAGTGGTTCTGGTAGATTGCGGTGTCAAGGCAGGTGTGGTGCGCTGTCTCATAAATGAGGACCTCAAGGTGGTTCGTGTGCCCTGGAACTATAACTACTCAAAGATAAAGATGGACGGTCTGGTGATATCGGACGGTCCGGGTAACCCCAGCTACTGCAGTGAGGTGGTTACAGCCCTGCAGAAGTTCATGGCTAAGAATGATACCCCGATACTGGGTATAGGTATGGGATGCCTGCTGCTGGGACTTGCCGGCGGTATGGATACATACAAGCTCAAGTTCGGTCATCACACCCAAAACCAGCCGGTACAGCTGGTGGGTACTGACCGCTGCTACATAACCACTCAGAACCATAACTACGCAATCCGTGAGGATTCGGTTGTAGGTCAGTGGAAGGTATATCTCAAGAACCTTAACGACGGTTCTGTTGAGGGTATCTACAACACACGCAAGCCTTGGGTTGGCGTGATGTTCCACTCAGAGAGCGATCAGGTAAAGACTGACGCCAAGTTTATTTATGATGATTTTGTTTCAAAACTCTAACACCCCGCTACTATGGCATTGAAGAAATACAAGAAAGTGCTGCTCTTAGGATCAGGAGCACTCAAGATAGGTGAGGCCGGCGAATTCGATTACTCAGGCTCACAGGCTCTCAAGGCTCTTAAGGAGGAGAACATTGAGACCATTCTTATCAACCCTAACATCGCTACGGTACAGACCAGCGAGGGTGTTGCTGACAGAGTTTATTTCTATCCTGTAACCCCGTTCTTTGTAGAGAAGGTTATTGCCAAGGAACGTCCCGATGCAATCCTGCTGGCGTTTGGCGGTCAGACTGCCCTTAACTGCGGTGTGGCTCTGGAGCAGAGCGGTGTTCTGGCCAAGTATAAGGTTAAGGTACTGGGTACCCAGGTCAAGGCCATCATGGATACCGAGGACCGTGACCTCTTTATCAAGCGTCTGGATGAGATAGGCGTGCAGACCATCAAGAGTCATGCCGTTGAGACCATGGACGATGCACGCGCAGCTGCACGTGAGCTGGGTTATCCGGTTATTATCCGCTCTGCATACGCTTTGGGCGGTCTGGGCTCTGGTTTCTGCAATAATGAGGAGGAACTCAACAAGCTGGCCGAGAAGTCATTCTCATTCTCACCGCAGATTCTTGTAGAGAAATCTCTCAAGGGCTGGAAGGAGATTGAGTTTGAGTGCGTGAACGATAAGAGCGGCAACTCAATCATTGTCTGCTCAATGGAGAACTTTGACCCGCTGGGCATACATACCGGCGAGAGTATCGTTGTTGCTCCTACACAGACACTTACTCATCACGAGGTGCAGAAACTGGAGGAGCTGACTATCCGCATTGCCCGCCACGTGGGTATAGTAGGTGAGTGCAACATCCAGTTTGCATTCGATCCCCAGAGTGAGGATTACCGCGTTATCGAGGTTAACGCCCGTCTGAGCCGCTCATCGGCTCTGGCATCAAAGGCAACCGGTTATCCTCTGGCATTCGTGGCTTGTAAGCTTGGCTTGGGTTATAATCTGTATGAACTTAAGAACTCCATCACAAAGACTACTACTGATTTCTTTGAGCCCTCTGTTGACTACGTGGTCTGCAAGATTCCTCGTTGGGATTTGAGCAAGTTCCACGGTGTGGATCGCGAGATTGGCTCTTCAATGAAGTCTGTTGGTGAGGTCATGTCTATCGGCCGTAGCTTTGAGGAGGTTATCCAGAAGGGTATCCGTATGATCGGCCAGGGCATGCACGGATTCGTTGAGAACAAGAGCATAAAGTTTGCCGATTTGGACAAGGCACTCAAGGAGCCTACCGATAAGCGTCTGTTCGCTATCAGCCAGGCTTTCAGCGAGGGCTACACAATTGACCGTATTTATGAGCTGACTAAGATTGACAAGTGGTTCCTGAACCGTCTGAAGGGCATTGTTGACATGTCTAAGCAGTTGCATAAGGTTAAGGGCATCGATGCTCTTAGCGAGGATATGCTGCGTAAGGCCAAGAAGATGGGATTCAGTGACTTCCAGATTTCACGTGCCATAGGCGAGGAGAAGAAACAGGGTACACAGGCCGGTCTGCTTGCCGTACGTAACAAGCGTAAGGGTTTGGGTATTGTTCCTTATGTAAAGCAGATTGATACACTGGGAGGTGAGTATCAGGCTCAGGCCAACTACCTTTATATGACTTATAACGGCTGTGCACATGACATACCTTTCTTTAATGACAAGAAGTCTATCATCGTAATCGGTTCAGGCGCATACCGCATAGGTTCATCGGTAGAGTTTGACTGGTGCGGCGTTCAGGCTTTGAATACAGTACGTAAGGAGGGTTACCGCAACATCGTGATCAACTGCAACCCTGAGACAGTAAGTACTGACTACGATGTAACAGACCGTCTGTTCTTTGACGAGCTTACATTTGAGCGCGTTATGGATATCATTGAGCTGGAGGATCCTTACGGTGTGATTGTATCAACTGGCGGACAGATTCCTAACAACCTGGCTATGAAGCTTGACGCCATGAATGTGCCTATCTTAGGTACCAGCGCCAAGGATATTGATAACGCTGAGGACCGCGAGAAGTTCTCTGCAATGCTTGACCGCATCGGCGTTGACCAGCCTGAGTGGAGCGAGCTTACCTCCATGAAGGAGATCGGCAAGTTCATCGAGAAGGTTGGATTCCCTGTTCTGGTGCGTCCTTCATACGTGCTCTCAGGTGCAGCAATGAACGTTTGCAGCAACCAGGAGGAGCTGGAGAGATTCCTGCAGCTGGCTGCCGAGGTATCAAAGGAGCATCCGGTTGTGGTAAGCCGCTTTATTGAGAACGCCAAGGAGGTTGAGATGGATGCCGTTGCCAAGGACGGTGAGATCATTGCTTATGCTATCAGTGAGCACATTGAGTTTGCCGGCGTACACTCAGGTGACGCTACCATCCAGTTCCCGCCGCAGAAACTGTATGTAGAGACTGTTAAGCGTATCAAGCGCATCAGCCGTCAGATTGCCAAGGAGCTGCATATAAGCGGACCGTTCAACATCCAGTATCTGGCCCGTGAGAACGATATCAAGGTAATTGAGTGTAACCTGCGTGCTTCACGTTCATTCCCGTTCGTAAGCAAGGTGCTCAAGATCAACCTTATTGAGATAGCAACCAAGATCATGCTGGGTATTCCTGTAGAGGCACCTGAGAAGAGCCTGTTTGATATCGATTACGTTGGTATCAAGGCTTCACAGTTCTCATTCAACCGTCTGCAGAAGGCTGATCCTGTGCTGGGCGTAGATATGGCATCTACCGGTGAGGTAGGCTGCTTGGGTGATGACCAGCGTTATGCCATCCTGGAGTCAATGCTCTCAGTAGGTTATCGTATTCCGCAGAAGAACATTCTGCTCTCAACCGGTACCGCAAAGCAGAAAGCCGCAATGCTTGATGCCGCTAAGATGCTGGTTTCAAAGGGATTCAACCTTTACGCAACCGGCGGTACTTCAAAGTATCTTGAAGAGAACGGTATTGCCAATACACGCGTTTACTGGCCCAGCGAGGAGGGACAGCAGCCTCAGGCTCTTGAAATGCTGCACAACAAGCAGATAGATATGGTAGTGAACATACCTAAGGATCTGACTCAGCATGAGCTCACCAACGGCTACAAGATCCGTCGTGCCGCCATTGATCTGAACATCCCGCTGATTACCAACGCCCGCTTGGCCAGCTCGTTCATCAATGCCTTCTGCACAGTAGACATCAACGATATCCCCATCAAGAGTTGGGACAGCTTCAAGTAAAGTAAGCGCAAAGGGGCACAAAGGGGACGGTTCTTTTTGTGCCCCTTTGAAGATAATTCAAGGTGCACAGAACTTTTGGGATATCGGTATCAGAAACCATGGCCGCCCGTGGGCTTGTGAACGGGAGAAGGTAGGAGTTTACTCATGCCTTTCAGAGCGTTTTATTAGGGATGGGAGGGATAGCGCGAAGCGCGTAGTTTCAGATACTGATACCCCAAAAGTTCTCTTGGAAGAGGGGCACAAAAAGAACCGTCCCCTTTGTGCCCCTATTTCAAATCTGCCACTTGAGGATTACGCCTGATTGGGCGGGGATGGTAAGGCGGATGGGGGAGTCGGGGTGGATGTTTGTGGTGAAAGTTTGCCCGGAGAGCAGATCCGTAACCTTAACACCATCCCGGGCCTTGAGTTCCATGTAGTCAAAGGCGTGCTGCGGGATGTTGACGGCGCTGTAGAGCGGCTGGTCAGTGAAGTTTGTCACAACCAGTATTGCATCCTTGCCATCTGAGCGCAGGAAAGCGTATTGGCGGTGCGGGTTGAAATCCGATGACTGCGGATTTACGTACATCAGGTCAAAGAACTTGCCGGTCTTGATACAATTCTCCTTGTTGCAGATACCCAGCAGAGTGGAGTAGAAGTGTCTCAGTGACTTCTCATCTGGGGTCAGTCTTGTATCATCCCACTTGCCGTCATTATAAAGGCGGGTCAAGGTATCGGGAGCCCAGTAATCAAAGATTGTGGTGCGGCCGTCCAGTCCACTGAATCCCTCCTGGTCCATACCGGGTTCACCAACTTCCTGGCCTGAGTAAACCATCACCGGACAACTGTCCATAAGCGCTGAGACTATCATGGCTGGACGCCCCTTGACAGCGTTTCCGGCAAAGAATCGGGATGCAATGCGTTGCTCATCATGATTCTCCATAAAGTGGAGCATGTGAGGACCGTTGTAACCATTCTGCTGCCAGCAACGGGTTATGGCTGTGGCCGATTCACGTGACTCTACAACGGCGCGGAGGGTGTCATATAGACCCACTTTGTCATATATATATTCAAATCCACCGTATTCTATATATGAGTTGTATGAACCGGGGTTGTAAATCTCAGCTATGAACTGTATGTCATTATGCGCTTTCTTGACCTGAGGAACGGCCCAATGCCAAAAATCAACCGGTACCATTTCTGCCATGTCACAGCGGAAAGCATCAACCCCTTTTCCGGCCCAGTAAAGCAGTATCCGGAGCATCTTTTTCCAAGTGTCTGGAACAGGATCGAAACAATGCCTGCCACCACCTGTATAATCAACTCCGTAGTTGAGTTTTACAGTCTCATACCAATCTGAGTATGAGGGAGTTGCTGAGAACTGGTCATTACCTGTGGCTTTTGCCGGGAACTCCTTGTATTCTCCCCAGTTTATCTGTCCGCCAAGCGTCTGGCCGGGCATGTAATAGAAGTTATTCTTGGGTGAGAAATGGAGGTTAACGTCATCGTCTTTTCCAAGGTCTTTTACGCCTCTTGGTTTCATGACGGAACGGTATTCACGGGCTACATGGTTGGGCACAAAATCCATGATGAATTTCATGCCTGCCGTATGGACACGGTCAACAAGTGCCTGGAACTCTGCCATACGGTCCGGAACAGACTCTGCCAGATCCGGGTCTATGTCATAGTAGTCACGGATTGCATATGGTGAACCTGCAACACCTTTTACGGTTTCAGGGTGCGAGACGGGGATTCCAAATTCTTTGTAGCTGGTGCAAGATGCATGGGCAATGAGCCCCGTGAACCAGATATGAGTAACTCCCATCGACTTGATATTATCAAGTACGACGGGAGTATAACTGTTCAGTTTGCCTGAGCCGTTGGTCTTGATGTCACCGCCAGGTATGTTTTTTCCACCGCTGTTGCAGCATACTCTGGTAAAAATCTGGTAGATGACAGCTTTTTCCATAAGGCTCAACCTCTGATTCTCTTGATGAGACCGGTCAGGACTGCGCCCGGGCCACACTCGGTGAACTCTTCAGCACCATCGGCTATCATGTTGAGCACGCTCTGTGTCCAACGTACCGGTGAGTTGAGCTGGGTTACCAGATTTGCCTTGATTTCATCGGGATTTACGTGCGGTTTGGCATCGACATTCTGGTAGATGGGGCAGACCGGAGTGTTGAACTGTGTCTCGCTGATGGCAAGAGCAAGCTCATCCTTGGCGGGAGTCATGAGAGGTGAGTGGAATGCGCCGCCTACCACGAGAGGCAGGGCACGCTTGGCACCAGCCTCAGTCATGAGGGGGCATGCGGCTGCAATAGCCTCTTTTGAGCCTGAAATTACCACCTGGCCGGGGCTGTTGTAGTTAGCGGGAACAACCACCATGCCTTTTGCGTTCAGGTCTGCGCAAATCTCTTCAATTTTGGCATCGGGAAGACCGATGATAGCGGCCATTGTGCCGGGTACCTTCTCGCAGCATTTCTGCATGGCGTTGGCACGCTTTGAAACAAGCTTGAGACCGCTCTCAAATGAGAGAGCACCGCATGCTACAAGTGCAGAAAACTCACCCAGAGAGTGTCCTGCCACCATATCGGGCTTGAAATCAGCACCATGTGACTTGGCAACAGCCACAGAATGGATGAATACTGCGGGTTGGGTTATATCGGTGCGGCGCAGATCTTCATCGCTGCCGCTGAACATAATGTCTGAAATCTTGAATCCAAGAATTGAATCTGCCTCTGCAAACAACTCTTTTGCCCAGTCAAACTGGTCATACAGGTCCTTACCCATGCCCGAGAACTGGGCACCCTGTCCGGGAAATACGTATGCTTTCATATTAAAAAAAGTTTGTTCAATGTAAATTAGTTTTAACTTTGCGGGTCCTTTAATAATAACGGATGCGCATTTTCCAATAACTTGTGCAAAAGTAGTCATGATTTCGGATGTCAAGGAAGGGCATATCCTTTTTTTTCGATGTGATTACACAATTATTGCATTATGTGCGCGTTAATAAAAATAAAACGATAGATGTTGAACTACAGTATAGACAGTTACCGTGAGTCAAGCGTTTGTTTGATGTAGTGTTCTCCTTTTTGGGCCTGATAGTCTTTTCCCCCCTCATTCTTGCATTCTCTCTGATACTGTCTTTCAGTGACGGTCCCGTTATCTTCCGTCAGGAGCGCATAGGGTACAAAGGCCGTCCCTTCATCATCTACAAGTTCCGTACGATGCGCGTTGACGCAGAGTCTCACGGCATGATCCCGCGTCATGCCGAGGAGCGCAACATGTACCTTACCCCATTCGGCGGATTCCTTCGTGCGCACCATCTTGACGAACTGCCTCAGCTGTGGAACGTCCTGAAGGGCGACATGTCATTCGTCGGTCCGCGTCCCGAGCGTCAGTACTTCATCGACCAGATCAACCGCGAGACCGACGACTACCGCTACATCTACCTCATGCGTCCCGGCGTAACCTCATACGCCACCATCTACAACGGCTACACGGACACCATGGAGAAGATGCTCAAGCGCCTGGAGTACGACCTTGAGTACCTTGACCGCCGCACCGTGTTCACCGACCTGTGGATCATGCTGAAAACCCTGTTCTCGGTCTTCAGCGGCAAGAAGTTCTAAAAAAAAGATGAAACAAAGATATGAAACGCCCGATTCCCTTCCTTTTGTTGTTTCTGAGCCTTTCGCTGTTGTGTAAGGCTCAGATGTCAGATGAGAGCATCATCCAGTACGTATCCGATCAGCGTTCCCATGGAGTGTCTCAGGAGGAAATAGTCCGCAATCTGGAACGTCGCGGCGTCACGCCGTTCCAGCTGGAGCGTCTTCGTGACCGCATGTCCAAGCAGCGTTCTACAGGCGTAGTCGGTGACGTCCTTCCCACGGAACAGTCGCGCAGCCGCCTTCCGGGCCAGTCATCCGATGAGCTGGAGTCCTACGGCGGCGGTTCATCGTCCGAGGGCACCTCTCTGTCCGAAGCCTCGTCGTTCCTGTTCACGGAGCCGGCAGGTACGTCGCGTCCCTCCGTCAGCTCCGGTACAGAGATCTACGGCCACAGCCTGTTCAGCAGCCGTGACCTCACGTTTGCTCCGAGCACCAACCTGGCCACTCCCCGCAATTACCAACTGGGTCCCGGTGATGAAGTCATCATCGACATCTGGGGCGCGTCTCAGAGCACCGTCCGTGAAGTCATCTCCCCCGACGGCAACATCATGGTCCAGGGCCTTGGCCCCGTATATCTGAACGGCCGCACGGTGAGCGAAGCCGACAGCTACATCAAGAAAGTCTTCAGCCAGATCTATTCCGGCCTGTCCGACTCCGACTCCAACTCGAGCATCCGTCTGTCATTAGGCCAGAACCGCTCCATCCAGGTCAACGTCATGGGTGAGGTCATGACCCCCGGCACCTACCAGGTGTCATCCTTCTCCACGGTCTTCAACGCCATCTACCTGGCCGGCGGCCTTAACGGCACAGGCTCGCTGCGAAGCATCAAGCTGTACCGCGGCAACCGCAAGATAGCCGAGATAGACCTGTACGACTACATCCTCAACGGCCGTCTTCCAGAAGACATCCGCCTTGAGGACAACGATGTCGTCATGGTATCCCCCCACAGCATCCTTGTAGGCATCAGCGGCCGTGTGCGTCGTCCCATGCTCTACGAGATGAAGACAGGCGAGACACTGTCCACCCTCATAGACTACGCCGGCGGCCTCCGTTCGGACGCCTACCGCAAGGACCTGCGTGTAATGCGTATGGGTGACTACGAACGTGAGATATACACCGTATCCTCCGAATCGAGTGCGTCCTTTGAGATGAAGGACGGTGACCGTGTATATGTAGACTCCATCCTTCAGACCGTTGACATGATGGCCGAGGTTCGCGGTTCAGTGTACCGTGCCGGCAAGTTCCGCATAGGCGCAGAGATCCGTACCGTTCGTGACCTGGTCAACACAGCCGGCGGCCTTAAGGAAGACGCCTTTGCCTCGCGTGCCCTATTGAGCCGCACCAACCCAGACAAGACACGCACCAACCTGGCCCTCGACATCAAAGGCATCATGGACGGCAGCGTAGCCGACGAGCCGCTCCGCTCCGACGACATCCTTTACATCCCGAGCCATTTCGACATGGGTGACGTCAAGAGCGTCAGCATCTACGGCGAGGTCTTGTTCCCCGGCCGTTACCGTTATGCCGACAACACCAGCATCGAAGACCTTATCTTCCAGGCCGGCGGTCTTCGTGACGACGCCTCCCTGTCCCGTGTCGACGTAGTACGCCGCAGCCGTGACAAAGACGCCGTATCCAAGACCGACCTACTGTCAGAGACCTTCACTTTCAGCATCTCAGAAGACCTTAAGCTGCAGTCAGAAGGCTTCCGTCTGATGCCTTACGACGAAGTATATATCCGTCGCAGTCCCGGTTATGCCGCCAACCGCCACATCATCATAGACGGAGAGGTAACCTTCCCCGGCTATTACTCAATGACCACCAACACGGAACGCCTTAGCGACATCATCAGCCGTGCGGGCGGTTTCAGCAGCGAGGCCTATCTTGAGGGTGCCCGTCTTGAGCGCCGCATGACAGACGACGAGCGTGCGCGTCAGCGTGGTCTGGCCGAGAATCTTGCCTCTAGCGACTCCCTGCTTTTTGCCGAAGTGATGTCCGAGCTGGCCTCGTCAGCGACCTTTGATGTAGGCATCAACCTTCGTGAGGCGATAGACAAGCCGGGCAGCTCATCAGACATCATCCTTCGTGACGGTGACCGCATCATCATCCCGTCCTTCACGAACACGGTTAGGATCAACGGTGAGGTGATGTATTCCAACACCACTCCTTACGTAAAGGGAAAGAACCTGAGTTACTACATAGACAAGGCCGGCGGTTACTCTCAGAAGGCCAAGAAGAACAAGGCTTATGTGGTATATATGAACGGTTCTGTGTCCAAGGCGCGTCGTCATTCCTCCAAGTTGCTTCAGCCGGGCTGTGAGATAATCGTTCCGTCCAAGGTTGAGCGTGAAGGTCTGAGTACCGCTGAGATCCTGAGTCTGGGTTCCACCTCCGCATCCCTTGCCACCGTCGTGCTGGCTCTTTTGAACCTTTTGAAATAACAGTTATGGA
>CACWTU010000005.1 GCA_902763885.1 uncultured Bacteroidales bacterium | reverse complement strand
TACGGAAAAGTGGGGCACGTTCCTGGATGTGAAAAACTGGCCGCGCATCACCGATCCGCACAAATATGACGGGCAGCGCATCGTCATCGGCTCCGTCACTGATGGCTACAACGAGCACGAGGCCACTTACAAGCGCACCAGGATGCTGCTGGAACAGCTCAGGGGGACATCGGCAGAGATCATGGTCACCACCAAGTCAGACCTTGTCCTCCGGGACATCGACCTGCTGAAAACGTTCCCGAAGGCAACGGTTTCCTGGTCGGTCAACACCCTGGACGAGCAATTCAAGGACGACATGGACGATGCTCCCAGCATTGAACGGCGCCTGTCTGCCATGAAGCGGTTCCATGACGAGGGCATCCGCACGGTGTGCTTCGTCTCCCCTATCTTCCCCGGCATCACGGATGTTCCGGCCATCATCGAGCGGGCCAAGGACCAGGCCGACCTCATCTGGCTGGAAAACCTCAATCTCCGGGGCCAGTTCAAGGGTGATATCATGCGCTATATCGCCGAAAAATACCCGCAACTCATTCCGCTGTACGACGAAATCTATAACAAAGGGAAGCGTGATTATTGGCAGGCTCTTGAGGCTCAGGTGAAGCAAATCTGTTCAGAGAATGATTTCCCGTATCTGAGGAACGATCTTCCCTACGGCCGGACCTGCATCGCCATGGAGCAGGATGCGCTTCACAAATCAACACCCCGACAATCCGCTACTGGAATGTCGGGGCGTAATCATTTCGATAAACAAGAATTTATAAAAGTGATGCAAACACCCTCTCCTTGCTGAAATACCTGTCATACAGATACAGACAAACATCCATCATCAGCAGGACGATGAAACCGGCCAGGCCGGGACCGCCGTAGAGGAGGTCATTTGCCGGCGTGACAACCACCGCGCTGATGCCCACGACCGCATTGAATGTGCCGTGCATGATGGCCGGGACAATGACAGAACCGCTTTTTTGCCTGAAATACATCAACATGGGGGTAAACAGCAGGCAGAAAGCCACCATCATGAAAACGCCCGCCACCGGATGCTGGGGATAATTATGGCCGTTCAGGATGATGGGCGCATGCCAGAAGCCCCAGATGATCCCGATCCACAGGGCGGCCGTGAGGAACTTCCTCCCCTTGAATTCCTTCATCAGGAAGCCGCGCCAGGCAATCTCTTCACCGAAAGCAAAGACAGCATTGATGGTGATTCCGTTCAGGAGCCCGCTGATCATCGTAACGGCAATGACGCCCCAGATACCGAATCCTTCCGGCATGGAGGCAATGGCCGATTGCATCATCTCGCTATTCGGCGTCCACTTGGCTCCGGGCATCAGAAGCGTCACTCCCAGCGGTTGAGCTTGAAGGATATGCCCAGGTTCTTGAGTACCGGTTCCTTGAAGATCAGTTGCGTAAAGATAACGGCGAGTAGCGGAATGAGCATGGCTCCGGCGCTGAAAAGCAAGCCCTTCATCGCCGCAAGCGGGTCGATGGCGGAAGACTCCTCCGGAAGTCCGACGGCAGAAGCTCCGCTAAAGTGCATCACCAGTCCCACAATCACCATCGGCAGAAATGCCCATAGCAGAAAGACAATCAGCTTTTTCGTATTCATCAGTTTGTCTAAATTCCGATTTACAGAAACAAAGATACACAAAATACCAGACCTCCCACCATACACATACAATAGAAAAGGCCGGTTCCTCAACCAGCCTTCTCAGTCCTTTTCCAATAATTGAAATATAAGGGGCCCGGTTTCACAACCAGCGCCCCTCTCTCCTTGTTTGCAGTGCAAATATATATCATTATCACTTAAATACCAACTTCATAATCACTAAAAACAAGAATGAGCAGGCTATCCTGCATGCTCATCCCCACCATAAAGGTGTCCATATATATACGACTCCGGTATCGATGTTTCAACACAGAAGTATCAGTTCCCTGTGTCACATCTTGATAAAACCGAGACGAAAAACTACCGGATATTTGATAAAACCGAGACGAATGGCATAGAAATAACGCTTTCCTGACACAAAAGGATCAGTTCCCTGTGCCATTAAGAGTTCTTATGTTGTTGACCACATAACAAGTCTTAATCAAATTAGTGTTCTTTGTCGTATCTATAGTTTTCCTATTTTTGCAAATATATATTAGGTTTACACATTTGCTTGATGTGATAAATGAAAAGGATTATTTGTATTGTCATATTCGTAATCACCATATTGTCTGCTTGCAATCCTCAGAAGCTGAGTGATGATATTGTGACACCGGAAACAATTATTCCAGAACAATCAGTACATATAGACTCAACCACAGCCGGTGTAGTCTTTTACTATCCTCCGGTTGATTCGGTAGAACTGCGATGCTTTGTACGGCCGGAACCCGACAAAGATCCTAATGCGGTATTTTGTTGTGCCGCAGCATTTACCCTGGATTATGATACAATAGCAGACCACAAAAGAATATGCAGTTCACATGTAACAGGTGGCGTATATTATAAAAAGCCTCAAGCGAGCCGTTATACCGGAGCTTTTGTCGCATACAATGGAGAGTGGGCTTTTTTGTATGATAAAGATGCCAATCCAGCTGCGTTTGATAATGCATTTCAAACCGCTGCTCATAATAATGGCGCAGGGTTTGCACAGGAAATGATGATGCATCAAGGTGAAAGAGTACCCACAACCCGTCCTGCAGGAAACACCAATCTGTTCCGGGCATTGTGCGAAAGAGATGGCCGTCTGTGTATAGCCGATGCCACTTCAACCATGCAGTTTGGTGCTTTCATAGAATTGCTGTTAAGTAGCGGGGTTACAGAAGCCATATATACAGATATGGGGTATGGCTGGAACTATTCCTGGTACAGATTATATTCTGGCGGTCAGGCAACTTATATTCATCGGCAATATCAGCCAGCTGCAACAAACTGGCTGGTATTCTATTCTAAATGATACAATATGATGAATCCACGTTTCGGAACAAAATTCAGGATTGTTTTCCCGTTTTGCGGTTGTATTTGGAGGATGGGGTAGTGTCGGGCATCGGACACAGAAGGATCAGTTCCCTGTGTCACCAGCCCCATCTCCAAGGCCTTCTCCAGTTCCTTCCAAGCGCCGTTATAGTCACCCAGCGGCTGGTGCAGGCACACAAGATCAATGTATTCCGCCAGAACTCAAAATGAGAGAAAGGCTGGTAGCGACACCAGCCTTCTCAGTCCATTTTCAATAGTTGAAATTAAAGAGGTATCACACAGATAGCCTCAGTATCATTTCTTAAGTTTCAGTCCATCCTTGAAAGCCTCGCCTACACGTCCGGCAACCAGGTAATAGCCGTGGGTGTAAGGATCAAATGTGATGGCTTTGAGGGCATCCACATCAACCTTGCCGTCCTTCATCTTGTCAGCCTCAACCGATGTCTGCAGAACCTTGCCAATAACACCTATGCCGGTCTCATCACTTTGGTATTCAATGAACTCACACTCCATAGCTATAGGCAATTCATTGATAACAGGAGCATTGACCAGCTTTGACTTTGTGGCGGTCAGACCGCTGTTCAGGAACTTATCCTTCTCCTTATGGCCCGACACCACGCCAAAATAATCGGCCTCAACCACATGAGCGGCATCGGCAATATGAATCACAAAACCCCTGGTGCGCTTTATGTTCTCAACCGTCTTGTGGGTCTCGGTCAGGTTCAGTGCCACGCGGTCGCGCTCCAACATAGTGCCCCAGGCTGCGTTCATAACATCTATAGAGCCGTCCTCATTGTAAGTGGCTATAAGCAGAACCGGCATCGGAAATATAGCCTCAGTAGTCTTGATCGGTTGTTTCATAACGTTGTCCTTTATAATAATATTTCTCCTTCAAATGAATGTTTAATATCCTCTTATGATATATACAGCAAAGATAACAAAAGAAATCGTCCGATGCTATCTGTCATATAGAAACAACCTGGACACAGAAGTATCAGTTCCCTGTGTCAATAATATTTCGGATCCTGTGCTTTTGACTGAAAACTATGAAATAATCAGAACTTATATGATTTTATTATAGTTTTTGGTTACAGATGTCCGCAATTTCCTTAAGGACAATATCAATCCTTTGGAAATAATCGCTTATCTGGAAACATTGTACAATGTCAGGATTGTCCCGCATGATACACTTGTCATACTGGATGAGATTCAGGACTGCAAGCGGGCGCTGCTAGCCCTGAAATATTTCCAGGAGGATTATCCACAGTATGATGTCGTGGCCGCAGGAAGCCTTCTGGGTGTTGCCGTAAATCAGAGAAACAAGCCGGATCTGGAAGAAACTCAAGAAAAACAGGAAGAAGAGTTTTCATATCCTGTAGGTAAGGTCGATGAGTTGCGCCTTTACCCTATGGATTTTGAAGAGTTCCTGTGGGCCATGAATATGGATATTCTGGCAGAGGATATCCGTACCCACTTCAATTCAAATGAGGCAATGCCGGCTTCAGTTCATCATTTGGCTCTGGATTATTATCAGCGATACCTTATAATTGGAGGTATGCCTGAGAGCGTAGGAAAATACGTTGAGACCCACAGTTACCTTGAGTGCCGTACGGTACAGCAGTCCATTCTGAATGGTTACAATGCCGATATGGCCAAATATGCCAAACCGGGAACCACAGTCAAGATAAGAGCTTGCTTTAACTCCATTCCTGCGCAGTTGGCCAAAGAGAACCGCAAGTTCCAATACAAGCTTGCGCAAAAAGGCGGTACTGCCAAGATATTCGGCGAGGCAATAGAATGGCTCATTTTGGCCGGGATAGTCCATAAGTGCAAATTGATATCCCATGGTTTCATCCCCATCTCGACTCAGGAAGATGACAGTGATTTCAAGATCTATATGTCTGATATCGGCCTGCTTAACACAAAAGCCCAGATGCCTGCCCAGATGCTCCTCAATTCCATTGAAACTGATAACACCTTCCTTGGTTCCGTAGCAGAGAACTACGTTGCTCAGGCTCTCTCTGCCAACGGCATTACTCTCCGTTATTGGAAAAACGATAATACTCAGGAGGTGGAGTACATCCTGCAGGATGGTATGAGTGTCATTCCCTTAGAGGTCAAGAAAGGCAGGAAGGTTGATGCTATCAGTATGAACAATTTCAAAAAAACCTACAAGTGTCCTTTTGCTTACCGCATATCAGGAAAAAACTTCGGGATGGCTAATGATATAAAGTCAGTTCCCCTTTATGCGACCCCTTTGCGGCGTTTTGGTATAAAAAAAGAATGAGTAGCTGTCACAGCCACTCATGCTCCCGAAAAATAGATGAACCGTTTATACGGAACAACCTAATCTTCTCTCCTTGTTTGCGGTTGCGAAAATACAACATAATAATCAAGGAGACAAATATTTTTTGTTATTTTTATTTATAGAGGAATCGGCGGATAGACATCTTAGGCGTCTTCTCAAACGGAACGGCCTGTATCTCCACCTTGGCAATCTGGCTGTAAACGGGTAACTTTCTGTTTGATGCCAGACGGATGTTCTCAGGTATTGCATCCTTAGCCTCCGGATCAAGCAGAGACTTTGCTATTGCCTGCTCATCAAGATATACCAATGCCACAAGTTTACCGCCACGATCCACCACAACAGACTCAATTACATAATCCTGATTGTTGACGACAGCCTCAATCTCCTCAGGATATATATTCTGGCCGGAAGGACCCAGAATCATGTTCTTGGAACGTCCGCGGATGAATATGTTACCGTCAGCATCCATGATGCCCAGGTCACCGGTCTTGAGCCAGCCATCCTCCGTAAAGGCATTGGCAGTTGCCTCCGGATTGTTATAGTAGCCGATAGTTATGTTCTCACCACGAGCCTGAATCTCACCGACTGTATGCTGAGGATCATCGGAATCAATACGCACCTCTGCCACATCTACAGGCTTGCCGCAAGAACCCGGCACATATTTGGTCCAATGCTCATAGGCCAGGAGAGGGCAGGCCTCAGTCATTCCGTAACCTACCAGATATGGGAACTTTATCTTCTTGAATATGCGCTCAACTTCAGGATTGAGAGCTGCACCACCCATGATGAACTCCTCGCAGTTCCCGCCGAATGCAGCCACAAGTCCATCTTTTATCTTCTTATAAATAATAGAGTTAAGACCTGGTACTTTAAGAGCGAACTTAATGGCAGGTTTATCAATCATGGGCTTGATCTTAGACTTGTATATCTTCTCCATCACCAAAGGTACGGTGATAAGCAGATAGGGCTTGACATCGGCAAAAGCTTTCATGAGCGCAGCCGGAGTGGGGGCCTTACCGAGCCAATAGATTGAAGTACCGTTGCAGAGCGGATAGAGGAACTCAATGACAAGACCGTACATGTGAGCCATGGGGAGCATGGAGACCATCTTGTCACCTGCAGGCACATGACGCTGACTGAAATCCACATTGGCGGAGAAGTTACGGTAAGTAAGCATTACACCCTTGGGATCACCCGTAGAGCCTGACGTATAATTAATCGTAGACAGATTATCCCAGTTGTCAGTAGGATACACTACATCATCGGGGCCGAATCCGTTTGGATATTTCTTCTCAAACAGTTCATCAAGATGGTCAAAAGCGTACTGTATCTTTTCATCGTTACAGAAAAGCAGTTTAAGTGTATTTACATCAAAGACAGCACGGACATCAGGCATCTCCTTGATATCCATCTTGGACCATTTTTCCAAATCGGTAAACAAGGCAATACTTCCCGAATGGTTAACAAGACCTATTACACTCTCAGGCTTGAAGTCAGCCAGAATAGGCACGATAACCGTTTCATATGTATTGACAGCCAGGTATGCGAATCCCCAACGAGCACCGTTCTGAGCGCACAGGGCAATGCGTTCACCTTTCTTAATGCCTGCATATTCAAAAACTATATGGAAGCGGGCGATGGAACGGGCCATCTGTGCATATGTAAATGATTCGCCTCCTATGTTGTTGAGTGCCGGCTTATCCCAATACTTTCGTGTTGCAGCCTGGAGCCTTTCAAGATAATGTGGATATTTCTCCATAATGTCATTTGATTATAATATTCGCAAATTTATCATTTTTGAACAACAAAACTACTTTTTTTTGTATTTTCGTGAACCAGGAATTATCAGTAACATATTATATGAGCAACATACCGGTACATCTTCTATACACTCTACTTGGTGTATTCAGTTTTGTATGTGCACTCTCTATAGCGCTTTTCAAACAGAAAAAGAACAAATGCCACTGGCTTCTTGTAGCCATCCAGATAGTATGGAGCACGCGCATGCTGATTTATGCGCAATTGTTCAACCCGGACAAATGCCATATGGTGTGGACATGGCCTGTATATATTATCATAAGCATGGC
Organism: uncultured Bacteroidales bacterium; assembly: GCA_902763885.1. Taxonomy (GTDB): domain Bacteria; phylum Bacteroidota; class Bacteroidia; order Bacteroidales; family Bacteroidaceae; genus Colenecus. The sequence continues at coordinate 92,503 of CACWTU010000005.1, read as the reverse complement.
ATACGCCCCGTTGTTTTACCTGTTTACCATTGAACTGGCCAACCTTAAAGGAATAACCCTTAAGGATACTGTTGTTTTTATTCCTATGGTAACCATAACGGCACTGTTCCTGATAGTATATCTGGGGGCAAGCCATGATTCCCTGCAGAGGATACACAATAGCGTCATACTGAATGAATCCAGCCTTCTGAACAATGACACAAAGCTCACCATAATGGGATACACATGTTATCATATGGCCCGGACAGTGGCATTCTGGTTTGAGGCAGGAGTGTTGCTATGGTGCTGCTGGTCACTGTACAAATATGAGGATACGGTAAATGAATATTTCTCATCCAATAACGGACGTTCCGTCACGCAAGCCAGGACTATATCAATACTTACGGCAATTGGTGTGCTGGTGGTATTGCTTAGAGAAGCTTCACCTGATTACCAGCAAAGCATGAACCTGAATAAGCTGATTCTTATTTTCATTACATTCTTTTACCAGTTTGCACTCACACTGCTGGCTTTCAGCATTGACTATAGCGCAGTAGACATAAGGCAAATACTTGAGAAAGGTGATTCCGGTAAGTCTGCCAAGGGAGCCGTCTTTCTGGAAAACCGCCAGGAACTTACCATTACCAACTGCTGGAAGAACCTGGAACATCTCATGAATGACGAGAAGGTTTTCCTTGAGCCTGACCTAAACCTGATAGACCTGGCTCAGAGATTGGGCACGAACCGTACGTACCTTTCACTTGCCGTAAGGCAGTTCAGTGGCAAGTCATTCTCTGATTATGTGAACCACGCCAGAATAAATTATGCCCAGGAGTTGCTTCTCAAGGGAGAGTCATCAAAAAATGTGGAATATTCATGTGGTTATATAAGCAGTTCCACATTTTACAGACAGTTCCAGAAAGTGACAGGAACATCACCTTCATTATGGCTTAAAGGAAAGAGGGAGGAGGCACAAGCCAGCCAGGAAAGTTAAAATATTATTCCAGGAACCATTCGTTCGGCATAAGGATACCCAGCGTTATGCCAAACAGATAAGGGCTGTTGTTGGATGTGGACAGATCCACAAAGGCATTGAAAGAAATCTTTTGGTATTGCGCCACGAAATTCAATTCACCCATCATCTGTGTGCCTGATAATGCCTTACCATATACAGCTTCACCGTCAACAACCTTTATAGGACGGACCGGCTGAAACCAATAAGCCTCCGCACGGACATGAAAGACACTGTTAATTACCCATATAGGTTTGATTCCAGCAGCAAAATAGGCATTGGCGGCAAAATCCGGATCAAACTGGAACTGACTGTTTACAGTGGGACGGAATTGACCGGCCTGCATCATGGTTGCCTGATAATTGGCAGAGAAGTTTCTTGATGAGTAGAATGCCTCCAGCAATGTTCCCAATGAGAAATGATTTGACATTCTTATGTATTGATCCAGATTAGCTTTAAGTTGTAGCCAGGAACGGTCAACAGAATGGTTGTCAGTGTTTTCATTCATCGGCTTAAAGAGGTCTTTCTCTGTACCGATAAATGCGCGGATAGTTGCTGAACGGCCGCTTATGGGATACTGGATGGAATTCAATGTGTTACCCGTGAAAGTAACAGAGCCTCCCAACATGTCATGCTGGCTGCAGTCATACTTGAAACCCCTAAGGTCAACATTGCTTGTCTGTGAATAGAAATCATTGTGCTGAGCCAATCCAAATGAGAAAACAGCCTTATAGTTATTCAGGAAAGGACGAGAAATCTTGAACTTCACAAAATACTCCTCTGCTTTGTTCAAAGCCGGCATAAACTTATCATCAGAGAAGATGAATGCTTCTGAACGGAAGTAGTTCATGTTGTTATAAGCCAACTGAATGGAGAATGACATGGGAATCTGGGTAGCCATGTCTATACGGGTAAGTAATTGTGCGTTATTATATGATCTGCCCAGCTGTCCCTCAAGCAGATATGACTCTGATGCATCACCTATATGGTTATATGAGACAGATCCGTACAGCTGGCTTGAAACGGAGGTGGAGAGTCCGCCGCCAAGACTGAACGTGGGATGGTCATCAAGCTTGACATTCAGGTTAAGCTTGAAGGTGGAATCTGATTCAGAATAATCCGTACCGGGAATAATTTCACTTATGGCATCATCTGATAAAAGCTTGAAATAACCTGATTTGAAGTCCTCAAAATCAAATGTACCGTCAGTAGCCTTAAGTTCCTTCTGAATGTAACGTCTCTGCGCACGGTTTACACCGTTCACATCAACCTCTTTAAACACCAGTTCAGGAATCTTTTTCTTGAACTCCTTGCGACGGTTACTGACCTGTATGGTATCTACACGGGCAGCAACCCTTGACTTGATGGAATCCATAAGCTGCATGGTGTTTCTGTATCCCAATTCTGATACTTCATCAATCTTCTGGAAATCAAGCAATCCTACGTTACTCAGGTTGAATTCCACTTTTACGCCAAGTTTTGGGTCAAGGCTGTAGTCACTCTTCTGTACTATCATGCTACGCACCTGGCCCATGAGGTCATAATCATCAGGGATTTCCACCACAGGCTCTCCGGGCGCAACCGCCACCACGCTGCCAACAATAAAATCCGGATTAAAATCCTGAACCATGACATCTACAGGGAAGTTATCATAAATACCTCCGTCATAAGCGATTATGGAATCAATTCTGATGGGGCGGAACACAAACGGGAATGACATTGATGCGCGTACTGCATCACCTAAATCGCCCTTGGAAAGTACGATGGAGTTCTTGTTGAATACATCCGATGCCACCGCACGGAACGGCACCAGCAGATTGTTGAAATCCTTCTCACATGCGGCCGATGCACCGGCAAACACATCAACGAAGGCCAGATTCATCTGCAGCGGATCAACCACGCTGTTTACCATAGGCCGGATAACAGTCATGGAATCCTTGATGGCAATCTGGGCTGAAAGGAATGAGGGAGTAGGAGGATTCTGCTTGAAATAGAACTGATAATCCATGTCCTTGGTACCCAGGTACCATTTGGTAAATTCATCAGAACGTATAAGAGCCTCCATCTCATCAGGAGAATAACCCATGGCATAAAGTGAACCTATAACAGCTCCCATGGATGTACCTGCTACATAATCAATCGGTATCCCGTTTTCTTCAAGAGCACGTATCACACCGATATGAGCCATACCTTTGGCTCCACCACCGCTCAGAACCAGACCCACCTTTTGGGCGCTGGCAGAAAAAGACAGCGACAGCAATGTGATTATCAACGATATGCAAGCCCTTTTAAACATAAGTATGATGTGCTCTGTTACGCTCTGTTACAAAGATACTGCAAACCGAGACGAGAAAAAACAAGTTTACTTGATTTTTTATCCCGAGGCGCAGCGTATCTTATTTAAAGATATGTAAAAAAAGGCACTGATGTACTCTCAGTGCCCTTTTTCAAATAAAATGATTATAAAATCAGATAAGTTCCACGCTACGGCGGATGAATGCAGCCAGAGCCTCACCCTTAAGCATTCCGTTCTGAAGGAGAGCCAGATCTATGAGTTCATGTACCACCTTGTTGCCGGCAGCATATTCAGAATAGATATTTGAGATGGCGTTCTCTGCCTCTGAAATCTTACCGTCAATATCCTTCATCTCATCCTTCTCAGCCTGAGGTACATCCTCATCTTTCTTGCCCTCACGAGCCTTACGGAGTTCTGCCTGACGCTCCTTGAGGCTGTTCAGCTTATCATCCTCAGGCTTAACCTTGCTGTCACATGCGGCGGCAGCATCATCAAGCACCTTCTTGATAAGTTTGTGGTCCTTGTTAAGGATGACTGTGTACATATCGGGCATATCACCGTAGAAATTCATGCCGGGCTGGATTGCTGCCATATCTTTCATACGGCGCATATACTCACTGCATGTTACCATGACAGGCAGTGATGACTCACCAAGACTTTGTGCGTCAACATGGAAATCAGCCTTTTCAATTTTAGGCATCTGGCTGCTGAACACCTTTGTTATCATGCGCAGCTGGCCTGCAGGCAGATCCACAGGTTTATTGTCCTCCTTGGCAATCAGGTTGTCAACGGAGTCACTGTCAACCCTCTGGAATCGGCTGTTATTACCGAACTTCTGCTCCAGCATACCTATTACAGGCACATCCAGCTGATTATCCATCAGCAATACGCTGTAGCCCTTGTTCTTGGCGGCCTCAATGTATCCGTACTGCTCCTCCTTATTGGTGGAGTAGAGGTATATCAGACTCTTGTTCTTATCAGTCTGGTTACCTTCAATGAGTTTCTTGTACTCCTCAAAGGTGAAGTACTTGCCGTCAGTATCCTTGAAGAGAGCCACCTTCTCCATCTTGCTGTAGAAATCCTCCTCAGTGAGCATTCCGTAGTTGATGAAGAGCTTCACGTCATCCCACTTCTGCTCAAACTCCTTACGGTCATTCTTAAATATTGACGTAAGGCGGTCTGCAACCTTCTTGGTGATGTAGCCGGATATCTTCTTGACATTTGAATCACTCTGCAGATATGAACGGGATACGTTAAGCGGAATATCCGGTGAATCTATCACGCCATGGAGTAGGGTGAGGAAGTCCGGAACTATACCCTCAACGGAATCGGTAACGAATACCTGGTTGCAGTAAAGCTGGATACGGTTCTTCTGTAAATCCAGATTGGTCTTGATCTTGGGAAAGTACAGGATACCTGTAAGATGGAAGGGGAAATCCACGTTCAGATGTATCCAGAACATGGGTTCTTCCTGCATGGGATAGAGCTCACGGTAGAACCCTTTGTAATCCTCATCCTTAAGCTCGCTTGGGGTCTTGGTCCAGAGCGGCTCCACATTGTTAATAATGTTATCCTCGGCAGTCTCAACCTCCTTGCCGTCTTTCCATATCTTGTTCTTGCCGCAGGCAATCTTTACGGGTAGGAACCTGCAGTATTTCTTAAGCAGGCCCTGAATTGTACTCTCCTGCAGATACTCCTTGCTGTCATCATCCAGATAGAGAATGATATCGGTACCACGGTCAGCCTTATCGCTGTCTGAAAGCTGGAATTCAGGTGATCCGTCACAACTCCATTTTACAGCCTGTGCACCTTCCTGATAAGACTTGGTGATAATCTCCACCTTCTTGGATACCATAAAAGCTGAGTAAAAACCAAGTCCGAAATGGCCGATGATGGCGTTGGCGTCATTCTTGTATTTCTCAAGGAAATCATTGGCGCCGGAGAATGCTATCTGGTTGATATACTTGTCAATCTCAGCGGCGGTCATACCTATTCCGCGGTCACTTACGGTGATGTTGTCCTTATTGACGGTTACATGTACCGTAAGGTCACCCATCTCACCCTTGAAATCACCCTTGGAGGCCAATGTCTTGAGTTTCTGGGTTGCATCAACTGCATTTGATACTATCTCACGCAAGAAAATCTCACGGTCGCTATAGAGGAACTGTTTGATAATGGGGAAGATGTTCTCTGTCGTTACCCCGATTGTACCTTTCTGCATATCTTATTCTGTTTTAATTGTTTTCTTTTTGCCCTATACAATACAACAAAAATGCCAGACGGTTTCCCGACTGACATTTTGGCTGAACATGAGTCCTGCTGTGACTCTATGTCAAATCATTTGATCCCTATAGTGACTGTAAGGTCTGTATTATCAGCATTAGCCTCTACAGAGAGGCTTGAACCTGCGGGGCACTCACCGTCTATCATCACCTCAGCCAGTTTATCCTCCACATAGTTCTGGATGGCACGCTTGAGCGGACGGGCACCATATTCACGGCTGTAGCCCTTGTCTGCCAGGAATGATTTTGCTCCGTCTGTAACAGACAGGGTGTAGCCCATTCCCTCCATTCTTGAGGCCAATTGTGCAAGCTCTATTTCTACAATACGCCCAACTGCTTCACGGTCAAGCTGATTGAAGGTGATAATCTCATCTATACGGTTTATGAATTCCGGTGCAAATGACTTGTTCAGTGCCTTGCGGATTATATCCTGACGGGCCAGGTCTGTTCCGGCATCGGACGTGGAGAAACCTATTCCTCGGCCATACTCCTGAATCTGGCGTGAGCCCAGGTTGGACGTCATTATTATAATGGTATTGCGGAAATCAACCGTACGGCTCTCGCTGTCAGTCAAACGGCCCTCATCCATAACCTGGAGCAGTATGTTGAAGACATCCTGATGTGCCTTTTCAATCTCATCAAGAAGGATGATGGAGTAGGGCTTACGGCGTACTTTCTCAGTGAGTTGGCCGCCATCTTCATATCCCACATATCCCGGAGGCGCACCCACCAGGCGTGACACGGCGAATTTCTCCATGAACTCACTCATATCCACACGGATCAGGGCATCACTGGTGCCGAACATCTGCTCGGCAAGTTCCTTGGCAAGAAGTGTCTTGCCTACACCGGTAGGTCCAAGGAAGAGGAACGTCCCTATAGGCTTGTCAGGATTTTTCAATCCCACACGACTCCTGCGTATAGCTCTGGCAAGCAAGTCTATCGCCGAATCCTGAGCTATGACCTTAGCCTTGAGGGCAGGGGCCAGACCTTTAAGCCTTTCGCCCTCCTCACGGGCAATCTTCTGCACAGGGATGCCGCTCATCATGGAGACAACGGTTGCGATGTTCCCTTCATCAACCGTCTCGCGATGCTCCTTGAGAGACTGTTCCCAATCCTTGCGCATCTGCTCAAGTTCACCCTCCAGTACCTTCTCCTGATCACGGAAACGGGCCGCCAGTTCAAAATCCTGACGGGTCACGGCATCATTCTTTCCTTCACGGGTAAAGTCTATCTGATGCTCCTTATCCTCAATCTCCTTGGGAACGGAGAGGTTTGAGAGGTGAGTACGGGAACCGGCCTCATCCATGACATCGATGGCCTTGTCAGGGAATGCACGGTCTGTTATATAACGCTGCGCCAGGCTGACGCATGCCTTGAGTGCATCGGGAGTATATGTAACATTATGGTGCTCTTCATACCGGCCTTTTATGTTCTCCAGAATCTGGAGTGTCTCATCAGCAGTGGTAGGCTCCACAAGTATCTTCTGGAAACGGCGCTCCAAGGCACCGTCCTTTTCAATAGATTTGCGGTACTCATCAACGGTGGTGGCACCTATGCATTGCACCTCACCGCGCGACAAGGCCGGTTTAAGCATGTTGGCGGCATCCATAGAACCTGGAGCCGAACCTGCACCTATTATGGTATGTATCTCGTCAATGAAGAGTATGATGTCAGGATTCTTCTTAAGTTCCTGAATAATTGAGCGGAGCCTCTCCTCAAACTGTCCGCGGTATTTGGTACCGGCCACCACGGCTGCCATATCAAGCGCAAGAATACGTTTACCGAACAGCATGCGTGACACCTTGCGTTGCATGATACGCTGGGCAAGCCCCTCTACGATAGCTGTTTTACCTACGCCGGGTTCACCTATAAGAATAGGGTTGTTCTTCTTGCGGCGGGTAAGTATCTGCGCAAGACGTTCTATCTCTTTCTCACGGCCGACAACAGGATCCAGCTTGCCCTCCAGGGCAGACTGTGTCATATCAGTGCTGAAACTGTCCAATACCGGCGTAGCGCTGCCCGAACGTGCTGTCGTGGCAGTCTTTCCGCCCTTGGGGCCTTGCGGTGCAGATGGTGTATCCTCATCTTCATCATCATCCTCATCATTGGTAAGCCCCATACCCATCCTGATTTCAGCCGAACTGCCGTTAAGCTGTTCAAGAAGAGAGCGGTAATTTACATTATATGAATTAAGTATGTTAGCAGCATTGCTTGAGCGGTCACGGGCAATGGCAAGCAGCAGATGCTCAGCGTCAGCCTCCTCCTTGTGTTGGAGCCTGGCTTCCAGCATGCTGATTTTAAGCAACCTTGTCACTATCACGGAAAGAGCTATACGCTCTATGGGAACCTTGTCAGTACGGATATCCTGCCCGACTTGTGACGTCTCAAGCTTATAGCGGAGTTCATTCAAGTCAACACCCATCCCCGCCAGCAGTTCAACAGCCTTGTTGCTGCCGTCACGAATCATGCCTAAAAGCAGATGCTCAGGCATAACCTCAGAGTAGGAGAGCCTTTCAGCCTCTTCCTTGCAGAGTGACAGTATTGAATTGAGTTTATCTGATATCTTGTTGTCCATTCTGTTCTGTTTATGCTTTTGTTTCGGTCCGGAAACATATCCGGATGCAAAGATAAGGCAAATCACGTGCCAATCATAAGGTTATGCCATAAAGTCCGATGAAACACACCCGAATGTTTTCAACACCTTATTAAAAATACGCGCGTAAAGTTGCTTATAAACTATTTTTGGAGTAATTTTGGGTGCTTAAAACGAAGTGACGGTTTAAGCTTTGTCAAAGCCTTAAAACAATAGAAGAAATTGGAAAATCAGGACAGAATTATCAAGGTAAACATTGAGGAGGAGATGAAGTCATCCTACATTGACTATTCAATGTCAGTGATAGTAGCCAGAGCTCTCCCAGATGCCCGTGACGGACTTAAGCCCGTACATCGCCGCATACTGTACAGTATGATGCGCGACGGCAACACATCTGATAAGGGTTACCGCAAATCGGCCCGTACGGTAGGTGATGTACTCGGACACTTCCATCCTCATGGTGATTCATCAGTATATGGTGCTCTTGTGCGTCTGGCACAGGACTGGATCATGCGTTATCCGCTGGTTGACGGCCAGGGTAACTTCGGATCGATAGACGGTGACAGCCCGGCTGCCATGCGTTACACCGAGGTGCGTCTGCGCAGGATAGGTGAGGAGATGATGCAGGACATCAACAAGAACACCGTTGACTTTGTTCCCAACTATGACAACAAGGAGGAGGAGCCTACGGTTCTTCCTGCCACAATACCTAACTTGCTGGTAAACGGATCATCCGGTATCGCCGTAGGTATGGCCACTAACATGCCGCCTCATAACCTGACAGAGGTGCTGAACGGCTGCATGGCCATGGTGGATAATCCTGACATCACGGTTGATGAGCTGATGCAGTACATCAAGGCTCCTGATTTCCCCACAGGTGCATACATCTATGGCATAAGCGGCGTACGTGAGGCCTATGAGACCGGACGCGGCCGCGTGATCATGCGTGCCAAGACTGAGATCGAGGCCGGCGAGCAGCATGACAAGATCGTTGTCACCGAGATTCCTTACGGAGTAAACAAGGCAGAGCTCATCAAGTTCATTGCTGAGCTGGTAACAGATAAGAAGATTGAGGGCATCAGCAACGTGAATGACGAGTCTGACCGCGAGGGTATGCGTATCGTCATAGACGTAAAGCGTGACGCCAATGCCGGTGTGGTATTGAACAAACTGTTCAAGATGACCGCACTGCAGACATCATTCGGCGTAAACAACATAGCCCTTGTAAAGGGACGCCCCAAATGCCTCAATCTGCGTGACCTTATAAAGTGCTTCATTGATCATCGTCATGAGGTGGTTATCCGCCGTACCAAGTTTGACCTTGAGGAGGCCAAGAAACGCGCCCATATACTTGAAGGTCTGATCATTGCATCAGATAACATTGATGAGGTTATACAGATCATCAAGAAGGCCAAGACCCCGAATGACGCAATTCAGAACCTCATGGACCGCTTCGGACTGGATGAGATCCAGGCCAAGGCTATCGTAGATATGCGTCTGCGCCAGCTTACCGGACTCATGCAGGATCAGCTGCATGATGAGTACAATCAGGTTATGGCACGCATTGAGGAGCTCCAGAGCATTCTGGATGATCCTGAAAAGTGCAAGCAGGTTATCAAGGATGAGATGCAGGCTATCATAGACAAATACGGTGACGAGCGTAAGACAGAGATTGTCTATGCAAGTGAGGAGTTCAATCCAGAGGACTTCTATGCCGATGAGCCTATGATCATAACAATGTCACATTTAGGCTACATCAAGCGCACTGCCCTTACGGAGTACCGTCTGCAGGGAAGAGGTGGGGTAGGCTCCCGCGGCTCTGACAAGCGTGACGAGGACTTCATCGAGCACATATTCACGGCAACCACTCACAACTACATACTCTTCTTCACACAGAAGGGACGTTGCTACTGGCTCAAGGTTTATGACATTCCTGAGGGCGGCAAGACATCAAAGGGCCGTGCCATCCAGAATATGCTCAACATTGAGCCCGATGATGCTGTAAACGCATATATCGCAATCAAGAACCTTGGTGATGTTGAGTTCACATCCAACCATTACCTGGTATTCTGCACACAGAACGGCGTAATCAAGAAGACCATACTCCAGGATTACTCACGTCCGCGCCAGAACGGTATCAACGCCATCAACCTGAATGAGGGTGACAAGGTAATCAACGTATTGCTTACTGACGGCAACAAGGAGATAATCATTGCCAACCGTAACGGACGCGCCATACGTTTCAATGAGAGCACAGTACGCTCCATGGGCCGTACATCAACAGGTGTCCGCGCCATGACTCTTGATGAAGACGGTGAGGATCAGGTGGTAGGCATGATTGCTGTCGATGAGCAGCCTGAGGAGACCATCATGGTAGTTTCAGAGCAGGGCTACGGCAAGCGTTCCGAGATAGAGGATTACCGCAAGACCAACCGTGGCGGCAAGGGTGTCAAGACTCTTAATATTACTGACAAGACCGGTAAACTTGTTTCAATTCAAGCAGTTACAGATGACAACGATCTGGTAATCATTAACAAATCAGGCATTACATTGCGTGTCAGCGTATCTGATTTCCGTGTTATGGGACGCGCCACGCAGGGCGTAAGGCTCATTAACCTGGAAAAACGCAATGACCAGATCGGTTCCATCTGCAAGGTTGACAGTGAACCTATTGAGGAAGAACCCTCAGAGGGTGGGGAGGCTACAGTCTCAGAATCGGCCCCAGAAGCACCTGTGACCGAGTGATTTTAACAACCAATTAAGTATGATATATTAATAATGTAAAACCTATAACATTTTTTCAACATGAAGAAACTTATATTTGTTTTGATTGCAGCTCTTGGAGTGTCATGCGCATCCTATGCTCAGATGTCTGAGAAAGAGCTGAAGAAAGCCACCAAGGCTGCCCAGAAGACCGTTAAGGAGGCAAGAGATGATATGGAACGTGATGATGTTCCGGATAAGAGACATGCCAAGAAGCTCATAGATGACGCTATGAAGAACCCTCTGCTGAAGGATTGGGATCAGACATGGTATGAAGCAGCTGTTATATATGAGTATTTCTACAATCAGGAGAGCATCAAGTCATACAATGCAGGTGTAAAATATGACACTACAGCTTTGTATGATTATCTGGACAAGATGATCACATTCACCCTCAGAGCAGACTCTCTGCAGCAGATTCCCAATGAAAAGGGTAAGACATCAAATGAGGCAAGAAACCGCCTGTTCCCAAGCATCATTCACCGCAACCTGAATCAGATGATTACTGCCGGCGTTCACTATTTCATGCATCATAACGACCCCGCCACAGCTTACAAATTCTTTGACAAGTATTACACAATTGCCCAAAGAGAAGATTTTGCTGATTTCAGAGAGAGTGATGCCGTATGGAATGAGAACGGCGTAAAATACTCATATTTCCCTGCACTCGCAGCTTTCCAGCTGGAGCAGTGGGAGGACTGCCTTAAGTATTCACAGACAGCCCAGAATGATGAGGAATATGGTGAGGATGCCACAGAGTTCATTTGCGAGAGCTACGGCCACATGGGTGATACCGTAAACTGGCTCAAGTCACTTAAGGCTGGTCTTATCAAATATCCGACCCATGAGTGGTACTATGGCAAATTGCTGAACTACTACAGTCTCAGGAATGACATGGGTGAGATGGAAAAATTTGCGAATGAGATGGTAGCGGCTGATCCTGAAAAAGCTTACAACTATTACGTTCTCGGTTTCGTTGCACAGCAGAACAAGGATTATGACAAGGCTATTGAACAGTACAAGATTGCCATTGAGAAGGATAACACGTTAGGTGAAGCCTACAACAACATTGGCCTTTGCATAATGTTCAAGGCTCAAGCCTTCAGTGAGGCAAATGACAAGCTGAATTACAAGTCTGCTGAATATAAGAATGGATTAAAGAAGGAAAAGGAAATCTATAAAGAAGCTCTTCCTTATGTAGAGAAGTGGAGAGAACTTGAGCCTGAGAATGTCAACAAATGGGGCCCATTGCTTTATCAGATTTACTACAAGGTTGAAATGACTAAAGAGATGAAGGAAATTGAGAAACTTCTCGGTGCTTAATTCAATCCTTTAAACATATAACTTTTATGAAACTGTCGGACATATTCCGGCAGTTTCTTTTTTTTGTCGGGAGTGGGGTTATTTCATTTCTGTATTTCCTATTTAACATAATAGTTATTATGCAAAATTGATAAACAATTTTGCAAATTGAAAATTGAGAATTGAAAATTGAAAATTACAGGCACCTGCGTGATAATAAACCTGCGTGATAACCCGTGATATTAGAAAAGGTTCGGAAATTATTCCGAACCTTTTCTACAATTTTCAATTTTCAATTTTCAATTCACTTCTTGCTTTCTGCAATGATTTCAAGAGCTCTATCCAGAACTGTCGTATCATCCAGAACAACGCAACCGCCGTTTGGTCCCGGCTCAATATGGAAACCTACTGCTGAACCTTTCTTGTAGTCTGTACCTCCAAAGAAATTTCTAACAGTCTCTACATCGAGATTCAGCTCATTGGCAATTCTGTGGATACTGCCCTCTGGAAGTTGCGCCTTGATCTGGCGCAGTTCATTGAATGTGATTAATCTGGTCATAAGCATTAAAATTAGGTTATTATCAAATAAATTTTCAATTTTCAATTTTCAATTTTCAATTTTCAATTTTTCAATTGTAATTTGACTTTGGTCAATTTACAAAGCACGCTCCAATCAATATTACCGAGTATGTACCAAAAAGTACACACAGGAAAATAAACACATCATTGCGCATAAATCCGGACTTTGTATATAACAAACTGGACCTGTGCACACTAAGATAATATCGGTCTTTACGGGACACAAGTAAGTACAACCAATAAGTAAAACTGCCTATCAGACTTCCTGCAATGGCACCTACAAGTATGTCGCCTATAAAATGTACGCCAAGATAAGTTCTTATCAATGCGTTGATTATTGCCCAAATTCCCACTGACAGACTGAACAGTCTGTCCCTTACAAGCCAAATAAACAATGCGGCCAGGCCGAATGAATTGGCCGCATGGCCTGAGAAAAAGCCGTAAAGTCCTCCACGATAGCCATTTACGGTATCAACCATATCCAAGATAAAGGGATCACGTGTAGGTCTTAGCCTGTGAAAAAGCGGTTTGAATACTGATGATGACAATTGGTCACACAACACTATGGTGAGAACCACCATCAGAAGCACAAAAAGTACTTTTTTAGGATTTACGTTCCTTATTATAAGGAATATAGCAGCAAGAGCAAGAGGAACCCACACAATGACTGAAGTAAATAAACTGGCCACACCGTCCCAGAAAAGGGAGTCGCTGCCATTTACTGACAGCGTGGCCAATCTGTCTGTCTCTATGAGACCCTGTGCTTCTGTCATTCCATTGTGGTTAAATGATTTCCATTACATTAACCGGTACCCAACCTGTATTACCATCCTCAAGCCTTATCTCAACCCACTCTTTCATTGAAGAATCCAGTATCTGAACCTTACGTCCTTCATGAATGATAAACAGGTCTGTACCGCTGCTGGTGGGTGTACTCTTGACCGTAACGCTCGGTGACATGATTATTGCCGTGTCACGGTTCCGGATATTTCCCATCTGCGTTGTAGCGAAGATAAAAGATAAAATGGACAAAAGCAAGAAAAATACGCTAAAAGAAAAAGATATTTTACGCAGGGCACGTTTCTTGGAGAACAGTAAGACTCCGGTAAACAGTATGGCTGCAGCGAACAGGATAACCGTCATAATGGCCCATCCATTCACGTCAAGTACTGCCAGAAGCTTCTTAAACCACACTACTATAAAGAGTTGGTTCACCTGATTAACCTTATCTACAGTCTTGGTACGTGCCAGCTCCAAATTAAACTTCACGTCAGGATCAGACGGATCTATCAGATATGCACGCTCATAACAGAGAATTGCTTTGGCAACCTCATCACGTTTAAGCCAGCAGTTGCCCAGATTCATATATAAGGTAGCATTAACTCCCTGATTTTCAATGATTGACTCATATATACCTATAGCAGTAAGGTAGTCACCCTGAATATAAGCGCTGTCAGCCTCAGCAAGCGTAGGTAATGCATTGGTCTTGGTGGAATCCGCAACAAGGCTCATCATTCCGTCATTCTCCTGTGCCATTCCCAGCACCGGAATAACCATCAATATAATAGCTAATATCTTTTTCATTTTTCCATTTATGTCACTTCGTTCCATGATTTTTGTCGCGAATCGGATTTCAATTTTCAATTTTCAATTCTCAATTATTTAATTGAGCCTTCAATCTGCCCAATCACGCTTACGGCCTGCTCATAAAGACGGTCCATCTTGCCGGATTCATCACCTGGTGCATATCGGGCAAATTCACAGTCGTCCAACAGGCCTATAACCAGTTTAACAGGCTCATCAGATACATTCCTGCGTTTCAGCTCGGCCTCAATGTTGTCCTTGGAGAGTTCAGCCACAGGTATAGCCAACTTATCGCCGAAATAACCCAGCAAGGCACGCATCATCTCATCATAGAAATCATCCTTACGGCCCTCCTTCATCAGTTTCCGGGCCACCTTAAGACGTTTGGTAGCTACAGAACTGGCTTTCTTGACTTTAACCTTGGCTGCATTTGCACTGTCAGCAATACGTTTACGTGAAATCACAACCAGTAGCAGCAGAATTACCAGTGGCAACGCAAGACAGAAATAGAACAGGAATGATCCAAAGAACTGAACATCAGTAGATTTAAGCACAGCCGGAGTTGAATGGAAACGTACATCCTGACCTACGAACTTGAGATCCTCCTTGTTTACGTATGATACCGATGTCTGTGACTCTCCTCCCCCCTGCCCTTTGGCTACGTTCAGTGTATATTCATCAGTCTTGACGGTCTTGTAACTGCCGCTCTTGGGATCAAAATACTGGAACTCCAGAGCCGGAATGGTGTATTGGCCGGCGTGACGGGGTATTGCAAGGTATTCATAAACCTTGTTTCCGGTCTGACGTCCGCCTTTGATGGTATATTTGTTCTCAACCTTGGGGTCATATATGTCAAAATCCTGCGGGAACTTAATCTCAGGGGTTTTAATCAGTTTGAGGTTACCCGTACCGGACAGTATTACACGTATGGTAACGGCATCATTGGCCGTGACATCAGTGCTGTTTATGGTAGAACTGATGTTGAAGTCACCCACTCCACCGTAGAAAGAGTTTGTCTTGCCCTGTGGAAGCGGCTTTACATTTATCTTGATATTACGGGTGGTCAATTCTCTCTTGACCTCAACATATCGGGAGGAGTTGAAGAACATGTCAAACACGTCATTACTCCTGTTCTCAACACGCTGTGCCACAACACCCTCAAACGGTGTAGCCGGTATCTCCAGCTCTCCTGAATGCTGCGGGAACAGAACATACTGCAACCATACCATAGTCTGGTAGTTACGGCCGTTGTAATGTTCCAGATTAAACTCTTTCTGCTGCGGGAGCTCCACCTCCTGAACATGGAAGTTCTTGAGGTCAGGCATCTTGCTGCTCATGGTCTGCAGATCAACTGACGGCAGCTTATAAATCTTGAACGTAAGCAAAAGCGCCTCCTGCTCATATACGGTGGTTTTGTCAACAGTGGCAAGCATAAAAAGGTCTTCACCGCTTCCTACCGTTGAGGACTGACCTGATGACTGTTGCTGACGTGCCTGTCCGCTCCCCTGCCCCTGACTCTGCTGCTGTGATGACGTCTGGTCAGGCGGCAAGACCTTGATTGTAAGTTTGTTTGATGTCAGTTGCTTGCCATTGGCCTTTATAGTAGCTCCATCAAGTGATACATCACCCACTTCAGTTGCTACGGCCACATATGTATAAGTTAATGTATATGTGCTCGTTACCTGGCCATTGTAAATGGAAGTACTTGATGATGTCGATGTATTAGGGCCGCTCAGGATATTGATGCTCTTCATGTCCGGAGCACGGAACTCCTTGGCATCGCGCGTGTCAACCTTATATGTTATCCTGAAACGCTCACCAAGCACCACGGCCTGCGGGGCCTGTGCGGTAAATGTGGCGTCCTGGGCAACTGCCCTTACCCCGATCAGCAGAATAAACATGACCAGGGGTAACAGTCTTCTTGTCTTTTCCGATATATTCATATTACCAATCTTTTTCCAAAGGTTTCTTAGGCTGGACCTTCATGAGCTGTTCCTGAACACGCTCCTGGACATCCTTCTCATCCTGCATGGCAGCTTCCAGAATCTGCTCGGCATTCTCCTGTGACATATCCTGTTGCTGTTCCTGCTGCTCTTGTTCCTGTTGCTGCTGCTCCTGCTGCTCCTGTTGTTGTTGATCCTGCTGCTGGTCCTGCTGATCCTGCTGCTGGTCCTGCTGTTGATCCTGTTGTTGCTGGTCTTGTTGCTGCTGTTGGAGCATACGCTGAGCCAGAATCAGATTATAACGTGTCTCATCATCCTGCGGATTGTTACGCAGAGCCTGCTTATATGATTCCACAGCCTTGTCATACTGCTCACACATGTGGTAAACCACGCCGGTGTTATGATATGTCTTGGCCAGGTCCTCCTTGCATCTGTTCAGTTCCTTGGGGCTTGCCTCCGGATTCTCCATAAGCTCTTTTTTCTTCAACTCAAGAGCATTGGCCGTCTTACGGTACTGCTCAACCGCCTCATTGGGTTTTTGCTGTGCAGTATATGAATTGCCCAGGTTATATGTACCCTCATACAGTTCAGGATTCATATCTACAGCCTTGAGGTAGTTCTCCTCAGCCTTTATGAAAAGGCTGTCCTCAAACATACGGTTTCCCTTACGTATAAATGAGCGGTCTGACCGTTGTGCAAAAGCACCGGTCATAGACGCAGCTATCATACAAATCATCAAAACTACCTTTTTCATATTCCTTTCTCCTCCTCTTCAGTTTTGAAAAGACTGAAATTCCTTAGCCGCGGGTTACGGCTCTCACAAATGAATATCTCAAGCAGCAGGATAATCAGAATCATCCAGGCTATTATCCCGAACTGCTCATCATACTCAGTATATACGGTGGTCTCCACATCGGCCTTGGCCAGTTTGTCAAGCTCCGTCTGGAGTGCCTTCTGGGCAGCATTGGAGTTATCCACATAGAAATATACGCCATTACCGGCGGCAGCTATCTTGCGGCACATCTCCTCATTGAGACGTGTTACCACCACATTGCCATCCTTATCCCTGCGGAAATCACCGCTACGCTCACCCGGAATGGGTGAACCTGACGGCAGGCCAACTCCCAGGACATATACCATGTATCCCTTCTCAGCTGCGGCCTTAGCGGCCTCCTCAGCCCCACCCTCGTGGTTCTCACCATCGGTAATCACTATTATAGCCTTACCTATCCCTTCATTAGGAGTAAAGCTACGGGTGGCCAACTCAATGGCTGTCTTGATATCCGTTCCCTGGCGCGTTATCAACGCTGGTGATATGGTATTCAGAAATACCTTGGCCGATATGAAATCACTCGTAATGGGCAACTGCACGAAAGCATCGCCGGCAAATACTATCAGGCCTATCTTGTCATCCTTGAACTGGTCAACCAGGTTTGAGATTATACGCTTGGATTTCTCCAGACGGTTGGGAGCCACATCATCGGCCAGCATGGAGTTTGATATATCCAGGGCTATGACTGTCTCAATGCCCTTTCTTGTTACGGTCTCCTGTTTGGAACCGAACTGCGGTCTGGCCAGCAGGAAACAGCACAGCGTATATGCTGAGAACAGTAGCCAGAATTTGATATTGGGACGTACGGTTGAGACATCGGGCATGAGTTGTGAAATAAGCTCTCCGTCACCATATTCGGCCAGTTTCCTGCGCCTACGGATATTAGAGATAATATGCAGTGCCACCAGCACCGGTACCAGTGCAAGCAGATAAAGATATTCAGGATTAGCGAACTTGAACATAATCAATCACTCCTTTTTTATGGTATTGTTCTGAGAACGGTCTGTTTTAGCAGTATAGAGAGCAGAATACTCAGTATCAAAGCCAGTGCTAGCGGCTGATACTCCTCCTGATTCTTGCTGAACTCCTTGACCTGAAGCTTGGTACGCTCCAGCTTGTCAATCTCCTCATAAACCTCCTTCAGCTTGCCGTTGCTTGTAGCACGGTAGTATTGACCGCTTGCAGTCTGGGCAATCTGACGGAGCACATTCTCATCAATCTCAACGGCCACATTGATGTATTGTTCACCGAATGCACCCTGCACCGGATACGGTGCGGTACCATTCGTGCCCACGCCTATCGTATAAACCCTTATACCGAAGCTCTTGGCCATCTCTGCAGCAGTCATAGGCGATATCTCGCCGCGATTGTTTGAACCGTCTGTAAGCAGTATGATAACCTTTGATTTAGCCTGACTGTCCTTAAGGCGGCTTATGGCATTGGCCAGTCCCATACCTATGGCTGTGCCATCCTCAATGATACCCTTGGCTGCAATGTCACTGCTCACGTTCTGGAACATATTGAGCAGAACGGCATGATCAACCGTCATCGGGCACTGTGTAAATGCCTCACCGGCAAAAATGGTCAGACCGATGTTATCATTTGGGCGTCCGTTTATGAATTCCGATGCCACCTGCTTGGCAGCCTCAATACGGTTAGGCTTGAGATCCTCTGCCAGCATACTGGTGGATACGTCCATACATAGCATTATGTCAATACCCTCAATCTCAGTATCCTGCCAACGGTCTGTTGTCTGCGGGCGCGCCAGAATAAGTGACAGCAGGACTATGGCCACCATGTCAAGGATAAACGGAACATGTATAAGGTAGTATTTCCAACTCTTCCTGAGACCGCCGTACATGGATGTGGTAGGCACAGAAAGTGTGGCACGCCGCTTGTTTACCTTGAGCACATACCAGAGAATGCACGGTATGACAAGAAGCATCAAAAGCAAATATGCACTGTTTGCAAATGTCATGGCTCGTTTCTTTTAGAAGAACAGATAATACAACTTCAAAACGGACAGTACAAGGAATAACGTACCGGACAAAGCTGTGACCGTACCGGCCACGAACAGCATGATACGCGCCTCCTTGCTGCGTTTCTCCTCAACAATAGTCTCTTCCTCCTTAGGTTGAAGCTCTGATTCGGGAACCTCAATCTTGGTATCATTGACAAACTCCAATGCAGTAACCAGATTACGGTCATTCTCATTGAGCATGGGTTTGAACTTGGCAAACTTGACCATATCAGAAGTTGAAAGCAGATCCCTCAACTCACTGAGAGACTCCCTGTCACGGCTCTCTTCAAGCTTCTCAAGAATCTCATATGAGGTCATCTCTGTAGCGTTGAACCCGAACCTGTCATTGATGTATTCTCGCAGGATATCCGTCAATTGCGTGTAATATCCCTTGGAATCCTCACTGTGAGGACCTCCGGCCTGCCTCAGTTCCTCAATATCAGTGATTGCCCTGACATGTGCCGGAACCTTAGGTTCAATCTTTATCTTTCTGATAATGGGTTTGTCATCACGATACCTGATAAACAGATATACCGCTATTACTATTGCCACTATAGCCAATAACAAGAACAGAATCAACCCTTTAACCTCATAGAACCGTATGGAGGCATTCAGATTGTCCTTAGGTCCGAATATCTGTTTCTCCTCACCTTCCGGGATATCATAAGTCATGAAGGCCAGCGCCAGACGGTTGGACTGATACTCATTACCGTCCACATTTACCGTAATCGGCGCTATATATATCAAGGCTGAATCAAAACAGGTTACGGTATAACTGCGTTTCACAGTCATGCGCTTCCCGTTGTTGACATACTGGGTATCAGTCTTGACCGGCGGTATTATCTCCAATCCGGTTACGATAGTGTCACGGTATGCAGGAAAGTCTATCTTCTGCCCCGCATCACAGGTAACCTCCAGGTGAAGTCCGGTCTGCTGACCTATCCACATCATCATGGAGTCCACCTCTGCCTTGACTACAACGTTCTGGGCCGATACCAGGAGAGGCATCAGTATGACCGATATAAATATCAAGAATCGTTTCATCATATTCTTACGCAGGTTCTACGTATCAATTGCGTTTAGCGAACAGTCCCATAAGAGCCTTGACATAATCCTGATCCGTACGGACCGATACTGAATCCACATGACTGCGGGTAAGATAGTCCTTACATCTCAATGTATTCTCCTCAAACCACTTATGATGAGTATTGCGTACAGTTGCCGATGAGGTATCAACATACATCTCCTGCCCTGTCTCAGAATCATACAGCTTCATGAGGCCAACGTCAGGTAGTTCCTCCATACGCCTGTCATAAACGCGTATGGCTACGATATCATGCTTACTGTTTGCAATGGTAAGCGCGTTCCTGTAATCATGCGCATCAATGAAATCACTCAAAAGGAAAGCAGTGCAACGCTTCTTTACGGCTCCAGTGAGAAACTCCAAAGGAACGGTAATGTCTGTGGCATTACTCTCCGGCTGGAAGTCAAGCAGTTCACGTATAAGATAAAGTATATGCTTGCGGCCTTTCTTGGGCGGTATGAACTTCTCAATACGGTCACTGAAGAACAGAAGCCCCACCTTATCATTGTTCTCAATGGCGGCAAATGCCAGCGTGGCGGCAATCTCGGTAACCATCTCACGTTTCATCATGACCTGAGTACCGAAATTCAGGCTGTTTGAGACATCCACCATCAGCATCACCGTAAGCTCACGCTCCTCTTCAAAAACCTTTGAGTAAGGCTTGTTCATACGGGCAGTAACATTCCAGTCAATATCACGGGGCTCATCACCGTACTGGTACTCACGCACCTCACTGAATGCCATACCACGACCTTTGAAGGCGGTATGGTACTGACCGGCAAATATGTTACTGGACAGACCGCGAGTCTTTATCTCAATTTTCCGGACCTTTTTTATCAGTTCATTTGTTTCCATATCAAACTGATTTTTTAAGGCAATTGAATCAAGGCACTTCAACCTTGTTCAAGATACGGCTTACAAGTTCATCCTGTGTCACGTTGGTAGCCTCGGCCTCATAGGTAAGGCCGATACGGTGACGCAGCACATCATGTGCAATGGCACGTACATCCTCAGGTACCACATAGCCTCTGCGCTTGATGAATGCATATGAGCGGGCTGCAAGAGCCAGATTTATTGATGCACGCGGTGAACCGCCGAATGAGATAAGTTCCTTGATATCCTTAAGTCCGTATTTATCAGGATAACGTGTAGCAAACACGATATCAGCTATATATTGCTCAATCTTCTCATCCAGATAAACCAGGTCAACCACCTTGCGGGCCTCAATGATATCATCTGTGCTCATTATAGGTTTAACTGTACCTATCTGATGATGTATCTGCTGATGAATAATCTTCTTCTCCTCTTCAATCTTGGGATAATCAATGACAGCCTTGAGCATGAAACGGTCCACCTGTGCCTCAGGCAGCGGATATGTACCCTCCTGCTCAATCGGGTTCTGTGTAGCCATAACCAGGAAAGGCTTGGGTAGGCTGAACGTTTCACCGCCCAGTGTCACCTGACGCTCCTGCATGGCTTCCAGCAATGCACTCTGTACCTTGGCCGGAGCACGGTTAATCTCATCGGCCAGAATGAAATTGGCAAATACCGGACCCTTCTTGGGGAGGAATGTCTCATCCTTCTGGCTATATATCATTGTTCCTACCACATCGGCAGGTAGCAGATCCGGTGTAAACTGTATTCGGCTGAAACTTGCATCTATCAATGAAGCAAGAGTTTTGATAGCAAGTGTCTTGGCAAGACCGGGAACACCTTCCAGCAGTATATGTCCATCGGAAAGCAATCCTATCAGCAAAGATTCAACAAGATGTTTCTGTCCCACGATAACCTGATCCATTCCGGCCATCAGGTTGGTAACGAATGCGCTCTGTTTTTCTATACGCTCATTCAGTTCCTTAATGTCAACATTTTCACTCATAAGATTAATTTATCATTTGTCCTTCACAATCATCCCTCATGGGATTCTGGTGCCAAATATATGACTATTTGAAAACGGGTATGAACTAAAAAGTTTTAAATTGTATTGTTATCAGTTAGCGTTAAACATATTTATCACTTTGCTACAAGTCTGGGTATATTTATTTTGCTTCCAACCATAAGACTGTTAGATGAACCAAGATTGTTGTACTTGACCAGATAAGGCCACAGCTTCTTGGTTCCGTAATACTTATTGGATATTTTAGTAAGTGATTCACCCTCCTCTATGGTGTGTACTGCCAGACGGCCTGCAATGCGGTAGTTAACCGTATCAGCCTCAGTGAACTTTGACAGGGCCTTGGCCTGATCCTCCTGGTTGAGATTGAAAGGCTGGGCATCATTTGCGGCTGTAGGTTTAGGCTCAGCCACAACAGGTTTGGGTGCCTCAACTACCGGTTTTGCCTCTTGAACAACCGGTTTGGCCTCTTCCACTAGAGGTTTGGCTTCTTCTACGGCCGGTTTAGCCTCTTCAATAACGGGCTTGGCCTCTTCTACTTCCAGTTCTGCCTCTTCAATAACCTGTATGGATTCTCTTGCAGCCGGTTTTACGGTCTCAACGGCCGGCTTTGACTTGTCGGCATATGACTTGATTAATGCTTTCCCCACAAGTGGCCATAGAAGATATAAGGCAAGACATGCCACAAGGATAAGGGAAAGTATGTAAACCACTATTTTAAGCAATATACGTGTGCCGCGTTTCTGGGTAATTTCCTTAACCTGTGGTTCTTTTGCTTCAGGCTTGTTCACTACAACCGGCTCAACGGATTCTGCCTCAGAAGATTCAGCCTCAACAGATCCTGTCTCAACAGACCCTATCTCCTCCTCTATCCTTACAGTCTCTTCATTATCAGATTCCGCTGTAGGTAGCTCCTCCTTGGTAATCTCTACATCACTGAGCTCAGCAGACTGCTCCTCCGTAATAACAACCGTCTCAAATGCGGAAAACGGCTTGTTTATGCGTTCCTTGAGCTCTGCATCGGGCGTAAATGATATCTTCTGATGCCCCTCTATCGTAAAGCGCTCTCCGGTATTTACGTTCACGCTCTCACGATTCTCCATCTGCAGGAGTTTGAATGTGCCGAAACCCTTCACCTTGACAATCCCCTCATCAAGCACACCTTTTGATATGATGTCAAAAAAGTTCTTCACAAACTGTTCTGAAGCCACTTTTGACATTCCGCCAGCCTCTGACATAAGGTCAGCAAGCTGTGAAAGATTTATCTTCTTATCCATAGCAGCACCTTTTTACTTCAGTTTTTCCTTTAAGAGAGAACTGGGCTTGTACGTAAGGACAAGTTTTGGCGGAACGAGCATACGTATGCCGGTGGTAGGATTTACAGACACACGTTCATTCTTCTTTTTCACTTCAAGAACACCAAATCCTGAAAGGCTGACTGAATCACCGCTATTCCAGAGATTCTCCATTACTCCAATCAGAGTCTGCACATGACCGGCCGCCACCTCAGGTGACATCTGGCACTTGCCGGATAATTCTGTCAAAAACTCCTT
The DNA here is from genome assembly GCA_902763885.1 of uncultured Bacteroidales bacterium. Lineage (GTDB taxonomy): Bacteria > Bacteroidota > Bacteroidia > Bacteroidales > Bacteroidaceae > Colenecus. The sequence continues at coordinate 68,787 of CACWTU010000005.1, read as the reverse complement.
GTTGTTCATATATAGGTCAGTTTATTTATTTCTGGGGCACAAAGGGGACGGTTCTTTTTGTGCCCCTAATTTCTCCATATAGATCAAAGGCATCGGCCTCCGTTATTGTTACATTCCGGAACTCACCCACAGGCAGTTCAACGTCAGCCTTTACAAGCACCTCCGGATCAACTTCAGGTGAGTCATACTCCGTACGCCCCACATAGTACTCACCCTCCAGGCGGTCAATCATTGTCTTGAATGTCTTACCTACCTTTAATGCGCTTATATCGGCCGATATATCCTGCTGTACACGCATCAGGCGTGACAGACGGGCCTGCTTCACCTCATCTGGAACATCATCCTTGTAGTGTAAGGCGGAGTATGTCCCGTCCACCTCACAGTATGCAAAGGCGCCCATACGCTCAAAACGCTGCTCGCGCACAAAATCCAGCAGCTGGGCATAATCATCATCCGTCTCACCCGGGAAACCCACCATCAGTGTGGTACGCAGATGTATTCCGGGTACCTCCTCACGGATGCGGGCCAGGAAATCACGCGTCTCCCGAGACGTGATATTACGGTGCATACGCTTGAGCACGGGGTCACTGATATGCTGCAGGGCTATATCCATATACTTGCACACATTATCGCGCTCACGCATCACCGGCAGCAGATCCATGGGGAAATTGTTGGGATAGCCGTAATGCAGGCGCAGCCACTCCACTCCCGATATGTCAGAAATACGCTGTACAAGTTCGGCAAGCGTAGGCTTGTGAGCAATATCTGTACCGTAATACGTAAGGTCCTGGGCTATCAGTTGTATCTCCTTCACGCCTTTGGCCACCAGTCTGCGGGTCTCATCCAGGATATCCTCCTGACTGCGTGAACGGTACTTGCCGGTCATAAGAGGTATTGCACAGTATGCACAGCCCCGGTTGCAGCCCTCGGCAATCTTTAGATAGGCGTAATGAGGCGGCGTGGTTATTACACGGTCATTCTCTATCTCGCCGTGCCAAACCTGCCCCATCTCTTTGATTATGCCGTTCCAGTCAAACTTACCGTACCATCCGTCCACCTCTGGTATCTCATCCATAAGCTCTTTATGGAACTTTTGTGACAGGCACCCCATCACAAAGACACGCCCTACCTTGCCGGCTTTCTTAAGCTCACAGCATTCCAGGATCATATTGATTGATTCCTCCTGTGCATCGCCTATAAAGCCGCATGTGTTGATTATGACAGTCTCGGCGCTAACCTTGTCCGGATCATGTCTCACCTTGATGCCATTAGCTCTGAATTGAGCTATAAGTTTCTCAGAATCAACAAGATTCTTAGAGCATCCTAAAGTGATTATATCCACACTTCCGCGCCTCATCTCAATCCTGTTTAAATAGGGAATCTACAAATTCTGTCTTATTGAATACCTGGAGGTTGTCCATAGCCTCACCCAGACCCACATACTTGACAGGTACCTTGAACTGGTCAGATATGCCTATAACAACACCTCCCTTGGCTGTTCCGTCAAGCTTGGTTATTGCCAACTGGGTAACTTTTGTGGCAAGAGTGAACTGCTTGGCCTGCTCAAAGGCATTCTGGCCGGTAGAGCCGTCAAGTACAAGCAGAACATCATCAGGAGCGCCCTCCACAACCTTGTTCATCACGTTGCGTATCTTGGTGAGCTCATTCATCAGACCCACCTTATTGTGCAGGCGGCCTGCTGTGTCAATCAGAACCACATCCACACCGTTGGCTACGGCAGAGCTGAGAGTATCGTATGCCACCGATGCAGGGTCAGAACCCATCTCCTGCCTTATCACCGGCACATCTACCCTACGTCCCCACTCCTGCAACTGCTCAATGGCTGCGGCACGGAACGTATCGGCAGCACCAAGCATAACCTTGAGGCCGCGTTTCTTGAACTGATATGCAAGTTTGCCTATTGTCGTAGTCTTCCCAACGCCATTCACGCCTACCACGAGCACTACGTAAGGCTTACGTCCTGCGGGAACGCTGAACGGCTCAGTATCGTCATCCGGATTATTCTCCACAAGAAGAGCCGATATTTCCTCACGCAGGATATCGTTCAGCTCAGCCGTACCCATGTATTTGTCACGTGCCACACGCTCCTGGATGCGCTTTATGATCTTGAGAGTAGTCTCTACACCCACATCGGATGTAATGAGAACCTCCTCAAGATTATCAAGCACCTCATCATCAACGGTTGACTTGCCGGCAATAGCACGGGCAATCTTTGAGAATACGCTGGTTTTAGTCTTTTCAAGACCCTTGTCAAGGACTTCCTTCTTATCTTTTGAGAAAAATGAAAACAGACCCATAAAAACACTGATGAATACGGCATTTATCCTCCGTACCCAAACTGCAAATTTAAGAATTAGTTTTGATTTTACCTATTTATATTTAAGCCTAAAAGAGGGCTTAAAAACAAAAAAGAGCGGCCATCTGACCACTCTCTTTTATAGTTTCTTATCAAACAACTTACTTGATGGCGTTCTTAAGCTGTTCGTCAGTTACAATCTGCTCTGTGAACATATAGGCACCGGTCTTAGGTGACTTAACCATCTTGATGACCTTAGCCATTGAAACCTTACCCTGACGCAGGGTAGCAACTACTTTCTTTGCCATGGTTTAAAACGTATTACTTAATCTCACGATGGATTGTCATCCTCTTGAGAATGGGGTTATACTTTTTAAGTTCCAGTCTCTCAGGAGTGTTCTTCCTGTTCTTGGTGGTAATGTAACGGGAAGTGCCCGGCATACCGCTGTCTTTGTGCTCAGTGCATTCCAGGATAACCTGAACCCTGTTGCCTTTTACTTTCTTTGCCATAGTATGAACTCCTTACTGTTTTACGCAATGATTCTGATGTCTTTCCAATCGCAATAGCCGTTAGCGACAGCCTCCTTAAGGGCGGCATCAAGACCTTTCTTGTTGATTATTCTCAGGCCGGCAGCACTGAGTTTGAGGCTGATCCAGCAGTTCTCCTCAACATAGAAGAACTTCTTAGTGAACAGGTTAACATCAAATGTCCTCTTGGTTCTACGCTTTGAGTGAGAAACATTGTTGCCAACCATTGCCTTCTTTCCGGTGATCTGACAAATTCTTGACATATCTATCTGTTTTTATTCGTTTTTTGCTGTGTTCTCAAAACAGGGTGCAAATTTACACGATTGTTTTCATTCTTCCAAACAAACTAGATTGTTTTTTCTTTGTTTAGTATTATTTGTGGGTTATTTTTTCCATACGGTTAACACTCGCTGCTTCGCTACGCTCGGTTTTTTTGCGCTTTACGGCCTTTGGCCTTAAGCGTCAGGATGGAATTCCATCTACGTATCAGGTACACGACATTTTTTTGGAAACTATATCCTTGTATTGGAATAAATGGGCACGTCGATGGAACAGAAGTCTTTATCCAGGTATTTGAAATAGCCGGTGCAGGCTATCATGGCGGCGTTATCGGTGGTGTATGAGAACGGGGGGATGTATACCTTCCAGCGATAGCGGCGTGCGTGGTCCTGGAAAGCCTCGCGCAGTCCGGTATTGGCCGATACCCCACCCGCCACTGCAATACGGTTGATGCCTGTATCCTTGGCGGCCTGACGTAGTTTCTTCATCAGGATCTCCACAATGGTACGCTCAAGCGATGCGCAGAGGTCCTCCTTGTGATGCTCTATAAAATCCGGATCTTCCTTAACCCAGTCACGCAGATTGTACAGGAATGATGTCTTGAGTCCGCTGAAACTGTAGTTATATCCGGGAATGTTCGGTTTGCTGAAAGTATAAGCCTTAGGATTGCCCTGACGTGCCAGGCGGTCTATTATCGGCCCGCCGGGATACCCGAATCCCATCACCTTGGAGCATTTGTCCATAGCTTCACCTGCGGCATCATCGATAGTCTGCCCCAGGATCTCCATTTTGTTGTATGATATCACTTTGACTATCTGTGAATTACCACCTGAAACCAGCAAACACAGGAACGGAAATTCAGGAGCATTCAACTCCTCATCGGGTTTCTTGATGAAATGAGCCAGGATGTGTCCCTGCAGATGATTCACCTCAATCATCGGGATATCCAGCGAACGGGCAAACCCTTTGGCAAACGATACGCCCACCAAAAGTGAGCCCATAAGTCCGGGGCCGCGCGTAAAAGCCACCGCACTGAGCTGACCGGCATCAATTCCGGCCCTTTTCAACGCAGTATCCACCACCGGAACTATGTTCTGCTGATGCGCACGTGATGCCAGCTCAGGCACCACTCCTCCATACTCCTCATGCACCTTCTGGCTGGCCACGACGTTAGACAGCAGCTCTCCGTTATGTATCACTGCAGCCGATGTGTCATCGCATGATGACTCTATACCTAAAATATAGACGTCTTTTTCCATTTTTAACTCCATATTTTCTAATGGCGTGCAAAGATACAATATTATTTCCCTACTTTTGCACTCAATTACTTCATACCACCTAATATACGATGATCTGGAACAAAAAGATTGAGTGCATGTCGCGGGACGAGATGCACGCACTGCAAAGTGAGAAACTCGTTAAGATTGTAGCACACGCCTACAACAACTCACCTTTCTACAAGAAAAGGCTTGATGAACACGGAGTACGCCCCGAGGACATCAAAAGTATTGATGACATCGTAAAACTGCCTTTTACCGTCAAGCAGGATCTGCGTGACAATTATCCTTTCGGAATGATGTGCGTCCCCATGACTGACATTCTCCGCCTGCATGCATCATCAGGAACCACAGGTAAACCTATCGTGGTAGGATATGTCCAGAAAGACCTTGATAACTGGTCAGAAGCTGTAGCCCGTTGTTTTACGGCCTATGGACTTAATAGCGATGACATGGTTCAGATTGCCTACGGATACGGCCTTTTTACAGGCGGTCTGGGTGCCCATGACGGAGTGCACAAGATTGGTGCCACAGTCATACCCACCAGTAGCGGCAACACACAGAAACAGCTCCAGCTTATGCAGGACTTTGGTGCCACGGCGCTTGCCTGCACCCCATCCTACGCCCTTTACATGGCTGAGGAGATACGCAAGCAGGGTCTTGACATAAACAACTTCAAGCTCAAGGTAGGCATATTCGGTGCCGAGCCATGGACCAACGCCATGCGTAAGGAACTTGAGGAGAAGCTCCACATCAAGGCTTATGATATCTACGGACTCACTGAGATAAGCGGCCCCGGCGTAGGCGGCGAGTGCGAGTGCCAGAACGGCACCCATCTGTGGGAAGACCTCTATTATCCTGAGATCATAGACCCCGTAACCCTGCAGCCTGTTGAACCCGGCCAGAAGGGTGAGCTTGTATTCACAACCCTTGACAAGTGGGGCATGCCCATGATACGTTACCGCACACGTGACCTCACCTATCTTAATTATGACAAGTGTGAGTGTGGCCGTACCGCAGTCCGTATGGGCAAGATCCTGGGCCGCAGCGATGACATGATGATTATCCGCGGCGTGAACGTATTCCCGTCACAGATAGAATCAATCCTTCTGGAGTTCCCGGAGTACGAGCCCTACTTCCTTATTGAGGTGGACCGCATCAACAACACTGATACATTCGATATCCAGGTTGAGGTCAAGCCTGAGTTCTACACTGACCAGGTTAACGAACTGGTTCGTCTGCGTCAGCGCCTCACTTCCAGGATCCAGAGCGTTGTAGGTATCCAGCCTAACATCAAGATTGTGCAGCCCGGTACCATTGAGCGCTCAACCGGCAAGGCCAAGCGCGCCATTGACCACCGTAAATTTGAATAATAACCTAATCAATATCCCCAACTATGCTTATCAGACAGATTTCAGTTTTCCTGGAGAATGAGAAGGGAAAATTTGCCGAGCTGGCCAGACTGCTTGGTAACAACAACATAAACATGAAGGCATTCACCGTATCTGAGACTCAGGATTTCGGTATTGCCCGCATCATAGTGGAGCGTGACCAGATTGAGCGCGCCTTCAACCTCATCAAGGCAAACTCATACGCAGTGACAATGACCCAGGTGGTTTATCTGGAGTGTGCCAATGTACCCGGCGCTATGGCTAACGCAATGGAACGCCTTTCAGCCGCCGGCATATCAGTTGAGTACATGTACGCATTCGCTGATTCATCATCAGAGTTCTCACGCGTAATCATACGCCCCGACAACACGGAGCTGGCCAACCAGATTATCCAGGAGTTGTAAATAATCTATCGGGTGCATCGGATAGACATTTTTTCTATACCTTTGCACCCGATTTCAAGGAAAGATGCCAGAGTGATCGAATGGACCGGACTCGAAATCCGGCGTACGGCCTTGCCGTACCGTGGGTTTGAATCCCACTCTTTCCGCAAAGAAGCCAGGTTTTAGCCTGGCTTTTTGCGTAAAGAGTGGGATTCGGCAAGCCTCATTTTAGTTTCCTAACGGAAACGGGCGGCCCTCCAGGCCGATTCGTCCCTTCAGGCCGAATGATAACTGCAAAATGCTGGCTTTCTACCATCTAGCTGCCCGAGGGCGGCCTTATTTTGTGGCAAGAGTGGGATGAATATCCCACCTCATTTTAGTTTCCTAACGGAAACGGGCGGCCCTCCAGGCCGATTCGTCCCTCCGGGCCGAATTATAACTGCAAATCGTATCCTTTTCTGGATTAGTTAGCCAATGGCGGCCTTTATTTGTGTAAAGAGTGGGATTCGGCAAGCCTATTTTTGTTGACTATCAATAATCTTTTTATTCCGGCGGGAATTCTGGAGAAGGTCCAGAACATTCTTGGTGCTTGGATAGCCATCACCAGATATGGTCCTTCTTATATCATAGCACTTCTCAAAGTATTCTATGGCATTACCATAATCACCCTGATCATAATAGATAGCAGCTATATAGAAATATGACACGGCAATGTCCATATCATCATTCTCCAACGCTTTTTTTCTTATTTCAAGTGCTTTGTTACAATAATCCAGAGCCTCATCATAACGCTTCTCATCCCTCTTAACCTGTCCCAAATTGTTATAACATGCAGCTACGCTCAAATCTTCCTCTCCAAATAACGCCTTTCTTATATCCAAAGCCTCTTTATAGCAACTCTCAGCCTTCTCATTATCACCGTGATTGAAATAAACATTTCCCAGATTATAATAATTTGTGGCAACAACTGAATTCTCCCTTCCGTAAACCTGTAACCTGATTTCAAGAGCCTTGCTATAATTCTCGACCGTCTTGTTATAATCTCCAAGTTTGTTATACGCCTGTCCTACATTATAGTAACTCATTGCCACCAGCCTGTTGCTGCCACCCAGTATCTTTTCCCTAATATCTAACGATTTTAAATAATACTCCAATGCTTCAGAATACTTTTTCTGGTTATAATAGACGTCGCCAATATTATAATACGAATAAGCAACATCCGGATGGTTCTCCCCATACTGAGCCTGCCTTATTTTCAGAGCCTGTTCAAGATATTTCAAAGCCGCGGAATACTTCTTTTGTTTAATATTTAGTTCTCCGATATTATTCAGGCATTTAGCCACGCTTATATGCTTCTCGCCTAATGTCTTTCTGTATATCTTTAAAGACTTCTCAAACAAATCCAATGCCTTTTCATAATTACCCAGGCTTATATAGAGATATCCAAGGTCATTATAACTCGCTGCAACTTCCGGGCTGTTTTCACCAAGTACCTCCAGCCTCAATGCCAATGCCTTCTCCTGATATTCAATAGCGTTTGTGTAATCGCCGATACTGAAATACACATTTCCCATATTGTTAAAGCATTGTGCAATCCTGGGATGTTTATCACCTATGACTTTGATTCCCAGCTCATAAGCCTTATTAAAATATGACAAGGCTTCATCATATCGGCCGGTATTATGATAAACACTGCCTATGTTTATATAACTTATTACCATATCAGGCTTTTCATCTCCAATGGCGTTCTTTATTATATCCATTGACTTCTGATAATACCCCATGGCTTTATCATAATCAGCTTTCTCAAAATACAATCCTCCTATATTGTTATAGACTGGAGCTGACTGAAGATTATCAGAGCCCATCAGATCATTCCTTATCTTCAATGATTTCTCAAAATAATCCAATGCTTTGGCATAGTCACCCTTTAACTTGCACACATTACCGAGATTGTTGTAGCATGTTGCTATATTCAGGTGGTTCTCGCCAAAGACAGACCTGTATATTGATATGGATTTCTCATAATAATCCGATGCCGCATCATAGTCACCTAACTCAGAATAGACTCCACCTATATTATTGTAAACAGATGAAATATCCGGATGTTTCTCTCCCAATATGCTCCTTTTGATATCGACAGATTTTTTGAACAGTTCCAAGGCATAGGTATAATCTCCCAAATTCATATAGACATTACCCAGATTGCCATAACCTGTAGCAACATCATTATTAGCATCACCATATACTGATTTTTTTATGTCTATAGACTTTTCATAATAGTCACGCGCTTTGGAATATTCGCCTAAATTACTGTATACCTGTCCGATATTGTTATAATATGTAGCTGCCGATATGTTATCCTGTCCCAAACTGTCAACACTTATGCCCAGAGACTTTTCATAATACTCCAATGCTTTGGAATAATCCCCCATTCGACTATATGTATTGCCAAGAGTGTTATAGCACTGAGCCACATTGATATGTCCTTCTCCGAAAATATTTATGCTTATGTCAAGAGCCTTAAGCAATGATTTGAGGGCATTGTCAGTATCTCCCTGGTTGAGGTATGTAGCCCCTATGTCATTATAGCATACGGCAGCCCATCCGCTCTCCTCACCATAAGCTCCAAGAGCCTTATCCAGTGAACGCCTGAAATATTTCATGGCGCCGCTGTAGTCTGCCAGATAATCTCTGATGAAATAACCGGCATCATTCTGCCACTGTATATTGGCAGTATCAAGTTCCGCCCTGGTCTCAATATAGAACTTGGCTTTATCCTTGTCAAAACCTGCAAGAGCTATGGTGTATAGCTGGTAAAGATATCCGGCATCCTTATCCTGCTGTTTCAGGACCGCAGCCATATCCTTATTGGCTTTATCAAGAATATCATGGGCTTTCCTGAGTTTCTTGTTTATCTCATCCAGCGCAGCCTTGTTCTGCCTGATGACATCCATCGGATCAAAAAGCTCATTTATAAGAGAATCCGCACGTTCCAACTGTCCGGACTCTATCAGCATATAGATTTCTCTGCTCTTTTCATCGAGATTGTCATAGTCAACATGTGCATAATGCTCTGCCAGTCCGTCAATAAGAGACTGGAACTGAGCAAATTGATCCTGTAAGTTCCGTATCTCCTCATTATATTTCTCAGCAGCGATGAGACTGGCCTCCTTTTGCTTATCCAACTGCTCAATTTTTTGAAGATAGCTTTTCTCTGCATATTTGAAAGCATTCTCTTCTATCCTCTGCTTGTCAGCCAACAGCTGTGAAGTTGAAACCATCACAAATTCCTGGGTTACCTTGTCAGAAAAGGCAAACTCTCTATTGAGATCATTCTTGTCATTCAACTCATAACCCAGTTTCTGCACCTGCTGCAGGAAATAAGCGTCTCCGTTCTTCTTTCCTATCAGTTCAATTGCCACAGTTCCGTCATCTATACTGATAGCCTGATTATGAGTACCTTTGACACGTATAGAGACACCGCTTAGCGGAACGCCAGGCTTATCAGGCAAGCCTTTGGTCCTTACATACCCCTTCTGGATCTGAGCCGTAGAGTAACAGCCCATAAAGCAAGAAAACAATAATATCAGCAGTCTTTCAAACCTCATCGTCTCAATTCATTAAGGGCCTTTTCAGTATCCCTGACCCTAAAATCATATTCTCCGTATAATATCTTCTCTATCTCCAAAGCCTTCTCCAGGCAGTTGCATGCCCTCAATGTATCACCTCGAATCAGATACTCACCGCTCAGATTACGGCACGTTTCATCTATCTCCTTGGCTTTATCAATATCTTTCAGAATGGAGTCCCTGTCAGAACTGGCTTTATTGATAAACTCCAGAGCCAACTCCCTATTATGTCTTATCTCCTCCTTTGCAGCCCTGTTCTTTTCCACAACCGTATTGGGATCAAAGATAGTATGTATCAGAGAATCAGCCTTCAGCAACTCACCTTCTTCAATACAATCCATTATCTGCTTCTCCGTTTCATTCAGGTCATCATAATCAGTACGGGCATACCTGTCAGCCATATCGCTTATCAGAGAAAGATACCTTTCATAATTAGTCTGAAGTTCCATCAAGGCAGCATGATACTTATCTTCTGTAATCTTATTCTCTTTAACCTGATTTTCCAGTTCATCTACACGGTTTTTATATCTTTTATCTGCAGCACGATAGGCATTCTCTTCAATACGGGCTCTGTCTTTCATAAGCTGTTCAACATCAACCATAAGCAATTCCAATGGAACCTTTGTGGAATAAACCAGCGGACGCCCTATTATATCCTTATCCTTTAATTCATATCCATTTTTCCGTACACTTACAAGAAAGAACTCATCTCCATCCATCAGTTCCGGAATATAGATGTGGAATTCTCCATTGTCAGTACTGATAGCAGAGTTCACAAGCCCACGTACTTTTATTGAAGCATTTGGAATAGGTACACCTGGTTTATCCGGCCTTCCTATTGATTTTATAATGCCTGTTTGCTGCGGTTGCCCAAATGATGATATGAACGCGAGCAGAGTTATTATCAGGAAATAGAGACGTTTCATATAAACCACAACCTTATTTAATGCTTATTCCTAAATTAGGCGATATACATGGCATATAAAATATTGTATCCGCAAGAGGAATGTCCGTTCTCAACCTATACGATTGCCTTTGTCGGGCCAATGGAACATGAAGTGATACTATACCGTTTGCATCACTTTCTGTCTCAATATCCTCTATGTATATCTTCTTATTAGGAACTCCCTTCTCCTTATGCGGATTCCAAAGAATAAACCTGATATCACCGTACCGTGATGAATCACGACTTATATCAAGTGTCACGCTTGCCGATAAGGGGAGAACAGTATCCACATTGCAGTAATCCGGGCAAGCCACTGTAACGTGTGCAGTACTGTTTATGTATTTGTGCGGAATATTCCTGAATACTGCAATATCATTCATAGAAGATATAGTATCAGTCTTGGTCTCATTGGCTACTGACATAGAGATAACTGCGTTCCTGGCAGGCGGAAGAGCCGAATTATGGACTGAGGCCTCATTCAAGCTGACGCTCACATCAATCGGCTTGTTAAAGAACCAAACTCCGACAATTATAGAAAGAACGGATACAAGAATAAGAATGCCATATATAACCCTACTGACAATCAGCCTTTTATGCCTACGCCATATCTCATCAAACTCAACACCTAGCAGTTTGGTTATAAGTTGGACGTATGCACGTTCCCTGTTCAGCCACGACCATCTGAAGATTTTCTCATGAATGTTTGCGCCCAAAATCTCCTGGAGCCCCAGTTCCTCAATAACCGGATTAAAACACTCCGTGTTCTTATGGCCACTATGTGGAATACCGCCCACAATAAAGAAGTGAATCTTATCTGTCCGGCCCAGTTCATGGAAGAACCTGATCTCCTTGCCCACCCATTCTGATTGTGCAGAATTTGGTGAGCATATGACTATCAGATTCCTTGATGCCTTGAGACGTTCTTTCAGTTCCTCATTCAAGCCACCGGGTTGAATATCTGACGGAGCAAAAAAAACAGGTTTGACAGGACTCCTGTCATATCCGTATTTACGGCGTACGGCAAGCGGCAGTTTGTAATGTTCCAGTTTCTGCTGGAGACGTTTACCCCACTCTATATCCTTGGAGCTGTAACTTATAAACGCAAAATACTCCTGGCTCATCAGTCAAGTCTGAAATTAACAGGTACAGTAAACTTAACTTTTACAGGCTTTCCTTTCTGTGTGCCAGGTTTCCATTTAGGCATTATACCGATTATCCTAAGCGCCTCCTCATCAAGCTTTGGATGAACTCCCTTTTCAATGTGTGGTTCAACCACAGAACCATCCTTGTCAACTACAAACGAAACAAGCACGCGCCCTTGGATATTATTCTCACGACAGAATGCTGGATAATTCACGTTTTCTTTCAGAAAATCCATTAACGCCTGTACACCTCCGGGATATTCCGGCGCATCCTCCACAACCATATAAGTTGATTCCTCTTCGGGTTCTTCTTCAACCTCAATAATCTCAGAATCTTCCAAATCCACCCACTCAGCAGCATCCATAACATCATCAACGATTGTTATGACATCGGAAGCATCTTCAACAATAGTAATTGTTTCTACTTTCGGTTCTTCCTTTTGCTTTTGAGGACCTTCAATGTTCTTGTTCTCAGTTATGTCCATCGCCTGAGTGGTCCCTTTGGCCGATGCACCTGCGAACCTCTCATCAAGCGCCTCATCTTCAACCTGGTCAATAATCTCTTTTTCCACTATTGAAAGTGTGACTGCCTCAGCCTCAACCTCAGAATCAGCAATAACCTCCTCTTCCGTTGTTATAGGCTCGGCAGTGCTTTCCGACAACGGAGTTTCAAAATTCATATCTACTTCCTCATAATCATGATGGTCTTTTCCTAATACAGACCAACAAACCAATGAAACACCCGCTGCAGCGAGCAATCCCACCATAAAATATTTTCTAGTCCTCATAATTCTTTAATCCTTTTTATTAAATGTCATTTTGATATCTTGTATCCGAGTTTGATTATCAGCTTCAGAGTTTCAGTACATGTATTGCGATCATATATCTTCTCCTCTTCAGGCAGTTCTTCATAAGGGACAAGACCGGGGTGTGTCTTGAGCACATCATTACGGGTTTCACCATACTGCCATCCCTGCGATATACGGGTTTGGGCCCATACTTCATGAACGTTCCTGGACATCTTTTCAACCAATTGCCCAAGTTCATCGGGCAATTCAATATCAGATGTATCCTCCAATTGCGGTATGTATCTGTTTCTGTTCATCATTGGATTGTTTCTGTTTTTTTGATTATCCACGGAATATATTGCGTAAAGATTCTGTCCAGTTCTTTTTCATTTTCATCCAATTCATCATATGGCCGTATATCATAATGAATGAACCGATTTTTATTCTTCATCAAACCTAGTTTAAAAGCTTCATTATCAGTAGTATATTTATCTTCATGCTTTAAGGGTTTCCTGTATCCCATCAACAGTTTCTCCACATTCCATCGGTTATGCTCAGCTATGGCCAGCTGTTCAACCTCACTATCTGACAAAGGAGATGTATCATGACTTGTGTCATTGATATCAAAGCCGCGCATAGCACGTAATGTCGCCAGTTTAATTCTAATTGAATATGCGTTATACAGATTAGACCACTTAAGGGCAACGCTTAACTTTCGCCATGCATCATCCGCCTCTTTCCAAATCTGCTCTTCAGGTATGGAATCCAGAGACATGATGCTTTGGAATCTGTTCTCATCATAATCAGCAGTTGAATAGAGATAATTGATCAGCTTGGCTCTACGCAAGGATTTTTCATCGGCACAGAATGCCGTTTCATTCATACCGAACGGATAAATATGGGCATAACGCCCCCCAAGATGCTCTCTCTTTTGTAGTTTCTTGTTTTCTATGTAATAATATGTGTTTTTATTATCATCATCTTTTATCTTTTCATCGGCCGCCCTCAGATTTGAAACAAAATTATCTGAACGGTCCTGACGGATAAAGATGTTAACCCCATTGTCATAAACCTCATCAGGCATATTCATGCCAAACATGAAATTCTGGCGTTGATCTGCCATTGCAAGGAAAAGTGACAGATACTGTGTCTTGTTATGTTCCTTTGACCAATTTAGGATCTCATTCTGAATCTTCTGTGAAAAAATATCGCCTTTAATGAATTCAAATTCCACGTCAAGGAAATCGGATTCTTTGGCACTGAAACGCAAACGCTCTTTTCCGTATTTTTCATCATCCAAGCCATTCTCAACAGATAAATCCCTGTAAATATATGACTGAACCTCAAAGAAATGCCTGTTTCTGTCTATAAAGACATCCTTCTCTTTATCGGCATTTATATCAATAAAGGTAATCCGTGTCCTTGCTCCTTTTTTTCCCATACAATTTGGAAAATGCAGCACATTGGCAGCTTCCGCCGCAAATGCCACAGAAAAATTTGTCGTTCCTGCAAATACCAGATGTATATATTTATCATCATCTGATGCAATACCATCACCATATACTGATGGATATGAAATCTTTAATTCAAGATGATTCATATCCCTATGGAACCTTTTCACAAAAACCTGCTTGGCCCACCCCGCATAAAAATTATATGGCACGAACTCTATTCCCAGATCTCTTACCTGTCCGAATATCTCAGATGTCTTGAAAGCTGCATAAGTATCAAGATCCTCAAACACACAGGTAATACGTTTGGGCAGCTCTGCCACAGCACATTCCTGAAAGTATTCGCACATACTGTCAACACACTCCACATTGATGGCATCATGAGCGGGTAATGAACGCATCCCGACTATAAAAATCTCCTCGGCACTCTCCAGATGTATATCCTTATAATAACCTTTTGACATACGATGCCCGTAATTGATGATAATGTGACTGAGAGTATCCTCATCAAACACCTTACGCAGTTTCTCACGGATACCTTCAGCACTTGCGGCACTCATCATCAGCACATATGCATCCTTATCCTTCTCAAAGATGTGCATAATAATAGAAGGCACCATATCATCATATCCCATAATGATATAATGACCTGATTTAAGATAATGGAGATGCCCCTCACGGTGGTTTCTTACACGTTGTTCAATAGAATTGGTTATAATACCGATAATAGCACCGTTAAAGATAAATGCGCCTATCAGAAACGTGACACTGCTTACAAATAGCATCCATCCGTGGACATGTCCGCCTAAGTACATGGCATTTAACACGTTGGAATCAATAAGCAGATAAAGAGGCAAAAGACATCGGCTTACATCATTCTTATCACAAAACGCTTTCCATTCAGCTCCTGATAATGAGAGAAGAAGATAAGACAGTCCGAAAGCAAAGACCAGTGCCACGGCAAGTAATCCGAACTGTCTCCAAATACTTTTTGACAGGAGTCTGTCAAACCACAGTCTGACCTGGAATTGGCGTTTTTTCATAAAAGGTTGTAAGGTAATATTGTTCTATTCCACAAACATATATAAAAAATGTTTAAATACAGTATGTCAGCCTGATAAACATTTATGGAAATACCGTTTGGGGCTTGACTTTATATGCACATGTCCTGGCATTGTAACCGCACCAGTACCCTACTCCTCCGTTTACATTGGTAGGGATATTGGTTGTCGTTGAGGTGACGAATGAGAAGCCAAGGCGGATTCTGTCCTCATATCCTTGCCATATATTGTAGCTTATACTATCCATCGTTGCAATCTTTAGCGCCACATCTGTTCCTTTACGGTAATAGACATTGTCTATATTCATTTCAACCAGATTACCGTCCCGGATAATCTGCATGACAAATGTGCTGTCGGCTAAAGCATCATCTACAACGCCCAGGACTGATGAAATGAAATGAGGGTTGTTCAAATCTGTCACATAGAAAGACTTGTAGTAATCATGAGTGCCGGGATTATCCTTAATGTAAACATTGATACCCGCAAGAGTGGTATCATTCGGTATAGTTGAAAATACGATACTGTCTATTGCAGGAGGATTATCAGGTATGGTAGTTGTTGCCGTAATAATCTGATCATCAGTTTCCACTTTTAAGTTATATGTCTTTCCTGCCACCCCTTTGATTCCTCCCGTAGTATAAATGAACGGAGGAAAGTAGTTTTTATCAGAACCTCCTGTTAGTATAACTTCCGATTCACCGTCACTCACCGTTACTTTGGCCCACCTTACCACATAATCAGACAGGTCATCCAATTCCACACCATTTTCCCTGTTTATCATTACGGGTAACGAACGGGTTAATATTACGACAGGAAAACCTCCGGCATCAATCCACCCTTCTACGACAATTGATTTTGCCGGTTCAAGCACAATATCCTTGCTGCACGAACAAACGCACATCATCAGGATAAACAATGCTACCGATAAACTATGTATGGCTTTCCTCATCATTATTCAAAACTTGCAATAATAACTTATTGTAGGCAACACAGTTGAAACAAAGGATATATGACTGTAATATATCTTGTCATCATATATTTTCATCTGATATGATATATCATTGTTTCGGCAAAGTACATTATAAGCACTGACAGACAATCCATGCTCTTTTATGAATGACCCGTTCCTATGGTTCAACTCTATATTAACTGATAAATCCATTCTCATATAGGGTCTGAGTCTGTATGCGTTATACTCCCCATATTTTGCAAATACATTATAATTTATCAGATAGAAGTATTCCGGAGCTGTAAACGGTGTGCCATCAGCAGCCACGAATGTACATGACGGCTCCCATCTTTTACCGGTCTTGTATGTGAGCAGCAAATCAAGTTCATGCCTGCGTTCATGTCTGGCCGGATACCACCCCTCCATACCTGCGGCACTGAAATTTCTCAAAGCCCTTCCGTAGCTATAACTTATCCAACCCAATAGGTTTCCTGTATTTTTTGTCAACATCACATCCACTCCATAGTTACGGCCCTCGCCCTTAATCAGATGGTCATATAACGAATAGTCTGTTGACAGGAAATCCATTAGAGATCCATAATAATCCAACTGATTGTACAACAGTCGGTAATAGACTGAAGTTGACAATGAATAGCCTCCATTAAAAAGTGGCACACTACCTGACAACGTCAATCCGCGCATGTATTGAGGCTCGTGGTTCTTATCGGCTGTAAACCAGAATTCAATGGGCAATCCGTAATCAGTCACTCCGGTCTGGAACAGGTACTGATGACGTTGGGTCAGATTCAATGATACGTCCCATCCATTGTCATCATTGTGATACGCTATCGTCATGGACGGATCAACGGACCTGAAACTACGCTTATCCATAAAGAAGCAATTGCCTCTCACTCCTAAGCTTAATGAAAAGCATTCAGACAAGGAACGGGTATAGTCAACATATGCGGAGCACTCACAATTATTCTGACGTACAGGTTTCATCTCTGTGGCATTGTAAGTACCGGCAATGACCGGAGACTGTATTTGAGTATTATGAGACAGGGCATCAATTCCCATTGACAACTGTTTGTAATCCATCTTTAACATGTAACCATAATCAGTGATACCTGTAGGCATATTCATTGAAAGGTCTTCATGTCTTATTTCAAACCTGTTATGATGCTCAGTCCTGAATAAAGTTTGCTTTAAGAAAAGGGTTCCGGCTCTGTTCTTATGAGTCCAATGCAGCGCCTCGGCATTGTTTCCCCATTTGAAACCGATGTCTGCCAAGTACGTATCAACATCAAACTTCACCTTATCAGATCCCCAATATGCGTCGGCTGTCAATGTATTCCTATCGTTCAGATGGCATGTCCAGGTAACATTTGAATCAAAGAACGAATAATTCATATTAAGGTCTTCTGTATTCAGCCATTTTGAGTACAGCAGGTTGATATATGAATCACGTAATGAAAGAGTAAGGCTGGAATGCCTTCCGGTTGGAATCTTTACTGTTCCCTGCGTTGAAAGCAACCCTACCGACAGCTCTCCGCTCAATGTTCCGGCAATGGAATCCTCTGCAGGATGGAACACCAATTCCCCGCCTATCCTGTTGGGCGACTGTGCAGTTATTGGGGCTCGGCTCAGTGACATTGACTCATAATGGCTTGGTATGAATGTTGAGAAGAAACCGAGCAGATGATTCACGTTATAAAGCGGTACTCCACTCAAAGAGAGGACATTATGCCCATTACCGCCACCATCAATATTGAGCCTGCCGTCATACTCGTTTGATGTACGCACACCGGGCAGCATACGTGCTACGCCTAATGGATCAGTGTTGCCCATAAATTTTGGCAGGCTCTCCAGATAATCCATATCCAGAATTATCTGTCCTGTTCCTGAACCTCTTAATGGTGAAATGTTTTTTGAGGCCGATATATCAACAGTATCAAGAGAATAAACCAGATCATCCGGTTCCGCCTGTGAAAACAGAGGAACCAGATGAACCAGTAAAAATAATAATATTATTAATATCCGTTTTTTAAAATCAATCAGCCATTTCTTCGTAATCATCAAGCAATGATTCAAACACACTGATAAGCTTATTGAATTCCCTTTCATCAAAGTAATCATCAAATGTACTTGTTTGGCTTCCGTCTGACAATACTATTACCGGGCGCATGTTCCATCTAACTCTTTCAACATCGTCATACCAACTGGATCTAGGGAATGCCTCTACAATGACATTAGCTTGTTTGGTATCATAACCATTGAAATAAAGCCCCATATCAATTGTCTCATTTATGCTGCTTACATACTGTTTGAATTTGGTCTCCTCCAGATAAAATTCATTAGCCTTGTCAGTATACTCCCATAACTTACGGAGACTTGAAACAGAACCTGCAATCTGTATCTTTTTGTGAATGTCTATTTTTATGTTTAGATCAGAAACATCAGACCTGTCAGTCTTAATGTCTTCTTGAAAATACTTTTTAAAGGCATCCTCTCCCTCATCAGCAAAAAGCAACTGTGGCATTCCCTTTATGGCTCCAGAAACCTCAAATGACAACAGTTCATCTTCATCCTTATAGGCGTGCGCCTGAACCAACACATTCTCGTTACCCTTATAAAGCACATTGTCAGCAACAAACCTGTAACCGTTATCCATCTGCAGCTCCGAATGTATCCCAATAACACTAGTGCTGAGATCCAGACAGGAATCACCGGTCAATGACCCGAATTTTGTATTGAGAGTAAGCTTCACAACAGATGTACCACTCCTGGACAATGAAAGTGTTATTGTTTCAGGAATGACTAGTTGAATATTATATTTATCATGATAATAACTGTAATATATTAATAAACTATCACCCTTTTCTTCTCTACTAATGTCATATCCATAGTATGCATGAACTGAAGGGATTTTGACATTGGTATTTTCACCTTCTGTAGATAAAACGATTACGCATTCATTTCCGCCTTTATCCTTAAAGTCAAATTGCAGCCCTTCACTGGGAGAATAATCCCAAGCTCTATTATTTGCGACAAAATGGCCTGTAAAGTTTGACACTGCCAAAAGCTCACTATAGATACTTGTATATTTAAAATATAATTCCCTGGTTTTATTATACTCAGAAACCCATTCATCTGTCTTTTCACTATACTGGTTAAGGAGTGTCTGACATGTTTTAAGAGCATCATCAGCCCATCCCTCTACATTGTCCCATCTGTAAGTGTCACATATCTTCTGGATATCCTTACCCAGACTGATTTGTGACTCAAAATTCTGAGCTGGGAAAAGATTCAGCAAATCAATTGCTGCATCTTCTATGAATTCTTTCTGTTTAACGACAGGATATACAATGTCATCAGCATTTTGTTGGTTTCCGTTACCGCCGGAATTCTGGCCGTTTTCCTTATCCTTATCCAGCTTTTCTTTCTCACCATCACATCCTGATAAAACTGCCACTCCGAGAGCCAGAATCATGGATGAGACACATAACGCAAATAGATTACACCTTTTCATATATGCAAATAATTAAATATTAATACATTTCAACAATGTTTCGAAATACAAATATAGCCAAGTTTTTTATCATTCCATACAAACCTTAACCAAAATTGTGGATAAGTGTTTGGCGTGCTGATATAATTAATCAGAGAGAAATTGTAATTTTGTGCTCAGTTTAGAACCCTTTCACAATAACACTTTAACAGAGAGCTAATGGGCGGATTTTTTGGAGTCGTCTCTAAGGAGAGATGCATCAATGATCTTTTTTACGGAACTGATTATCAGTCACATCTGGGAACAAGCCGCGCCGGCATGGTAACATACCACCCTGAACTGGGTTTCAAGCGCAGCATCCACAATCTTGAGAATGACTATTTCAGGAGCAAGTTTGAATGTGAACTGGACAGATTCTGCGGCAACAGCGGCATAGGCGTAATCAGTGATACCGATGCGCAGCCCATGCTCATGAACAGTCACCTGGGACGCTTTGCCCTTGTTACGGTGGCTAAAATCAACAACAAGGAGGAGATATGTGAGAGCCTGCTGGCCGAGAACATGCATCTGAGTGAGTTCAGCAGCGGAAAGATCAACCCCACGGAACTGATTGCCCTACTCATCATAAAAGGCAAAGACTATGTGGATGGCATCGAAAACGTTTTCAGAACCATAAAAGGCTCATGCTCAATGCTTCTGCTTACAGAGGATGGCATAATTGCAGCACGTGATTCATGGGGACGCACACCGATAGCCCTTGGCGTAAGAAATGATGCAGTAGCCGTAACAACTGAAACCACAGCTTTTCCGAATCTGGGATTTGAGACTAAACTCTATATCGGCCCCGGCCAGATAATCAGAATAAAAGAGAACGGCTATGAGGAGCTGCGTAAGCCCAACAAGAAGATGCAGATATGCTCTTTCCTGTGGGTTTATTACGGATTCCCCACCAGTTGCTATGAGGGCCGAAACGTTGAGGATGCCCGCAATGAGCTGGGCCGTGTTATGGGTCGTGAGGATGATGTTGAGGTGGATGGCGCATGCGGAATTCCTGATAGTGGTGTAGGTATGGCGGTTGGTTATGCGGAGGGGCACAAATGCCCCTATACAAGAGCCGTTGCCAAATATACTCCCACATGGCCGCGTTCTTTCATGCCTACCGATCAGTCACGCCGCAACCTTGTGGCCAAGATGAAGCTCATATCCAACAAGGAGATTCTCAATGGCAAGCGTCTGGTATTCTGCGATGACAGTATCGTTCGAGGCACACAGCTTAAGGATAACTCACATGAGTTCTATGAGTCTGGCGTCAAGGCTGCCCACATGCGCATATCATGTCCTCCCCTTATCTACGGATGCCCGTTTGTGAATTACTCTGCAAGCAAGAGCGAACTTGAGCTTATCAGCCGCCGTGTTATTAAGGATTTTGAGGGCGACAACCCCAGCCAGGAGACTCTCAGCAAATACGCCACTACAGGCACACCTGAATACAACAGGATGGTTGACGAGATAGCCAAGCGTCTGCAGCTTACCACACTTAAGTTCACCTCAATAGAATCACTTGTTAAAGCTATTGGCCTGCCCAAGGAGCGCATCTGCACACACTGCTTTGACGGCAGCTCCTTCTACACCCTTGAGGAGGAGAACCAACAATAAGCAGTACAAAAGGGGACGGTTCTGTTTTGTACTGTTTTACAACAAAGGCGTCTGGATTTGATTCCGGACGCCTTCTTTATATGGGATCCCAATACGTATAAAACTGAAAACAGTACAAAACAGAACCGTCCCCTTTTGTACTGCTGCTCACTGAGAAAGATTCTGCTCCAATATACTAACAGCGTGAATCAGGTCTCTCTTGAACGTGGCGTGATCTTTCAGAAAATCGGGATTTCCATTTGACAATTGCAGTAAGAGTTCTGGATTGATTTGATCGGCATAGTCTCCAATAATCATCTCTATATCATCCTTCTGCCAATCAAGAGTGGAATGCTCATACACTCTGAGTTTCTGATGAAGAAAGGCATATGCCGTCTCTACACTATCCTTGCTAATCATCATTTTTTCAATTTTCCGCTCGACCCGAAGGGGCGCTTTTACCAAGCGAAGCGACTAAAAGAATTTTCAATTTTCAATTTTCAATTCTCAATTAATTCCTTGAACTTCCGCATCCCCGCCGTAGCCACATCCTGAATATGCACCACACCGCTAACATGCGCAGCGGCAGCCGGATCAGGATCAATCATATAGATTCTGCATCCCGACGGAGCATACTGGTAGAGTCCAGCCGCAGGATAGACCTGCATTGATGTACCTACAATGAGCAGAATGTCTGCCCTACTCACCTCATCGGCAGCCTTCTGCAGGTTTGGCACCTGCTCACCGAACCATACTATATGCGGACGCAACTGGGTATTGTGCGGACCGCCCTTATCACCCATATTGATAGCCTTATAACCTATGTCCTGCACGTAACGCTCACTCCACCAGTCCATATCGGTATAAGTATCTTCCGGACGGACCTTGGTCAGTTCACCATGCAGATGTATGATATTGCTGCTGCCTGCACGCTCATGCAGATTATCCACATTCTGCGTAACAACGCACACGTCAAAATCCTTCTCAAGTTCAGCCACAATCCTGTGCGCCTCATTGGGCTCTACGGTTGCCAGCTGGGCACGACGTTCATTATAGAAACGCAATACACGCGCCGGATCACGATACCAGCCGTCTACAGTAGCTACAGCCTCAACCGGTTCATTATCCCAGAGGCCGTTCCCGCCGCGAAACGTGGCTATACCGCTCTCAGCGCTTATGCCCGATCCGCTCAACACCACCAATCTCTTCTTTTCCATAATACCAAACTTTAAATATAAACAAACATTTTATTGATAATCAATTATTTATTTTACAATATTCATCTCATCCAACAAATACCCTGCACCACCAAACTTATCCATCATCCACAGTACATAGCGGATATCAACGCATATACAGCGTGTAAGTTCCGGTTCAAATATCACGTCACTGCTCATAGCCTCCCAGTTGCCGTCAAAGGCCAAACCTATCAGGTTACCCTCTGCATCCATCACCGGGCTGCCGGAGTTACCGCCCGTTATGTCAAGGTTGGTAATGAAACAGACAGGCACATCCCCATCAGGACCGGCATACTGTCCAAAGTCACGAGCCGCATACAGCTCTTTCTGACGCGCCGGCACACGGAACTCATAGTTGCCGGGATCCTCCTTGTCAATCACGCCCTTCATTGAGGTATAATAGTCATATTTCTTACCCTCCTTAGTAGTATAACCCTGCACCGTTCCATATGTGAGGCGACATGTGGAGTTTGCATCAGGATACAGCTTGGCCCCCTTGTTCCACTCCATCAATCCTGCCGTTAAATTCTTGGATGCCGCTTCACGCCTATTCACATCATCCGGTGAATATGAGTTGCTTATTTGCCTGCGGGCTTTCCTGATCAGAGCATTAAGCTTGGATACCGGATCATCGGCAAGTTCCTTGTTATCCATGGATTTGAGCTTGTCAGGGTCCGTGTAAGCACTATATGCAAACAGCGTGTCAACATCCAGATCAGAGAGGTCAAGTGAATCCTTGGGGCTGCCATTCTCCTCATAGAACCTGACCATTGCCTTGGCTATCTCACAATCAAGCGTAGGGCTGTAATTGCGGTAGAACGCCTCCCTGTCAGCGCCTCTCATCTGTGACAGCCGCAGCAGTTCAATATTGCCCAAACTCTCACTATACACCGCATTCCTTATGTTATACTCCGTGTTGGCATGCACCGCATCCTCTATCTCCGATAATGCCGTAGCGTATTTGGCCGCACGTTTAGGCTTGGCATTGACCCACTCCATGAAATCGGCCTCTTTCTGACGCTGACGGGCTATCACATCCAAATCGGCGAAACTCTCCTTCATGCCACGCCATTTTTTCCATCCGTTTGCTGATGACGCATACTTATTGGCATACATAAGGCTTATTGTATCATTGGAGCGCATACCCTTCCACATGACATCCTGACGTACAGTACGGGCTGCAATACGAACATCCTGAACCTCCATCATCAGCTCCAGCTGTGAGGCGGTCTGAAATCGCTGCGTACGTGCAGGATAACCCATCACCATGGCAAAATCGCCCTCATCCATTCCCTTAAGCGATATGCTCAGGAAACGTTTGGGACGCAGAGGGATATTATCCTCACTGTAATCTGCCGGATTTCCGCTACGGTCTGTATAGACGCGGAACATTGAGAAATCACACGTATGGCGCGGCCACATCCAGTTATCGGTCTCACCGCCAAACTTACCGGCCGATGCAGGCGGAGCGCCCACAAAACGCACGTCACGATATACCTTATTGACTATGATATAACTCTGGTTTCCGTCATAGAATCCTGTAACCTGCACCTGGCAGTCCGGATTTGCCCTACGCGTCCTTGCCAACAGCGTATCGGCCTTATCCTGTGCCAAACCTGTGATATCAGTCATACTCTGCAGGAATGTAACCGAAAGCCCCGGAACGGGAATCTCCTCCCCCTGGTTCATAGCCCAGAATCCGTCCTCCAGATAATTGTGCTCAGGAGTGGAAAGGCCCTGGATATAGGAATAACCGCAATGGTGGTTTGTCACCAACAGCCCGCGGTCCGATATCAGCTCAGCCGTACATCCGCTGCCAAAACGCGCCACAGCATCCTTTATTGAAGCTTTCTTCTCACTATAAATATCTGATGCCTTGATCTTTAGCCCCAGCTTCTTCATGTCAGTCTGGTTCATCTTCTTGAGTGTGGGAAGCATCCACATGCCCTCATCGGCTCTGACTGATACTACTGCCATAAGCAGCGCCAGCATAAGTATTGTTCTCTTCATTGCCTGGAATATTATATCGCAAAAATAACATTTTCGTTCAGACATTCTGTTTTTGATGTTATCTTTGTAATAAATACTACTATTTATTGCGAATATGTTCAGGACTATCATCAAATACTCGTTTTTTCTGGCAATACTTTCATTCCTTGCCACACCATGTAAGGTATCAGCGCAAAACAGCAAACTGCCTGAGAGTAAGACATATATGTATGCCATGCGTGACTCGGTACTGTACCTTGATGTCTATAAACCCCTTAACCCGCGTGAGGACAAGGCTTGCGTAGTGATCCTGTTCGGAGGAGGTTTCTATTTGGGCACCCGCGACAACCTTTATATAAAACAGTCGGCAGAACCTCTTGTGGAGCGCGGATTTACAGTCATATCCATAGATTACCGCCTGGGGTTACGTGACTCGCAACTCGTAGCGGAACACAGCAACCTGTTCAAATATACTGCCATGTTCAGGAAATGCATAGACATGGCTGTAGAAGACTGCTCCGATGCCATAGAATGGATATGCCGCAATGCCGATATGCTGGACATTAACCCCGAGCGCATTGTACTTACCGGCAACTCGGCTGGAGCGGTTACCGTTCTGGAGCTTGACCACGCCAGAGCCAACTCACAACCCGCCGCAAGCTCTCTGCCGGAGGGATGGATGCCAGCCGCAGTAGTACCGTATGCAGGCGGCCTGCTGAGCCGTAAGAAAGACCTCAAGTACAAGACACCGCCGGCACCAACGCTGATGTTTCACGGAACCAAAGACAAGATAGTATCATACAAATCTTTCGGAATGCCGTTCCAGCCCAAGATGCGCGGTGCCAGCAAGATAGACAAGATCATGGACAAACAGAATTACAATCACTGGATAATACGCTGTGAAGGTAACCAACATGAGGTATCATGCTGGCTCCCCGGATCAACTGATATCTTCTGTTCATTTGTGGAAATGGCTTTTGACAAGCGTCCCTCAACACTTGACGCCACACTCAATGAAGCCGATATCCCTACCACCCGCTGGACAGGCAAGAACATCTTTGACCTCTATCTGAAATCGGAATCCAAAACAGCAAACACACCTTCACAAATATACTGACGTGCCATTTTAACCTTGTTTTCTTTTCCAGTCGGCCTGCTTTTTACAAAATTAATATAATTTTGTGTGTGTTTACAGACAGTCATGAAACAAGGATTAAGACAGAAAGCCGTTAAAGGTGTGGTGTGGACAGCCCTGCAGCGATACTCGACGATGCTGATACAATTCGTTTCGGGTATCATTCTTGCACGTCTGCTTACCCCATACGACTATGGATGCATAGGAATGTTGATGATTTTCATGCTTCTGGCCGAATCATTCATAGACGGTGGCTTTGGTTCAGCGCTGATTCAGAAGAAAGCCCCCACCCAGACAGACTATTCCACAATCTTTTTCTGGAACATGGGGTTATCGGTTGTGCTGTATGCTGTGCTTTATCTCACAGCTCCCGCCATAGCAAGGTTCTATGACATTCCCCAGTTGAGTGATATTCTGAGAGTGCAAGGAATAGTCCTGTTCATCTATGCATTCAACATAGTACAGCGTAATCAACTACAGAAGAAGCTGGACTTCAGGACTCTCTCCCTGGTGACCATTATCACTTCGATCACAGCACTGTCTGTCACCGTGGTTATGGCATATAAAGGGTTTGGCGTCTGGTCTCTGGTGGCACAGAATATTCTGACTGCAGCAATTCCAGCCATTGTTTTCTGGTTCTACGTGCGCTGGCGTCCAAAATGGGTTTTCTCATGGCAATCGTTCCGTGAACTTTTCGGGTTTGGCTTCTACATGTTCCTTACTCACCTGCTGAATCAGTTTGGCCAGCAGATACAGGGATTGTTGATAGGCAGGTTCTACAACGCCTCCACCATGGGCTACTATTCCAAGGCAAACTCCACTGAACGTCTTGCATCCACCAGCATATCAAAAGTGATGACGCAGGTGACCTATCCCCTTTATGCCGAAGTTCAGGATGATAAAGTTGCTTTAGGCGACATGATCAAAAAGATTACCATGACTGTGTCATACGTAACTTTCCCTTTAATGTTCATACTGTTACTATGTGCCAAGCCTTTGTTTACATTGCTCTACACAGACAGATGGGCAGACAGCGTACCATATTTTCAGGTATTATGTATAGCCGGACTTGCCTATAGCCTGCAGTCAGTGAACTATCAGTCAGTGGCTGCAATCGGAAAGAGCAGGACAATGTTTGTGTGGACGTTCGTGAAGCGTGCCGTGGGTATCGCATTTGTAATTGCCGGACTGTTATTTTATGGCATGCCCGGTCTGCTGGTAGGCATGGTGCTAAATACGTGGTTCTCCTATTTTATCAATATCTGGCTTGTATCAAAACATATAGGCTATAGATGGCAAAAACAGCTTCTTGATATCATGCCGGTTATGATGGCTTCTCTGGCAGCCGCAACCCTATCCTACCTTACAGGCAAATTATGTAATCTCCCGCTTTATACAGACGGGATGTTGAAACTTATAATATTTTTGGTAATATACGGCGCATGGTCCGTACTGATGCATCCTGATGCCTATCAGTATTTTTGTGTAGCAGCAAAACCCTTTGTTAAGAAAATCAAACGGAAAAAGAAAAATAAATGAGTATCCTTAAAGACATAAAGATATGGTTGACTGATATCTTATGCATCAGCAACTATGATCGTAAAGTAGAGCGTAAGTTCTGGAAGATGCGCCGCCTGTATGAAAAGGGCGGTTACATCAACCGTAAACGAGCATTGAGGCTGGAAAACAAATTGCAGGAGAAATATCAGCTGAAGATTTCTCGACGCGCTAAGATTGGTGAGAACTTTCAGATACGCCATCCAATGGGCATCAGGATTGGACCTACGGCGGAAATAGGTGATAATTGTAGGGTCTATCCTTTTTTCGTTGCCATGGCAGCTGTCAAAAATGACAGAGAACTGATAAAAAACCACATCCGTCGTCATCCGAAAATAGGAAATGATTGCATGTTATGTTCAAAGGCTACAGTCATAGGCCCCGTAACGATAGGAGATGACGTCATCATTGGAGCCTGTGCCATCGTTACCAAGGACGTACCCTCACATAGTGTGGTAAAAGGTTTGAACCAGATACGTCCAAAGCGACCAGAAGAGATTCCCGACAAATATAAACAGGCCAATGAAAAAATATAAGACAGGATACACACAGGGAACGTTCGATATGTTCCACATAGGCCACTTGAATCTGCTCCATCAGGCAAGCGAACTGTGCGACTGCCTGATTGTCGGCGTGAATACCGACCAGTTAGTGAGCGAATACAAGCATAAGCTGCCCGTGGTTAATGAGCATGACCGTGCTGCCATTATCAGCGAACTGCGGTGTGTTGACAAGGTGGTGCTTTGCAACACGCTGAGTAAGACTGATGCCTGGCAGCGGCTGCACTTTGATGCCGTATTCATCGGCAGTGACTGGAAAGGCAATGAGCGGTGGAGGCAGACCGAACTCGACCTGCAGCCATTAGGGGCCAAGGTGGTATATCTGCAACACACGGAAGGCGTCAGTTCTTCACTTCTTCGGGAAAAGGAAGACAAAAAAATAATTGACTAAAGAATGGAGATTTCTGTTAACATCAGGAAATGGGTACGGAAAACCTATATGTATCTGTGTTATCTGACACGGCCACGTAAGGAAAAAACAGTCTTTTTTGCCTCGTTCCGTGGTCAGTATTCAGACAATCCCCGCGCCATCAGCGAATGCCTGCATAAGATTGCTCCAGATGTCAGGATAGTGTGGCTTATTAAGCCTCAATTTCAACAATATGTTCCTGAATATGTAGTTACCGTACCACCTGAACCCCGTTTAGCATTGAGAGCACAAGCACGGGCAAAGGTATGGGTGCTGAATTATACTTATCGGAAACATCTAGGTGTTTACAAAGGTCATGATAACTTTTATATCCAGACTTGGCATGGTGACAGAGGAATAAAGACTATCGGTTATCTTACAGGAGATGGCAGCAAGAACGATATTGATGGACACGTCATGTCGGAATGTGACCTGTTTATAGCAGCCTCCGACTATGGTGTAAGGAAAGCACGTCAAGGACTGAGATATGAAGGTGAAATATTGGTGGATGGCATGCCTCGGAATGATAAACTGGTAAACCATGAGCTATATAATGACGAAGAAACTAAGATTAGAATGTCTTTGGGAATTAAAGATAATGTGAAGATAATCCTATATGCTCCCACATTCAGAGATGAGAAACGTAGCCAACAATGTGCCATAGACATCGACCAGACTATAAAAAGCCTGGATGCAAAAGGCGGAAAATGGATATGTCTGGTACGCTCACATTCACTTTCAAAAGGAATCAATATGGATGTCTGTACTCCTGCATACCTGGACGTATCTGCTTATCCTGATATGGCAGATCTTCTTTTAATTACCGATATACTGATCACAGACTACTCCAGTTGCGCCGGTGATTTCTTATTAACAAAGAAGCCTGTGATTTTAGTGCATTTTGACAAGGAAGAATATTTATCAAAAGAAAGGTCGCTTTGGATCAATCCTGCGGAGGCAGGTTATTTGGTTGCTAACAATCAGATAGAATTAAACTCAATCCTTTCAAATCTGGACACCTATGACCATAAAAAGATTGCAAATAAAATAGACCTGTTTTACGGAACAAAAGAATCAGGGAATTCGTCGGAGACTGTTGCAAGAAGAATTCTTAAAGAGATAGACACACGATAGCCTATTATGAAGCAGGTTTACAATTTTGATGGAAGTTCGATACCCATGTGGGTGCAGGCAATGTTTTGGCTGCTCTACATGCTTGTATTCGTCTATACTTTCAAAAAAACATTGTTACCTTGGCATCGAAACAAATGGGTTACGGAAGTAACAGGATTATTTATTTTCTTCTTTATTTTATATGCTGTTTTTTATTGTATAAATGACGATTATTTCCAATATCGCGACTGGATAAACATACTTGATTTCAGCATCTGGGGAAAGGAGAAGTTCTATATCTATCTGATTTTGATATGTCGAAGTTTGCCTTTTGACTATCCTTTTGAAGTATTCCGCCTTATAGTTTGGGGAGGAGGTATTTTAATTACATTTATTACCTTCCGGATATATGAAAGGTTATTGATGCCCAGTATGGTTATACTATTTCTTTTCGTTTTTTACTCTAACACTTTTTGCTATGCCCGTGCATCATTGGCAATGGCTGTTTATTTTCTTGGAATTGCCTTGTATTTGAATCAAACAAGATGGATCATGAAGATTCTGGGAATAGGCATAGCGATATCTTCTGTTTTTTTTCATCACGAATTACTTATTGGCATTGCCATTCTTCCTTGTCTTTATTTTCCATTAGAAAGGAAAGAAATGTCATTATTATCAATCTTCTTACTTTTATTTATGGTTATATGCATTTCCTATTTCAGTTCTAATCTTGAAATTTTTAATGCTTTATTGGACAATGACGATATCTCTTCAAAATTGGAAAATTTCAACGAAATGGAGCAGGGGGCATTCCGTTTAAGTACTTTAATTAAATATCTCAACTACTATTTTCCTTTTTTTACGGTTACTATACTATTCTGGAAAAAGAAGGCACCCCACTCTGTAATCGGTATGTATCGGATTACGTATGGAATCTTGATGATTTCCGTGGCTTTTATGATTGTATTCGGACTAAGAAGTTTATATTCTTATCGAATAATGTATATATCTATGATTCCACTGATAATCCTGATCGGCTATTGCTATTACAACGGATATTTGAAAAGGAATCAATTCCTTATTATGATTATGATATCATTATTGTCAAACAGTTCACGATTTATTAACGCCCTGTAGTCATAACATGAATACGATTATTCCACTTGCAATTAGCAGTTTGTTCCTGAGTCTTTCAGGAAACGATGGTGTCATTGACCTTCAGGGAGCTACATATATAATCCCGAATGGTGATGTTTCAGTATTCAATGGACGTGAAATCAAAAATGGTAAGATTGTAGTTTCTGAAGGAGACTATCCATTGCAAGTTAATGAAGAAGGAGGTGCATGTCTTATAGTAGGTGACAATATGGAAGTAGTCATTGACGGTAATCTCTGCCTAGATCCCAATAATTATAAAAGCTATGACATGATACTTGTGGTGGGGAGTAATGTTAAAATCAACGGTAAAGGTAGTATTATTGGAGATAAATTTACGCATTACGGCAATAACGGTGAATGGGGTATGGGAATCAGGCTTAATGGTGCCGAGAATGTGACAGTGAGTGATATAACGGTAGCTGACTGTTGGGGGGATTGTATTTACATTGGCGGTAATTGCAAAGACATAAAGATATCCTACTGTCTGCTGCACGGTAGTCGAAGACAAGGCATCTCCATTACTAAGGCCGACGGTGTTACCATCAGTAATTGTACAATTGAAAACATCAGCGGTACCAATCCACAGTATGCCATTGATATAGAACCTAACAAACAATGTACTGTGGATAATGTTCTGATTGAGAATGTCACCGTAAATGAGTGTGAGGGAGGTTTCAGGGCTATCATCGGAAAAGAGGAATACGGCAATGCAAGAATCGGCAAGGTCGAGATACTCAATTGCAACGTAATGGCCAAGTCAAGACATACCATCCAATTTGCCGGTTGCGAGCAGGCGATAGTGAAAGATTGTGTCATTGAGACGCGCAAGGGCGAGAAGCCTATTCTTTCACGTAAGGTTGGCAAGCTGTCTAAGAAAAGAAACAGGATTATTTATAAATAACGGTATATCCAAATGGACAAAGATCACGACATAGACATAGTTATTCCATGGGTAGATGGCAGTGACCCGGATTGGCAGCAGGAATTCAGGAAATATGCTGCCTTGGAGATGGGGCGTGACAACAACACGGAGATACGCTACCGTGACTGGAACAACATGCAATATCTGTTCCGGGGCATTGAGAAGTTTGCACCGTGGGTGCGCAAGGTGCATCTCATCACTACGGGACAAAAGCCCAAGTGGCTGAACATTAACGCCCCGAAACTGAACTTTGTCCGTCATGAAGACTTTATCCCCAAGGAGTTTCTGCCCACGTTCAGCGTCAGGCCGATAGAATTGAACCTTCACCGCATTGAGGGGCTGGCTGAGCAGTTCATTTATTTCAATGATGACTACTTTCTCCTCAGGCCAGTCAAGCCGGAACGTTTCTTCCGTAACGGTCTGCCCTGCGATATGGCCGTGCTCGATACATTGCCCATGGGCGGCCCTCGCGGACACATGCTGATGAACGACGTGAACGTGGTGAACAGCCATTTCAGGAAAAGCGCCGTACTGAAAGCCAACCCTATGAAATGGCTAACCCCCATTTACGGTTCCGGACTACTGCGCACAATGGCTTTACTACCCTTCTCTGTATTCCCTGGATTCAGGAACCACCACATGCCGCAGGCCTTCCTGAAGAGCACCTTCCGTGAGGTGTGGGAGGTTGAGGAACCCTTGCTCCGTGAGGTATCAAGCCACCGTTTCCGCGACATTACCGATGTAAACCAATATATGTTCCGTTTCTGGCAGCTGGCATCGGGAAAGTTCCATCCTGTCAACATCGTCAAAGGTTCTTGCAGATATAACCTGACAGACCGTGACATGGACAATCTGACCACAGCCATCAGGATACAGAAACGTGATATTCTGGTGATGGCCGACACGGAGGAGGTGGCAGACTTCGACGGAATGGTAGCTCAGATAAACGCAGCGTTTGACGCCATATTGCCGGAGAAATCATCTTTTGAACTATAATTAGGACGAATAATGGAAAAGAAAAGAATTGCCTATCTTGATGCTCTCAAATGTCTGGGTATTTTGATGGTAATAGATTGGCACGTGAGAAGTGGCAATGGCTTTAAGCCTTACGATTCACTATCAGCACTTATGATTTATTCATTTACCTTACCTATCTTTTTCTTTGTAAGTGGTTTCCTGGCTTACCGTGTAAGTATGAGTGTCAAGGAGGTCTTTAGCAACATACTCAAGAAATTCTTGTACCTTGTTATTCCTGCAGTCGTGTTCCGACTATGTATGGACCTAATGAAACACTATGCCCCACTCCATTTCTTGACTGACGGTATGAGTGATTATTGGTTCACAGTGGTTCTGTTTGAATGTTTTCTTGTTTACTATCTGATTACACTGGCCATCAAGAACGAGAAGTGGAGGATTGGCGTACTGGTAATCCTTTCGATGGCGGGTATCGGAATTCTTGCTGTTGACAAGGACTTTGGGCCTGCGATTTTTGATCTTCGACGACTTACCAAATATTTCCAGTTCTTTGTGTTGGGAACATTGGCTATGAAATTTAAGCCCCAATATGAGTTGTTGATAAATAACGAAATTGTAAAAGCTGCTGTGTTACTTTTATTCTTCATTGTGTTGTTTCTCACAAGTTATGAAATAAAACCTGTAGCATTACATCACTTAATGCGAGATGTGGTATTACGCTATTTGGGAACTTTTGCTGTTATATCATTCTTTGCATGCCATACTGACTATTTTCAGCAGGAATCAAAAGTTAACTCTATTATTAACCACATAGGACAGAACTCATTGGCCATCTACTTAATGCATTATTTCTTCCTGCCTCATTTCCGTCCCTTGCCAGAGTGGTTCGCTGGGCTTAACATGGTGACCGTTCACATTGTATCAATACTCTATACCATAGCAATAACCGGTTTATGCCTGGTATTCATTAAGTTTCTTTCTAATAGCAAATACATCAGGAAATATGCTCTAGGGCACAAATAAATAAGTTAGTAATGGAAAAGAAAAGAATTGCCTATCTTGATGCTTTAAAATGTCTGGCCATACTGCTGGTCATAGACCTTCATGTATTGGACGTAAACGGTTTCAAACCATACGAGAACTTAGCATCACAGATGATGTATGCGCCCGTGATGCCTTTATTCTTCTTTGTTAGCGGATTCTTAGCTTACAAACAAAGCATGAGCATCAAGGATGTTTTGGACAACATACGTAAGAAATTTGTGTTTCTAATTATCCCCGCACTGGTATTCCGCATTGGAACGGATTTGATGAATCACAAAAGTCTCTTTGGCTTTATTACAGGAGGCATGCATGGCTATTGGTTCACAATAGTTCTGTTTGAGTGTTTCTTTATCTACTATCTGATTACATTGGCCATCAAAAATGAGAAATGGAGGATTGGGTTGCTGTTGGTTCTTACGATAGCGAGCATCGGGATGCTTGCTATAAACAAGGACTTCGGACCTGCTATATTCGACCTACGACGAGTGACCAAATTCTTCCAGTTCTTTGTCATAGGAACACTGGCTATGAAATTCCGACCAAAATATGAATCACTGATGCATAACGAGGCGTTTAAGGCAACATTCCTACTATCTTACTTCATTGTACTTTTCCTGCTTACTTACGACATGCCTTCAGCATTCCATCATTTCCTAAGAGATGTAGCCCTGCGATACTTCGCTACTTTTTCCATTGTATCCTTCTTTGTCTGTCATGAGAATAGTTTTCAACATCAGACAAGGTTTAACTCACTGATTAACTTAATCGGGCAGAATTCATTAGCCATCTACTTGATTGATTATTTCTTCCTGCCCCAATTCCGACCCATTCCGGAATGGCTTGCAGGACTTAATATGGTGACGGTTCATATTATGTCATTATTATACACCGTGGCGATAACAGCCTTATGCTTGGTGTTCATCAAGTTCCTCTCCAATAGTAAGTTCATTAGTAAATACGTGTTGGGAAAAAATAGAAAATAATATGAAGGCAATGGAAAATAAAACAAAAGTTCTATTTGAAAGCATCGGAAAACATAGAACCGCGTTGATGGGTCTTTCAATGATTTTGGTGTTTTTGCATCACGCAAGATCAGAGAAATTCGGCTTTATGCCAACGGGGTTTTGGGACGATTTTTTTATGTATATTAGTCTGAGTGTTGATACATTCTTGTTTGTATCAGCATATGGACTATGTTACTCTTTGAAGGAAAATACCATCAAAAGATTCTATTTGAATCGGTTTAAAAGGATTCTGCCAACCTGGTGGGTAGTGTTATTTGCATTACATATCATGGGCTTGTTTGTGGGGTCAAAATTCCCCGATGGCAGTTTTGTTTACCCCCATTCTATAGTTGATATGTTTTACTGGTACACAGGGTTAGGGTATTTTTTCAATACGTGTTTTTATGAATGGTACATTCCTACGCTCTTGGTTTTTTATATACTGATTCCACTCATTTACAGATTGTCAAGGAATGGGGTGTTGCTGATGGTTCTTTTGTCTGTGCCCCTGGTTTTGTTGTATAAGTGGAGCGGGGTCCTACCCCATCTCTCCCTGTCAGTTACCCGTATTCCCATCTTTCTGCTGGGTGTTCTCTTCTTTAAGGATTTGGAACAGAACAAATACAATCTTTTCTTTGTCACTTGCCTCATCCTTTTAGTTTACACTTTGGCCTTTTCTTTCTTTTGGAAGGTGCCGTTTGTCGTTCAAGCTGCTCCTTTGCTGCCAATGGGTTTGGGATTAATAAGTTTGTTTTTGTCTCACAGATATACTCATTTTATCGAAGTGTGTTTTGCATTCGTCGGCACCATCAGTCTGGAGTTTTATCTGATTCACGGACATCGTAGGCCGCAATACCTTTTGAGCCATTTTATAAGCAACAGCACCATGTTAGTGTTAGGAGCATTTATTCTATGCATTGTATTATCTTACCTTTTGCATTTGCTTATGAAAAAAGTGAATGAGAAGATTCTATTTCCGAATAAGTAATTCTGCTTTAATAAAAAGAAGTATGAAGATAGCAATTAACTGCCAGTTCTGTTTCGCCAAAGGTGGCGGTGGCATAAAAGAGTACATTATCCAGTTGACCAATCATCTGGCAAAGGTTGACCACGACAACGATTATGTACTCTATGTACTGGAAGACCAGTATGAGTATTGCAAGACCGTCCTCCCGGCCAGATTTAAGTTGAAGCCTATTCCCTATCACAGGAGTCTGGTGTCGAAAATATTTCGCAGTCTGTTTGCCCAAAGGTTCTGGAGCAAAGAGGAAGAAACTGAGCAATTCAATGTATTCCACTCACCCTTCTTCCATGCCCCCAGGATGAAGCATGCCAGGCTATTGATGACGGTCCACGACTTGCGTCTATACCGCTATCCTGAGACCTACTCTTTCTTCAGGTATCAGTTCCTTAAACGTGCTGTGAAGGAATCGATAGCCAGGGTTGACCGCATTATAGCTATTTCACAGTTTACTAAAAACGAGATGATTGATACCTGTGGTGTCTCCCCTGACAAGGTAACCGTTATCCACGAGGCCATCAACCGCTCGTTCTTCTCTGCTGATAGGATTAAGGATTATGATCTTCCTGGGGAATATGCCTACCTGAAAGAGGGCCGATTCCTGTTCTGCTTAAGCCAGATAGAGCCCCGCAAGAACCATTTGCGTCTCCTCAAAGCCTTTTCGGCCATGAAGGCAAAAGGCGGGTTTGACGATGTACGCCTGGTACTTGCCGGATTACAGAAATTGGATGCTGCACCCGTTTTAAAGGCCATCGCTGAAACCCCTGATGTGATATACCTGGACTACGTTCCTACGGAGATGATGCTGTGGCTCTCCCATAATGCCACATTGTTTGTCTATCCCTCTTATTATGAAGGATTCGGTTTCCCGCCTTTGGAGGCCGCCAGTCTGGGTACAGTCTCAGCAGTAGGCAATGTTTCATCAGTTCCTGAGGTATGTGGCGACTGTGCGTTCTATTTCAACCCCTACGATGTGGACGATATGAGCAGGGTGATTGCCGAAGCACTGAACGATGAGATGGCCATTCAAGAAAAAAAGCAAAAGCTTGAAAGCCAATTGGCTAAGTTCTCATGGGAGAATAATGCAAAAGAGACTTTAATAATATATATGAACAATGAGTGATAAGAAAAAGACCACGCTTACATTCCGTCTGCTGAAGCGTTTGCACCTGATAGAGAACGAGGAGAAACACGGCCGGATTAATCCGTTTTCACTGATATGGTTTGCGCTGAAAACCATATGGCGGAGATTTATCTTTAATTATGCCTACAAGGCATATATCTTTGAGTTTGCCTACAAGCACCATCTACGTCCCGCCATCTGGCGTGCCTTGGGCTGCAAAGTGGGTAAAAGAGTTCATATAGGTCATCAGGTAAGACTTGATTTCGGTAATGCCAACAGGATAACTGTTGAAGATGACGTTGTCCTGGCCAACGGGGTAACACTGTGGTGCCACATGCGCGACATGAAGAGCTACCGTGTTGGAATGAAGCCTATGCAATTGCCTGCAAAATACGGAGATATCCACTTGTGCAAAGGTTGCTATATCGGCTTGAACGTGACCATCCTGCCTGGCGTCACCATTGGTGAAGGGGCAGTCATCGGCAGTTGTGCCTTGGTGACAAAGGACATACCCGCATGGACTATTGCCACGGGTGTGCCGGCCAAAGTGGTCAGGAATGTAGAAAAACCTGAAACAGAAGGATGAAGAAACTTCTGATGATAGTCAACGAGGACCGCTTTTTCCTATCGCACCGGAAGGAGATTGCCTTGGCTGCACAGAAAACCGGATGGGATGTCACCGTGGTGTGCAAGGATACAGGGCAACGTGATGAGGTGGAGCGTATAGGACTTAAGGTTCTGGAGTTACCTATCAACCCCACTGGATTGAACCTCATACAGGAAATCAAGACATGGAGATTCCTGTTTACCCTATATAAAAAGAACAGGGATGCCGTGGTCCATCACGTGGGCCTTAAGAATATCCTGTGGGGAGGGCTTGCTGCCAGACAAGCCCGTGTCCGTGGCGTTGTCAATGCAGTAAGCGGACTTGGAGCACTTTTCTCAAACAATAAGTTAAGTGTTACGGCAAGGGGAGTTTTGACATTGATGCGATTCTCCAACAAGCGTAAGAATGTCAAGGTAATATTTCAGAACCGGGAAGATAAGAACCTGTTCATACAACATGGAGTCATCACAGAAAATCAGGCAGAGTTCATTAAAGGTTCCGGAGTAGATCTGAATGTATTCAGGTTTGTGCCAGAACCTGACAGTGAGACATTGAAAGTAGTGTTTACTGCCAGAATGGTCAAAGAAAAAGGCGTGATGGAGCTGATAGAGGCTGCAGAGATACTGCGCAAGGAGTATGAGGGGCGAGTTGAATTCTTGCTCTGCGGTCGCCTGGCTGTGAATTCTGATGCTGTATCGCAAGAGGTGCTTGATAGCCGCTGTGACGGAAGATATATCAAATGGCTGCATTTCCAGAAGGACATCAAGTCGATATTGGAACAATGTCACATCATGGCGTTTCCAAGTTATTACCGTGAGGGGGTACCCAAGTCACTCATAGATGCCTGCGCCGTGGGTAGGCCCATTATTACCACAAACTCCATTGGATGCAAGGATGTTGTTGAAGACGGAATAAACGGATTCCTTATTCCAGTCAAAGACAGTGAAGCCCTGGCCGATAAACTGCGTATCCTGATAGAGAAAAAAGAACTACGCATCGCTATGGGCAAAGCATCAAGAAAGAAAGCCGAACAGGAGTTTTCTATAGAGAATGTAATAGATAAACATTTGGAAATATATAATAAAATCTGTCAGTAATGGAATTATCGTATGTGCTGATTATTGTCTCCATCTTGTCTTTGACGGTTACGGCTATAGTCTTCCCTTTTGTGCTGCGATATGCACGACGACATAACATAGTGGATAATCCGGATGCACGCAAACTGCATAGAAAACCTATTCCAGTAATGGGAGGCGTAGCTGTCTATGCCGGCGTTCTTGCCGGATGCCTTGCAATGGCATTACTGGTCAGTGGAGCCAGCATACGATGGAGCATAATGGCAATTACAACCATGCTGATACTGGGCGTATGGGACGATATCATTAATCTGCCAGCTATACTGCGCTTGGTAATTCAGTTTGGAATTGTCGGTGCCTATATGGCGTTCACAGGCTACTATATTCACAGTTTCTACGGTTTTTTAGGCATTCATGAAATAAGCCCCTGGATTGGAATACCACTTTCATTAGTAGCAGGAGTGGGTACAATCAATGCTATAAATATGATTGACGGTATAGATGCTTATTCATCCGGTTATTGTATTATTTCATGTATTGGTTTTGCTGTGCTTTTCATCTCAATCGGACAGACTGTGTGGTCATGTCTGGCTGTCATCACAGCATCAGCTCTCATACCATTCTTCATGCACAACGTGTTTGGCAAAAAGACAAAGATGTTTATTGGCGACGGAGGGACTATGATGTTGGGCTTTATGATGGTCATTTTTACTTTTGGAGCCCTGTCATTACGCCGTGCTCCGGAAATGGAGGCAGATAATATAGGAATTATAGCCATGATTGTGTCAATACTGTGCATACCTGTTTTTGACACGCTGCGAGTGATGACGGCACGTATAGTAAGGGGATATTCACCTTTCAGGCCTGATAAGTCTCATCTGCACCACCTGTTCATTGACATGGGCTTCTCGCATCTGCGGGCAGCCATATCAATACTCTCTTTAAACCTGATTGTTATGCTTGTATGGTTGTTACTGTGGATGGGAGGCGCTTCAATTAACACTCAGACATACGTTGTTGTGTTAATGGCGGTATCGGTGACTTTCGGATTCTATAAATTCATGAGATGGCAACAACACAGCGGGCCGGTTGGTGACGATGGACGTTTTCAGGGTACAGCAATATGGAAGGCTTTTTGTCGATTAGGAAGCATAAGCCGCATAGAGAAAGGAGTAGTTTGGCGTACTCTGCAAAGGTTGGTAGATGGTGATTTTCATGTAAAAGAGGAAAAAAACGGAAGCAGATTCGTAAGCCAATAAAGGACTTACACCTTCTCCTCACCTATCATGATGAAGCGGTAGAGGTTGCAACCTATAAAGTTACCTATAACCAGACAAACGTACAGAATCAGCACACTACCAAGGTTTTCCTTTATGAAGCTGAACGGAACCGTAAGGTAGTAGAATGCATCGGCTATGCAGTGCGGGAATCCGCAGAGTATGAACATGGGGACTGCAAAAAGCAGCGGCAGCCATTGGTTCCTGCGGGCAAAGGTGACGGCCGTAGTCATCAGGAATCCGCAACCTATGGCAAGCAGGCCTGCACGTACGGGACCGATAGCCAATCGGCCCTCAAGAATCTTCTGAGCAGCCTCCTGCAACGGCATCGGCGACACCCTGGCAAGCAGAGAAACCAGCAAGCAGCCTACGATATTGCCCAGCAGAATAAGGAGCAGATCCCCTACCTCACCTTTGACAATGAATCCGGCCGTACCGGTATAGAGCTTGAGTTTGTAACAAACTACCGTGATAAGGCCAAAAGCGAACATTAC
Organism: uncultured Bacteroidales bacterium; assembly: GCA_902763885.1. Classification (GTDB taxonomy): domain Bacteria; phylum Bacteroidota; class Bacteroidia; order Bacteroidales; family Bacteroidaceae; genus Colenecus. The sequence goes on along the minus strand of CACWTU010000005.1, from coordinate 28,798 downwards.
GGCGCCTACAACGCCACCCAATGCCAGAAAACCGAATCCTGCTATTCCGATGCAGATACCTGCAAGTACTGAAGACTTGAAAATTGTGCTGAACTTTCCCATATTCAAAGAATTATGGGCACAAAGTTAGCACAAAGCTCCCAAAGGGGCACAAAGGGGACGGTTCTTTTTGTGCCCCTAATCTAAAATCCGCCAAGTGTTACTCAGGGGCACAAAAAGAACCGTCCCCTTTGTGCCCCTTGTGGCGTTTGAGATCATCCTCATATTTGTAGAGGTTGGTGGGATATTCACCGTTGAAGCAGGCGGTGCAGAGCTCACATCTGGTCATGGAGCGGCCCGATGATTTGTAAAGTGCTTCCAATGAGAGGTAATAGAGTGAATCAGCGCCTATGTAGTCACGAATCTCATCTACAGTATGGCTTGCACCTATAAGTTCATCATATGTGCCGGTATCAACACCGTAGTAGCAAGGGAATGCGTACTTGGGGCTGGCAATGCATACATGAACCTCAGTAGCGCCGGCATCACGCAACATACGTACAATCTGGCGCGATGTGGTTCCGCGCACTATTGAATCATCAATCAGGATTACACGTTTGCCGCTCACGATGCTGCGCACAGGTGAAAGCTTCATCTTTACGCCCTTGTCACGCAGTTCCTGTGCTGGCTGAATGAAGGTACGGCCCACATATTTGCTCTTGAGCAGACCCATCTCATACGGGATGCCGCTGGCCTCAGCGTAACCCATTGCGGCGCTCAGGCTGGAATCAGGCACACCCACCACGATATCGGCATCAACAGGATGCTCCTCATAGAGCAGACGACCTGACAGCTTGCGGAATGAATGCACGTTACAGCCCTCAATATCGCTGTCCGGACGGGCAAAGTAGATGTATTCCATCACGCACATACGGTGACTGCGCAGCTTTGAATAGTCATTGGAGCGTATGCCGTGATGATCTATTGAGATCACCTCACCGGGATTCACGTCACGTATGAACTCGGCTCCAATAGCATCGAATGCACAGGTCTCACTGGCCACCACATAACCTTCACCCAGCTTGGCAATGGAAAGCGGATGGAACCCGTACTTGTCACGACACGCATAAATACGGTTGGGAGTCATTATGACCAATGAGAAAGCGCCCTCAATCATGTTCAGGGCATTGATCAGGTTTATTATACGGTCCTCCTCAGTAGGATCTTTCTTGATGAGGTGGGCAAACAGCTCACTGTCAGATGTAGTCTGCAGCAGGCTTCCGCGACGTTCAAGATAAAGCCTTAACTCCTTGGAATTTATAATGTTACCGTTGTGTGCTAAAGCAAAATCGCCCGTATAATGATGGAACGTGAACGGCTGGATATTCTCCATACCGCCCACATTGGTGGTCGGATATCGGACATGACCGATGGCCATGTTGCCTGTCAGCTCATCCAGATGATTCTGGCCGAATATCTCAATCACCAGCCCTGCACCCTTATGCAGATGCATGCCATGCTTATCGGCGCTGACAATACCGCAACCCTGCTGACCGCGGTGCTGCAGGCTATGCAGTGCATAATAGGCATACTGTGAGGCATTCTCTACTCCGTAAATGCCAAACACTCCACATTCGTGATGCAATTCTTCCATAGTTATACGTATTCGTCTATTCTCTTGATGGCAAGGCCGTCAACTCCAATCTTGCAGAAGGCGTAGATGAAGGCGCTGGCCTGACGGGCGTTTGTAATGAGCGGGATATTGAAATCAACCGCCGTACGCCTTATCTTGTAGCCGTTCTCAAGCTCACGTGCAGTGTTGTTCTTGGGAATGTTAATGGCCAGGTCAATCTTGCCGCCGCGCATATAGTCAATCACATTGGGTTTCTCATCAGAATCCGGCCAGTGCAGCACCTCCTGCACCTTAACGCCGTTCTCCTCAAGGAAATGGGCCGTACCACTTGTAGCATAGATCTTATAGCCGTAATCATCCAGGATACGCGCTGCATCCAGCAGGTCAATCTTGGACTTTGTGGGGCCCGATGACAGCAGGATGCCCTTCTCCTTTGACGGAACGCGTGTGCCTACCGATATCATACTCTTGAGCAGAGCCTCATGGTAGTTGTCACCGATGCAGGCCACCTCACCTGTAGATGCCATATCCACACCCAGAATAGGATCAGCCTTGAGCAGACGGGCAAACGAGAACTGAGAGCATTTTACACCCACATAGTCAATATCGGCAAACGTCTTACCGAAAGGCTCAACCTCCTTGCCCAGCATGATCTCAGTAGCCATACCTATAAAGTTGAACTTGGTGATCTTGCTAACGAACGGGAAGCTTCTGGAAGCACGCAGGTTACATTCAATAACCTTGATACTGTTCTCCTTAGCCAGGAACTGGATATTGAACGGGCCCGATATGTTCAGAGCACCTGCAATCTTCTTGGATATCTTCTTAATCTGACGTATGGTCTCGTAGTAGAGCTTCTGAGCCGGGAACACCACAGTAGCATCGCCGGAATGCACGCCGGCAAACTCAATGTGCTCACTTATGGCGTAGCACTTGATAACGCCGTTCTGAGCCACAGCATCAATCTCAACCTCCTTGGCACGCTGCAGGAACTCAGTCACCACAACCGGGTGCTCCTGGCTAACCACAGCGGCATTGTTGAGCGCAGTCTCAAGCTCCGCACGGTCACTTACCACACGCATGGCGGCACCTGACAGCACGTATGACGGACGGATAAGCACAGGCAGACCCACCTCATCAACAAAGCTCCAGATATCATCCATGCTGGTAAGTTCCTTCCAACGCGGCTGGTCAATACCCAGAGAGTCACACATCTCAGAGAACTTCTGACGGTCCTCAGCCATATCTATGCTCTTGGCAGATGTACCCAGAATGTTTATTCCCTCATGATCCAGCAGCAGAGCCAGGTTATTAGGAATCTGACCGCCGGTTGATACGATAACGCCCTTAGGAGCCTCCATATCGCATATATCCAATACACGCTCCAGAGTCAATTCATCAAAGAACAGACGGTCACATGTATCGTAGTCAGTACTTACGGTCTCCGGGTTGTAGTTTATCATAACGGCACGGTAGCCCATCTCCTGGATCTTCTTTACGGCAGCCACACCGCACCAGTCAAACTCAACAGATGAACCAATGCGGTAAGCACCGCTACCCAGTACAACCACAGACTTGCCGTCCTGCTCAAACTGAACATCGTTCTCCGTTCCGTTATAGGTAATGTACAGATAGTTGGTGAATGCCGGATACTCACCAGCCAGCGTATCAATCTGCTTTACCACAGGCAGAACGCCCAAGCCCTTACGATACTTGCGTACGGCAGCCTGTTTCTCATGCGGGTTAAGTTTATCACCAGATATGGTAAGCTTACCTATCTGATAATCACTGAATCCCATGCATTTGGCCTCACGCAGCAGATCCTCGCTGACATTCTTAAGGTCACCGGCAGCAACCAGCTGCTCTTTTATGTTATGAATATTTGCCAGACGGCACAGGAACCACTTGTCAATCTTGGTCAGCTCATGCAGCTTATCTACGGTGTAACCCTGCGCAAAAGCCTGCTCAATGGCCGGCAGACGGCGGTCAGTAGGATTAACCAGTTCCTGCTCAATATCAGGCACATGCACATTGTTGCAAACAAATCCGTGCAGGCCCTGTCCAATCATACGCATACCCTTCTGGATAGCCTCCTCAAAGGTGCGTCCTATTGACATGATCTCACCCACAGACTTCATGCTGGAGCCAATCAGACGTGAAACGCCCTCAAACTTACCCAGGTCCCAACGCGGAATCTTACATACCACATAGTCCAGGGCGGGCTCAAAGCAGGCCGATGTAACCTTGGTCACAGAGTTTGGAATCTCATCCAGGCCATATCCTAAGCCCAGTTTTGCAGCCACAAATGCCAGCGGATAACCGGTAGCCTTTGATGCCAGGGCCGATGAGCGGCTCAGACGGGCGTTAACCTCAATCACGCGGTAATCATCGGAATTGGGATCAAGGGCATACTGTACGTTGCACTCTCCCACTATACCCACGTGGCGGATGATATCGATTGCAATGCGGCGCAGCTTGTGATACTCGTGATCACTCAGAGTCTGTGAGGGAGCCACAACCACGCTCTCACCTGTATGGATGCCCAGCGGGTCAAAGTTCTCCATGTTGCAGACCGTGATGCAGTTGTCATAGCGGTCACGCACCACCTCATACTCAATCTCCTTCCAGCCCTTGAGTGACTCCTCAACCAGTATCTGCGGAGAATATGAGAATGCCGATGCTGCAACCCTCTTAAGTTCCTCATCATTGGAGCAGAAACCTGAACCCAGACCGCCCAGCGTATAGGCTGCACGAACGATTACAGGATAACCAATCTCCTTGACCACCTTAAGGGCCTCCTCCATATTGTTTACGGCTTCACTGCGCGGAGTCCTTACGTTTATGGAGTGCATCATATCGGCAAACAGCTCACGGTCCTCAGTGTTTATGATAGCCTGAACCGGAGTGCCTAATACCTTGATGCCGTATTTCTCCAGTATGCCGCTCTTGTAGAGCTCCACACCGCAGTTCAGTGCTGTCTGGCCTCCGAATGCCAGCATAATGCCATCGGGTTTCTCCTTCTGGATTACCTTCTCCACGAATGTGGCGGTGATGGGCAGATAATAGATGGCATCGGCCACACCCTCTGATGTTTGGACTGTGGCTATATTGGGGTTTATAAGTATGGTGTATTTGCCGTCCTCACGCAGAGCCTTAAGAGCCTGTGAACCGGAGTAGTCAAACTCACCTGACTGACCTATCTTGAGTGCTCCTGATCCGAGCACAAGTACTCTCTTTACATCTTCCATAGCATCATTCATTTCTTAGAGTAATTGATCATATTCTCCACAAACATGCCGAACAGATTGCCTGTATCGGTAGGTCCGCTCGATGCCTCAGGGTGGAACTGGGTTGAGAAGAAGGGTTTGGTCTTATGTTTGACACCTTCATTCGTACCGTCGTTCAGGTTCTCAAACATACGCTCCCAGTCTGCGGGCAGCGTGCTGTCATCAATGGCGAAACCGTGGTTCTGTGATGTCACAAAGCACTTATGGGTACCTGGAATGCGTACTGTCTGGTTATGTCCGCGGTGTCCGTACTTGAGTTTGTAGGTCTTGGCTCCTGCGGCAAGTGCCAGCAGCTGGTTGCCCAGGCAGATACCCATGATGGGCTTGTCCTGCTGCAGTGCCTTACGTATGTTTGCTATGGTCTCAGTGCACATTGCGGGGTCGCCGGGACCGTTTGATATGAACAGGCCGTCATAATCCTCACCGCTGAAATCATAGTTCCAGGGCACGCGCTTTATCTGTACGTTATAGTCAAGCAGGCAGCGCAGTATGTTGTTCTTCATACCGCAATCCACCATCAGGACTTTGTACTTGCCGTTTCCGTAGTGCTTTATCTCGGGGCATGATACCTGTGATACCAGATTGTCCTTATTGGGATCATAGAACGGTATATCCTCATCACCGAACACTATCTTGCCCAGCATGGCGCCCTTCTCGCGCAGGCGCTTGGTAAGAGCCCTTGTATCAATGCCGTAGACACCGGGTACCTCCCACTTCTTTAGCCACTCGCCCAGACTCTTGGCCGAGTCCCAATGGCTGTATTCGGCCGAGTACTGAGAGATGACAAGAGCCGAACACTGTATTCTGTCCGACTCATAAAACTTGGAAATACCATTTACTGTCTCGTCTCCGGGCACTCCGTAATTGCCTATCAACGGGAATGTTGGCACTAGGATCTGGCCCTTGTATGACGGGTCACTCAAACTCTCCGGATAACCGGTCATTGCTGTGTAGAAGACCAACTCACCCGATACCGACTTCTCATAGCCGAACGAGCGGCCACGGTACTGGGTTCCGTCTTCAAGTATTAGAACTGCTTCTCTCTCCATTTATATCTTTATCATATTTTTAATTCTTTCCATTGCTTCTATGGTTCTCTGGCGGTCGGCAAAGGATGTTATTCTAAAGTATCCTTCACCGGCGGGACCGAAACCGCTTCCTGGGGTTACCACTACCTGGGCTTTATTAAGCAGCTCGTCAAAGAAATCCCATGAACTTATGCCATTGGGAGTCTTGGCCCAGATGTAGGGGGCATTTTCACCTCCCTGGGGTTCCAAACCGAGCTCTTCCATATTCAATCTTATTATGCGGGCGGTCTCCAGGTAGTAGTCTATGGTGGCTCTTGTCTGGGCGCGGCCCTTTTCTGAATAGACTGCAAGAGCTCCACGCTGGGAGATGTAGGAGGCTCCGTTGAACTTGCAGCTTTGGCGACGCTCCCAGAGAGCGTTCAGGTTAACCGGCTGGCCGCTTTCATCCTTAACCATAAGTTCCTGTGGAATAACGGTATAACCGCATCTTACTCCAGTAAAACCTGCGGTCTTGGAGAAGCTGCGGAACTCTATGGCGCACTTCCTTGCACCCTCTATCTCATATATTGAATGAGGTATATCGGCGTTACGGATAAAAGCCTCGTAGGCTGAATCATACATGATTAGAGCGCCGGCCTCAAGAGCATAATCAACCCACTGTTTCAGTTTGCTGCGGGTTATCACTGCACCTGTGGGGTTATTGGGGTAGCAAAGATAGATGACATCCAGTTTCTCCTTAGGTATATCTCCTGTGAATCCGTTCTCTGCGCTGCAGGTAATGTACTTGATCACATTGCCGCGCATAAGGTTGGTATCAACATATACGGGATAGACAGGATCAGTAATGCCAACCACTGTGCCAGGTGCCAGTATGTCACCTATATTACCGGTATCACTCTTGGCGCCATCATTGATGAAAATATCATCGGCATCCATCTTTACTCCCAGCGGAGCGTAATCACCCTTTACGATAGCCTCTCTCAGCCAAAGGTAACCGCGCTCGGGGCCGTAACCGTGGAAGGTGTCAGATGCTGCGCAGTCATCGACAGCCTTATGCATAGCCTCAATCACGGCAGGAACCAGCGGCTTGGTCACATCACCTATACCCATGCGGATGATATCAGCGCCGGGATGTTTCTCACTATACGCAGCAACCCTCTTTGCTATATCAAGAAAGAGGTATCTCTGCGGCAGTTTTGAAAAATTCAGATTTGCTTTTATCATGTATATCTTATTCTGTTACAGTACCTTCAAACACGAACTCTGCAGCACCGGTCATCAGCACCTCCTTAGTCTGGGGGTTCCATGAAACCGTGAGCGTACCGCCGTCCATTATCACATCACAGCCATCCGGATCAGTATATCCCTGCATGGCCGATGCCACCGCCGTAGCGCACGCACCTGTACCACATGCAAAAGTTATGCCACTGCCGCGTTCCCACACACGCATACGTATATGCTTGCGGTCCAGCACCTGTGCAAACTCTATGTTGGCGCGGTCAGGGAACATCTCATGATGCTCCATAAGCGGGCCCACCTCTGATACACGGGCCTTCTCGGCATCCTTTACGAACATCACCATATGGGGGTTACCCATATCAATGGCAGAGCATACGGTAGGTCCCTCACCTACGTTGAGTGTCTCTCCTACCAGTGTGCCTGTACCGTGATTCACCTTAAGCGGCAGCCCCTGCCCCATATTGACCGTAACGGTTTCCACAGTGCCGTCTGCACCTAAGTGCAACTTTAGGATCTTGATGCCGGAAAGAGTCTCGAGCCTAATTTCTGTCTTGGCGGTTAATCCTTTGTCATGCAGATACTTACCGACACAACGCGCTCCGTTTCCGCACATACGTGCCTCAGATCCGTCGGCATTGAAAATTCTCATGCTGAAATCGGCAATGGCTGACGGTCCTATCATGATAAGGCCGTCCGATCCTATTCCCTTGCGGCGGTCGCTCCAGCGTATGGAGAACTGTTCGGGATTGGCTATGGGGCACTCCATGACATTGACATAGATGTAGTCATTGCCAAGGCCCTGCATCTTTGTGAAACGGATCACGCCCATATCATTTACTCTTGAGATATGCATCAACCTTTGCAGCAGTCTCACGGCCGCTTGCAAGTGCGCGGACCACAAGGCTGGCACCGTTCTTGGCATCACCTGCCAGGAACACGTTCTCAGCATACTGCGGATGCTCAGGCTTGAGGAATCCCATAGCCAGCAGCACCATATCGCACTCAATGATCTCCTTGTTGCCTGTAGGTTTCATCTGCGGGCGGCCACCGTTAGGATCCGGTACCCACTCTACAGTCTCAACCTCAACGCCCTTAAGGTTACCCTTACCGTCATCCAGGAACTTGTTTGAAGTAAGGCACCAGCGGCGCTCGCAACCCTCCTCATGACTGGTTGTGGTCTTGAGAATGTTAGGCCACTGCGGCCAAGGTGTTGCGGGGTTGTAACCTACCGGCGGCTTAGGCATGATCTCAATCTGGGTCACGCTTACGGCACCCTGACGATGACATGTTCCGATGCAGTCACTACCGGTATCACCGCCACCTATAACCAGTACCTTCTTACCCTTGGCCGATACGGTCTCCTCAGGGCTGAACTCCTGTCCTGCCAGACGCAGGTTCTGCTGTGTAAGCATCTGCAGGGCAAAATATACGCCCTTGAACTCACGTCCCGGAATCTTAAGGTCACGTGCGGTAGGTGTACCGTTGGATATGATGTATGCGTCAAAGCCCTTGGGCAGATCGTTAAGGTCAACCATTGTGTTGAACTGGAATTTAATTCCCTCCTGCTCCATGATAGCCATACGGCGGTCTATCACATACTTGTCAAGCTTGAAGTTAGGAATTCCGTAACGTACCAGTCCGCCGGCCGACGGCATCTTGTCAAAGAGGGTTACCTCATAACCAAGCGCGTTGAGACGTACTGCAGCACTCAGACCAGAAGGACCTGCACCTATGATGGCAACCTTCTTTCCGTTACGCTCATAAGTATGAACCTTGACAAAACCCTCGCGGAAAGCGTGTTCAATTATGGAGCACTCGTTCTCACGGATGGTAACGGGAGCATCGATGCAAAGGTTCAGGGCACAACTCTTCTCGCAGAGTGCCGGGCAGATACGACCCGTAAACTCAGGGAAGTCATTTGTGGCTGAAAGCAGCTTGTAAGCCAGTTCCCACTTGCCTTTGTAAACGGCATCCTGCCATTCAGGCTGCTTGTTGCCCAGCGGGCAAGCCCAGTGGCAGAACGGTACGCCGCAGTCCATGCAGCGTGAAGCCTGCTGCTGGCGGCTGCTGTCATTCAGCGTCTGCTCAACCTCACCAAAGTCAGCTATTCTCTCATGTATTGGTCTATGACCGGCGTCCTGTCTGGGTACGGTCAAGAAAGCTCTTGGATTTCCCATAGTGTCTTCTTCTTTAAGATTTAATAATCACGCTGAACGTTATCAATCTTCTGCTGCAGCGCCTTCATCTTCTCCTCCTGGAGTATGCGGCGGTACTCAATAGGTGTTACTTGTATGAACTCACCCACATACTGTTCCCAGTTATCCAGCATCTTCTTAGCCAGCGGAGAAGCGGTATATTTGTAATGCTTCTCTATGAGACCACGCAACTCATCACGACCGGCCTTGTCCTCAATCAGGTCAAGCTCAATCATATCCATGTTGCAGTAGTAGTCAAAGTCATGATTCTTGTCCCAGACGTAAGCCAGACCGCCTGACATACCGGCTGCAAAGTTACGTCCCGTAGTACCCAGCACAACCACGCGGCCACCTGTCATATACTCGCAGCAGTGATCACCGGCACCCTCAACAACTGCAGTGGCACCAGAGTTACGTACAGCAAAGCGCTCACCTGCGCGGCCGTTTATGAATATCTCACCGCTTGTAGCACCGTACAGTATGGTGTTACCGGCTATGATGTTCTCTGACGGATCATACTTGCTCTCAGCGGGCGGACAAATTGCAATGCGGCCGCCTGACAGACCCTTGCCTACATAGTCATTGGCCTCACCCACAAGCTTGAAGTTCACGCCTTTCATAAGGAATGCGCCAAAACTCTGTCCTGCCGATCCCTTGAACGTTACGTTGATTGTTCCGTCCTCAAGACCGTCATGTCCATACTTGCTTGCTATAGTACCTGAAAGCATTGCACCTGCGGCACGGTCAGTGTTGATTATATCGTATGAAAGATCAACCTTGGTGCCCTTCTCAATGGCATCGGCCGATGCCTTGATGATCTTCTGGTCAAGCACCTTGCTCAGGTCATGTATCTGATCCTCAATCTTGTACAGGTCACCGTCAATCTTGGTGAGCATGCTGCTGAAGTCAAGACCGCGTGTCTTATCGTTGAACTTGGTAGTATCTATCTCAATAAGGTCTGTACGGCCGATGATATCCTCAAACTTGCGGAATCCCATCTCTGCCAGCAGCTCCCTTACGCCCTGAGCCATATACATGTAGTAGTTGATAAGGTACTGGCTGTGACCGCGGAACTTGGCGCGAAGTGCGGGATCCTGGGTAGCCACACCTACAGGGCAGGCGTTTGTATGACACTTACGCATCAGCAGGCATCCCAGCACAATGAGCTGAGCCGTTCCGAATCCAAACTCACCTGCACCCAGCAGAGCCATTGATATCACATCACGCGGGGTCTTGAGCTGACCATCCACCTGAACCTCAATCTCCTTACGCAGACCGTTCAGAACCAGAGTCTGCTGAGTCTCACTCAGACCTATCTCAGGTGATATACCTGCATAACGGATTGATGATGCGGGTGATGCGCCTGTGCCGCCCTCAGAGCCTGAGATAACCACCAGGTCAGCCTTGGCCTTGGCCACACCGGCTGCAATGGTACCTACTCCGCTCTCAGCCACCAGCTTGACGCTGATCTTGGCTTTTGGGTTCACGTTACGCAGATCAAATATAAGCTGTGCCAGATCCTCGATAGAATAGATATCGTGATGAGGCGGAGGTGAAATCAGTGAAATTCCGGGAATTGAGTTACGTGTACGGGCAATGATCTCGTTCACCTTGAAGCCAGGCAGCTGACCGCCCTCACCCGGTTTTGCACCCTGGGCCACCTTGATCTGAATCTCCATAGCGTTGACCAGATACTCGGCAGTAACGCCGAATCGGCCCGATGCCACCTGCTTGATGCGGCTGCTCAGTGATACGCCGTCCACATCAGTGTGGAAACGCTCGCTGTCCTCACCGCCCTCACCGGTATTGCTGCGTGAATCAAGAGTGTTCAGGGCAATTGCGATAGCCTCATGAGCCTCCTTGCTTATGGCACCGAATGACATTGCGGCACCGATAAAGCGCTTAACAATCTTCTCAGCAGGCTCTACCTCATCAATTGATATAGGATTGCTCTTGAACTTGAAGAAGTTACGCAGGAACAGCTGCTCGGGACGGTCATCCACAATTGAGCAGAACTCCTTGAATTTCTTGTAGCTACCCAAACGGGTTGCAAGTTGCAATGTTGAAATGGCCTCAGGTGTCCACGCGTGACGTATTCCGTCCTTGCGGAACGCATACTGGCCGATGAACGGAAGCACATCATCAGGCTCAGCCTTGCTGAATCCCTGCTCCTGCATGCGTATGGCATCCTTGCAGATACCCTCCAGCGATACACCGCCTACGGTTGATGATGCTGTTCCGAAATACTTGGCAAGAAGCTCCTGACTCAAGCCAATTGATTCAAATATCTTGGCACCACGGTATGAACGTATGGTGCTGATACCCATCTTACTGAGTATCTTCTTGAGACCCTTGTCAACAGCCTTGATGTAGTTGTGCTGAGCGGTCTCATAGTCAAGCTGGATCTCTCCCCTCTTGACAAGGTCATCTATCACTGCAAATGCCATGTACGGGTTAACGGCACTGGCACCGTAGCCCAGCAGCAAAGCAGCATGCATAACCTCACGAATCTCACCGCTCTCAACAATCAGTGCGGTCTGCACACGCTTCTGGATTGATACCAGATAGTGGTGAATGGCACTTACTGCAAGCAGTGAAGGTATTGCGGCATGAGTCTCATCTATACCGCGGTCACTAAGAATAATGTAGTTGATACCTGCATCGACTGACTTCTCAGCCTCCTTGCACAGGCTCTCTATTGCATCGGCCATCCCCTTGGCTCCCTTTGACTTCTCAAACAGGATGGGCAGGACCTCAGTATTGAATCCCTTGTAACGTATGTTGCAGAGGGTATCAAGCTCAGTGTTGGTAAGTACCGGCTGCGGCAGGCGAACCATCTTGCAGTGGCCCTCACTAGGAGTAAGGATGTTCATGCCGACGGCGCCGATGTACTCGGTCAGTGACATGACAAGCTCCTCACGGATGGGGTCAATAGGCGGGTTGGTAACCTGCGCAAACTGCTGACGGAAATAGTTGAACAGCAGCTGCGGACGGTCAGAGAGGACGGCCAGCTGGGTATCGTTACCCATTGATGACAGAGGCTCCTGAGCCGTCTGACACATAGGAACGATAACGCGGTCAATATCCTCACGTGTATAATCAAACGCCCTTAAGCGTCTGGTAAAGTCTTTAACATCATTGGGTGCCTTACGGCCGCTCTTGAGCTTGCCCAGCTCTACGCGTCCGGCGCTGAGCCATCCGGCATAGTCAAGCTCGCTGGCCAGAGCATCCTTAACCTCATTGTTACGGAAAATCTGACCGTTGTCAGTATCAATAAGGAGTATCTTACCGGGCTGGAGCTTACCCTTCTCTACTATCTTGGCAGCATCAACCTGGATACATCCGGCCTCTGATGCCATTATCAGCATACCGTCATCGGTAATGAGGTAACGTGCGGGACGCAAGCCGTTGCGGTCAAGCATACCTCCGGCATAACGGCCATCGGTAAAGAGCATTGCGGCAGGTCCGTCCCACGGCTCCATAAGGATTGAGTGGTACTCGTAGAATGCCTTGAGCTTATCACTGATGGGGTTCTTCTCATTGAATGACTCCGGGATCATCATGGCCATTGCGTGCGGCAGAGACATACCTGAACGTACAAAGAACTCAAGTGCGTTATCAAATGATGCACTGTCGCTCATATCGGGCTGTACGATAGGATGGATATCGCTCACCTCACCCAGGGCGGCCGATGAAAGCACGCTCTCACGGGCTGCCATCCAACCGCGGTTACCGCGAATGGTGTTTATCTCACCGTTGTGAGCCAGCATTCTGAACGGCTGGGCCAGTGACCATGTGGGGAATGTGTTGGTACTGAAACGTGAATGTACCATTGCAATGCCGCTCGTAAAGAACGGACTGCTCAGGTCAGGATAATACTCACGCAGCTGTGTGGAGGTGAGCATTCCCTTATAGACAATGATACGGCATGAAAGTGATACAATGTAGAAATCACGGTTGTCAATCTTCTGCTCAACATGCTTGCGCACCTTATAGAGCTTAGTCTCCAGACCATCAGCCTCTGATGCTCCGGTTACGAATATCTGAACTGTGCGCGGCTCAGTGGCACGTGCGGCATCGCCCAGGATATTGCTGTTAACGGGTACTTCACGGACATTGGTAAGCTCCAGACCCATCTTGGACACCTCCTCACGGATTATGTCCAGATACTTATCGCCAAGAGCCTTGTCCTTGGGCAGGAACACAAGTCCTGTTCCGTAACTGAGACGCTCAGGTACCGGGATACCCTGCAGGAGAATGAACTCATGCGGTATCTGAAGCATAATTCCGGCTCCGTCGCCTGATTTGTTGTCGGCAGCCTCGGCACCACGGTGCTTCATGTTCTCAAGCAGTGTGAGCGCACTGTCAACAAGCTGGTGTGTCTTTCCCCCCTTAAGGTTTACCATCATACCTATACCGCAGGCATCATGCTCATTCTGAGGGTCGTATAAACCGTATTTTTTCATATAATATTACTTTCAACTACTTTTTATTTAATCTCCGCTCCGCTCATTCTGAGCGAAGCGAAGAATAAATTTTCAATTTTCAATTAACAACTCCGTTGTTGATTTTTGTCGCGACTCGGGATAGCCTAAGCGAGCTTAGTCTCTCCTCTCGCTGCTCCAAAAATTCTCAATTGTTTATCAACATCAGTTGATGAACAACAATTCTCTGTACTTCGGCAGAGGCCACATATCGTTGTCAACCACCTCCTCAAGCTTATCGATAGTCTTACGCAGCGGGAAGAGACTCTCGGCAATCTCATGATAAGCCATAGCCTTCTCATACTCACCTTCAATCTTGTTGGCAACCTTGCGGGCCTCAACCATATCATCAACCTGTTTCTTGAGCAGGTTAACCAGCTCAGAGATCCTGGTAACGAATCCCATGCTTACAGCGGCCATATCCTTGAAGCTGTCACCATATACATCCTTCATAAGATCGATGTTCTTGAGCAGCTTGGTCTGATATGCAAGAGCGGCAGGAATGATATGGTTGATTGCCATACGGCCGGTTACGCGGGCCTCAATCTGTACCTTCTTGGTATATATCTCCCACTTAACCTCGTTACGGGCCTCAAGCTCCTTCTCAGTGTAAACGCCAAGTTTGGTGAACAGCTCGATAGCCTTGGGAGTGGTGAATGACTTGAACATCTCAGGAACGTTGGTCAGGGTATCCAGACCACGCTTCTTGGCCTCAGCCTTCCACTCATCGGTATAACCGTTACCGTCAAAGCATACAACATCTATGATGCTCTTGATGATGGGCTTCAAGGTATCCATGATAGCTATGTTCATGGCCTTGCCAGCCTTCATCTCCTTGTCAACATCGGCCTTGAAGGCTATCAGCTGCTCAGCTACGGCTGCGTTCAGAGCGGTCATGGCACCTGCGCAGTTTGCGCTTGAACCAACGGCACGGAACTCAAAACGGTTACCGGTGAATGCGAACGGTGATGTACGGTTACGGTCAGTGTTGTCAACGAATATCTCAGGAATCTCAACCAGACCAACTGACTTACCCTTCTTGCCGGCAATCTCAATAGGAGTATCTGACGGAACCTCAAGCAGTTTCTTGAGTACAGATGTCATTGTCTTGCCAAGGAAGGCCGATACGATGGCGGGAGGTGCCTCGTTGGCGCCCAGACGGTGAGCGTTGGTAGCGGTAGCGATAGAAGCCTTGAGGATATCGTTGTGCTTCTGTACGGCAGCCAGAACGTTTACAAAGAATGTAACGAACTGCAGGTTACCCATAGCATCCTTACCGGGAGCCAGCAGCAGTGTGCCGGTATCAGTACCCAGTGACCAGTTGTTATGCTTACCAGAACCGTTGATACCGTCAAACGGCTTCTCGTGGAACAGAACTACAAATCCGTGCTTACGGGCAATGCTGTTCATCACGTTCATCATCAGCTGGTTCTGATCATTTGAAAGGTTGGTTTCACCGTATATGGGAGCAAGCTCAAACTGGTTAGGAGCAACCTCGTTATGACGTGTCTTAAGAGGAATACCCAGCTTGTAACCGGCAATCTCAATGTCGCGCATGAAAGCGGCAACACGTGAAGGAATGGCACCAAAGTAGTGGTCATCCAGCTGCTGGTTCTTTGATGAGGCGTGACCCATCAGTGTACGGCCTGTAAGCATCAGGTCGGGACGTGCTGCGTAGAGGTCCTCATCAACCAGGAAGTACTCCTGCTCCCAGCCCAGGTATGAGAACACCTTCTTAACCTTGGGATCAAACATGCGGCAGAGAGGCAGAGCTGCATCGTTCACAGCCTTCAGGGCCTTCTTAAGAGGTGTCTTGTAGTCAAGAGCCTCACCGGTATATGAAATGAATACTGTAGGTATGCAAAGGGTATCATCCTGGATGAATACAGGTGATGTGGGATCCCATGCGGTATAACCACGGGCCTCAAATGTGGCACGGATACCGCCGCTGGGGAATGATGAAGCATCAGGCTCCTGCTGTGCCAGGGCTTTGCCGTCAAAAGTCTCAATCATACCGCCCTTGCCGTCATACTCCATGAAAGAGTCATGCTTCTCAGCGGTACCGTCTGTAAGCGGCTGGAACCAGTGGGTTACGTGTGTCACGCCATGTTCCATTGCCCAGGTCTTCATTCCGGCAGCAACGCCATCGGCTGTCTTGCGGTCCAGAGGCTCACCATTGTCAATGCAGTTCACAATAGCTTTGAAGGTCTTGTCATCAAGATACTTGCGCATCTTGTCACGGTTGAACACCAACTCGCCAAAATACTCTGACGTCTTCTTGTCCGGTGTCTCCACTACAGCTGCCTTCTTCTTGAAAGCATCCTGTATCACATCAAATCTAAGTTCACTCATAATTGTATTGTTTTAGTGTTTTTGTTCTTGTTAATTATTAAAGACGAAAGGCCAGTCCAAGCGGGCCAGCCTTTATGTTTGTTTTGAAAGATTTTTAGTTTTATCGTTTGGCTTACTCCCCGGCTGGAGAGAGATAAGCCTGATGTCCGGTAAAACGGTTCCAGTTGCCGGAATTATTATTCCCGGCATTACGCTTAGGGTTGAAACCAACCTCCAGAGCATATACAGAACCATATCCTTTCAACACTTTCATGCCTTTGCTTGTCTTTATGTTTCAAAAACGATGCAAAAGTAGCAATAAATGTTGCAATTTGAAAACTATTTCTCATATTTTTTTCTCAAAATGACATTAAAAAAATGTTTATTACAACAAACCGATATTTAAAAGGCTTATTTGTAAGCGTTTTCGTGAACATCTTTCACTGCACGTCCACTCGGATCGTTCAGTTTGCTGAAACTTGCATCCCATTTCAGAGCCTCAGCAGTAGAGCAGGCTACGCTCGGTACGCTGGGTACGCACTTGGCTGCTGATGCGCTTGGGAAATGCTCCTCAAATATTGAGCGGTAGTAGTACTCCTCCTTGTTCATGGGAGTGTTGATGGGGAACCTCTCTGCTGCATGAGCCATCTGCTCATCACTTACGGCAGCTGCGGTGATCTCCTTGAGTGAGTCAATCCAGCTGTACCCCACTCCGTCACTGAACTGCTCCTTCTGGCGCCATGCAACGCTCTCAGGCAGCATATCGGCAAAAGCCTCACGTACCACACGCTTCTCAATCTCATGGCCCGGGCACATCTTGGCGGCGGGGTTCATACGCATTGCCACATCCAGGAACTCCTTGTCCAGGAACGGCACGCGGCCCTCAACGCCCCATGCTGCCAGTGACTTGTTGGCACGCAGGCAGTCATAAAGGTGCAGTTTAGAAAGCTTACGTACGGTCTCCTCATGGAATGCCTGGGCATCGGGAGCCTTATGGAAATAGAGATAACCTCCAAACACCTCATCGGCACCCTCACCGCTAAGCACCATCTTGATACCCATGCTGCGTATCACGCGGGCAAGCAGATACATAGGTGTGCTGGCGCGTACTGTGGTAACATCATAAGTCTCAATGAAGTAGATCACGTCACGGATAGCATCCAGACCCTCCTGGACGGTATAGTTGATTTCATGATGTACGGTACCAATGTGATCTGCCACCTCACGGGCCTTGGCCAGATCAGGCGCACCCTTAAGACCCACTGCAAATGAGTGCAGACGCGGCCACCAGGCCTCCTGCTGGTCATCGGTCTCAATACGGCGTGCAGCGTTCTTCTTTGCTATGGCCGATATCACGGAGCTGTCCAGACCACCTGACAGGAGCACTCCGTAAGGAACATCACTCATAAGCTGACGCTTTACTGCTGCCTCAAGAGCCTTACGCAGCTCAGCCACATCGGCCTTGTTATCCTTAACGGCATCATACTTGAACCAGTCACGGGTGTACCAGCGCTCCACATGTCCGCTGCGGCTGCTCAGGAAATGTCCCGGCAGGAACGGCTCATACTCAGTGCAGATACCCTCCAGTGCCTTAAGCTCACTGGCCACGCAGATATGTCCCTGCGCATCCTTACCTATATAAAGAGGTATGACGCCTATCGGGTCACGAGCCACCAGATACTCGTCACGCTCAGCATCATACAGGGCAAAGGCAAAAATGCCGTTCAATCTCTCAAGCATACGGATAAAATCCTCCTGGCTGCCGCCGGCACGTACGGCGTCGCGGTACAGCGCCAGGATAACCTCACAGTCACTGCCGGTACTGAACGTGTATCGGCCCTCATACTCACGGCGTATTGCCTGATGGTTGTATATCTCACCGTTTACGGCCAGCACCTGCAGACGGTCCTCACTGAACAGAGGCTGACCGCCAGACTGGGGATCAACTATACTCAGACGCTCATGAGCCAGGATGGCAGAGCCACCACACCAGATACCGCTCCAGTCGGGACCGCGATGACGAATCCTACGACTCATTTCCAATGCCTGCTGTCGGAGCTGCTCTGACTGCTTCTTAATCCTGAAGATTGAAACTATTCCACACATAGTAATTATTGTTTTTTTATTGTTTTCTGTTCTCTGCTCTGGCGTATCAAACAAAAAAAAGACTGATCAGATTGACCAGTCTTTTATGTTTTGTTTTGTATATACCTGAATGATTAGCTTTCCCGCTGGTCTAAAGGAGTAACCATCCGAACCTGATTATTATTCTGGTTCTGATTATTATTCTGATTATTATTGGCTACTATGTAAACCAAACCTTTAGACATATCTCGTTTTGCTAATTACGGTGCGAATTTAAGCACACTTTTTCTATCCACCAAATCATTTGGCAAGAAAATATCACTTTATCACAAAAAATTTTTCTCCATTTACATTTTGACACCTTTATATATAATAGCGCAGCATTTTGACAGAAGTGACACAATAGGGACAGTCCCCTTTGTGCCGTTTTCAAAATGACACAAAGGGGACTGTCCCTATTGTGTCACTTTTTTAGTACTTTTGTAATTAATGAAACAATTAACTAACCTTACAGTTATGAGAAAGCATATCATTCTATGCGCAGCGGTGCTCACAATATGCCCCGCATTTGCCCAGAAAACCCTTAAAAGCGCGTATGCCGATGCATTCAAAATAGGATGCGCCGTAAACTCGCAGATTGTGAGCGGCCGTGACAACCGTTCCGCCCAAATCATACTCCAGCAGTTCAACGCCATATCGCCTGAGAACGATATGAAGGCTGAGGTGCTGCACCCCAGACCTGACACCTGGAACTTTCAGGCTGCTGACCGTTATGTACAGTTTGCCCAGGATAACGGCCTGTGGGCATTGGGCCACACCCTGGTATGGCATAACCAGACCCCTGATTTCTTTTTCAATCACGCTGACGGCACCCCCAAGAGCCACGATGAGATGGTTGAGACCATGCGCAGTTACATAGAGACCGTAGCCGGACATTTTGCCGGTAAGATCAACGCATGGGATGTTGTGAATGAGATCATAGACAATGACGGATCATACCGCAAGACGCTGTGGACCGATGCCTTTAACGGCAACGGCGATGAGGTGGTACGCCTGGCATTCCAGTTTGCCCATCAGTATGACCCCAACGCCGAGCTCTATTACAACGATTTCAACGCGTGGCGCCCCTCCAAACGTGACGGAATAGCCCGCATGGTCAGAATGCTCCAAAAGAACGGTATCAGGATAGACGGCATCGGCATACAGGCCCATTGGGGTCTTAATTTCCCCAAGAATGAATACATAACCGCCGCCATTGACACCTTTGCCGCATTGGGAGTAAAGGTCATGATAACTGAACTTGATGTCGATGTGCTTCCGCTCACCAAGGAGGGCCAGGTAATAGGCAAGTCACTCCAGGACCCGCTCTACCAGCTGGAGGAATTTGAAACCTATCTGGACCCCTACAAGAACGGACTCCCCGATGATGTACAGGCTCAGCTGACCGCCCGCTACAAGGAGCTGATGCAGATATTCTATGACCGCCGTGACAAGATAGACCGCGTAACCATCTGGGGCCTCCAAGACGGCATGTCCTGGAAGAACGGCTACCCCATCCCCAACCGCACCAACTACCCCCTCCTCTTTAACCGCGACCGCACCCCCAAGCCCGCATTTGATGCGGTCCTCAACATCCCCTAATCCGCAGGGGCACAAAGGGGACGGTTCTTTTTGTGCCCCTTTTTGATTATATTCGCAGAAGAAGAACTGATATGGAAGTAACCAACCTGCTTGACATACACACCCGCCAGGAACTGTACCAATGGTACAAGGATAATCACGATAAGGTGAGTGATTTCTGGCTGCGCATAAACCGAGCTGAAGCTGACTGCCCGGGCGTAGTGCGGTACGTGGATGCCGTAGAGGTGGCGCTGTGCTTTGGCTGGATTGACAGCACCCAGAAACGCATCGATGACGGCAAGCCCATCCAGCACTTCACCCCGCGCCGCAAGCGTAGCAACTGGTGCGAGCAGAACCTGGTCCGATGCCGACGCCTCATCAAGACCGGTGAGATGACATCCGCCGGCCTTGCCGTAGCCCCAGACCTCAACCCCAAGCTGTTTGTCTATGAGGACTGGGTAATCAACGCCATTAAGGCCGATGCCCAAGCCTGGCGTTTCTACCGCTCCTGCCCCGAGAACTACCGCCGCATCAAGGTAGATCGAATCCAACACTATCAGCACACCAACCGTCCCGAATACGCCCAGAAGACCCTGCAGAAATTCATCGAGGACTGCCACAACGGCAAGATGCAGGCTGGGTGGAGTGATTTTGGCAGAATTGTTTGATAAGGACAGGAACTTGAGAAAGATATCACATGTGCAAATTTTGCACATATGGGTACCGAGGGTGATCAAATCTACGAATACACAGCATACAACCTTGATGTAATAATATCGGTTGGCTATAGAGTAAAGTCCAAACGAGGCACTAAATTCCGTAAATGGTTTGCTTTCACCCTGATGAGGGATATCACAGCGAAGGAACTGATTGGAAAAATGGCACAGTAGGCACTGTCCCCGTGTGCCATTATGCCTTCAGATTCTCTTTAGCCTGTGATTGTTCTACGTATCAAATAAGTATTTTTGCAACTGATTTGGATTATCCGTTTATGAAGAAACGCAAGCGGAAATATAAGCTACTTGTAAGGCTCCCCCTACTCTTTATAGCACTGAGCCTGGCTCTGGTGCTGCTGTTGCGCTATGTTCCCGTAATATACACTCCGCTTATGCTTAAACGTACCATCCAGAACAGGAAAGTAGAGACGTATGAAACACGGCACACATGGGTTAGCCTGGATAAGATATCGCCCCAACTTGCCAAAGCTGTGGTTCTGACTGAGGATCAGAAGTTCTATGACCATCATGGTTTTGATTGGGATGAGATCAGGAAGATGCGGGATGATCACATGAACAAAGGGACCAAGCTGCGTGGCTGCAGCACCATATCGCAGCAAACGGCCAAAAACGTATTTTCATTCGGCTCCCGTACAGGCATCAGAAAAGTATGGGAGGCCTATTGGACCGTCCTTATTGAACTGCTTTGGAGCAAGGACCGGATAATGGAGGTTTACCTTAACGTGATTGAGATGGGCCCCGGCATCTATGGGGCCGAAGCCGCCGCAGAACATTTTTTTGGATGTCACGCTAACAAACTAACTCGCAGGCAGGCCGTATCAATTGCCATTTGCCTGCCCAACCCGCTAAAGTACAATCCCACAAAACTTACTACTTACCAGCGCAACCGCTGCAACGCTCTGCTTGAGCAGATGCAATGACTCAAAATGGCACATCGGGAAGATTTGGAGTGAACGGCGGCACAGAGGGACTGTCCCCCTGGGTCACAATTCCATTATATCGTATTAATTGTCTTTTGAAGTTCTTCCAGAAAACGGGCGGCTTGGCAACCGTCCATCTGGGCGTGGTGGAACTGGAAGGAGATGGGCAAGGTTGTCTTGAGCCAGCCTTTGCGGTATCGGCCCCACGCCACAAAGGGATTGTTGAAGATGCCGCTATACTGATTGACGAGGCTGTCCAGTTCCGTACCCGTAACTGCCGATGTGCCTACGATCACGGCTTCATCATCCAGGATATCCTGACAGGTCTGGCTGATGGTCTCTGTCAGGTGAAGATAATTAGCATTAAACTTCTCCAGATCATCGCTGACGGCAACATCGCAGAAACTCAGTCCGCCCTTAACATTGTTCGCTATCACGTTGATGGCCATGCGGTCATATTTGTATAGTTTCCCGTCCTGGGGCAGCATGTAAAACTCCTCTATCTTTGATGCAGCACGACCGATGCACCAGCACAGCAACATATTGAACTTCATTCCGCGCCTTCGGCTCACCTTGCGCAGCCGCGTTACGTCAAACGTCTTAGTGAGCGTCACCATCGGCATAGGCGACTTTGTCCACAGCTCAAATGCAATGGCTCTATTAGTATCCTTGGGATTTATTTCCTGTTTCATTATTTCTTATAGTATTTCTCTTGCTATCCATGCACAGGCTTCAGCATCAGCAAGCGCGTGGTGATGATTCTCTAAGCAGTAGCCGCAGGCTGCTGCGACGGTTTGCAGCTGGTGGTTCTCCAAATCAGGGAGCACTCGCCGTGAAACACAGAGGGTATCATAGAACTCATAATCAGGGTAATCCATCTGATAGACGCGGAAGACGGACTTCAGGCAGCCTTCATCAAACGGTTTGTTATGGGCAACCAATGGCAGACCTTGGATCAAAGGTTCCACCTGTGCCCATACTTTTGGGAACACCGGTGCGTCATCGGTATCCTGGCAGCACAAGCCGTGTACCTGAGTGCACCAATAGTTATAATAATTAGGTTCCGGCTGGATAAGAGAATAGAAAGTATCCACTATCTCCCCATCACGAACAATGACAACACCTACTGAACAAACAGAACTGCGCTCATTATTAGCAGTTTCAAAGTCTATTGCCGCAAAATCTCTCATCTCTTAAGCTCACAAATTGTTTGTTCGTCATAAAGTTTAGACAAATGTACGCAAAAAAATGACACAAAGGGGACAGTCCCCCTGTGCCACCTTATGTTTTTTTGTGTAACTTTACCGCATCAAATATAATTGACAATGATTATGAGAAAACTGTTTTCAATTGTGCTTATGGCTATGGCCGTTATGGCAACATCAGCCCAGACTAAGAAAGTTTCTATCCTGGGTGACTCTTACTCCACATTCCAGGGCGTGAACCCTGAGGGTTACAATCCGTTCTATCCAAATGACCGCAATGATGTGACAGAGGTTAGCCAGACCTGGTGGGACCTTTACATCAAGGCTAAGGGATATGTGCTTGAAAAGAATGATTCATGGGGCGGCACAACCATCTGTGGTACTGGATATGGCCGTATGGATGCTTCACGTAACAACTTCATCTCACGCGTTGACAAGCTGGGCAACCCGGATATAATCTTTGTTTTTGGCGGCACCAACGATGCATGGGCACGTGCTCCAATGGGCGAGTACCAGTATTCAGACTGGACCAAGGATGACTGCAAGAATTTCCGTCCGGCTCTGGCATGCCTGCTGGATATGCTCAAGAAACAGTATCCCAAGGCTGAGCTCTACTCTATCCTGAACTCTGAGCTGAATGAAGATGTCAACGAGTCCATGCGTGAAGTCTGCAAGCACTACGGCGTACAGCTTATTGAACTGCACGACATAGAAAAACAGAATGGCCATCCATCCATAAGCGGAATGAAGGCCATCTGTGATCAGCTGCTTGAAGCTATAAAGTGACCCAAAGGGGACAGTCCCCAATGTGTCCAAAAAATGGCCCAAAGGGGACTGTCCCTTTTGGGTCATTTTTTGTTTGGCGTGAGGCGGTACATTGCCACATCGTGGCCGGGAACCGTTACCTTGAGAGCCTTCTTGGTGGTGCCCACCTTTGCCTTCTTGGCGTTTGATTCCCACAGATTCTCAATGTTATAGGTTATGGCGTCAAATGATGTTGAAAGGTGGCTCACCTCATCATCGGTAAAGTTGTAGTCCTGCCAGTTGATGTTGCACTCTACGGGTTCTGTGCTGCGGTTGAGCAGGCAGAATGCCCAGTCACCACCTTCCAGCGGCTTGAACCAATACTCTATCTCGTTTTCTGTCTTGTAGCGCAGACCCTGAACTCCCAGCTTGTCCTGATCAATGGCTATCACCTTTTTGTTAAGAATGATGGCGCGGGTCTCATCGGTCATCTTTGAAAGGTCATTACCAAGAATCAGAGGAGCGGCCATCATGCACCACATGCTAAAGTGGGCGCGGTCCTCATTGACGCTCATGCCGTTGCCAACCTCAAGCATATCGGGGTCATTCCAGTGGCCCGGACCTGCGTATTTGCGTAAGGGAGCGTTCTGGTCAATGATGCTCAGAACGGTCTGCCCCCAGCCGCGCTGACGGGGGTTGCCTGCAAAACGGGCAGTGATATCGCCGGTGGTACGCCATGAGTGGCCTACATTCTCAGCCCACTCCCAGGGCTTGTTGGTACCCCACTCGCACATGCTGAACAGTATGGGGCGGCCGGCGGCACGCAGAGCGTCACGCATCAGGGTATATGCACCACGCGGGTTGATGTTCTCACTTGAGCACCAGTCATATTTAAGGTAGTCAATTCCCCAGCGGGCATACTGCAGGGCATCCTGATACTCATGACCGAAACTACCGGTACGGCCGGCGCAGGTCTTACGGCCCGCATCGGAATATATACCCAGTTTCATACCTTTAGAGTGAACGTAATCGGCCAGAGACTCGATTCCTGAAGGGAATGTCTTGGGATCAGGCTGAACAAATCCGTCGGCATCACGCTCGCCGTGCCAGCAGTCATCCATATTGAGATAAATGTATCCGGCATCAACCAGTCCTTCAGCCACCATTGCATCGGCCTGCTCACGGATAAGTTTCTCACTGATGTTCTGTCCGAACTTGTTCCAGCTGTTCCAGCCCATCTGGGGCGTATCGGCCAAACCTTCCCATTTCTGTGCTGCGCTCCAATCAGGAACCAGCATGGCTGCCATAAGCAGCGCTCCTGTAAGTTTTCTCATAATATTTGTCAGTAAGTTGTGAATGGCACAAAGGTAAAAAAATTACCTTTGCTGTCCAATAATATCACGATATGGAAGACCAGTTGTACTACAACATGTTCCAGGACCGTCTGGAGAGGGAATTACTAAAGATATGTACCGATGCAGGGATGCTTGAAGGCATTCTGCTCAGGTCCGATGACATAGACCTTAAGTGGAAGGAACTTGCACCGGAGTATATTGCCGACGGCGTGAAGGAGATTGCCGCCTACCCTACGGTTTCAGTAGCCTGGGCCGGTTATATTGGTATGGCTGTAGCCTGCTGGTGGAACCGCAATTGGAACAAGCTGAAAGATCAGCCCTACAGCGTGCTGCTGGGGCCTAACGGTTTTGATGATATGGATGACCATATTCTGAAAGACATACTTGGTCTGTTGCCCGATGGCAAGCAAGCACAGCAGATCACATCCCTGATGCAGACATGCGCCCAGACCGCTGTCACATTCATACGCCAGGAGAAAATAGAGCCTCAAAGCCGCCGTGCATTCTACGTCTATGCCCGCGCTGTTCAGGTTATGTTCTCAATAGGCGCAGCTATTGAGCTGCACCGCCTGGGTTATGAGATGAAGAAACTGAAGTGACCCGAAAGGGACAGTCCCCCTGTGCCATCTCACATGACACAGGGGGACTTCCCTTTCGGGTTACTTTCAAAAAATGAACAAATCAGAATGAGATTCCGAATACCAGGTAGGCCATCTCAGAGCAGGGGTTAACGGTGAGTCCTGCCGATATAGGAAGGCTGAAACGGTCCGATATCTCAAGCTCTTTTTTGGCAGTGACAGAGAGATTGGTAACTGAGAATCCTTCAGTTGCATACTCAACGCTCTCTGATGCAACGAATCCGGCAGTTGCGGTCCAGTCAGCTCCAAAAGCACTGAAGGGTGCCGATATCTCACAGTATGAGCTGTACGCACGGTCTCCGTTGGCCTTGAAATCATTACCGGCAAAGTTTGTGTACCAGGATATGGATGCAAATCCAAGATCATAGCCCAGGAATGCCTCAAACACATGATCGGTCTCTTTTTCCTTATATCCGAAATAGCGTCCGTATGGCTCAATACCTGTGCTGAACCAATAGTCTGTTACGCCTACGCTGAGTCCGGCAATGCCGTAGCTCAAGGTTACATCAAACTCTTTGGTATCAGTAAAGTTTACTATACCGGTACTTCCCCAGAGTGACAGGTCAAATCCTGCGGCGCTTACGCCCAATGTGGGTTGAAAAGCTGCATCGCCCAGATCACAGCCACGCCAGATATAACGGCTGACCACATCGGCTCCTACGGTTGTTTCCACTTCGGCACTTACAGGTGCCACAATTGCTATCACTAATGTTACTAATGAGAAAATCTTTTTCATAATTCTTTAATTTGTAAGGCGTTATTTTAATTGAGAATTCTTGGAGCAGTGAGAGGAGAGAAAGTTTACTTTCTATCCCGAGTCGCGACAAGAATCATGGAACGAAGTGACATAATTGAAAATTGAAAATTGAGAATTACAAGCATCTGCGTAGGTCTACTCAACTATTTTATATAGATGTTTTTAATTTTAATTCCGAATCAAAATCCAAATCTCACCAATTTTCAATTTTCAATTCTCAATTTTCAATTATATTTAAATGTTGTAAGCAGTCTCTCCATGCTCATAAATATCCAATCCTTCCTCTTCAACTCTGGCCTCAACGCGAATGCCATGAACCTTCTTGAGGATAACGAATGTGAGCAGGCCAAGACCGAATGACCAAGCGCAAGTTACCAGTGAACCGAGAGCCTCAACACCCAGGAAGTGCCAGCCGCCACCGTAGAACAGGCCACCGTCAACTGCAAACATACCGGTCATGAGAGTACCCAGGATACCGCATGTTCCATGAACAGAAACAGCACCAACGGGATCATCAATCTTGCAAATCTTGTCAATCAGGGCAACAGAACCAACCATTGCGATACCACAGACTGCACCGATGATTGCTGCACCACCTATTGATACCAGGTCGCAACCGGCTGTGATACCTACCAGACCAGCCAGGATGCCGTTGCATACCAGTGAGAGTGAAGGTTTGCCGTAAACCAACCATGTGAGGAACAGAACTGAGATACCGCCTGTAGCTGCAGCCATGTTGGTTGTGCACATTACATGAGAGATTGCAATAGCGTTCTCCATACCCTCAGCACCAAGTTGTGAACCGGGGTTGAAACCGAACCATCCGAACCAGAGGATGAATACGCCCAGAGCACCGAATGTCAGGTTGTGACCGGGAATAGCGCGAGACTCACCAGTCTTTGAGTACTTACCGATACGTGGACCAAGTACCATTGCACCTGCAAGAGCAATCACGCCACCGCAAGAGTGAACAACTGTTGAACCTGCAAAATCATGGAAACCAAGCTCTGACAGCCAGCCGCCGCCCCAGGTCCAGTGACCCTCAATGGGATAGATGATTACAGAGATGATGATTGAAATAAGGATGTACATTGAGAACTTGGTTCTCTCAGCCATACCGCCTGATACTATAGTGGCGGCTGTGGCGCAGAATACTGTTTGGAAAATCAAGGTACATTCTGCCGGAACGTTTGTGTCACCAAAGAATGACCAGTCAAAAAGATGTAGGCTTCCGATGAAACCGTTGCCGCTTCCATGCATCAGGCCGAATCCTATCATCCAGAAAAGGAATGAACCGACCATGAAATCCACAAAGTTCTTCATTAATATGTTGGCTGTGTTCTTGGAACGGGTAAAACCTGCTTCAACCAGCGCAAATCCCGGTTGCATAAAGAACACTAGCATTGCTGCTATCAATACCCATACGGTATCAAGTCCGCTAATTGTTGAAATGTCTTCCATAACTTAATGATTTAATTGTTTTTACATTTACTTCTTGTCTCTCAATACGGTATCACCGTGTTCGCCGGTACGGATTGACCATGTGTCATCCACGGGGCTCACAAAGATTCGGCCATCACCCACCTGACCTGTACGGGCTGCACCCATAATGGCATTGATGGCAGGCTCAACAAACTGGTCACGGCAGATGATAGTAATCTCGATACGTGAGATGATGTCAGTGCTGTACATAACGCCACGGTAGATACGGTCCTGACGGTCCTGACCGATGGCATGTACCTCTGAATACGAGAACCAGTTGATGTCAGCCTCAAAGAGAGCCTCCTTTACATCCTCAAACTTAGTTTTACGGATGATTGCTTCAATTTTCTTCATATTAGTTTGTTTTAAAGGGTTTGACAATTATTTGTTTGTTGGATCCATCATGAAACAAAAAAAGGCCGGTCTCAAAAAGACCAGCCTTTATATTTTTTGATTTAATACGAACAGTTACATACCTGACCGGTCAAAAGGTATAACCATCGGAACCTGATTATTATTCTGGTTCTGATTATTCTGCTGCTGGTTATTATTCAGCTGAACAGTGGTTATATTTTTAAAACCGATAAACATGAAAATCTGTTTTGTTCTTGATTTCGAGGGCAAAGATACGTACTATTTTGATACGTTGTTCTCAAAAACAATAAAAAAATTACTTTTTTCTATCAAATTTCCAAAAATCCCAACAAATAGAAAGCACAACTTGCAAGTTTGCAACATTTTGCCAAAAACGCATAAAAGGGGACAGTCCCCTTTTACACGTTTTCTCAATCCAAGCGAGTAATTGTAGGCATATTCCACTCGTTCTTGGTTATTCGCTCAACTGGATTGTAGATTCTGAAATAGAGGTGGAATTTGTCATTAGGCGCAGGAAGCCAGTTGCTTACATTTTCAGCGGGCTTTTCATACTGAATGAGTATGTCAAGTGAGCCGTCCGGGTTCTTTACACAATCACTGCGGTCAGTAATGTTGTAACGGTCCAGCTCGTTGTCATAAAAGAAATTCTCCTTGTCATACATGGTTATGCTCCAGAAACCGTAATCGTTGGTGTCCGGCCAGTT
>CACWTU010000004.1 GCA_902763885.1 uncultured Bacteroidales bacterium | reverse complement strand
CACATTGCAGGAGCAGATATACAACTACTTCAAGAATGGCGTTAACGGCAAATCCATCACCACTACCAACCTTGACTGGTTCATAGAGTACATGCTTGAGGAGGTCAAGTCACCGTTCACTGATGTAGAGCCCGTGACGATTGATGAGCTCAATGTGATAAAGAGACAGAGCAACGGCAAGATCTTCAATATGTTCGGCTTTGAGTCTGACATCACTGAGCCCGGTATGTATATCATTGACGGAAAAACAGTTTATGTAACTGAATAATTTGAATTTATTATTAACCCGGTCTTTTTGACCATAAAACTTATAGAAATGAAAATGAGAAAGATTGCTTCTTTATTCGGAATGGCTCTTATGATGTGTTCAATGTTTGTTGTTGCCGGATGCGGTTCATCAAGCGGCACAAAAAAGCAGAAAGGTATTGTTCTCCAGGAGGGTGATCGTGCTACGGTGACCAATGCCAATGGCTATACAACCATTGAATTCCCTGCTGAACTGTCAGGTGATGATGTGGCTCTGTATGACACAGACCTGCTGGGCTATCTGCTTAAGTCAAACGCTCCTATCTCAACAAGCGGCAGTGAGTATGATACCTATCGTATTTACTACTATATGCATAATTCAAAGGAGTGGCTGCATCAGGGCGTTTATGAGAACCCCTATGAGATCAGTGTAACAAAGATCAAGAGCATAAAGATTGCAAACTACAGAATGCGTCTGAGAGAGTTCTATGAGCAGATGCCTTATCTTACCAACTCTAAGGAGAAGAAGAGTGATTCCGGGTTCCAGAATGAGATTCAGTTTGGGGAAAACTACTATCTGTTCATTGACATCACACTCAGAGACTGATAAATTGAAAATTGAAAATTGAAAATTATAAAAAGCCTTCGAAATTTCATTCGAAGGCTTTTTAATGTCGCGGGTTTACGCAGGTCCTGCGTATTAATTCTCAATTATGTCACTTCGTTCCATGATTCTTGTCGCGACTCGGGATAGAAAGTAAACTTTCTCTCCTCTCACTGCTCCAAGAATTTTCAATTTTCAATTTTCAATTTTCATTGCTTTTCCACGAGCATGAAGGAGAGGGTTCCGGAGGCGCAGAGCATCTCATTAACCGTGGCTTCTGCCTGGACTGATATGAACATGCCTCGGGTGCTTGAGATCCTGGAACGCACCACCACCGTATCGCCGGGGTGGACGCTGTGCTTGAATCGGACCTTGTCCATGCCTGCGTAGAGGGCAAGCCTGCCTACAAGCTTCTCATAGAAAAGCAGTACACTGCCCTGAGCCATGATCTCACACAGGATCACTCCCGGCACAATAGGATTGCCGGGAAAGTGTCCGCGTGTATAGTAGGGATCATCGGGAACGGTGTAGCGGGAAATGACACCGTCTTCAACCTGTTCGGAACTGTCTATGAGGAGCATCGGGTCCCTGTGAGGCATCCATTTCTGGAGCTCCTCCCTGTTCATCTTAACCATTGTAACGACGCAGGGCTACTGCAGCATTATGTCCGCCGAATCCGAGTGAGCTTGACAGGGCAACCTCGGCCTGGACCTTACGGGCTGTGTTAGGTATATAATCCAGATCGCAGTCGGGATCAGCTTCCTTATAGCCGATGGTGGGAGGCAGGATTCCGCTCTCTAAGGCTATGGCCGATGCAATAAGCTCTACAGCACCTGTGGCGCCCAGCATATGACCGTGCATGGACTTGGTGGAACTGATCATAGCCTTGCGCGCATCATCCTCGCCAAGAGCCAACTTGATAGCCTTGGTCTCGCACATATCGTTCATGTGGGTACCTGTACCGTGAGCATTGATATAGAGCTGCTCGCCAGCCTTGTAACCGGCTTCATTAAGAGCCTGGCTCAGAGCGGCTGCAGTGGTGGTGCCGTCGGGACGGGGAGCGGTGTAGTGGTATGCATCGCATGTGTTGCCGTAACCGCTAACTTCGGCTATGATATGTGCACCACGCTTTACGGCGTGCTCATACTCTTCAAGTACCAGGATTCCGGCGCCCTCGGCCATTACGAATCCGCCGCGACGTGCGTCGAACGGCAGGCAGGCCTGAGTGGGGTCATCGACAGTAGTGAGGGCCTTCATGTTGGCAAAACCGCCTATGGCCAGCTCGTTTACTGCAGCCTCGGTGCCGCCGGTGATGATGGCATCGGCCATACCGTACTTGATGGCGCGGAAAGCCTCACCAACAGCATGTGTACTGGTGGCGCAGGCCGATACAACCGGCAGGCAGGGGCCCTGTGCGTTGAACTTTATTGCTATGTTACCTGCTCCCAGGTTGCCTATCATCATTGGTATGAACAGGGGCGATACGCGTCTGGCACCCTCGTTGGCCATAACCAATGTCTGGTCAATGAAAGTCTGCATACCGCCTATGCCTGAGCCTACGTAGCAGCCCAGACGGCCCGGCTCAATATTCTCTCCGGCCTTGAGACCGCTCTGCTCCATTGCCTGGATGGCGGCGCATATGCCAAACTGGCTGAAACGGTCACTGCGGCGTACACTGCCTGCGTCCATACCCATCTCTGTGGGTTTGAAATCCTTTACCTGACCGGCTACGTGAACAGTCAGTTCACCGTATTTGTCCAGACCCTCAATCCTGGATATGCCCAGACGACCGTTTTCCAGACTCTCCTTAAACTCGCTTATGTTCTTACCGATGGATGTGATTACACCCATTCCGGTAATTACAACTCTTTTTTCTGTCATTTTTATTATGTTTTTGAGCACTGCAAAGGTACCCCTTATTTATCATTTGTACATGAAACGACGGATGCTACCTTTGGGTGTCTTCACAAAAGGTTCAAATTTGAGTTCAAAACCATCTACATGTGAGTAGGCCGGTATCTCCTGATTGAGCTTTGTGATGTTGCCGGCCATTACAGCGTTCAGAGCCTCGTTGTCCATGCCGCTGGCTGCCACCTGGTCCACATTGGGCACGATAAGTGCCGTGAGATGTCCCTTACGGTCCACGATGATAGATTCCTGTACGTAAGGCAGGGCGTTCAGCACCACCTCAATCTCCTCGGGGAATATGTTCTGACCGTTGGCTGAGAGCAGCATGTTCTTGCATCGGCCCGCCAGGAACACTGTGTTGTCCTTGTCGATGGTGCCCATATCGCCGGTGTGGAACCAGCCGTCCTTGTCTATGACCTCGGCGGTAGCCTCGGGGTTCTTGTAATAGCCGGTAAACACGCAGTCACCTTTTATAATAACCTCACCGGGTATGTGCTCGGGATCATCGGAATCTATGCGGCACTCAATGCCCTCGGGTACAATCTCACCAACTGATTTCATCTTGTACTTGCCTTTCTCACCTATGGAGATGGTGGGGCAGGCCTCGGTCATGCCGTAACCGGTCACGAACGGGATCTCCAGCTTCTGTGCCATCAGGTCCTCCAGGTCAAAGGCCATGGCGGCACCGCCTGTTACCAGCAACTCTATGTTATCGCCGAATCCTGACATGAAAATAGTGCGAAGGGCCTTGCAGTAATCCTGGTTGTTGCGGTGGTCGGCCAGTTTCTGCTTGCCCGATTTGCTGCTTACAAACTCGCCGATGGTGTTGTCCAGCATCTTGACAAGGATAAGCGGAACGGCAAAGAACACGTTGGGTTTGACCTCGTTCAGAGCGGGTTTGAGGTATGCGGGGATAGGGGGCATGCCAAGGATGGTAAGATGCATACCCAAGCAAAGTGGCTCGATGGCATCGTACATCATTCCGAATATATGTGCAAAAGGCAGCACGCTCAGGTAGGTCTGACCCTCACGGTAGGGGAAATGGCGCGGTATCAGGAATACGTTTACGCTGAAGTTGCGTACGGTGAGCATGACGCCCTTGGGGTTACCCGTTGAGCCCGATGTATAGTTGAGGCCGCAAACCTCATCGGCATCGCGGTCATCGTAACCAAAGTCCTCCAGACGGAATCCTGCGGGGTGGGCCTCATTCATCAGGGCCTCGCGGCGCATGTAAATGTCGGCAAAGTTACCGCGGCTTGCCAGCAGCTCACCGGTGTGGACATCGATGGCAGCCATGATACCGGGCATCTGATTGAAATCCATCTTGTCCATGAGGCGCTTCTCAGTATAGAGCAGCACGCTGTCAGAGTGGTTTACCAGGCTCATGGTATCGGCAGGGGTATATCCGTCAAACAGCTGGACGCCTACGTATCCGCCGGTCATGATACCCATAAAGGTCTTGATCCAGCCGGCGCAGCTCTTGGCGTTGAGGGCAATCTTATCACCCTTTTTGATGCCTGCTGCTTTCCAGAGCAGTTGGTCTGCTTCGATTTGGGCGGCTAGCTGGCCGTAGGTGGCGGTGGGGTGTTTGTAATCGGTTAATGCGGAATCGTTCCAGTGCTTGCGGACTGTTGATTCAAATTTCTTGATGAATGAAATGTCGTACATAAATTTTGAAAAGGTTTTTGTTAAACTTGTGCCTTAGCTGGGCAACCCAGCCCCGGGCTTTCGGTTACAAAAGTAGTCCTTTGGGGGTGGTATGTAGGTTTAAAAATATTATTTGTGGCTAAATGAGGGGTGGATGTGGCGAAAAAGAGTACCAAAGGGGTCTGTCCCCTTTGGTACTCTTTTTGAAAATGATACCAAAGGGGACAGACCCCTTTGGTACTCTTTTTACTTGTTCAGAGCATCTGCACTTGCCATATATTTTGCTAGTTCCTCATCGCTGATGTGGAAGTCCTGAAGATCGCCGGCGATGTACTGGTCGTAGGCTGACATGTCTACGAAGCCGTGACCGGAGAGGTTGAAGAGGATGGTCTTCTGCTCGCCGGTCTCCTTGCACTTGAGGGCTTCGCGGACAGTGGCTGCTATTGCGTGGCAGCTCTCGGGAGCGGGGATGATACCCTCGGTCTGGGCAAAGAGGACGCCGGCCTTGAATGACTCGTTCTGCTCGATGTCAACTGCCTCCATGTAGCCGTCTTTCATAAGCTGGCTCAGGACTACGCCTGCGCCGTGGTAGCGGAGACCGCCGGCGTGGATGGTGGCGGGCTTGAAGGTGTGGCCCAGAGTGTACATCGGGAGTAACGGGGTCATACCGCTCTCATCGCCAAAGTCATACTCAAACTTACCGCGGGTGAGTTTGGGGCATGATGCAGGCTCGGCTGCGATGAATCGGGTGTTCTTCTCACCACGAATCTTATGACGCATAAATGGCAGTGCGATACCGCAGAAGTTTGAACCGCCACCGAAGCAGGCAATCACGATATCGGGATACTCACCGGTCATGGCCATCTGCTTCTCAGCCTCAAGGCCGATGACGGTCTGATGCATGCACACGTGGTTCAGAACAGAACCAAGTGCGTATTTGCAGTTGGGGGTAGATACAGCCAGCTCGATAGCCTCGGAAATGGCGCAACCCAGTGAACCCTGATCGTTGGGGTTAGCGGTAAGGATATCCTTACCTGCACGGGTTGACATGGAGGGTGAGGGGGTAATGGCTGCACCGAATGTCTGCATGATTGAGCGGCGGTATGGCTTCTGGTTGTAACTGGCCTTAACCATATAAACTGCGCAGTCAATGCCGAACTTCTTGGTAGCGTATGAAAGAGCACCGCCCCACTGGCCTGCACCTGTCTCGGTGGTAAGGTTGGTAACCCCCTGCTTCTTGGCATAGTAGGCCTGAGCAAGGGCCGAGTTCAGCTTGTGTGAACCGGCGGGTGATACGCTCTCGTTCTTGAAATAAATATGTGCAGGAGTACCCAGAGCCTCCTCAAGGTCATAAGCACGAACCAGCGGAGTGCAACGGTACGATGCATACTGCTGACGGATCTCATCGGGTATCTCAATCCACTCGTCCTTCTGGTTGAGTTCCTGGTTGGCGCACTCCTCTACAAAGATGGGGTATAGGTCCTCTGGCTTGAGGGGCTGACGTGTTCCGGGATGCAGGAACGGTAGCGGTTTGTTGGGCATCACGGCCTGGATGTTGAACCATGCTGTTGGAATTTCGCTCTCGGGGAGCAGGTACTTTTTCTGTTTCATAATAGCGTTAGTGTTATAATTAAAAAATCGTTTTCCCTCAAAAGAGTACCAAAGGGGACAGACCCCAATGGTACCTTTTTTCAAAAGTGGTACCATTGGGGTCTGTCCCCTTTGGTACTCTTTTTCAAAATTTAAGGCCCCGTCGCAGTTGCGGCAGGGCCTTAATATGTTGTCTCATTTTACATAACGGCGATGACCTCCTACGACTTAGTTGAGTTGTAAGCTGCGCCACCACCAGAAAAATGAGTTGATATTCTTCATTGTTTGTTGTTATCGGATGCAAATATACAGTCTCATTTTCAAAGTGCAACACTTTTGGGGCAAAAAATTATCAATGTGTACAAAAAACAGTGATTAAACCATTTGGGCTGCAATGTATCAAAAGGTATATGAAATCATATTCCGTACGGTATGCATTGCTCCTGACGCTCGCCATTGCAGTGAGCGCATCGGCCCACGCTCAGTTTGATGAGCCGGTCATGTATGAGCAGCCCATTATAATAAATGATGACGCTCCCCACTATGAGTACCGCTTAGAGACCAGTTCAGGCTGGGATATAGGCAAACCGGGGGTGGGGTACGGCTCCGCTCTTTTTGAAAGTAACCCTACAGGTGCCAGCGTATTTGTGGATGACATATACCAGGGCAAGACTCCGCTTCTTATAGATAATGTGCCCGACGGTACATACGATGTCCGATTTGAATACAACGGCTATCTGAACTATTACACCACGGTGAATGTGGCGGCCCGCCTGCAGTCACACGTTACGGCAGGCATGCAGGTGCGTGACAAGCAGTACTTTGACCGCAAGGAGATATACACAACCGTGGTTTTTGAAAGCAGCAAGGTAAATGCGGGCCGATGGGGGGTAGGTAACTCCTGGGGCATATATCTGCGCAACTTCAACATAGAGCAGTCCACGCTGGTGCACATTGGCGTACAGAATACGGTGGCATTTGAGGGCGCATTGGGCTACGGCTTTATCTTTGGCCATTTCAACCGATACCGCATTACTCCGCAGATAGGCTACTCAGGCGTGTGGTTTGATGATGTAGGCACCGCCGAGAGCCACTGGAGCGGTTACCTGCGCGGAGCACTGAACTTCAAGGCCGGATTCACAGAGCAGTATGCATTCTCATTCTCCTTATTATATGACAAAACCGGCCCTGGAATCAGAGCCGGCGTGCTGTTCTTTGTGAATTAACCCAAAAGTATTTCAGAGATTCCCGATGTTCTGGTCTATCCAGGTCCAGCGCTTGTTGAACGCGGTCTTCAGGGCTTCTATTGCCTGATCAAACGTCAGCTGCCAGTCACCGTTTTCTCTGCTGGGATATCCCCATAGCTGTTTGTTGTAGGTTTCTGATACGCGTATCTTCTCTGCAACCTCATCCACGTAATCCTCAAAACCTTCTTTCCACACCTCTTTCAGCGTATTCCAGCGCTCTATGAGCAATGCCTTGAATTCCGGATTTCTCTTTAAGTCAGAGAAATAATAAGTGCCGTTCTTGTTAGTCATCTTCATGATCTCCCATTGGTAGAGACGCTGGTTCTCAGTGCTGTTCCATGTGGTGTTGCCGTATTCAAAATCACCGTAAAGGGTAAAGGTGTGATAGTCATAATCCCACATGGGGCCAAAACACATCACTCCGGCAGAGTCCTTATAAAGATATGTGCTCTTGGGGCCATTCTTTGGCCAGTTATTATAGGCGTCATGGTTCATGGTCATCTCCTGAATCAGGGCAAAATCAACAGCTGTATATGGATCCAGATACTGCTTCCACTCACTGCTGTTCTTATCACTCTTGAGTTTGTATATGGCCGTCTCCATATTCTTCACGTAGTTATACATGTAGGTGTATGCCGGTGAACTGGTGGTGAGCATGTTACCCTCCTCATCCTCATCAGGATCCTTGAAAATGTACGGAACGTTATATTGTGAACTCCAGAATCCCAGATCCGTGCCCTTATCGGCCCACTTGGGATCACTGTAACCCAGGAATGCGTCTATGCGCATAAAGTAACCTCCCTTCTCAGGCTCTTCCAGATTAGGCTCATGTATGTCAATGCGGTGGTTGTCAATCTTTATCTGCTCACACAGATAGTAGTTACCCATATGCTTGCCGTTCCAGACCAGCTCCACGAACTGGCCGTTTACGGTGTAGGGCAGGTTAGTCTGCTTGGATATCCACAGGCATACGTCATTGCGCAGCAGGGTGCGGTCCTTGTAGTTGGCCAGCAGTATCCAGCGCTTGTCCTTGTGCATGCCCAGTATCTTGGCTTTCTCATCCAGCTTTAAGGCGTACGGCTTCTTGGGGAAATCCCAGGTGCCGTTTCCGCGGCCCTTGAGGCTCAGCGTGCCCTCATAATCAACGGTGCCATCAGGCAACTCAATGCGCATGGTGGCGCCGGGCACCCAGGTGTCACGACGGGTCACAGACTGGCCGTTGGTCTCTATCCTCACCACCGGCAGGCCGGTATTGGTCAACTTCACGGTGTACTCCTTATGCAGGTCATACATCCAGAGAGAAAATGACAGAGGTTTGCTGATATCGAGAATGTAGTATTTGCCGCTTGTTATAATGCTGTCACCAATGGTTATCTTGTCACCATTAAAGAAAAAGATCATTTTCTGGCTTGAAAAATCCGTGGTGGTAGGATAACAATATGAATAGACGTTTGTCTTGCTGTCAAGAGTTAAACTCTGTCCGCCGCCAGTCTTTACAGACCTCATATTGAATGACACCTTCTTTATCTTTACGGCCGATGTCATTAACGTGGTGTCGGGGCACTCCATCTGGAGTTTAATGAAAACGCTGTCAGCATTCGTTACCTTAACCTTAATGGCCCAGGTGCTGTCGGGCAAGAGCTCTTTGCTCTGTAAGCTTATATTCCCAATCTGGCCGCCAAGGGTATCGGTAAGCGTAAGCAGAGCGCTGCTATCAGCCTGAAGTATGTCCCACGGGGTGGTGCGCAGAATGACCGTTGCCTCACCGCCGGATTCAAATGCCGACACAGGATTTGAAGCAATATTTATAGAGATTTCTTCATCTACAGGGATTGGGTCAATGACAGGTACGTCCGGTACATCAAACTCAGGTTTCTCATTATCACATGATAAGACCGTGCAAGCCATAAAAACGGCCCCTAACAGTCCTTTCAGTATTGTCTGGATTTTTCTTCTCATAGCGGGTGCAAAGGAACATAAAATTTACGAAACAGCCATCAGTTTTTAGTTTTATGTGGCGTAATTTGATTATCTTTGCACCGATTTTCAGATAACGTTATAAATGGACGCGATGTTTAACAGGACCATCATCATTACCGGCGGTGCCGGCTTTATTGGCAGCCATGTGGTGCGCCTTTTCGTGAACAAGTATCCTGAGTACAAGATTATCAATCTGGATAAACTTACCTATGCAGGTAATTTGGATAACCTTAAGGATATTGAGGATAAACCTAACTATAGGTTTGTCAAGATGGATATCTGTGACTTTGAGGGCGTCTTTAAGCTGATGCAGGATGAGAAGGTTGACGGTATCATCCATCTGGCTGCTGAATCACACGTGGACCGCAGCATCAAGGATCCTTTCACCTTTGCCCAAACCAACGTAATGGGTACTCTGAGCCTGCTCCAGGCAGCCAAGCTGTACTGGGAGAGCCTGCCGGAGAAGTTTGAGGGCAAGCGTTTCTATCATATCTCTACTGATGAGGTTTATGGAGCTCTTGAGATGACTAATCCTGAAGGCGTGGAGCCTCCGTTTACAACTAAAGCTTCTTCTGGTGAGCATCATTTGGCTTATGGTACAAAATTCTTTACAGAAGACCTTAAGTATCAGCCGCACAGCCCATACAGTGCTTCTAAGGCTTCTTCTGACCATTTTGTGCGTGCATTCCATGATACTTACGGTATGCCTACCATTGTGACCAACTGCTCCAACAATTACGGACCTTATCAGTTCCCTGAGAAACTGATTCCGCTGTTTATCAATAATATCCGTCATCGCAAGCCGCTGCCTGTATATGGCAGGGGAGAGAATGTACGTGACTGGCTGTATGTAGTTGATCACGCCCGTGCAATAGATATCATATTCCATCAGGGTAAGGTGGCTGAGACCTACAATATCGGTGGTTTTAATGAGTGGAAAAATATTGACATAATCAAGGTTCTGATCAATACTGTTGACAGGCTGTTGGGTCGTAAGGAAGGTGAGGATATGGACCTCATCACTTACGTAACTGACCGTGCCGGTCATGACCTCAGATATGCTATTGACTCCACCAAATTGCAGCGTGAGTTAGGGTGGGAACCAAGCCTCCAGTTTGAGGAGGGTATTGAGAAGACCGTCAAGTGGTATCTGGATAACCAAGCCTGGGTTGATAACGTAACCAGCGGTGAATATCAGAAATACTACGAGCAAATGTACGCTAACCGCTGACACTCAGAAGTTTACATAGATTTATGCAATGAGGGGCTTGTGGCTCCTCATTGCTTTTTTACGATTTGTTGAAAACTTTTGTTGTTTTGACGTTTTGAATTTGTTAACAAAACTTTGTTTTGCGGTGTATTTGTAGTACCTTTGCGCCGTATGCATAAAATGCATAGCAGACCATCTACTTTTTTGCATTGCCGGTTATTTATAGTGGGACTGGCAAAGGCGAAGCCATTCAATTTTTCAACTTTTTAACATGAGAGGTATAGTTTTAGCTGGTGGTAGCGGTACCAGGTTGTATCCTATCACCAAAGGTGTGAGCAAGCAGATGCTCCCCATCTTTGATAAGCCCATGATATACTATCCCATCAGCGTATTGATGCTGGCCGGGATACGTGAGATACTGATAATCTCTACACCGTATGACCTACCGGGATTCAAGCGTCTATTGGGTGACGGCTCAGATTATGGCGTGAGGTTTGAGTATGCTGAGCAGCCAAGTCCCGACGGTCTGGCGCAGGCGTTTATTATTGGCCGTGAGTTTATCGGTGATGATTGCGCTTGTTTGGTGTTGGGTGACAATATTTTCTACGGCAATGGCTTTACTCAGATGCTTAAGAATGCTGTTCGTGAGGCTGAGGAGAATGCTAAGGCAACCGTTTTTGGCTACTGGGTGAGCGATCCGGAGCGCTATGGTGTGGCTGAGTTTGATGCAGAAGGCAATTGTCTGAGCATTGAGGAGAAGCCTGCACAGCCCAAGAGCAATTATGCTGTGGTAGGATTGTATTTCTATCCCAACAAGGTAGTTGATGTGGCTGCACATATCAAACCCAGCGCTCGTGGTGAGCTGGAGATTACCACTGTGAACCAAGAGTTCTTGAAAGACGGAGAACTTAAGGTTCAGACCCTGAGCCGCGGATTTGCCTGGCTGGATACCGGCACCCATGACAGCCTGAGCGAGGCCAGCACCTTTGTGGAGGTGATTGAGAAACGCACCGGCCTCAAGATTGCCTGCTTAGAGGGTATCGCTTACAGCCGCGGCTGGATCACCGCCGACCAACTGAGAGAACTGGCCAAGCCCATGCTCAAAAATCAATACGGCCAGTATTTAATGAGACTGATTGAAAAGTGAGCCGCGTTAGCCACTTGGGGACGGTTCTTAATGTTGCTCCAAAGGGGCACAGTAAGACCCGTCCCCAATGGCGGTCCAATAGAAGAAAATGAAGATAATAGAAACCCCTCTCAAGGGAGCCCTAATCATAGAGCCCAAGGTGTTCAACGATGCCAGAGGCTATTTCTTTGAAAGTTTCTCCCAGCGAGAATTTGATGAAAAGGTTACGCCGCTGATAGGCCGTACTGTCCAGTTTGTGCAAGACAACGAAAGCATGTCAACCTACGGAGTAATGAGAGGCCTCCATTTCCAGCGCCCCCCATACACCCAGAGCAAACTGCTGCGTTGCGTACGCGGTAAGGTCCTGGATGTTGCAGTAGATATCCGCAAAGGAAGCCCCACCTACGGCCAACACGTAGCAGTAGAACTGAGTGAAGAAAACAAGCGTCAGTTCTTTATTGACAAGGGTTTTGCTCACGGATTTGCGGTACTCTCAGAGACAGCGGTGTTCCAGTATAAATGTGATGAGTTCTATCATCCCGAAGTTGACGGCGGAATAAGCATTCTGGACACTTCACTGGGCATAGATTGGCGTATTCCCGTAGAGAAAGCATTATTAAGCGAGAAGGATACCAAACATCCGCTGCTCAAGGACTTTGTTTCGCCGTTTTAATTTTCAATCTCAATTTTGAGTATGACGATACTTGTTACAGGAGGAAACGGCCAATTAGGCAATGAGATGCGCATAGTATCTCAGGGCTGTGCCGACAGATACATATTCACCGATGTCGTTGAAGCCTCTGAGGAGTCTATCGCAATGCTTCAGAAGCTGGTTGGCTCCAAGGTTGATGTGAATACCGTTAAGCTGGATATCACAGACCTGGAGGCTGTGCGTAAAATGGTCAAGACCGAGGGTGTAAGCGTGATTGTGAACTGCGCAGCTTACACTAATGTTGATGGAGCAGAAACCAACCAGGAACTAGCTGAGTTGCTCAATGCACATGCCCCTAAGAACCTGGCAATAGCAATGAAAGAAGTAGGGGGCACACTGGTGCATATCAGTACCGACTATGTTTTTGGCAAAGAACCCTATAACACCCCCTGCCGAGAAGACCAGAAGGGTACACCTACAGGAGTTTATGGACTGACAAAGTTACACGGAGAGCAAAACATCCTTGCATCCGGCTGCAACTATATAATAATCCGCACAGCCTGGCTCTACAGCGAGTTCGGTAAGAACTTTGTGCGGACAATGCTCAACCTGACTGCTAG
This sequence comes from uncultured Bacteroidales bacterium, assembly GCA_902763885.1. Taxonomy (GTDB): domain Bacteria; phylum Bacteroidota; class Bacteroidia; order Bacteroidales; family Bacteroidaceae; genus Colenecus. The sequence goes on along the minus strand of CACWTU010000004.1, from coordinate 210,951 downwards.
TAAGCCAGAGCTCAAGGTTGTATTTGACCAAGTAGGAACTCCGACATACGCTTACGATCTTGCAGAAGCAATTAGAGTGATAATTGAAAAATCAACGCACGCGTTAGCTAATTCTCAATTCTCAACTCTCAATTCTCAATTTGGAAACAGTGGAGTCTTCCACTTTTCCAACGAAGGAGTCTGCAGCTGGTACGATTTCACCAAGATGATAGCAGAGTACAGCGGTCAAACCGTCTGCAACATCCAACCCTGTCATAGCGATGAATTCCCCAGTCCAGTAAAACGTCCCGCCTTCTCCGTCCTTGACAAAACAAAGATCAAGCAGACGTTTGGAATAACCATACCATACTGGACAGACTCACTCAGTAAGTGTATCACAAAATACACTAACAAATAAAGTTACACAATTTGCGGTCAAACAATTTGACTACAAAAAATGAAATATTCAAGGAAAGAAATTGACAGAGCAGGAAAGATATTAATTTCCTCGTCTTTTGATGTTTTTGATCTGGCCGAAGCAGTCGTAAAAGTTGACGACTGGAGAAAGCTGCATTTGCCTGTTATTGAGATGTTATCGGGAAATGTTGCTAATTTGCTGGCTCAGAATGGAATCAGTGTAGCTTTCTCTTCTCAGAGGCTGAAGCGTATGACTTCAATCAAAGATAAACTTGCACGTAAACCAGACATGGGGCTTGGAGGTGTTCAGGATATAGGTGGAGGTCGCTTTGTATTTGATGATATGGAGTCATTGCTAAAGGCAAAAGAGTGCATTGCTAGTGCAACGTTCCCAGATTTCCAGTTAGATCATGAGCCATATGATTATATAAGCAGCCCCAAGGATAGTGGATACCGCAGCATCCATTTTGTATACAAGTACATAAAGCCCGATACTGATTTGGATGGAATGCGTGTGGAACTCCAGATCAGAACCAAACTCCAGCATGATTGGGCTACAGCTGTGGAGACAGCTGAACTTATATCGCATTCATCACTCAAGGCAAGTCAGGGTGATGAAGCTTGGTTGTATTTCTTTAAACTAGTGAGTGCCATATTTGCCCATAAGGAGAATCAACCCGTTAATGATTCCTTTAAAGATATGACCGAAGAAGACTATTGTGCTGAATACTATAAGATTAACAACAGGTACAAGTTTGTTGATAATCTAAGTGCTTTGGTAGGTGCAGTGAGTTTTACAGAGCGGCAATCATTTAATGGCGGTTATGTTCTCCTTGTGATAGATTATAATGAAAAGAAGGTCCGTATTCGTCATTTTAATCAGGATGAAACAGATATGGCAAACGAGCAGTATGCCCAGATAGAGAAAAGCATCAATAAAGAACAGGGTGCTGTAGTTCTTGTTGCTGTATCAGATGTCAAGGAACTTCGCGAAGCATATCCCAGTTATTTCTTGAATGCCGATGAATTTATTCAGGCCCTTTCTGATTTCCAGAATCATTGTAGGGTTAAAGGGTATATAAAGTAATTGGCGGAGAAAAGTTATATAACATACCAATAAACTATATGAGAAAGAACTACAATCAAGAGGAAACACAACAAAGGTGTCACCAGGTGTCAGAACCTGTTGTGGCCTATGGTTCAGATAAGCATGATCTGACACCCGAGGAGTTGTATGCCGTGATTGTGGACGATGTGAAGGCAATTTATTCTATAAGGCCCGATAAGCGGTCCCGATAAGCGAGCAAACGGTAGCGTCGCCAGCCGCAGCGAGGCCGCAGGCCGAGTAGAAAACAGAAACAGTTAAGACTAAGATAACTCAACAGGAGTATGAAAGTAATAGAGAGAAAGAACATATTGCCATTTGTGCTGGTCACATCGCTGTTTGCGTTGTGGGGGCTGGCCAATAATATGACGGATACGCTGCTGGCGGCGTTTAAGCGCATTATGGATATGAGCGATACGCAGACCAGCTTTATCCAGATGGCATTCTATGGGGCGTACTTCTGCATAGCTTTGCCTGCCGCTCTGTTTATCCGCAAGCACAGCTACAAGAGCGGAGTAATTCTTGGACTGATACTATATGCTTTAGGAGCAATACTCTTTCTTCCGGCTGCCGAGGTGGAGAGTTACGCATTCTACCTTATAGCAATATACATCATGGCCGCAGGCTGCTCAGTGCTGGAAACTACCGCTAACCCATACATAATGAGCATGGGCAGTGCCGATACAGCAACCCGTCGCCTGAACATAGCTCAGAGTTTCAACCCCATGGGTTCTATCCTGGGCATAATTGTGAGCAAGTACTTCATACTGAAAGATATATCACTCTATAGCGTTAGCGGTACATACGCTGCAGTAGGCGGTGTCCTGCTGGTGATAATGGTAGTAATGCTCTTTGCCCGTATGCCAGAGGGAAAAGATGTCTCAAATGACACATCGCTGAAAGCGACCTTTGGCAGGCTGGTCAAGAATAAGCACTACATGGGAGGTGTGATAGCTCAATTCTTCTACGTGGGTGCCCAGATTGGTGTATGGAGTTTCACCATCCGTCTGGTCATGAAAGAACTTGGTTACGTAGAGGCACAGGCTGCCACCCTTTACCTTATATCTATAATTGGTTTCTGTGCCAGCAGATTCATATACACCTGGCTCATGAAGTACATCGAGCCACAGCGTCTGCTCCTGATAGGAGCCATACTCAGTACCACCTGCTCGCTAATAGTGATATTCAGCGCTGGCTGGATAGCCGTGATAGCACTTGTGCTGGTCAGTGTGTTTATGAGCCTGATGTTCCCCACCATCTACGGCATAGCCTTGGGCTCGGTAACTCAGAGTGAACATGCCGATGACACCAAGATAGGAGCCAGCGGCCTCATCATGGCCATCCTGGGCGGTGCATTAATCACTCCTGTACAAGGTATGGTGAGTGATGCCGCCGGAATCAATATAAGTTACGTAGTACCAATGGTTTGCTTTGTGGTGGTAATGATTTATGCATTAAGTTCACGCCCCACGGCAGTTAACCAATAACCCATATCCAAGTGGACAATAAAAAGAAGGTATTTGTAAGCGGTTGCTACGATTTGCTGCACAGCGGTCATGTGGAGTTCTTCCGTCAGGCGGCTCAATACGGCGATCTGTATGTAGGCATAGGCTCCGATGAGACCTATCTGGGTTACAAGCACCGCAAGACCATCTATTCCGAGCAGGAGCGCCTGTTTATGGTCAAGAGCATCCGTTACGTTAAGGATGCCTATATCAATGCCGGCAGTGGAGTGATGGATTTCGTGCCCACGCTGGATATTGTCAAGCCCGATGTGTTTGTAGTAAACACAGACGGCGGCAGCGAGGAGAAACGTCGGGTCTGCCAGGAGCGAGGGATTGAGTACATAGAGCTGCAGCGTGACCCGCATGAGGGCCTAACCGCCCGCAGCAGCACAGAGCTCAAGAAGACCCAGTGCCAGATACCCACACGTCTGGACCTGGCCGGCACATGGATAGACCAGCCATACGTAAGTCAGTATGCTCCGGGATGGGCCATAACTATAAGCCTGGAACCAACGTTTGAGATACGTGAGCGCTGCGGACTGTCCACCAGCACCCGCAACCACATAAAGCAGATATGGCCATATCAACTGCCCAATATGGACCCTGAGACGCTGGCCAAACTGGTGTTCTGCTTTGAAAATGACCCGGAGCGCTCGGACGGCATAATCTCCGGAGCACAGGATGCCATAGGAATCTGCATTCCAGGCCTGTGTCGCCACTACTATAACAACCGTTTCTGGCCCGACCGTTTTGAGACCTGCCACGATGAACAGATACTCAGCTGGCTTGAAAGCCATCTGATAATGATACCCATGGAACCCCGTAAGCCCGGCTGCTCGGTAGTGGAAGGAAAGGATATCACAGAGCCAAAGGTTAAAGCCTTAGCTAAGGCTGCCGATGACTGCTGGAACGCAATAATGGCAAAAGACCTGGCTGCATTTGCAAACGCTTACCGTGCCAGCTTCAATGCACAGACAGCAATGTTCCCGGCAATGATTCAAGGCTGCGTACAGAGTTACATTGATAAATATAAGGATAGCGTCTTGGCATGGAAAATGCCGGGAGCCGGAGGAGGCGGTTATCTGGCCTGTGTGGTGGAGAATTCAGACATTTTCTGCAAGGAGCACCCTGAGGCCATCCCGCTTACAATCCGCCGCCCGGGCATGTAAGCCTTACAATAAAACAGAAACAAATAACACATTATATAAATGAAAACAGCATTAATTACCGGAGTTACAGGTCAGGATGGAAGTTACCTGGCAGAGTTCTTACTTGAGAAGGGATATGACGTTCACGGACTTATTCGCCGTTCGTCAGTTGATTACCGCGAGCGCATAGCTCATCTGGAAGGCAAGCCCCATTTCCACCTGCATTTTGGTCACATGGGTGATTCCATGAGCCTTATCAAGGTGGTAAACAAGGTACGTCCCGATGAGATATACAACCTGGCCGCTCAGAGCCACGTTCAGGTAAGCTTTGACAGCCCTGAATTCACTGCCGATGTTGATGCCACAGGCGTTTTAAGAGTCCTTGAGGCCGTCCGCGCTGCCGGTCTTGAAAAGACCTGCCGAATCTATCAGGCCAGCACCAGCGAGCTCTACGGAAAGGTAGAAGAGGTACCGCAGAACGAGAACACCCCCTTCCATCCCTACAGCCCCTACGCAGTAGCCAAACTCTACGGCTTCTGGATAGTAAAAGAGTACCGCGAGGCCTACAACATGTTCTGCTGCTCAGGTATCCTGTTCAATCACGAATCAGAACGCAGAGGTGAGACATTCGTAACCCGCAAGATAACCCTTGCCGCCGCCCGCATAGCACAGGGCCTGCAGGACTGCCTCTATCTGGGCAACCTCTCCAGCCTGCGTGACTGGGGATACGCCAAGGACTACGTAGAGTGCATGTGGCTCATACTGCAGAACAAGAAACCCGAGGACTTTGTCATTGCAACCGGAGTACAGCACTCAGTACGCGAGTTCGCCTACTACGCATTCAAGCACGCCGGCATAGAACTCAAGTTTGAGGGAGAGGGCCTGAACGAGACCGGAACTTGCGTCGCTGTTAGTGGAAGCGCCCCCAAGAGCCTGGTAGGTAAAGTCCTGGTACGTGTAAGCGAAGACTTCTATCGTCCCACCGATGTAGTCAACCTGTGGGGAGACCCCACCAAGGCCAAGAAAGAGCTAGGCTGGGATCCCGCCAAGACAAGCTTTGAGCAGTTGGTTAAGATAATGGTAGATTCAGATATGGCCAAGGTAGCCAGTGAAGGCGCCGCCGCCAAGGTCCGCACCAACCTTGCCGAGTATCTGGAGAAAGGCGTGGTAAAATGATACAAAAGGGGTCAGACCCCAATTGTACTTTTTTTTGAAAAATGGACATGTTGGATAAAAATTCTAAGATATACGTAGCAGGGCATAACGGCTTGGTGGGCTCTGCCATTTGGAATAACCTTAAGAGTAGGGGGTATAACAATCTGGTAGGACGTTCTCACAAGGAACTGGACCTGACCGACCAGTATGCCGTAAAGAAGTTCTTTGACGATGAACGCCCCGATGCAGTAGTCCTAGCAGCTGCATTTGTAGGCGGCATCATGGCCAACTCACTGTACCGTGCCGATTTCATCATGATGAACATGAAGATCCAGTGCAACGTAATAAGCGAGGCCTACGCTCACGGAGTAAAGAAACTCCTGTTCCTAGGCTCTACCTGCATATACCCCAAGAACGCCCCGCAGCCCATGAAAGAGGACTGCCTCCTTACCAGCCCGCTGGAATATACTAATGAAGAGTACGCCATTGCCAAGATAGCCGGCCTAAAAATGTGCGAGAGCTACAACCTCCAGTACGGTACCAACTACATAGCCGTAATGCCCACCAACCTCTACGGCCCCAACGACAACTTCCACCTGGAAAACAGCCACGTCATGCCCGCCATGATGCGCAAGATATATCTGGCCAAGTTGTTGCACGAGGCTGATTGGCAGAAGATCCGCCGCGACCTCACCATCCGCCCCGTTGGAGCCAACATCAAGGAGAATGGAGAGCAGGTGCGCTATGTGATAGATGGCAATAGCGATGAGGCACTCATCCGCAAGATACTGGCTTGGTACGGTATAGAGGACAATAAGGTGACCCTCTGGGGCACCGGCACCCCGCTCCGCGAATTCCTCTGGAGTGAAGATATGGCCGATGCCAGCGTCCACATCCTGCTCAATGTAGATTTCAAAGATATAATAGGTATAGAGAAATACTCCAGCGTCCACTACGGAGTAGCAGCCGATGGAGTAGTGGACCGCAACCACAGCACCGGTCGCGGTGGCGCCATCCCCGCACTGGGAGAAATCCGTAACTGCCACATCAACGTAGGCACCGGCAAGGAACTGACCATCCGCGCCCTCTCAGAACTAATAGTGAAGGCAGTAGATTTCAAAGGCACAGTAGAGTTTGACGCAAACAAGCCCGATGGCACAATGCGCAAACTCATAGACGTATCCAAACTCCACTCCTTGGGCTGGACTCACAAGGTAGAGATTGAGGATGGTGTGCAGAAACTCTTTGAGTGGTACAAAGAAAGTATTAGTTGACACCATTAGAATATCTCTTTATGTGTAGCTTCAAATCTAATACTATCTGTTTTTAAACAAGATTGGCAAATCGGATTATTTTATGCAATAAATCGGAAGGATGGGAAGAAGAGTATATTTTAGTTTTCATTATAGTAATGATTGTTGGCGTGTCCAGCAAATCCGCAACATGGGAAAAGTTGAGGGTAACCCAAGTGTGACCGCAAATGATTGGGAAGAGGTTAAACGCAAAGGAGATGACAATATTAAAAGTTGGATAAACTCAACAATGGAGTATCGTTCTTGTGTACTTGTGCTTGCAGGCCGTTATACAGCTAATCGTAAGTGGATTAATTACGAAATCGAACATGCTTGGAAAGAAGGTAAAGGGATAGTGGTAGTTTATATCCATGGACTTAAGAATTATAATGGTGAACAAGACTATCAAGGAGAAAACCCATTGAAATATTTCTGTATAGATAAAACCTTTAATTATATTGCTCATCACGAGCATCCTGCTGATAGCAATGAGATAAATTTGGCACGTGTTTGTAAGGCTTATAATCCACCATATTCTTACAGCAATAACGTGTATCAGTATATATATGAAAACATAAGTGACTGGTGTGATGAAGCAGTTTCAATAAGAAATAGTTATCCAAAATAACCTTATTGTTTCTTATGTATGAATAATCCTATCGTTGAAAGACTTAAGAGCCAGATACAAGAGTATCGAACATCTGAGCATTTCAGAGAAGTGTTAAGTTCATACTATACTGGTAATTTGCGTTCTGCAGTGGTAATGCTTTATGCCACAGTTATATGCGATATGATATATAAACTTGAGAAACTATCGTCAGAATTCAATGATGCTCGTGCACAACAGATTCTAGACGAGGTCGAGTCTCAATGGGAACATAATCCGACATCTCCAGATTGGGAAACATCTCTTCCGAAGAAATGTTGGGAGTCTCATAAAATACTTGATGCCGCAAGCCATAGTAACTTTGAGTCCTTACAGAAACTCAGACATCTTTGTGCTCATCCTGCGATGAAAGGTAATAGAGAACTATACCAACCTTCAAGCGAGATAGTATTAGGGCATATTGTTAATATGTTACAAGAGATATTGACTAAACCAGCATTGAATTCCAAGGATTTTGTAGATGTATTTCTGGATGATTTGGCTACAGTCAAAGATCAAATGATTACCATCGATTCCTTAAGACGCTACCTCATTGCACGATATTTTGACAAATATGATGATGTTGCATTGTTTTATAGTCTCTTTAAGTCTTTATGGAAACTGGTTTTTCATTTAACGAACGAGCAATGTGATGAAAATAGGGAAGTGAACTACGATGCATTATTGATTATTGGAGATAAATACAGTTCTCTTATTATAGATCGTTTCGATAAGGATAAAGGATTATTTGCAAATCATATAGCTGCGGATAATGATGATTTGCTGAGGCTTTTTATTAAATACGTAAATATTCATATTGAGTTCTATGAACATTTACCAGAAGACGCCAGAATTAGAATTGTGTCTAATATAAATAGTAGTGAGGACTTAAAAGCTCTTGCTATTTTCAATTCATCCAATCATCTAGATCATATTAGAAAGTCAAAACCACAAAGAGGGGACACAATTCTCTATTTAAGCAATTATCTTCGTGAGAATATTAACAGTGCAGAGTCTCTGGATTTTAATATTGAACAATATGGAGACAGTGGTAGCTTTGACCAGGCTGATTGGCGATATGATAACCTAATTGGACCATATCTGAAAGATTTTACATTGGAACAATGGAAACGCATTCTCCAGTATACTAATGACAATGGTCAAATATATGGGAGACGTAAGGCCGATTTAACATATCGTGCGATGAAAAATGTTATTCTTTCTAAGGATGAAAATTTTGACTTTACACCATATCGCTCATTTGGTTCAATATAATTGATCTTAGATTGACAGACTAGATTTACATAGTATACATTAGGAATGATGATTCAGAAGCCAACATATCAACTATTAGCTTTAGGAACACCCGTATATCTGGATGAACTGATTGATATGTTAAAGGACATGCCCTATATATCCTTGGTTGATATTGATTCCATTAATGAGCGACTTCCATTACTTATTCTATACTATGGACAATCTCCAGAAGATAAAGATAGATTGTATTCCATTGATTTGGAACGTAGATCTAAAGCACAAGAGGTGTTACCCATAGTTCAAGATGTTTTAAAGTTTGGAGAATATGTTCCTGACACACTCAGTTCTATTAATGCTTTTGTTTTAAATGATGAGAAAGCTGTACCGAAATTAAGAAACAGAGTTTTGAGTTGGTTCGGATTACTTGATAATACTCGCAAAATTTTCATTTCTTATAAACGGAATGATACAACTACACTAGCGCATCAACTTTTTGATACGTTGATAAAGAAAGGCTACATACCTTTTTTGGATTCATACTCTCTTGAACCGGGTGTTGATTTCCAAGAATATCTGATGAATGAAATATCAGATGCAGATATGTTTATCATGCTCAATTCTTCAAATTATGACCAAAGTGATTATACCAAGGCGGAACTAGTGGCAGCATCAAGACTTGGAATAGGAATATTACAGGTTGTTTTCCCTAAGAGTAAGAACTTTGAGGAGGCTCGGTTTTCATCAGTGTTGCATTTGACAGAACAGTATCCCCAAGATAAGGAGTATGAACAAGAAATTGTAGATGATATTATCTACAATATGGAGCGTTTCCGGGCTCAGGGCTTTAGAACAAAGCGCAGAATTCTTGTTGATGGATTAAAGAGTAAGTATGATGGTAAGACAATAGTCACTCTTGAAGATGGGTCGGTATCTGTTGTAGATTCAAATACTGTTTACTATCCAATTACCCATGTACCTACCTCTGAGGATTTGGAATTGGCATATAACAGTATGTCTAAACTTAGTCTTCCATATGGAGTTATTAAGAAGATATGTTATTATGGCATTCATTGTCGTTGCGACAAGCGCAATCATATGAATTGGTTAAACACGTATAATCTTCCTGTATTATCAGAAGATATTTCAGATACAGAATAGACTATGATTTTTCTTTCAGCTAGCATTCCGATTCCAGGAAGAGAATTCTATGGTACTGAGGACGTTGTTGCCATTCGTGAGGCAGTGATGGCCTTTACCAAAGTGTGTATGGAGAAACATCTCCCGTTTTATTTTGGTGGCCATCCTGCTATTACACCACTTGTATGGGAAGTGGCGAAAGACTATCTACATGAAGAGTTTAAGACTCTTGTTCATATCTATCAGTCCTCTTGGTTTCTGGGTAATACACCTAAGGAAGTTGAATTCTATAACAATGTAGTTTGGACAGAAGCTAAAGATAGTATACTTGAGAGTATTGAGCTTATGCGCAACCAGATGTTCCGTGAAAATAAAACAACCATTGCGGTATTCATTGGAGGGATGAAAGGTATTATGGACGAATATGATTTGATAACGAAGTATTATTCTGATGTTAAGATATTGCCCATTGCCACTACTGGTGCTGCAAGTGAGAAACTATATAAGGATTTAGGATTGAACAATTCTGATCTTTGTGACAATTATTCATACGTTTCAGTTTTTAGAAAGTATCTTGTTAATAAATAGCATATAATAGTGGCACATAAAACATTTATATCATACAAATTTAGCGAGGCAACAAACCTTCGCGACCGCATTATAAAGGCGATGGGGGATGATGCTGTATACTACCAGGGTGAGACGTCAGACTCTCCTGATATGTCTGATGAAAGTAATCAAAGAATCCAAGAATACCTTAAGGATTGTATGTTCCCTACTTCTGTTACGATAGTTATCATCTCTCCTCACATGAAGGAGAGTCATTGGATTGATTGGGAAATATCATATTGTCTCAAGAAGATAACACGTGATGGTCGTACCTCACATCGTAATGGACTTGTTGGCGTGATTATGAAGGTTAATGATAGCTACGACTGGTTTAAATATCGACAAATAAATGCAGATGGTTGTTCTGTCATTAACTATCACACAGAGAAGATCTATGACCTAATCAACGATAACCGTTTTAATCAGGTCCCTCCAGTGTATAGTTGTGATAGATGCAAGTGTGTTGATGCTTTGACAGGTTCTTACATTGCTTTTGTTGAAGAGGATGAATTCTTGTCAGATATCGACAAGTATATAAACAATGCCTACGATAAGAGTGAGAACGATGGTGCTGGTTATAAAATATCAATAGAGTAAAATATGCTAATAACGGAATCTAAACTTAGAGAATTGTCATATGGAACTGGGGTACTTGAAAAGGCGGTAACCCAAACAAGATATTTTTCTGAAATCAATAGAAAACTATCCGTTTTTTTGTCTCATAAACATAGTGATATTGAGTATTTAGGTCGTGTCCGTTATATACTTGAGCAATTAAATTCATCTGTTTATGTGGATTGGGCAGATCCTGAGATGCAACACCCTACAGATAGGAGTACGGCAGAGAAACTTAAAAATAAAATTATTAAATACGATAAGTTTATTTTTATTGCAACAGATGATGCTATTAATTCTACATGGTGTAATTGGGAAATAGGATTTGGAGATGCTCAAAAGTATGATAAAGATAAAATAGCAATATTTCCTATCAAGAAGGATAATGGCTTATGGAAAGGAAATGAATACCTTCAATTATACCCTTCTATAGAGTATTTTGATGGTACATCACAATATAAGAATGGAGAATTCATTCCTAAAGGTTTTTATGTTAAATATAAATATAAGGACAATGTAATTGTTCCTTTGTTGAAGTGGCTGCAGAGATAGAAGTAGCGGCGCAGCCGCTACGAGGCCGAAGGCCGAGTAAACAATTAATAGAGAACAGAACAGTTTAGACAAAGATAGCTTGTGTGATAAAAAAGGTGCCAAACGGAACCGTCCCTAATGTCCCCAATGTTCACCCTAACATACCAAAACGCCCAAATCAACACCCCAGGCACCCTGCTGCCCTTCCTGCAGGCCAATGTGGGGAAGAGTCCGCAGATACAGATTAACTGCATGATGCCATATAATGGAACGGCTGGGCAACTTATGGATGAAGTCTGCGCTTACCTTAGCAAACTGAACCGGCAGATTGAGGTGTGGCTAAATGTAATATTGAATTGTAGCGCAGAAAGAACTTCAACGGGGCAGAGTGGCAGTCATCTTGTATTCCGGATAGACGTACGGAGTAAATAATTATAGGCCGATAAGCGGGTCCGATAAGCGAGCAAAAGATAGCGTCGCCATCCGCAGCGAGGCCAAAGGCCAAGAAAAAGATAGAAATGAAAACAATACTAGTAACCGGAAGTGCCGGATTCATAGGAGCCAACCTAGTACTAAGGCTACTTGAAAGCCAGGAGCCAACCAAGATAGTAGGCCTGGATAACCTAAACAACTATTACGATCTCAGCCTAAAAGAATACCGCCTAAAGGTAATAGCCGATAAGGCCAAGGCACACCCCGAGCATAGCTACAGCTTTTTAAAAGGCAGCATTGCAGACAAAGAACTAGTAAACCGCCTGTTCAAAGAGAACCAGCTTGACATAGTAGTCAACCTGGCAGCTCAAGCTGGAGTGCGCTACTCCATAGAGAATCCCGATGTTTACATAGAGAGTAACATAATAGGATTCTACAACATATTGGAGGCATGCCGCCATAATCCCGTGCAGCACTTGGTCTACGCCAGCAGTAGCAGCGTCTACGGAGGCAACAAGAAAGTGCCCTTCAGCACCGACGACCGCGTGGATAACCCTGTGAGCCTCTACGCCGCTACTAAGAAGAGCAACGAACTCATGGCCCACTGCTACAGCAAACTCTACAACATCCCCAGCACCGGCCTAAGGTTCTTCACCGTCTATGGCCCCGCCGGTAGGCCCGATATGGCATACTTTGGATTCACCAACAAACTATTGAAAGGTGAGACCATACAGATATACAATTACGGCAACTGTCGCCGCGACTTCACCTACGTGGATGATATTGTAGAGGGAATTGTAAGAGTAATGGCCAAGGCTCCCGCAAAGAAGACGGGTGAAGATGGACTGCCGATACCACCATACGCAGTATATAACATAGGAGGCGGCCAGCCCGAGAACCTGCTGGACTTTGTGAACATCCTGCAAGAGGAGTTGCTCCGTGCAGGTGTGTTGCCGCAGGATTATGACTTTGAGGCACACAAGAAGTTGGTTCCGATGCAACCTGGCGATGTCCCCACCACTTATGCCGATGCCACCGCCCTGGAGCGTGACTTTGGGTTTACACCCAAGATAACTTTGCGTGAAGGATTACAAAAGTTTGCCAAGTGGTACAAGGAATACTATAAGTGATAAGATACGATGTTCACCCTAATATATCATAACGAACATTTTAACAACCCCAACACCCTGCGGTCATTTTTGCAGACAAATGTGGGGATGAATCCGCAAATACAGATTGATTGCATTACGCCTTACAATGGAACGGCTGTGCAGTTGATGGATGAGGTTTGCGCATATCTTTGCAAGGTGGATCAGCAGATAGAGGTGTTTCCAAACGTTATTTTGAACAGCAGCACAGAAAGTACTTCGACTGGACCTAATGTAAGCTACCTTGTAGTGCAGATTAATGTACGGAGTAATTAATGAAAAGGTCATTGAATGACATAAAGCCTGTTATCACGTCACATGATGTGGGGCTGAAGCGGGTACTGCTGGCGGCTAATGAGAGTGGATGCTCGCTTACGCAGATTGCTGTGACGGATTTGCGGGCTGGGGAGGTGGCTCAGACGCATATTCATCCTGATATGCAGGAAGGGTTTTATGTGATGAGCGGTGACCTGGATGTACAGATAGATGAAGAGCTTACTCATTGTCATGCCGATGATTTTGTGTATGTCAGGTGTTGCAAAAGCCATGAGCTAAGGGCTGTGACTGATGTCCGAGTAATGACCATTGGTTGCGTAATAGAGGCGCAACGTTCCAAACTGTATCCTATGCTGTTTGAGCCCAATTTACACAAGGTGGTTTGGGGCGGCAGCAAGCTAACTCGCTGGAAGGGGATGGCTGTTACGGATAATATTGGCGAAAGCTGGGAAGTAAGTGCTGTGGAAAGTTCGCCTAGCGTGATTGCAAATGGAACATGGGCTGGATATACGCTGCCAGAGGTTATTGCCAAAATGCCAGAAGCAATTCTGGGACGTGAGGTAGCCAAGCGCTATGACGGTAAACTGCCGCTTCTGGTCAAGTTTATTGATGCCTGCGGGGACCTGTCAGTTCAGGTGCATCCAGATGATGCAATGGCGCAGCGTGAACACGGCAAGTTTGGCAAAACCGAGATGTGGTATGTGCTTGATGCTGAGCCGGGAGCTTGCTTGTACTCCGGATTCAAAGAAGAACTAACGCCAAGTGAATATAAGCAACGTGTGGAGGATGGGACCATTGTGGATGTATTAGCCAGACATGAGGTGCATGCAGGCGATGTGTTTTACATTCCTGCCGGGCGCGTTCATGCAATATGCAGAGGGGTGCAGTTAGCCGAGGTCCAACAGTCAAGTGATTTGACATACCGTATTTATGATTACAAACGTGTTGGGCTGGATGGCAAACCACGAGAACTGCACACAGAGTTGGCTGCCAAAGCTTTGAACTATCATGTGGAAGATGAGTACAGAACAGAATACTCTACAGAGGAGAACCGAGCTAATAGGGTGGTGGAGTCACCATTTTTCAGCGTAAGGGTAACGGAGCTGGAGGAGTCTTTTCATAGGAACCTGGTTAAGTATGACAGTTTTATTATCACCATGTGCTTGAAGGGGGACTGCGGGATTAGGATTAGGAGTACCCAGGAGGAGGTGGTACTGAAAGAAGGTTTCAGTTGTTTAATTCCTGCAGCTATTGCAGACTATGACGTGACTCCAGTATTTGGACGTACCAAGATATTGGATGCGTTCATAGATAATAAAGACAGGTCCTTAACAAGGCGCATCACTCGCTTTCTGCACATCTCTTCAAAATAATATACATACATTGTAGTAAGAGAATAATCCATCTAATAATTATTGTGCATTAATTTATTTTTATGTACTTTTGATAAATTTTTCAACATTCTTTGAAACTAAGGAGTTATGATATTTCATCTTATTGTCCTATTTGTTGATATAGTTCTTATCAACCTGCTGTTTGTAGGTGCCGCTTGCTTGTTGCATTGGATACCGGCAGATTTTAAGCCGTGGGTTGTCTGGAATGTTTCATATATTGTGGGTGTTATTGCCTTCAAGCCGTATGCTCAGTTAAGAAACTCCAAGACAGAGCAGGTGGCTGTAAGGAGTTTGTATGCATCAATACTCATGGTTATTATGGCATTTATTACCATTTGGGTAGATCCTACTGTTGATTCAGTCATTTGGAAAGGCCTGATAGTATTTATATGTACATACCTTACAATGTTCTTTGGACGTCTATTCAGCCGTTCAATAATAAAAGATTTGCGCCGTAAGGGAATTGACAATAAAGTAGTGATATTTGTGGGTGCCGGACATAATCTGGCTTATCTGTATGATTGCATGATGTCAGATATGTCCATAGGCTATAGAGTTTTGGGTTATTTTGAAGACCAGCCATCAACGCATTTGCCGCAGAGTCTGGAGCGTTTAGGCAAGATTAACCAGGTAATAGAATGGCTAAATAGCAATCATGTAGATAGCTTGTACTGCAACCTGCCCAGTTCACGTTCTGCTGAAATAGTAAAAATAATCAATTACTGTGACAAGCATTTCATTCATTTCTACTCTGTGCCAAATGTGCGTAACTATATACACCGTGCAATGGAGGTTGAGATGGTTGAGGATATGCCGGTGCTGACATTACGTAATGAACCTCTGCAGATTTGGTATAACCGTTTGTTCAAGAGGGCTTTTGATATTCTGGTATCATTCATATTCATTGTGGGATTCTTTTGGTGGATATACATAATTGTGGCCATCATAACCAAGATAACAATGCCTGGCCCCGTACTGTTCAAGCAAAAGAGGAACGGAATTTTGGGTGAAGAATTTACCTGCCTCAAGTTTCGATCCATGAAGGTAAATGATGATGCAGACCGCCTTCAGGCTACCAAGGATGATCCCCGCAAGACCAAGTGGGGCGATATTATGCGTAAGACAAACATTGATGAGCTACCACAGTTCCTGAACGTGCTTATGGGTGATATGTCTGTGGTAGGTCCACGCCCACACATGCTTTTGCATACCGAGGAGTACAGCGCCCTTATTGATAAATATATGTTGCGTCACTGGGTAAAGCCCGGCATAACCGGTTGGGCCCAGGTAACTGGAGCCCGAGGTGAGACCCATGAACTCTGGCAAATGGAAGAACGCATAAAGAAAGACATTTGGTACATAGAGAACTGGAGTCCCTATCTGGACATCAAGATAATGATCAAAACTGTGACCAACGTCTTCAAAGGCGATAAGCAAGCGTACTGAAAAATGATACAATTGGGGAAGTCCCCAATTGTACTATTTTTGAATATTTAATAAAGAAAAAATAACGAGAAATAACAACAATGATGTTAATAGTTGGATTATTGAAGTAAAGATGCTAGAACTTGCCAAACTAATGCTAAAGAACCAGTATGATCAATATCTGCTCAAGGTAATTGACGAGATGAAAGAAGATATTAATTCAAATACATTAGAACACGTATAAATAGAGGTTATAAGAATTGACATAGAAGGAGTCTTATATTGAGCCCTACGTGGATTTTTCTTTGATTGTTTCTCTGAGCAAGGATATCAGGCAAATATTCAGTGGAAGAAGCATGACATCCGTTTTCAATTTGATAGGGAAATCTCATATCCTCTCATTATTGATTCAAATCAATAGTCGGTGGAGGCTTTGAAATCTGCAATAGATATTTGTATTATTAGAGCAATTGAATAATTGTAATGGGTCAATAAATCAAAGTTGATTTATACTTATATTCCGATTAAGTTGAAGTGCTTGATCGCAAACTTTTTTATTTTATGACAACAACAGCTTTTATTTATTTTATACTACAATGGACAACATTCTTCATCTTATTTCAGTGTGGTAAGAGAATGGACAATCTTGTTCGTATACCAAATCAAGAACACATTCATAAGGACTTTTGGAGTATTGCAATGGTTCCAATTGTCGCCTATGCGTTATTTTTAGGTTTACGATGGGGACGTGATATTGATTATAATGTTTATGCTGAAAGATATGATGCCATTGACAGCATATTTGCAGAAGAGAGCAATAGTTCTCCTTTATTTGCATGTATTGTATTATTATGTAAAGCGTTAGGTATATCATATCCTGTATTTATTATTCTGCAATGTGCTTTTTTAATGTTTTCTGCTTTATTATTTCTAAGTGACTACCTTGGATATTTAAAATGGATTCTGCCAATGCTATTAGTTGCTTTTTCTTCTAATGATAATCTTATCAGGTTTTTTCTTGCACAATCCTTTATGTTTATAGGCTTATACTATTATACTCATGAAAAATATTTAAAATTCAGTTTATTCTCAATATGTGCGTGTCTATCTCACCTTGGACTGGCACCGTTTGTTATGGTAATAGCATTATCAAAGTTTCTGAATAATCTATATCTACCTAGAAGTATTTCCATTTTAATATATGCATATGCTTTGTTTTTTGTGAATATTTCGGATATGAGGTTTCTTGTTGTAGTTTCTTCTAATATACTCTCATTATTTGGAGAGTCTGATTTTGGAATGATTGGTTATTTAGAAGGAATGGATGATATAATAAATGGAACAGGGGAAGGAGGAACCCTTTTATTTGAACATTCTTTTACAAATAAGATAAAGAGCTTTTTAACTTTTGTCCCTTTAATTCTGTATGGGCAAAATGCAGTTGTAAATATAAAAAACGGTAAGTATATTTACAATCTGGCGGTAATAAGTTTGATTATTGGAGCCGTTTTTGGACAAGCTGAAATTTTATCAAGGTATATTTATTCTTTTAATATATTCATTGTTATTGCTTTGGCGGCTCTAATATATCATTGGAAAGTTTTAGGCAATCATTTACAACTTTTTTATTCATACTTACTTTTTTTCCTGTATTGCTATGCCTTAGTGACAGCACCTTTTGCAAGAGAAGACTATCAGATGTATTTCTTGTGGGATTCTAATGGTTCTATTACCAATTGGGCTCCTTATCATAACATAATGAGATAATCCAAACACAATAATGATAACAGTAATCAAGAATAACAGCCTTTGATAGATGTATGACATAGAATAATCATTTAGAGGAGTATTTATGAAAAAATACAAAGTGGAAAATGCGAAAACGTATCAATTATCTTAGATTGCTAGTGGCTGCTTTAAGTCATTAATTTGAAAATACCAAGGTGGAATTTATGGGATATATATACTTGCAAGCGCATTTTCTAATATTGCTTTGAAATAGCTTTTTTTAATCTAAATAAGAATTCATTGTAAAAAAAATGTCTTTGAATCTATTGGATACATTTTTATGGTATTTAATGAACTACTATGATAGTTATAATAATAGAAATGAGAATTTTGCATAATACATTAGTATACACGGCGATTTATGATAGTTGTTAAAACAACTAATATTTTATATTTTTATTACGAATAAATTATGACAGTAAGCGATTGTAAAATAATAGATCTTCCAAAATTTTTGGATGCGAGAGGTAATTTATCTTTTGCAGAGAATTTCAAACAGATTCCGTTTGAGATTAAACGTACTTATTGGCTATATGATGTACCTGGTGGTATTGGTAGAGGTGGTCATGCCGAGATTAACAACGAAGAGCTTATAATCTCCCTTTCAGGTGCTTTCGAGATAATGGTAGATGATGGTATTGAACAGAAGACATTTACTCTCAACCGTTCTTACTATGGTCTCTACATTCCGAAAGGTTTATGGCGTGAAATCAAGGAATTCTCAACCAATGCTCTTGCTTTGGAGTTCGGCAGCATCCCTTACAATTTAAATGACTATATCCGTAACTATGATGATTTTCTTGCTTATAGTAAGTTGGAACGCAATGATGTTACGGTTCCTGTTGCACAGCAATATAATGTAAAAGAGGCATTGGCTATTGACGGACGTAAGCTATCTGATGTCTTTGATGCTACTATGGTTGAACTCGATCGTCATCATAGCGACAGAAAGGGTAATCTTACTGTCGTAGAAAATGGCAAAACCCTTCCTTTTGACGTAAAGCGTGTTTACTATCTATACGATGTGCCAGGAGGAGAATCACGTGGGGCACATGCCCATCGCAACCTAAGTCAGTTAATTATTGCTGCATCGGGCTCATTTACTGTAACTCTAGATGATGGCACATGTAAGCGATCTTTCTTCTTAAATCGCCCTTATCAAGGTCTTTATGTGAAACCGGGATTGTGGCGTACGCTTGAGGATTTTTCTTCAGGTGCTGTTTGTATGGTACTTGCTTCTGATATCTATAATGCTGAAGACTATATCCGTTCATACAAAGAATTTATTGAATTTCGTAATTCAAAGTAAGACAAGATGAAAGGCTTCATTATTGTTAGAGAAACCGATTATAGATTGCAACTATGGCAGATTATCAAAATTAATGGTAAGTCACTTAACATCTTTTGTTAAGAGGAAATCATGGATTAAAACTACATTGCTGGCTTGTTCATCTTTTAGAGAAACGAAATCAAGCAAATGGATAAGATTCTAAAGGTAGAAAGAGGCTTTTATGAAATTACTGAGTTGAACAAGCTTTATTTTCGATGAAGTTTAAAATTATAGATTCTTGCCTTCATGCTAGTGGTTTTACACAAATTCTTTTGACAATATCTTAAAACTCTGTATTTGCATTAAAATAACAAATAACGACTAACGAATAAAAACAAAAATACGATGAAAGTTGTTCTTTTAGCCGGTGGCTTTGGTTCGCGTATAAGCGAAGAAAGTCAGTTTAAGCCTAAGCCAATGATCGAAATAGGCGGTATGCCTATCCTTTGGCATATTATGAAAGAGTATTCCTATTATGGACATACCGAATTTATCATATGCGCAGGTTACAAGCAAGAGTATATCAAGGAGTGGTTTGCCAACTACTTCCTGCATAACTCTGATGTGACCTTCGACTACCGTGGTGGCAAGAATGAGATGACCGTTCATCAAACAAATATGGAACCTTGGAGGGTGACAGTAGTCGATACTGGTTATAATACAATGACTGGCGGTCGTATCAAACGCATTCAAAAGTATGTGGGTAATGAACCATTCCTTATGACATACGGCGATGGCGTTTGCGATGTAGAGATAGATAAACTTGTGGAATTTCATAAGTCTCATGGCAAACTTGCAACTTTAACAGCTGTAAAAATGCCACAAGATAAGGGCGTACTTGATATTGAAAATGGGGCAGTTCGTGCATTCCGTGAGAAGAACAATGCTGATGGTGCTCCTATTAATGCAGGTTACATGGTTCTTGAACCACAGATATTTGACTATCTCACAGATGATTCATGTGTATTCGAAAAGGTTGCCCTTACCCAACTCGCTCAGGAAGGTCAACTGATGTCATATGTTCATACTGGATTCTGGCAATGCATGGATAATATACGGGAGAAATCAATACTCGAAAAACTTCTTGCTGAGAATAAGGCTCCTTGGAAGCGTTGGGAGAGAGTTGTTCCAAACAAACCCAAAGTAATCTTATAATCCAAATGACAATGATTGACATTTTCAATAATTTCTATAAAGGAAAGCGTGTCCTTGTGACCGGTCATACGGGTTTCAAGGGTAGTTGGCTATCAATCTGGCTCCACGAACTGGGCGCAGAGGTAGTGGGTGTGGCTCTTGATCCATATTCAGAGCGTGATAACTTTGTGCTTTCAGGCATAGGTGGTAAGATAAAGGCTGACATCCGTGCAGACATTCGTGACGGTAAGCGAATGAAGGAGATATTCGCTGAGTATCAACCAGAGATTGTATTCCATCTTGCAGCTCAACCTCTCGTACGTCTTTCGTATGATATTCCTGTTGAGACATACGAAGCAAACGTGATGGGTACCATTCATGTGATGGAAGCAATTCGTGCCACCAAGAGCGTGAAGGTGGGCGTGATGATAACTACAGACAAGTGTTATGATAATTGCGAAACCCTTAAGGGTTATGTAGAGACCGACCCCTTCGGTGGCTATGACCCATACTCTTCATCAAAGGGTGCATGTGAGGTCGCTATCCAGAGCTGGAGACGTTCTTTCTTTAACCCTGATGACTATGGTAAGAAGCATACAGTTTCACTTGCATCTGTTCGTGCAGGAAATGTTATAGGTGGTGGAGATTGGGCAAAAGACCGTATTATCCCGGATTGCATTCGTGCCTTGGAGGATGGTCGTGCAATTGACATTCGTTCACCAAAGGCAGTTCGTCCATGGGAACATGTTCTTGAACCACTTTCTGGTTACATGTTGCTTGCTCAGAAAATGTGGAACGATCCTACATGCTATTGTGAAGGCTGGAACTTTGGACCTGAAGCAGAGAGCGTTTCTACCGTATGGGAAGTGGCAACTGAGGTCATCAAGAACTATGGCTCAGGCGAGTTGAAGGACTCATCTGATCCGAATGCAGTTCATGAAGCTAACCTTCTAATGCTCAACATCAACAAGGCAAAGACTCGCCTTGGTTGGAAACCAAGAATGAACATGCAGAAGTGCATAGAACTTGTTGTGGATTGGTACAAGCGTTATCAGACAGAAGATGTGTATGCTCTGTGTGTTGAAGAAATCAATAAGTTCTTGAAAAACTAAGGAGGTTGACAATGGCAAAAAACGTATTATTACTTGATGCCACTCTTCGTGATGGTGGGCAGGGGCTGGATGACCTTTTTAATAATGGTTTTTCAGACAAGATTTTCGTGGATGAGAAAAAACGTGAAACCATCAAACATCTGGAAGATGCCAACGTGGATATAATAGAACTTGGTTCAATAGGTCCTTCAAAGGATAGTAAGGATCAGTTTTCTATATATCAGAATGTGCAAGATCTCTCAAAGTTCCTGCCTACAAAACGCAAACCAGGGACAATGTATGTAGGACTTTACATAGGTCCTGATACTGATGTGAATGAAATTCCAGATTGGAATCCTTCGCTTGTTGAAGGCATCCGTGTTATCCTACGTTATTCTGAGCTCCAGAAGTCGCTTGACTATTGTGCTGTACTTGCCAAAAAGGGTTACAAAGTATTTGTGCAGCCAATGCTCACAATGCGTTATTCTGATAAGGAATTGGATCTTATCATCAACTCATCAAACGCTATGGGTGCGTATGCTTGCTATTTTGTAGATAGTTATGGCTATATGGAACCAAAGGACATCAAGCGTTTGTTCGACTACTATGATGCACGTCTGGATAAAAACATTAAGATTGGGTTCCATGCTCATAATAACATGAATCTAGCATACTCTAACGTGTTGTATTTCGTTAATCTTGAAACAGATCGAGACATGATTGTTGATTCATGTGCAACTGGTATGGGACAAGGTGCTGGCAACATGCAGACAGAACTCCTTGTTCCTTACATGAACAAGTATTTGGGCAAACAGTATAATCTTGATGCAGTATTGGAAGTGTGTGACTATCTTGATACAGAAATGATTCCTTCAAATCTTTGGGGGTATTCTGTAACACGACTATTACCTGCCATCTACAAAACAGCATACAAGTATGCCCTTATGATGAGAAACAAATATCATATGAGCTTTAAGGAGATGAATTCCGTACTTCGTGACATGCCAGATGAATTCCGTAACCGCTATACAAAAGAAAACTTATTGTATTTAATACAAAAAAGAAATAGTAATGGCACAAAATAAACCGTATGAACTCATAACCAAATATAGAATGGCAATATTTGGTTTTGCTCAACTCTGGATTTTTTTTCGACATACTTTTTATTTCAATGATTACCATTATGGAATCTTTGATGGCCTTATTCAAATTGGAGATTGTGGTGTTGATATTTTTATGTTCCTTTCAGGGTTTGGATTATTTTTTAGTTATCAAAAAAGTCAAGGTTTATTTGCATTTTATAAAAAACGAGTTTTAAGGATTGTTCCTACATTTATATTTTTGATTATAATCTTTAGAATCATATATGCTTTAACACACGGAGGTGGATATTTATCATTGCTAAATCCCTTATGGTGGGCTAATATGGTTTATAATAAATATTGGTTTATTGGTGCCATCCTTCTTCTCTACTTTTCATACCCAATTATATTTAAACTAGTAAAGCATAACATTTATTTGTCCTTAATTGTTGCATTGTTTATCGCATTTGGAGGGCTATTCTTGTTAAGGTTAGTCAATATAGAAAGGCTTAATCAACTTGCTCTTTATTTTGCGCGAGTTCCAATTTTTGTTACTGGTGCAATTTTTGCATATTATCAGGACTTGTTTAATAAGAAAAAAATAATAATTCTTTCTTTTATATTATCCATTCCATTGATAATGTTTCTGCCTAAGGATTTTCAGCGCGTCTCGTATGGGCTGGTCACAATAGGAATAATAACATACTTACCTATATTTCTGAATATTTTACCTCAATATATTATTAGATATCTCAATGTTGTAGGTTTATCCTCTCTTGAGTTTTATCTAATTCACATATTTCTTTTTTCATATGGTATGCTATCGTATATTGATCGATACATACCTTATTGGGCATGCACAATTCTAGTTTTGATTTTTATAAGTATATTATCATTTTGTGCTAATAAAATGATAACACAATTAATACAATTAATAAATGTGAAGAAATGAAGGTTTCATACGAAAGCGCTATTAATAGTATTAGCCAATTATTCCAAAATGAAGGCTGTAGTTCATATGCTGCAACATGTATTGCGACTTCACTCACTCAAGCTGAAGTATGTGGAATATCATCCCATGGTCTAAGAATGATAGATTCTCATTTAGAAAAAATAAGAGAAAGAGCATATAATATAGCAGATCAAATTATTATAGAGAAGCAAACTCCATCATTTACACTTGTCAACTCCAATAATTTAGTCGGAATGGTTTCTGCTGATAGGTGCATAAATATTGCCATGGAGAAAGCGAAAGAAAATGGTGTACATGTTGTGTTTGCTAACAATGCAAATACATTTAGTGCTGCATTTACTTATGTTAATAAACTGGCAGAAAATGGTTTGATAGGTATTGCTTTTTGTAATTCTCCAGCACAAATGGCTCCTTTAGGTGGGTGTGAAAAGATGTTGGGTACTAATCCATTCGCCTATTCAATACCATCATGTAAAGAACTTCCAATTGTTTTTGATATGGCGACAAGTATTGTGGCTAAATCAAAAATAAACGAAGCCTTAGAAAAAGGTCAAGAAATACCGAACGGTTGGGCTTTAAGTGAAAATGGGACTCCAACTACTAATCCGTTAGAAGCAGTCAAAGGGCTTATTTTACCTATGGCTGGTCCAAAGGGATATGGATTATCGGTTATGATAGATATGATTTCAGGATTGTGTGCAGGATCAAATTATTTGAATAGGGTTGGTCGTTTTTACGGGTCAAGAAATTGCATGAAAGTTGGTCATACATTTTTCGCGATTGATCCTATTCATATTTATGGTGAAGACTTTTATCATCAGGTTGATTTATATATTGATAAAATACATTCGTCAAAAAAGGTTGATGGCCAAACGATACTTATGCCTGGAGAAGATAAAGTAATCAAACTACATCAAGCGAAGAAAAATGGCATAGAAGTTAACGATGCAATTCGAGGAGCGCTAAATCTTTGAATGTAGATTACTAATGATGCGATAATTACGCTTTGTTTGTAAGCTGTTGATATTCAATTTCTTATTTTAATTCTGCGTGCTCATAATTTGAATCCAATTTCGATGCAATATTAGCATGGCTTAATAAAAAAATTTGGCTACTAGTAAATAATATAAAATATTGAAAATATGATATTGATAAAATTAAGTAAGTTGATATTGATTTTGAATAAATATATTAATTCCGCGTTTTATAAATTTAATAGAGCATTGGGACGCATTTTAGAAGCAAAAATTCAGAAACCAGAAAATGAAGGAAAAAAAATAGTCGTATTCAAACCCCAAACAAAAGAAACATTTGTAATGCCTCATGTGCTTGGTTTTATAAATGGCTCTTTTGAAATTGATTATCCAGAGATATCATTGTGGAAATTTGAAAAAGCAAGCATTTTTTATAAATCAGATGTTGTTTTAACTAAGTCTGGAAACGTAATCTGGCCGAAGTATTTTAAGTATAATTACAATCACAATATAACAATAGATAGAAACACAGTTCAAGATTCTTACGGATTATGTGAGCACAATGGTATACTTAGCATAAAGAAGCCTAAACACGTCAAAATAATAGATGTTGTTTTTTCTATGATTGGTGTTTATGATAACATTTGGGCACATGCGCTTGTTGAGTACATACCCAAAATAAGTGTATTAAGTAACGCTATTAAAGATAGCAATAGAAAAGTTACAGTAGTAATACCAGAATATACAGATGGCCAACTAAAAGAAATAGTTCTTGATATACTTAAGAAGTATGATGTCAATATATATCAAATGTCGAGTAATGAAACTATTGAAGCTGAGATTCTTTACTATATTGAGCGTCCCACAACTTTTACAGATCGTGAAACAAGTGTGTCTATAGGTGATTCAACCATTCCTGTTGCGACAGCAAATTATGTGAAGAAAGAGATTGTGGAACCTTTGCAAATTGATGTAAAGTTGAATCCTTCTTATAAAAGAATTTTTTTAGCAAGACGTGGTGGACTTGGCAAAGGTCTAATTAATGGATCAGACGTGGAAAATTACTTTGAAAAATTAGGTTTTGTTTTCGTCGAACCTCATAAATTGTCGTTAAAGGAAAAAGTTGAGATGTTTATGTCAGCTGAATATATCGCAGGTCCAGGAGGGAGTGCTTTTACTAATCTTATATTCTGCCGACCAGGTACAAAGGTAATTAAGTTCTCTAATTTTCAAAGGCAGTTTGAGAACTATATTAGTTTATCCATACAACATTTTGGTATAGACGTAATTTATCTTACTGGTATAGATGATAAGAGTGCGTCAAACTTAACTCATTGTTCTTATTATCTGCCATTGGATAAAGTAAAACAAGCATGTGAATACCATGGAATCATCTAATAAGACCTCGGAGTATAGAAGTATTTTTAAGGCTACGAGTATATTGGGAAGCGTACAGCTATTCAATATATTGATAAGCGCTATCCGTAATAAGGTAGTATCATCGTTACTTGGTCCTGCAGGAATGGGTATTGTAGGTCTTTTAACATCGACATCGTCTACGATTACGGGGTTTACAAATTGTGGCCTAACGATCAGCGCAATGAAAAACATTGCGGTAGCATATAAAGAAGAAGATTATGACACTTTAGGAAAAGTGATTTTTGTCGTAAAAAGACTAATCTGGTGTACTGGTTTGTTTGCGACATTAATATGTATTATCTTATCTAAACAATTAAGTGTATGGGCCTTTGGCAATGAAGATTTCATGATTAGTTTTTGTTGTCTTTCAATATCTCTCCTTTTTACCCAGTTAACATCTGGAAACCAGATGATAATAAAAGGGTGTCGGCAGATAAAGATGTATGCAAAAGCTAATGTAATAGGGAACTTTTTGTCTCTATTTATTACAATACCTTTATATTTCATATGGGGGGTTAATGCAATTGTGCCTGTACTGATTCTACTCAGCATTTCAACTGCAACTGTTTCATATTACTACCAAAAAAAAATACTTATAAAAGAGATAAAAGTTGATACTGATGAGTTTAAAAAAATAAGTGCAGATATATTAAAAATAGGTGTAGCAATTGCGGCAGCAGAAGTGTTCCCGATTATATCATCATACTATATAAGAATATTCATGTCTGAAAATGGTGGGGTAGAATTAGTAGGTTTATTTTCCGCCGGTTTCGCTATACTTAATGGATATGTGGGAATGATTTTCTCGGCAATGTCATCAGACTTTGTCCCGCGTCTTAGTGCAGTAATAGATGATAATAAATCTTGTGAGGAAACCGTCAACAACCAAATACGAATATCTATAATGATTTTATTGCCTATATTGACATTATTAATTATATTCTCAAAAACAATAGTCTGGATACTATACTCTTCTGATTTTTATCCTATTACAAAGATGATAATGTGGGGGGCAATTGGATCTTTCCTTCAGTGTGCCGATTGGGCAATGGGTTGTTTGTTCGTTCCAAAGCGAGATACCAAGGTGTACTTTGGGCTTTCAATTTGGTCTTTGATAAAATATCTTGCACTGAATATTGTTTGCTACCATGTTTGGGGACTTCCTGGCTTCGGTATTGCAATGATTATTAATCGCTTGCTTGCTATTATATTGTTGTATTTCTATATGAAATATCGATATGATATAATATATTCAAAAGATGTACTTATTTATCTTTTATACGGTTGTATATATTTTACGATATTGATTATTTTGAATACATTGTTTGAAGGGGAGTTAGTTATACTGACACTAGTAAATATTGTATCATTATTATTAGTATCTATAGTCGCATTTAAGAAACTTGACCAATATATGGGTTTGAAAAATTTAATTAGTAGAAAAATATTAAAAAAGAAATAACAAATATGAATATTCCATTTCTTTCACTTCATGACGTAACAGCTCTTCATGGGGCGGAGATTAACGAAGTTGTAACACGAGTAGTAAACAATGGTTGGTACCTTCAGGGTAAGGAAAACGAGACGTTTGAGGCAAACTATGCCAAGTTTATCGGTTCTAAGTATTGCATAGGTTGCGCCAATGGCCTGGACGCTCTTATATGGATATTCCGCGCATACATTGAGATGGGGGTAATGCAGCCGGGGGATGAGATTATTGTTCCGGCAAATACCTATATCGCCACCATCCTTGCAATAACCGAGAATGGGTTAAAGCCTATTCTTGTGGAACCTAAACTCAATACATTGGAGATTGATGATGATCTTATTGAGGCAGCAATCACCCCTAAAACAAAAGCTATAGCTATTGTGCACCTATATGGCCGTAATGCCTATACTGAGAAGATTGGTGCTTTGTGCAAAAAATACAATTTGAAGCTTGTCGAGGATAATGCCCAAGCTCATGGCTGCAAGCATACAGATGGTCGTGTGACAGGTTCTATAGGTGATGCTGCAGGCCATAGTTTCTACCCTGGTAAAAACCTTGGCGCATTAGGTGACGGTGGAGCTGTTACCACCAATGATCCTGAATTGGCTGCATCTGTTCGTGCATTGGCAAATTATGGTTCACAGAAGAAGTATGTTTTTAAATACACCGGTCGTAACAGTCGTTTGGATGAAATTCAAGCTGCGGTGCTGGATGTAAAATTGAAATATTTGATTGAGGATAATGCTCACCGTAAGATGGTTGCAAACTATTATTACGACAATATTAAGAATCCACTTGTTTCATTGCCCGAAAGACTCAATGATGATCAGAATGCCTATCACTTGTTCCCTATACTAGTTGCTGATGGCAAACGTGATGCGTTGCATGATTATTTAGAGCAGAATGGCGTGGGCACTGTTATTCACTATCCCATTGCTCCGCATAAACAGGAATGTTATAAAGAATGGAACGGAATAAGCCTGCCTATTACTGAAAAGATTGCTAACGAGGAGTTAAGTCTTCCGATAGGACCGGCAATAAAGATGGAAGAAGTGGCTGAAGTAGTTAAATTAATTAACGCCTTTTAAGTATGGCTCAAGAAAAGTATAATCCTCTTATTTCTGTAGGAGTAATAGCCTATAATTCATCTGAGTTTATTCTGGATCTTCTGGAGAGCATAAAAGCTCAGACCTACCAGAATATTGAACTGATTGTTTCTGATGATAAATCTTCCGACAATACGGTATCAATCTGTGAAGAGTGGATTGCACAAAATAAGGATAGATTTGTTAGAACAGAGGTAATTGTTCCTGAGCAGAATACTGGAACTGCGGGTAACTACAACCGAGCACTCTTTGCTGCCAAGGGAGAATGGATAAAGTTTATAGATGGTGATGATTTGCTTTTCCCTAATTGCTTGGATGATAATATTGATTTTGTGACTAACCATCCGGAAGCAAAAGTGGTATTCTCTGACATTTTGTATTTCGAGGATGCAAAGAATCCCAGTAGCAGGCATTTTGTTTCTGAGGAAGAGAAACTTTTTTTTGAGAAAGACGCTCATGAGCAGTTTATGGTTGTACTGAAAAAAAATCATATTCCTCCCTCTTCTAGTTTTATGAAGACGAAAATGTTGAAAGAAAATCCTTACCAGGAAGAGTATGGTATTGTAGAGGATGCGCCTAAATGGATAGATTTAACTAAAAAGGGATACAAGTTTTATTATTTTGATAAGGTAACAACAGGGTATCGGGATTGCATATCTGCAACTAGACAAAGGGATCGTTTCTTCTCTCCTCTGTTATATGAATGCGCTCAGAAATATTTTTGGAACGAGAAGTTGGGGCTAATAAAACAATATCACCATCAAGAAGCCTATAATTACGGTCGTAAACAGTTGCTGACTAGAGAACTCGCATTTGCGATGTTTGATAATAAAAAGACGTTCTTAAGCAATATTTTATTTTTTTGTGTACGAGTATATATCAAACTATTTGTTCACTATAAACTTCATTAAAAACACTATCTTATGATTCAAAAATAAAAAATGATGAATAATACAATAGCAATTTGGTCGCCATTGCGTTACGCAAATTATGGTGATGACATGCAGGCAATAGCTTTTGCAAGGTTCTTACAACAGTTGGGATATAAGGTGAAATTGTTTCAACTAGATGAGGATTTGGCAAAATTGTATGGATTGGATTCATGCCCTACAGTGGATGATTTATGTAGAGACGTGAATCTTGTAATTATAGCAGGAGGTGCATTGTTGACGCCAAACACATGGTATAAAAGAATCCTTAGCAGGACCCCTCGCCTTTATGAAAGAGATTTTGGCCATTTATTGCAAGCAGAGAAAAAGTACCCTAATGTGAAATTTTGCGCAATTTCTTTTGGAGGGGATGGAAAGGTGCATGATGCGCTGAAAAGTCTAGGGAGAAACAGGGCAGGTTTTCTTTCTTCTGAGTCTTTTATAGGTGGAACAGTCCGTTTAGAGGGTGATGTGGATATGATGAAAACACTAGGAAAGGATGTGACTTATTATGCAGACATGCTTTTCCAAGCTCCCAAATATTTCCCACCCCAAATGCTGCCCCCAACTAATAAGTATCGCGTTGGGTTTAATTTCAAGAAAGGTCGTCATTTAGACAAAAAACTCCTTAGTGATATATTGGAATACGCGGAAACGCACGATGATATGGAATTCCATTTTACCACCACTCATTTGGATAAAATTGGTATGGAATACCAGTATTTGCCAGAACGAGAGTCAAAAAATATTTTTATTGATAAATATGAGAATCTGGAGCAGTTGTTGGGCGTTTTAGCCTCTATGGACTGTTTTATGACTTCGATGCTCCATGTAGGTTTGACAGGATTAACTACAGGAATGCCTTTTATCAGCTATCGTGGTCCTGGTAAAACAAAGTCTTTTTTGCGTTCTATAGGAGGAGATTGGGCAATTTTGCCGGACAATGTCACATTTGACGAACTTAAAAAAAAGATTTGGAATCAAAGCAGAGAAGCGCTTTATAATAGATACAATAAATCCATTATTGAGGAAATGAAAAAGGACAGCCTTCATCAATATGAATATTGTAAGATGATTGCTGAAAAATATGCCTAAGTATTGTAATGTTGAGGAAAACAGTAGATAAAGTTGTTAGAGACGAACTTTGTACTAGCTGCGGTGTCTGTGCGGGTTCTTGTCATAAAGGTTGTATTAGCTTTTGTGAAGGAAAGGAAAGAAATGTCCCTGTCATAGATCATAAAGCATGTGTTGCATGCGGATTATGCTATGATGTTTGCCCGGGCAAAGGTGTTGAGTTAAACGAGCTATCCGAACGATTTTTCTCGAAAGAACCTCAAACTCGACGAGATGATTATGCGGGTTTTTATAAACACGTATACGTAGGTTACAGTACAGATAATGAAATAAGGATGCATTGTGCCACTGGAGGCATGGTGACACAGTTTTTGACTTGGCTTTTAGAGAAAGGCGAGATTGATGGTGCTATTGTGGTGAGATTCAAGAAAGATAATCCGCTTGAACCAGAGCCGTTCATTGCCACAACGAAAGAAAGTCTTTGGGAAAGTCGGAGTTCTAAATATGTAGTTTTGTCTCATGATAAAGTGGCAAAGGAAGTGACGAATGGCCAATACAAGAACCTTATAGTCGTAGGTCTGCCATGCCATGTTCAAGGTTGGAGGCAGTTAGCAGAGAAGAATAAAATAATTAAAGAGACAATCAAGGGTTACTTTTCAATATATTGCTCTATTAACAAAACCAAGCTCTCTATGGATTATTACCTCAGGCGTTACAAAATAAACTCATCCGATATTGGACGTTTTGCATTTCGCGATGATGGTTGTATGGGGTATATGAAGTTTGAGAACAAGCAAGGTGGTGTGATGAAGAAAATTCCATATAAAAGTTATTGGTTTGGATCACATTCATTCTTTACTAATCCCCGGTGTCTAATGTGTATTGACCAGTTAGGGGAGTTGGCGGATGTTAGTTTTGGTGATATACATATCAAACCTTATTCTGACGATACAATTGGTACCAACTCCATTATATCACGTTCCTCATATTGGGATAAGTTGTTGAGCAAATGCAAAAATGATGGTGTTATTACTCTTGATGAAATACCGATTGAAACTTTGCTCCGCTCGCAAGTTTATGTAAAATCATACAAGAAAGGTGGAGGCGGTAAAGCATATTCAAAAATAAAGAAGCTTTTGGGTCATGAAATTCCAGTATACGATTACAAATACGAAGGAAGTGTTTCTGTGAAGGATTATTGTGTTGCATTAAGTCAAATGTTAATGCATGCGATAGGAAAAAGAAAAAAGCTTTGGTGGATTGTGAAACTTTTAGATCGAAGTAAATAGATATATAACTCAACATGAATAGTTTATTGGTGAAGATTGCCAGGCTGTTACCTGACAAGCAGTATTTGTCTCTAAAATTTTATCAAGAATTTAAGAGATTTCCCAACTGGAATAATCCCCAGACGTATAGTGAGAAATTGCAGTGGTTGAAGTTGTATGACAGAAAGCCGGAGTACACAACTATGGTGGATAAATATGCCGTAAAGAAATTTGTGGCAGACATCATTGGCGAAGAGTATGTGATACCCACGCTCGGAGTGTGGGACAAGCCAGAGAAAATAGAGTGGGATAAACTACCAGCTCAGTTTGTCTTGAAAACTACCCATGGCGGTGGTAATACAGGTGTTGTAATATGCAAAGACAAATCTTCGTTTGATAAGAGGAAAGCTATAGAGAAATTAAATGAAAGTATAGATACGGATCTCTATAAAGTTTGGAGAGAATGGCCATATAAGGATGTGCCTAAGCGCGTGATTGCTGAAAAGTATATAGAGCCTAATCCTGAAACCAATGATTTATCAGACTATAAATTCTTCTGCTTTGACGGTTACGTAAAAGGGTTGTTCGTAGCAACAGAACGGCAAAACCCGAATGAGGAAGTCAAGTTTGATTTTTTTGATGATAATTATAATCATCTTCCCTTCCGGCAGGGACACGATCATGCAAAAGTACTGCCACCAAAACCAAAGAATTTTGAGTTAATGAAGAGACTTGCAGAAAAACTGTCACAAGGTATTCCCCATGTTAGAGTAGATTTATATGATTTAGGTGATAGAGTTCTTTTTGGTGAAATGACTTTTTATCATTTTAGTGGCCTAGTAGTCTTTGAACCTGAAGAATGGGATTATAAATTAGGTGAATTTCTTAAACTTCCTATTGATATATGAAAATATTTATGTTAATCCGTTTCCTTGATTATAGTGGAGCCCCAACAATGTTTATGTGGGTGGCTGAAGCTATGAAGAAGAGAGGTAATGAAGTTATTGTGTGCACATATAATACTCTACAAAAAGATATAAAGTTATCTGAGGGTATTAAATGGATAGACTTCACAGATGAACACAAAGGGTTTTGGGGAACGGTATTTAAGATTAGGAAACTCATTAAGGAGTTTAATCCCGATGTGAGCGTGTCGTTCCAACTGGACGCCAACGTATATAACATTCTTGCTTGTAAAGGGCTGAGAACAAATTCGATAGTTTGTGAGCGCAATGATCCATATAAACCCGGTTATTGGAAACTAAAACTGTTCAAGCCATTGTTTGGAATGGCAGATGGCGCTGTATTCCAGTTACCAAAGGCTCGCGGTTATTATAATAATATAAAAGTGCCTGTAGCCATTATCCCCAATCCTATTGTGTCAAAGACAGATATTAGATGTGAAAGCTATGACAAGAGAAAGCATGTCATCGCAGCACATGGACGCATAGACATTTTTCAAAAGAGGCAGGATGTATTGATAGACGCTTTTGCCAAATTGATAAAGGATTATCCCGATTATCAGTTACAGATATATGGCAGTCAGTGGCCTGGAACCAACGACGAAGAGAGACTTAGGACACAGATTAAACAGCTTGGACTTGAAGGAAAAGCCTTGTTGATGGGAGTAAGCAAGAAACCGCAAGAAGATATCAAAGATGCAATGGTGTGGGTTTCAACGTCTGACTTTGAAGGAATATCAAATGCCTTGATGGATGCCATGGCAATTGGATTGCCCTGCGTGGCGACGGATTGTAGTCCCGGAGGTGCTGCCTTCTTGATTAAGAACAAAGAAAATGGCTTGATAGTCAATAGAGGAGATGCCAATGCTGTCTATGAAGGTATCAAGTATATGATAGAACATCCCGCTGAAGCAGATAAGATGGGAAAGAAGGCTTTGGAGATTGAAGAACTATTGGATAGTGACAAGATAGAGAAACAATGGGAGAATTATCTCCTATCACTCTGTAAAGCGTAAAATGACATGATAACAAAAGATGATTTTTTATTAATTACTGGTGCTTCAGGTTTCATAGGCACTAATCTTATAGAGTTATTTGAAGAAAAGGGGTATCGCTTTGTGAACTTCGACAAGGCAGATGCTACTAAGGCCAATCAGCATCATTATTGGTATGAGGGTAATATCATGGATAAGCAGGCATTGGCAGCAGCCTTTGAAAAGTATAAGCCAACTATTGTAATTCATCTTGCCGCTAGAACAGATACTTTGAGTGATAAATTGGAAGATTATATTGAAAATACTGAAGGTACAGAGAATGTGGTAAATGAAATCATGAAGCATGATTATGTGAAACACGCTTTGTTCGCTTCAACCCAATATGTATATAAAGATAGTGTGGTACCCTTTGGATTGACTGATGATAGTTATGCGCCGCATACGGTGTATGGTATAAGTAAGAAAATAGATGAGGAATATATTCGTAAGGCTGGTATGAAGTGCAAATGGACAATTTTTAGACCATGTAATGTATGGGGACCTTGGCATATGCGCTATCCAAACGAACTATGGAAGTATATTGCCAAGGGCTTGTATGTGCATCCTAGCAGGAAACCGGTTATTAGGACTTATGCTTACGTAAAAAACTTAGTTTGTCAATTAGATGCCATTATTAATGCTCCAGACGATTTGTGTGATAAGAAAACATACTATCTTGGAGATATGCCAATTGATAGTTATGTGTGGTTGAATGCATTATCAAAAGAAATAACCGGCAAGAATATCAAACGTATGCCTAAGATCTTTTTTGGAACAGCTTCGTTGATTGGTGATTTGTTGCGTCTGATAGGTATCAAATTCCCATTATATTCCATGCGCTATCGTAATATGATAGAGGATTTCTATGCACCAAGCAATGTGACAGTATCTGTTTTTGGCGGTTTTTCTAAAGATATCGAAGCTAATGTCAAAGAAACAGTTGAATGGTTAGAAGGTGAAGGTGCTGATTATTTTGAGTATTGGAAGAACCGTAAGAACCGTAAATGACAAAGTTTTATTAAAAATGGATACTAGTGATGCGTTAAACGAAGCAACACTAGTAAAAACAAATATTAAACTAATGTAATAATACTCATTTTACGGAGTTATCATAAAAACAGGAAATAGGTTATGTGAGATAGCATTCAAAAATATAAAAGTATGCGGATAAATTAGATTTTAA
Organism: uncultured Bacteroidales bacterium; assembly: GCA_902763885.1. Lineage (GTDB taxonomy): Bacteria > Bacteroidota > Bacteroidia > Bacteroidales > Bacteroidaceae > Colenecus. Next base: position 176,044 of record CACWTU010000004.1, on the reverse strand, counting down.
ATAAAGCAAATGAAGCCCAAAATACTTTATATCATCATATGTCTTTTAGTGTATGGATTACCCATTTATGCTCAATTACAATCGGAAAGAGGTGTGCTATATCCAGAATCCTTTGGAGCGAAGGGTAACGGTGAACACGATGATACCAAAGCGATACAAACTGCAATAGATGAACTTGTAAAAATTGGAGGAGGCACTGTACGTTTAGGCTCAGGAACTTATTTGGTTTCAACATTAAAAATAGGGCCTAAGGTTTCAATAGTTGGAAACGGCAATGGCGCAACTGTTATTAAGCAAATCAAAGGACATAAGGACCATTGTCTTATTGTTAAAGATATAGCTGCTGCACTGAGTATTTCTGACTTGACGGTATTGGGTGAAAACGAGAATAGGGGTATTTATTTTGAGGCTTCAGGCGGATATGGCGAAAATCAACATTATCTTTTTTCTAACACATCAAATTGGGATAAGTCTCAGGCCTATAAATGGATAACTATCGAAAATGTTTGTGTGTACAAATTCGAAACAGGATTGTTTATAAGAGAATATGGCTTTAATGTTAATGTTTGCAATTCAACATTTTCATATAATGGCAATGGTGTTATCCTTTCATGTTCGGACAGTTTTATGTATAATTGTTATATCGCTAATAATAGCAAAAATGGACTTGTCATTAATGGCGGCTCAAATAAGATTAACAACATTAAAAGCATATTTAACGGAAAGTCTAATGCTAAAGAATACGGAGCAATAGTTTTAAAAGGGTCTAGAAATCAAGTTTTGAATTGTGAGACTCAGGATAATTACGGAAAAGGGTATGTTGTTGAGGGGATGTACAATTTACTCTCAAATTGTATGTCAAATACAGATGGATATAGTAGAGATCCGTATCAATATGATCCAGAGGTAAAATCTTGTGGCTTTATGATAAAGGGTTTATACAATTCTTTCTCGAATTGTTCTGTAATGAATTACAATGAGAAATATGGTGCAGTATATCATTCTCCCGTAATAGTTGATAAAACAGTCTCGTATTATTATCCAGATATCTTCAGTGATATAAAAGTTTTAATAGCTCCTGATAGGTTATTGTTTAATGAACCGTTCTCTAATGTTCAGACATTAAGTCCAAAAAATAAAGTGAAAGCATTGAACGTTAGTTTGATTGATGAGGGGAAGTATTTTATTCGTAATCGTCAATATGAGAATATTATAAAAGCTGAAGAACTTCATTTGGGTAACTTACAGTTATTGATTGATTTTAAGTGTGTTGGTGATGGCGGCAATTTGATTGAGATTGAGGGGAACAAGGGCTTTGTCGTTAATTGTAAACAAAAAAAGATCACTCTTTTATGGCGCGGCAAAATGGTGTCTGAATTGTTGTTGGATGATAATGCAGTAATGAATAAAGATGATCAAAGGCTTATCATCGCTATTTCTCAATATGGTGATAAAAGATTTGTTCAAATGTTGTTGTTTGAAAAAACCATAGATAGTGGATGGATTAAAAAAGAGACTAGAATTGAAACTAGAGTTCCAGCTACATGTATAAAGAAAGCAACGATTAAAATTGGAGATAATAATATGCCGGTTAAGAGAATAATTGTTACTCAGTCAACAATTCCTGAATCTGTTTATTTGCCATTAAGCAATACAAATAAAATCTATGATGCAGCGATAGTATATGTAGATGCAGATTCGAATATGTAAGAATATTTTATGTTATGTTGAAATTATCAGAATTAGAGATAATAGAGTCAAAACTATTATTACAAGAAATACCTCAGGGGAAATACTTAATTAATACGGTAAATGCACATTCATTTAATGTGGCCCAAAAGGACCAGGTATTCTCTGAAGCATTACGTAATGGAGATTTTTTAATTCCCGACGGGGCAAGTATTATTAAAGCTTGCAAGTGGATTCAAGCTATGAGTAAACCAAAGGAGAGAATAAGCGGGTGGGATCTTTTCTCTTTTGAAATGCAAAGGCTTGAAGAAAGAAGTGAACAAATTGATGTCAGGCACAAGGTGATGTTTATGGGTAGTTCTGAGAAAGTACTATCTATGATTAAAGAAAAAGCGTTTCTTGATTATCCATACTTAGATGTTATAACATACTCACCTCCTTATAAGTCTGAATTCTCACAAGAAGATAACGAAGCTATAATCAAAGCAATAAATGACGCCAATCCTGATTTGTTATGGATAGGAATGACGGCTCCTAAACAAGAAAAATGGGCATATTCACATTGGGAAGAGCTTGATATTCATTGTCATGTGGGTACTATTGGCGCTGTTTTTGATTTTTATGCTGGCACAGCACAACGAGCTCCAATATGGTGGCAAGATAATTCATTAGAATGGCTTTATCGTTTAATTAAGGAACCCAAGCGTATGTGGCGGAGATATGTTATAGGAAATCCTTTATTCATTTGGAATGTAATAAAAGAAAAGTTTAGCAGGTCGTGAATACTGATGATAAAAAAATGGGGCTATCCAGCTTGATAATGCCTCCAGAGGACATAAGATATAATGTATTTTAATGGATTACAAACTACAAATTTCTCAACGAGGAGTTGAGATGCCAGCCTCTCCAATCAGAAAGTTGGCACCTTTGGCATATGCAGCCGAAGATAGAGGAGTTAAAATATACAGGCTCAACATAGGACAACCAGATCTTCCAACTCCTCAAAAAGCATTAGATATACTAAAACATGTAGATAGAAAGACACTGGAGTATAGTCCATCGCAAGGATATCGCTCTCTGCGCAAGGCGTTGGTAAACTACTATGAACGTTATCAGATAAAACTGGATGCGGACGAGATTATTATCACAAGTGGTGGCAGTGAGGCAGTATTGTTTGCATTTTTGAGTTGCTTGAATCCTGGTGATGAGATTATTGTGCCGGAGCCTGCATATGCAAATTATATGTCGTTTGCTATTTCTGCTGGTGCAGTGATACGCACCGTTGTAACTACAATAGATGAAGGTTTCTGCCTACCTAAGGTGGAAAAGTTTGAGGAACTGATTAATGAGCGCACTAAAGCTGTCCTGATTTGCAATCCCAACAACCCTACAGGATATCTCTATACGCAGAAGGAGATGAACCAGATACGGGATTTGGTGAAGAAGTATAATCTCTACCTGTTCTCGGATGAAGTGTATCGTGAGTTCATCTATACGGGATCTCCTTATATTTCAGCTATGCACCTGGAGGGGATAGAGCAGAACGTGGTGCTAATAGATTCCGTATCCAAACGTTACTCGGAGTGCGGAATACGCATTGGGGCTTTGATTACCAAGAACGAGCAGGTTAGGAAGACTGTGATGAAGTTCTGTCAGGCTCGCTTGTCACCGCCATTGATTGGTCAGTTGATAGCAGAGGCATCCATCGAAGGAACCGAGCAATATTCCCGCGATGTGTATGATGAGTACGTAGAGCGCAGAAAGTGCTTGATAGACGGCGTGAATCGCATCCCCGGATGCTATACCCCAGTTCCTATGGGAGCGTTCTACACCGTAGCTCAGTTACCGGTAGATGATACGGAGAAGTTCTGCGCCTGGTGCCTGAGCGATTTCTGCTGGAAGGATGACAAGATCCCTGCAGATAAGGTGGGCGAGACGATCATGATGGCACCTGCAGCTGGTTTCTATTCTACTCCGGGGATGGGGTTGAACCAGGTGCGCCTGGCCTACGTTCTGAATAAGCGGGATATCCAGCGAGCTCTATTCTTACTGGAGCGTGCCCTGGAGCAGTATAATAAGTAAAAATAGTACAAAACGTATTATGACTGTGTTTTTATAGAAGAAAACAGTTTAAACAGTTATGAACCAAAAGTATAAAAAATATACAATAATACTGTTGATATTATCTGTAGGCCTTATCCGCGTATCGGCCCAAGTGTTTGATACGGCCGGTGGTAGGTTTACGGATGGGGTTGCATCGGAGAATGTGGTGGTGGCCGAAGGGTTCTGGAAGAACTGGTTCCTGCAGGCTGACATTGACATGACTCTGCAGAATCCTTATGGTTATGACTTTAAGGATGTGTTCCCTAACGGTTATTCTTTTGGCCTGGATCTGGGGTTTGGCAAGTGGTTCAGCCATCAGATTGGGGTTAGGGGCAAGTTTAACTGGGAGAATAAACTGCCACTGCTTAAGAATGATAAGGCTAACTGGTTGGCGCCTTTTGACCAGCCGGGGGTGAACCGTGACAAGGGCGGGTATATTGCCATGTACGGCGATATTCTGCTTAACGTTCATAACCTGTTTGGCGTGTATCGGCCGGATAGGACCTGGAATCTGAGCGTTTATCCGCGTGTGGGTGTAAATTACAATTTTGGCGTTGATAAAGGGGCTCTTACTGTTGGTGTTGGTATGTTGAATACCTATAGGATTGATGAGCACTGGAGCCTTTTTGCTGATGCAGCGTTTGTTATGACTGGCAGTGGTTTTGTTGGAGTCAATGAGAGTGGCGGAACTGGTACGGGAACAAATGCTAATAGTTACTTTACATTTGGACTTGGAACTCAGTATGATATCAGATATACTGAATCACGTAGGCACGGGGTGTTGACTAATGGATTCTGGGATAACTGGTTTGTACAGGCGGGAATGGATATATGTTTGCTGAACCCGTATAATTTTGATTTCTCTAAGGTGTTCCCTAAAGGACAGACTTATGGGTTTAATCTTTCACTTGGTAAGTGGTTTACACCGGAGTTCGCGCTGCGAGGGCGTGTGCAGTGGGATAATGGATTGATTGAAAATAAGAAGTTGGAATGGGTGCCACCTGTAGAAGATCCGGCACAGAATTATAAGGAAGGAGGCATTGGTGTAGCATCAGTCGAAGCATTGGCCAACTTCTCTACTATTATTGCCGGGTATGATCCTGACAGGCGTTGGAATACATCGGTTTTTATCAGGGCTGGTATTATATCACAGTTTGTGGTGAGTTCAGCTTCACCGCTTATGGGCGCCGGATTGGAAGAGTCTTTTAGGCTGAATGATAAATTAAGTCTCATTGGATCTTTAGGCTATCAGTTTACAACCAGTGAAGGCCTGGGTTATGTGAGTACCACCGGGATGGAGGCATCAACAGGAACTAACGGTTACTTGAATATCGACCTTGGCGTGGTTGTTGATTTAGGGCGGAATACGTTCTATCGGGATATTGAGACCAAGAGAAAAGCATACGCTCAACCTGCTGGCACTCATAACTGGTCTCGTTTTATTGTTAATACCGGATTATCTGTGGGCGTAGGCTTTGGCGCAAAGACTGCACTGAAGGCTGTGATTCATGAGGAGAGGCCAGACCACAGTGATGATAAGTCATTTCCATCGGGCCACGCAACTATAGCGTTTGCTGCTGCAAGGTCTATTGACAAGGAATTCCATAATGAGGGGATTTGGATACCTATTGTAGCATATACTGCAGCTACGGCCGTTGGAGTGGAGCGTGTGGTTAGTGACAAACATCACTGGTATGATGTTGTGGCTGGGGCCGCTCTTGGATATGGTTGTGCTGAATTTACATGGTGGGCTAGTGATAAGTTGTTTGGAAAAGGGAACCATGTGGCTGTTGGGTATAGTGGTAATGCTGTTGATGTGGCGTATAGGTTTTAAAGTGATTTGTGAAGAAACATAGGGCTGATAATATAGACGCGTTTTTTGCTCTGGTGCGGGCTGGGCTATGGGAAGGTTATGTGGCTCAAGGTGAGGGGTTGATGGCTCAGGGTGAGTCATTGACCTTTTCTGATTCTATTGAGTGGGGGGCGGTTTATAGGCTGGCTCAGGAGCAGAGCGTTGTGGGGCTGGTGGCTGCGGGGCTGGAACATGTGCAGAATGTAAAGGTTCCACAGGAAGTGGCGCTGTCATTTGCAGGAGATGTGTTGCAGCTGGAGCATCGGAATAGAGCTATGAATACGTTTGTGGCTGAGCTTATGCTGAAGTTGAGGGCGGCTGGTGTGAATGCTGTACTGGTTAAAGGGCAGGGGATTGCTCAGTGCTATGAACGGCCTTTGTGGCGGGCGGCGGGCGATGTGGATCTGCTACTGGAGGCAGATCGTTATGAGTATGCAAAGTCTGTTGTGCTACCGTGGGCTGATTCTGTAGAACAAGAGTACACATCATTCAAGCACATTGGCATGACCATGAATGGCTTTGTGGTGGAGTTACATGGATCACTGAGAACACGTTTGTCCAGACGTGTGGATAGCTTTATTGATAGCGTTCAGGCGGATGCGTTGCGGAACGGTCGCGTGCGTGTGTGGCGCAACGGTGATACGGATGTTATGGTTCCGGCGCCTGACGAGAATGTAATTTTTCTGTTCACGCATATCCTTCACCATTTTTTTATTGAGGGAGTTGGGCTGCGGCAGATTTGCGACTTGTGCAGATTGTTGTGGACTTATAGAGATACGTTAGATTGTGGATTGCTGGAACGACGTTTGCATGCTATGGGCTTATTGAGCGAGTGGAGGGCTTTTGCTGCATTGGCGGTGGATTGGCTTGGTATGCCTTTGGAGGCTATGCCACTTTACTCTGCATCCCGGCGGTGGTCGCGAAAGGGTTGTCGTATTTTGACGTTTGTGTTGGAGTGCGGGAATTTTGGGTGGAACAGGAAGGGTGGTGCTTCTTATTCGGGAAGTTATGTGGGGCGGAAGGTTCGGTCTCTGTGGTTCAAAATGCGCGATTTTGGGCGGCATTGGCGGCTGTTCCCGGTGGATAGCTTACGGTTCTTCTGGCATTTTTTCTGGGATGGTGTGGGTGCTGCTACCCGCGGTGAGTGAAATGGTGCCAAATGGGAACCATCGCCTATATCAATTTTATCGGGTTTATTAATGAATTTATGAAGAAGTGGAAGGTTTTATATTCGGAATATCTGATTAAGAGGCCTTGGTTGACGGCAAGGAGAGATAAACTGGAACTGCCGGATGGAAGGATAGTGCCGGAATACTATTTATTGGAATATCCTGACTGGGTGAATGTGATAGCAATCACTAAGGACGGCCAGTTTGTGATGGAAAAGCAGTACAGGCATGCGGTTGGGAGAATTAATTACGAATTACCGTGCGGGGTAATGGAAGAGGGGGAGACTCCGCTTGAGGCAGCCCGTAGGGAACTGCTGGAAGAGACCGGATTTGGCGGCGGCGAGTGGAGAGAACTGATGACGATATCGCCCAACCCCAGTAGCATGACTAATATGGCGCACTGTTTTGTGGCTGAGGGCGTTGAGAAGATTGCCGGGCAGCATCTGGATGCTACTGAGGAGCTGGAGGTGCATCTGATGTCACGCGATGAGGTGCTGGGGCTGATTCGGGGGAATGAGATGATTCAGTCTCTTATGATTGCTCCTTTGTTGCGGTTTTTTATGGAGGGGTATCGGTTTTAAGCTATTTTGTTGTTTTGCTTGGTGAGGTCAGCACATCGGACTTAGAATGGATAAGGGATTATGAGAAATAAGAAGAATACTGAGTATACTGTTAAGGTTAGCAGAAGTCCTGTTATGGGGTATAAGTGCTACTCTGTGTTCCGCAATGGGGAGTTGTATTTTACCATTGATGGCGATAAAGTGTCAGTGTTTGAGGATGAGGTAATTGAGAGCTTTACCCTGCCGGATTATCCGCAGTATAGGATTTACCGGATTGGGGGGATGGTGTTTACTGGGTTGCTGCCTATGACGGAGGAGAATTTGGGGTTGTTGCCTGGGGGGTGTTTGGTTTACTCGGGAGTACGGTAAGACTAAATGGTTATCGGTCATCGGATTTTGGTCATCGGATTTACGGGATATGTTAATTACTAGAGAGCTGCTGGATGAATTGACGGCTAGGGCTAAGGCATCGGACCGGCTTAGGATGCACTTTGACCTGCGCGACAGTGCAGAGGACGGTTCCATGCGAATGCTGAACGCCATCGAGCCCGGTACGGAGATTCCGGTGCACAGGCACAGAGAGACGTCGGAGGACGTGATTGTGCTGCGCGGCGAAGTGATGGAGGTTTTGTTTGATGACTCCGGAGCTGAGATTGAGCGCTACCATCTGGTGGCCGGCACCGACTGTGTGGCATGCCATGTGCCTCTGGGCGTGTACCATACTTGCAGATCGCTTGTATCGGGGAGCGTGATTTTTGAGTTTAAGAATGGGGGGTATGATCCACTCACCACAGAGGACTTGCTGCCTCAAAAATGATACAATTGGGGTCAGACCCCAATTGTACTATTTTTAAAAGTGATACAAAAGGGGTCTGCCCCCAATTGTACTGTTTTTCTTGGAAGCATGTAAAGATGGTAGAAGAGTTAAGTTCATATACGCCCGTGGACTTATCGGAGCTTGATGCTTTGATGCATGAGTTATCGGCCACTAGTTATTGTGATGAGCTTTTGCTGTCTAATGCCTTAGATGATGCGAATGTCCATGTGTATGTGATTAGGGATGAAGGGCATATTGTGGCTACCGCCACGCTTTGTGTTAAGCATACGCTGGAGTTTACTGTTGGGGATGTGGAATCGGTGGTTGTTAGTTCTAAGTGCCGCGGGCTTGGATACGGGAAGGCGCTGATGCGGGGTGTTGTTGAGGCGGCTAGGGGGCTTGGCGTGCATCATTTGCAGCTGACTTCTCATTCGGGGCGGGTGGTGGCTAATGGGCTTTATCGGGAGATGGGGTTTGTGCGGTATGAGACTAATTGTTATAAGATGGTCTTGTAATTATAATAAAATCCGTTATGACTCAAAATGAACGTTGGCTTGCCAAATACAACGCAATAAAGGCCTTAATGGCGGAGAACCATGGGAGGCCATTAAACTATAGATGAAGGCGGGAGAGTAAGCAATTGCAAAACTCGATTAAGAATCAGAAAAGGAGTGTGGCAGTTCTGCTCGCATGTGTTTGTGCCACAGAGTAGGACCAAAGAGTACTGATGGTTAAGGGTTAAAGATTTATGGTTGACATCTCAGAAATCAAGCATTATATTGAGAAATACAAACACGCGGATTCGAAGGAACTGATAGAGGAAGGCGTGTCGGATTTCTTGTCTCACTACGCAGAATGGCAGGAGGTAATAGCATTCATATATGGCTCAGAGCGCGGTGAACAGATTTACGGTGGTGCTTTCATCGTATTTACAATTTGCTTGTATAGGTCGGAACAGCTCAATGAGGGCATTGCTGAAATTATATCGAAAGAGATTCGGGACTTTGAATCCAAGGTGGACTATCTGTTTGGAGAGATGTATTCTCTGTACTTCAATATGGGGTTGATATGGCATAAGCTAGGAATAATGCATGACGATGATGCAGTGGAAGAGTTTAAGAAGGCTGTGTTTTATCTACTGGCTATGTCGAACAATATTTCCTACCAGTTGGAGTGTTATGCCTATAGACCGTGTACGAAACATCTGTATCACTCTCTGGTGAAAGAAGAGCTGAACCTAACATCGCCTTCGCAATTCAATGACCCTTTTGACTGTCCAATACTAGAACTGCTGAATAATCATGGTGATGAGGTATCGAAACTTATGCATAAAGCGTACAGATATACAACGAAGGTTGCTTGTTTTGTGAAGAACGACAAACTGCCTACAGGAGAAGATTTTACGAATAAGCCTAAGCATGAGGGAGATGCGCCTGAATACCTGAACGAACTGATGTGGGCGCACTATGCGGATTCTCATAAAGGTGTTTGTATCAAGTATCATTTCCCCAATACGCTAACGAGAGATGCAAAATGCGGAAATAAGGTACTGGCGTATTTCAGAGATATGAAGTATTCTGATGATGTTTATAATACGGGGATAAATGATGGGATTACGATGAATGATGCATTCTTTTTAAAGAGTAAGGCTTGGGAGTATGAGAATGAACTGAGATACCTATATTTTGACCATGATGGTAAATCGGATTATTCGCAAGTTGCTATACCAGGATGCGTGGCGGCGGTTTACTTTGGATTGAAATGCCCTGAAGAGGAAAGGCTGTTTATCATGAAGCTGCTGGAAGGAAAGAAATGGGTGAATAGATACAAGAAACTAGTAGATGGTAGAGCGAGGGACTTTGAGGAGGAATATCCAATAGAATTTTACCAGATTAAATTGGATGGAACGAGCTTTGGAAAACTAAAGGCGGTGAAATTGTAATAAGATGAGCAATATTCGAAGATCTGTATAGAACCGATGGTTATGTATGTAAAGGAGGGATGACGTGTTGATATAACAATGCCACTAGTTTGGGCATCAACAAACTGGTGGCGATGTGAAAAAGAAATATAGTCTATACTACATTATTTATTGTTGTCAGCAACAGACACTAATGTTACGTTTACGTTAGGTTCGTCAGTTCTATGATTGCAAGCATCGCAAAGAGGGACGATATACCACTTTTGGTCAGTAGAATCGACCTTTTGCACGTGGCAACCATCGAAGTTACTACCAAGAATAGACTCTCCACAAGCAGGACATATCCAATATTTGTCGCGCGTTAAAGTCTGGCCAGCAAAATGCTCCCAGAACTGAAGCCACGAGGCGAAGTGCTTTGGCTTGGCAGATACTTTCGAAGAACCTGTGATATTTTTGATTTTCATTAGGCTTTCAAAAATTAAGGTTATACAATGTTAGCATCCTTTATTAACCAGAGAGGCACTCTGACATCTAAATTCCCTGTACGGTTGGCTGATGAACGCCAAGATGCCAAATCCTCGACGCTATGGTGCAAGCATAGCAGCGAGGGGGAGGTGTTGTCAGCACTCAACTCCCTCCGTCTGTATGGACTGCAAAATGCGTGCCAAATTTTAAATAAGCATTAACAAAATCAAATTTTTGTCAAAATGTCAGAAGTGGGAATGAAGGATAATACGCGCGCTATTTAATACAACTACCTTGGTTAATTGTTGGTTGCATATCGGCCTAAACAAGTGCATGGATATCAGATGTTATTGGGCATCGGGCCAGATTGTTCCATTTGTGTATTTCGCGCTTGCTACCGCCACCCGGCATTTGGGACAGTACGGCGCTCCGCTCAAGGAGGTGGAGCGGGTGACATCGGTCATGCTGGAGTGCTCTTACAAGTTTGGCGGCGATTATGGATGGCGGGTTAGCTTGTCTAGGGCGGCGGATTTTGACTCGGCCGTTGGTTCCGGTGCTCAGGTTCCTTTGCTGGGGTGTAATCGGGGGGTGATGGTCTCGGTTAGTAAGACTTGGAAGTTGCTATGACATTGGAGTTGTCTTGAACTATTTTTTTGTTTGAATATGGCTAGAGAGTGTGATCTGAACATGGTGGTGTCAGATGCTATTCAGATAGTACGACATAGAGTCAGAAACATAAGGATATCTCATCCTGCAGTTAAACATGATATTTTTGATTATCCTGCTGTTATAGTAGCATGTTGCTATGTGAAAGGACGAAAAATATTTTGGGGACAATCTGAATCGCCTTTATATCACAATTACTCACTGAAGATTAAGAAACGCTTAGAAAGATTGGGAGAGATTGGTACGAAAAGGGACGGTTGTAATAATGTAATTGGCGCATGTGCAGAACCTCATGCTGCTGATAAAGTTATAAATAAATATCCTGGATGCGGGATGGATGAATTGCAATTTAGCCGCGCATATAGGCCACGTACAGGCAAAAAAGTGAAGTATTGTATTAACTGTAAAGATACTTTTTTTGAAGTGTTATGAAGTATAGGATAGACTATCAAGAGACGCATGATATTGATTGGTTTTTTCGGTATAAAGGAAAAATTTACCATGCGGCATCCAATGGCGGAAAAATACCAGATGTCATTGATAGTAAAATAAACAGAACCATTCAAGAGATGGTAGAGGAATCAGATAGTCATTTTGATGTTTTATTATCTCAAAATGTTTGGGATTATCATAGTCAAGATGAAGATTTAGGCTCATTCCGCGATTATGCGTCAAAAGGTTTTATTTCTTTAGACAGAACTATAAATGATTGTTTAGAGGAAAATGACCGTTTTAATTATCATATTGTAGCTTATCCTAAATATGGGGGGATGATTGAGAATAGGGATTTGTTGCGACATTTGCCTGATTTATCAGATTATATTATTGATATAAAATAATGTTAGTGTTATGAATTACGAGTATTACAAATATTTATCGTCGTTGAGTGTTAATCTAGAGGATCTATTGTTGGATCCGAATAATCCCCGTTTCGCAGAATTGGGCGACAATGACATGATTCCGGAGTCAAGGTTTGATGAACCAAGAATACAGAGTGATGCATATGAGAAGATGAAGAGTGATCGCTTTAATGTATCAGAATTAAGGGATACAATAAAAGCATTAGGCTTTCTTCAGATGGATAGAATTGTAGTGAGGTCATGGAAATGTAATACGTCGGAAAAGACTAAATATGTTGTTATTGAAGGTAATAGACGTGTAACTGCATTGAAATGGCTATTGGATTTACACAAAACTGGAAAAGAATCATTTACAGATGAACAAATATTAAATTTTTCAACTTTAGAAGTACTATTATTAGATAAAGGTGCCTCAGAATTATCTTCTTTAATACTACCTGGACTACGTCATGTTTCAGGCATTAAAGAATGGGGACCATACCAAAAAGCTAGGGCTGTGTATATGCTTAGAGAGAAGGACGTAAGCCCTCAAGAGGCTGCACAAAGTTTAGGATTGTCTACAAGAGAAGCGAACAGATTGTGGCGTTCTTATTTGGCACTAGAACAAATGAAAGCAGATGAAGAATTCGGCGAATTCGCTGAACCAAAGATGTATAGTTATTTTGAGGAAATATTTAAAAAAGTAGAAGTTAGAAATTGGTTGGACTGGGATGATGGAGAAAGACGATTTCGTGAATCACGACACTTAAGAGAGATATATTCATGGATGGTTGGTGGATATAATGATGATGGAGATGTTATTACTCCCAAACTTCCGGAAGCTAAGAGTATCCGAGAGTTGGCATTAATAATCAATGATGAGAGGGCGCTGTCTGTTCTTAGGTCTGAGAATGGATCATTATCATCAGCTAGGTCTAGGTATGATTCGGATCATCCTGAAGAGTGGACACCAGTTATTATCACTGCAGATGACGCATTAAAAAATATGACTGTAGAGCAGTTAAAAAAACTGAACCAGCAGCAAATAGATATTTTGACTGAGTTAAAGAAAAGAATTGAAGATTTGTTGAAGGATAGAGAAAAATTAGTTATAAATGGCTGATCCGAAGCCACAGTATGTGGCAAATCTTATAGTTCAGGAGATACGTAATTTTGAGTTTCAAGATCTACGTATTATCGCTCATGATGTTATTGCAAGTCATAATTTAATTCATTCGGATGAATCAATATGGGATTATGTGGAGCAATATGTTGAAGATATATCAAATGTCTTATTTGAGAAAGAGAGTTATGCCCGAGAAAATGCCATAGCTCGATCATTTGATATAGATCAAGATGGTGAAAAGTATTATGTAAAACGAATACACGTCCCTTTCTCTTCTGTTTATGAAGCTCTTTGTCAAATATCACCTAAACAATTTGAGCATTTTTGTGCAGATGTGATAAAAAGAATGGGTGGAAAAAGTATAGTTAATGGAGGATCGACAGACGATGGAGTGGATTTTATTGGAGAGGATATCATGTTGGGAAACGAAAAACTAAAAACATACTTACCTAATAACATATATCTTATAGGACAGGCAAAACATTATTGTGATGGTCATGAGGTTACATTAAAGGAAGGAAGGGAGTTTATAGGAGCAGCTATGAAATTTAGAGATAAAATGATTCGGTCTAGTAAAAAACAATTTCAACCCTTCATCTTTGCTTTCTGGACTACATCAGATTTCCACAAAGAACTGAAAGATCTATTTCAGAGTATGGGAGTTTGGACTCTTAATGGCGAACAATTGAGCTCGTTCGCGTATGATTTGGGATTTACTAAGGAAGTAATAGAATCGTATCCATGCTTGTGAGATAAGAATAATATGGCCATATTCATTAGACTGAAGCAGGATTTACATTGGTTTCTATTGTTTTGGACCTTAATGGGCATCGGATCTTATACATTTATGAGTTATGATTATTACTGAGCAGATACTTGATGATTTATCGGCCAGGGCGAGGGCATCGGAACGGCTAAGATGTAACTTAGACCTACGGAATAGCGCGGAGGATAAGAGCCAGCGTATGCTTAATGCGCTGGAGCCGGGGACGGTGATGCCTATACACAGACATAATGACACGTCGGAGACTTGCGTGTGTATCAGGGGGCACTTTGAGGAGTACCTTTATGACTCCCAGGGGCGGCTGACGGATACTATTGATATGGTGCCTGGCGGCGTAGTGCTTAATATTGAGGCTGGGCAGTGGCATAGCTTGCGGTGCTTGGAATCAGGTACTATCCTTTTGGAAGCTAAAGATGGGGCTTATCGGGCTCTGGAGGTGGATGAGGTGATGGAGACGAAATAGTGATCTGATTCCGTTTTTTTTTCTTTTTCTTTTATATATGCAGACAATAATAGAATTGGATGCCAATAATGCAAGAAAGTATTTATTGCAATCTTCTTCATATTGTACAATAAGTCTTCCTAGCTATTTTGATTTCTCAAAAGTATTATCTTTCGTAAAACAGAAGATTGGAAAGAGGGACTTAAGTTCATGTTTGGCTGACACGAAAAAGATGCCTTCGAGTTATGATGGGGTAAACTATCAGTTGTTGGTTAATAAAGATGGTCATTATGCATATAGGCGTTTACAGTTAGCAAATCCATATTTGTATTATCTTCTTGTTAGAACAATTACAGAAAAAGCAAATTGGACTGAGATTCAGGCGCATTTTATCAAATGTAAGCAACCTACTATTAATGTCGTTAGTTTACCTAAGGTAAAGAAATCAATAAAACAAGTTCAGGCTGGAGTTGATATACCTGCATGGTGGGAAGATTTTGAACAGGAATCAATAGCTTTAGCGTTGAACTATCAATATGTTTTTATTACAGATATAACGGATTGTTACGGTTCTATTTATACACATACTATCCCATGGAGTTTATATGGAAAAGATTATTCAAAAGAACACAGGACTGAAAAGAATTTGGGTAATACAATAGACCATTACATGGGAGCGATGAATTATGATCAAACTAACGGGATACCACAGGGTAGCGTTTTGTTTGATTTAATTGCAGAAATTGTTTTGGCGTATGCTGATACTTGTTTGTATAATAAATTGAAAAATAAAGGAATTCAAGACACTGACTATAAGATATTGAGGTATAGAGATGATTATAGGATATTTGCAAACAGCAAGGATAAAATAGAGATTATTATTAAGGTTCTTCAGGAAATCTTGATAGATTTAAACTTCAGAATTAATACTTCAAAAACATATTTGTCAGAAGATGTGGTTCTGAATTCAATAAAGGCAGATAAACGTGCATATCTATCAACTTCTCCAATATATGTGGATGGAAAAACTACATTTTCCACTATTCAGAAGGAGTTGATATATATCCTTACATTTGCAAAGGAACATCCTAATACCGGCATGGTGGTGAGATTGCTGTCCATGCTGTTAAATCGATTAAATACGACAAAAAAATCCATGAATGATAACATTCGGGTTATCATATCTATCATTGTGGAAATAATGATGACATCACCCAGAGTGTTCAATGTTGGAACAGCTTTGATCAGTTTCTTTGTTAGTAAATTAGATACAGAAAAGGAGGATGTAATTAAGGCCATTTATTCAAAGCTTTGTAGAATGACAAACACTGGTGAGCATGAATTATGGTTACAACGCATCACATATCATTTAGCCGACGTCGAAATTGATTATAGTGAGCCTTTAACAAGGATTGTTCAAGGTGAAAGCGCGATTCTTTGGAACAATGATTGGTTAAAGAATGATCTATTGGAGAGTTTCCCATTATTGAGTATTTGCGATACCAAGATACGAGACTCACAGAAGCCTGTTATTTCTGCCAAGGAGGTTGAAATATTCGATTACTGATTTTATATTTATACCGTAAATAATATCGTTATTTGACTAATATCTAAAAAAATATAGATATTCCGAGATTATCTATAAAAAAATAGATATATTTGCGGCGGATTTAAAGCAGTTCTAATTATGGTCGCTACATTATCTGCTGATATAGTTCGTTCAACATCTTTAGCAACAAATGATATTATTTTGTTGCGTAATAGATTGTTACATCTGTTTGATGATTTTGAAAAGGATTATCCTGGCTTTTGGGGTAGAATAGTCAGAGGAGATAGTATTGAATGCTATGTGCCGCAGTATAAGTATGTTCTGAGAATAGCTATTCTTATCAAACTATTTGTTAAGGTGCAGGCATCGGGCTTGGATTGCGATGATTTGCTGCAGAGATATGGAATAAGGTTTTCAATTGGTATTGATGATATAAAATATGTCAGCAAGGCCGAGGATATTATAAATGGACCGGCCATTTACTTATCGGGCAGAAATCTTGATGAGATAAGCCGGAAGGGTAATGTATATGCCGCTCTTGAGGTAGGACAAGGTCCGGAAATAATCAGTAACATGCTGGAATCATATGTTGCTCTTGTGAGTAATCTGGTCGATTCTTATTCGGCCAAACAGGCTGAGGTGGTGTTTTATAAGCTGCTGGGCTATAAAGAAAGCGCGATTAGTGATAGACTGGGCATTTATCAGTCATCGGTCAACACAAGATCTACCAGTGCACAATGGGGATTGCTTAATACCGCTATCAAAGATTTTGAGAAGATAGTTCTTTAATTATAATAATATCATGTTTTTAGAATTGTTCGTTTGCTTATTGTTGGCTCATTTCGTGGCCGATTTTGTTTTGCAGTCCAATAGGATATGCAAGGAAAAGAGTGAGAAGAAATGGCGTAGCGTTTATCATTACTTGCATGCTGCTATCGTGCTTGGGCTGTCGTGGCTTGTGGTTTTTGACATCCGTTTCTGGTGGTGTGCATTGATTATCGGTGTGACGCATTTTGCAATCGATATGTGGAAATCTTACCATGAGGAGAATGTAATATGGTTTTCCGTTGACCAGATTCTGCATATTGCTGTTATTGCTGGAGTCTCTTTGATTTGGCGCGGTGGGCATGAATGGTGTATTCCGGGAGATATTAGTTTGTCTTATGTGATGGCTGCAGTGGCTGTTATTGGTTGCTGGAAACCGGCAAACATTTTTATCAAGCTTACACTTAAACATTATAGTGTCAATATGCCCGTGGAGCAAGCAAGCGGTTTTAACGTTGGAGCTTTGATAGGTACTATTGAGCGCTGGTTGATTCTGATTTTTGTGTGCCTGCAGCGTTATGATGCACTTGGATTGATGATTGCTGCTAAATCAATAATTAGATATAGCGAAAAGGATACTGCTAAAACCGAATATGTGCTGGCAGGGACTCTGCTGAGCTTGTTTATTGCTGTTCTGGCGGGATTGCTGATTTGTATGGTGCGATAAATTATTTTGAATATGAAGATACTAGTTACTGGAGCAAAAGGTTTTGTTGGAAAGAACCTTTGTGCGGCGTTGAAGAATATTGCAGAGGGTAAGGATAGGAGATTTCCGGAGTTGAAGATTGAGTAGGTGTTTGAGTATGACCTGGATTCGACTGCTGAGGAACTTGATGCCTGGTGCGGGGAGTGCGATTTTGTGTTCAATCTGGCGAGCGTGAATCGGCCTAAAGAGCAGAGCGAGTTCATGGCAGGGAACTTTGGGTTTGCATCTACTTTGCTGGATACGCTTAAGAAACACGGAAATCGTTGTCCGGTGATGCTGTCGAGCTCGATTCAGGCGACGCTGGCGGGCAGGTTTGGGACATCGGAATACGGCAAGAGCAAGAAGGCGGGCGAGGAGCTGTTCTTTGACTATAGCAAAGAAACAGGAGCAAAGGTTTTGGTGTATCGGTTCCCGAATCTGTTTGGAAAATGGTGCAGACCGAATTATAATTCGGCCGTTGCAACCTTCTGTAATGCGTTCGCAAATGATTTACCTTACACGGTAAACGATCCATCAGTAGAACTTGAATTGCTTTACATCGATGACTTGGTGGATGAGATGATTTGCGCTTTGTTGGGCAAGGAGCATCATTGCGAGTTTGATGGGGTTGAAACCGTAATGAAAGAGGATGGTCGCTATTGTGCTGCACCCATTACTCATAAAGTGACGCTTGGTGAGATTGTGGAGCTGCTGAAGAGCTTTGTTGAGCAGCCGCGGACGCTGATGATACCGGAGATTCCTGCGGGATCATTCGCTAAGAAGTTGTATAGCACCTACCTGAGTTATCTGCCTGCTTCGAAGGTGGCGTTCCCCTTGAAGATGAATGTGGATGACCGTGGTAGTTTCACCGAGCTGGTGCATACTTTGAATGCTGGGCAGGTTTCGATTAATATCTCGAAACCTGGCATCACTAAGGGTCAGCACTGGCACAACACCAAGTTTGAGCAGTTTATTGTAGTGAAAGGTCACGGACTGATTCAGCAGAGGAATCTGAATGACCCTGATGGCAAAGTGCTGGAGTGGGAGGTTTCTGGTGATAAGATTCAGGCAGTGCATATGTTGCCGGGCTATACGCACAACATCATTAATCTTTCTGAGACGGAGGATTTGGTTACGGTGATGTATTGCAATGAGGTGTTTGATCCTGGGCGGCCGGATACTTTCTTTGAAAAGGTGAAGTAGGGGGCCGTGGCCAGATGAAGGTGCTGGATGCGCATATTGCTCATCATAAGCACGTGCAGGCGCTGTATGAAGAGCTGCTGAAGGACGTTCCTGGGGTGCATATCCACAAGCAGCCTGCTGATCCTCGCTATGATGCCAACTTCTGGCTGTGTGCCGCAACGCTCGACCCGGAGGTGCGGATTCAGGGGCAGGAGAATGCCGACAAGGAGGTCATCAAGACTGCCGTGGGTGGTGCTGCGGGTGTGATTCATCAGGTGGATTCGGCCACGACGGACTGTCAGCCCAATGAGAACGTGGAGGCTCTGCGTGTCTTTATGTTGGGCAAGAAAATTGAGGCACGCCCCACTTGGAAGCCCATGCACAAGCAGCCCGTGTATGCCGGTGCTCCTATATATACCAATGGCATCGAGGAAGAGCTGTTCAAGGTTGGCTTCTGTCTGCCTGCGGGTCCGTATGTGACGGATGAGGATGTGCGGTATATTGTGGAGAATATTAAGGAGGCGATAGTTGGATGAAAGTGCTGAAAGAACTTTGGATGTTTTGTAGGTATGTGTATGTGCCGCAGAGGAGTATTAAAGAAATCGATTGATTTATAGTTCATGGTATTACCTGTATGAAACCTCAAATATTTATAGAAAAGCTTTCGTTTAATGACGGGACAGAGTTGCAGATTGGTCATTCTGATATCGTCATCTTCACTGGTGCTAACAACGCTGGTAAAAGTCAGGTATTGAAGGATATTGATGCGATGATGGATTCTAAAGGGGCTAAAGGAATAGTTTCTACATCATTAGAGATGCAATATAGCGGGGAGATAAAGGAGATAATAGATGACTATAAAACGAAAGATGGTAAATATAGGATAGGTGGTAATATATTTAACGAATTTAACACTATAGAACAGTGGTGGAGCAACAAGGAGCGTTTGTTTACCAGCTATTATAAGAATCGTCTCAGTACCGAAATGAGGCTACAGGCTTCAAATAATGCGCCTTCATTTGACACTCTTTACCAAGATCCAACCATGCCTGTTCAGCAATTGTATCTAAACGATCATTTGGAAGAAAAGATTTCTAATCTTTTTCATGAGGCTTTCAATGAATATTTGATAGTGAACCGTGTAGGTGGAAGCACAATACCGATTCATGTAGGTCAACCACCAGTAAAAGCTGCAGGAGAAGACAGGGTATCTGCAGGTTATCTGGATAAACTGAGAAACCTTCCTATACTGCAAAATCAGGGTGATGGTATGAGAAGTTTTGCTGGTATCCTTTTAGATGTTTTTACGACTCAGAAGACCGTAACCATGATAGATGAGCCAGAGGCTTTCTTACACCCACCTCAGGCACGGCTTCTGGGCAGGATGCTTGTAAAGAACAAGCCTAATGACCGACAGTTGTTTATTTCGACTCATAGTGAAGACTTTTTAAAAGGTCTTTTAGATGCTGATTCGGATAATGTGAAAATTGTCAGAATAAACAGGGAAGGATTTGTTAATCATATTAAGGTGCTTGATAATGAGGGCGTGAAAAAACTCTGGAAAGACTCTATTCTGAGGTATTCTAACATTTTGAGCGGGTTGTTCCATTCAAAGGTCGTTATTTGTGAGAGTGATACAGACTGCAGGTTTTATCAAGCAATATTGGATTCATTGTACGAAGGCAAGAATGTGGTAAGTCCAGATATTCTGTTCACACATAGTAACGGAAAGGAAAGGCTGAAGGTGGTTATAGCCGCTCTCAGAGCACTGAACGTAAAAGTGGTTGTGGCTCCAGATATTGATGTTTTGGATAAAGAGGCGACATTTATGACCATCTGCGATGAAATAGGTGTAGACTATAACAGTATTAGCGGTCAATGGAAGACGATAAATGAGTATGTGAAATCACAACGAGCGCAACTTGATACAGAGGATGCAAAAAAAGACATTAAAGCTATACTTGATGGTATTACCACTCCACAATTGACCAAGGATGATATTGAGCATATTAAGAAAAAACTTAAGGCTTCAACTGCTTGGGCAAAAGTGAAAGAAGTTGGGAAGGCTTTCTTCTCAGGAGGCGCTTATACGGACTTGAACAATTTAATGAATATTTGCAAACAAAGTGGGCTGTTCATTGTTCCGGTTGGAGAACTAGAGTCGTTCTACAAGCCTGCTGCGAATAAGCATGCCACTGCATGGGTGGATATTGTGATGGGCCTTAATTTGTCTAACGACCCGGAACTGGCTGAGGCTAGGAAGTTTGTGGAAGAGATCGTGGCGTTTTAAATAGGAATTATTCGATAGAGGTAATAAGAGAAAGTGAAAAATGAAGAGTGAAAAGTTGAAATCAATCCTAAAAGGTATTTGGGCTTTTTGCTCGTATGTGTTTGTGCCACAAAGAAGACCCAAAGATGACAGTGCGGCAGGATAGACCGACGAGGCGACCGCTTTAGCGGGCGGCTGGTCTGTGCGGGGAGTGGAAGGCTCTGCAGCGCTTATGGGATGCTGACCCTGGAGCATCGATACGCTTATGAATGAATTATAATACATAACACCTCTTGGCGTTTTTGGGGACGTTTGGAGGTGTTGTGGTTTTAATGGGGGAAAGTTTTCAACAAGAGATGCGCGGATCGCAGGAGATACGGAACTACGGATTTACGGAACATACCTTGTGTGGATTTACGGAGGCACGGAATCAAGGAAATACAGAAATAAGTAATATATTTGCTGAAATGTGTTGAGAAATAGCATAGACTGCGATTTTTGATACACATGGCATCATAACTAAATATCGTATAGATATGATCAATAGAGTCCATTTTAAGACAAACATTTTGCTAAAGAATATCATTGGTAAAGATTTGATTACTGATGATAATGTAGCTATGTTGGAACTTGTGAAGAATTCATATGACGCTGGTTCCAAAATAGTGGAAATAGTATTCCAGAATGTTGTCAATAACGATGACCTTGATGAAGATAAAGAAGATGGTAAACTGAGTCGCATTATGGTCTGCGACAAGGGTTGCGGAATGGATTATGATGGGCTGCTTAATAAGTGGTTGAATATTGCTTATTCTGAGAAGAAAGAGAATAGTCAATTAAATGGAAGAAGGCAGGCAGGAAACAAAGGTGTTGGACGTTTTTCTTGTGATAGATTAGGGAAAACCCTTACGATATACACAAAGACGAGCGGCCAACAATGTCTTAAAATGATTATTGATTGGCGCTTGTTTGAGAATGAAGATTCTCAGAATGATGAAATACAGGATGTGGAGTTTGAAGTACAAGAAGTGTCTGACAATGAAGTTTTATCATTGACAGGATGGGATGCCTTTGAAAGTGGGACAGTTCTGGATATTTGCTTGCTGAGGGATATATGGGCACCGGCAAAGATTATTCGATTAAGACGAGATTTAGAAAAATTCATTGATCCTAATAGTACCTTTAGCGAAGACTCTTTTAGAATTAATCTAATCGCTGAAGAGTATAAAGATTATGATATGAGGGAGGGGAATGAAGTTCAAAGAGTGAACGGCCCCGTTGAAAACAAAATATTTGAGAATTTAAACTTCAGGACAACTAGTATTTCTTCTTTTATTGCCCCTGATGGTAGTTACATTGTAACCAAACTTCAAGACAGAGGACGTGAGGTCTTTGAATTACGAGAGAGAAACATTTACCCTCATCTTAGGAATGTCAG
Source organism: uncultured Bacteroidales bacterium (assembly GCA_902763885.1). Lineage (GTDB taxonomy): Bacteria > Bacteroidota > Bacteroidia > Bacteroidales > Bacteroidaceae > Colenecus. The sequence continues at coordinate 153,663 of CACWTU010000004.1, read as the reverse complement.
GATGACTGTTTATTACTTAAATACATATTCAAAACGTTATTTTAAGTATCAAACAGGGCTCAGTTCCTTGGACTTTGGCTCAATATTTCTTTTTATTAACGGATTCAGAATACCACCCTATGGAGATCAGGGTGACGATTGGCTTGGAATTGAAAAAAGAAAGGCTTCTGGTTATAGACGTTATTTGAGCACACGTGAGGTTGTAGGACGTGTGGAAATAAGGGACGAACATGGTGATTTCAAGATTATTTCAAGCCGTACCGGTGTTGTTAATAATGAGGCATTTATGGAATTATCACGTGAGGGCGCACCTTATGGATTCTTCTATAAGGGATTTCGAAGATTGGAGCGCTTTGTTGTGGAAGGTATTTCCTGGGATAAAGTATCTGAGGACGGGGATATAGAAGGGAAAGAAAAGTTTAGACTAGATGACCTGACGCGAGATAAGCAAATATTATCCGTAATACGCCAGATTATTGATGTTGATGAATCTGCAATTGATTATCTTCATATAAACGAGGAATTCGTAGAAGAGATAATGAATGCGCAGATGGAAGCGACGGCAAATGATATTGAGGGGGTGGTAAGGGCACTCTCAGAATTAACCGACAACGCCGGTCCAGAAGCAATAAACAAGTTTAAAGATCGTTTGCAAGAGAATTCGAAAGAATTAGAGAGATTAGTGTCATTAGTGGGTAGAATAGCTCCAGCACATACGAATCTTAACCGTCTCTATCAATACCAGGAAGAGTTAACCAGAAAGCAACAAGAACTTGCTTATAAGCAACATTTGTTACTTGAAGAAATTGAGGCAAGAGATAAGGCGGAGAGAGAAAAGGAAGAACTTGAAAAGAAACTAGCATTAGAGAAGGATAAGAATACCTATTTGTTGACATCAAGCCGCTCTATGAGCGAGGATGCCAAGGGCATGGTGCATACTATTAAAATAATATCCCAAAGACTCCATTCTATTGCAGACAATACATACAACGATATAATTCAGGGGAAATTAACTAAGAAAGGTCTATTAACTAATTTGGGAAAGATTATCTTCCAATCTGACAAGGCATTGAAAATTAGCAAGCTAATAACAAGGGCTAACTTTAAGGGAGAAAGTGAGAATAAGGTAATAGATGTTGTTGCATACATTAGTCAATATCTTGATATTTATAAAGATATAGTGCAAGATTCAAATATCGATATTGTCAGGAACTTAGATGGTATCTCGTTTGAGAAAAAAATAAGCGTTTTAGATGTTGCTGTAATATTTGACAACCTGATTTCCAATTCAGAAAAAGCTGGTGCTACGACTGTTCAGATTGAAGCTGCACTAGTTGAGGATAATAAGTTGAGATTAACAATTTCTGATAATGGGGAAGGTTTGGATTCAAAATTTGAGAGTATTGAAGATAGCATATTCGACTTAGGAGTAACAACCACTGACGGTTCAGGTATTGGATTGTACACTGTGCGTACAGTTGTTAAAGGATGGAGAGGTTCTGTCAGTTATGCTGGAAAAGGGTTAGAGAATAAGGGCGCGAAATTTGAGATAGTGATACCACAATGAATATGGATAAGACTGTTCTGGTGATTGACGATGAAGATCAGCAGGATGACATTAGATCTCTTGAGACTTTAGCTAACAGAAAAGGCATAAATCTTACATGCTATCAATTTAATGTGGGAAGTCAAAATGAACCAGATTTGTTGACAGCAGGTCGAATTGATGTCGATAAAGTGAAAGCCGCTTATAAGGAAAGATTTAGAGACAGGGGAATAGAGTTTGATATGATAGTCTGCGACTGGGGATTGAGTGACGAGTTGATTGATGGCGCAGAACTCATGAGAAGGCTGGTTCGTGATTGTTTTAGTCATAAAATCCCAATAATACTATATTCTGGATTGTTAAAGGAAAAAATCGAAGAACAACTTAATAAATACGATAAAGAAAAGCCGGAAACAAAAGAGCCTGTGATAAAGTACATTGTAAGCCTGATTCGTTCAAATTATTTAGACTTTGTTGGACGTGAATCTTTGAAATCTACTATTGTTGGACATTTGAAAGATAGCGAAGATATTGATATCGCTATACAGATGGTCCTCAATAAGTATCCTGACAAGGTGATGGCTGTAGGACATGGGCATAGTCTTGAAGGTAAAACTTTTGCAGAGGTTGCTACGTCTTTACGCGCTAATGAAGAAGTCCGTTATGATTTTAAACGTGATATTATTGAGGAAGTTATATTATACTTAACTGAGAAACAAGCGAAAAGGTCTTAATGATAAGAATTATTAGCCCTCAAGATCCTACAATCAGAAGTGTTGAGCGACAAGCACGACGTTTGGATAGACGTCTAGGAGCGGACTCTAGAGTATACGTTGTCAAACCGAACGTTATATCCAAAAATAAGTGCCACCACTTAATTGATAGTTGGAGCGAAGACGATCTCATTATTTTTATGGGGCATGGAAGAAGTGATGCTTTATTTGGAAGCCGTGGTAAAAACTTTGATATGACGGGCAGTGATGACGCAATAGATAAAGAATCTGATGATTATTATAATGATGAGAGTTTTATAGATGAAACAAATTATCATTTGTTGTCTGGCAAAAGTATAATTTGTTTTTCTTGTGAATCAGATTCGCTTGGCATTAAATTGCTTGAAGCTGGCGCAAGGGCCGTGGTGGGATTTGGAAAAATGCCGTCTTCCAGGCCCGAATTTGAACTTGATGCCCATTTTAAGGAAAAAATTAATAATAGGATGATTGCTTACATAAATGGGGCATTAAATGTCGCGTTCAGGGATGCAGTTTTGATTACTCATAAAATGCATGGTAGCTTGATAGAATTTGCTACTTATTTTAAAATGGAGATTAGAAGGCAAGTTTCTTTGTTGTTACACTCAAAAGCGACATTTAGATATTGCATGGCCAATGTTCTTTATGATATTTCAAGAACAGTGATTGTATTGGGTGACAAAAGTGTTATCGTTTGAATGAATGTAATTACAGATAACTATTTGTATTTGAAAACATAATGACTAATCGTCTCTTCCCAGACTGGCAATCTTTTGCCTACAAATACCGAGGCTGTGAGCAATCTGCTTTCGAGGACTTGGCTCGTACCTTGTTCCGTAAGGAACTTGGCATCCATGTGGGTTTATTCCAGAGAATGAACCAAAAGGGTAATGAAACAAAGGTAGTGGAGATTAACGGTAAGGTAATAGGTTTCCAAGCAAAATACTTCAAGGATGATATAGACGAAAATAATATCATTAGCTCTATGAAAGGAGCGAAGGAAGATAACCCCGAACAAACACATTATTACATTTACTGCAATCTTTCTTTTGGCGAACCTAAACGCAGAAAAGGGGCGAAGATAACAGACCCCAAGCCCCAAAAGACACTTAAGGAAGAAAAAATTGAAAATGCGGCCGCTGAATTTGGATTGACGTTAGTATGGAAAATGAATCAAGCCATACTTGACGAATCATATGAAGAGTATTGGATATATGATGTCTTCTTTAATGTAAATGGGCAGTTAGAAAGCCTAATTACAGAAGAAGGTGGGCATACGGAAACTGCATTAGCGAGCATTGGTTTTTCCTGCTCCTTTCACAATCAAATAATTCATGTCGATAGGAATCAAATAATAAAACGTATTGAGGACCTTCCTTTGTCTTCAATGTATGTTATTCATGGAGAAGGTGGGTGTGGAAAAACCGCCATATTACATGAGTTTCAGGAAAAGTTCCACAATGACTATCCGGTATGTTATCGTAAAGCATCCGTCTTAAATGTTCAAAGCCTAGCTCAAGTCTTCCATCAAGGTATTCCATACACAATGGAAGACTTTAAGAATGCATATAAGGATTGCGAGCGAAAGTATTTTATTATTGATTCTGCAGAGCACCTGGAAGAGATTGCTGATGATACCATAATACCGTCTTTAATTCAATTGCTCTTAAATGAAGGATGGTGTGTTATTTTCACCGTTAGAAATGTATTTTTAAGTGATTTGCTGAACTATTTATCATTCAGTCTTAACCAAAAGAATGTACCTACAGAATCAGTCAAGTTGTTAACTGAAGAGGAGTTGTCGATCATATCCCACACTTATGGAATTCAGTTACCTATAGATAACAACCTTAGAGACCGTCTAAGGAATCTTTTCTTTCTGAATCTTTTCACCCAATTATACGACGAGATTGATAGTAAGTATAATGAGGTGTCTTTTCTTCAACTCATATGGGAAAAGAAGATAAAGGGTAAAAATAAACGAAGGGGATATATAAGGGAAAATGAGTTTGAATCCTTTATTGAAGAGAAATTAAAAACAGGAAAAGCTTTTCTTTCTCCCAATAAATATACCAGTGAAGAATTCTATTCTTTGATAGATGATGAAGTGATAGCATTAGACCCAATTAATGGCCTCTTCATCACACATGATATTTTTGAAGAATGGGGCTTGTACCGCTTAGTGGAACAAGCATGGCAGAAGAAAGATTCGGTAACAGGTTTCCTGGCATCATTAGGAGAGACCCGTTTTGTAAGAAGAACGTTCAGAATATGGCTGAAAGACAAGGTGCGGGAGGATATTGATTCTATAAAGCCACTTGTTCAAGACGCATTTAAAGGCAGAATGTCTAGACTGTGGAAAGACGAAGTATTATGCGCGGTACTTACATCCGATAAAGCTAAGATGCTGCTTTCTGATGTAGAAGGAAAGATTTTGGATAATTCTGATGGATTTAGAGACAAGGTTATTTGGACACTTCGTGTAGGAAGCCAATATGTTCGTGAAGTAGTCAAGTTAAAGGATTTTTATTGGCCGCATTACGTGCCAATTGGGTCTGGTTGGATATACATAATTGATTTACTTTATCAGAACAAGGAGAAATTAGATCTTACACCATGGCTCCCTGTTCTGCAGGATTGGACGAAGTCAAACTATCGTTCAGATACAACTCGAGAGGTCGGCTTGATGGTTTTGGAATACTATCAATGCAGTACTTACCATGATTTTCGTTATCATGATAGCGTAAAGAAACAGGTGTGCGATATTATCAACAATTCTGCATGGATGATTAAGGACGAACTGACGGTTATGCTTAAGAAATGTATGGCAGATAAAATACTGAGTGATGATCTCCCATTTTTTGTTCTCCGCGAGAATGCCAGCGCACTTAACATCCAGATGGCCCTGCCAGAGGTCGTTGCTGATTTGTGTCTATTCTACTGGAAAGAGAAAGAAGATGCAAATGATAGGTACCATCATTTGCATCTTCAAGGGTATTTCTTTGGAATTGATGAAGATAGAATAGCAGCACGATATTTCCCGCCAGGTGCTAGACAAACCCCAACATTCACTCTGCTGGTGTCTAATGAAAAGACGGCTGTTGATTTCATACTAAAGCTAATAAATGAATGTGTTGAAACCTATGTCCAATCAGATTGTCAAGAGCCTTTAGTAAAAGTAGATATAAAAGATGAGGATGGCGTTAAGAACTGGCAATGGCATAATGGAACTCTATGGGGAATGTATCGTGGGATGGGAGCGCAGGTATCATATACACTCCAATCTGTCCATATGGCTTTAGAGGAGTATCTTTTGAACCTTTCAAAGGAAGAACAGTATGATCAATGTAAGCATATAATGAGAAGACTATTGTTTGAGTCTCATTCATCTTCCTTATCTGCAGTGGTGGCCAGTTTGGTGCTAGCATATCCAAATAAGTATTGGAGGGAAGCTCTAATATTGTTTAGAACCGTAGTTTTCTTTGCTACAGATAATCAACGTGCCATGAGCGAAAATGAAATGGAATCCTTTTATGGGATTGGATATACGCTTAATCCTAATGTAACCAAAGAACGTTTGGAGACTTGTAAACAAGAATTCAGAAAAACATCTTTAGAGACAATATGCCTAAACTATCAGTTCTTTGGTAATCAAAAGGAATTGAGTGAGGAGGAGGGTAATTCATTGATACAAACCATCTACGCAATATTGGATGAACATAGGAAACTGTTGGATAAAGAGAATAATCTGGAACTACTTGAAATACAGCTTTCCAGAATGGATAGGAGAAGGCTGAAGATTAGAGAACAAAAGGAAGTAGAAGGTGGTATACAAATACAATTTGATACTGAGCTTGGAGAAGAAGCAAGAAAGGTGAGTGATGAAGCAGCTGTTGATCAACAAGAGATGTATAAATATCTTGGCCTGTATAATTGGGCAAGGGCAAAAATGATAGGGGAAACACCTTCGACTCAAACGTATGATAATAATGCCAAAAAAGCTTTGCGAGAAGCAAAAACTTTACAATCAGAATTGAAAAACGGAAGAAAGCCTTTCTTTACAGATGCCGATACAACGACATGGGTCGCACCTTGTCTGATAAAATACTATACTGAACAATTAACAAAAGAGGAACTAGAATGGTGCAAAAACATAATCGAGCAGAAGTTTATAGGTTTCAGTGGGATAACCGATGTGAAGGATGGTACGATTGCATGTATTCATATAATACCCCGTTTAATCGAACTATTCCCCAAAGAAAAAGATAAATACTTTGGATTTCTTTTGAGTTGCTTGTTGGCACCTGATTATGGAAACGATCTGAGTTCTAGGGATTGTGTTTTATTATCTGTCCGCACATTTGAACTATGGGAAAAGGAAGCCGAGGCTATGCATCGTTTAGTGGACGGCTTTCTAAAATGTGTTAAGGCTGACGAAAGACTAGATGACATCTTTGTATTAAATGTCATAACTGGTATAATCCCGGATTCGCCTGATGATATCATGGTTTCGCATACGGTTAATTATCTAAAACAGATTCCCAATATGCTCAAAGAAGAGCATGAAGGTGTCCAAGAGATGTTTTCTGTAATAGAGAATCTTACTAAAATGTTTCTTAGGATCAATAATGATGCGATTTTAGATTGCATAGAATACACCAAGCCCATTGTAAAAGAACGTTACTTGGGTGATTCTTTCTTAACACATATAATTATAGAAGCAGATAGACTAAATAAACCTGATAGGTTCTGGAGGATATGGAATACTTATAGAGTCCTGATACCAGATCTTGTTAGATGGGGAAATGATCAACAACTGCGAACGTATCTATTAAACATACAATGGAATGAAGGAATTAAAGAATGGCGTTGCTTGAGGAAAGAAGATTTGGGGTTTTTTGAGTATATTGCAGAAAATACAAGAGGCAGTGCTGTCGCAATTGAATGCATGGCTAAAGCGCTAAATAGTATTGCTCATAACTATCAAAGAGAAGGTATGGAATGGATAGCTAAGGCCGTTGCTTATCATCCTGAGATAAATCTAGCAGGTACCAATGCTATTTTCTATCTTGAACAAGTTATGATGGAATACATATATGCGAACAAGATGCAGATTAGAAAGAATCAAAAATTACATGAACAGGTGAGAGCTATTCTTAACTTTATGGTGAACAAAAGTTCTGTAACAGGGTTTGTGTTGCGAGATATGGTGAATTAAACTACTACATGTTGGCGCGCAGCGGGAAGCATTGACAGACGGTGCTGATGATTGCGGTTATACTGACTGAGTTGGGAATTTAATGATTAACTACACTGGCCCCATGGACTAGGGCCTGCTACAGGGAAGGTTTGTTTGGCATCCAGGCGCCTCAGGGCACTTGACATTTGTAACGAGTGATTTTGAATCGACATTTTGGGGCAATGGCAAATCGACAGATTTTTGCAAAGTAAAATCGACACCTTAGCTATAAAAGACAAAGGCATCCATAACTTGTAAAACACTACCGATACTATCACTTATCGGCCTGGATGTGGGAATTAAAACTGGTGTTAGGGGTATCGGTCGTTATCGGGCATCGGACTTAGATTGAAGGAAAGTTATGAGGATTATTGATGAGGAACTGTTGAATGAGGTTAGTTCAGAGGCTAAGGTATTATAACTTTCATCAGTCGTTGGAGGATAAATGTCATCGGATGCTGAATGCGGTGGAGCCAGGGACTGTGGTGCCCATCCATCGGCACCCAACGAAGGATGAGTCTTTCGTTATCCTGCGAGGCAAGGTTAGAGTGACTACTCACAATGATGATGGGGCTGTCATAGAAGACGTGGTGTTGAGTCAGGAGAGTGGCGGCTATGGGGTTGTATGGGCATCGAGTATGTATGATTCAAAAGTAATAATATGACAGTAAAAGGTTTTTTCAAAGGAATCGGCCAGTTTTTCCGTTACCTTTTTCTCACGCCTGCAGGAGGCAGCAAGCGCCGTGCAGAGCAGCAGGCGTATGAGGAGCGGCTGGATGAGGCTATGAAGCTCGTGCAGGCGGAGAGGGAGCTTTAGTTGGGGCATATCTCGACTTGGTACGCTAATCGGCATCGGCCTAAAGCGAACTATCGTTTCTTTGCTCTCGCGTCTTTATCGGCTTTATATAGAGAATGGGTTCAAACTTGCTTGAGGCTCTGACGCGTCCGTTCCATAACTTTACGGATGAGGATGCTGTGGTGGATGGAAAGAAGGTGTACATAATGCGTCCGTGTATGATTCACGGTCCTGGCAACAAGGGTAATCTGAACTTGCTGTATGGTGTGGTGAGCAAAGGAATTCCCTGGCCACTGGGTGCCTTTGAGAACAGACGTTCGTTTACGAGCATCGGCAACCTGCAGGAGGTGATCAAGGGCCTCCTGACCAAGGATGCTCCCAGCGGCATCTATCACATGGGTGATGATGAAGCGCTATCCACCAACGAACTGATAGAGGTGATATGCAGTGAGAATGGTGTTTCTTATGATGCAATTAAGCTTTCACCCCAACGAACTGATAGAGGTGATATGCAGTGCCCTGGGCAAGAAAGCGCATATCTGGCGACTGCCCAAGGGGTTGATGTTCTTTGTGGCTCGGTTGGGCGGGTGGCTGCATTTGCCCCTGAACAGTTTACGAATGCAGAAGTTGACTGAGAACTATGTGGTTTCTAATGCTAAGATCAAGGGGGCTTTGGTGATTACGGCTATGCCGGTGCGGGCTGTGGATGGGCTTAGGGAGACTATTGAGAGCTTTGCTGGGAAATAGATTGGAGCTGCATTTGGTGTGAGAGTTTATGCTATAGCTTGTTTTGATAGGTAGGAGTAAGAGTGAAAAGAATGAATCAAGTTGCAGTGAGCCAACACTGCAACCTGAATACTAATCCGTGACGTTGAACTGCCACTCGTGTCGCGGAATAACAATAGCTCAGAGACGCTTGTTACGGTCTCCTTCTGAAGTCACTGCACAACTAAGTCTTCCATTTGACTTAGCCATGTTGTTTTCCCACTGCAAGGGGCACAAGTTTGATAGAGCGTCACTTCCACCTTTTGATTGCGGTGTGATGTGGTCTATTTCCCAGCCATAGATTGACGAGCGATTACCATAATCACTGTATCTCATCCAGGCTCCACACTGGTCCTTGCGATACTTAGAACTGTCGTATCCTGGTACGGCTTGTCCCTTGTTCCAAACTTGTAGTATAACAATACTATCCATAAATCTTAATGAGTCCTCTCTGCCTCCTTTAGAGCAGGGTTTTAAATTCGAGGACTCATTCTTAATAATGACAATTAATATGCCATAATGCTAAAAATGACAATTTGGCATATTTTATATGTGGAAATCGTGAATTTCTTGCAAAATATTAAAATAAAATTGCTTGAAATTTAATTTTGTGATATATTTGTATCGTAATTTAATACTGATAATATATGATAGCGGAATTCAAGATCAGAAACTTTAATTCGTTGCGAGATGAGCAAATATTGAGTTTTATCCCGACGAATGATGATGCCTCTCGTGATATATATACTGAAGAGGTAGCTGACGGTGTATCGCTTTTGAAAATAGGTTTTATTTATGGCTCTAATGCTTCGGGTAAAACAAACATACTGAAGGCACTCGATTTCTTCTCGCAGTTCATGGTCAATGACAGTTTGAATAAAGGTGATGAGATTGGAGTCGTTCCTTTTTTACTTGATGATGTATCAGACAAGGAACGAACTCAGTTTGAAATGACATTCTATCTGAACAGGGAGAAATACAAACTCAATCTGGTATTGGATAATAAGGTTATTTATGAGGAAACCCTTCAGGTATATTCATCAGTTCAACCCACTTTGTTGTATAAGCGTACCTATAATGCCGAAAAAGAAGCTACGGATATTGTCTTTGGTGGAAAAGTTGGGTTGGTCAAGAAAAGCAGAGAGGCTATAGAAGGAAATACCTTTATTAAACGTACGGTTATTGCTGCTTTTGGAAAGACAAATGTTGAGAAGTCACGATTGAATCTGGTATATGATTTCTTTTCGCAAAGGATTGCTCCAATCATGTATCCGCAGAGCAGCCTGATGGGTTTTACAAAACGCAGTATATCAAGAGATAGAGATGGACGGTTAAAAAAATTCATCCTTCACTTCTTGAAAGCTTCAGACTTCAATATCTCTGATATTTCTCTCCATGAAGAGGAGGTTAATATTACTCCTGAGATGGAACTGATAATCAAGAATACCTCCGGTATCCCAGAAAAGGCAAAAGAAGAAGCACTGAAAAAGGGCACGTTGCATTCGGATCAGATGTTTTTTCTGCATCATACCAGTAATGGTGATAAAGAACTTGGCGAAGAATTGGAGTCTCGAGGAACAAAGAGATACATGGGCCTAGCTACGATTCTTTATGACTTGTTGGTTCACGGTGTCATTCTTCCTATTGACGAGATAGAGACGAGTATTCACTATGAGTTGCTTTCTTATTTTATAAAAGTGTTCATGGTGAATAGCAAGCGAGGTGGACAGTTGATAGTCTCGACACATGACATTAACCTTCTAGATGAGGATTATATTCGTAGGGATGTGATTTGGTTCACAGACAAGAACGATTGTGGTGAGACGCAACTGATAAGGTTGTCAACACTTGGCCTTCACAAGACTCTTTCTGTTTACAATGCATATAGACAGGAAAAACTTGTGAACCTGCCTTTCCTGGACAGTATTTATATGGATATGGATGAGTATTATGACCAGGAAGACGGAGAATAGAAATGTACGGAAGAGCATAGCTATCATTGGCGAGGGACTTACAGAGTATCGCTATGTAGATGATATGCGCACAACTGAACGCTACAGGTTTAGTCTTGTGCCTGGTATACCCAAACACTCTGACATTGATGATATTGTTAGGCTGGCAAAAGAACGGATTAACGCCGGCTACGATTATGTATTGTGCTTGATAGACATGGATGTGATTGAAGGTAACCACGAAAAAATGGAGCATTATCAAGCGTTGAAAAGGGATAATCCCAAGATCATCTTTGTGGAGTCTAGTCCATGTACGGAATACTGGTTTCTGATGCATTTTATGCCCAGACCGTCTAGTAAGGAATACGCAGACTATGATGCCGTGGCTCAAGAACTCAAGAAACATATTCCTAACTATGACAAGACGGAGGTTTTCTTCAACAAGACTCATATCTACAAGGAGTTGAAAGAGAAGGGTAATATGGAGAGGGCCATTGAACTGTCTCGTGAACTGGACAAGTTGCATGAAATGGAGCCTGAAGTGTACAAGTCTTACTCTCAGATGTATAAGCTGTTTGATATCATAAAAGAGATAATGAAGTAGGGGGGATAGAACTACTAGAATGAAGATTGTTAATCCAAATAACAAGTATGGCAATGGCAAAGAAGGCAGAATTTCTTTCTAATAAACCTTTAGGTGAGGATTTATTTGATGGTCAGTCACAAGACAAAGTGGCTATAGCCCTGATGCAGCATATCCTTAAAGTTGATGCTAAACCAGCTCCCAAAGATGATGAGGAGAAAGAAAAAGCTCTGCCCCGTATTATTGGTATTGAGGGTTCTTGGGGCTCTGGTAAGTCAAACACCTTGCTCCAATTAAAGAACAAATTGGGTAAAGGCTATTACTTCTTTACCTACGATGCGTGGGGTAATCAGGAAGATCTTCAAAGAAGATCCTTATTACAACTGTTGACTAACAGGTTAATCAAGGATGAGAAACTGGTTGGAGACACTCAGGTTAAGATGTATAGCAGTGCGCTAGATGTAAGTCCTAAACCACAAGAATGCACATGGCAAGAGAGGGTGGATCTATTAACTTCAAGAAAGTCCTCTACGCATAATGTTACGATACCATCAATTTACGATTCTACCAAATTCTTTTTGTTGATGTTGGTGCTAACCGGTTTGCTGGTGCCGCTTCTGAATTCTATCAAGGTGAGCAGTACGCCGTGTTGGTACACATACTTTGCAACTGTAATTGCATTTGTACCCCTACTTGGTTATTGCTGGATGATGCACCAGAAGAAAAAGGCGAAGGCAAAAGCTGAGACGGAGGAAGAGAAAAATAAATTGATAGGATGGTCATGGAGTGAGATGTGGCAGATGTATCAAACATCAGGAAGGACAGATACAACCACATATACTATAAGCGATTTGGAGCCTTCGATTTCTGAGTTTAGAGAATGGATGGTAGATTTGTCTGATGCTCTTGAGGAAAACCTAAAACTGGTTATTGTTTTTGATAATATGGATAGATTGCCCAGAGAGAAAGTTAGGCAGCTATGGTCATCCATACAGACATTCTTCGCAGATTGTGGTTATAAAAGAGTCTGGTGCATTATTCCTTTTGATAGGAAGCATTTGGCGAATGCCTTTAGTGATGCACAAGATAAAGAACAGTTAACGAACTATTTTATTGAAAAGACTTTTCCTGTTGTATATCGAATTCCCGAGCCAATTATCACGGATTATAAGGTAGTTTTCGATAAACTTTTTGAGAGAGCCTTTGGGAAGCGAGATGAGCAAGAACTTATTAACCGCAGTTACAGACTGAAGAATCCAACCCCCAACATTCGAGATATCATCTCATTTATCAATAAACTTGTATCGCTGACAAATCAGTGGGGTGAGAAAGTAAAACTGTCAAGTATGGCTTTGTTCCTGCTAAATCAGGATGAGATACTGAAATCATCAGAGAATAGTATAGTAAATAGGGTTTATTTGAAGGGGGTAGAGAGTTTATATGAACAAACAGATGAATTAGATACGGAAATATCCGCTCTTACATACGGCGTGGATATTAAAGATGCTGGTCAGTTGCCAATTAAGAACCTAATTAACCAGGCTCTTAATAATTCGGTAGTTGGTGATTTTGCTGGTTATGCGACAAGGAATGTACACTTCTACAGTATTTTGAGGGAAGTGGTGGATAATATGGATGCCGCACTGCTGAATAATGCAATCAATGATGTGGCTGTACTTGCTCCTGAAAATCTGAATGAACAAGATGCCGCTAATCTCGAAGCCGTCTGGGAAAAACTTGCGAAATTGTATAAGAATAGCAAAGGGAAGGAAAACTCTTTTAGGGATGAAGTAAAGTCTTTGATGATTCATTGCACTGATAAGGCGTCTATTGGCAAGCATTTCCTAAAACTGTTTACCAATAGTGAAAATACACATAAAGGGGTTGAGTGGTATAAGGTGTATAAAGACTTCTCAGACTATGCAAAAGGATTGGAACTTCCGATAGAACTGCCCGAAGGGCAAATGGTAAATACAGACTTTGTTGAGTATGTCAGAGCGGCTAAAGAGGATTATAAGAACTATCCTATTTATTGTGCTAACGATGACTTAAATACATTTTGCCAAGAACAGATAGCTAATAATGATGATGTCTCCGATGTTGTGAAGTTGACTGTTGGGGATAAACGGTTCGACTACCGTAGGTTAAAGGAAGCCTCTAGAAAGATGATAGAGGGACAAGAAGTGACGAGCAATAACTTTGAGCCAGTGATAAAGGTCCTAAAGATATTGTACGATGAACCGATGAAATTGAATCTTGATAGTACGTATCTTAATGGACTACAGTATGATGGTGAACTAAAGCCTGATTACAGAGTATTGCTGATGTTGGCTAAAAAAGAAATAAACGGCCTAAACGATACAGACTACGAGGCTATGGCCAAGGTTGCGTTTAAATATGAATCAGCAAAAAAGATATGGGAGAATTGCCAGACGGTAAATACTACGGTATACGCCCAATTTACTGCATATCTGATTAAGAATAACCTCCATGACGGAAAGGTTACTGATACGAAAGATGTTGTCAACGAAATGGTAACTATAGTAACCAGGACTGGGGCAGACAGAAAAGATGTCATACGGTACTTGAACGATTGGGGCAGAAAAGACTTAACGCAAGAAGAAGAAAAAATAGATTTTGCTGCTGTTCTGCCACAAGAAGCCTGGATAGATGCTCTAGTGGCAGATAAGAACGACTTTTCAAAGGCATTGCTCGAAAAGTACTACAAGGATTGTGGTAGCAAGGCATGGAATCAGTTTATGGATGGCTCAAATGTCTGGATAGCAGGAAACTACTGGCCCAAGATGATGAGGCGAGTTGTAAAGGATGCTGATTTCTGGCGGGCTAATCCTACCAATGTCGTTGAGATTGTCAATCATTTGATTGATGGGATATGTGGTAGAACTATCGTGGAAAACACGATGGATGAAGAGGTGCTAACCACTCTCCTGAGTCGCGTGAAGTTTACCAGCGTTTCTACAAAGGTGAATGAAGCGATGGACAAGTTTGCAAGTAATACGTATAGCATAAGCCTCTTTATCTTCCAGAAATTACACCATTATTTTGAGCAGACGAGGAATCACGAGGTAGTATTCTTGAACAAAGTGTTGAAACCTATTATTGGTCAGGATGCCGTACAGTCAATAATACTTGGCGATTCAAAGAGGTATGAGAAACTCCTTCAGGATTATATTGATCAGGCTTCTGACTTAAAAAATGAATTGATCAAACTTCACGGAAGTTCTTCAAATGAGGAGTTCAAGGCTTTGATTGAGAGATTGAATATTCTCCCCTTAGAAGAGAGTTCTGAAGGTACTAGCGAAGAGAACGGTGCATAAGCATCTAAATGTGTTGCTATATAGGACTATTAACGTTTTTGACGGCAATGACACAAGACGGGAAGTGGCTGCTGAAATACAATGAGGTGGTTGCGTTTATAGAGAACAATAAGCGTAATCCGTCTAAGCATGATGATGAGCGTGGGCTGTATCTCAATTGGATCAAGCATAACAAGAAGCTCTATGCCGCTGGAGAATTGAAGCTGGATAGGGTGGAGAGGTTTAAGGAGTTGCTGGCGTTGATGGAGGATAATAAACGGAAGAATCAGTACGCCTGACCTTGCGGGCAGGAAAGACAGAGTGGGCGCACGCCCTGGCGGGCGGCCTCTCTGTGCGGGGAGCGGAAGGCTCTTTTGCGGGCTTGACCGCAAATGTGCCTGAAGCGGTGGATTTATCGGAGTCAATAAAAATAGTAAATTTGAAATCGTCAATAACCCGTTGGCGTTTTTAGGTCAACAGACAACAAATCTCGCCACGTGGCGAGAAAACAGAATATATAACTAAAGAAAAGAATATGAAGTACTTAATCGTAGTGGCGCACCCGGATGATGAGGTGCTGGGTGCAGGAACATCGATATAGAAATGGGCTCACAATGGTGACCAGGTGGATGTGTGTATCATGTGCACGGAGGCTAAGGCGCGTGCGTTCCGTCCGGATGACAAGGAACTGGATGACGATACGCATGCGGCATTGAAATACATCGGTGTGAACAAGGAGTATGAAGGGACGTTCCCGAACATCGAGATGAACACGGTGCCGCATCTGCAGCTGGTACAGTTTATCGAAAGTGCCATCAAGGAGAGTGAGCCGGACATCATCATCACGCATCATCCTGCGGATACTAATAATGACCATCTGCAGACTTCTATGGCTTGCCAGGAGGCGATACGTCTGTTCCAGCGCAGGCCGGAGGTGAAACCTATACAGGAATTTTGGTATATGGAAGTGCCTTCTTGTACTGAATGGGCGCTGAACACGGCCATGAACCGATTCCAGCCTAATACGTGGGTGGAGATTGGTAAAGAGGGTGTGGAAGCCAAGGTGAAAGCATTGGGTATGTATCGTGGTGTGATGAGGCCTTATCCGCATCCTCGTAGTGAAGAGGCTATCGAGGGTTTTGCGGCTTATCGGGGCTGCCAGGCTGGGTGCTTCTATGCGGAGGCGTTTGAGGTGGCGTTGAGGCGGATGTGATTTCAAAAAAAACAGATTAGTTATCACTGATACAATAAAACAAAAAACTGAAATATGTGGGTAAGAAATAGGTATACCGGTCCAGGTGGAGGACTATATACTGGCCCAGGCGGAGGCCTTTACACGGGTCCAGGTGGAGGTGCATATACAGGTCCAGGTGGTGGATTGTATACAGGTCCAGGTGGTGGATTGTATACAGGTCCAGGTGGTGGATTGTACACTGGTCCAGGTGGGGGATTATATACTGGTCCAGGTGGTGGATTATATACTGGTCCAGGTGGTGGATTATATACCGGTCCAGGTGTTGGACTGTATACTGGTCCAGGTGGTGGACTGTATACCGGTCCAGATAACAATCCTTATATGAGCAATTGGCCGCCAATAAATATTCTTGTTCGTGAATTGATGAATAGAGGTTTAAACCATCAGGCGAACATAATTGCACGAGCACATGGAATTTTATAAGATCACATAATTGAGGTCATTAATTCTAAATCACAATAGCAGGAAGATAATATGGAGGTCCAGTTGTTGAATAGAGGGTTGTTATCGGCTCTACATGATAAAGCGCAGGTGAATGAGCGTCTCAGGCAGAACTATGATCTGAGAACGACACCGGCCGACGGGAGCCAGCGGATGCTGAACGCTCTGGAGGTGGGGACGCGTGTGCCTATTCATCGGCACCTCAAGACTAGCGAGACGGTGGTTTGCCTGGAGGGATGTCTGGACTGGGTATTCTATGAGGAGATGGCTGGCATGGATACCGGCGGGTCTGTGCATGATGGCGAGACGGCGGCGGACGAGACTCAGTTTGTGGAGACCGCCCGGTTTAGGGTTTGCCCCAAAGACGGCGTGTTTGGTATCCAGGTGCCTCAGGGAGCTTGGCACTCAATTGAGGTGTATGAGGCTTCTACTATTTTTGAGGCTAAGGATGGGGCGTACGGTGCGGGGAAGTGATTGGTTGTTGTCGTGCGTAACAGTCTCTATGACTACATTAGGTGACAGTTGGGAGATATATCTCATAAAGTCATTTCTCGTTTATTTGTCCTAATCCGGTTTTTCAGATTTTGGAATTATTGAAGATACACCTCTTGGCATCTTTTGGGGATGCTGGGAGGTGTTGTTGTTTGTCTGCGATACAATAGACTGGAGGTGGATCGGTAGTGTTAAAAGATTATTGTGATGGTGAAGTTTTCAACAGGTATTGTGGGGGTGGAGAAATATGATAATTTTGCAGAAGAGTAAGATTAAAGAGTGAAGAGAATGGATTAAGTGATTCAAAATGAAACAGTATGAGCAAAACGATATACTATCTAGGAGCAGGCGCAAGCTACGGTAAACGTGATGAATTTGGTGGAATACAGGAGGGAATACCTGTTGTTTCAGAGATTCCATCACGTTTTAATGCTTTTAGAGCAAGTATCTCATCTGTTAGTATTCCTGATAGATTAATGTATTTATGGAATTGGTTTAGTGCAGAGCCAGCCGAAGTTGAACAGTTTCAAAAAAGGCTGATTGAAGATATTGACAGCCTTATTGTCGGAATTCAGGAACATGCTACAATTGATACGTATGCTCGTAAACTATATTTGACACAAAATAAAAGGGGCTTTGAAAAACTAAAGGATGTATTGTGTGCATTTTTCTTATGGGAACAAATTGAGCATAAGCCGGATAATCGTTATGACACATTTTTAGCTAATGTTCTTGAGATGCCCAAACTGAATCTTCCCCATGATATAAGTATCTTATCATGGAATTATGATTCACAAATTGAGCATGCATATCGGTCTTATGGCACAGGTAATGGATTAATTGTATATGAGAAGAATACTAAAGGCAAGTGGCCTGGAATAACAGATAATGGAAGAATTATTAAACTGAACGGAAGAGCATCATTTGTGGATTCACCAATCATTAATTCTATTCTAAATGAGAAGAGATTACCAGTATCTCTTCAACTGATAATCATTTATGGTAATATTCATATAGATACCAGTCAATTGGACTTCCAATTCTATAACCATCTCTCATTTGCATGGGAGGAATCAAGTAATAAAGAGAATTGGTTGAGTACGATTCAATCTACTATTGAAGACACAGAACAGGTAGTTGTGATAGGTTATTCATTCCCATACTTTAATAGAGAAATGGATAGGTTTGTGTTTAGAAACATGCCTAAGTTGGAGAAGGTGTATGTTCAGGACATCAATACTTCAGCTGTCAGACAGGCTATGCAGGCCGTGCTGCCTACTAATATTTCTGTTTCCACAATTCCTATTAGTGACTGCGGACAGTTTTATTTGCCGGGGGAGTTGTGATGTTAGATTAGGCAAATAGCAGTTTGTGTCTTGATAATTCTGATGTGGAAAAATAAGTAATTCAATTATTGTAATTGATGAAGTAGAAAAATTAATTTGAGGATACGTAATCGGTTCTACTAGAATTTAGTTATGGAAAATATCAGTACAGTTATAAAAGCACTATTTGAGAAAGTAGGAGGAGACGAAATATTAGATGCTGGTGGCTATATAAACGGCCATCAACAATCAAAAGAAATCCTTCACTTGGACACTTCTATCAAGGAATCAACGATTGTCAACAAACTACTTCAAGTTGATAATGATAGTACTATTGATCAATTAACAATGCTATGCCAGATTGTCCAATTCAAATGGATGGAACAAGATGAAAACTGTATAGATTTAAAATTTAATATAATCCCTTCAGTATTCAATATACTGCTATACTTCTCTGCCAAGTGTCTTTCAATAAAAGATGGAGATCCTCTATGTCAGTATCAATATCTTCTTCGTTGGCATTTACTTACGACACAAGTGGGTGAGGATTTATTAACGACATCTTTCTTAGCCTCAAGAGATTTAGTCCTGGATAAAGAAAGGAAGAGCTTTGACTGGGCTTCATTTGTGGGACATGATTGCAAGGAACTCAATTACATCTTTGAGAAACCTATGGCAGAACTACATATGCATCTAAAAGGGTCGTCTTTCAATTTCGATCTGAGTTGGATTTGCCTTATGAACCATATTGGGATAATGCAAAAGCATTTTGAGATAGAACACCCATATTTTAAGTATAAGGGTTCCAGTGACGATTTGTATGAGTCTGTAAGAAAAGCCTGTGCAATTAGATATTATCTTGCAGGTGCATGTGGTTGCTTGCCTCAAACTATAACATTAGCTGAGTTACAGAGGATATTGAATGAAAATGAACTTGTAGTTCCAAAGGAACAGGATGTTATCGAAGCATACAAGATTAGCCTTCAGGAGAAATTGGATTCCACTTTTGCAAACACACATTCCAGAATGTTGGAAAAATTTAGAGAACTGGCTGGTATAACAGATGATGACGTAATAGACTATATTCCCGTAAACCATTACGAAAAAGAACCTATCGAAAATAAAGTTCTTGCATCTGAGAGGTCTCTTATGTATTCAGTATTTAGGAGTATCTATAGCGACGACTGTGGAGAAAGAAAGGATATTGCTACACTATTCTATGCATACCTTTCATATAAGAATCATTTCAGAAATGAAGTCATGCAGTTGAATGACAGGGTCGGTTTTGCAAATTTTGCCAGTTTTGAAGAGAGAAAGACTGATTATATGATAGAAAGCCAATATAACCATTTGCTTTACAAAGCTGCCTTGGAAGGCTTTCTGGAAAAGGGTAAAGGATTAGGAAGAAAAGAAACTAATAGGTTTATTGAAGCTAGAATAGTCCCCAAGAATACAGAAGAAGGCATCATTAAGTCACTAGATGAGATTAATAAAGAGATAGCCCCAGAATATTGGGATCACTACAACTTTATTTTTCATTTCATCAAAAAAAGGGATGAGCCGAAGGATATTGATAAATATCAGCACTATAAATTGAGGGAAGAAATAAGGCAGCAAGCTTACGCCATATATAATTTTAGGAGTAATAGGGATAATTGGGCAAGAAACAATTTGGTTGGAAAAGTAGTTGGGCTTGATGCGGCTAATTCTGAGATATTTTGTCGCCCGGAGATATATGCTCAGGCATTTAGATTTTTACGAGGGCATGAGGTGAAGATTAATGAGGAAATAGATGATTATCCTAATGATTTGAGGATTACATATCATGTAGGTGAAGACTTTATGGACATAGCTGATGGACTCAGAGCTGTGGAAGAAGCTTTGATATTCCTCAATCTTAAGAACGGCGATCGACTCGGACATGCATTAGTGTTGGGAACAGATGTGCGTGAATACTATGCTAAGCGGTATTATTCCATTTGTGCTAGCAAACAGGTTATCTTGGATAATCTGGCCTGGCTTCATCATAAATGTATACGTCTGATTGGGTATACTCAACTATGCGGGTGGATAGACATCATGTTCCTACGGTATTTCTCTGAGATATATAATGATGCACGGAAGCCAGGACAAACTATTATTGATTCACTTTTCAAAGAGAAACCTGCAGAGACGTTGCCTGATGATATTGATGATTATTATCTTTCATGGTTGCTTAGAGGAAACTCACCTATTGTGGGTACTGAATTGGATTCGGAATCTATGGCCCAAAAGAGCACAATAGATAAACAATGGTCATATGCGGCCTTGAATCACAATGTGGGTTCGGAGTCTGCTCTGAAAAATGAGAATGCAAGACAGTTATTTGATGCTTATCATTCTCCACGATATGCTAATAAGCGAAACATAGGTGAAACATTGTCAATACCTCAGATATATCGAGAGGAATGGAATACACTTTTAGAAAAGATTCAGCAGCATTTACTAGAAAAGATAGAGCAACGACATATCGCGATTGAGTGTAATCCTTCTTCAAATTTCAAGATTGGTGAAATAGAACGGTATGATCAGCACCCAATTGTTCGTTTCTTTAACTATGGTTTAAATACTCCATATCCAAGGCATGACATCTCAGTTTCCATCAATACTGATGACCAAGGTATATTCTCTACTTCACTTGAAAGAGAGTTCTCATTGATGGCACTAGCGATTGAACGTAACCAAACTGAACAATATCAGAACTCTCCTAGAGCTATTATTGAATGGCTTGATAGGGTAAGAGAGATGTCTATGGAACAACGCTTTAACTATTAAATTAAACTATATGGGTGATATGAAAAAAGAATTTTTGAAAGAATGCTACGTTTGTGAGACCAACAGGTATGATGCTTTGACCGAGGAGGTATGGTCGCAACTTAATGTAAACAATAAGTTGTTTTTGGGTTATTGTGAAGATAAGGATAAAGAAAAAGTCTATGTACAGATAAACGTTGATGGGGATGAGGAACCGAGGATAATTGGTGTTCTGTCAAAAGAGGATTCTGAATCTATCATTAAGTATGTGAAAATGAGTTGGGGCAATTCTTTATATAATACTGTAATTAGCAGATTTGATGATAAAGCAGATGAGAATAAGCGATTAAGTGTGGTTATATATATTGTTAAGAATCCCATAGTTGATAAGAGTCCTCAAGTTGTTAAGAGTCCTCAAGAGTGATACAATCGTTTTATAAATACTTCATTTTGCTTCTATTGGTGTAATATGAAATCATAATCAAAAGTGTTGAAAACTATTTGGTAAAGTCTTTTATGGGCAAAATAGATATACTATCTTTGCATAAAATAGTTGTGGTAGATTTTGGCTAATACGATTAAAGATATATTACTGGACTTACTTAAGACTGTAGGGCCTTCAGGAAGCGAAGAACGGGTAATTAACTTGTTCGGTCAGTCTATTGCACCATATGTTACTGAGGTGAAAACTGATGTGACAGGCAATTGCATTGCTCATAAAACTGGTTCGGGAAGTAAGGTGATGTTGGTTGCTCATGCTGATGAAGTCGGTCTTATGATTCATTACATAGATGAGCGAGGCTTTCTTTATTTTAAAGAGATTGGTGGCGTAGATACAAGTTTACTTCCTGGTCAAAAAATCTCAATTGAAGGGATTAATGGATCCGTGATAGGTGTAATTGGTAAAAAACCAATACATTTACAGGATAAGACTGATTCACCCCGAACTATTAATCCAGAGGATTTGTGGATTGACATAGGGGCTAAAGATAAGAAAGACGCTGAACAAAAAGTTCACATTGGCCAAGTGGCCACTATTATATCAGAACCTGTTTTATTGTCAGATAAGATAGTTGCCTCCAAATCACTTGATGACAGGATTGGACTTGCAATACTGATAGCCGTGGCAGAAAAACTAGGTCAGACTAATGCTGATGTATATTTTGTGGCTTCAGCACAAGAGGAACTTGGTTCTGTGGGTGCTCAGACTGTTACAGAACGAATATTGCCGGATGTTGGCATAGCCATTGATGTGACTCATGCAACCGATTATCCCACTATGTCGGTGGTTAAAGATGGTGATATCAAGTTAGGAGCTGGTGTGGTAATAGCAGTTGGCCCCAATATGCACAAATCAGTTAGCGATAAGTTGCTAAACGTTGCAAGAAAATCAAATATACCATATCAGATGGAGGCTCTTCCTAAACGCACTGGAACAGATGCAAGGGCTATTCAGGTTGCAGGAACTGGTGCTGCAGCTGGGTTACTGAGCATTCCTTGCCGATATATGCATACCCCAAATGAGGTGGTATCAATTGCAGATGCTGAAAGTGCTGTGCATTTAATAATTGAGTATTTGAGACTATATAATAATTAATTATCTAACTAAAAAACAATTTGTTACAATGGAAGATCTTAAGATTTCTTTCAATTGGGAATCAAAGACTGCTGGAGATGCAGAGCGCGTTGGCGCAATGTATTGCTTCAAGCGTTGCGATGTTAATCAAAACTAATCCCCTGATCAAGGATTAGTATAAATAACTTACCCAATTGGGTTGTGTTCCCGGGTCGGTGGCTCAGGAACACAATTTGTTTATAGACAGATGCTGTATGAAGAATCATGGCTTGGTGAGTGGAAGTGACAGATTCTATTTTGGTGGCAAAATAGTATTTCGTAGCTGTCATGAAGGATGGTTGGCTATTTCAGTTGAGACGGCTAATTGGATTGTACTGACATCAGATATCCAACGTTCAATGCTAGAGCAATTAATAGAAGGATGGACTGTAGGTGAAGTGTACAACACTCTTGAATCAGAATCAAGTCGTGAAGAACTAAAGAAGCTACTGGCTTCTATTACAGCAAGAGACTTTGCTAGAATTGATCAAAAGCCTCTGCCTCAGTTCCTGGAAGGTTATAAGATGCTTAACTGCTACATAACAAATGCATGTAATCTAAGATGCAAGCATTGTTTTATGAATTCCGGGGTAAGTCTAAAGAATGAACTATCGTTGAGTGAGTGGGAACATGTCCTGTCGCGTTTTAAACAGGCTGGGGGGGAGAGCGTTACTTTTTCTGGCGGTGAGCCATTAATGAAGAAGTCATTTTTGGATATCGTTAAATATGCTCATAACATAAAGTTGAATGTTACTATCTTAACAAATGGCTTGTTATGGAGTTGTAAAATGATAGAAGAAATAGCTCCATACGTATCGGAAGTACAGATAAGCATTGATGGTGTTGATGAATCATCCAATGCTGTAGTTCGTGGAGCGGGCCATTTTGAAAAGGTTGTTGAGAGCGTGATTGCATTTGCAAATGCGGGGGTAAGAACATCGGTCGCAACGACTTTTACATTTGACAATTTACAGGGAGATTCTCCTATGCTTTATAAGAGTATGGTTGAGGTGATTAAGTCTCGTTGTAAGAATCCGGTTTTCTTTAAATTGAGTAAGAAGATACTTAGCGGTAGGGGCACTCATTATTCGGAAGAACAGAACAGAATTTTTTATAATAAGATACTTGAAATAGAAAAGGCTGTAGATAAAGATGCTTCTTTCAATAACTTTATGGAGGGGCATACACCAAATTTGGTTGCCAAGAATTGCGGTTTTGGCGGTATTTCAATTGGTGCAGATGGGGAGGTCTATTTTTGCAATAGAATATCTGAAGTTGACAGCTATGGTAATGTGAGGGATAATGATATCGAGTTTTTTATGAAGAAAGGTCATGATTTATATATGACTACTTCAGTTGACAATATTATTCCTTGTAGAGATTGCCACTTGAGGTATATATGCTCCGGTGGATGCCGGATAGATGATTGTAACATTAAGGGACGATTATCAAAGGATGATGAAGAGATAATTCAGATTAAGTGTAATGACGATTATATAAATAGTCTTGAAAGAAAGATGATAGACTCATTTATGTACTATTATAAGTTCTAAGATGAATTATAGACTTGTCTGTATTTATGAGAAGGATAAGGATGGCAAGACCGTTCTTAGAGTTGAAGTGTGCAATGAGACCAACGCTAAAACTCTTTCTCCTTTTCAGAGACGAGTCTCGCTAGATGAGTTAAAGCATAAAGTTAACCCCTCACAATCCCAATTGTTGGATTTAGTAAATCAGAGTGGTACGACAACATCTTCATCATTTGAAATAAGTAATCAGAACTATTTGAATAACAGAGATATTGTGTCTGTTTTAAATAGCTGTGAATGGTCTTATTCTCAAAAAGGATTGCATGGAAGTTTGAAAAAGGCAAAATGTCCGTTTAAGTCAAAAGGTACCACAACATATGAAGTTGGTAAGTTTGTTAGTGGCGAATTACATGTTACTAATTTAAACCAATGGAATAAAAATATTGAGGTCTCTTTTAGGTATGAGAATACAAACCTTTCTATTTGGCCCGGTTCAAAGCAATCACTATTTGTCGATAATGAAGGAAAGCTCTTATTGCGAGACATTGATTTAGAAAGAGAGTTGCTTAAGGTGCTGAATAATGGATATGACGAAAGTACAGGATTGTTTTCTTTAAATGAATTGGATACGGAGCGATTGAAAGAGATATTGTCAAAAGGATGGACGTTATTTGTTCCAAATCGATCCAAGAAGAGTAATTCTCAGGTATTTGCGCATAGTAATTCAAGTGGTATAACATGGTTTTCTACTGTAGGGATATCGGAAGCAGATGTTTCAAACCAAATGCTTGATAGTTTTATTAGAAGTAGAAACTATGTGGAATCTGATGGTAATATCGTATTGTTTAACAGCAAGGACTCTATGTCTGGTAGTGAAAAAGGGCTTGCTACTTTGTCTGGTGCTACACAGAACGTTATTACCTTGTATTCTCAAAACGAGGTTGAAATCAATGATAAGAGAATAAAGCAATTATTATCTGAAAGAGTACATGCAAAATTAAGACCATATCAGATGGATGGCGTCCTGTGGCTGCAACGTATGCGTTTAAAAGGAGCAGGTTGTCTTTTGGCAGATGAAATGGGATTAGGAAAGACGCTGCAGGTTATAGCTCATCTGGCTTGTTTGGATGTTCAAATGAAGCATCTGATTGTGGCTCCAGTATCACTTATTTATAATTGGGAAAGTGAAGTTAATAGATTTGCTCCCCAACTGATGGATAAACTTATTCTTGTCAGTTATGACATGCTGCGTATCCATCTTGATGATTATACTAAAAGCCAATATGATACAATAGTAATTGATGAGGCACAAATCATAAAAAATAGGGAAACAAAGAAGTATAAGTCAATCGCGCAACTAAAATACAAACACAAAATCATTCTAACTGGCACTCCAATAGAGAATACTATTGAAGATATGTGGTCTCATTTCCTGATGTTGAATCCAGAGATGAAATCAATGTATTCTGAATTACAAAAAAGAGGGCTTTCAAGTTCCCCGGAAGCATATGTGTTATGGAGCGGAAAACTATTGAAACCATTTATCTTGCGTAGGACAAAAGAAGAGGTGTTGAAGGATCTTCCGGAGAAAATGGAAAAGACTGTTTATGTTGAGTTGTCTGAGAAAGAGCAGCAGATATATAGTTACATCCATAAAGCAATTGTAAGCGCGTTATATACTGGTGTTTCCGGAAGGGTTAATAGTATAGTCTTAGAAGGCTTATTGCGTCTGCGCCAATGCTGCGTGTCGGCAAATATCTTACCTATTGAACTGAAACGTATCTCTCATGTGGAGAGTACGAAATTAAATACATCGCTGGTATACTTGAAGAATTTTATTTCAGAAGGGCGCAAAACACTTATTTTTTCTCAGTTCGTAAGTGTATTGCACGAGATGGAATCGTTACTTGATACAAATAATATTAAGTTTGTAAGTCTATATGGCGATACAAATGATCGCAAAACACCTGTTGAGAGATTCCAAAATGATGATTCTACACCGGTTTTCTTGATTAGTCTTAAAGCTGGCGGAGTGGGGCTTAATTTGACTAAAGCAGATAGAGTGATTTTATTGGATGATTGGTGGAACCCAGCTGTCGAGGATCAAGCTCTTGGACGTGCACATAGGATTGGACAAAAGAATCCGGTATTAGCGATACGTCTCATCTGTAAAAATACTGTTGAAGAGAAAATATTGCAGTTGCAGGAGCAAAAGAGATTAACTGCGGATGTGTTTAATAATGTATCTGATAGATTGACTATTGACGATATTAAGCAATTAATAGATGAATAATTTAATAGTTAATAGCATAACTCGTTCTCGTGAGGAATGGGTGGACATGCTTGATTTGCCGGAGAAGCTGGAAACGAGTGCAATTAAGGCGAATGTCCTTATTGTACCTTCAATGATACCAACTCAACCAAAGGCGTTTGTAGGAGGGACATTACATTTATTCGCTTTTCTCCAATCTCAATTGGGAGAAGATGTGGAGATTTGTATTAGTAATGAAGGGTATGAAGAACTAAAACTAAATTCTCGTACAGTGAGGTTGGGGCGATTTATAGTTAAGTCTATTGCATTACCTCTGTTTCTTGGAATACTTAGTAACTATATCTATGACAGGATACGTGAACCACAAACAGTTGAATCTGGTGATGATTTGCCGGAATATCAACAACCTGCTGTTATTAGTTTTACAATAGCTGTAGAGGATTCCACTGGCAAGAAGAAAGAATTTCAGTATGAAGGTCCCGCATCGGATTATAAATCAATAGCTGAAGAAATAGAAAGACTTTGGAATGAATAAAAAAGCCACAGAAATTATTAAACATCTGTTAGATGAGGATTTCGACTATGATAAAACCATCGCTGATATAGATGAACTAAGGATAAGATACCGCCAACAACAGGATGAGGATAATGCCAATAATGCATGGGCAATAATAACAATTGTCGGTATACATCGAGATTTCAGAAAGGTTTTCTCAATGCTTAAAAACAGGCAATACTATGATGCATGGTGCTTACTTGAGCAAATCGAAATAAGTATAGGCAACTTGTTGCGTAATATTAAGGGTGTAGAGAATACTGTAAAGTATATTAGTGTCATTGTTAGACAGCTTCAAAGTTTATATCCTTATAAGATGTTCATGAGTACGGAGATTGTCATTAAGGAACGTACATGTAGCATTTGTGGTAAAAAAAGAATTATTCGTCAACATTGTGGCCATTTCCCTGGGCGTGTATATTTGGGAGAATTTTGCAGTGATATTATTAATAAATGGGAATTGAAAGGTGTTTCGCTAGTTTATAATCCTGAACATAAGTACGCTGTGGCATTTTTAGGCAATGGAAAGGAGGGACAGAAAGACCATTATAATTATCTGTTGTTAGATGGATTGATGGAATTATGGAAAGATCCATATGCTGCATGGCATTATACGATAAAACATATTCATAAAAGTCCCAAAGAGTTTCCTGGCCTACATGATAGTGATAATTGTCCTTGTGGTTCCGGGAAAAAATATTCTGATTGTTGCAAGAATGATCCTGAAGGTATTAAACATGTGGTTTATGAGTTTAGGCCGGGATTAGTTGGTGTATAATTGATTCCATCATCTTATTTTATTTGAGATGAAAGACGCAACAACAATTATAGTGGGTGCTGGCGCCGTTTTGGATTTTGAATACAAAGGCGCTTTTCCTTCTGTGCAGAATATCACCGAAGAAGTTCTTAAACTTAATATCCAAAAGGTTAAAGGTGGCCAGAGGCCTTTGTTGCGTGAACTCAATGACTATATTGTTGAGAAATTGAAACATGTAAGTAGACCTGGTGTGGACCGTTTTGTCCCGTCTCAATTAAACTTTGAGATTTTGTTGCAGGTAGTTGAAATGTGTCTTGCATATAGTGGTTGCTGGCATAAAGAATATTTGTCGTGGCCTTCACCTCCTGAGTTTGGTGCTTTGATACATCCAGATAGATTCTTAAAAGAAATTCAGACGTATGAATATATTCGGGCTGCATATGGACTGCAAAAAACGGTAATGAGTATTGTTAATCAATATGATACATCTTTTTGTGAGGATACATCAACAGAGCAATGGTATCGGGATTTTTGGAAATCATTGTCAGGGAGATCAAATATTTTCAGCCTGAATTATGATAATACTATAGAAAATAGTCTCGGTGAATATGAGGATGGTTTCTTGCCACTCAAAGATGGTGAGGATTATTGTAGGTTTTCAGCAACAAAATATCTTGAAAATAGAGGAAGGTTATCAACTATAGCTCATCTACATGGTCAGATTCTATTCAGTGAGGCAAAGGAATACCCGTTTGAATATAGTATACGTGATATGGTAAAAAACAGGGACTATAAGACTGCTTTTAAGAATAGAATGGGAGGGCAGCAGAATCCGTCAAATCAGGCAAGAGAAGATTATTTGCAGCCATACATTGTCTCTGGATTAAGGAAAAACGAGAAGATGACATTTGTTCCCAATAATGTATATCTTTCAGATCTAACAAGAAAGGTGATAGAGAACAACCGGCTGATGATTATTGGCTATTCTTTTGGAGATTTGTATCTGAATGAGATTCTTGGATTGGGTATTGCTGCACATGGGGATAATTTCAAGGTGGTGATTATAGACAAGTTTCCCTCATACATAGATACATATACGTCGTTCTTTCAACATTTAGCTCATAACTGCAACCCTGAAGAATTTGTTTTTATATCAAGACTTGTTAGGGATAGACTTTATATTGAAATTGGGCAAAAAGAGTTTCCCCTTATAGTAGAAGAGCATGATGCTCCGGTGTATTCTAGGAATGGTATTTTTATGATGTGTATAGGTGGATTTAAAGATGCTGTTAAGAAACACGGGGAGGCAATAAGACGGCATCTTTGCATATAGTTATTATACAGGAGAAAAGTTGGCTTTGACAATAAAAGGAGGTGAGGGAGGTTATTGATACAAATCGTATAAATCCATCCAAGTATTTGAATTTGGTTTTTTTGAGGGGAATGATGTTTTTTATATATTTGCAAAAGAAAGTTCTGATATGATATGAAAGAGAAAAGAAAGCAGTTTACAGAACGATATGGTGATTTGATGAATGGATTTGAACGCCAACAGTTCATTTCTAATGAATGGCCTTTAGAGAATGGCGTTTATAAACAATATTCAGTTTTTGATTCTTCTGAAACTTCAATAAGCGGAACGGGGTTTTGAATATTATTAATCTAATATTATGCCAACATGGAGTGTTATTTTAAATGAGGCTGAAAAAAGGGCTGGAGGGAATCCTCAGGTCGCAATTGATTACGTGGCTCATCTAAAGAGTGATTATCTTAGAAAACTGTCAAATAAGACCGGGCGCAACACGATTCTATACTTTTCTGGCTTTCTGAATAAACAGCCATCAAATGATACTATCATAAATGATTTGGATATCAATGCATTTATGGAGAATATTCATGGCCTTGACAAAAGAAAAGGGCTTGACTTAATTTTGCACACTCCTGGAGGTGATCTCCCTGCCACTGAACAGATTATCAAATACCTTAAATCCTGCTTCAATAATGATATTAGAGCTATTATTCCACAGATAGCAATGTCTGCAGGTTCAATGATTGCAGTTTCTTGTAAATCTGTGGTAATGGGGAAACAATCTTCGTTGGGTCCTTTTGATCCTCAGCTAAATGGTATTCCGTGTCAGTCTGCATTACGTGAGTTTGAGAAAGCAATTGAAGATGTATCCAATAATCCCGCTTCACTTGGTTTATGGCAGGCTATATTGTCTAAATTAACTCCGACATTCTTAACTCTATGCTCGCAGGCTGATGAATTTGCTGATGAATTAACAGAGAAAATATTGGCTGATAAAGATATTAATAACGAAGTCAAGGAAAATATCAAGAATGTGTTTGCTAAAAATAATGATAGTAAGACTCATAGCAGACATATTGATAGAGACAAGTGTAAAGAGGCTGGACTGGATGTGATTGATATGGATGCTGATAACGATTTGCAAGATATAGTTCTAACTATTCATCACTGCTGTATGATATTGGCTGAAAAAACATCTGCAAGTAAAATCGTAGAAAACAATATAGGCGGGTGTTACGTCAGACATTCTCAAGTACCAATGCCGATGCCAGTGCCAATGCAGAGGTAGATGTTTTTGTGGAATAACAAAAAATGGAGCGTAGATTTGCGCTCCATTTTTTTTGTAATAGATTGTTAATGCAGTGTGGTTGAACTTAACTCCGCTGCAATTTTATGTGCAGCGTCGATGATTTTTTGAGTAGTTTTCTCTCCAGGAAAAGAAACCCCACTTTTATAAGCACGCATTTTGCTTTCATTGATGCCTGCAAACTGGGCGAATCTGCTTACATTGATAAAATCAAAGAAATCAAAGAAGGATGGAATATCATAACGATATTCAACAGAAACGTCTTCAAAGTTGGGAACATCTTTACCCTCAGATACTTGTTCATTGATGGATTCTCTAATACTAACCAGAAAGTCCTCTTTGGCTTTGGCGACAGAATCCCCAAATCCGCCAAAATAGCTATTGCCGAAATGATCTTCGGAGTATACTGAAAATAGCCCATCGGATCCTTTTTCTACAACGGCCTTAACTTTTACGGTTTTCATTGCTCGTTAATTGTGATTGTTGTTATTGAATGGTTGTTTATAATTAGTTTTGATGTGGCTGTTAATTAATGCCGGCTTGTTTTAAAATACTCTTTAGAGTGCCTTGCGGAACTTCCTTAGAGGTATGTCTTGGAACACGAATCTTTGCATTCGTTATAGGAGAGAACCATACGTCATGCTCCTTTCCATGAGATTGCTCAAAGCATCCGTGCTCTTTTAGTAGTCTTATCAGTTCATTTCCTTTCATATTCCAAATGAATTATTTTTGCAAAAGTAGCATATTTGTTTCTTATATCCTAATTCTTGGCAACAAAAATGCTACCTTTTTATTTCGCGCAGGTTATGACAGAATATATCGCTCAAAGGATATCACTATGGGTGATAAATAATTGGGGCATGAAAGTTGTTGTTAATTTACTCTAGCGCTGAAGTGCGTAGAAAATCGAGACCGAATGAAGTGGTATCGGGCATCAGTATTATAGGAAGTAGGGAATATTATTCTTTTAATTAATATTTTTGCTATTATTGCAAAAAAACTAATTAATGCATGTGAGATATGTTTGAACTGATATCATTGCCGTACGGTGCCAAGGATCTGGAGCCGGTTATTAGCGCGCAGACGCTGAGTTTCCATCATGGGAAGCATCTGCAGGCTTATGTGGATAATCTTAATAAGCTGCTGCCTGGGAGCGGTCTTTCTGAGGATCTGTCGCTGGAGGAGATTGTGTGCAAGGCTAATCCGGCCGGTGGTGCATCGGCCAATCAGGCGGTGTTTAATAATGCCGGGCAGATTCTGAACCATAATCTGTATTTTACGCAGTTCTGCAAGGGTGGTAAGGCGCTGGAGGATGGTGCTTTTAAGGCTCAGATTGTTAGGCAGTGGGGCGGCGTGGAGGCGTTCCAGGCGGAGTTTGTGGCCAAGGGCGTTGGCTTGTTTGGCAGCGGATGGGTTTGGCTGTCTCGTGACGCTAATGGTTCACTTGTGATTACTCAGGAGGCTGGGGCTTCTAATCCGGTCGTACGCGGGCTGAAGCCGTTGCTTACGTTCGATGTCTGGGAGCACGCCTACTATCTTGATTATCAGAACCGCCGTGCCGCCCATCTGGATGCCCTGTGGCAGATTTTGGATTGGAGTGTTATAGAAAAACGTTATAAATAGTACCATTGGGGTCTGTCCCCTTTGGTATCATTTTTGAAAAAAAGTACCAAAGGGGACAGACCCCAATGGTATCATTTTTGAGAATTTATGCTGAAAGTTGGAGATAAGATGCCTCAGTTTGAGGTGGTGGACCAGGATGGTCAGGTGGTTCGTTCTGAGGATTTTATAGGTAAGGGACGTAAGACTATCATCTATTTTTACCCTAAGGACAATACGTCGGGCTGCACTGCTGAGGCATGCTCGTTCCGCGATAATTATGCGGCTCTGACGGCTGCTGGGTATAATGTGGTGGGCGTGAGCAAGGACTCTGCCAAGTCTCACACTGGTTTCAGGGCCAAGTATGAGCTGCCGTTCAGGTTGTTGGCCGATACCAGTACGGAGATGCTTCAGGCTTTTGGCGCGTGGGGCGAGAAGAAGATGTATGGCAAGACTGTTCTGGGCACTCTGCGCCGGACTTTTATATTCTCGGAGGACGGCATCCTAGAGCGCATCATCGAAAAAGTAGACACCAAAAACGCGGCAGAACAAGTGTTGAGTTGAAACGATACCAAAGGGGACAGACCCCAATGGTATCATTTTTTGAAAAAAAGGTACCATTGGGGTCTGTCCCCTTTGGCACTCTTTTGAGAGATGAAGGATTATCGGGATAGGATGACGGTGGAGGAGGCTCGGGTGTTTCAGACGGAGGTGCTGAACATCGTTAGCCAGATTCCTCGCGGGAAGGTGACGACATATGGTAATGTCGCGGCCTTGGCGGGGTGGCCGAGCCATTCACGGATGGTGGGTCGGACGCTCCGATATACGCCTGGTGCTGAGTTACTTCCATGTCATCGGGTGGTGAATAAGGAGGGCCGGACGGCTCCGGGGTGGAGTGAGCATCGGCCGTTATTGGAGGCTGAGGGAGTGCAGTTCAAGAGCAACGGGCACGTGGATATGCATCGGCATCTTTGGCATCCGGAGATTATTTGAAAAGCTGACACATATGTTGTGGAGTTTGTTATTGACGTCATGTTTCATCATTCCGCCCGGCGATGAGGGGGCGGAGCTGAAGGAGCGTGATTATGGGTTCAGGACTGTGATTGAGGCCGATGTTAAGAAGGTGACGGCTCAGATGGGGAGCGGTGATTATTCGGGCATCACGTATCTGGGCGGGACTCGGTATGCGGTGGTGGATGACAAGAGGCGTGGCGGCGGGATCGTGCTGGTGGACATGGACGTTAATTTAAGCGGTAAGGTTAAGGAGGTTTCGGTGAGTGTTCCTGAGGGGACGGTGTCATCGGACATTAGCGATAGGGACAATGAGGGGGTGGCTTATAGGGCCGGTTCTTTTGGGGCTGGGACGCTGTTTGTGAGCGCGGAGGCGGATCAGTCTATCAGGGAGTATGGGCTGGACGGGGTGCCTACGGGGCGTTTTTTAGCGGTTCCCAATGATATGGCTCGGGGCAAGATTAAGAGCAACAGGGGCTTTGAGGCGCTGACTTACAATGAGTTCACGGGGTTGTTTTGGACTACTACAGAGGATGTGCTGCTTGAGGATGCTTCTTTGGATGCCGGTCTGTTGCGGCTGCAGAGTTTCGGGGCCGATTTGCGGCCTGCGGGCAGGTTTTTGTATCAGATGGACAGGCCGATGAAGAGTGAGGCTGAGGCTGCTTTGGCGGAGTCATATGTGTTTGGGGTGCCTGCGCTGACGGCTCTCGATGACGGGCGGCTGATCGTTTTGGAGCGTGAGGTGTTTGTGCCTAAGGGGGGCGTTTTGGGGAAGTTAAGGAAGTCATTTTGTAGGGTGAATCTTTATGTGGTGAAACCTGTCGTTGGGGCATCGGAAGTTTTGAGCAAGACGCTGATGTGCAGTTTCACGACTAAGCCTGCATCGGGCCGCTTTGCTGATTATGAGGGGATGTGCCTGGGGCCTTTAATACCGGACGGCGGGCGGTCACTGATTCTGATTTCGGATTCTCAGCATGGGGCCGGCGGGGTGGTTAAGGATTTTGTCAAGGTAATAGTTTTTAGGTAAATGATACAAAAGTGTACCAAAGGGGACAGACCCCAATGGTATCATTTTTTGAAAAAAAGGTACCATTGGGGTCTGTCCCCTTTGGTACTCTTTTGCTATATTTGTGGGTATGAAAGAGGAGCAGATTTTAATCAGGATTACGGGACAGGACCGGCCGGGACTGACGGCTGCGGTCATGGGGATTTTGGCGCGGTACGATGCTACGGTGCTGGACATCGGCCAGGCTGATATTCATAACACGCTTTCATTGGGCATTTTAATGCGCATGGACGAGATGAAGAGCGGCCTTGCTATGAAGGAGCTGCTGTTCAAGGCTACGGAGCTGGGCGTGAATATCGGTTTTTCTCCGATTAGCGACGATGAGTATGAGGATTGGGTAGGGCATCAGGGTAAGAACCGGTATATTTTGACTGTGCTGGGGCGTCAACTTGAGGCTCGGCAGATTCAGGCAGCTACTCAAATTCTTGCTGATCAGGGGCTTAATATTGATTCTATTCTTCGTCTTACGGGTCGGAAAAGTATTAAAAAACTTGATAAGCAGACGCGTGCTTGCATTGAATTTTCTTTGCGCGGCGAGCCGGTGGACAGGCAGAAGATGCATGTTGAGCTGATGAAGATTTCGCAGCAGATGGAGATGGATTTCTCGTTCCAGAAGGATGATATGTTCCGTAGAATGAGGCGGTTAATCTGCTTTGATATGGATTCTACGCTCATTCAGACCGAGTGTATTGACGAATTGGCCGAGCGCAATGGCGTGGGTGCCCAGGTTCGCGCTATTACTGAGAGCGCGATGCGCGGTGAGATTGATTTCAAGGAGAGTTTTACTCGTCGTGTGGCGTTGCTTAAAGGCTTGGATGTCAGCGTGATGCGTGAGATTGCTGAACATTTGCCAATGACTGAGGGCGTGGATAGACTTATGTCTGTTTTGAAAACCTGCGGGTACAAGATCGCGATTTTGAGCGGCGGATTTACGTTCTTTGGCGAGTATTTACAGCGGCGGTATGGCATTGATTATGTGTATGCTAACGAGCTTGAGATAGGCGAGGACGGCAAACTGACCGGGCGATATGTGGGCGAGATTGTGGATGGGCATCGGAAGGCTGAATTGCTGCATTTGATTGCTCAGGTGGAGAAGGTGAATCTGGCTCAGACTATTGCTGTGGGTGATGGGGCAAATGATCTGCCGATGATATCGGAGGCGGGTCTGGGTATTGCTTTCCACGCAAAACCGCGCGTGGTTGCAACCGCCGAGCAAAGCATCAACACTATCGGCCTTGATGGCGTTCTCTATTTCCTTGGCTTCAAGGATTCTTACCTTGGTGAGCAGGGCAAACTTTAAAAAAGGTACCAAAGGGGACAGACCCCTTTGGTATCATTTTATGAAGAGCTGGCGGTAGGCGTCGGCTTTTTTGTTTATCGGGAGCGGATATGCGCGGGAGGTTGAAGGCATTCGCCAGAAGTTGATGGGGCGGGTGCCGATTTTTATTTCTATGTGGGTGCCGATGGGTGGGATGGGGCAGTTGAAGGTGCTGGCGATGACTTCTGTGGCTTTTTGGCCGGTGGTTACTAGGGTGGTGCAGAGGGGGATTTGTTGGAGGAGTGCGGGGATATCGGTTGGCGTTACTACGTCTAGGAAGGCATCGGAGGCGTTGTCTTTTAGGCGTCTGATTTCTGTTGCGGTGTCGTAGAAAGCCAGTCCGTTTTGTGTGCAGAAGTCTTTTATGGCTTGCTCATTGAAGCGTTTTTCTTTGATGATGCAGAAGTGGTCTTTATCATTGAAATGTATCAGGCCGATGATGCGCCAGAAGTCGTTGATCCAGTTGGGGTAATAGAACGGCATGCTCCAGCGGTGGGGCTGGGGCGGGAAACTGCCCAGAAATAGTATCCTGGCGTTTTCAGGCAAAAATGGCTCAAACGGATGTGTCTCTATATCCATCGTTCACAAAGTTAGCAAAAGAGTACCAAAGGGGACAGACCCCAATGGTACTCTTTTTTTCAAAAATGGTACCATTGGGGTCTGTCCCCTTTGGTATCCCCTTTGGTACCATTTG
This sequence comes from uncultured Bacteroidales bacterium, assembly GCA_902763885.1. Lineage (GTDB taxonomy): Bacteria > Bacteroidota > Bacteroidia > Bacteroidales > Bacteroidaceae > Colenecus. The sequence goes on along the minus strand of CACWTU010000004.1, from coordinate 117,375 downwards.
GTACGATGGATTCTCATCCCACTCTTTGACAAGTTGTTCTTTTAGTGATTTGGTCTTCATACTATGCTTTATTCTGCAAAAAAGATGTACAGCGTGTTTGGCTGCACCAAATCTTTGCAAGGTTTGCAGAGATTTGGAGGGGCGTTTTGGTGGGCGTAATTTTGCCTCACGAAACATCAAAACGAACGCTATGACACAGGAAAAGATGAATGTTACGCTGGCTAAGGCCGAGCATGAGCGGGCGGTTTATACGGAATCGTTGCGCAAGCAGGGGGAGTTTTTTAAGAGGAGTACCTCTTCATTTAAGGGTGAAAAGAAGACATTCCATGCGGCCGAAGGTCAGCTGGAGGACCCTACTAAGATGGGGCATACTGTGGTGGCCGCTACTGTATCAGAAGAACTCAAGCGGCTGATGGATAGGGCTTTGGCTCCTTATCTAAAGGATCAGTTCTCAATTGAAGCTACTAATTCTGCGGGTTCGGCCCGGGTACCTTTTATTGTGGACGGGATTAATATGGGAAGCCTGTCGGCCACGGAATTGCTTAGGCTCAAGAATATCCTGACGGATGAGAACCTTAAGAATTTGGTGGCTAACATTCCTGTCAGGTCAGATTCCGAGATTTGGAAGGCCAGCGGCAATGAGGATTATGAGGGCCGTGACGATATTTTTGAGACACCACTGTTGGAAGGAGATAGTTTTACCACCATTACCGATACTGAGATTCTGCTTGATCCCAATATCGACAAGGAACATCTGCCGTCTGGTTATCGGCCTATTACAAAGGAAGTTAAGACAACAATTAAGAGAGGATCATATACGTCCCAGAAGTTCTCGGGGGAGTGGACGCTCAGACAGAAACAACTGGTTCAGGAGCGCATTAGCAAGCTGCTCAGTGCCGTGATTGAGGCAACCAAGACAGTGAATGATACCCCGACGATGGAACCGAATCTTGCTACTGACAAGTTTTTGGGGTATATCTTTTACGGGAACGAATGATTCTGATTGGCAGTTCAGCGTTAGCATTATGACTTAGCTTTATTAGCATCCCGGTGGGGTGCGTGTAAGCATCAGCATCGTGCCAAAGCTTCTGCATTATGGTTCAAAGAATAGGCTCTACAGAGGTTAAGTGTTTCGACAGAGAGTCCAAGGCTGCGGGTTCAAGTCCCGCACCCGCCTCTAGTTCAATATATTACATGGCGGGTTAGATCAATTGGCAGATCATGGACTGACAGCATTAGCTTGAAATACTCTGTATCCTATCGACCAACCTGGGGGCCGGGAAGAAGGATAAGAATCCCGGTCCCGGCCGCGTACCTTAGTGGTAAAGGACAACACTTGTAATGTCGATACGTTGGTTCGAATCCAACCGCGGCCACAAAATGTGGAAAATGTGGAATTGTGGACTGGCTCCAATTCCACATTTTCCACGTTGGTTCTAATCCAATAGCGACCGAAAAACACACCCAAAATATCTATGTAATACCTGATAATTGCATAATATCAAAGGAAAGATTGATATTTTTGCAGAAAGGAAAGCTATTCTGGCATAAGGTAGATACATTTATTAATGAATGGGAGGAATAACGATGGAAGACTTATCAAAAGCAGACAAACGCAAATGTCGTGAGTTGATTCATACAGCTTTGGAGCGTGAGTGCAAGGCGTATGTAGATAAGATGGCCCGATTATCAAGTAATAAGGTTGAGCCGGAAGGTCCATACCAAGAGGAGGATGGGCGCCCGGTTGAAGGGCCGTGGCACAAGCAGTTTATCAAACTGTTCAAGGCTACGGACTCTTTCAACTATCGTATAGCACAAATTTATGATAGGATGTCCGGTTCCCGGTATCTACCTACCGTCCGTCTCCTTCATAAGGAAGGTTGGCTGACAGATGAGGAGGTTTCACATGTAGAAGCTTTTGACTTATGATTACTATTATTCCAACCCCTCACGGTGCTGGTGTCCGGCTCTGGGGGACGCAGATGGAGCTTCACGATCTTTATGAAACCGTTGAAAAGTTCTGGAATCCGCAGGAAGAGGCTTCTGATGTGAATGAATATGACAGGGATAATATCCTCGCCAGTTTTTGTTATGATATCCGGCATGGGTTCATGGGTATGCGTACAACGGCTAAGAAGCATCCGGTGGACAATAGTCCCGGGGAATTCTTTGGCGTTGAGATTACCTGGACCCATATTATCTTCTACTTTGCTGTTCTTAGATATAATATGCGGGAGCGTCCTTGCTCAAAGAAGGATGTTAAGGTAATCAGTATGGCCGAAGATGCACTCCGGGATGCTATCAAAATTTATTCAAAGCGCTATGCAGACGCGATGATGCCGTTTTTAGATGGGGCGGTGTACTGTGCAAATCCACACTTGATGCAGTATATGGAGGATATTAATTATCAGCATTTGCATGCGCTACTGTGGGCTTCTCAAAAAACCGCCTTTGGCTATCTTGCGGATTATATGCTCGGATCGGTATATAATACTTTTTATTACAAGGAAATACTGCAGCGCTTGAAGAAGACCGCCAAGAGTCTGGATTGCGAGATATCACAGCTTACCTATGATTATAATAAGCCGCCATATGATTTCAAGTGGTAGCTTGCATTTGTCCTATAATACTTTTAACTTGCTCAAATGAGATGGGAGTAAAGTCGTTGTTGTCCACGCCAACGTCATATTGGGTGGGGTAGAGATGCTGGAGGCGGTCGGCATCGATTCCGGTGCTGTTTTTCCTGGTGTGGACGTGGCCGAACAGCTGCCAGACGTTGCTTTTGTAGCCGCCGTCAAAGCAAAGGAATGGGAAGTGGTTTAGCCAGATTCTTTGTTTGCCTATTTCTATGTGCATCTGCATTGTTACGTGTTCAAACCTGTATGTGAGGCCTTGACGGAGGTTTTTTAGGTCGTGATTGCCTAGTATCAGGTAGATTTTGCCGTTCAGGCGGTCAAGTATCGTGGTCCATTCGGTGGCTCCTCCCAGACAGAAATCGCCCAGGTGGAATACGGTGTCATCGGGCTTGATTACAGTGTTCCAGTTCTGAATCAACGCCTCGTTCATCTGGTTTACGTCCTTGAAGGGGCGGTTGCAGAATCGGATTATGTTGGCATGGTTGAAATGCGTATCGGACGTGAAGAACGTGTGCTCGGGGTTGAAATTGTAGTTCATGTTTTTTTTACAAATCTCGATAGTTGGCGAGGAGAAGCCAAATCTTTGCAAACCTTGCAGAGATTTGGAGGGGGATTGATGGGCGCTATACTTTTGCAAAAAAACTGTTATGATGTAATAATGAGCTTGTGATGTCTTAAAGGGTGAATTGGACTGTCCTCAATTTCACATTTTTGATGGGAAATATTGATTATGTTGATGATGTTTGATAATTTTGTGAATGAATAAAACTATACGACATGAAAAAGAAGGAGAGTGATAACATTTTTGTTAAGATGATAGAGGATAAGCATTCTATCATCCGTAGTATTCGTGAAGGTGTTCCGAGCAAGACTATAGAGAAGGAGAGAGATGTTGAGTTCGTTACGCCCGTATGATTATTGGGTAGAAGACGGCCAATACTATTTTAAGACACCTTCGGGAGCTACCTATGTTGCTTATTTCTTGAAGCTCCCTTTTGCTGACAATCTTTACACTTTTAATTTTGACAGGCTCGATTCCGGGGTGGATGGAATGGTGGATGCTTATGTGTCCGATACCATTTGTGCTATTCTTGTGAAGTTTTTCCAGAATCATCTGGATTCAATGCTAATTACGTGCGATTCATCGGATGGCCGTGAAATGGTAAGGAAGAGACTTTTTGAGTCTTGGTACTTGTCTTATGCTCCGCCGGAACTTATTAAGATTGATCGTTGTGGTCGGACTGAAGACTATAATCTTGTGCTGTCGCTGTTTGTGTGGGATGATAATCCTGATAAGGAGCGTTTAATTGCGGTATTGGATGAGTATTGTAATGATTTGCTGAGTTCTGAATAAAAATGATACCAAAGGGGACAGACCCCAATGGTATCCCAAAGGGGACAGACCCCAATGGTATCATTTTTTGAAAAAAAGGTACCATTGGGGTCTGTCCCCTTTGGTACTCTTTTTTGCTTGATCTTGCAGAGATTTGGAGGGGTTGTTCATGGCGGTATAACTTTGCCTGTGGAAATTCTGTGACGACCTTGCCGCAGATATTATTGAAGGAAAAATGACAAACAGATACACATATACTCATGCCAGTTTGATTGGAGCGGATGGTAAATACAGTGCTTTTAATTGTATTCACGCGGCGTCAAAGATGCTGAAAGGCAGGGGGCTTACTAATCAGAGTATCAATAAGGCTATGGATGCTTTGAAGGGATTGAATCAGTGTACAGGGATGAAAGGGATGGAATCGCTGGTGTTTGTTCCGGTTTTCGATCGTGATTTGACTGAGAATTCAACGGGTATTACTGAACTTGCCGATTATTTTAACTGCCCTGTGCTGGATGTCATGATGTACTATAGTTACTTGGCTGACTTGGAAAAGAATGGTTATCTGACTTCGGAGAACGGTATTTTTTGTTCTCTATTAAAACGAAAGTACAGGGTGAATATCAAGGTTCTTGAGGCAATTATACAAGGAAAAGAGCTGAATAAGAAAAGTGAACCGGAGAAACGCAGGTTGAAGGATCAATTTGATTTCTGTCGTGCCGTTTCTGCTCTGGCCTCTTCCAGAAAGAAAGAGAATCTGGATACTCAGGAACTGTTGGGCGCTATTATTCAGATGGAGGAGGTTTTTGCTTCGTTCGATATCATCAAGACATTGCGGGATAAGGAGATAAGTGGTGAGAATAGGGTGCTGTTTTACATAATATGTGATGATTATACATTTGGAATAGATAAGATGACCGATTTGTCGGAACTGCTTAAAGATGTCTTTGATTCACCTGGAGACCGTCTGACTTATCGGAGCTCAATAATTGGGTTGGAGAATCCTTTGATTAAGGAAGAATGGATAGAAGGTGTGGGGGAGAATAGTGTTAAACTTACTAATCAAGGTATAAAGTTGTTTTTAAGAGATAAGGCTAAGGCTTTTATTAAGTCAATAGAAGGATTGGATTGCTATGGTTTTGCATCGGCCATTAAGAAAATATACAGGGAGGCCGATTCTGATAGGCCTGGATTCTCGGATGAAATAAAGAAAAAGTTGTTCCGTTTGGAGTTGTCCAATCAGCATCTTGATTTTGTGAATAAACTGGAAATGGATTATGATGCGCTGGATCGTTTCCTTTTCTATATGGTTTGTTATGAATGTATGGAAGATGATTCGTTTCAACTTGGAAACTTATCAGAAATATATCCTAAGGCCCAGTCAGTGAGGCTGGCTCATATGTTTAAGGCTCAGGAGCATCCGCTTCAGAAAGAAAAACTGGTGGAGTGTAGCAAGCAGGGCTTTTTTGATAAGTCGGTTTTAACGCTAACAGATAATGGAAAGCGGCTTTTCTTTGGTGACGATGCTAAGAATTTCATGGAGAAGATGCAGGGTAAAGATTATTTCCTGCCGGAAAAGATAGTAGAAAGGAAACTTTATTTTAGCAATGGGCTTCAGGCACAACTGAGTCTTTTACAGAAAAGTCTGGAGGAGAATAATTATTTGGAGTTGCGAAAACAACTGGAAGAGAAGGGGATGCAGAAAGGAATAGCCGCGCTTTTATATGGACCACCGGGCACAGGTAAAACGGAGAGTGTCATGCAGGTGGCAAAGGCTACAGGTAGAGCCATCTATCATGTTGATATCAGTTCAACAAAGTCATGCTGGTTTGGAGAAAGTGAAAAACTCATAAAGGAGGTGTTTAAAAGGTATGAAGATATATGTGAGCATAGTGAAATGCGGCCAATTCTTCTTTTCAATGAGGCCGATGGTATCTTTTCCAAACGTAAAGATACCGATTCCTCTAACGTAGCACAGACTGAGAATACGATTCAGAACATTATTCTGGAAGAGATGGAGCGTTTGGACGGTATATTGATTGCTACTACCAATATGGCCGAAAACTTGGATGGAGCATTTGAAAGGCGCTTTTTGTTTAAGATTAAATTTGATAAACCTACACTTGAAGCAAGGAAAAGCATATGGCTCTCCAAGATGCCTTCACTCTCAGATGATAACGCTGGGATATTGGCTACTTCATTTAATTTTAGTGGTGGTGAAATAGATAACATTGTCCGTAAGGCTACCATCATGGAAGTTCTTGGTGGTAAAGAGCCGGAGATTCAGGATCTTAAGAGGCTCTGCCACGAAGAAAAACTGCATGATGGTAGTGGCAGAATAGGTTTTAATACCTAAGATAATGTATTTAAAGTATGGCTCGCGTTTTGTAGTATCCGGACTTGTCTCTTTTGATAATGTATGGTGATGCTTTTCGGGTGCCAAGAGTGCTGATGAACTTGCGTTTAATGCGGGATATGTTGGTGTAGAAGACGATTTTTGATTTGCGGCAAAGGTTTTCTATTGTACTGAGCATCAGTTTTTTGTCATCAAAGACTGATTCGTGGGCGTACAGGAGGTACAGTTCTTGCCAATGCTGGGGGAGGGCATCGGCCTGGATGCCTTCGGGGTGATTTATAAAGAATTGGTATAGAGTCCGTTCCATCGGATTTAGGTACACTATGCTGTTGTCATCGGGCAGGTGGTACTCGCCTGGATGGGGGCCGGAGATGATTGGATTTTTGTTGCTCATACGGACTATTTTATATGGACAAAGGTGTGGCGGGAAATCGGAAATTCAAATTGATTACAAGCTTGTAATTGTTTGGAGAAGTTGTTTGTTTTTTTATGGAAAAATCGGCGTTTGGGCTTGGTGGATGAAGGATTTTTGCGTACCTTTATGGTATGATGATACTTGTTAGTTTTGAGGCTCAGTTGATGTGGCGGTTGCTCTATTGTGGAGAGCCAGGGAGGCTGGAGGAACCGGCGGTTGATTACGGCGGTTTGCTGGATGGTATGGAGGCGGCTGAACTGATGATGCTTATGGTTAAGGTGCAGGAGCGGCTAAAGGATCTTGGAATGGGTGTTGAGTCACTTACTGAGCCGGTTGAATTGTTTATAGATAAGAATTATAGTATCAGAATGGGTGGACCGGATGGGCCGATGCTCCAGTTGCGGCCATTGGTTAAAACGCTGTTTATCTTGTTTTTAAAGCATCCGGAGGGAATTTTGCTTAAGCAACGCGATAGTTATAGGTCGGAATTGGAGGAGATATATTCTACGATTAATCCTAATACTTTTAGGGAGGATGTTAAGGCTCGGGTGGCACGTCTTGTGGATCTTCAGGACAATTCTTTCAGCGAGAAGGCATCGGTCTTAAATGCCCGGCTGGAGGAGTTGCTTCCGGAAGGCATCGCTGGCGACTATCAGATTCATGGGTACAACGGCTGCCCGCGCAAGATCCGGCTTAATCCGTTGCTCGTTCACTGGAAATGATGCAAAAGAGTACCAAAGGGGTCAGACCCCAATGGTACCAGACCCCAATGGTACTCTTTTTTTCAAAAATGATACCATTGGGGTCTGTCCCCTTTGGTACTTTTTTATATATTTGCGGGGTAATTAATTTGTTTGCAAACCATGGCACGAAAATTAAGATTGGCCAGCGATTCTGGCATTTACCATGTGATTCTGCGCGGGGTGAACCGGCAGGACATTTTCGAGAACGAGAAAGATTTTCTCAAGTTTTTGAGTCTGATGGAGCGCTTGGCGTTTCCGGTGGATGAGACTGGGCATCGGGTTCCTCCTTTGCTGGTCATTTACGCTTATTGCCTGATGCCTAATCATGTGCATCTGCTGCTTAGGGAACAGCCTGGGATGTTGGTATCGGACGCAATAAAGTGGGTATCAGGTACTTATGCGGGTTATTTTAATGTTAAGTACGAGCATGTTGGGCACCTTTTTCAGGACCGTTTCAGGAGTGAGGTGGTGAATGATTGGGAGTATTTTGTGACTTTGTTGCGGTACATTCATCAGAATCCGGTGGCCGGAGGGCTGGTGGACAATGTGAGATATTACAGGTGGAGCAGTTGGCGCGAGTATGATCCGGAGATGGTTTGTGATGTTCCGATGTGTGCGACTCAAGCTGTTTTCACTAAGATTTCGTTCGATGCGTTGGAGGAATTGGTTGATATGCCGCTGCCAAAAACGCAGAGGATTCTGGATTTTGATAGCGATTCCGGGAGGCGGGTGACCGATGAGAGGTTGCGTGAGTATATCAAGGCGGAGTTTGGGATTACAGAAGTGCCTACTATTCAGCATCTTGAGAAGGAAAAACGGAATGAGATTGTTGTAAAGTTGCTGGAGTTTTGCAGGAATGTGAGGCAGGTTTCGCGCGTGACCGGTATATGTCGCGGAGTAATAATTAGGCTCGATAAATGAAAAAAATGTACCATTGGGGACAGACCCCTTTGGTACCATTTTTGTATATTTGCGTGATGAATTTGAGTAAAAGAGTACCAAAGGGGTCTGTCCCCAATGGTACATATCCGATGCTGTTTGAGCCGAACCTGCACACGGTGGTGTGGGGCGGGGAGCGGCTTTGCCGATGGAAGGGGCTTCCGGAGCAGGACCATGTGGGCGAGAGCTGGGAGGTGAGCGCTGTAGAGAGTTCGCCTTCAGTTGTTGCTAACGGGGCTTTTGCGGGCATGACTCTGCCGGAGGTGGTGGCATCGGCCCCGGAGGAGATTCTGGGCAAGGCTGTGGCTAGGCGTTACGGCGGACGGATGCCTCTGCTGGTGAAGTTTATCGACGCACGGAATGATCTGAGCATTCAGGTTCACCCCAATGATGAGATGGCTCTGCGGGAGCATAACAAGCTGGGTAAGAGCGAGATGTGGTATGTTTTGGATGCTGAGCCGGGGGCTTGTATTTATGCTGGCTTCAAGAAGAAGCTTGGGGCCGATGAGTACAAGCGGATGGTGGAGGATGGGACTATCACTGAAGCTCTGGCTAAGCATGAGGCGCATGCGGGCGATGTGTTTTACATTCCGGCGGGGCGTGTGCATGCCATTTGCTGTGGGATATTATTGGCCGAGATTCAGCAGTCATCGGACGTAACTTACAGGATATTCGATTATAACAGGCCGGGGCTGGACGGCAAGCCGCGCGAGTTGCATACTGCCTATGCTGCTCAGGCACTTAACTACAAGGTAGAGCGGAAATACAGGACTGATTATGCGGTGCGGAATGACCGGGCGAACCTGATTATGGAGTCTAAGTTCTTTAGCGCCCGCGTGACGGAGGTGGATCATGAGTTTCATCGGAATCTGCTGAAATACGACAGTTTTATCATTACGATGTGCCTCAAGGGCGATTGTGTGATTAAGGTGCGTGCGACGGGTGATGAGGTGATTTTGAAGGAGGGGTTCAGTTGCTTGATTCCGGCGGCGGTTGCGGACTATGATATCAGGCCTGTTGGGGGTTCCTGCAAGCTTTTGGATGCGTTTATTGATAATCAGCGGGGAGGTTTGATGAATAGGATTCATCGGCTTTTCCACAAGAACAAATATTGAAAATTAAGCAAAATGATACCATTGGGGTCTGTCCCCTTTGGTATCATTTTCAAAAAAACAGTACCAAAGGGGACAGACCCCAATGGTATCATTTTTTAGAGAAAGAGATATGGCAAATCATGTTGTAATTATGGCGGGGGGTATCGGGAGCAGATTCTGGCCCCTGAGTACTCCGGAGTTTCCTAAGCAATTTATTGATATTCTGGGTTGTGGACGGTCGCTGATACAGCTGACTGTTGACCGGTTCAAGGGTATTTGCCCATCGGAAAACTTTTGGGTGGTGACTAACAAGGATTATGTGGATATTGTTAAGCAGCAGATTCCTGGTATTCCTTTAAAGCATATTTTGGCTGAGCCAGCAGCGCGAAATACGGCTCCGTGCATTGCCTGGGCGTGCTGGAGCATTATCCAGGAGGACCCTGATGCAAACGTTGTCGTTACTCCCAGCGATGCGGTTGTAATGAACCCTGAGGAGTTCAGGCGCGTGATATCGGGCGCATTGGAGTTTACATCGGGCCACGACTTCATTGTGACCATCGGAATTAAACCTAATAGGCCGGAGACGGGGTACGGTTATGTAAAAACAGTACCAAAGGGGTCTGTCCCCAATGGTATCATTTTGGTGGAGGAGTTTAAGGAGAAACCGGATCTGGAGACGGCTAAGAGGTATTTGGCCGATGGAAATTACCTATGGAATGCGGGGATTTTTGTGTGGAATGTGAAGACTATTACCAATTCTATTAGAGCATATAAGCCTGTTTTGGCGGAGCAGATGGATAAAATGGTACCAAAGGGGTCTGTCCCCAATGGTACTGTTTTGGAGATTTTCCCGACTTGTGAGAAGATTTCTATTGACTATGCGGTGATGGAGCCGGCTGCTGCTGAGGGGAAGGTGTTTACTTGCCCGGCGGATTTTGGGTGGAGTGACCTGGGCAACTGGCAGTCGCTGCATGAAAAGTTGCAGAAGGATGCGGATAATAATGCATCGGTGGGTAATGTACATTTCTATGAATCAAGCAATTGTGTGGTTCATGTTGAAGACGCCAAGAAGGTTGTGATTCAGGGACTGGACGGGTATATCGTATCGGAGAAGGGGGGACAAATTCTGATTTGCAGGCGTAGCGAGGAGCAGCGCATCAAAGAGTTTGGAGCAAAATGATGCAATTGGGGTCTGACCCCTTTTGCACTTGCTGAAGTTTGCTATAATGGCTCGCATTTTCAGGTGCCAAAAGGGACAGACCCCAAGGGCACATGCAAAAAGAGTACCAAAGGGGTCTGTCCCCAATGGTATCATTTTTGGGGAAAAGAGTACCAAAGGGGTCTGTCCCCAATGGTACTTTTTTTAATTTTAAATAATTATGATTATCTTTGCGGTCTGAATGTGAAATAATATTTTAAAATAAGGATAATAAATGAAGAAAATTCTGGCTTGTATTGCATTCTTGCTGCCGCTGGTGGTTTACTCACAGAGTGCATCGATGATTTCAATGGCTCGCAATGAGCTGCAGAAACGTGGACTTGAAGAGACTGAGGTTCGCGCACGTCTGCTTGAAAACGGTATTGACGTGGATAATATTCCACCGACTGAGTATCAGAACTATCAGGGTAGGATTACGGCTATTCTTAACCAGATGCAGGCTGAGAAGGCTCAGGCATCGTCAAATGCCACTCCTTCGGCTCCGGCCGGTGAGAGTGCCATTGCTTCAGCTGCAAGTGAAGCTCTTACTCCTGATGATTTCCCGCAGACAACCCAAGGCGAGGCTGCCGCAGAGGAGGCTCTTGAGGAGGCTCTCAAAGAGAATCATGTATCACCAACGGCCGGTGATGACATTTACGGCCACTCACTGTTTACAGGCAAGTCACTGGATGTGTATCGCACTACAGACGGTGCCCAGGCTCCTGAAACCTACATTATGGGTGAGGGCGATGAGATACACATCTCGATATTCGGTTCATCACAGACTGAGATTCATCAGCGTATATCGGCCGACGGTTCAATACAGCCTGCCAACAGCTCCAAGATATTCCTTAAGGGTATGACCCTGGAGCAGGCCCGTCAGGCTATCAGAAGCAAACTGGCATCGTCATACTCATTCCGCCCCGACCAGATTGCCGTTACCATCACTACAGCACGTACCGTGATGGTGAACATATACGGTGAGGTAGGTGTTCAGGGCGGTTTTACACTCTCAGCACTTAACTCTGCATTCAATGCCCTGGCTGCAGCAGGCGGTCCTACAAGAATAGGTTCCGTACGTAATGTCCAGTTGAGCCGCGGTGGCAAGACAAGCCGTCTGGACCTTTACAAGTATATGACCAAGCCCGATCCAAATGCCCAGTATGACCTGCAGAACGGTGATGTGCTGTTTGTGCCGGTTGCTGACAATATCGTGACGATTGAGGGTTCCGTAAACCGCCCCATGCGTTATGAGATGGTGGCAGGTGAGACTGTAAAAGACCTGATACGTTATGCCGGTGGCGTGACATACAATGTTTATCCTGATTACCTGCAGATAGAGCGCCAGGAGGGCGGTGAGATAAAGATCCTGGAGTATGAGCTGGATAATGTGCTTTCAGGATCACAGAGGATAGAGCTCAAGAACGGTGATGTGGTAAGGGTACGCACATCGAACAAACCGCTTGAGAACTACGTATCAATTAAGGGTGATGTGTTCTACGGAGGCCGATATGCGATTGAGAATAACGGTACCCTGCAGACTCTTATCGAGAAGGCTCAGCCCCGTTACACAGCTATGACCGATTTTGTGTTTGTGGAGCGTACACGTCCCGACGAGACTGTTGAGGTGCTCACCATACCGTTCCCCGGCGTAAACGGCAATCCGGATTTTGAACTGCAGCCAAGAGATGCAGTGCTTGTTAAGGAGCAGTCAACATACCGTGACCTGGCAACAATCTCGGTAAGCGGTCAGGTGCGTGAACCTTTCTCACGTCAGTTTGGTGTGAATGACAGGATGACAGTGGAGCAGGCTATAGGTTATGCCGGCGGCCTTAAGCCCAGTGTATTCCCCGTGGCTTACATATTCCGTCGTGACCTGACCAATCCCTCAAAGCAGGAGTATCTGCGTATTTTGCTGGATAGGGATGGCGACACTCTGTTGCAGCCCGGTGACCGTCTGAACGTATATGACAATACCACTTATACAAACGTTGGTGAGGTTCGCATAAGTGGTGCCGTAAAGAACCCGGTAGGAGTAGAGTTTGACAAGTCACTGACGGTTCATGACATTATTGAGATGGCTGGAGGATTTGAGGTTGGTGCGGCTTATGACCGCGTGGAGGTGTTCCGTATCAATATCTCAACTAAGGATGAGGTTAAACTTGACCAGATTACCCTGACTGTTGATGAACAATACAATCTGGTGGGTAACACAGGATTCCAGCTGCAACCGTATGACCATTTAGTTGTACGCCGTACTCCTAACTTTACGAAGGGACGTACAGTTGAGATTAACGGACGTGTAAAGTATCCGGGCGTATATGTGCTTGAGGATAACCGCACTCAGTTGTGGGAGATAATCCAGTTGGCCGGCGGTTTGCTTGATGACGCTGCCCCGTATTCACGTCTGTTCCGTACATATCGTAATCGCGGTAATATAGGATTGGATCTCAGGGAGGTGAAGAGCAACAAGGGAAAACTCAAGTCAGATCCCATACTGATGGATGGTGACGTAATCAACATAGTACGTATGGAGAACGTTGTTTCAATACGTGAGACAGGAACCAGAATGGCTCAGTATGTACCTGAGGAGTATTCATCAACCCAAAAGACAATCCTGTTCCAGGGTAAGCACAATGCTGCCTGGTATATACGCCATTATGCCGGCGGATTCCAAAAGACTGCCGATAAGAACAGCGTAACGGTTACATACCCCAACAACCAGTCAGAATCAACCAAACGCGGATTCCTTTGGATACGCCGTTATCCAAAAGTTGAGTCAACCGGTATGATTACACTGCGCATTGATGATGAGAAACGTGAGAAGATTGAGAAGCCTAAGGAGAAGATTGACTGGGGCAAAGAACTGAGTTCATCTCTCACTACGCTCACATCGGTTGTATCATTGGTATTACTCATAGACAGACTTAAGTAATATGCAGGAGAATATGAACAATGCGCCTCTGACGGATGAAGAGGAGGGCATAGATATAATGGCGCTGGTAAAACAGCTTTGGGACGGACGCAAGACCGTGATTATATGGACCTGTGCGTTCATAGTGTTAGGCCTTATAGCTGCACTTACCATGAAGCGTACTTATGACGTGAGTACGGTAATGGTTCCTCAGCTGAATTCCAAGTCAAACTCATCATTGAGCAGCCTGGCATCACTTGCCGGATTTGACTTGGGTACGGTCAATACGGGTACTGAGCTCTCACCGCTTATCTATCCGCAGATAGTGAGCAGCGTTACTTTCAGGAAAGAACTGATGTACACTCCGCTTCATTATGAGAAGTGCGATACCGCTATCAACATGTTTGATTATGCACAGAGTGATTATGCCAAGCCATCAGTGGTAGGTGCCATATTTGAAGGCATGATTAAATATACGATTGGCTTGCCCGGTGTGATTCTAAAAGCTATAAAAGGCGAGAAAGAGCCTATCGTGTTACCTGAAGGTGAAGGTGTTGCCGATAATACTCCCAAGCCTGTGGTTGTAAGTGAGGATGAGGAGAAGATTCTTAAGGCACTTGCTGAAAATGTTACACTTGCTGTTGATAAGAAAGAGGGTTATATCACTCTGAATGTAACAGGTTCAGAACCTATCCAGACCGCTGAACTTGCCATAAAGGCACAGCAACTGCTGCAGGAGGAGCTGACCCGTTTCCGTATTGAGAAGTCTGAAAGTGAGCTGGAATATATCCAGGCCCGATATAATGAGATTAAGGCTGAGACTGAGTCATATCAGGAGCAGTTGGCAAGGGTTACTGACCGCACACAAAGCATTTCAAACACCAGAGACCGCATTGAGCGCGACAGAATCCAGACTAAGTATTCTATCTCAAGTTCCATCTACAGTGAACTGGCCAAGCAGTTGGAGCAGGCCAAGATGCAGGTTAAGAAGGATACTCCTGTGTTTACTGTAATCCAGCCTATTACTGTTCCTAATCAGGCTTCAAACAGCCGTGCAAAGACTCTTATCATATGGACGTTCCTGGGCGTTGTTTTGGGCTGTGGCGTGGTTCTGGGGAAGGAGTATTTGCCTAAGCTTTTGGCTCAGTTTAAAGACGAGGAGGAGGAAAAGATTGAAAATTGAAAATTGAAAATTGAAAATTGAAAATTACAAGCACCTGCGTAAAAAGCACCTGCGTTAATTCCCGCGACATTAAGAAAGGGTTCGGAAGTTTCCGAACCCTTTCTTATAATTTTCAATTTTCAATTTTCAATTATGTAACTTCGTTCCATGATTTTTGTCACGACTCGGTCAAACAAGCAAGCTTGATGACTCTCGCTGCTCCAAAAATTTTCAATTCGTTCAGAGCATGTTTTCTTTTGCCATGGGGCTCCAGGGTCCATCCTGAGCCATGAAGATGATTGAAAGCTCCGTGACCTCAAAGGTGTGCCACTGGCCTTTGGGGATGTTTACACCGAACACGCCGGTATCGCCACCCATGTGTATGCGCTGAATCTCAATGCCCTTGTCATTATAGAATACGGTATCCATGCGGCCACGCATGAGCATTACTGTCTCACTTGAGAGGTTGTGCTTGTGAATGGCGGTCTTAGTGCCGGGCAGCATGACGTTGAGCAGACGCTGTGACTGATCCTCTTCAGTGTTGCGCAGGTCATAGTTCATGCGCAGACGCGGTGACTCCTGAGCCAGCATCTGGATCTTGTTGAGCAGGGTGTCATCAAGAACAACCTGACGCTCCAGGAATTTACGGTCAATGCCCTTGAAGACGCGGAACATGGCCTTGCGTACTGCTTCAATATCGCCACATTCACCATCTACCTCATGATACTTGCCGTTGTTCTTATAATAGGTGATAAGCGGCTCGGTCTGCTTGTGGTAGGTTGCTATGCGATTCTTGATGGTCTCCTCATTGGCGTCATCGGCACGGCCTTCAATCTGGGCACGATGCGAGAGGCGTTCCTTAATGGTCTCATCCTTAATCATTATGGAGATTACGGCATTGACCTTCTCACCGCGGCGGGCAAGCATCTCATCCAGGTCTGACGCCTGGCCAAGTGTGCGGGGGAATCCGTCAAGGAGGAATCCTGCCACATTCTTATATGTGTTGAATGTGTTCTCAATCATTCCCTCAACGACGCTGTCTGGTACCAGGTTACCGGCGTCAATAAGCGCTTTGGCCTGCTTGCCGAGTTCTGTACCGGCTGCTATCTCTGCACGGAGCATCTCACCGGTGCTTATGTGCTTGAGGTTGTATTTCTGAGCGATGGCACCTGCCTGTGTGCCTTTACCTGCCCCCGGAGGGCCGAATAGGATGTAGTATTTCATATTAAAGTGGTTTGCTTTTATCGGACGTCAAAGTTAATCATTAATGTAATTCTTATATAAGGTATTGTTATAAAAATCCATAAAAGAGAGGCTGATAAAATTACGCGCATTTTGTAGTGTTTTTTACATTAAATGATTATGTTTGTAGAAATTAAACCGATGCGTTATGAGAATTAGACTGTTGTTTGCCTTAGGGCTTCTGGCTCTATTGGAGCTATCCGTTATAAGTTGCGATAATGATGAGGTTAAGGTGGATGATGTGAAAACGGTAATGACCGACTCCGTAACCATACCCGTCTTTGCATCCGTGGCCGATACTTCAATGGTGGTGCTCAAGGAGCTTACCAATGCTGACCGGTGGCACGCTGAGATGGTTCAGAACGAAAACTGGTGCTCTCTGTCCAAGACAGACGGAATAATAGGCGATACTCTTTTTATCTACGTGAAAGAGAATACAAACCGTATGGGACGCTATGCATGGCTTAAGATTGAAGCCGGTACGCTTATTATGCAGTATCTGGTAAGGCAGAATGCGTCAAAGAAATAGATTTCATTTTTAATTTATTGATTACAAATAAGTTTATATGACTCAAGGAAATGTACGTCCGGCCTCGATGGAGCGTATCACTACGCCCGCATTGGCCAAGAAATTCATTGATGAACAGATTAAGGAGCTCAGGGCTCAGATTGGTGACAAAAAGGTTCTGCTGGCACTGTCCGGTGGCGTGGATTCATCGGTAGTGGCTGCATTGCTCATTAAAGCGGTGGGCAAGCAGCTGGTTTCAGTGCATGTTAACCACGGACTGCTGCGCAAGGGCGAGCCCGAGCAGGTGGTGCGCGTGTTCCGCGATGAGTTGAACGCCAACCTGGTTTATGTGGATGCCACTGACCGTTTCCTGAACAAGCTGGCCGGCGTGGCTGATCCTGAACAGAAGCGCAAGATAATAGGCGCGGAGTTCATACGCGTGTTTGAGGAGGAGGCACGCAAGCAGGAGGGTATCAGTTTCCTGGCTCAGGGTACCATCTATCCCGATATTGTGGAGTCAGGTCCCGTAAAGAGCCATCACAACGTGGGTGGTCTGCCCGATGACCTTAAGTTTGAGCTGGTGGAGCCTATAAAGCTGCTGTTCAAGGATGAGGTTCGCGTGGTAGGTAAGGAGCTTGGCCTGCCCGATAACATGGTGTTCCGTCAGCCGTTCCCGGGCCCCGGTCTGGGCGTGCGTTGCACGGGCGCTATTACTAGAGACAGGTTAGAGGCCCTGCGTGAAAGCGATGCCATCCTGCGTGAGGAGTTTGCGGCTAATGGCTTGGAGGGCAAGGTTTGGCAGTACTTTACCATCGTGCCCGATTACAAGTCAACGGGCGTTAAGGACAATAAGCGCAGCTGGGATTGGCCGGTGATCATCCGTGCCGTCAACACCCGGGATGCAATGACGGCTACTATTGAGGAGATTCCGTATAAGCTGCTGCATCATATTACGCAGCGGATTATTACTGAGGTTCCGGGGGTGAATCGTGTGCTTTACGATCTTACTCCAAAACCCACCGGTACCATCGAGTGGGAATGAGCAATTGAGTGATCCATTGGGGTCAGACCCCTTTGGCACGTGTTGAATTTAGTGATAATCGCTTGCTTAGCATGCGCCAAAGGGGTCAGACCCCATTGGCTCACTGAAACCTACGTGCATCTCGAGGGGGAGTAAAAAATAATCTCGGGCTTTAAGCTCGAGATTATTTTTAGGAAATAAAGGGTATTGGCAGGCAAAACCGTCGCCACCCTCGGCGCGTCAGAGGGAGGGGCCCGTGCCTAAGAAGATGCTCTGGAAGGTAGGAGTTTACTCATGCCTTTCAGAGCGTCTTATTAGGGATGGGAGGGATAGCGCGAAGCGCGTAGTTTTGACGTCAATACCCTTTATTTCCTTGAAACTCCCACGAGTATTTATATCGAGAGTCCAAATGTTTTCTTTATCGGGCTCATTACAAACATGGATTGGATGGAGCCGACAGTATCGGTGGTGCCAAGGACGTTCATGATGAACTCCTTGTAGGAGCGCATATCGGGACAATAGACCTTGAGCAGGTAGTCAAACTCACCGGATATGTTGTAGCACTCAGCCACCTCTTTCATATTACGCGCGGCTTCTTCAAAGGTGTATGCGGTCTCGCGGGTCATCTCACGCAGCTTGACGCAGCAGAACACCACAAAACCGAGGTTGAGCTTCTCAGGATCCAGCACAGCTATATACTTCTTTATATAGCCTTCGCGCTCCAGGCGTTTCTGACGCTCAAACACCGGGGTGGTGGAGAGGTGAACCTTGGCGGCAAGTTCCTTGGTGGTGAGGCGTGAATTATCCTGCAGGCAGGTGAGGATTTTGATGTCTGTGGCGTCCAGTTCGCCGGCTTTTGGCTCGATTAGAGTTGAAATATTCTCCTTTTCCATAGTTTATTGTAGAATTTGTTGGTTTATTTTCTGTGATTTTGTGCAAAGGTAGGAAGTTTTTCCTTAATAATGTAATGTGTTTGGTGGAATTTTCTATCGGTCGTAACTTTGCATCGTCAATCAAAGAGAATTGAAAATTGAAAATTGAGAATTGATAATTGATAATTTTAAAATATATACTATTATGGCAAACAACAAATTCCATCTTGAGACTTTAGCTCTCCATGTAGGCCAGGAACAGGCCGATCCCGCATCTGATGCACGCGCAGTGCCTATTTATCAGACAACATCTTATGTGTTCCGTAACTCACAGCATGCAGCTGACCGTTTTGGTCTGCGCGATGCAGGTAATATCTATGGCCGTCTGACCAACTCAACTCAGGATGTGCTTGAGAAGCGTATCGCTGCCCTGGAGGGTGGTGTTGCCGCTCTGGCAGTGGCATCGGGCGCAGCAGCCGTAACTTACGCTCTGCAGAACATTGCACAGGCCGGTGACCACATCGTAGCCGCAAACAACCTGTACGGCGGTTCTTTCAACCTTATTACACACACGCTTTCTACTCAGGGCATCACTAATACCATTGTCGATGTGAATGACCTGGAGGCTCTGGAGAAGGCTATCCAGCCTAACACCAAGGTTATCTACGCCGAGACTTTCGGTAACCCTAACAGTGATGTTACCAATCTGGAGGAGGTTGCAAAGGTGGCTCATAAGCACGGCATCGTATTTATCGTGGATAACACATTTGCTCCTATTCTTATACGTCCGCTGGAGCATGGCGCTGACATCGTGGTTCATTCTGCAACCAAGTTCATCGGTGGTCATGGTTCATCACTGGGTGGTGTGATAGTGGACGGCGGTACTTTCAACTGGAAGGCCAACCCTGACAAGTATCCTACACTGGCCAAGCCCGATCCCTCTTACCACGGTGCAGTTTTTGCCGATGTGGCCGGTGCTGCTGCATTCGTTACCCGTATCCGTGCCGTCATCCTGCGTGATACCGGTGCTGCCATCAGCCCGTTCAATGCATGGATCCTGCTGCAGGGTGTTGAGTCACTGCCTCTGCGCATAGAGCGTCATGTGGAGAATGCACTTAAGGTGGTGAAGTATCTGGCCGGTCATCCTAAGGTGGCAAAGGTTAATCATCCTTCACTGCCGGAGCACAAGGATTACAAGCTGTATCAGAAGTATTTCCCCAACGGCGGCGGATCAATATTCACCTTTGAGATAAACGGCACACAGGAGGATACCTGGAAGTTCATCGATTCACTGCAGATTTTCTCTCTGCTGGCCAATGTGGCTGATGTAAAGAGCCTTGTGATACATCCTTACACCACCACTCACTCACAGATGACTTCAAAGGAGCTGGCCGAGCAGCATATCACTCCTACAACTGTACGTCTTTCAATCGGTGTTGAACATGTTGATGACATTATTGCTGATCTTAATCAGGCTTTTGCCAAAATATGATAAAGTGTCCAAGTTGTTTTAAGTTTAACTAATTTTGCCTTGTATTCACTGCCTTATTTTAAGGTGGTGAATGCTTGGTTTAATAAACATAGTACTGAAATGCCTCTCAAACTGCCCGATAAACTGCCTGCAATAGAGATTCTTAAGGGGGAGAACATCTTTGTGATGGACACCTCAAGGGCATCGCATCAGGATATACGTCCGTTGCGCATTGTCATCCTGAACCTGATGCCCATAAAGATTACTACTGAGACTGACCTGATACGTCTGCTCTCAAATACGCCTTTGCAGATTGAGCTTAAGCTGATGAAACTGCGCAGTCATACATCGAAAAACACCCCCGTGGAGCATATGAGGGTGTTTTATCAGACGTTTGAGAGCTTACGTGATGAGAAATTTGACGGTTTTATCATTACCGGAGCTCCGGTGGAGCATATGGAGTTTACGGATGTGGAGTACTGGAATGAGTTGACGGAGATTATGGATTGGGCCAGGACTCATGTGACATCGACCCTGTATATTTGTTGGGCCGCGCTTGCCGGGCTGTATCATTTTTACGGAGTGCCCAAGTATCAGCTCAAGAACAAGATGTTCGGCATATTCAAGCATAATACTACCCGTGAGCCGCTGCCTATTTTCCGCGGCTTTGATGATGAGTTCTATGCCCCTCACAGTCGTCACTCTGAGCTGCGTCGTGATGATATTCTGAGCCATCCTGACCTAAAGCTGCTCTCTGAGTCCGATGAGGCCGGGGTGTTCATGGTATCGGCACGTAATGGTCGTGAGATTTTCATTACCGGTCATTTTGAGTATTCTCCTGATACTCTTGACAAGGAATACAGGCGTGATTTGGATAAGGGGCTTCCGATAGATATACCTAAGCACTATTATCGGGGCGATGATCCTGGCCGGGGGCCTTTGGACCGGTGGCGGGCTCATGCTAATTTGTTCTATCAGAATTGGCTTAATTATTATGTTTATCAGGAGACTCCGTATAATTTGCAGGACATTAGATAGAAGCCTACGGAAGGAACTAGATTTTAGGGGGTATTGACGTCAAAACTACGCGCTTCGCGCGCTTCGCGCTATCCCTCCCATCCCTAATAAAACGCTCTGAAAGGCATGAGTAAACTCCTACCTTCCAGAGCATTTTCTTAGGCACGGGCCCCTCCCTCTGACGCGCCGAGGGTGGCGACGGTTTTGCCTGCCAATACCCCCTAAAATTCTAGTTCCTTCCTTTCACGAATGTTGAGCTTGCATTCTAATACTGACAAATGAGTATTGATAATGCAGGGGATTGGTTGTAATTTTGCGGGCAAAATTAGCTGATTATGACTCTGAGGGAACTTAAGATAGGTGAGAGTGCTGTGATTACCTCGGTTGGAGGTGAGGGCGCACTGAGGCAGCATTTTCTGGATATGGGGTTGCTGCCGGGCGTGGAGGTTAAGCTTTTGAAGTTTGCTCCGATGGGTGATCCGATGGAGCTTCTGGTGCGCGGATATACTCTTTCTCTCCGTCTTGAAGAGGCTGCAAAGATAAAAATGATACCAAAGGGGACAGACCCCAATGGTACCGTTTTTGGAGAAAAGGTACCAAAGGGGTCTGTCCCCAATGGTACTGATTTTGGGTATAATTTGTCTTTGCATGAGCATAACTCTCATCCGGGTTTGGGTGAGGCTGGTAAGTATCATGATGCTACTCATGAGAATGCGGTTCCTAAGGGTACGGTGTTGAGGTTTGCTTTGGCCGGTCAGCAGAATTGCGGCAAGACTACCTTGTTTAATCAGCTTACGGGTTCTAATCAGCATGTGGGTAATTTCCCGGGTGTGACTGTAGATAGAAAGGATGGGCAGATTAAGGGGCATCCGGATACTCTTGTCACAGACTTACCTGGTATATATTCTTTGTCGCCTTACACGCAGGAGGAGACGGTTTCACGCCAGTTCATTATTGAGCAGAAGCCTAACTGCATCATCAATATCGTCGATGCTACGAACATTGAGCGCAACCTTTATCTGACGGTTCAGCTGATGGAGCTGGGTGTGCCTATGGTGCTGGCTCTCAATATGATGGACGAGCTGACGGGTAATGGCGGATCGGTCCGCGTGAACGAGATGGAGCGCATCCTGGGCATTCCGGTGGTTCCGATATCGGCCGCAAAGGGCGAGGGTATCAAGGAGCTTGTGGAGCACGCCATTCATGTGGCTGAGTATCAGGAGGTTCCGGCCAGGACCGATTTCTGCACCAAGGATGATCACGGGGGTGCTGTTCACCGCTGCCTGCACAGCATAATGCATCTGGTTGAGGACCACACCGAAAGGGCTGGCATTCCGGGCCGATTCGCAGCCGGCAAGCTTGCTGAGGGCGATGCTCAAGTGCTTGAGGCTCTGCAGCTTACACGGAACGAGAAAGAGACTCTGGAACACATTATCCTGCAGATGGAGGAGGAGCGTGGTATGGACCGCGCGGCCGCCATTGCTGATATGCGTTTCTCGTTTATAGAGCGTCTTTGCTCGCAGACGGTTGTCAAGCCGCAGAAGAGCAAAGAGTATATAAGGAGTCGCCACATTGACCGCGTTCTGACCGGCCGATGGACAGCAATTCCAATCTTCCTGATAGTGATGTGCCTGGTAATATGGCTGTCAATTGATGTTCTGGGCGCCCCGCTGCAGGACTGGCTTGACCAGCTGATCCAGGGCCTGGCTGGCATTTGCGTGGCTGGTATGGAGAAGGCCGATATTTCACCTGCAATCATATCATTGGTTGAGGATGGCATTTTTGGCGGCGTGGGAAGCGTGCTGAGTTTTGTGCCTATCATCATAATCCTGTTCTTCTTCCTTAGTCTGATTGAGGACAGCGGTTATATGGCTCGTATCGCGTTTGTGACCGATAAACTGCTGCGTAAGTTGGGGTTATCGGGACGGTCTATCGTGCCGTTGCTCATCGGCTTTGGCTGTTCGGTTCCCGCGGTAATGGCCACTAGAACGTTGCCATCGGCCCGTGACAGAAAAATGACGATTTTGCTTACTCCGTTTATGAGTTGCAGCGCCAAGATTCCTATTTACGGATTCTTTACCAATGCGTTTTTCCCGGGTAAGGGCGGCCTGATTCTGGCCGGTCTGTACCTGCTGTCGATACTTGTAGGCGTGATTGTGGCGCTTGTGACCAAGCTTTTCCGCAAGAATTACGTGGCTGCGCCGTTCGTGATGGAGCTGCCCAATTACCGCATGCCGGGCCTCAAGAACGTGAGCCATCTGCTTTGGGACAAGACGAAGGACTTTGTTCAGAGGGCGTTCACGGTGATATTCGTGGCTACGATCGTGATTTGGCTGCTGCAGACGTTTGATTTCCGATTCAATATGGTGGAGAACGGCGAGGGGAGCATGATGGCTTGGGTTGCCGGCGTGCTGGAGCCGCTGTTCAGGCCTCTGGGACTGGGCGATTGGCGCATAGTTACCTCATTTGTGAGCGGTTTCCTGGCTAAGGAGAGCGTTGTTGCTACAATGGAGGTGCTGGGTGTAACGGAGTCTCTGACCGTT
This sequence comes from uncultured Bacteroidales bacterium, assembly GCA_902763885.1. Lineage (GTDB taxonomy): Bacteria > Bacteroidota > Bacteroidia > Bacteroidales > Bacteroidaceae > Colenecus. The sequence goes on along the minus strand of CACWTU010000004.1, from coordinate 93,911 downwards.
ATCACCGCTGTCCCGATGCTCATATTTAGCCTGCTTTACACGCCTTGCGTTGCTGCAATCAGCAGCGTTCGCCGCGAACTTGGTGACAGGTGGGCAATCTATGTTGTGCTGTTCCAGTGCGTTGTTGCCTGGGTTGTGGCTTGGTTAGGTTATTTAATAGCACAGGCAGTATTATGAACACATCATCAATCATAGCAATCATTGCCGTAACAGGCCTCGTGATAGTCGCTGTCATCGGCGCTATAAACAACCGCAAAAAGGGAAACTCCTGCTGCGGCTGCTCTATGAAAGATTGCTGCAACAAATTGAAAAGAGTACCAAAGGGGACAGACCCCAATGGTACTCTTTTTCAAAAATGATACCATTGGGGTCTGTCCCCTTTGGTACTCTTTTGCTCATTTCATGAAGGATTCTACTTCATCGGGATGGTAGGGGATGATGTTTTCGCCTAAGACACGGTTGGCGGTGGGGGTGATTAGGATGTCGTCTTCTATTCGGATTCCTCCGAAATCTAAGTACTTTTCTATTGCATTGTAGTTCAAGAAGTCTTTGTGCATATGTTCAGCGCGCCATTTGTCTATCAGGGCGGGGATGAAGTAGATGCCGGGTTCGTCGGTTAGGACGAAGCCGGGCTGGAGGCGCTTGCCGTAGCGGAGGCAGTTGGTTCCGAACTGATTAGAGGGCTGGACTTCTTCATCAAAGCCTACGTAGTTCTGGCCCAGGGCTTCCATATCATGTACGTCCATGCCCATCATGTGGCCAAGGCCGTGCTGCATGAAGAGGGCGTGTGCTCCGGCAGCGACAGCGTCATCAGTATTGCCGCGCATGAGGCCCAGGTCTTTGAGGCGGTCGGTCATGAGGCGGCAGACGTCAAGGTGCATGTCTAGCCATCGCATGCCGGGATGGGCTTTCTCAATGACGAGGTCATGACACGCCTCTACGATGGAGTAGATATCCAGCTGCTTGCTGGTGAACTTACCGCTGACGGGCATGGTGCGGGTGTTGTCGCTGCAGTAGTTGTTTATGGTCTCGGCGCCGGCATCGACCAGGAGGAGGCGTCCAGGCTCAAGAGGCTTCATAGAGGGGCCACCATGGAAGATCTCGCCGTGCATGGTCACTATGCTGTTGAACGATACTTTGGCTCCCTGGCCCATGGCAATGCCCTCCATAATACCTGCAATGGATTTCTCAGTCACGCCGGGACGGCAGTGTTTCATGGCGGCGCAGTGCATCTGGTAGCCTATGGCCATGGCTCGCTCAATCTCCGCCACCTCACCATCGGATTTTATGGAGCGCATGCTTACGACGGCTTTGATCAGTTCTACCGATGCTGCATCGCGGGTCTGGAGCGGGTGGATGCCTAGCATATCGGACAAGAGGATCATGTGGTCATGACGGTAGGGGGGCAGGAAATGTACCTTTCGGCCCTGCTTAAGAGCGCATGTGACCATCTCAGACAGCTTGTTGTAAGGGGCGCTGTTCTGTATTCCGCATTCGGCTGCCATATCTGCTACGGAGGGTACGAATCCGGTCCAGATAATATCATCAAGGTCAATATCATCACCCAGAAGCCATTCCTGACCGCTGTCTGCATCGATTACTGCGGCAAGTGATTCACGCTGCTGACCTGTAAAATAGAGGAATGTGCTGTCCTGACGGAAGGTGTAGGCGTTTGAGGGGTAGTTGCAGGGTGCATCATTATTACCTATGAAGACTATCAGGCCACTGCCTATTTTCTCTCTTAGAACGCTGCGACGTTCAGAATATACTTTCTTTTCAAATAGCATATCAAGGGTTCTGTTTCTGTAAAGATAGGCGTTTTTGTTTTAACTTTGCCTCAATTCTTGAATCTTAATTACAGAAGACCATTAACAACGATGATCATGAAACGGTTTATTTCAATTATGGCAATGATGCTCCTGGCAAGCGGGATCATGTATGCCGATGAGATTTGGAGAGATGAAACACTGAGATACGCCATGTATCTGGGTCCGATAAAGGCGGGTGAGGCCAGTCTTGCAACCAAGAACATAGAGTATAACGGCCAGAAGATGGTACAGATGGACCTGATAGCCCGTACCACAAGCGCCGTGGAGAAGATATTCAGCCTGAACGATACCCTTACGACGATTGTAAGTCCGGCAAACTCTGCTCCGGTATATTTCCAGAAGCACTGCTTTGAGGGTGATGACATTGTGCGTGAGAAGGTGAACTTTACTACTGAGAGTGATGGCCGATGCACAGCCGCAATGCAGAAGATTTACAAGAACGGCCGTGTGAAGGATTGTCTGGAGACCAGCGAGACTCAGGTATATGACATGGTGAGCGTAGTGGGTTTTGCCCGTGCCATAGATGCCGGCAGCCTTTCAAAAGGGAAGCGTTTCAATTTCAAGCTGGCCGATGCCTGCGATATCATAGACGAGGTGCTGATATATCAGGGCAAGGAGAGCCTGAAGATATCGGGCAAGAAGTATAACTGCATGGTGTTCAGGCTTGTGGAGCCTTATGAGGAGAAGGGCAAGAAGAAGGAACGTGATATCCTGACTATTTATGTTAATGATGACAGCGAGCGCACTATTGTACAGATGGATATTAAGTTTAAGGTTGGGTCGGCTAAGGCGAAGATTATTAGATAAATTGAAAATTGAAAATTGAAAATTGAAAATTAGGCGCTTCGCTTGGTGAAAGCGTCCCTTCGGGCCGAGCGGAAAATTGAAAATTGAAAATTGAAAATTTGGGGTTTTAACTTTGGGGATTAAACCTTATATAAGTAGAAAGAATCAAATTATAAACCTTAAATACAATTATGCAAATGAGAAAATTTATGGTAGCCGCCATGATGCTTGCGGCAGTAAGCCTGTCAGTCAATGCGGCTAAGAAGGATAAGAAGGAGGCTTCAGAGCCTGTTCTTGGTATCAAATCAGGTGTTATAACTATGGCCAACAATATGGGCCAGTTCCAGGGCATGGGCGGCGGCGCCGGTTTCGGCGGTGGCGCAGGAATGGCTATGGGTGGCTTTGGCGGCGGTGCCGGTATGGGCATGGGCGGCGGCCAGCGTCCTCAGGGTCAGGGCGGCCAGGGTCAGCGTCAGATGAACTTTGATCCCAGCACCATGGTTACCAAGATATATTTTGATGATTACGGCAAGAAGACTGTAACCGTTACCACACGTGGTGAGGCCGGTACAACCCGTTCACTCGCCATTGGTGAGGATAACTACCAGATCAACGACGCTGAGAAGAGCGCTACCAAGATGCCGTCATTTGGCGGACGTCGTGGCGGTCAGGGCGGCGGTGGCGGCCGTGGCATGGGTATGGGAATGGGTATGATGGGCGGCATGGGCGCTCAGACCACTCCTATGTTCGACTGGGAAAACCTGGATGCCAAGACCATCAAGAAGAATAAGATCAAGGAGCTTGGTGAGGAGGAAGTTGCAGGCGTAATGTGCAAGATGTACTCCATCACTCAGAGCAACCAGGGTTATTCAACACAGATGACCCTCTGGATATACAAGAACCTCACTATGAAGAGCGAGACCGTAACTGATTACGGCACAATGGGCCAGACTGTTGAGAAGCTTGAAGAGACCGATGTTGATCCCGCATTGTTTGAACTCCCCAAGGACTATAAGGTAGAGGAGATGCAGATGGGTAACTTTGGCGGCGGCATGGGAGGCGGCTTCGGCGGCGGCATGGGCGGCGGTGACTTCGGTGGCGGCATGGGCGGCTTCGGAGGTGGCGGCGGCTTTGGCGGCGGCATGGGAGGCGGCTTTGGCGGCGGCTTCTAATCCAAATTGAAAATTGAAAATTGAAAATTGAAAATTATAAGAAAGGGTTCGGAAAATTTCCGAACCCTTTCTTAATGTCGCGGGAATTAACGCAGGTGCTTGTAATTTTCAATTTTCAATTTTCAATTTTCAATTCATACTTCGTTACTCCGTACCCGAACCAATACCCCAGTCCCCCCACAATATTCGCTTTGAGATTGTTGGAGTAGGGAATCAAAGCTATATGACTGAACATTAGGTTCTCTTCATATTTACTCCAGAACTCATATGCATCATTTTCCATTGAGGCCAGCTTGAATTTGACGCAGTCACCCATGGCGTAGTAATAATCGTTTTCAATAATAGGGTTGTTGTGGCCTCGGTTTACGGCTATCATTTCATCTTTGTTGAGCTCTATGTCAAAGGTTCCAACGTAAGAGGCGGTATAAGTTAAATCTTTGCCTGATGCCATACTGAAAAACCGGTAATAACGTACATCCGGTGCCGGTACTATGTGCGCCTTAAGTAAATACAATGAGTCAATGGTGGGATGGTGTTCTACCCTCATGGAATCTATGTGTCCCGGGGGTAGTATAGAGGTGACTGCTTCAGCATGCATACCCCTCCAACTTACATCAAGGTGGTACGTACCTCCAATCTCTCCTTTCAGCTGGGTGGTGGTGTAACAATAACCGAGAAGATACTCCATGCTTATTGTGGGCATGAGATTGTATTTCTTACCATTGTGCGTTACAGTGACTTGGGCGGTTAATGCCAAGTGTTCAAGAAGGTCTGACATGTTTTTTTCATCAAAAGACGTTGAGACCGATGATGTGACAAACACAACTGGTGCGGCACCGTTCTCTATCCAACCTTCAATGACCAGCATTTCAGGGCTTTCCTGCAGTTGAGGTGTGCAGGATATTACGGCAAGCAGAGCTATGAGTGTATAAGCGTATCTTTTCATATCAGAATCTGCATGAGTAGCTGATGGATGGAATGACGGGAATGATGAGTTTTGCCAACTTGTATCTTATGGTCTGTTCGTCCTGATCGGCATACAGATAGCCCATGGTGTAGTTCTCATGTGCCGTGGCGTTGAAAACAGACAGGTTGAGGCTGTGGTCCAGACGGCCACGTCGCGGCAGGTTATATGTTACGGATAGGTCCAGACGCATGTATGGAGGAAGTTGGGCTGAGTTGTACCCGTCATAATAGATGACAAGAGAGTTTGCGAGCAGATAGAGGTTCTTGGCCGGGGTGTACGGACAACCTGATGCGATGATAAGATTACCACCCAAGTCAAAACGGCCCGTCTTATATGAGACTACGGCATTCAGTTCATGCCGGCGTTCATGTGATGAATGGAACAGCGATGGGAATAACTCTCCGTCACCTCTGCGCATGGATTTGCCGTACGAGTAGCTCAGCCAACCGGTTAACGCACCGGCTTGCTTGGCCAGCATTATGTTCAGACCATAGTTATATCCGGAGCAGATAAGCAGGTTGTCCTCAAGACGATACGGATGGGTGAGCATGTCAAATATGAAGCCGGTATATTCAACCTGGTTCTCAAGCAGTTTGTAGTATGCCTGTACAGATAACGCATAACTTGACTGCAGCAGCTCAAGATCATACGATAATGTTGAAAACAGAGCCTTCTGTGGCTTGAAATACCGCCCTGCCGCTACCCAGAACTCTATCGGTACTCCTATGTCGGTCATTCCTGTCTGTGTAAGGTACTGATGCTTTATTCCTGATTCAAAAGTGATTTTTCCTTTACGGAACATATCATACTCTACAGTGAGGGCAGGGTCAGTATTGAAGCAGTTATATTGCTCTTTCTCGTTGTAGCGTGACAGTAGAATATGGGGCGTAATACCAAGGCTGTGGCCAGCCTTGAATAGGCGGCTTAGATAGATGTTGCCCAGAAAAGCCTGCTGTGAAGGCTGTGATGCTGTCCCCTGTTTATTGGAAGTCACGTGGGGGTCTTGTGGAAGAATATCGTACAGACTGGCTTCTGCTTCAATGTTGATGGCATGCGGCAGTGACAGGTCTGTCTTGACTCCGAAGTGGTTTATGTGAGCCGGCATATTCCCCTGCATTAATCCGTTATCTATGTTTCCTTCCAGGTAATATCTGCTTGCAAAAACGGATGATGTGGCGCTTATCCGGTTTCCCTTATGCCTCCATCGGAGTGATCCCAATGCATTACCCCAGGAACAATCCATGTTTACCTTGGCGATACCGAAGATGCAGCTTCCTTTGTCATGGCTCAATAGCATGTTCAGGTCAATGGTGTTGCGGTCATCAATCTTATGAAGGAGTGTAAGATTGGCATCCGTGAACCCATAACGCAGCGGGTTGCCGTCATACTCCAGCAATGAACCGTATATGGTGTTCAAGAAAGAGCGGCGGACTGAAATGGTGAGTGCAGTATTGACTGAAAGCGGAGCATGGAGCGTGACCTGACCTGATATCAGGCCGAGTGATGCTGAACCGGACACACGTTGTGGTATGGTATCGGCATGGTCAAGTGACAGGGTTGCTCCAAGAAATGATGATTTGGTTGAAGTGCTGAACTCCACTTGGGGCAGATGATCCTGGTTGAAAAGTGAAAACAGACCTGTAAAATTGACTGTTCCATATACGGGAACATGGGATACCATAAGAAGGTTGTGGTATGACTCTCCTCCCTGTACATGCAGCCCTCCTGTCTGGTCGGCGTTTGTGCTCACACCGGGCAGTGACTGCAGATAGCGCATGGGGTCTGTATATCCGAACATTTTGGGGAATGTCTCCATCTGCTTGGAATCAATGCGGATGCCGCTTGACATGGTACCGCTTATGGCCGATATATTCCTGTGCTCGGTCAGAGTAACTTCAGGTATGGAATAATACAACGTATCCTCCTGCTGTGCCAAGGCCGGAGCCAGCACTGCAAGAAACACCCACCAACAGATAGCCTTCTTAATTTTCAATTTTCAATTATATCTAATTGACGTAGCAGAGCAGCCGGTTCCGGATCGTGACCTCGGAAATCACGATACAACTGTGCGGCATCGATGCTGCCGCCTGATTCCAGAAGATGGCGGAACTTGCCGGCTGTCTCCTTGTCAAAGATGCCTTTCTCCTCAAAGAGGCTGAAACCATCGGCGGCAAGGACCTCTGCCCACTTGTATGAGTAGTAGCCTGCTGCATACCCACCGCTGAAAAGGTGTGATATAGAGGTTGATATGATGCAATCGGGTACAGAGGGCAGGACATCGGTCGGCTTGAGGACACTTTTCTCAAAATCAAGGACAGACTGGTCAGGCAAGGCGGTAAGTGTATGCCATGACATATCCAGGATGCCGAACTGTATCTGGCGCATGTGATAATAGGCTGACATATAGTTCTTGGAGGCCTTGATCTTGGCTATGAGAGTATCAGGCAGGGGCTGACCGGTCTGATAGTGCTTGGCAAAGGTGGTGAGATACTCTTTCTCATATGCCCAGTTCTCCATGATCTGTGAGGGCAGCTCAACAAAGTCATGATCAACGTTGGTGCAGGTGAGCGAGGGGTATCGGCCCTTGGCCAGGATGCCGTGCAGCGAGTGCCCGAACTCATGAAGCATGGTGGTGAATTCATCATGTGTTATGAGTGAGGGGGTATCGGCAGTAGGCTTGGTGAAGTTTGTTACCAGGCTTATGAAGGGACGCTCCTCAATGCCGTTCTCAATCTTGAGACCACGGAACTGGGTCATCCAGGCTCCGTTGCGCTTGCTGGCACGCGGGAAGAAATCAGCATAGAACAGTGCCAGGAATGAGCCATCGGCATCACGGACCTCATAAGCCTTTACATCAGGATGATATACGGGGACATCGGCAGGCTTGAAGGTGATTCCGTACAGGCGATTGGCAAGACTGAAGATGGCATCTATGCAGTCCTCAAGGCGGAAATATGGCTTAAGTTCCTCATCTGTAAGATTATATCGGCTTATACGCTGTTTCTCATTATAGTAACTGAAATCCCAAGGCATAAGTTCATCGCCCTCAAATCCTATAGACTTGGCGTACCGGTTTAGTTGTGCAAGCTCATCCTTGGCTACCGGCAGGGCGGGATCCTTAAGCTTGTCAATAAACTCCCAGACGGCCTTGCCGCTGCCTACCATACGCATCTCAGTCTGGTAATCGGCATAATCCTTATAACCCAGCAGGGCGGCCTCCTTGTAGCGCAGGTCAACGATCTTGCGTATTACCTCTGTGTTGTCAAATTCATCCTGGAAGGCACGGCGGTTATAGGCGCGGTACATCTTTTCACGCAGGTCACGGCGGTCACTGAACTTGATGAATCCGCTGTAACTGGGATAGGAGAGGTCAAAGAGCCAGCCTTCTGTATCCTTCTCCCTGGCAGCCTGAGCAGCCATGTCACGTATGTATCCGGGCAGACCTGCCAGATCAGATTCTTGGGTAAGGACCATGGTGAAGGCGTTGGTGGATGCCAGCAGATTACGGCCATATTGCAGCGTAAGCAATGAGAGCTGTTCCTCATACTCACTGTAAGTTTTCTTGTCATCAGGGCTCAGGTTGGCTCCGTTGCGCTCAAATCCCTTGTACTGTTTCTTGAGCAACATCTGCTGGTCTGGGGCAAGATTCAGTGAGTCACGCTGCTCATATACGGTTTTGACACGTTTGAAGAGCTTTTCATTGAGGCTCACATACATATCATATTCCGTAAGCATGGGAGATACTTTCTCTGCTATATCCTGGAGCTCGTCATCTGTATTGGCCTCAAGTATATTGAAGAAGATGTCAGCTACGCGGCTCAGTGCGCCTCCGGCGTATTCAAGCGCCTCAATAGTGTTGCTGAACGTGGGGGCATCAGGGTTAGCTACAATGGCATCAATCTCCTGCTTGCCTTCCTTGATGGCTTGTTCAAAGGCCGGCAGATAGTGCTTGTTTTCAATCTTGTCAAACTGTGGCGCACCGAAAGGAAGTGCTGATTCTGTAAGTAAAGGGTTGTTCTGCATATTACATGCTGTTAGTGTTGCCAAAATGACTGTTGTAAAAATATGGTTTCTTATTTTACCCATTTAGTAAAAGATATTGCATAATAGTGAATGCGAAATTACAAAATAATACTACCTTTACGGAACTAATTCTACAATTATGTTTAAGAGATCCTTTTTAATGATTGTGGCAGCCGTGTTGCCGGCTGTTATGTTTGCGCAGATACCTGGTTATCGTGCCACGTATTTTGTGGATGGAAATGAGGAGAAAGACCAGTACCGTTCACATGTCTCACTTGAATCCTTGGAAGCAGGCAGCAGTGCCGTGTATGCTACAAATGGAGTACGTCTGGTGCTTACCCGTATTCGTCTGAACAAGACATCAGGCTCAATACCCGATGCTGACCGCAGGGAGACCGGAAAGAATTCCGTGCTCCTGGCCGATGGAGGCAGTAAAGTAACTATGGAGTTCTGTGAGGTTAACTCACATGCCCAGTCGGCCGATGGCGTGACTGCAAGCGGCGAGGGCACTAAACTGACCCTTCAGGATGGTAGCATAAACACCTCAAGAGTGGGGGCTGCCGCCGTAAATGCCACCAATAAAAGTAAGATAATAGTTCAAAAGACTGTAGTAAATACCTATTCAAACCAGAGTCCTGCTTTTTACGCTTGCAAGGAGGGTACGATGGAGATTACTGAAGCCAGGGGTGATAACACCGGTCAGGCTGCATCTACATTTTATTCATCAGGAGGTACGATTAAAGCTGAAAAATGTGAGATGTCATCGGCCAAATGGACTATAGGAAGTCTTGATGAGGGCTTGTTGGAACTCACGGGCAATAAACTTAAGGCTGGCGGCGTATGCGGATTCCTGGTTTATGGAGCTGACGGCAAGCAGAGGGAACAGCGTTCTGCCGGCACGCTTGTACTTAATAAAAATGAGATAACGGTAACAGAAGGCCCGTTGATTTTCATAACCAACGCAGGTGGTACTATCTCTCTGTCACGCAATAAGATAATCTGCAAGAATGATGAGATAATCTCCATAAAGGCCGATGAATGGGGTCCCAAGGGTAACAATCAGGGTGATGCCACCATAAACCTTGAGGCACAGACACTTAACGGTGATATATATGTGGACAGCATAAGTAGCCTGGAATTGACTCTTGCCAAGGGAGGTAAACTGAACGGCAGTATCACTGGTGATGCTACTGACAGACGTAATGTGAAAGTATTCTTGAAAAAGGGTGCCAAATGGAACCTGAAGGGAGAGTGCTACATCTCTTCCATATCATTTGAGCAGCCATTGGAGAAGGGATTGAAGCAACTCAAGGGCAAGCATGTATTGTACTATGATCCTGAGGTTGATACTGAATTAGGAGGCAAGGAGTACAAGACGGGCGGCGGAGTGCTGTGTCCTATGAAAAAATAACAGTCATGAAAAGAATTCTTTATACTCTGTTAGCTTTGATACTATGTGTTCCGATGATGGCGGAGGACATAGAAATCAGTCCTGAGCAGTTGCCTCAGAAAGCACAGAATATAATATCCAAGGCTTTCCCTGATACAAAGATAAAGAAAGCCAATATTGAGCGCCGGGCCAGCCTTATACAGTATGAGGTAAAGTTGGAAGGTGGTGAAAAACTGCAATTCCGCAAGGACGGGAACCTGACAGAGTGCGAATGCACCAAGGAACCGGTTCCCGATATCCTCATTCCGTCCAAGATAAGGACATTCATAAAAAAAGAGTTTCCTGAGAATGACATTATGAGAATTGAACATGACAGTAAACTGTATGAGATAATCCTTGATGACGGCACTGAGCTTAGTTTCAACAGCTCATACAGATTGATTGACATAGATCTTGTAAAAGAGAAATGACAGGAATGATATTTGTAAAAAAGACTATCGGAAGATGCATGTTTCTTACAGCTCTTCTATTTATGGTTTCATGTGAAAGAACTCAAGACCTTAGGACTGATACCACCAAAACCTTGTTGGTTTATATGGCGGCAGACAATAATCTTACATATCAAGCCTCAAGGAATATCAATTTGATGCGTAGTTCCATGGGTACGGACCTGGAATTTGCAAACCTGTTGGTTTTTGTTGACAGACAGGGTCTTAAGCCGGCGCTGTTGCACATTCATGACTATAGGATTGATACCATAAAGGTTTATAATCCATTGAACAGCGCGAATCCGGCGGTTCTGAAAGAGGTTATTGATGATGTTGTAAATAACTGGAAAGCAGAATCTTATGGTTTGCTCTTGTGGTCACACGGCATGTCATGGATACCGGAACCGCAAATGCATGCAGTTGCAGGAAACCTGGGATGGACTTCAATGCGTGACGGACCAAGAACAAAGACTTTTGCTACAGAGAATCTGCCTAATGACGCCTACACCTGTATGGAACTGGATGAGCTTGCAGATGCCATTCCGGACGGTGTATTTGATTTCATTGCATTTGATGCCTGTTATATGGGCAGTGTAGAGGTGGCATATGCACTGAGAAACAAGGCCCAATATATAGTTTCATCAAGTTGTGAGATTATAGATGAGGGCTTTCCCTATGAGACTGTTACACGTGATTTCATAAACGGTAATCTCTTAAAGATGTGCAGTGAGTTCTATTCGGCCTATAACAGGAAAGGCGGATGGTATCAGACAGCAAGCATTTCATTGGTTAACACAGATGGCCTGGATAGCCTTGCAAGGTGTTTCAAGAAGATAGTGGCAACCCATAAGGCTGAGATACCCACATTGGACGTAAGTGACATACAGCGTTTTGACAGATTTAAAAAGCATGTCATGTTTGATCTGGAGGATTTTGTTGATAAACTTGGTACAAACAGGGATGACCTTATGGAATTCCGCCTTCAGCTTGAAAAATGCATCCCATACAAGAATTGCACTCCATATATATGTTCCCGATATGAGGATGACCCAGATGGGATAAAGATGGTTTCATTCTGCGGATTAAGCGTCTATATTCCTTTGGAGGCTTTTGAGGCATCGGGACTTAATGATGATTATCGGGATACGGAATGGTGTCGGGATACGGAGTATTAAGAATTAAGAATTAAGAATTGAGAATTGAAAATTGAAAATTGAAAATTGAAAATTGAAATAAATTACTAACTGATTATAATATTTGTCCTTTTTATGAAGAAGCTTTTGACGTTTACAGTCCTGCTGGGTGCGGGGCTGATTGTATTTGGTTGCAAGGGGGATCCTACATTGCCTCGTGATGTAAAGAATTACGATGATCCGCTCATGCAGCATGAGAAAGAGATATCGGGAATAATCAGCAAGATGACCCTTGAGGAGAAGATTGAGATGCTTCACGGTAAGCATTACTTTACGTCAGAGGGCGTTCCTGCACAGGGTATTGCCGAGATGTCATATGCTGACGGCCCGTTTGGAATCCGTGAGGAGATGGAGCCTCTGTCATGGAATCCGCTCCATTGGTCAACAGACTCAGCAACTTTCTTCCCCACAGGATCGGCCTTGGCTGCCACCTGGAGTACAAAAATGGCTTATAAGTATGGTACAGGCATGGCCCGTGAGGCACGTCTGCGCGGTAAGGATATGATTCTGGGGCCTGCAATAAACATTCAGCGTATTCCTACGGGTGGACGCACTTATGAGTATCTGAGTGAGGATCCTTATCTGAGTGCACAGCTTTCAGTGGGTTATACACTGGGCGTGCAGGATAACGGCGTGGCTGTCTGCATTAAGCATTTTGCACTTAACAATCAGGAGACCAACCGCGGCAGCTTGAACGTGATTGTAAGCCCGCGTGCCATGCGTGAGATTTATCTGGTGCCTTTTGAGGCTGCTGTGGTGGACGGTAACGCATATGGTGTGATGGCTGCCTACAACAAGATAAACGGTACATGGTGTGCCGAGAATCCAAACCTTCTGGATCAGATACTGCGTAAGGACTGGGGGTTCAAGGGTATGGTTATCTCTGACTGGGGCGGCACCCACAGCACTGTAGGATCAGTGACTGCCGGATTGAACGTTGAGATGCCTACATCGGATTACATGGGCAAGGCTCTGCTGGATTCAGTTAAGGCAGGCGTGGTATCTGAGAAGGTCATTGACCAGCGTGTGCGTGAGATTTTGCGCGTGCGTATGGTGGTGGATCCGGTTCCTGCTGATAAGGCAAACAAGCAGATGACAGCTCAGCCTGAGGATGCCGAGATTACATATGAGGTTGCTGCACAGTCTGTCGTGCTGCTCAAGAATGAGGGTAACATCCTGCCTGTTGATTTGAACAAGGTCAAGACTATTGCCGTTATAGGTGATAATGCCGATAAGAAGATGGCAAACGGCGGTGTAGGTGCTGGTGTTAAGGCTCTTTATGAGATTACTCCGCTGGCTGGATTGCGTAATAGAGTTGGTGACAAGGCTAAGATTGTATATGCTCAGGGTTATACTTCACAGCAGGCCCGTGGCGGATTCGGAGGTTTTGGTGGATTTGGCGGTTTCGGGCGTCGCGGTGGTGCTGCTGCCGCCCCTGCTCAGCCGGACAATACTGCACAAAAGCTTAAGGATGAGGCTGTGAAGGCTGCCAAGGATGCTGACCTGGTTCTGTTCATAGGTGGTGATAACCGTCAGTGGGAGACTGAGGGAAGTGACCGCAGGAGCATGGATCTGCCTTATAATCAGGAGGAGGTGCTGGAGGCTGTCGCCAAGGTTAATCCTAATGTGGTGTTCATTGCTGTGGCAGGTGCTCCGGTTGATTTGAACCGCGTTCAGGTTTGCAGCCCCGCAATAGTTCAGTCTTGGTTTAACGGAACCGAGGGCGGTAATGCATTGGCCGACATTCTTATCGGTAAGATTTCACCCAGCGGACGCTTGCCATTCTCATATCCTATCAAACTTGAGGACAGCCCTGCATATGCTACAGGCAGTTTCCCGCAGACCGATGCTCCTATCAACCAGGATGTGTTTGTATCATTGGTTCAGAAGGATGACAAGGCTGAGGAGATGCTGAAGGGTGCAACAGGTCGCGGTACGGCACTGTACAGCGAGGACCTGCTGGTGGGATACCGTTGGTTCGATACCAAGAACAAGCCGGTTATGTATCCGTTCGGATATGGTCTGGGATATTCTGAGATTGAGTATTCGGGCTTCAAAGTCCTTAACAGTGAGTACCGTGACGGTGATGATATCCAGGTGGAGTTTACAATTAAGAATCTGGGTAAGTATAACCAGTATGATGTTCCGCAGATTTATGTCCACCGTGTGGATTCAAAGGTTGAATGGCCTTACAAGGAGCTTAAGGCTTTCCAAAAGCTGGAACTTGTACCCGGTATGTCAGTGACACTTATAATGGATGTTCCTGTAAGCTACCTCAAGTATTGGGACGAGGAGAAGCATGACTGGGTTCTGGAGCCTGGTAAGATTGAACTGCTGCTGGCTCGTGATGCCGGTAATGTAGTGGCTAAGGCTGAGTGCTCAGTGAAATAGTGTTTTTTAATGAAAGGAACTGTAATATCAAATACAAGTCCAGGGCGTGTTGTATACCTTGATTTTTTAAGGTTCTTTGCAACATTAGGTGTCATATTCATACACGTATGTGCAGAGGGATATTGGAATAATCTAGGATCATATAATTGGTATGTAAACGTGACAGGAGGCAGTCTGGTAAGATGGTCTGTTCCGGTTTTCTTTATGATAAGCGGCGCGTTGTTCCTTAATCCTGATAAAGATGTTACATTGAGTAATATTCTAAAGAAGTATATTCCACGTCTTGCCTTGGCATATTTATTCTGGTGGTTCTTCTATTCGGCTTTCTGTATAACCGGAGATTGGGTACTGTCAGGAGAAATCAATTATAAATGGCTGAAACCTCAAACACACTTATGGTTCCTTCCGATGATGATGACTGTTTACCTGTTGATTCCTTTGTTGCGTTTAATTACAACTGATGAAAAAATATTGCGTTATTCACTGATATTGTGGGCTATATATATATTCGGCAGTTTTGTTTCAGTTATAGAGTTTAATCAGATAACCAATCTTTTTAAACTGAACCCTGTTATAGGATATGCAGGTTACTTCCTGTCAGGTTATTATCTTTCCAGGATATCACTTGACCGCAAACATCGGCATATAATATATTTATTAGGCTTTTGTGGGGCTGTGATAGGGGTAGCCGGTAATCTGATGATTTCAATGTGCAAGGGTGAGGTTGACGATATGTTTCTGGAGTATTTGAGTCCTCATGTGTTTTTGATGTCGATTGCAATTTTTGTGTTTGTCAGGTATAATGCTGTGAGGTGGTATGATAAAACGGGCAGGCTGATGAATTATGTACAGAATGATCTGTTTGGCATCTATCTTATCCATATCTTTTGGCTGATCTTCATCAACAAGGATTATGTCCGTGATATGTGTAATCAGGTGATTACTCTGCCTCTTATTACTATATCTGTTTTCATACTAAGTATGTACACCACCAAGTTTATCCGTTTAATCCCGATATTAAGTAAAGTTGTAAGATAAATACATAACCCGCTTCATCTTTCAGGAGGAGCGGGTTATCTGTTATTTCAGTTGGAGCATGTAGAAGCTGGTGGTTGTGAAAAAGTTTCTCAGATAGGGTATGGCACCCACCCAGCGCCACAACTTGCGCGGCTTAAGGTGGAACTTGGTCTCATAGTGCGGATTGATGAGATAAAGCTGGCGGTCAAGGATGCTGAATGGTGTGTTCTTAACTACACGCTCAAATTTCTCAACAGGACACTTGCAGCGTTTGATATCCATAAGGTCATTGATGCGGTTCTGGCTCTCCTTGAAGAGCTTAAGAATGAAACGATAGAGGAATCTTGGCAGCAGGTGCATCCATGGCAGATGTGACAGGAGGCGGCTTTTGCACATCTGCTGATGGCCTCCAAAAGGCATCTGCCATGCTGGGAATGACATGAACATATATCCGCCGGGCTTAAGCATCAGCTCACATTTGGCAATGAACTCTTTTTTATCGTAAATGTGTTCAATGACGTCATGACATACTATAAGGTCAAATTCATGCACCAATTCCTTAACCTTGAATACATCCTCGGCAATGAACCGGCCATCGGCCCCTTCTTCTGCGAAAATGCTGGTGGCTGCGGCTATCTTCTTGGAGTCTAAATCAACGCCAACCACGCTGCATCCCTTGCGTGCGAAAGGAAGCAGGATGCCACCTTCACCACAGCCTATCTCAAGTATCTTCAACCCATCGGAAATATTGGTGAAGCTCTCTATATAGGGTAGAAAAAATTTCTGGCTTGTAATAACTAACTCGTTGAAATACTGACGGTTATCAAAATGTCTGGATTGCATGTCAGATGTGGTCTTGTTTGATTGTTTGCGAAGGTAGTAATTTTTATTAAATTCGCGCCGGAATCAATCAAAAGATATATAATAATGGCTATCAGAAAACAGGTTCATACATACGTGGTAAAGAGCTTTGAGTGTGACAGAAAGGATACTTTGCGCCTGCTTACACTGCTCAATCTGTTCCAGGATATCGCTGATGACAGCGCCAATGAGATAGGCATCGGATATGATTATCTGCGTACTGTGGGTAAGGCTTGGATCCTGATAGCCATGAACGTGGAGATAGACCGTATGCCGCACCTGCAGGAGGAGATTACGCTTAAGAGCTGGCCTTCAGATATGTCTGCCTTATATACCGAGCGTGAGTTTGAGGTGTGGAGTGCGGATGGACAGCGTATTATCCGTGCATGCAGCCAATGGATAGTGATTGATTTTGCATCACGCCGTCCGGTGCATCTTAAGGAGTGGCTGCCTGAGTATGAGCCTATCCATGAGAAGGTGATCCTTGAAGACAGGTTCCCCAAGCTGCCTGCCGTGGAGCGTGAGGATTACAGCGAGCGTTTCCTGGTGCGCTATGATGATATTGACCGGAATGATCACGTAAACAACGCAATATACTCACTTTGGGCCAGCGAAAGCCTGGTTCCGGAGTATCGTCTGGAGCATGAGCCCGCCAGCCTGGCAATCAACTTCAAGAAAGAGGGCCTGTTTGGTGAGAAGATTTTTGTCTCCACCCAGATGGACGGTGACAATTCACTGCACAGCATAAAGGCCGCAGATGGCCGTGAGCTTGCCCGCGTCCGCTTCAGCTGGCGCTGAGTGAGGGGCACAAAGGGGACGGTTCTTTTTGTGCCCCTATTTATTGCGCTAGAAGGTGTTGTAGCGAGGGGCACAAAAAGAACCGTCCCCTTTGTGCCCCTTTGTGCCCCTCCGCTTGTGCCCCTAGCCAACGTTTTGAGCGTATTCGAAGGATTCGATGAAGGCTTTCTGTTTGAGGTTTTGCAGGGCGTTGACGTCTTTGCCGGTCAGGACTTTGGCAGTGAGGGCTTTGCGAAAAACAGACAGGCGGTGAAGATCGGATCCGTAGAAATCATACTTTCCTTCCAATAGCAGATGACGGGCTTTGACGGCTGCTTCATCGCCGTACACGCCAGCCAGGGACATTATGCTCAATTGGAACTTTACTCCCATATCCTTGAGCCTGTCATAATCCTTGGGCGTCATGTAAAGATAACGTTCGGGATGAGCCAGAACGGTGAAAAGTCCATGACTGCTTATCTCGTTGAGAGTCTGGTATAGATGTATGGGCGGATTAAAATATGAAGTCTCTACCATCAGATGCGTTCCATCTCCCATAGTGAGTAAATCATCATCATGGAAACGCTGCTCGAATGTTGAGTCCAGCATATTCTCTGAAGCAAGGTGCATGATGAGAGGCCCATTGTAGGCATCACACAACTTATTGAATCCTTGACGCAGCTGCCAGGTTGAATTGGGATAGTCTTCCATGATATGCGGTGTAAGCCATACTTCACTCACACCAGCCTCCTCATAGTAGGAGAGGGCTGCCAGTGATTTATCCAGGTTACGTACGCCATCATCCACACCCGGGAGGATGTGGCAATGATAATCTACAGCTCCTTTAAGGAAACCTATTTCATCTAACGAGTAATGATGGGAAAAGGGCCACATACGCTATGCTTCTTGGGGTAATCCGTAAGTGTGATAGCCATAGCCATACTTGCCGTAGCTATAACTGTATTTGTATCCGTAATGGCCGATACGTTCGGTACCATTGAGGATGACACTGATGTTATTATATCGCTTGGAGGTGTAATAATGGTCGAGCTGAGGCAGCATGGAACGCTCCGTAAGGCCTGCCATCACCACTAAGATACAGGAATCGGCCAGTGGAGCAACTACGTCAGGATCGGTCACGATTCCAATGGGCGGGCAATCCAGAAAGATGTAGTCATACTGTGAACGGAGTGAACTTAACATCTTACCAAGCCGAGGCTCAGCCAGAAGTTCAGCCGGGTTAGGCGGCATGACACCTACAGGCATGATATCCATCTTGCTTCCGTCAACATCGTGTACAATAAGGGATTCAAAATCATCGGTCTTTCCACTCAGATAATCTGCAACACCTTTCTTGGGTTTGCCTACCAGAAGACTCAGCGTGAGCTTTCTTAAATCAAGGTCTATAACCAGCACACGACGGTTCTTGAGTGCTATGGCTGCGGACAGATTGGTTGAGATGAATGTCTTTCCGGAATTTACATTGAATGAAGTAACCATTATTATCTGACTGCCGTTATCTGTTGTGTTGCGCATAAATTCCATATTGGTACGCACCACGCGGAAAGACTCATTCACGACGTCACGGCTATGTTCTTTTACCACTATTTCACGTTTCTTTTCCTCATGGCTGCTCTTTCCGGCAATAAATCGGAGCCATTCCAATGCCCTTTCATGGAAATGCTTCTTGGGAGAAATGGAAGGGATTTCTCCAAGGAAAGGAATGGAGAGGTTTTCCATGTCTTTCCTGCCGCGAACCGTTGTATTCAGAACCTCCCGCAAATAGAGGAAACCGAAAGGTATGGCTAGTCCAAGTAAAAGAGCGACCAGAAGAATGGATTTTTTATTGGGGGCGACAGGGGAGTAGGAACCGCCCGGAGAAGAGATCAGGCGGGTGGTGTAAGCTGTAAACGCCTGAGACAGTTCATTCTCCTCACGCTTTTGGAGCAGGAATATATAGAGCGCTTCCTTGACCTTCTGCTGACGTTCATCTGACAGTATCTCACCGGCCTGGCGCGGCACGGCAATGACTCTGGCATCAAAATCATGCTGTACCTGCTCAGTTGAACTGATCTGAATATTGAGTGACTTTATGTAGTTGTCAAGGGATGTAAGGATGGCTTGTCTAAGGGATGCCATCTGTCCGTCCAGATCTTTAACCAACAGATTATCCTCACTGGAATTATCGGCAAGGCGGTTGCGTTGGAGCATATCGGTATTGAACTGGGCAATCAGCGACTGGGTATTGGCATCGCTCAGGCCTACGTTGGCTGGGAGAAGTGCTCCGGCCGATGCACCCATGACATCAGAACGTAGGATGTGAGCGATTGACAACTGGTTGTTCAGGTCTATAAGCAGTTTGCCGGCCTCAGTGGAAAGCTGCATATCCTGAGATACGGCGTTGTTGTCAGGAAGGCGGTGTGAACTACGGAAAGAGACGATGGTCTTGTCAACTGAGCCCAATTCCTGCTCAATGATGCTGAGACGTTCGTTGATGAACTTGTTGGCCGATGTTGAAATGATATTCTTATCCTTGATCCAGTTCTCGTTATATACGTTAATGATCATCCACAGCACATCATCGGCCCTTTGTATAATAACATCCTTATAGGTGAGATCAATAACTGTAGTGTTCTTGCCGGAGAGGGATGCCGTGAGGCTTCTCATGCATCTGTCAGTAGCGGTACGATAGCCTACACGGTTAACAAAGATGGGCTCTGTGAGATCCTGCCGCCCGAAAGTGAATGCGCGCTCTACCAGAATGCGGCCCGCAGGCGTATCAGTGGTGTCTCCGTAAGCAACCAAAAGACTGGTTTCCTGATTCTTTACCTTACCTCTGACAAAATCAGACAAGATAACATGAAGAGAATCGGCAGGAGAGACCGTCAGTGAAGCTGATTCATTGAAATCTACGGAAAGGAAGCTGACTTTGATGGGAAGGGAATTTCCATAACGCGGAATACTGTGGAACGTGCCCTTTGAACTGTAATTTACGTCAAGGTCAAGATTACGTACAACCGACATCATAAGGTCCGGTGACTGGAAATTGACAAGTTCATTGTTCACATTCACGCGGCTCACGCCAAAGCCCAGGTCTGAGAATGAGGAGGTGACATCCAGTGCTGATGAGCTTTTCATGTCTTCCTTTATCAGGATAGATGCGCTGCGGCTATAGACGGGTGTATAATGCAGGACGTATAGAGTTCCAGCCAACAGGCATACAGCGGCGGAAAGGACAAACCATTTCCAATGGTCCAGAACGATGGCAACAATATTACGAAGCGTAAGTTCGCTATTGCCTTCCAGGGTATCAGTCTGTGTGTTGAAATAGTTATTATCCATATTGTTTATAGTATTATCAGATTATGCTGATGAGTAGTGTGATGATTGAGGTGGCAAGAGAACTGATGGATATCCAGAATGAAGTGGAACGGACGTTGTTGCCGTTAATGGTGGATTCACGCTGTCGTTTCTCATTGGGCGTAACATAAATGACATCGCCCTGTTGTACATAGAATGCAGGAGAATCATAAATCTGTTTGATATCAAGCAAATTAAGCCGATACAGGACGTCATGGTCAGCTTCGTGACGCACCAGAGCCACATCTTCCCTTTGTCCGTTTATGGTGAGGTCACCCGCCAGACTAAGTGCATCAAAGAGCGTAAAGCGGTCACGGTCAATTTTATAACGTCCAGGTCTGGAGACATCACCCAGAACCGAGAATCCCAGGTTCATGAATTCAACAATTACCACAGGATCCTTGATCTGACGACTTTCTATAAGAAGTGATTTGATTGAGTTCTCGGCCTCTTCACGCGTAAGACCGGCAAGGTGAATCTTACCCAAGACGGGAAAATCAATATCTCCATGGGAATCGACCGTATAACCGGATATGCTTTGCGCACCGGCATTCATGTTTCCGCCAGAGCCTGTGAGCGACTGCGAATCGGCCAGACGCTTACCGTAATACGGAAGGTTAAACATGGACGCCACTTGAGGATCACGACTGTTGACTACGATTGAAATCTGGTCTGTGGGTTGGAGGCGGATGTATTCAACCTTAAGAGGAGACAGCTCCTCATTGTGAGGCGCATCCTGAAAATAGACAATATTTGCCGGAGTGCCGCAGCCTGTCAAAAGGACTATGCTTAGCAAAAATAGTGCTTTCCGGATATAACCGGGATAGGTACAAAACAATTGTTTGACCATCATAATGGTTAAATCAATAATAGGAATTGGACTAATGGTTAGAGTAACTGAACTGGTCAATTACACTAACCAAACTTAACTTGTTTACAGCTTCAAAAAATAAATTGGCGCGAAATTATAAAAAAGCTCCAAACATGTAATACGTTGGTAGTTTTTTTAATATTTATTCACCTTCAACTTTACAGCCCGAAGCGGGGAAGGCTTTATCGTCCAGCTTGAACTTGGGAGTGCAGAAATAGATGAGCTCTGCGCGGGTGAGGACGGTGTTATCGGCATCCATTAATTCGGCCTCGATGAACGCTACGTTACGCATCATCTTTGTTATGTGTGCGCGGACGGTAATCTCATCCAACAAGGTGCTGACAGGTTTGAGGTACTCCATGTTCATCTTTGAGGTGACGCCGTTGGTCTGGAGCTTGCGGCATACCACCCAGCCGGCGGTCTCGTCTATCAGGAGAGCCTGAAGACCTCCGTGCAGGGTGTTCTGCCAGCTTTCGTAATCATGTGTGGGGTGGAACTTGGTAACTATGTAGTCACCGTCTTCCCAGAACTCCAGATGGAGTCCGATGGGGTTTGTGGGGCAGCATACAAAGCAGTTGTAACCTTCTGTGCCTATCCAAGGGTTTATTATCTTTTTCATACTCAAATTTTGTATTTATGTACCATTGGGGTCTGTCCCCTTTGGTACTCTTTTTGAAAATGATACCATTGGGGTCTGTCCCCTTTGGTACTATTTTTTGTTTTTGTCTTGGTAGAGGAAGCGGCGGATCTTGTGCGTGGCGGTCTTGTTGAAAGGTTCTTTCATGACCTCTACGTCCTTGATCTTGAGGAAATGGCTAACCTTGGAGTTGACAAATTCCATCACCTCTTTCTTGCGGCGCTCTATGTTTTCAAGGAACTTTTCCTGTCCCTCCAGATTCCAGTCAACAGCGCCTTCGTTGAACTGGACAAGAGCTACAAGCTGTCCGGCGCGGCTTATCACGAGTGATTCATTTACGTCCGATATCTTGTTGATGACGCTCTCTATCTCCTCAGGGTAGATGTTCTCGCCCGATGCTCCGATGATTACGTTACCGGATCGGCCCAGAATGGAGTATCGGCCCTTCTTGTCCATGGTGGCGATATCACCGGTGCGCATCCAGCCGTCATCAGTCATTACGGCACGGGTACGGGCGTAATCCTTGTAGTATCCCAGCATTACGTTGGGCCCTTTTACCTGCAGTTCACCCTGACCGGTCTCCGGGTTGACATCGGCCAGACGTACCTGCACCTCATATGATGCGGTGCCTGTAGTGCCCAGATGTGTGCGCTTGGGGCCGGCGTCGCATATCAGCGGGGCGGTCTCAGTGAGGCCGTAGCCTATTGCGTAGGGGAACTTGATGTTGCGCAGGAACTCCTCAACCTCGCGGTCCAGCTTGGAGCCGCCAATGCCAAAGAAACGTACCCTGCCGCCAAACTGCTGCTTGACTTTTTTGCCCACCAGGAAGTAGAGCACGTGCGGGAAATGTTTCTTGAGGTAGCGCAGATACTTGCTGCCGGCTATAGTGGGGAATATCTTGCCGCGTATTACCTTCTCGATGATAAGCGGTACTGACAGTATCGTGGTGGGTCGTATCTTGAGCAACGCCTGGCTCAGTATGGTTGGAGTGGGGGGCTTCTGGATGTAATAGACGGGGCAGCCGGTTGAGAACGGATAGAGCATTCCGATGCTCATCTCATACGTATGGGCCAGCGGCAGGATGGAGAGGAATACGTCCTTGCGGCGATAAACCTTATGCGCATACCACGCCTCCAGTATGTTGTGGCAGAAATTGCGGTGGCTCAGCATCACGCCTTTGGCATTACCTGTGGTGCCCGATGTGTAGATGATGGCGGCAATATCAGTGGCATCGGGTACTTTACTGCGTCCATCGCATGTATAGCTCTCATCCTCAGCTTTGATAAGGTCAAATGTGCTGATATCTATTATGATATTCAGGCGATTATATGATTCTCTACTTATCTTGAGGAGTTGCTTTTGGCTTACGAATGCGGCCTTTGCTTCAGAGTGGACTAGGATATTCTCAACCTCATTTGGTGAAAGATCAGGTAACATGGGCACTGCAATTCGGCCGTGTGCTGTTATTGCGAAGAAGGCTACTGCCCAGTTGGGCATATTCTCAGAGAGGATGGCTACCTTATCGGCCGGATTGAGTCCGAATGTGCCAAGCAGGCCTGACAGCTGATCGGCCTTGTCCCTGAACTGTGAGTATGTGTAGCTGCAGCCACCGTCCACAAAATCTGATGCAAGGCGTTTGCGGTTTAATGTGGTTGTGTATTCTAGCAGATCGGCAAGTGTTGTGAATCTGTGTCTCATTTTGTAAGGTATTTGTTGGGATGACGTCCTTTAAGGTTCATGCTTTCATATATTTCCTGGATGCGGCGGGTATCGGCATTGGCATCATCTGTAAGCTCAAATTTCTGATCGACCGCGATTCTTTTGCGGCCCCAGTCAAAGTAGCAGAGGTAAACGGGGATGTTTGCAGCCTTGGCAATGAAGTGGTAACCGGTTTTCCATCGGGCTATTGGCTTGCGGGTTCCCTCGGGGGCGATGGCCAGGTGCATGAGATCGGTTTTTTCCATCTCCTTGATTACGGAGCGCACTACTGATCCTGGATGCTTTCTATCTACCGGTATGCCGCCGATGGCTCTCAAGATCCAGCCTAAGGGCGGGAAGAAGAGGCTTTTCTTTACCATGCAGAAAGTTTTGCCGCCTATTGATACGTAGAACAGGTAAGCCACTACAAAGTCAAGCATTGATGTATGGGGTACGCCCAGAAGTATGCACTTGGGTTCGGGGGGCAGGAAAGGGCTTGTCTCCCAGCCCCAGACTCTCAGTATCCATCCGCAGAATTTACGCCACATAAGGTTTGTTTTTTAATAAGGCTGCAAAATTACTCATTCACTATGGTACTTTTTGTATACTTATTATAAATGTGGTTAATGGGCTTCCCTTTGTGGCGAAATTGGTGGGGGAATTGAGGGGTTATACCCTCCTGAAACTACGCGCTTCGCGCTATCCCTCCCATCCCTAATAAGACGCTCTGAAAGACGTGAACAAGTTCCCATCTTCCAGAGCATCTTCTTAGTGACGGGCCCCTCCCTCTGACGCGCCGAGGGTGACGACGGTTTCTGGAGGGTATAACCCCTCAATTCCACTCACTGGGAGAGATATGATACAATTGGGGACAGACCCCTTTGGCGAAATCCGAGTCAACCTTTTTTAGGGAAACACAAATTGCAACGGGATTGCAACGCTTTTTGCTTGGTGGAGAGTTTGGACGCGGGGTATATTTGCAGCAAAAACTTGTGGATATGAGAAAGATTGTTTTTGCTTTTGCGGTGCTTGTCCTGGTGGGGAGCGTGTTTGCATCGGCCAGGAAGAAGAGTGATTCATCGGGCTCCATTACATTTAAGGTGGAGGATGTGGAGATTGCAAGGAAGATTCTGCCTGTAATGAATGGTTTTGATTTGGGCCGCAAACTGGCCGGCGGCCCTTATCTGGATTGCAGCTTTAAGAACAGATCACTGGTGGACGGGGATGACAATCCGTTCTTTACAATGGTTTGCCTGGCATACGCTGAGCACAGGCCTATTGTGCTTTCGCCCGATATCATGTGGATTCTGATAAGCAACGGGTTCTCGCAGTATGTAAACCGAAATCCGGACAGGTTCAGGGGGTATCTGGTGAATCATGAGGGCAAGAAGAGACTGGAAATCAGGACCAACCTTGAGACCACAACGGCCAGGAAGGTTGAAATGTTTGCCGATCTGATAGGGGAGAACACAAAAGGTGATCTGGATGAGCTGCTGACATGCAATTTCTCAACTACGGGTATGGTGGAGCGTATGGTGTCACAGATTACGCTGATGGATGCGGTCAAGCCCTATTTTGAGTTTGTTGAGAGAATGGAAGGATGCGGTATTCCCAGCGTTACCCTGGAGGGTACTCCCGATGACTGGAAACTGCTGCGTGAAAAGACTCGCGAGCTGGGCAATTATGGAGTAAAAGAGTGGACCGACAGGCTGGATCCGATACTGAAAGAGTTCGTGGCGGCATCGGAGGGCAAGCCCAATGTTGATTTCTGGTGGAATATGGCAATCAAGGGACGACCCAAGAATTTTCATCTCAAGAATGAGGGGTGTCTTCCGCTGGCAGAAAACGGTGCAACAAAGTTTGACGGCTGGTTTCTGGAGTTCATACCGTTTGATTTATATGGTGAACGCCCCGAAAAGATAGCGTACGGGCACGATCTGCCCACTGTTATGACAAGTGTTCCCATTACTCAACACATTGAAGATGATTTAGGAAATATCATGCAGACCAATTACCTGGAGGTGCGTGCCGGCATAGTGGGGCTGACGCAGGATGTGGAGACCAAGACCCTTCGCCCGGAGATTGGCTGGCTGGTTAAAGATCAATATAGCGGAATACCGATACCTCTGCGTGACCCCTCATATGTTAATACAGGCAGTGCAGATAAGCCCGATGAGACAAAAGTGGTGGTATCGGGTGGTAAACCATCGGCCGGTGATATAATAACTGGTATTGTCCGTGATAAGGAGGGGCCGATGATGATAGTGAATGTATGTGAGCGTGACCCATCGGACCGAATTGTTGCACATTGCGTCACTGATATGGAGGGGAACTTTTCTCTTAAGCTGGTCAATCCGGAACACGATCTGGAGATATCATACGTGGGCTATAAAACTGTCAAGACTCCTATTACCGGCACTCATTTTGAGATTACCATGTCTGAGCGTGATGACCTCCCAAAGGTGGAAATAATGGCAGACAGACTAAAATGATACAATTGGGGTCAGACCCCTTTTGTATCATTTTCGAAAATAGTACAAAAGGGGTCTGACCCCAATTGTATCATTTTATTATCTTTGCAGATGTTTTAGAAAACTTTGAAATGAGTAAGAGTTACGAGGAGATTAATGAGAAGATCCGCAAGGGTAAGGCGGTGGTTCTGACGGCCGAGGAGGTATCGGAAATGGCCCGCACCATGGCGCCTAAGGAGATTCTTGAGAAGGTTGATGTGGTTACTACCGCTACGTTCGGGGCTATGTGCTCAAGCGGTGCGTTCCTGAACTTCGGTCACGCAAATCCGCCTATCCGTATGGAGAGGATTGAGATTAACGGTGTGCCTGTTAGCGGTGGTCTGGCTGCTGTGGATACGTTTGTGGGTGCTACTGACTGCAATCCGCAGAATCCTACTTATGGCGGTGCACACATCATTCAGGAGCTTATTGACGGTAAGGAGCTGACTCTTGAGGCTTGGGGTAAGGGTACTGACTGTTACCCGCGCAAGCACATCAAGACACAGATATCGCTTAAGACCATCAATGAGGCTATACTGATGAATCCCCGTAATGCATATCAGAACTATAATGTGGCTGTGAACTCTACAGACCGCACGCTCTATACTTATATGGGCACTCTGCTGCCGCGCATGAAGAATGCGTCGTACAGCTCGGCTGGTGAGCTTTCACCTTTGCTGAATGATCCTGAGTGCAGGACCATAGGATTGGGTACACGCATTTTCCTTTGCGGAACTCAGGGTTATGTGGTTTGGAACGGCACTCAGTTCAACTGCTCAAAGCCTCTTAACGAGTATGGCGTGCCTATGGGCAATGCCCGTACATTGGCCGTAATGGGCGAGATGAGGGAGATGTCGAGCGAGTTCCTGCGCGGCGCATATTTTGAGAAATACGGCGTTACGATGTACGTAGGTATAGGCGTGCCTATCCCGCTGCTTGATGAGGACCTTGCTCACCGCGTGAGCATACGTAACTGTCAGATTGATACCTTCATCGAGGATTACGGCGGCCGTGGCGAACTTATAGGCAAAGTCAACTATGAGCAGCTGCGCTCCGGTGAGATTGAGTTCATGGGCAAGAAAATCCACACTGCACCTCTTTCAAGTCTCTTCAAGGCCCGTAAGATTGCAGCTATCCTTAAGGATTGGATTGAGAAGGGACAGTTTGAGCTGACCGCTCCGGTAAGGCCGATGCCTACGGGAAGGTCACTTCAGGGACTTAAAGATTTGAACTTGTAAATCAGACTGTTATGACAAAGAAAGTAGTTATATCATTCCCCGATGGCGAGGCCAGCCGCCCGCTTATCTATGAGCTGATCAAGAAGTTCGATATCATGGTGAGCATCATCAAGGCCGATATTGACGGCGGACGCAGCGGAAAGCTTGTGCTGGAGCTGGATTCCGATTCGGATCATATACGTAGGGCCATTGATTTCATGCAGACGAGTGGGGTGGATGTAAGCCCGCTGGAGAAAAAAATCAGCTATGACGATTCCAAATGCGTAAGTTGCGGCGCTTGTACATCGGCCTGTCCGTCAGGGGCCTTGTCAATTGGCGCCCCCGATTGGAAGCTGCGTTTCCAGCCCGACAAGTGCGTGGTGTGCAAGATGTGCATAACAGCATGCCCGCTCAAGCTGTTTCATATTGAATTTGCAGACTGATCTGTAATGGAATACAAGGAACGCAGCTACCGCAGCCGTTTCTCTAATGACGAGAGACGCTGGTTCTGCGTAAAGTTCCTTGAATCAGACCTTTGGATAGGAGTCGACAGCGGCTCCTATTCTGCGTCTATGGAGCAGGAAGTGTATGGGGCGCTTGTGGAGTTGCGCCGCACAATGGATGCCTATCTGCTCATGGATCCAGGGTATAAGGCCGCTCTGACGCCCTATGATGCAGGCCTAGAGGCTCCTGCTATTCTGAAAGAGATGTCGCGCGTAAGCCACAAGACAGGGATAGGTCCAATGAGTGCAGTAGCGGGTGCTGTTGCCAAGAATGTTGCCGATTTCATAAAGAGCAGGTTTAATGTTAAAGAGGTAATTGTTGAGAACGGTGGGGATATTTATGCTGAGGCAGCCTCTGATATGGATATAAGCGTCTTTGCCGGTCAGTCCCCATTATCCGAAAGAGTAGGGCTCCACATCCCTGCATCGGCTTTTCCGCTAGGCATATGCACCTCCAGCGGCACCGTAGGCCCTTCTCTTAGCCTGGGCCGCGCCGATGCCATGATGATAATCTGCAAAGACGTTCTGTTAGCCGATAGTTACGCGACCGCCTTTGCCAACCGCATCCAAACCATAAACGACCTGCAACCTGTCATAGACCGCATCCAAAACACACCTGACATCTTGGGCGCTTTGGCCGTTAAAGATGACCGACTTGCTGTCTGCGGGCAATACGAATTACGCATTTTTAAGGGGAATTGAGGGGTAATACCCTTCTCAATTCCGCTCGCTTGGAAAGAGGCTGTTTTATTGAAGTTTTGATTATATTTGCAATTGATTTTGCTAACAATTATAACCAAATATAAATATGAGAAAGATTCTATTAGTCCTAAGCGTGTTTGCGCTTACGTGTGCATCGGCCATTGCTGCCGATAACAAAGGCATTTCATTTAATGAATTATCCGGTGACAGATTTACTCTTATTGAGAACGGCAAGCCTGTTCAGATTCTGGCTGATGAGGCCGATAAGAGCGGTGTTCAGATTGCTCTGAAGGCTTTGCAGAAGGATTTCAAGGCTGTAGCAGGGCAGGAGGCTAAGGTGATTTATGATGCAGCCGGCATAAGCGGTAAGCCTGTGATTGTAGGTACAATTGACAGCAAGTACATTGCTCAGATCATCAAGGCTAAGAAAATCAACAAGAAGGATCTGCAGGGCAAGCGTGAAAAGTATATCATGACTGTTGTGGAGAATCCTATCAAGGGTATTGATGAGGCTCTGGTGATTGCAGGTAGCGATATGCGCGGTGCCATTTACGGTATATATGAATTGTCTGAGCAGATTGGCGTATCTCCCTGGTACTACTGGGCTGACGTTCCAATTGAACATCAGGATAACGTTTCACTGGCCAAGGGTACTTATACCGCAGGTGAGCCTGCTGTGACCTATCGTGGCATTTTCCTGAACGATGAGGATCCATGTCTTACAACATGGGTAAGGAACACATTCGGTACACAGCGTGGTGGCCATGAGTTCTATGCATGCTGCTTTGAACTGCTGCTGAGACTGCGTGCCAACTTTATGTGGCCGGCCATGTGGGGTTGGGCATTCTATGCTGATGATCCTGAGAACTCAAAGACTGCCAATGAGATGGGTATAATCATGGGTACTTCACACCATGAGCCTATGGCACGTAACCATCAGGAATGGGCACGTAACCCTAAGGCATACGGTGGTCAGTGGGATTATACAGTTAATAAGGATGAGCTGCAGCGTTTCTTCCGTGAGGGCATGGAACGTGCCAAGGATACTGAGGATCTGATTACCATCGGTATGCGCGGTGACGGTGATGCCGAGCTGAGAGGCAGCGATGAGGATAACATGAAGATGCTGGAGGGCCTGTTCGCCGATCAGCGTCAGATCATCAAGGAGGTAACCGGAAAGCCTGCCGAGCAGCGTCCGCAGGTATGGGCACTCTACAAGGAGGTTCAGACCTATTATAACAAGGGTTTGCGCGTGCCTGACGATGTGATCATCCTTTTGTCGGATGACAACTGGGGTGACATCCGCCGTCTGCCCAATGCCGAGGAGCGCAAGCGTAAAGGCGGCTGGGGTATGTACTATCATGTGGACTATGTAGGTGCACCGCGTAACTCAAAGTGGTTGAATATCACTCCGATACAGCACCTTTGGGAGCAGATGCAGCTTACATATGATTACGGAGTTGACAAAATCTGGGTGCTTAATGTTGGTGACCTCAAGCCTATGGAGTATCCCATCACACTGTTCCTGGATATGGCCTGGAACCCCACATCATTCACTGTTGACAACCTGCTGGACCACACATACGAGTTCTGCAAGGAGTTCTTCGGTGAAGAAGAGGCCCAAGAGGCTGCACGCATCCTGAATCTTTGCTGTAAGTACAACGGCCGTATCAGCGCCGAGATGCTTGATGCACGTCAGTACTACACACTTGAGACCGGTGAGTTTGAGCAGGTTTGCGACGATTATGCACGCCTGGAGGCTGAGGCCCTGCGTCAGTATCTGAAACTGAAACCAGAATATCGTGACGCTTATCAGCAGATAATCCTGTTCCCCGTACAGGCTATGGGAAACATCTATGACATGTATTACAGCCAGGCTATGAACCAGAAGCTGGTACGCAACAATGATCCTGCTGCGAACTACTGGGCAGAGCGTTGCGAGCGTGACTTTAAGCGTGATGCCGAGCTGTGCGCATATTACAACAAGGAGATGGCCGGCGGAAAGTGGAACGGCATGATGATCCAGAAGCACATAGGCTACACATCATGGAACGATAATTTCCGTGCCGATACACAGCCGCGCGTGAGCCGCGTTGAGGTGGGAGAGAAGAATGGAGGATACGTTTTCACTCAGAAGGATGGCGTTGTTGCCATGGAGGCTGAGCACTACTATTCACAAAATGCAGTTACCACCGGTTCAGCCAAGTGGACTACAATTCCTTTCATGGGCCGAACACTGTCAGGCGTGGCTTTGATGCCTTACAGCCAGCCTACCGATGGCGCCAGCATGACCTATAAGTTCAATCTTACTGATGATGTTGAGAATCTCTCAGCTGTGATTGCAGTTAATGCCACATTGACATTCTACCGTCTTGAGGGACACCGCTACATGGTAAGCCTGGATGGCGGTCAGGAGGTTGAAGTTGTGTTCAATGAGCGTCTGAATGAGGATCAGCGTAACATTTACTCAGTTTACTATCCCACAGTTGCTACCCGTGTCAAGGATGACCGCGTACAGCTGGGCAAGGCGGCCAAGGGTGAGCATACACTTACTATCCGTCCCATTGAACCGGGTACTGTATTTGAGAAGGTGGTGATTGATGCTGGCGGGTATATTAAGAGCTATCTCTTCATGCCGGAGTCTCCGTACGTCAGGGAGAATTGAAAATTGAAAATTGAAAATTGAAAATTAACAAGCACCTGCGTTAATACCCGCGACATTAAGAAAGGGTTCGGATAATTCCGAACCCTTTCTTATATTTTTCAATTTTCAATTTTCAATTTTCAATTCTAAAAGTCCAAGCTTACCGTGAGTCCAAAAGCGGGGGACTTATCGGTAGGTAGGAATACTGTGGGTTCAAACTCAAATTGCAGGAGTTTGGCGGCCTGCCTTAATTCAAGCTCATGGTTGTATTCATCCGCTATTTTTTCTATCGCTCGTTTAGCTTTGCCTCTGCCTATTCGACCCCAACAATAGAAGGTTAGTGCAGGTACGGCTAAAGCTCCAGAAATGATGTATAGCTTTTCAGATAGCCCAGGGTCATCATCTGACCTGTGAGTTGCCGCTATAAGTGTAAGGATTGCAGTAGGAACAATCATAATTGTACCTATGGTTTCCTTATTGTCAGCCTTAATGAATTTTTTGCGGGCGGCATCAAATTTTTCAAACTGAACGGAATCCAGAAGCTGCTTCAAATCATCGTCACGGATAGCGTTGCCTGCACCACGGCCCTCTACGAATGTAAGGTTGGCACTGGTCCTTTCCAGAGCTGTGCTGTCATTGATGACAGATGCGCCCCAGCCGAATCCGCCACCGCCGAAACCGCCACGGCCTCCACCGCCTCCAAAGCCGCCTCCGCCGCCCATGCCCATACCGCCGCCGAAGCCGCCGCCTCCGCCCATACCACCGCCTCCACCGAAGCCACCTCCGCCGCCTCCGCCACGCTGAGCAAAGGTTACAACAGAAATCATCAGTATAAAAAACAGTGTAATGGTTCTTTTGAGGTTCATATCGGGCATAGTAATTTACCGGGTTAGAGTTCTAATTTCCTATTAGACTCCATTCAGCCTTTTTGGTTTAATCACTTCCAGTTTTTATCAAGGAAAGCTATACGGTCAGCAAACCATTTCTTGAGTATGCCTATTTCCTCATCGTAACTGGATACGGTGTATGCAGAGAACATTCCCGCTGCTCCGCCGCCACCAAAACCTCCGAATCCTCCACCGCCGGGGAATCCTCCTCCAAAGCCGCCGAATCCACCAAATCCGCCATTTTGCTGTCCCTGGACATTCTGACCATCTTCTCTCTTAGGAACCAGCAGATCTGAATATTTTGTGTACTGACGGGCCTGAGCCTCCTGAAGTTGAGCGGCGTGCTCATCAATGAAACGGTTTATGCTTTCAATGCTCAGATAGTCCTTGCGGAGTTCTTTCCAGCGTGCCTTGACCTTAGCCATGAAAGCGGGATCCTCTGTGAGGCGTTTCCACATAGCGGGGGTGGGGTTGGTCTCGCTGCCTTCATACACCCATGCCTCAATATTGTTGGCATTGGCGAAATTACAGTTGCCGTATGCCAGGTTGTAATCCCATACTGTGCCGGCATGCAGTTTACCGCCAGTACCGTCCTCATTCTGCTTGGTCTTATAGAAATAGGTACTGCGCTTGAGGCCATCGGCATTAAGGCTGAGCTCAGTATGAATGAAGTAATCCACAAATGACTCCACATCAATGTATTTGGCGTAACCGTTAACCGGATCTGCAAATTCATCGCTCTGGATTACCTTCTCAACGGTATTTACGTAATTGGCGATATACTCCTGCTGCTTATCGGTCATCTTGCTGGCCTTGGGGTATAAGATGGTCCATGTTACGGTAGCCCTGCCGCCAAAACCGCCTCCAAAGCCGCCCATTCCGCCTCCGAATCCGCCGAACATACCACCAGCTGCGGTGTTCATTATGCCGGGGACGTCCGACGTGAATGATTTCTCACCTTCATCGGGCGGGTCAACACGTACTATGTAACCACCTGTGATATCGATACCTGTGGTATCCTTAGAGGTGAGCTTGGCTATGTCAATGCGGTTCTTGCCGCGTTTGATCTTTTCACAAAGTGTGTAAACGCCTATGTACTTGCCGTTCATGACTACCTCACAATAGCGTGTGTGCGGTGCCCAATGGCCCATGTTATTCCACATGTCAAATGCAAACGCGTCACGCATCATTGAGACGTCATTATATGGAGCCAGCAGCACCCAGTCATTATCGGCCGGCATGCCTAAAAGTTCCACATCATTGGCCTTGCCTTCAGAGGTTACTGTCTCAAATGTAAAACGCTTCTGATCAAAGAACAGTGATGAATTTCCGCGAAGCTTTATCTTGATGTTTCCGTCATATCCGTTAGCCGGATCAGTTATTTTATTGCGTTTCTTGCCATTGTCAATGATCTTCATTGTGGCACCAGACTTCTCCCTGTTGGTGAGTGTCTTGCCCTCTGTCTGGATAATCACGATAGGCAGGTTTGATGATGTAAACTCCACATCATTACGGGTTGTGGTAGGGTCATATTCCGTACCCATTCCAAAGCCGCCGCCAAAGCCTCCGAATCCGCCTCCGCCGGGGAAACCGCCTGGCATCTGGCCTCCTTCCTGATCCTGAACGGGGAAACGTCCGCCAAAACCACCGGGGAATCCGCCACCTGGAAAACCGCCTCCCTGAAATCCTCCGCCACCTCCGGGAAATCCTCCACCGGGAAACTGTGAACACACTGTCAAGGGCAATAAGACTACTGCACCGATTATAAGAAATTTTCTGACTGACTTAAATGACATATGTACGTTATGATTTATATATAGATTATCATTTGAATCGTCAAAAGTTAAATCAATAACTCAAAAGGGGATGTTCCTGTAAACTGTCGGAACATCCCCTTTTAATTAGTTTTTATATTAAGTTACCTCATTTCTCAAACAACTTGAGGTCTATGCAGTTGCCCATCTGCACATAGCCTTCTGCATTGGGGTGCAGATAATCGTTCTCAAACAGATACTTGGGGTTGAGCTGTGCGGGGTCATCGGGATTACCCATGGCTGCATCAAAGTCAATGACACCGTCAAAATAACCTCCGTTGCGGATCCACTGGTTGAGTTGCTGACGTCCTGCCTCATGGTTCTCACTGTAATAGTTGTTACCCTTGAACTGCATTACGGGAGCACCGTAAACAAGAATGCCGCGCTCGTGTGCCTCATCTATGATCTGTTTGTAAACTTCTATGATCTGTTTTGCTTTTGCGGTTGCATCACCATAACCGCCCAGGTCATTGACGCCCTCAAACAGGATGATGTACTTAACGCCCTCTTGCTGGAACAGGTCACGCGGATAACGGCTCTTGCCTGTAGGTCCAAGGCCGCCGTTAAGTATGCAGTTTCCTCCAAGGCCCATGTTCAGTACTGATACGCGTTTGGTCTTCTTATTGGCAAGCAGACGGCGTGACAGGTTATCGGTCCAACGGTTCTGCTCATTGGTGGTTGAACCACGGCCATCAGTAATGGAGTTGCCCAGGACTACTATGGCGCGGGCCTTTTTCTCTGCCTTGATCTCAATGGCGTTAATGATGTACCAGTGGGCGGTCTTTACAGCATTTGTGAAGTCTGAGCCTTGACCTTCAATAAGATATGAATCAGTACGTGAGCCGGGGTGGCCTGTCACGCTGGTTGATGAAGCCTCACCCAGATGCATGGTGATGGCAACATTCTCACGTGTACCCATGGGGAACTTGACTGGATCTGACGTAACGAGTTTACCGGGCTCTATGGTAACTGATTTCTTGCCACCGAATGTGAGGCTTACCTCTGTTCCGGCAATGATGTCACTGCTGCTGCCGGCTGTGGCTGCACGTGCTATCTCTGCTGCGTTGATGGTTACAGGACCCTGGCTGAACTCATTTGAGAACTTTACGCGGACTTCCTTGCCGCTGATGGACGTCTGTACTATCTGACGTATTGAATTGTTGCCAAGGCCTGGGGCTGGGGGGCAGTTGTGGGGCTCAACCACCTGCTCTGCGGTGGCCCATGTAGCTACCCAATGCTTTTTTGCGCAGGCTGAACTGATTGTCAAAAATGACAGGACTACTGTAAGTAATGCACTTTTAATTCTCATAGTTTTATAGTTTTGGTTGTTAATATCGGAAATCTTTTTCAAAGGTATATAAAAAGAGTGTTTTGATGAAAACAAAACCGTAAATACTACATGAAAAACAGCATTGCATCAAACACTATTCCTGATTTGATTTCAAAGGAAACATATCCGTAATTGTTTCATCTGTTCCATATATTAAGATTTGTTCCAAAAGCGTACATTAACTATGGAACATTTAGAAATATTGGAGTATCTTTGCCTTTGTACAGATTATACATTGGCCTTATGCGTAAACCAATTATTGCATTGCTGACCGGATTGTGTATCGCCATAACCGCAAACGCACAAAGAATATACCATTTCCCGATAGGGCAGGTTTCTGACAACCGTTTCCATGCTATCTGTGAGGATTTGTCAGGCTTCATGTGGATAGGTACGGAGAACGGTCTTAACCGTTATGACGGATACAATTTCCATCAGTTCTTCCATGACGACAATGATTCACTTTCACTTCTTAGCAATTATGTGAGAAGTCTTTATATAGATTCTGACGGAACATTATGGATAGGAACAAACCGCGGTCTGCAATATCTCAAGCCGAGCGAGAAAAGTTTCCATACGGTTCCGTTTCCCGGAAGCCGGACACCTTATATTGAGAAAATAAGTCAGTTCAGTGACGGAAACATATGGATAGCCGCACGTGGTAACGGCGTTTTCTGGGTCGATCCCATGGATCCCGTGCAGGCCAACAGCGTAGTAAGCGTCAATACATTTTCTACAACACAGAGGGTATTCCGCGCATTGCTTGAAGATCAGGAGGGGACGATATGGCTTGGAACTACATCAGGAGTCCTTCTCTATGACCCCAAAACAGACAAGATAACTGAGTTCCGTCCGGAATTGATTGACCACGACATTACAGGTATCAACAAGGATGAAAACGGCAATGTCTATATTACCACAAATAACCATCTTTATATGTGGGATTCTGCCAGACGTACTCTTACGAGGCTTACTCCCAGTGAAGGTGTCTGGGAAATAACCCATTCATTCATTGACAGGGAAGGACTTAAGATATCCATACGCGGAAAAGGACTTCTTGCACTCACAAATGAGAGGAAACTTGAGAGGGTGGAGCTTAAGCCATATGACCGCAGTCTGGAAAAACTTGATGTCAGTGCTTATTACCGTGATAAGGCCGATAACATCTGGATAGGGTGTTTCCTGTCAGATTATATCCTTGTGACAAAGGACAGGAATGAGTTTGACTATTGGAAATTCTCTGATTATCAGGAAGATGTATCTGGAAATGTCACCGCGATGATTACTGATACCGAGGGACGTCTCTGGATAGGATACAACAACAACAGCCTGACCTGTATGTCAAATGAAGGTAAGGTGTTGAAGGCTGGCAAAGGTTCAGTTTACATCAGCTGTATGTTCCGTGACAGCCGTAACAGGATATGGGTGGGTTATCCCAACGGAGGTTTGGCCATACTTGATACCGGAACAGGGAGATTGCGTCCGGTTATGACTAATGAGTACTCAAATGTCTCATCAATAGCAGAGGATCTGCAGGGACGTATCTATTATTCGGAACTTGGAAGCGGTTTCAGCCGGTTAAATCCGTCTGATATGAAACCGGAGCTTTACACAAGTTTTGCCCAAAGCGGCAGGAACGGCCAATGGCTAAGCAATGACTGGATACATACCTTGTTGATTGACAAGTGGAACAGGCTCTGGATTGGGCATGACAACGGTGTTGACTGCTTTGACATTGACCACAATATATTCCTGCCCAATAATAAGATATTGGCCACCATGGGTACATCGGGTTGTACCTGTATTCTTGAAGAGGGTAACGGTATAATGTGGTTCGGAACTACCAAAGGCATAATCATATATGATTCCACAAATGGTGAAACACGCCTTCTGAATACCTCCAAGGGGCTCTCCAATGATGATATCCGCGGTATGATCAAGGATAATGACGGATATGTATGGGTGGCAACCCCGAACGGCCTTAACCGTATCAATTCCGATAATCTGGAGATAAGCCGTTTCTATACGGAGGAGAAGGCATTTAACAGGGTATCAGCGTTTTCTGCAATTGACGGAAGGGCATATTTTGGAAGTAATGCAGGTATTACGGCTTTCAGTCCATACAACATAACAACCGGATCCAAGGTAAACCAAGTGATTATGACAGGGTTCTATCTTAACGGCGAGCAGATTACCCATGAGTCACTATCGGGCGGAAAACGTATCTCAGAGAACCCGCTGAGTATGTCTGACCAGTTCAGGCTGGCATATAGGGACAACTCCTTTACACTTGAATTCAGTACGCTTAATTACGGTGATGAGGCCAGTCTGATTTATGAATATTCACTTAACCCTGACAAGAGGGAGTGGACGAGCAATCCTGCTGGTGTTAACAGGTTCACATTCTCCAGGCTTGGATTTGGCCGATACACGCTCTCCGTCAGAGCCAGACTGAATGATATCGTCTCAGAACCAAGGACTTACAACATCAAGATTGAAGCACCTTGGTATGCCACATCTCTTGCAGTATGTATTTATCTGATTATTGTCCTGGCCATTCTGATGGTTATCTTCAAGCTTCGCCGCAAATCACGTGAAAGGGAGATGGATGAGGCCAAGTTCCAGTCATTCATCAATGTGGCTCATGAGATTTGTGCCCCTATGACCATGGTGATATCACCGTTGGAGGATATGATACGCGATGAAAGTACTCCATCCGCGATGTTGCCTAACCTGCGTCAGATGCACAAGAGTTCCACCAGAATTCTGTCGCTCATAAACCAGCTGCTGGATATGCGTAAGTATGATGAGGGCCAGATGCAGCTTCATTTTGCTGAGACTGACCTCATAAACTTCCTTATGGGCCCGTTTGAGCTATACACGCAGACGGCAGAGAAACGTAACATTAACTTCCGTTTCAACCATACTATGGTAGAGCAGCCTGTCTGGATTGACCGTGACAGCATTGACAAGGTTATGATGAACCTTCTATCAAATGCTTTCAAATACACGCCCGATGACGGTACGATTGAAATAGATGTTGAGGTAGGTACCGATGACCATGAGAGCGGCCCGTTGCACAATTATGTTGAGGTTTCTGTAAGTGATACCGGCATCGGCCTGGATAAGGATGATGTAAACAGGGTGTTCCAACGTTTCTATAGGGCAGACAATGATGTGACATCTGTTACAATGGGAATGGGTATCGGACTGAATTACAGTCAGATGCTCATAAACATGCATAACGGGACCATTAAGGCTGGCAATCGTACGGACGGACAGAAGGGTAGTGTGTTCTCATTCCGCCTGCCGCTTGGAAACAGTCATATATCAAAGGATGATATTGCTGATCCGCAGGATACAGTACGTCTGCAGTTGGATAGGAACCGAGTGGGTATGGATATGGATGAATCAGAAGAGACCAACCAGACTAAGGGTACATTTAAAGTGCTGGTTGTGGATGATGATGATTCAATGCTTGATTATCTGTCAGACAGCCTCAAGCAAAGCTACAAGGTGATTACCGCTCGTAATGGTAAGGAGGGGCTCAAGATTGCCGTATCACAGATTCCTGATATTATCGTAACTGATGTGGTTATGCCTGAGATGGATGGTATCCAGCTGGTTAAAGCCCTTAAGGGCAACTCATTGGTAAGTCATATTCCTGTCATCATGCTGTCAGGAAAGAATAAGCTTCAGGACCGTACACTTGGACTTGACACAGGTGCAGACAGTTATCTGCCTAAACCCTTCTATATCAGTGAGCTTAAATCACTTATGGCTAACCTCATCAATAACCGCCTCATCGTTAAGGGCAAGTACTCCGGCCAGCAGGAACAGGCGGAACAGGTGGCTCCCGTACAGTTTGAATCAAGTGACGAGCTGTTCATGAAGCGTGTCATGTCTATCGTCAACAAGAACATCTCCAACAGCGAGTTCAATATATCTCTCATGGTTGATGAGGTGGGAATGAGCCGCACGCAACTGCATCGTAAGCTAAAGGAGCTTACCGGATTCTCCGCTGCAAGGTTCCTGCAGAATATCCGTATGCAGCAGGCTATGAAACTGCTCAAAGAGAAGAGGGTTAATGTGTCTCAGATAGCCTATAGCGTGGGATTCTCATCACAGACGCACTTCTCTACTACCTTCAAGCAATACTACGGCGTTAGCCCCACGGAGTACATTAAGCAGATAGAAGCTGAAGAAGAAAAGAAAGCTCAGTGAATAGAGGGGCACAAAGGGGACGGTTCTTTTTGTGCCCCTCTTTTTGAGGAGAACTTTTGGGGTATCAGTATCTGAAACTACGCGCTTCGCGCTATTAAAACGCTCTGAAAGGCATGAGTAAACTCCTACCTTCCAGAGCATTTTCTTAGGCACGGGCCCCTCCCGTTCACAAGCCCACGGGCGGCCATGGTTTCCGATACCGATACCCCAAAAGTTCTGTGCACCTTGAATTATCATCATAAGGGCACAAAAAGAACCGTCCCCTTTGTGCCCCTCTATTCCAGGGAGTGGAGGAGAGTGATTTCTTCGGCCCAGAGGGTTTCGTCGGGCGTTTCAAGGATGAAGGGGATGTGGTTCAGGTTGGAGTCCTGCATGATCTTTTTGAAGAAATCAAGCCCTAAGAAACCTTTGCCGATGGAATCGTGACGGTCCACGCGTGAACCTAACTCCTTCTTGCTGTCGTTGAGGTGGATGGCACGCAGGTAATTCATGCCTATCTCATCATCAAATTCCTGCCAGACACGCTCATATTCATTCTTTAGGTCATAGCCGGCAGTATAGGTGTGACAGGTGTCTATGCATACTCCAACGCGCGATTTGTCTTTCACGCCGTCTATTATACGTTTTATCTGCCAGAATGCGAATCCTATGTTTGAGCCTTGGCCTGCAGTGTTCTCAATAACAGCTGTTACGCCTTTGGTCTTTTCCAGAGTCAGATTGATGCTCTCGGCTATGCGGTCAATGCATTCCTCTGGGGTAATCTGCTTGAGGTGGCTGCCGGGGTGGAAGTTGAGCATGGTGAGTCCAAGCTGCTCGCAGCGCTGCATCTCTTCCAGGAATGAGTCACGTGATTTTTCCAACCCATCAGCATCGGGACTACCCAAATTGATCAGATAACTGTCATGCGGAAGTATATACTTAGCCTCAATGCCAGACTTTAATACTTGAGCCTTAAATTGCTCTATTTCACTTTGTTGCAGGGGTGAGCCAAACCACTGGCGCTGGTTCTTGGTGAACAAGGCGAATGCCGTAGCGCCAACTGCCATTGCATTTATCGGAGCGTTGAAAACACCCCCTGATGCTGATACGTGAGGTCCAATCTTTTTCATATTTCAATTTATTTAAACACCGGAAAAAAGGGTTATTGACGTAAAAACTACGCGCTTCGCGCTATCCCTCCCACTGCTTCGCAGCGGGCCCCTCCCGTTCACAAGCCCACGGGCGGCCATGGTTTTTCCTGCCAACAACCCTTTTTTCCTATACTCACTTAGCGGAGTTATCTGCATATAGCATTTTATCCTATATCAACGACCGTGATTCCATGCCCGCCAAACTGTATATGCTCGTCGTGGTAGTCCTTGACGGCGGGAACGGTGTGCAGGTACTGGCGTATCAGGTTGCGCAGTATGCCGTTACCGGTGCCGTGAAGGATGCGCACGCGGCTCATGCCGATGAGCGTGGCGTCATCAATAAAGTGCATCACAGTCTGGATGGCCTCATCACCGCGCATGCCTCGTACATCAATATCAGGTTTGAAGGCCAGTTTGCGGTTGTAGATGTCATCATGAGTCTGCTTGCTTACGTAAGTAGCGGAGCGTACATCCTGCACCTTAACAGCCTCAGCAGGCTCCAGACGGTTTGCTTTAACTATGCTGGTTATATGGCCGAAAGCAACAGTAATGTCATTCTTGTTTATTGAGATTATCTCACCGACCTGGGTCTGACCTGAGAGGCGGACAGTGTCACCCACTTTGAAAGACTGCTTAGAGGAGGCTTTTAATTGAGAATTGAGAATTGAGAATTGAGAATTCTCTTCGCTTCGCTCAGAGGGTACGGAGTGGGGATTCATAGCCTTATCACGTTTGCGCTGTTCACGGCGTTCCTGACTCTGACGGATGCGCTCCATCTTACGCTGTATCTTGAGCTCCTCCTCGCTGTTCTGACGGTCATCAAGAGTATCCTTGAACTCTGTCAGTTCCTGACGGGCCAGGCGGGTCAGTTCCTTATCGGCCTGAGCCTCCTTAATGGTGCGTATGGTGTTCTCAATCATGGCGTTGGAGTCCTGGATAAGCTGGTCAGCTTTCTCCTTGGCCTCACGGATGATTGATTTGCGTTCTTTTTGCAGTGATTCCAATTCCTGGCGATGTTGCTCAATCTGCTGGTCCAACTGTTTCTCAAGCTGATGCACGTTCTGACGTTTGTTCTCCCAATAACGCTTGTCACGTACAATATCCTGCAGGTACTTGTCAGCATTTACATAATCACGGCCTACAATCTGGGTGGCATCTTCAATGACATCCTCAGGAAGACCGATCTTGCGGGCTATCTCAACAGCAAATGAGCTGCCGGGATTACCTATCTGCAATATATATAGCGGTTGCATGAGATGACGGTCATAGAGCATGGCACCGTTACGTATGCCCTCATTGCCATCAGCAAAGTGCTTGAGATTCTGATAATGTGTTGTTATTATGCCAAATACACGGCCACGGTTAAAACGGGACAGAACAGCCTCAGCTATTGCGCCGCCTATACCGGGCTCCGTTCCGCTTCCAAACTCATCAATCAGTATCAGACTGCGGTTATCGGCATTTTTGAGCATGTTCTTCATGTTGAGCAGATGGCTGGAGTAGGTACTCAGGTCATCGTCGATGCTCTGCTCATCACCTATGTCAATGAAAATGCTCTTGAATATGCCGGCATGGCTGTTGGGGCGCATCGGAACGGGTATTCCGCACTGCAGCATATACTGCAGAAGGCCTACAGTCTTAAGACAGACTGATTTACCGCCGGCATTGGGGCCCGATATAAGCAGTATGCTGTTCTTGGAGTCAAGGTCTATGTCTAAAGGTACCACTGTCTTGTCATGCTTGGCGAGAGACAGCTTTAACAACGGATGCACGGCCTGTACCCAGTCAACCAAAGTCTTGCGTTCAAGAATGGGCTTGCAGGCGTCAAAATCAAGCGCAAGGCGGGCCTTGGCACGTATGAAATCAATCTTGGCCATGAATCCGTATGACTCAAGTATTGACGGGATTTCAGGGCGTATGGTGTCTGTGAATGCAATCAGGATTCGCGTAACCTCACGCTTCTCATCGGCCTCAAGCTCACGGATGCGGTTATTGGCCTCTACGACCTCCTCCGGCTCAATGAACACGGTCTTGCCCGATGCGGACTCATCATGCACAATACCGCGTATCTTACGCTTTAATCCAGGCGCTACCGGCAGTACCAGACGACCGTCACGCATGGTGGGAGCTGCATCCTTGTCAACCACACCATCTGTCTGTGCCTGACGCAGTATGTTGTTAAGAATACGTGATATGCTGAAAGATGTGTTGGCCAGATCCATCCGGATGCGGTATAACTCAGGCGATGCATTGTCCTTAAGTTTACCGAATTTGGTGAGAATGCGTGCTATCCCTTGGGTTATGACGGGAAACACGGCCACACTCCCTGCCAGTTCCGTGAGGTTGGGGTAGAGCCCCTGGTTTTCCTCTTTGGACAGGAACTCCACTATGCCGCTGATGGTCTCTAAGGAGCGCCACAGGCCTAACAGCTCAGCCTCATCAAGCCATGTGCCTACCACTTTGATGCGGGCCAGAGCTTCACGCAGGTCATGGTAGTTCTGATCAGGGAATGATTTGCCTTCAGTGAGTATCCTGACAAACTCCATTGTCTCATCAAGAGCTTTTTCAATGGGCTGGAAATCGGTCTGAAACTGCATCTCCTCAACCTGTTGCACACCGAGTGGACAGATGCAACGGTCAGCAAGCATCTGCCTTATCTCATCAAAACCGGTCTTATGTTCAAAATTGTCAGGATAAATCATGTGAGAATCTGTTATTCAAACAATAATCTGATATCGCTTACACCAGTACGGTTGTTCAGCCAATGTTTGATCAGGTCTAAATCGGGTTCCTTCTCCATATCTTCCTTGAAGGAGATGATGCAGAGATATGTGGTGTCAGTAGGAACTCCGTCAATATTGTATGAGATGTGGCGTTGTAGTGACATATCTTTTATCTCCGGGACAAAGATGCCAAGTTCACGTGACATACTGCTTACTGCAAGTGTATCGGCAGTACGAACAGATGCCAGCTGCTCCTGCAGACGTGATATCTGACGGTTCTTCTCGTTCAGCATTTCCGTATAGTTGCTCTGCAAGGCCGTAATGGCTATCCCGCCATCCTCCTGATTGGCCTGACGCACCACCAGGTCCACCTTGGGCAGATGGTAAACGCTTGACATCTGGCCACGGATATTGTTTACCACATTCTCTGACAGAGGTTCGCCAAACAGACGTACTTCTATGACTGATTGCTTTTTACGTCCGGTTTTATATTGGGCCGATGACTCAACCACAAACGTGTTGTCATAATTGAAAGCCTCATCGACAAAGTGTTTGTAGTTGGCCTCAAAAGCGGATCTCTGTATGATTGAAATAGCAATCAGGATACTGGGGAATGTAACAAGAACAATGATTGAAATCATGATGCTCTTGAGTTTCTTGAGCTTAAGCGGCTCCAATTCACCAATCATCTGGAATTTCATTACCCTGGTCACGATGAATGATGCCAAAGCAATAAAAATGGAGTTGATGGTAAAAAGATATAAGGCACCCAGCATGAATTTGAACTGGAATGTGGCCAAGCCATAGCCTACGGTGCAGAGTGGGGGCATAAGAGCTGTTGCAATGGCCACACCCGGAATCACTGTACCGGTACGGTCCTTACGCGTCTGTGCTACCATTCCTGCCAGACCGCCAAACAAAGCTATAAGGATATCATATGTAGTAGGTTGGGTACGTGCCAACAGCTCGCTCTGCGTTGATGAGATTAGCGGAAGAGTAAAGAATATGGCCGATGTTATCAAACTTACCACAATCATTATCAGGAAGTTACGTAGCGATTCCTTAAGCAGGTTGAAATCATATACGCCCATTGAATAGCCCATACCGATTATAGGACCCATAAGCGGGGATATGAGCATGGCACCGATGATTACGGCCGTTGAGTTTGTGTTCAAGCCAAGAGAAGCAATGAATATGGCGAAGATGAGAACCCAAAGGTTTGTGCCACGTATCATTATTCCCTTATGCACATTGGAGTTAACCTCCTCCTGTGATGCGGCATCGGCTCCAAGAGCGAATCTCTCCAGAACTCTATGTTTAATGAATTCGATTACCTTGTTTTTGTCCATATTATAAATACTGGTAATTTATTTTTCTGCAAAGTAATCAAAAAAGTTGG
Organism: uncultured Bacteroidales bacterium; assembly: GCA_902763885.1. Lineage (GTDB taxonomy): Bacteria > Bacteroidota > Bacteroidia > Bacteroidales > Bacteroidaceae > Colenecus. Next base: position 49,368 of record CACWTU010000004.1, on the reverse strand, counting down.
ATAGTGTTTGCTGTTTCCAAAAAAAATATCCACCTTTGCACCGCTCAAACGGAGAGAAAGCCGTAATGAGTTTGGAAGGATGGCAGAGTGGTCGAATGCGGCGGTCTTGAAAACCGTTGACCTTCACGGGTCCGGGGGTTCGAATCCCTCTTCTTCCGCAAACAGGTTTCCAATAGGGAGCCTGTTTTTTTATGCGGAAGAAGAGGGATTCGAACCCCCGGACCCGTGAGGTCAACCTAACCTTTTTTTAATTTGCTCCGCAAATACGCTCACTACCGTTCGCTATGGCACGGGTCCTCAGTGCAGATAGGTATCCCTGTGCGTGATTCACGTTTGCAGTAGGTTTCCAGCTTGGAGTAAAAATTAAGGCGCCCTTAAGGTCGCCATAATTTTTACCCGGCCTGGAAGGCCGGCAAGCGAAGTGTAACGGAGCGTGTTTCCAGAAGGAAACTAAAAAAAGGTTGTTTCTAGTACGCAGATAGGATTCCATCCTGACGCTTAAGGCCGAAGGCCATAAAGCGCAAAATTCGAGCAATGCGAAGCAGCGAGTTTCTCCGCCGCATGGAAAAAGAAAGGCGACCTTAAATTGGCCGCCTTTCCTTTGCTAAAGAATCAAATTACTTAGAGATATTGATCTTGTAAACCTTGGTCTGTTTGCTAGTAGTACCAGGGAACAGATACTCAGCAGTGATAACGGCTGTGCCCTCATCACCCTTGATCTGCTCTACCCAGAACTGCATGGTTGACCAGAGGCACTCTACAGATACCTTTGACTTCTGACCGGGCTCCAGCTTGTAGTCCATCTCATAATGAGTGTTGTCAGTGTAGCCGTTGTTGTCATTTGAGTGAACGGGCTCTGCAGGAAGCTCAATCTCCTTACCGCCAATCTTGACATTAAGTGTAGGAGGTTCGGGGCGCTTGAGTGATGTGGTCTTGTTGTTGAAACCGCAACCGTAGAACTGGCCGATAGCGCCATCAGTAGCAGCATCGAATACCAGATAGATGGCATGCTTGCCCTCAACATCATCTACAAACTCTGATACATCAATGGTATACTTTTGTAACTTGTCAACGGGTGAGTTGGCCGGAATCTTGATCTTACCGATCTCCTTGCCGTTCCAAACGTCATTCTTCCATGGGCCGTCCATCATAACCTTGATGTTGATACCGCCCTCACCGGATGTACGCTTGAACCATACGTTGAATGATGAATGCTGCTTTGAGGTTGTACCGTCAAAAGCCTCAACACCCTTGCTGTCTTTCTTAAGACCGCCCAGGCCAAAGTATTTGTAACCGATAATATCACCAGCGTCAACATTGCATATCTGCTCGTTGTGCCAGATGTCCCAGGTATCCTGAAGTGAGTTGCGGTTCTGGCCGCCGTCCTTGTTCATGAAAACGCAAGCATAACCTGCTGAATAGTAAGCGTAGGGGGGCAGACCGTAGATATTGAATCCCTCAGATGTTACCTCTGCACCGCTGTAGCAGTCACCGTTTGAAGCCTTAGCCTCCCAAATCTCATCGGGAGCATAGGGGTCATAGCCGTGGATCTTAACCTTACCGCCTTCTGATACAGGCTTCTCATCCCACTCAATCTTGATAGGTGCAACCATAGCCTGACGGGCATTACCGTTGCCTCTTGGAGGACGATGGTAGAAAATGTACCACTGGTCACCAATCTGCTGGATGCTACCGTGAGTATTGTGGGCAAAGTTACTGGTCATGAGCTTGGTTCCATCCTCATTAAGGGTTACACCACGTGAGTCAACAGCTACACCGCCGCTCTTCCAGGGACCCAGAGGAGAGTCTGCATAGCAGTAACGCAGAGCTGAGTTGGTTGAGCCCAGACCGTAGTCAGGACCTGAGTAACCTGAGAATATCATGACGTACTTGTTACCTACCTGACGGATTGATGAAGCCTCAAAGAAGTTGAACTCACCGGGATCCTGACCCTCTGCAAGAGCTGTATAGACTGTTCCCTGACGGTCACGTACGCGGCCGTAGCTTGAGCTGGCGGGGAGCAGGGGATCTACAGCCTGTGTGCCGGGACGTACAGAGTACATGGTATTCTGGTCAAGCTGGGCACCTGTTGAGTGCTGGAAGCCCCAGTAAGCGTATGCGCGGAAGCCCTTTGCATAGTCGGGGTCATTCTTGTCAGTTATCTTCTCAATGAAAACAGAAGGATCAAATCCGATGCAGCTACCTGCTATTGCAGCCTCATTCTCATCAAGGTTGAGCGGAGTGAAGGGGCCATCGGGACGATCACCCTTGCAGACCATAGCCTCACGACGGGGACCACGGCTGTGGGGATAGAGATAATAAACCTTCTTGTCCTTGCCTTTATCATCCTTCTCGATAACCTCAACCAGGTCAGGAGCGTACATTACGTCCCAACGTCCATTGGAGGCCTGATAAGTGAAAATAGGACCGTCATCACGCCACTCATTCAGGTTCTCGATAGGTGCTGACCAGATGCGGATATCGGGACCGCAGTAACGGTTGGCACTTACATCGTGTGAACCGATGATGTATGCACGGTAATGACCAGGACGGTCAGGATCCTCAAATACCTTGGGCTCGCCATCTGGAACATGCTCCCAAAGAGGCAGATAGGGGTTACCACGACCACCATAGTTATGAACAAATCGCTGTGAAGCTTTTACCTGGCCTTCCTGGACCTTTTTCGCAGCGGATGCGTCCTGTGTTGACAGGACTACGGAGCAAGACAGAAGCAATGCTCCGACAAAAAGTCTATTGGCTTTCATTTGAAGTTATTAGTTATTATTGGTTTTAGGTTATATTCATTAGGGCAGATTTATGGTCTGCCTTTAATTAGATTACAAAAATAGCAAAAAGTTAAGTCTGAACGAGCCTTTTTTCTAATCTATTCAAATCAGATCAAGCAGAAGAGGAAAATCCTGTTCCGATATACCCTTGCTTATGAGGATGGAACGGTCCTTGTCAAATTCAGATTCAAACTCATCCTTACCCATAATACTGCTGCACTGCCTGTAGAGAGAAACAGCCATCTGGATGTTATGGCTGACAAGATATGCATGACCGGCATTGAGGCAATCATTACCTGTGGGTTTTGAGCTGAGAAGCTTGCTGTAGTACTCTATGGCGCGGTCATATCGGCCTGCCAGGAAGGCGCACCAGCCGATGGCACGCCAAGCCTTGGGATAATCTGGCTTGAGATAATCCACCTTGAAGAAGCGTGTAAGTGCCTCCTCGTAGCGTTTAAGGTCAACCAGACAATCGCCTATCTGAATCTGCAGCGAGAGGTTGTCAGCGCTGTTCTTCTCAGCCTCCAGGAGTAGTTTAAGGGCTTCCTCCGGCTCTCCGAGAATCCTCAAGCACTGTGCCGAATGGCGCATGGTCCAGTTGTTGTTTGACTGGAGTATATCCGATCGGCGATAGGCCTCAAGCGCATCCTTATAGGATTGTGTACGTTGCAGGGCATAACCATACTGCTGATAGAACCTGTAGTCAGTTGAATAGGAGTTGGCATGTTTCTCCATAAGCCTGAATACGTTTACGGCCTCCTCAAAATAGTTCTTCTGCAAAAGCCAAGCCGCTATCTTCTGTTCTGATTCATCAGTTTGGAGAAGTATGGATAATGGTGTATCTATGAGCAGGTTAAAGTCTGTAGCAAAGGGATCCCTAAACTCGTGACGGCGTGAGAATAGATTGAAGAAACGGTACAGGTCCTGAGTATATTGCCGGGCGGAGAATGTCTCGGTAACATCAACGGGCGACGGGCTTGAATCCTTTTCATTCATTGATTCAATGGCTTCATCATTAAGCTGGCCTGTTATCATCTCACGCTGTTCACGCGGTATCTGTGAGAATGTAAGGGCAAATGAATACTTGTCTGAATTACAGAATATATGGCTTGAGAGCATTGATTTGCCGATGGTTGAAGTAACTCCATCAGTTCCGAATGCACTCTTTACATCCGGCTGGTCCATGCTGAAAACGCGGAACCAGTTGGATATGGAACGGAAAAACGGATAGTTCTTGAGGTTTGAGAATGTGCTCATATAGACATCGGCACCCTCCATCTGGAGTTCCGACATCTGCATAAGCTTGTCCTTGATTTCAGGTTTCTCAATCCATTCCATCCAGTCTGGGCTGACATCATCACGCTCCAGTTCCTCACGCATCAGGTCACCGAGTTTGGGGTTACGCAGCATGGTGGGAATGAACTCCTCACGCATACGGCGGTCTATCTCCTTGGTTTCACGGCACAGAAGCAGCGCCATCTGCACCTTAAGCATACGCTCACGTATACCCGGTACATCCGATAACAGCGTTATGCGGTCTTTTATTTCCGGGAAATAGGGCAGGACATCCTTATAACCCAACAGTGAGACGGCCAGGCCTGTCAAGGCGCGGATAGAGACCGCAAGACTTAGGTTCTCTGCCGCCTGACACAGGAACATGCATTTAAGCGGATCAAAACGTTCCATGAGTGACAGCGTGACTGCACTTACCACGAGCGCAGAATCATCATCTATAACCAACGGAGAATCAATGAGTTCCAATAACAAGGTTGAATCTTGTGAACTCCATTGGCCGTTAGTCCATATCAGGTCAAACAGCTGAGTGAGGGTGTGTTCATGCAGGCTGGTGTCATGAGTATCTACGAATGATTCAAGTTCAGCCCTGAGGCTCTCGATAGTCTCGCTGCTTGAAAGACGTGAACGAAGATGCTGATAGTAAAGAAGCATGGACTCAGGTTGCAGACGCGCCTGGAGCACATCATCGTTAAGGATGAGTGAACGGCGTACAAGCTGGTGATATACGCTGTCACGATGGTCATCAGGTGAACCCTGGCTGAAATACTGCAGCATATACTTGTATGATCGGTCTATATCCTCAAAACGGGACAGGATAGACCAATCCGTAACACCGGCCATCTGTGCCTGAATCTGTTCAAGAGCCTCCTTAAGGGATGAACTGAGCAAGAGTTCCTTTATGCGCTCTGCACGCTTCTTCAAATCCGTTTCAACAACCATCTTGGTAAAATAAGAAACCGCAGGAAAAAACTCCTGCGGTTCCAAATTTACAAATATTTCGCGGATATAACCTGCTAAGTTGCAGATTATCCCTTGATAGCTGCGATACCCGGCAGAATCTTGCCCTCAATAGCCTCGAGCAGGGCACCGCCACCGGTTGATACGTATGATACCTTATCGGCAAAACCGAACTGCTTTACAGCGCTTACAGAGTCACCGCCACCTACGAGTGAGAATGCACCGTTCTTAGAGGTTGCATTGGCAACTGCAGTAGCGATAGCCTTTGTACCGGCCTGGAAGTTGCTGAACTCAAATACACCGGCAGGACCGTTCCAAAGGATGGTCTTGGATGACTCGATAACGCTTGCCATAGCCTTGGCTGAAGCAGGACCTATATCCATACCTTCCCAACCATCGGGTACGTTGTTGTTGTCAACAACCTGAGTGTTGGCGTTGTTGTCAAACTTATCGGCTGCAAGGCAGTCAACGGGCAGAACGATCTTTACGCCCAGCTCCTCAGCCTTCTTGAGAACTGCCAGAGCTACGTCAACCTGATCAGGCTCGCAAAGTGAGTTACCAACCTTACCGCCCTTGGCAAGAACGAATGTGTAAGCCATACCACCTATGATAACCAGGTTATCAACCTTCTGCAGCAGGTTCTCGATGATGGTGATCTTTGAAGATACCTTTGAACCACCGATGATAGCGGTTACGGGCTTAACAGAGTTGTTCAGAACCTTCTCAACAGCTACAACCTCCTTCTCCATGAGGTAGCCGAACATCTTGTGGTCAGCGTCAAAGAAGTCAGCCATAACAGCTGTGGTAGCGTGCTTGCGGTGAGCGGTACCGAATGCATCGTTTACATAAACGTCAGCGTATGAAGCCAGAGTCTTGGCAAATTCCTTCTGGGCAGCCTTGAGTTCCTTCTTGGCAGCATCGTATGCGGGATCCTCCTTCTCAATGCCACGGGGCTTGCCTTCCTCCTCAGCGTAGAAACGTACGTTCTCAAGCAGCAGAGCCTCACCGTCCTTAAGAGCGGCAACCTGCTCCTGAGCCTTAGCGCAGTCCTCAGCGAACTTTACATCAACGCCAAGGCACTCTGAAACGTGTTTCAGGATGTGCTTGAGTGAGTACTTGGGATCCGGGTTCTTCTTGGGACGACCCATGTGTGAAGCGATGATCAGACGACCGCCATCGGCGATGATCTTCTTGAGGGTAGGCATAGCAGCGACGATACGGGTATCATCGGTGATGTTGAAGTTCTCATCAACAGGAACGTTGAAGTCAACGCGCACGAAAGTCTTCTTTCCAGCGAAGTTGAATTTGTCAATTGTCATAGTAATTCTGTTATTTAATGGTTAATGTTATTTCTCTCTGTTCTGAAAAAACTTGGAGTGGGGCGGCAGGTCAAGCGTAAGCCATACGTTACCGCCTATTATGGAATCATGTCCGATGGTTACGCGGCCAAGTACTGAAGTGTTTGAGTAGATTACCACATTATCCTCAATGATGGGATGACGCGGTATGTTGATGGGATTGCCGTTCTCATCAAACTTGAAGCTCTTGGCGCCAAGCGTAACTCCCTGATAGAGTTGAACATGATTGCCTATGATTGCAGTCTCTCCGATAACCACGCCGGTACCATGATCTATGCTGAAATACTCGCCGATTTGTGCTCCCGGATGGATGTCTATACCTGTGAGTGAATGTGCCAGTTCCGTGATGACACGGGGCAGGATAGGAACACCTATCTCAAGCAGGCGATGTGCCATACGGTAGTGCACCATGGCTACAAGTGAAGGATAGCACAGTATTACCTCCTCATGGCTTACGGCTGCGGGATCACCATCAAATATAGCTTTGACATCAGTACCAAGCAGACGGCGCAGTTCAGGAATGCTCTCAATGAACTGCTGGGCCATATCCTCAGCACAACATGGAAGGGGCTCATGGAATATGCGGCCTATATAACCTATCTGATGTGACAGGATTGAATAGAGGCGGCTCAGTGAAGTGGAGAGATCAAGCGCACCGAAAAAGTTGCCAAACACCACATGACGGAATAGTTTGACAGCCTCCTTTATCTCAGCGCGGTCTATTGAACGCTCCTCAACTTTGGGAATGTATTTATCAGCTTTCTGCAGAGCTTTTTTGACGTCTCTGATGCTTTCAAATATATCTTTCTGTTCCATTGCCTTCATAATTGGCTGCAAAATTACATAAATCCGCTCAAAATAAGCCTATTTGGAGCGTCAATTATTTCTAATAATTGCTACTGCGACAGATATCGTTCAGGCAGCATGCGGCGCATTTGGGGGCGCGGGCAGTACAGACATAGCGGCCGTGGAGTATGAGCCAATGATGGGCATCAGAGAGTCTGTCATGCTGAAAGTATTTTACAAGTTCCTTTTCAACACTAAGCGGAGTGGTGCAGCTTTCGGGCACAAGACCTATGCGGTGGCTTACGCGGAATACATGAGTGTCAACAGGCATTGCCTGTCCTCCGAATGCCACTGCAAGCATTACATTGGCTGTTTTGCGGCCTACGCCAGGCAGTGAAACCATTTCATCCATGGTCTGCGGAATCTCACCGTTAAACCGCTCGCATACCATACGTGCCATCTCGGCAAGATGCTCCGATTTGGCATTTGGATATGAAACACTTCTTACAAACGGAAATATCTGTCCCGGCGTGGCGGCGGCCATATCCTGAACTGTGGGGAATGCCTTGAAAAGGGCTGGGGTTACCATATTGACACGCTTGTCGGTGCATTGCGCTGAGAGCATCACTGCCACAAGCAGCTCATATGGAGATGAAAAATGCAGCTCAGTGGCGGCTGCTGGATATTCCTTGGCCAGCCTCTGGCTGCATAAATCATATAGTTCCCTTTTTTTCATAGGGAAGTGTTATCAGTTTGCTGCCTCAAACTCCTTGAGGAAACGTACGTCGTTCTCAGAGAACATGCGCAGGTCCTTGACCTGGTATTTAAGGTTGGTTATGCGCTCTATACCCATACCAAGAGCGAAACCGGTATATTCCTTGCTGTTTATGCCGTTGAGCTCCAGCACATTGGGGTGTACCATACCGCAACCCAGGATCTCAACCCAACCGGTACCCTTGCAGAAGGGGCAACCCTTACCGCCGCAGATGTTGCAACTGATGTCCATCTCAGCTGACGGCTCCGTGAACGGGAAGTAGCTGGGGCGCAGACGTATCTTGGTATCGGGGCCGAACATCTGCTGTGCAAAGTAGAGCAGTACCTGCTTGAGGTCTGTAAAGCTTACGTTCTTATCTACATAAAGGGCCTCAACCTGATGGAAGAAGCAGTGTGCGCGATAGCTGATGGCCTCATTACGATATACACGACCCGGGCAGATGATGCGGATAGGGGGCTGTGTAACCTCCATTACGCGGCTCTGAACTGATGATGTATGTGTGCGCAGGATGATATCGGGATGTGCCTCTACGAAGAATGTATCCTGCATGTCACGTGCGGGGTGATCCTCTGCAAAGTTCATGGCTGAGAATACATGCCAGTCATCTTCAACCTCAGGACCATCGGCAAGGACGAAACCCAAGCGTGAGAAAATCTCAATTATCTCATTCTTGACAATATTGAGCGGATGACGTGTGCCAAGCTCAACGGGATAGGCGGTACGGGTCAGGTCTGGCTTCTCATCGACAGCCTTCTTGGCCTCAAAAGCCTCCTTAAGGCTGTTGATCTTCTCCTGAGCCAGGTTCTTGAGCTCATTGAGTTTCTGGCCAACCTCACGCTTGCTCTCGGCAGGCACGTTACGGAAATCGGCCATAAGGTCATTGATGGCGCCCTTCTTGCTCAAATATTTAAGTCTAAGTGATTCAAGCTCTTCGGCTGACTGTGCCTTAAGATTGTTTATCTCACTGATTAACTGTTCAATTTTCTCAATCATCTCTGATGCTTTTTTTCGAGGTGCAAAAATAGCAAAAAAGACGCGTAACACCAATTTGTTTGAGTAATTTTGCAGCATGACAATAAGAGACAATTGTTCACTTGCCGACAGGAATACTTTCGGTATGGACATTAGGGCAGACAGCCTGATTGACTGGGCCTCAACAGATGAGCTGAAAAACGTTCTGCATGATATTGAACAGCCCATTCTCATGATAGGAGGCGGCAGCAATCTGCTGTTTATGGGTGATTTCAGAGGTACCGTGCTTCACTCAACCATATCATCGATAGAGGTAATAGGTGGCGATTCAGACCACGTCCATGTCAGGGTCGGAGCCGGTGTAGTATGGGATGATTTTGTTGCATGGTGTTCCATAAACGGATACTGGGGTGTAGAGAATCTCTCTGCCATTCCCGGTGAGGTGGGAGCCAGCGCAGTCCAAAATATAGGTGCATACGGTGTTGAGGCAAAGGATGTTATAGATACTGTCCAGACCATCTGCCTGGCCGATGGCAGCGAGCGTGACTTTACCAATGCGCAGTGCCGTTATGCATACCGTCAGAGTATTTTCAAGAATGAACTGAAAGGGCAATATGCCGTCACATACGTTATCTTCACTCTCTCCAAGGTTGCGCAGCCCAAACTTGGCTACGGTGCCATTGCACAGGAGGTTGAGCGTCTGGGTGGCCCCACACTTGAGAACATACGCAAGGCGGTTATTGCAATACGCGAAAGCAAACTGCCTGATCCCAAGCTACTTGGCAATGCCGGCAGTTTCTTTATGAATCCGGTAATATCAGAGCAGGAGTTCAATATAATAAGGAGTAACTATCCCGATGTCCCGTCATATCCCGCACCGGACGGAATGGTCAAGGTTCCTGCGGGCTGGCTCATTGAGAAAACAGGCTGGAAAGGCCGTTCATTGGGCCCTGCCGCCGTATATGAAAAACAGGCGCTTGTGCTTGTAAACAAGGGTGGTGCCACCGGTGTAGATGTCAAACGTCTGGCTGACACCATTATTGAAGATGTAAAACAGAAATTCGGAATAACTCTCACTACTGAGGTTAACTACATATGAAACTTACTTTTCTTGGAACAGGAACCTCAATCGGCGTGCCTGAAATGTGCTGTCATTGCCAGACCTGCCAGTCAACAGACCCTCATGACAAGCGTCTGCGCACATCGGCCCTTTTAGAAACCGGCACCACTACAGTCATAATAGACTGTGGCCCCGATTTCCGTCAACAGGCTTTAAGGACAGGCTTAGAAAAGCTTGATGCTGTGATTGTTACGCATGAGCATTATGATCATATAGGAGGCCTTGATGACCTGCGTCCGTACTGCACCACGACTACCATTCCGATATATGCCGAGAGAAACGTGATAAGTCATATCATGCAGAGTATGCCGTATTGTTTCAGCCGTGAAATCAGCCCTCGTGTACCTCATATGGAATTACGTGAAATTCAACCCGGCAATAAGTTTAAGGTGGGTGACCTGGAAATATTGCCCATACGCGTTATGCACGGCAATCTGCCCATACTTGGATTCAGGATAGGCAGTCTCACATATATCACGGATATGAAAAGCATTGACGACGAGAGTTTCAAGCTCATTGAAGGCACAGAGACGCTCATTGTAAACGCGCTTCATACCAAGGAACATCCCACACACCAGAATGTGCGCCAGGCAGTTCTGTTTGCCGAGAGAGTAGGTGCAAGGGAGACATATTTTGTGCACATGAGCCATCGCGCCGGCATGCACGCAATCATGAATGCAAAATTCCCGCCCCACGTACAGTTTGCCTACGACGGGCAGACAATAATAATTGAGAATTGAGAATTGAGAATTGAAAATTGAAACAGTGAGAGCCATCAAGCTTGCTTGTTTGGCCGTTTCTGTCCCCCGATAACGGGGGAACCGAAGGGGGTGTAAAGACCATTGAACGCGACAAAAATCAACGAAGTTAATTGGCCATGCGGTGCGTGGCATTTTACGCAGGTTCTGTGTATTAATTTTCAATTTTCAATTCTCAATTTATATTTTGTAGTCCACAAGAAAATATTACCTTTGTCTCGATTTTTTAGAGGTTATTTTATTTGACGCACTAATTGGGTGCAAAAACAACACAAAAGTGAATACATTATTCTACCAAATTCTAACTATTCTTGGCTGTCTTGCCCTTTTCCTTTGGGGTATGAGCCTGATGAGCAGCAGCCTTCAGAGATTTGCGGGCAAGGGCCTGCGTTCATTTATTGAGAAGATGACGTCAAATACCGGTAAATGCCTGTTTACCGGTTTTTTAGTGACTGTTCTGGTGCAGTCATCGACCGCAACTACACTTATGCTTGTAAGTTTTGTAAATGCGGGACTCATGACATTGCGCAGTGCCATTGGCGTGATTATGGGTGCCAATATCGGTACCACGGTTACGGCATGGCTCTTTGCTGTCAGCATGGACGGTTCATTCAGCCTGGGAGCTATTGCAATCCCGCTCATATTTATAGGATTTGTACTTACATCTTTCTTCAAGAAACAGAAAACCAAGGATTTCGGTTCGTTCCTGATAGGATTTGCACTCTTGTTCCTGGGATTAAGCATGGTAAAAGGTTATGCCGATCCGTTACTGCGCAGTGACGGTGTCACCAATTTCCTGGCCCCATTGACACATACCACGTTCAGTACACTGATTTTCATCGTTATAGGTGCTGTCATGACATTCTGCCTTCAGTCATCGGCCGCTGCTACAACCATTGCAATGCTTTTGCTGTCAAGCGGCGTGATTACATTCCCCAATGCCGTGGCATTCATATTGGGTGAGAACATCGGCACCACAATTACATCAAACCTTGCCGCCACGTCAACCAATGTCAGTTCCAAGCGTACGGCACGTGCGCACCTGGTATTCAATCTGTTCGGTTCAATACTGGTAATCGCATTGTTCAGGCCGTATATGATGCTTAACGCGTATATAGTTGAGGCTTTCGGATTCCCCAATCCTCTTACGGCCGATTTCAACATACTCTCCCAGACAGGCCTGCAGGGCGAGGCTCTCAAGGCACAGACGGCACTTGCCAGCAGTCTGCCATACAGCGTGGCTATAGTACACACCCTGTTCAACGTTATCACAACCCTTATCCTGGTATGGTTTATACCGCAGCTGGAGAAACTGGTTATGAAGATGGTGCCCAACAAGGAAGAGGAGAAAGAGGTGTTCCATCTGGTATATATCGGCAAGGGCAACGCCAATCTGGCCGAATTGTCCGTTACCGAAGCCCGTAAGGAGATTAACCATTATGCGGAAATCTGCACCAAAGGTTTTGGATATGTACGCGAGGCTATCCATGAGTCCGAGACTGACAATTTTGAGGATTTGAGGCAGAAACTTGTAAAATATGAGGAGATTACAGACCGCATTGAGTTTGAAATAGCTTCATATCTAAACCAGGTAAGCCAGAATGATATATCCGAGCAGGCACGTATGCAGGTTAAGGCTTATTTCAAGATAATAGGTGAACTGGAGTCATTAGGTGATTCAGGTGAAGCAATCTCACGTCTGCTGCAGCGTAAGCGCGACCACAGCAAGGTATTCAACGAACTTATGATAAAGCGCATTGATGAGATGCTTGACACCATGCAGAATGCCTATAACGTTATGAATGCCAATCTGGCTATGTCAAACGTAACAGACATATCAAACGCATATCAGGCCGAGGATGACATTAACGTAATGCGTGACCGTCTGCGTGAGGAGCACCTCAAGAATATGGAGGTCAAATCATATGATTACACCGCAGGTGTTTATTACTTTGACCTGATACAGGAACTGGAGACCATGGGTGACTTTATGATTAATATCTCTCAGGCTCTGGCGGGACTGAATGCGTGATGTTAATTGAGAATTGAGAATTGAAAATTGAAAATTACATGCACCTGCGTAATTAGTTCCTGTGTAATTCCCGCGACATTAAAAAGGGTTCGGGAATTTTTCCGAACCCTTTTTATAATTCTCAATTTTCAATTTTCAATTCTCAATTATTACCTTTAGCCACGTGCTTGAACGATGAGCGGGGCCGCACGTTAGAGCGGGCAGCTTCCATAATGGCGTTCTTGCGGCGCAGGATAGCTTCTTCTGCCTTGCCCTTTGCAGGAGTATACATCTTGTCATACTGAGCACGTCCCACCTTAATATGACGAATCGGGAATGCTGCAATATCACTAAGCGGTCCGCTTATGGTTACACCTAATCGTAATGGCAACGGACACTTGGTAAGTGAGATATTGTAGTTGCAACTCAGGCCGGCATCGATATTGTGGCGGCCACTGATAATTGCTTCATAGCGGTCCATCTTGATGCGGGTAGGATAGAGGTCAACCTTACCGTCAAGTACCTGAAGTTCAACATCCAAACTGTCTATGACAGGTTTTGCATCCTTGCTCATAAGCAGTTTGCGCTTGATACCGTCAAACATCTCACAGTCAAGTACAACGAGGTCTGCACCTTCAATTACAGCGTTACCTATCAGGGTGAACATCTCCGGATAGAGAGGTCCGTGCGTAATGTAATCCGGTTCCAGATATGTCTGGGCAGACAGATGGAACTGTGCCTTACCTGAAAGAGCCTTCAACATAGGAACGATTGAATCAACAGCAGGAACAAGGTCAATGAGTTCATCTATCTCAATGTCCAGCAGATGGAAGTCAAGTTCCATGAAACGGTCTTCAACATTAGGTGTACGGTAGATTGCTGTAAGTTGCATCTCGGCAGCCTTGGATGAGAATCCAAGTTCCTGAAGCGTAATTACGCCGTCCTTGATTGAAACGTCACCGCCTACGTTATTGAATGTATGTTCATTGAAATCAATCTTGGACAGGTTGGTATAAAGGGTGAGATCTATGCCTTTAGGTATCATGATAGGTCCCGTACTGATTGTATCCTTACCGGCTTCAATATCCTGTACGGCGTCTTGAACGGTTTCAGATTCTTCGGAATCGCCTGTCAGTGCCATAAGTCTGTTCAGGTTCATGTGGTCAGATTCCAGATATAACTCACCGGTCAGCAGTCCTTTTTCATCAAAGAATTCACCTATGTTATATATGTCTCCCCATAACTGAATGTCGGAATCATCAATTTCAGCACGACATTCATTAATGTAGAATCGGCCTAAGGAGAAGTCAAAATCAAGCGTCTTGAGACATATGGGAGATTCAAACATTTCCAACTGGCCGTCATTGAGCATCATTTTGACTTGAGGATTCCATTTATTCAGGATCTCAACCTTTGTTGAGTCATATTGTGCCATAGTCTGTAACGAGGTTGAACCCAATGTTGCAGACAGGGCACTTCCCATAGTAGCCGATAATCCGTTAAATCCTATGTCAGCCTTCATTGCTATAGTGCCATCGGCCGGTGCCATGTTAAGTGTGATTACGGGTTTGTTGATGGAGCCGAATATGGTATCCATATCACATTCAAGCTTATCTATACTAAGGTCAACAAGGACATTCATTTTATCTACCTGTTCGTTCAAACCGGCTGCAGAGGCACTCAGGCTGAGGTTATCAAATGATGCGTTTATTGTGGTGGAGTCAACCATAGATACATCAAGATTTGAGGCTTTGACAGTGACATCGGCTGTCTGGCGTTTTTTGTCAACAGCTATGCGGCTTGGATATGTGGCTTGCAGAGATAAATTACCCGAAGATGCTTTGAGGGAATCATTTACGCTGGCCTCAAGATTCTTAAGTGAAATGTTGGCCATGGCATTGTCCAACACCGGGCCGTTATCGGCTAAAGCGCCCTTAACGTTGATGTCCAGTCCCACATTGCCGTGAACGTCAATTCCATCAAGTGCACTCTGGAATGATTCAGGTATCATTGATATGAGTCGATCAATACTCAGTTCACGCGGGGTGTTGATTCTTGCGCGTCCGGCAACCTTGCTGCTTCCGCCCAAAGTGCCGTTGGCGTTGAATGCAATCTGTTGGCCGTCAATACTGACATTGGCACCTTCTTTGATATTGAATCGGGTTATCTTCTTGTTGGTTTCAACAGGTAGGGTCAAACCGACAGACCACCCGGGAACAAGCAGGTTGCTATCCATTTCCACCTTTACTGACGGGGTATAGAGCTCTGAAAGCAGTGAAATATCTTCACCCTGGATGCTGCCGTTAGCCTTGAATGAGAGCTTGTCTGAAATGACATTCTTTGGATCCTGGCCATCCTGGTCATAGACTGTTCCTTCAATATCAACGGTTACATCGGTATTGAGATTGCTCATATCAAGCTTAAGGGCACCCTCAAGACCTAATAGCAGTTTTTCTATACTGGCTTTGGTCGTTGTTCCGATGGAATCCTCCATTTGGAGCGTAATGTTACGGGAATCAAAAGAAAATCCGGATATATTGGCACTGTCACCTGCAATCATTGCCTTGTCGGTCTTGATTTCTATGTTCCCGGTCTTTGTAACCATACCATCAGTTGAGTATCTAAGATCTGTAGCAGTGATGCGTAAACCGGCCATAAGATCCTTTAAACCTTTATCTCCCAAACAGCAGTTTGCATTGTTCAGAACAAGTTTGAGATTGTTGAGGCTTGCCTGGATGTTGTCCATTGTTGCCTGTGTCTCTTTAAGGTCCAAGGTGAGTTCTGCGCTAACTTCTTTGTCATATTTTGAAAGTTCGGCATTTACCTTGAAATTGTTGAGGTATGCGCTTACGTCAATTGAATCATTCTTGATGGCGGCGTTGACCGATGCCAGTTTTACCGTTGTCTTTACATCAAGGCTGTCATAATTGATAAGCCCTTTTACATCTAATCCAAGGTCTTTGATTCCGGCATCTATGCCTGATGACAGATCTTTGTAGGCGGCATTGATGCGATTGATGGATATCTTTTGCAAATCAGCATAGATATCCATTCCGCTCTCTTCTTTTTCTGGCTTTTCCTTATCAGAACTGCCAAATACGTCCAGGTTGGAACTGCCGTCGGCTGCTGTGAATAGGTTGGCTTCAACACCGTCAATGAACAGATTGGTGAGAATGATCTTGTTCTCCTTGTAGAGGGTCTTGAAATCAACGGTTACCGTAAATTCGTCAATGGCGGCAAGAGTATCAAACGGAGAACTCTCCATGTCATCATATACTACAAGACCATTAAGACGGAATCCCAGGAATGGATATGATTTGACAAGCTTAAGATCAACATAATCAAGCTTGGCGCGGGCAGGGGAATATTTGTCAATGGCTTTCTGCGCGACATTTGTCAGACCGGAAGAGGTAAACACCAATATGCAGACCAGCAGGACTGCTATGAGTAACAAACCTACAATAGAACCCAAGGTTATTCCTGAGATCTTAAGGGTCTTTTTCAATATAGGTTTCATTATTTCTTAGTGAATATTATTATCGTCTTAGAATCATCTGCTCTGTCATAAGCTTCCATTCTGGTTTCTTTAAGCTCCTTGACAATGTAAACAGTGAAAGCAACTATTTCGGATTCACCTATTTCGTAGCCTTCAAATTGGAGTTCAAGTTCATCATCATCCAACCTCCAGGTAAAATCTTGTCTTCTACCTCTCTGTTCACGAGAACCTGTATGGTTGTCATGAAAGACGTAGCTCCAGGTACTGGTACTCCATGAACCTATCAACAGATCTTCATCATATTCATCCTTACGGCAACCTGAAAACATGACAAGTACAGCAATAAGTACCAATGACAAGCGGAAATAGCTCTTTTTCATTATAATGGCTTTGTTAGTTTATACCTTAATTATATATAAAAACCGGGCGAAGTTAATAATTTTCCATCAATAAGAGGTTTCTGTTATGCAATTATCAAACAAAAGGGTAAATTTGCAGGTCTTTTTAAGGAATTGACTATATGTTCAGATCAAAAACTTGTGGAGAGTTACGCCTAACCGATGCCGGCACTGTTGTTACGCTGGCCGGATGGGTGCAGAGAGTAAGGAAAATGGGTGGAATGGTCTTTGTTGACCTGCGTGACCGCTACGGCATAACCCAACTTGTATTTGACGATGCTACCAATGCCGCACTTTGCGAGCAGGCCAGCCGTCTGGGACGCGAGTACGTTATCCAGGTGACCGGAAAGGTAAGCGAGCGTTCAAGCAAGAACTCCAAGATCCCTACAGGTGATATAGAGATACTGGTTGATAATCTGAACGTTATCAATGCTGCCGATACGCCTCCCTTTACCATTGAGGATGAGACCGACGGCGGTGATGACCTGCGTATGAAATACCGCTATCTTGACCTGCGCCGCCAGTGTGTACGCAAGAACCTTGAGCTGCGCCACAAGATGGTTATGGAGATACGCAAATTCCTGGATGACCTGAACTTTATGGAGGTTGAGACTCCTATTCTTATCAACTCAACCCCTGAGGGTGCTCGTGACTTTGTGGTTCCTTCACGCATGAATCCCGGTCAGTTCTATGCTCTGCCTCAGAGCCCCCAGATCCTTAAGCAGTTGCTTATGGTATCAGGTTTTGACCGTTACTTCCAGATAGCCAAGTGCTTCCGTGACGAGGACCTGCGTGCCGACCGTCAGCCTGAATTCACCCAAATTGACTGCGAGATGTCATTTGTGGAGCAGGAGGATATACTCCAGATATTTGAGGCTATGGCCAAGCACCTGTTCAAGAGCATTCTTGGCATTGATTTCAAGGAGCCCTTCCAGCGTATGACCTGGCAGGATGCAATGAAATACTACGGCAGTGATAAACCTGACCTGCGCTTTGACATGCACTTTGTAGAGCTCATGGATGTGCTCAAGGGCTACGGATTCGGCGTATTTGACAGTGCCGCATACATAGGCGGTATCTGTGCAAAGGGTGCGGCTACATATACACGCAAGCAGATTGATGCTCTTACTGAGTATGTAAAGCGTCCTCAGATAGGTGCCAAGGGTATGGTTTACGCTCGCGTTGAGGCTGACGGCTCTGTAAAATCAAGCGTTGACAAATTCTACAGTCAGGAGGTTCTACAGCAGCTTAAGGCTGCCATGAACGCTGAGGCCGGTGACCTTATACTGATTCTGAGCGGTGATGACGCAATGAAAACGCGCAAACAGCTATCCGAATTACGCCTCAAGGTTGCCGACGAGTTGGGTCTTCGCAACAAGAACCAGTTCAAATGCCTTTGGGTTATTGATTTCCCGATGTACGAGTGGAGTGATGAGGAGAACCGTCTCATGGCTATGCACCATCCGTTCACTAGCCCCAAACCTGAGGATGTTCCTCTGCTTGATACCGATCCCGCAAGTGTTCGCGCCAATGCATATGATATGGTTATTAACGGTATCGAGGTTGGTGGTGGCTCTATCCGTATCCATGACAGCAAGCTTCAGGCTACAATATTCAAGATCTTAGGCTTTACACCGGAGCAGGCTCAGGCCAAATTCGGCTTCCTGATGAACGCCTTCAAGTTCGGTGCACCTCCTCACGGTGGTTTGGCATTCGGTCTTGACCGCTTTGTAAGCATCTTTGCAGGCCTGGACAGCATCCGTGACTGCATCGCATTCCCCAAGAACAACTCAGGTCGCGACGTCATGCTGGATGCCCCCGGTCCTCTGGATCAGTCCCAGCTTGATGAGCTTCAGCTCAAGGTTGATGTAAAATGATACAAAAGGGGACAGACCCCAATTGTACTACTTTAGCCGCTTCTCTATTAGGAGGAGCGGTTTCTTTGTTTAAACTTTACCTTTTTTAGCATAAAATGCTTGCTGGAGTCATCTAGAAAGCGGAAATTTGCAGTCGAAATTTTTCAGGGTGGGGCGCAATTCCCCGACCGGCGGTAGAGTCCGCGAGCCGAAAGGTTGAACCGTTGCGATTACGGTACCGACAGTATAGTCTGGATGGGAGAAGAATTTATGAGTATCAAAACAGTCCTGTCAGGTGTTATCGCGCCTGCAAAACTCATTTGTGCCAAGGGCGTGAATGAGACATCCGAGTTCAGTTTTTCGGCTATGGCCGGCAGTATGTCATTCAGACTCATCAGGTTTGTGTGCCTATGCGTGTTGTTGTTTGCCAGCGTGGGTGCATCGGCACAGAACACTACCGCATCCATAAGCGGTACAGTGAAAGATTCCGAGGGTGAGCCTCTCCAGGCAGCATCCGTTGTAGTTACAAACAATGAGACGGGCGCTTTCTATGGCGCTGTAGCCAATAAGTACGGCGTATTCTCTCTGTCGGGACTTAAGCCCGGCAAGTATCTGGTGACGGTGTCGTTCCTGGGTTATCAGGATGTGGCTTATGACAACGTAGTGCTCTCTATGGGTAAGGATTACAATTTCAATGTGATACTTAAGGAGGAGGCGCTGAGTATTCCGGTCGTTACCATACGCGGTGAGAGCACACATTTCAATGAGACACGTACCGGCCAGACATACAACCTGAACCGTGAGAGCATGGCGCTGCTGCCGTCAGTTAACCGCAGCATGTTGGATTACACCCGTCTGTCGCCTTACAGCGGCATTGAGAATGCTATGGCAGGGCGTGACGGCCGCGGTACCACGCTTACCATTGACGGCGCTGTTATGAATAACAGTTTCGGTCTCTCTGCCGACCTTCCCGGAGCAGGTACACCTATATCCATCGATGCGGTTGAAGAGATGCAGGTGGCCATTGCACCATACGATGTGCGTCAGAGTAACTTTACCGGCGGCGGTATAAACGTCATCACCAAATCCGGAACAAACACACTTAAGGCAACTGCATACTCATACTTCCATAACGAGAAGATGCGTGGCAATACAATTGACGGCATAGACCTGGGCGATAGGGTAAGCAACAGTAAAACTACGGTAGGATTAACGTTGGGCGGCCCTATCGTTAAGGATAAATTGTTCTTTTTTGTCAATGCTGAATATGTTACAACTCCCGGTCCAATAACCGAGTACAAGCTCTCTGATGACGGAGTAGGAGATGATGCTTCAAAGGTGAGCCGCGTAACGGCTGCCGATATGGAGCAGTTCGCAACTGCCCTCAAGGCTTACGGCTACGATGCCGGTGGTTATGACCTTACCAACGGCGACCAGACCAATACCAAGGTTCTGGCTCGTCTGGACTGGAACATCAATAACAACCACAACCTGATGTTGCGTTACAACTGGACCGGCAACAAGCAGTGGAGCGCTCCCAATGCAAGAAGTACAGTGGGAGCCAAGGCTGCATCAGAGCGTATATCAAAGAATTCATACGTATTCCTGAACAACTGCTATACCATCAATGACAACGCATGGTCAGCTGTAGCTGAATTGAACAGCCGTCTGAGCGGAAAGATGAGCAATAAATTCTCTGCCAGCGTATCGGACGTAAGTAATCTGCGCGGGTCGGAATCGGATTGGTTTCCACATATTGACATCCGCAAGGACGGGGATGCATTTATGAGTGCCGGTTACGAACTGTTCACCAACGGTACCGGAAACTATGTACGTACATATAATATGAGTGATCATATACGCTGGACACTGGCTCACAGCACCATTACGGCGGGTTTGAGCTATCAGTACCAGAAGGGCGCCACCAACTACCGCATGTACGGCACAAGCTACTACCGATACAATTCACTTGAGGATTTCGTAAACCAGGCAGCACCGGCGGCATTCGGTATGACCTACACCTATGACGGAGTTGATGATCCCGCATCACGTACATCATTCGGTCAGACGGCTGCATTCCTACAGGCTGAGTCACACATAACTGACAAGTTTACATTGACTTATGGACTCAGAGCAGACCATATGCAGTACTATGAACCTCTTGAAACCAACGAGTCTTTCAAGGCTCTTGACTGGACCGGTCATTTCTACGCACCCGGACAGGCTCCTGCCGATTACAGTTCACCTGTTATTGACAACGGCAAATGGCCGAAATCAAACATCCAGATATCACCGCGCATAGGATTCAACTGGGATATCAATGACGAGCGCACCCTTAAAATGCACGGCGGTGCCGGTCTGTTCACAGGTAGGATCCCATTGGTGTTTTTTGCCACAATCCCCAACAGCAGCGGCATGTTGCAGAACACTGTAATGTTCACTAATGAGGGTGACGCTTTCCTGAACGGGCTTAAGAACAATTTCCTCTACACGGAGTCATCACTTAGGAACTATATTCAGCAGCAAGGACTTCCCATGACCGCCAACCCCAATCCTGTCCTCAAAGGCGCTTCAATAACTGGTATCGAGAGTGACTTCAAGCTTCCGCAGGTATTCAAGACCTCTCTTGCATTTGATTATGAGCCAGACCTGGCATTTCCGTTGACAGTATCGGTTGAGGGTATCTACAACAAGGATATCAATGCTGTGTATATAGAGAACTACAATCTTCCGGACGAAAATGCCGCATCGCGCTTTAATGGTGCCGATAATAGATTTAACTACAACACTGTAGCTCCTGTAAATTCTACCGTTTCAAAATCGGGTGGTGCAATGGTCATAAGCAACACCGACAAGGGATACAGCTGGTCATTAGGAGCAACCCTAAAGGCTGAGCCTGTAAACAACCTTAAGACGGAGATTTCATACATACACCAGGTCTCCATGTCGGTTCAGGATATGAAGGGATCTGCACTGAATTCCGCATGGGGCAATACTCCCAACGTAAACAGCCCCAACGAACTGGTTCTGCGTCCGTCGGCCTATGTCATTCCCGATAAGGTTTCGGCAATGGTAACATACCGATTCGGATACTCCAGAAACAGGTTCATGAGCACTGAGGCAGGTCTGTTCTACACTGGTTATTCGGCAGGCACTTACAGCTACACCTATACAAATGACATGAATGGTGACGGTATCGCCAATGACCTGATCTGGATCCCTGCAAACAAGGAGGATATCAGGTTCGTGGCCAATGGTTCAATCACCGCAGAGGCACAGCAGCAGGCTTTCTGGGACTTTGTAAACCAGGACGGTTATCTGAGCAGCCATAAGGGTGAGTATGCCGATGCAAACGCTGCCCGCATGCCTTGGCTCAACCGTTTTGACCTGCATCTGGCCCAGAACTTCAACATAGCTGCACTGAGAGGCTCCAAACGCAGCAACGAGACCCTCCAGCTCTCTCTGGATATCATGAACGTAGGCAACCTGCTCAATAGCAGCTGGGGCGTCATGCAGACTCCTGCAGCCTGCAACAACGGCAAGATTCTGACTATGTATGCAGACAATCAGGGTAAGCCTATATTGGATGCAGAGGGACGTCCGCAGTTCACGATGGCCACAAACAAAGAAGGCCTTGTTTCCAAGACCTTCGATATGGATAAATCCAACACCAACTGCTGGTACCTCCAGCTGGGAATAAAACTGATTTTCGACTAAAAAAGTACAATTGGGGCCTGACCCCAATTGTACTTTTTTAGATACAGAGTAATGCTATTGAGACCGCAGCGAGTACGATACCAAGTACTTGGTGCGGTCTTAGTTTTTCACCGTATGCCAACCAGCCTACAATAGCTCCAATGGCTACAATTCCGATGTTATGGATGGGGAACAGGAGTGAGGAGTCAATTGTCTTCATGGAAAGCATCAGGGTGTATGTACAACCATAGTTTATTACACCCAGTGAAGCGCCTCCTAGAATATTTTTAAATGATACCGGAACTCTCTTACCATCGGGACCCTTTTTAAAGAACGAATAGCTGCAAATGAGCATTGCAAAGAAGAATATCCCAGCCGTAGCAAGTGATATCTCGCTGTTTATCTCGTGCTCAGGGCGTCCGGCGTTGGATGTGGTGATATGATACTGGAGAACCTTCATGGCCGAATTGCTCAAACCAAATGACAGGAAAACGGTTACGGGAGCCAGTATGTCGCGCAGAGACAGCTTGTGGCCGGCACCATCGGACTTGCCTTTCCATATGGTCATACTCATGGCAACCAATACAAGGGCAATGATAAGCCACTTGGGCTTGGCGCTGCCTTCAATCAACAGGAACGTGACGATTATGGGTATTACCATCGATGCACGGCTGCAAACCGTTGATATTGCAACACCTACACGGCGGGTGGAGTCGGAGAGAACCACCATTCCGGCCATAAAAATCAGCCCGAGGAAGATTACCGGGATAAACCAATCGGCCTTTATGGGGTTGACCACTATCTCACCATTGAGCGAGAATAAGACTCCCAGTATGAACGCGGTCATATAGTTGAAGAATATGGCCTGATGGGAGTCTATGTTGAAACGTTGGAATATCTTGAATGAGATGGAGAACATTGCGGCGCAGATGGTCGCAATAATCAGAAACAGAATACCTACAAGTGTCATAATTGGTTAGGTGTCTTTATTAATTTGGTAAAGATAGAAAAGAATCTATTATTATCACTAACTTTGCACACTGAAATGATTGTTATTTGTTATTGAAATGAAAGTATTAAAGTTTTTTGCAGCTGCAACCATGGTTATGACTATGGTAGCTTGCACAGGAAAAAAGACACAGAAAGTTATGACAGACCGTGAACCCGCAAACATTATGGTAGTGGTTGACCTCCAGAAGGATTTCATTGACGGCAACCTGCCCGCTACTGACGGAACCCGTGTTGTGGAGCCCGTAAAGAGTGTTCTTACCAAATTTGACAAGGTTTATTTTACCCTTGACTGGCACCCATGGAACCACTGTTCATTCAAGGCTAACGGAGGAATCTGGCCGCAGCACTGCGTACGCTACACTGTAGGTGCAGCTCTGCCTGACGGCATTCTGGATAACCTGGATATTAATAACGTACGTTTCCTGCCCAAGGGCCAGGCTCAGGACAAGGAGGAGTACGGTCAGTTTGAGAACACTAAGGCCGATGACCAGGATCTCTTTGTAAAGGGTGATAACGTTGTTGTATGCGGTATCGCTGCCGAGTACTGCGTTCTTGAGACTCTCAAGAATCTGGTTCGCCTGAGCAAGGAGGTAGGTTTTGAGCTCTCTGTATATTTGGAGGGCGTAGCCAGCATAGAGACAGTTGATCCGCTGGTTGCCTACATGAACGAGAATAACATAAAGATTTATAAATAAGGATATTATGGATAATGGCACCACTGTAATAAGTATGCTTGAGAACGATCTCTACAAGTTCTCGATGTCATACTATTACCAGCGTACAACCCCTGAAGGGATAGGTACGTTCAGTTTCACTGACCGCAATGGCCAGAAGTTCACCCAAGAGTTTGTGGACCTTCTCAAAAGCGAGTTCAGGAAATTGTCCACGCTTGCCCTGACGGAGGAGGAATTCCGTTGGTGCCATGATAATATCTATTTCATACCCCAGTGCTACTTTGAGTGGCTCATGGGATTCAGGTTCAACCCCGATATCATCCAGATCTCACTGGATGATGAGGGACACCTGCACATAGAGGCTACAGACCTTATCTATAAGGTTACCCTTTATGAAATTCCCATCCTGAGTACCGTATCGGAGGTATATTATCGTACCTATGAGAAGACTGAGCCGGATTGGGCATTCATAGACAGCCAGCTTGAGAAGAAAGTTGCCATATCAAATGATAACAAGCTCAAGTTTGCCAACTTCGGTATGCGCCGCCGCTATTCACATGAGGTTGAGGCTCATGTAACCGAGTATCTGGCACGTCACGCCAAGTATTTCATCGGCTCATCAACTGTCTATTTTGCAATGAAATACCAGTCCATCCGTCCGGACCTTAAGCCGATAGGCACCATGGCACATGAGCTTATGATGGCTACGGCCGCATTCATGGGCCCCAAGGAGGCAAACTACTACGTGATGCGCCACTGGGCAGAGATCTACGGCGGCAATATGGGTACCATGCTGCCTGACTGCTTCACCACACGTGTGTTCCTGCGTAACTTCTCGCTCGATATGGCCAAGCTGTACGATGGCGTACGTCACGATAGCGGTGATCCGTTCGAGTTCGGCGACAAGATCATTGCCAAATACGAGTCATACCACATAGACCCCATGACAAAGTCAATCGTGTTCAGTGATGCGCTTGATTTTGACCGCGCTCTGGCCATCCAGAAGTATTTCGAGGGACGTATCAGGGTATCGTTCGGTATCGGCACCAACCTCACAAACGATGTAGGTACGGTAACGCCCCTGAACATCGTAATGAAACTCAAGACCTTCCAGGTCAACCCCCGCCAGCACGTCTATCGCTGCGTAAAGCTGTCCGACACCCCGGGCAAGGAGCTTGGCGATCCCGATGAGGTTCATTCTTACAAAGTCATACTGGGCTTGATTTGACTCAAAAGGGACAGTCCCCCTGTGTCATCTCGCATGGCACAGGGGGACTGTCCCTTTTGGGTCAATTGCAACAGATTTGCAGCGCCTGATCCTTGTCTTTTGTTGATTTGACAAGTACTTTTGAGCATCGTAAACGCCAAGAGTATGAAATTCAGAACCTTTAGGATCATTTTGTCACGTGGCTGGAGAAACGTGCTGTACAGTGTGTCATTGTTTGTATTCTCATTGCTGTCTGTCAAATCCAATGCCCAGACGGTATCTGATTCTGCCAGCATAAACAATTCCCGTTCAAAGGTAGAGGTTTCAGGCCCCAAACCGGCTGCTGGTGACATGATAACAGGTCGTGTTTGCAATTCCGAAGGGCCGATGATGATGGCGCGTGTCGAGGAGAAGGATTCCGAAAACCGCCTTGTAGCTCATGCCATCACTGATATTGACGGAAACTTCAGTTTTAAACTCGTAGATCCGGCTGACCGTCTGGAGATAATCAATTTAGGATACCATACAGCCGTAAGTGAGTTTACCGGCAATGCTATGGAGGTAACATTGGTCGTTGACACCTTACTGATAAACAATGAAATTGACAGTATCCTTAAAGCTGCAGTCCCCCTTATTATCCGTGAAGACAGGTATCAGGGGATGCGCGCCCGTGCATACGGTCCTCAATACCCACAAGACGGAAATCCGTTAATTATACTAGATGGTAACGTGATGAATTTGGATAGAGACAAGCTTAATGATTTTGATTTTACCACTGACTCCTTCTCCAAAGATAAAGTGGCCGAATTACTAGGTATAGAGTCTGATCAAATAAAAAACATCTCAATTCTTACGAATACAGCGGCAACGAAAAAATGGGGTAACAGGGGAGCCAATGGCGTACTTGAAGTGACAAGCAAAAAGAATAACGCAAGATAATGAAAGAGGGTAAAGTTATGAAAGTGTCAAGAGTCCTGTTGGTATTAATCCCGGTGTTGATTTGCCAGTGCTCGAGGGTGTCATTATGCCTTTCTGATTTTTAAATCAAATAGATTATTCATATATTTCATACTGAATAAACCTTTCAAATATGAGAAGAGTCCTTTCCATCCTGTTTATGATTGCATGGTCAATATCGGCCTTTTCTAGCAGTAGATATTGGATACCGTTTTTTTCACCTTTGACTTTTTGTACGACCGTAAAAGGCATAGTCCTGAATCAGGAAGATTGCTTTGATGGCCCATATAAGAATAACACCATATTCACAATAAAGGTCTTGGACGATTTTGGTAAGGGCTTTCCAGATACAATCAAAGTAATGCATCATTTCTGGTATTGGGTTGAGGAAGATCAGGATTGGCAGAAAGAACTTCAGGCAACAGGTGAAAAAATAGATTATAGCATAAAAAAAGGAAAGAAATATTACTTTGCTATCAATATGGGAGATAATGGGGTATATAAAATATGGCGTTATTTCCGAATTAAGTATGGTAGGACATATTGCAGTGAAGGATATTTCACAAAAGAAAAAGAAGAGAAGCATATATTGGGGATGTCCGTCATGCGCTTTGATCGGATGTATCGTAAGACTCTAAAGGAAATACTTGATTTTGTGGACCTTGGATTGAGTGTAAAATGGTCATCTGCCAATAGTAATAGAATCGTCTATTATGCTTGGGGAGAAACTGATTTTAAAACCAAGTTTGACTGGTCAACCTACCAATTCTGTAAAGGTTCTGCCACAACAATCACCAAGTACTGTACGGATAGCATATATGGTTATCAAAGTTATATCGATGGCCTGACAACGCTTAATCCCGAGGATGATGTACATATGAGCTTGGGTGAAAGTGGGCGTATGCCTACAAAAGCCGAATATCAGGAACTGATAGACAACTGCACCTGGACCTGGACCACCAGAGATGGTGTTTCTGGATATAAGATAACAAGTAATAAACGCGGCTTTAAAAACCGTTCTATATTTTTGCCTGTTACAGGTAATAGCAATAGTATAGATCCTCCTACGGAGAAAATAGGTTGCTATTGGTCAAGCACGCTTGACACTATAATACCAGACAACGCATGGATGTTATATTTTGACAGTAATAGTATTTGTCTCCGAAATGTCTCCCGTAGTATCGGTATGTTCACATGTACAGTATGTCCGTGATAAAACACAAAAAGTACCTTCCCGTTTGCGATTTCTGCAAATTGTTGTACCTTTGCAGCACACTTAGCAAAAGGTGATGAACATCAGGGAAATAATTGATGCCCTTGAGAGATTCGCGCCTCTGCCACTGCAGGATGATTATGACAATTCAGGCTTGCAGGTTGGAACTACAGAGACCGAAGTTTCAGGGGTTTTATTGTGTCTGGACGTGACCCGTCAGGTTGTTGATGAGGCCAAGCGGAACGGATGCAATATGATTGTTTCACACCATCCGCTTCTGTTCCGCCCGCTCAAGAGGCTTACCGATGATAATATCGGAAGTATTGTGATTGATGCCGTACGTGCAGGAATAACCATCTACGCAAGCCACACAAACCTCGATAATGCTTCTAAGGGTGTCAATATGCGCATCGCAAACGTTCTGGGACTGACTGATGTTAAACCGCTTGATGAGCAGCCTGACGGCAACGGGGCCGGCATCATCGGACTCTTTAAGGAGCCCATGAGTGAGCAGGAGCTTCTGGCTCTCATCAAGGAAAAGTTCGGCGTAACATGCATCAGACATAACGGAGAACTGGGCCGCAAGATAAGCCGTATGGCCGTATGCGGTGGAGCAGGGGCTTTCCTGGCCGACAAAGCCGTAGAGCAGGGGGCTGATGCATTTATGACAGGTGAGATAGGTTATCACCGTTTCTTTGGTTATGACGGCGTGATAAAACTGATTGAGACCGGTCATTTTGAGAGTGAGCAGTTTACGGTAGATCTCATAGCCGATATCCTTAAGGAATCATTCCCGGAACTTAAGGTCATAAAGACCACAAACAAAACGAATCCAATCAACTATTACATAGGATAACAAACATAAACACATATAATTATGGCTACAAACATTAAGAAAGACCCGAGTGAGTACTCAGTAGAGGAGAAACTTCAGTCTCTGTATCAGCTTCAGACAATGCTGACTGAGATTGACAAGATCAAGACATTGCGCGGTGAGCTTCCTCTTGAGGTTCAGGACCTGGAGGATGAGATTGCCGGCTTGACCACACGTATTGAGAAGGCTAGTTCTGATGTCGTTGAGATGACCAAGGGCGTTGCTGAGAACAAGAATGTGATTGAAGTATCAAAAGCTCAGATTGCAAAATATCAGGAGCAGCAGGATCATGTAAGCAACAACCGTGAGTTTGATTCACTCAACAAGGAGATTGAGTTCAAGAACCTTGAGGTTGAACTTGCTGAGAAGCGTATCCGTGAGTTTACATACGCCATCAATGCCAAGAAGGAGGAGATAGAGAATAACAAGGCTCTGGTTGAGGAGAAGAAGCAGGATCTTGAGATTAAGAAGTCTGAACTCCAGGAGATTATTGAGGAGAACCGTCAGGAGGAGGAGAGACTGCGTGAAAGATGCAAGGCTCTTGAGCTGAATATTGAGCCCCGTCTGCTCCAGTCATTCAAGCGTATCCGCAACAATACACGCAACGGTCTGGGTATCGTTTACGTGCAGCGTGAGTCATGCGGCGGTTGCTTCAACAAGATTCCGCCTCAGCGCCAGCTCGATATCCGCATGCGTAAGAAAATCATCGTTTGCGAGTATTGCGGACGTATCATGATAGATCCTGAGCTTGCAGGTGTAAAGGAGGAGGTTAAAGTTGCAGAGGCTCCTAAGCGTCGCTCTCGCAAGGCTGCTGCTGACGAAGATTGATTTAAAGATCAGCATAATTGGGAATATCCTGCAGGAATGTAAAGCTTCCTGTGGGATATTCCATTTTTATGCAGTAGTGCTTGAGGCCGTTGCTTACAATCAGGTAGTCAACGTGAAGAACCAGGTTGTATCGGGCTATCTGGTCAAACACCTTCTGCGTAAGAGTAACAGTAGGGGCTTTATACTCAACAATAACCTTTGGCTGCCCGGACTTATCATATATCACAGAGTCACATCGGCGGCTCATGCCATTCAATTCTATGCCTTGTTCATTGGCAATATGTGAAATTGGGTAGCCTTTATAGTTAACTAAGTATGACACAAAGCATTGGCGAACATTTTCCTCAGGTGTGAATGCGGCCCATAGCTTGCGAACGGGGTCCCAGACAAAAAACTTATCATCCCGTTCGGATATTTTTGGCTCAAATGGTGGCAAATTCAGATTATGAGTCATATCTTTGTATAACGCAATTCAAATACTGTTTTTCAGTATTGGGGCGAAGTTAATAAAATGAATTGAAATGGCAACGCCAAGCTCAATATACAGACAGATCCTTAAGGATCTTGAAAACGGGATATATAAAAACGTTTATTACCTGATGGGCGATGAACCGTTTTTTATTGATACCATATCCGATTATATAAGAGACAACGCACTCCCTGAAGAGGCCCGTGACTTTAATCAGATGGTAGTCTACGGCAATGAGACCACTATGAATGATGTTATCCAAAGGGCGCGTTCATACCCCATGGGAGCTGATAGGCAGGTGATAATTGTAAAAGAGGCCCAGCACCTTATGAAAAAGGATGCCGAAAGCGGACCCACATCGCCTTCTGAGATTCTTTCAGCTTATCTCCAACATCCCCAGCCAAGTACTATTCTGGTATTCTGTCATAAGAACGGTTCACTTGACAAACGCAAGAAAATAACCGCTGTAATAGAGAAAAACGGAGTTTTATTTGAATCAAAGAAAATCAAAGACGATGCTCTGCCACAGTTTGTAGAAGAGTTCATCAGTGAACAGAAACTAAAGATGAGCTCCAAGGGCATATCAATGATGTGTGAGTCTGTAGGATCTGATTTGAGCCGCATGGTCAATGAATTGAACAAGCTTATTACAGCTCTCCCGCAAGGACAGCAGGAGATAACTCCTGAATTCATTGAGGAGCATGTTGGTATAAGCAAGGACTTCAATATCTTTGAATTCAAGGATGCAATTATAAATAAGAACGTACTTAAGGCCAATCAGATTGCCGCCTATTATGAGAGCAACCCCAAAATGTACCCGATGCAACTGGTTACAGCCGCCATATTCCCGTATTTTGCCAATCTTATGCTCGCTTTTTACGCCCCTGACAAGACTGACAAGGGTATTGCTGAACAACTCGACCTCAAGAGCACCTGGGGAGTAAAGGACTACATAATCGGTATGCGAAACTATACAGCTACACAAACCATGCAGATAATATGCACTATCCGTAAATACGATGCCAAATCAAAAGGAGTAGATGCTACTGCAAATACAGGAGAGGGGCTGTTGAAAGAATTGTTGTATTTGATACTACACTGATTTTAGGATATTCTACCTGTTTTTGATTCAAAAAGTCCGTTTTTCTGAAATTTCAAAATTTACGGGTTAGGATAGGAGTTTCTTCCAAATTTTAAAATCTCAGCGATTACATGTTTTAAAGGCTACCCCTAAGGTGGCCTTTAATTTTTATTAACTATTACAATTGTAAAAATTAGCGCAATATTACAATTGTATTTAAGGCTAAAAAAGAGGATTTACGCACATTTGTATATTGGCAACTTTACTCAATCACGAAGCTACAAACTGTGGGTTTACAATATGCGAAAAAAGATACAAAATTGATTTTTGATAGTAAATTACTTTAAATCAGCCTATTTATATTATAAAAACTAAAGGAAAGGTTCGTCCTGATTCAAACTTTTATACAAAACAATCAAAATGTCCGTTTTAACGATAAAAAAATTAGTATAAAATACTATTTTCCAATGTTTTAGATTTACAACCCAAACCATTTTACAATCAAAAACACCCGGTTTAAGAACGTATACAACCATTCCTGATTCAAATACGTGACAAATGTAGTCGTTTTTACATTTGTAATGAGATATTGTATTTTACATTTGTGTATTGATGAATTCAAATTTTGTTGATACATTTGTAACAACAACAAAAATGACACATTTTCTATGAAGGAAAGACTAGAAGAATTGATGCAACTGTTGAATTTGACTCCAACTCAATTTGCAAATGAGATTGGGATCCAAAGAACCACGCTTCAGCATATACTTAGCGGAAGAAACGAGGCAAGTCTTAAAATAATAATGGCCATTCATTCCAAGTATCCGGATGTAGAGCTTGAATGGCTTTTGAACGGAAAAGGATATGCCATACCTGTAATGCAGCAAAATGACAGCCAGAATCAGGATTATCCCCTATTTCCGGGCATGGAGAGCACGGTTTTCTCTAACCAAGGTAAGGATAATTCTGAATTTTCAAACGTCAAAGAGGAAAAGAGTCCTTCAAACACACGTAAAAGAGCTAACAATAAGGGAGTTAACTCAAATTTTGATAATGTTTCCGACAAGACTCAAAAGAGAATAAAAGAGGTGGTGATATTCTTTGAGGACGGTACTTATCAAAAATTTTCTTCGGAATTAAAAAAATAATACGGTTTTTTTGATTTTTTCAGATTTGATGTTTATATTTGCTCAAAACAAACCAATTAATGTAAGGCTATGAAAAAATATCTATTTGCAATCCTTTTGACCGCGCTCTGTCTGACCGGATGCCGTTCAAGTAAAGAAGCATCTAAATCAAATCAGAACGAAGTTTGGCAGACACTGATTGTTAAGCAGCTTGAGGCAGAGGTTAATGACCAGATTATCACCGTAAAGTATAACAACGGCACTACCCTGTGCTACAAGATCCTGGATAACTTTGGTAATGTATCCCTCACTTGGGACAGAACAAATGGGCGCAAGAACTTTGATGATGGCCCAAGTTCATACAAAGGTGACATCAGCATCCCGTCTTTCATTACCACGGGTGTTAATGATGACTTCACTTTCCGTGTAGTTGAAATTGACCAGAATACATTCTTTGGATGCACAGAGGTGACATCGATAGACATACCTTTCAGCGTGATGCGTATTGTCAATGATGCTTTCTCAGGCTGTTCTGGTATCAAGAAGTTTACTGTTAATGAGAACAACCAGTCATACAAGGATGTTGACGGAGTTCTCTTCAGCAAGGATAACAAGATGCTTATCAAGTATCCGGCTAAGAAACAGTTGACTGATTACGTTATCTCTGAGGATGTTTCATTTATCTGCACTGGTGCATTTATGGATAACACCTATTTGAGAAAGGTATTTGTAGGAAACTTTGTAACTGCTATCAGTGACTTTACATTCAAGAACTGCACCTCTCTGGAAGAAGTAGAGTTAGGTGGTAATGTGAGAATCATTGGTGCCGAATCATTCAAGAACTGCCCCAAGCTCTCACTTATCAACGCTCGCGGTTTATTCCCGCCTCACAACAGCCCCACTGTATTTGACGATGCCACAAAGCAGAACGCCAAGCTGTATGTACCTAGAGGCCAAATGTTCAACTATAAGAGACGTCTGGAGTGGAGAGACTTCAAGAATGTACAGGAATACTAATTAAGAATTGAACCTATAACTAACCTGGGTGCAGCCTTTCGGGGTTGCACCTTTTTTATTACCTTCGCGTTGAAATTGAACGACGTATGAAAAAGTTCCAAACAGATATGCTTGTGGTCAGCAACCGTATGGTTGGCCCCTGTGCTACGCTTCTGACTCTGCAATATCCCGGCGATTTACCTGATATGATAGCCGGTCAGTTTGCAGAATTGCTGGTGCCAAGCGCCAAAGTGTTGTTGCGTAGGCCTATCTCCATTCATGCTATAGATCGTGTAAACAACTTTGTGGAGTTTCTTATCCAAATTGTCGGTGAAGGAACTCAGTCACTTGCAGAGCTCAAGCAGGGCGATAAAGTCAACGTACTGCTGCCGCTTGGAAACGGTTTCAGTTACCGCACAACTCATGTGGCGCGTCCGCTGCTGGTCGGTGGCGGAGTGGGAGTGGCACCTCTCCTGTTTCTGGGTCAGGAACTGGCTGAACATGGAATCCGCCCCACATTCCTGTTAGGAGGCCGTACTGAGGATCTTATACTTCGTAAAGAGGAGTTTACCAAATACGGTGACCTGTTCATGACCACTGAGGATGGTTCAGCTGGAGAGAAGGGTTTTGTTACCAATCACAGCCTGCTTATGGACAGTGAGTCATTTGACCGCATATATGCCTGCGGTCCTACACCAATGCTCAAGGCGGTGGCCCGATGGGCGAAGGAGCACGAGACGGCTTGTGAGGTATCACTGGAGCACCGTATGGCTTGCGGAATAGGCGCCTGCCTGTGCTGTGTTGAGGATACTGCTGATCAGGGCAACGTTTGTGTATGTAAAGAAGGTCCGGTTTTCACAATTGACAGACTGAAATGGTTCAACTGAATACAAAGATAGGCTCACTGGAGCTTAAGAACCCCGTAATGACCGCATCGGGCACATTCGGGTACGGAACGGAATATGCTGACTTCATGGATATCAGCCGTTTGGGCGCCATAATAGTAAAAGGTACTACTCTCAATCCCCGTCAGGGTAATCCATATCCACGCATGGCTGAGACCCCATCGGGAATGCTCAATGCCGTAGGCTTACAGAACAAAGGTGTTGATTACTTTGTGGATCACATCTACCCTGAGGTTAGAAAAATCAATACAAATATAATTGTGAACGTTTCCGGTTCATGTATTGATGATTACGTTCAGACTGCCGGCATCATCAATACTCTCGATGACATACCGGCCATTGAACTCAATATCTCTTGCCCTAACGTAAAACAGGGCGGAATGGCGTTCGGAGTAAAGCCCGAAAGCGCCGCACAGGTTGTGACTGCTGTCCGCAAGGCTTATGATAAGACTCTGATTGTAAAGCTGTCACCTAACGTTACTGATATTACCGAGATAGCCCGTGCCGTAGAGGGTGCCGGCGCTGACAGTGTATCGCTCATAAACACCATGTTAGGTATGGCCATTGATGCCGAGAAGCGCAAGCCAATACTCTCTACCATCACCGGCGGCATGAGCGGACCCGCCGTGAAACCTGTTGCCCTGCGTATGGTCTGGCAGACCGCCAAGGCGGTAAAAATTCCTGTCATCGGACTGGGTGGTATCTGTAGCGCTACTGATGCTGTCGAGTTCCTTCTTGCGGGTGCATCGGCCGTACAGATTGGCACCGCAAACTTCATTGATCCCTCGATATCGGAGAAAGTTGTTGATGGTATTGCAGACTATCTGCAACGCCACAACTTCAACTCCGTTCAGGAAATTATTGGAAAGCTGGAAGTCTGACCATCCGGCGGGTACTCGCCGCTTTGCGGCTCGGCTTTTTTTTGACTTTTTTGGCTTCGCCTCAAAAGTCGTTGGATGGAATCCTATCTGCATATTAGGTACACGACATTTTTTTAGTTTGGGGCGGCGACGCCCCAAACCCGTTCCGCAGGACAATGTCCTGCTACACTCTGCCGGCCTTCCAGGCCGGGTAAAACATAATCCCGTCAACGCTTTGCTGACGGGATTACGTTTTACTTGGTGCAAATGGAAACCTATTTTAGTACAAAAGGGGTCTGACCCCTTTTGTATCATTTTAGGAGGTCGGGGCGGAGGCGTTTGGTGCGGTCCATTGATTGTTGGAATTCCCAGTCGTCTATTAGGGCTTGGTTGCCGGAGAGGAGGACTTCGGGGACTTTCCAACCTTTGTATTCGGCGGGACGAGTGTAGACTGGTGGAGCAAGCAGGTTGTCCTGAAAGCAGTCGGAGAGGGCGGACTGTTCATCAGAGAGGACGCCGGGAATGAGACGTACTATGCTGTCTGTCATTACGGCGGCGGCTAGTTCACCTCCGGTGAGTACGTAATCACCTATGCTTATCTCTCGGGTAATAAGGTGCTCGCGGATGCGGTAGTCAATTCCTTTATAATGACCGCACAGGATTATCACGTTCTCAAGCAACGAGAGGCTGTTTGCTGTCTTTTGATTGAACTGCTCGCCATCAGGTGAGGTGTAGATTACCTCATCATAATCGCGCTGTGACTTGAGGTCTGTTATGAGACGGTCAATGGGTTCAATTTTCATTACAAGACCGGCACAGCCGCCAAAGGGATAGTCATCAGTCTTGTGGTGCTTATCAGTAGTGTAATCCCTGATGTCGTGCAGGTGTATCTCGGCCAGGCCGGCCTTTTGGGCACGTGCCATCATTGAGCAGTTGAAGAAGCCCTCAAGCATATCAGGAAATACTGTAAGAATATCTATACGCATATACGCACATTGTACCGTTTCTGTCCGCAAAAATACAAATTTTATGAGTAAATTCGCGGTTTGAAAACGGTACTTTCAATACAAACCCTCTGATGAGCGAAACTGAACGGATAACAGAACTGCGTGAACTGCTGCACAGATACAACAATCTGTACTATGTGCAGAATGCTCCCGTCATATCCGATATCGAGTTTGACCGCCTCATGCACGAGCTCATTGACCTGGAGGCCAAGCACCCAGAACTCTTTGACCCCAATTCACCCACACAGCGTGTAGGAAGTGACCTGAGCAAGGGTTTTGAGCAGGCCGAGCACCGTTATCCCATGCTTTCGCTCGATAACACCTACAGCGAGCAGGAGGTGCGCGAGTTCTTTCAGCGCGTAAGCGGATTGCTCAATGAGCCGTTTGAGATATGCTGTGAGCTCAAGTATGACGGTCTTTCCATATCTCTGATTTATGAGGACGGCAAGCTTGTTCAGGCGGTAACCCGCGGTGACGGCGTCAAGGGTGATATCGTGACCGATAACGTGCGCACTATCAAATCCGTGCCTCTGGTACTCCAGAGAGGAGACTGGCCCCGTAACTTTGAGATCCGGGGTGAGGTGCTTATGCCTTGGACATCATTTGAGAAACTTAATGCCGAGCGCGAGCAGCAAGAGGAGCCGCTGTTTGCAAACCCCAGGAATGCGGCATCAGGCACACTCAAGCTTCAGAACCCGCAGGAGGTGTCACGGCGTCAGCTGGATTCATACCTCTATTACCTGTTGGGCGAGCAGTTGCCATGCGATGGCCATTATGAGAACATGATGGAGGCTCAGAAATGGGGATTCAAGGTATCGGACCACATGAAGAAATGCACCACCATTCAGGAGGTGCTTGACTATATAAACTACTGGGACACAGAGCGTAAGAACCTTCCGGTAGCGACCGATGGCATTGTACTCAAGGTCAACTCGTTAAGACAGCAGCGTAACCTTGGATTCAAAGCCAAGTCACCCCGCTGGGCCATTGCCTACAAGTTCCAGGCCGAGAGGCAACTTACCAGACTTAACAGTGTATCTTATCAGGTGGGACGAACCGGTGCCGTTACTCCGGTTGCCAATCTGGATCCCGTACAGCTGTCAGGTACTGTTGTAAAGCGCGCCACACTGCATAACGCCGATATAATAAAGGGTCTGGACCTTCATATAGGCGATATGGTCTATGTGGAGAAAGGCGGCGAGATTATCCCCAAGATAACGGCCGTTGACCTGGATTCACGCTCACTGCTGATGGGTGATCCGGTAAAGTTTGCCGATGTATGCCCTGAGTGCGGCACAAAACTGATACGATATGAGGGTGAGGCCGCATACTATTGCCCCAATGCCATAAGCTGTCCGCCCCAGATAAAGGGCCGTATAGAGCACTTTGTGAGCCGCAAGGCCATGAATATAGACGGTCTTGGTACCGAGACCATAGACCTTTTCTACCAGGCAGGCCTGATAAAGGATATTGCTGACCTTTACACACTTAAGGCAATGGATATCTGCCGCCTGGAAGGGCTGGGAGAGAAATCGGCCGTAAGTATAGTACACGGCATAGAGGACTCCAAGAAGGTTCCTTTTGAACGCGTGCTGTTTGCCATTGGCATACGCTTTGTAGGCGAGACCGTGGCCAAGATATTGGCACGTGCATTCAAATCAATGGAGGCACTTGAAAACGCCACAATGGAGCAGCTGACGTCTGTAAATGAGATCGGCACCAAGATTGCGCAGAGCATTGTAACATTCTTCAATGATGAACGCAGCCGTGATCTGGTTAACCGATTGAAAGAGTTCGGCTTGCAGATGGAACTGACAGAGGAGCAGACTCAAGGTGGCACGGAACTTCTGGCTGGCAAAACTATTGTCATAAGCGGCGTATTCAACCACCATTCGCGTGATGAGTACAAGGCTCTGATAGAGCGCCACGGAGGCAAGAATGCCGGCAGCATATCGGCCAAGACATCATTTGTGCTGGCGGGCGACAACATGGGGCCGGCCAAACGTGAGAAAGCGCAGGAGCTCGGCGTCAAGCTGGTAAGCGAGACTGAATTCCTGGAAATGATTAATGAAAAAATAACAACTATAACATCCAATGAACTACTCTTACCCTTTTAGGGGACTTGGCGTAGCCCTGGTCACACCTTTCAGACAGGATGGTCAGATTGATTTTGACAGACTGACCGGCATTGTGGAAAGTCTCATAGCTGGTGGCACTGATTTCCTTTGCGTACTGGGCACGACAGCTGAGACTCCTACACTTACATCCGATGAACGCCTTCAGGTGGTTAAATTCGTCATAAAACTGGTAAACGGCCGTATTCCCATAATGGTAGGATGCAGCAGCAACTGCACCGCTGCTGCCGTTGAGCAGATCAAACAGTATCAGTTTGACGGAATAGACGGCATACTGAGCGCCGTACCTTTCTACAACAAGCCATCACAGGAGGGTGTATATCGTCACTTTTCTGAGATTGCCAAGGCATCAGCCAAGCCCATTATACTGTATAACGTTCCCGGACGCACAGGCATCAACATGACGGCCGATACCACACTGCGCATAGCACGTGAGTTCAAGAACGTGATAGGTGTCAAGGAGGCAAGTGGCAAGATGGACCAGATCAATGAAATCATCAAGGGCGCTCCCGAGCACTTCAAGGTAATATCAGGCGATGACAGCTTAGCCATGGAATCCATTCATGACGGAGCTGTAGGCGTGATATCGGTTGTAGGTAATGCGCTGCCCAAGACATTCGGACGTATGATACATCTTACCATAGAGGGTAAGCTCAATGAGGCTGCCGCCATCCATAAGGAGTTTGAGCCCGTATATGGCCTTCTCTTCAAGGAGGGTAACCCAAGCGGCGTAAAGGCCCTCATGGCACATCAGGGCAAGCTTGAGAATGTTCTGCGCTTGCCAATGGTACCGGTCAGCGACGCTCTGAATAAGGAGATTGTTGAAGGATATGCACCTTTCAAGGAATGAGCAGATTCCTTAAATACGCCATCCTTTCAGCCGGCATTATTATATCCTGCAAGCAGAATAGCCAACCCGTAGATCCGGTTGCAGATGAGCCCGTTGAGGTTCTTCCGCAGCCGGTTTACCGTTGGGGTGTAAACATTGACAGCCTGGATATCGTGGACGGTATTATAGGGCGCAACGAACTGCTCTCAAGCATCCTGTACAACAATGGAGTATCGGCTCAGGTAATTCACTATCTGGACCGTTCGTCTGACAGTACGTGGAGTGTCCGCAAGATTCAGTCAGGCAAGCCATATCATATAATCCGTGACCGTGATTCATTGGCTACAGCACGCTACTTTGTCTATGACATAAACAATACCGATTATGCCGTCTATTCGCTTACTGACAGCATTTACAGCTATCGTGGCTCCTTACCCGTTGATACGGTGGAGAACTATATAAGCGGAAGCATCCGGTCATCACTATGGAATGCCATGATAGAGCAGGGGGCCTCGGCCGATCTGGCCGGAATGCTGGCCGATGTATATTCATGGACGATAGATTTCTTCGGCATCCAGAAGAATGACTCCTTTGCGGTCTATTATCAGGAGTATCATGTTGATTCCGCGAGAGTAGCCACAGGTGATATCCTGGCCGCCAATTTCATTACGGGTGGCCACAACCATTATGCTTTCCGATATGCATATCATAATGAGCGCGGCGAGTATTTTGACGAGCAGGGCACCAGCCTGAGGCGCGCATTCCTCAAGGCACCGCTCAGCTATTCCCGTATCAGCTCCAGATTCTCTGAGGCACGTCTGCATCCCATCAAGAAGATAGTACGTGCACATCACGGAGTGGATTATGCGGCACCTTCGGGTACGCCGGTCTATTCTGTGGGCGACGGTGTGGTAACGGCCCGCGCCTGGGACAGCAAAGGCGGCGGCAACTACATAAAGATCAAGCACAACTCCACCTATACCACTGAGTATATGCACCTTAAGGGTTTTGCCAGCGGCATCAGCGTAGGTACTCATGTTTCACAGGGCCAGCTGATAGGATATGTAGGCATGACCGGTACTGCTACAGGTCCGCACCTTGATTACCGTGTATTCAAGAACGGCACCGCCATAGACCCTCTGCGTATGGACCTGCCGGCCGTTGATCCAATCGCCCCTGCCGATATGCCGCAGTACATAAACTCCATAAGCGGATACATGAGGAAAGTGGGGCTCGCTGTTCCTGACAGCGTACAGATAAATTCCATTGCATCGGACACCATAACAAACTTGCAATCAAATGATTAAAAACGTAATATTTGACTACGGCAACGTTCTGGTTGACTGGAATCCGGCCTACCTGTTCCTTCCTGTTTTTAACGGTGATGAGGAAAAGTGCCGGTTCTTTACCGACCACATCTGCAACCGTGAATGGTTCACCCGAATGGACCGAGGTGAGAGCATGGATGTATGTGTAGCCGAGCTCCAGGCCCTGCACCCAGAATATGCCGATGCCATAGCGCTGTTCCGCGACCGCTGGTTCGATATGTGTCACGGAGATATTCCCGGCATGCTTGATATAATCCGGGACCTCAAACGGAAAGGCTACGGCATATTCGGCCTTACCAACTGGCCTGCTACCACATTTACCGAGGCCCGCCGCCGTTTCAAAACCATCGGCAGCATAGACAACTACGTAGTGTCAAGCTCCGTCCACCTGGCCAAGCCCGAACCGGCCATCTATCAACTTCTGCTATCCAAGTACAATCTCAACCCCGAGGAATGCGTATTCATTGACGACCGCAAAGACAACGTCGATGCTGCAAAGGCATTAGGAATGAGTGGCATAGTCTATCCCGGCAGCGCGCAAGACTTGATTCCCATTCTGTATTCACTCCTTGACAAACGAGTCTTTTAAGGGTATCGATATCGGAAACTACTGCACGCCGAATCTTCAGTTTCATGACACAGGGAACTGTTCCTTCTGTGTCCTTTTGCAGTAGCAGGACTATCCCTTTTGGGGACCATCGTGGAGAGGCGTAAGCGTAGCCCCCTGGAGGATCCCGTTAAGAACGCCGCTTGTTCGAGGAACGTTAGGCCCCGAAGGGGACTATGAGGACGAGTTCGGCGTTTAGGGTCCGGAAGGGAGGCGGAGTAGCCTCGGAGCGTTGTGTCCCCAAAAGGGATAGTCCTGCGGTGCTTGGGTCCCTGATACGGTTACTAAAAAGTTTCCAAAAAAAATCAGAAATTATTTGGAGCGTATTGATATTAACGCATAACTTTGTAGCGCAAAAAGAAAGAAATATGGTAATGAACGTTTCATTTTGGTGGTGGCAGAACTCAGGATACATAAAATCGTGAGGTAGAAGCCATATATCCATAAATGAACATCATACAAAGGCTCTTCGGTACTCACGAGGGGCCTTTTTTTATGAGTTCCAACAACGAATAATAAACAACATAATAATATGAATACTTATCAGATTGACAGTAACGGTTACTACGGAGAGTTTGGAGGTGCATACATCCCCGAGATACTTTACAAGACCGTTGAAACGCTTAAGGAAAACTACCTGCCCATTATTGAGAGTGAGGAGTTCAAGAAAGAGTACCACGCATTGCTGCGCGACTATGTAGGACGTCCTAGCCCTCTGTATTACGCATCACGCATGAGCCAGAAGTACGGCTGCAAACTTTATCTTAAGCGTGAGGACCTGAACCATACCGGTGCCCATAAGATAAACAATTCAATAGGGCAGATCCTGCTGGCCAAGCGCATGGGCAAGACCCGTATCATTGCAGAGACCGGTGCCGGACAGCACGGCGTGGCAACCGCAACTGTTTGTGCACTTATGAATATGCCCTGCAGGGTTTACATGGGTGCTCTTGACGTGGAGCGCCAGGCTGTGAACGTGGAGCGCATGCGTATGCTGGGTGCTGAGGTGATGCCGGTTTACAGCGGCAACAAGACCCTTAAGGATGCCACAAACGAGGCTATCCGCGACTGGTGCTGCAATCCTTCTGATACCTTCTATATTATTGGAAGTACCGTTGGCCCGCATCCGTATCCTGATATGGTAGCAAGACTGCAGAGTGTGATATCGGCCGAAATCAAGGAGCAGTTGCAGGAAAAGGAGGGCCGTGATTACCCTGATTACCTGATGGCTTGCGTAGGCGGAGGCAGCAACGCTGCAGGAACAATCTATCATTATATTGATGATGAGCGCGTTAAGTTGGTTCTGGGCGAGGCCGGAGGCATGGGAATAGATACCCCGCAGACAGCCGCATCGATGGAGATTGGAACTCCCGGAATACTGCATGGCAGCCGTATCATGGTGATGCAGACTCCTGACGGTCAGATCATTGAGCCCTATTCAATATCGGCCGGTCTGGATTATCCCGGCACAGGACCTATCCATTGCAATCTATACAAGACCGGACGTGCACAGGTGATGGCCGTAAACGACAATGAGGCTCTGCAGGCTGCATTTGAACTGACCAGGCTTGAGGGAATCATCCCGGCACTGGAGAGCAGCCACGCGCTGGCCATGCTGCCCAAGATGAAGTTCAAGAAAGACGATGTGGTTGTGCTTACCGTAAGCGGCCGCGGCGACAAAGACCTTACAATATACCTTAAACATAAAGACGAAATAGATTATGAAGCTATTTAAATACCTTACAGCCAGCCGTAAAGTGGCAGGTGACCTGCTCACTCCCGTAACGGCATACCTTAACGTACGTGACCTCTACTCACAGAGCGTACTTATGGAGAGTTCTGATTATCACGGCGTCGAGAATTCCAAGTCATTCATTGCCATCAATCCCATTGCCACAGTCAGCATTGCCCATGGAGTAGGTACCATGCTTTTCCCAAACGGAACCACGCAGGAGCACGCCATCAGTGCCGATTATGACGCAGCCAGGCTCATAAATGATTTCCTGAGCCAGTTTAGCATAGAGGGTGAGGGCAGCAACTACTGCGGGCTGTACGGATTCACCACTTTCAATGCCGTACGCTACTTTGAAAACATAAACATCAAGGATGAGACTCAGGTGGAAAATGATGCGGCCGATATGCAGTACACGCTCTTTAAGAGCATCGCGGTATTTGACCATTACAGTAACGAACTCACACTCATTGAGTTGTTGAGTGAAGGCGAGGAGAGCTCACTTGACAAGTTTGAGCACAGCCTCAGTTCACATACATTCCGCACATTCGGATTCCGTGCCGTAGGTGACTGCACCAGCACCCTGACCGATGATGAACACCGCGAGAACATACGCCGCGGAATTGCCCATTGCAAGCGCGGTGATGTATTCCAGATTGTGCTCTCACGCCGTTTCAAGCAGTCATACACAGGTGATGATTTCCAACTGTACCGTGCTCTGCGCAGCATAAATCCCAGTCCGTATCTGTTCTACTTTGACTTTGGCGGATTCAGGATATTCGGATCAAGCCCCGAGACTCACTGCCGAATACAGGGCCGTCAGGCATACATTGATCCCATTGCAGGTACCACCAAGCGGACCGGTAATGCCGAGCAGGA
The DNA here is from genome assembly GCA_902763885.1 of uncultured Bacteroidales bacterium. Lineage (GTDB taxonomy): Bacteria > Bacteroidota > Bacteroidia > Bacteroidales > Bacteroidaceae > Colenecus. The sequence continues at coordinate 6,384 of CACWTU010000004.1, read as the reverse complement.
CCGTGAGAACGCCCTGTACCTTAAGAATGACCCAAAGGAGAATGCCGAGCATGTGATGCTGGTGGATCTGGCCCGCAACGACCTGAGCCGCAACTGCCATAACGTACACATTGACTTTTACAAAGACATGCAGTACTACAGTCATGTGATACACCTGGTTAGCCGTGTATCGGGCACACTCGATGAAGGCGCTGACCCAGTACGTGCATTCATTGACACATTCCCTGCAGGTACGCTCAGCGGTGCCCCAAAGGTACGTGCCATGCAGCTTATAAGCGAGTATGAGCCGCATAACCGCGGTGCCTACGGCGGCTGCATCGGCTTTATAGGCTTTAACGGTGATCTGAACCAGGCCATCACCATACGCACATTTGTGAGCCGTAACGGTGAGCTGTGGTTCCAGGCCGGCGGCGGCATTGTGGCCAAGAGCGATGTGGAGTATGAATTACAGGAGGTTAACAACAAGCTGGGCGCCCTGCGCAAGGCAATACAAATGGCAGAAAAGTTATGATAAAGACCGTAATAATAGACAATTATGACTCATTCACATACAACCTGAGCCACCTGCTTAAGGAGCTCGGGGCCGATGTGACCGTAGTGCGTAACGACATGTTCCGCATTGAGGATCTGGAGCAGTTTGACAAGATTGTCCTGTCACCGGGTCCCGGAATTCCCAGCGAGGCAGGTCTTATGCCTCAGGTTATCAAGGCGTATGCAGGACGCAAGCCCATCTTAGGCATCTGCCTGGGACATCAGGCCATTGGCGAAGCATTCGGTGCCAAGTTGCTCAATATAGGTAATGTGGTACACGGAGTGGCTACTCCGGCACATCTCACGGCACAGGATTATCTGTTTGAGGGTCTTGCATCGGACCTTGAGGTAGGGCGTTACCACTCGTGGGTGGTCGATGACAAGGACCTTCCGCAGTGCCTTGAGGTGACCAGCCGCAGCGATGACGGTTATATCATGTCCTTGAGACACCGCGAGTACGATGTACGCGGAATTCAGTTCCATCCCGAGAGCGTACTGACTCCCCAAGGTAAGATAATAATTAATAATTGGTTGAATAACAAATAAATAACATTGCTATATGAAACAGTATCTTTTAAAACTTATTGACGGTGCCACACTGACTCAGGAGGAGACACACAGCATCATGCTGAACATTATTGACGGCAAGTACAACGACCAGCAGATAGCCGCTCTGCTTATGGCAATACAGGCACGCGGAGTGACTGTAGATGAGCTTCTTGGCCTGCGCCAGGGCCTGCTGGAGACCGGTAAGCACATAGACCTGGACCAGGAGAACACGCTTGACATAGTTGGTACGGGCGGCGACGGCAAGAACACATTCAATATAAGCACCTGCTCAGCATTTGTGATTGCCGGTGCAGGATATAAGGTTACCAAGCACGGAAACGGCGGCAGTAGCAGCGTAAGCGGTGCCAGCAACGTGCTGCAGGAGCACGGAGTAAAGTTCACCGACAATCCTGACATACTGCGCCGTTCACTCGATGAGGCTGGTGTATGCTACTTCCACGCACCGCTGTTTGCATACGGAATGAAGTTTGTAGGACCCACCCGCAAGGCTCTGGCCATACCCACATGCTTCAACCTGCTGGGACCGCTTGTAAATCCCTGCCATCCCAAGAACTCGCTGCACGGTACCGCCACACAGGCTCAACTGCGTCTGTATGTTAACATCCATCAGCGCATAGGCGACAACTTTGGCGTCATTACCAGTTATGACGGATATGATGAGATTTCGCTTACCAGCGGATTCAAGGTGGTTACAAACTACTACGAGAAGGTTTATACCCCCAAGGATATGGGTCTGGATTACATTTCGCCCGAGGAGATTATCGGTGGCGCAAGCATATCGGACGCATCGGCCATATTTGACAGCGTGCTGAACGGCACATCAACTACCGCACAGAAGAACGTGATCATAGCCAACGCAGCCTGCGGAATAGGTATCATGGACCGCAACATGAGCATTGAGGACAGCGTAGCCATGGCACGTGAGTCATTGGAGAGCGGCCGTGCCCTGCAGGCATTCCGTAAATTCGTAGAAATCAATCAGTAATGGCCGATATACTACAGGAAATAGTAGCACATAAACGGGTGGAGCTGGAGCAGCAGAAACAGCTGGTTCCGCCCCGAGAACTCTACGCCCGCGTGGAGCGCCTTATGGCCGACGGCATTGCAGAACGCAGCATGAGCCGCGCTCTGGCCGACAGTCCTTATGGAATCATTGCTGAATTCAAGCGTAAGAGCCCCTCAAAAGGCTGGATTCATGAGGATGCCAAGCCCATGGATGTGGTACCCATGTACGCAGCCGGAGGTGCATCGGCCCTTAGCATACTCACAGACAGCAGGTATTTTGGCGGTACACTGGAGTATATCCCTCAAGTGCGTCCATCAGTAGATATACCCATTCTGCGCAAGGAGTTCATCATTGATGAGTATCAGCTTTTTGAGGCCCGTAACGCCGGTGCCGATGCTGTACTGCTCATTGCTGCAGACCTCACCAAGGATGAGTGCCGCACATTGACCCGTACCGCTCATGACCTTAAACTTGAGATGCTGCTTGAAATGCACAGTGAGGAGGAACTGGAATATCTTGAGTGTGAGCCCGATATGGCCGGAATAAACAACCGCAACCTGGGTACGTTCCATACTGATGTAGCCAACTCTTTCCGTATGGCGGAAAAGATGGATACTGAGGCTGTAAAAGTGAGTGAGAGCGGAATAAGCAATCCGGATACCATACGCCAACTGCGTGAGGCAGGATTCCGCGGATTCCTTATGGGTGAGTGTTTTATGAAAGAAAAGGACCCGGGCCTGGCTCTTAAAAAATTCATTGAAGCCATATGATCATCAAGGTATGCGGAATGCGTGACGCTAAGAATATCAGGGATGTAGAGGCTCTGCATCCTGATATGATGGGGTTCATGTTCTGGCCGGGCAGTAAACGTTATGTGAGCTCTAAGCCTGATTATCTGCCCGATGTGTGCAGAGTGGGGGTCTTTGTCAATTCTGAACCTGAATACGTTCAGGTCAAGGCTGCTGAGTATAGCCTTAACCGCATACAGCTTCATGGCAATGAATCAGCTGAGTTCTGCCGCATTATACATCTTATTACGGGACTGCCTGTGATGAAGGCCATTTCAATCGCGTCAGCCCAAGACTTTGAGCAATGCACTGAATATCAACAGGAAGATGCCGTCGATATGTTCCTGTTTGATACCAAATGCAGCGGGTGGGGCGGCAGTGGTCAGAGTTTTGACTGGAGTCTCCTTGACTGCTATAAAGGCAGCAAGCCGTTCATTCTGGCCGGGGGCATCGGCCCTGGAATGGAAGAGAGTATTGCCAGTATAAGGCATCCACAGTTCTACGGCATTGACCTGAACAGCCGGTTTGAGATTGAACCAGCATTAAAAGAGATATCGAAATTGAGTCTATTTATCAATAACATACGTAATTATGAACAGAATAAATAATTTGTTTGCCACCAAGAAACAAGGCATTCTTTCAATCTATTTCTGCGCCGGGCATCCGTCACTGGACAGCACCGCACAGATAATCCGCACCCTTGAGCAGAAAGGCGTGGATATGATAGAAATTGGCATACCTTTCAGTGACCCTATGGCCGACGGCCCGGTAATCCAAGACGCCGCCACCAAAGCCCTGCGCAACGGAATGACGCTCAGACTGCTGTTTGAGCAGCTCTCCGACATCCGTATGGACGTAAAGATGCCGCTGGTGCTTATGGGTTACCTGAATCCCATCTACCAGTACGGATTTGATGCGTTCTTTAAGAAGTGCAGCGAGATTGGCATAGACGGCGTGATTATTCCGGACCTGCCGTTCAACGACTACCTGAGCCAGGTAAAGCCTGTGGCCGATAAATATGACGTGCGTATAATCATGCTCATCACACCCGAGACCAGCGACGAGCGCATCCGCTTTATCGACGACAACACTGACGGATTCATCTATATGGTGAGCAGCGCCGCCACCACCGGTGCACAGAAGGAGTTTGACCTTAAAAAGCAGGAGTACTTTAACCACGTGAACGGGATGGGGCTCAAGCATCCGCGCATGATTGGCTTTGGAATAAGTAACAAGCAGACTCTGGAGAGTGCCCAGGCAAACGCTGCAGGATGCATAATTGGCAGTAAGTTTGTGCAGTTGCTTGAGGAGTTTGGTGATGCTAATCAGGCATTTGATGCTTTGGATGAGGCTCTGCGGAAATAAAAACGTTATTTCTTGCAAAAAATAAGTCATGAAGTGTGCGATTGTAGAAATAATGTGGTATCTTTGCACCGCTTTAACAGAAGAAGGGTTTGGTTCCGTAGCTTAACTGAATAGAGCATCTGACTACGGATCAGAAGGTTCCGGGTTTGAATCCCGGCGGAATCACGACAAATCGGCCTCAGAGATACTTCTGAGGCCGATTTATTTTTCCAAGAAAACAAAAAGTACCAACAAAGTACCAACACTTTTGAACTTCACCGTTCTTTAAAGGTCTAAAAAGCGGAAGTCCGGCGCCCTTCAAGTATGAAGAACACCGGACCAAATGCAATTCTAAAATCTGATACTACAGTACCAAATCCATGTAAAGATAAGGTCTTTCTTCGGCATATCAAGGTTGAACCAGACTGTATTTTCAGTCCTAATCAAACATCGAACCTTATAATCTTTTACTTGTCCTTATCATACTCTCACTCTCAATGATTCAATGACTCCAGTATAAAGGCCATTTGTTGAGATTCAAAATACACTTTCGCAGATTGCACAAATTCATTATCTTTGTGCAAATACTAATACAAAACACCCTATGTACCATGACAACAAAGCACATCATCACACTATCATGCATCATAACAATGATACTTCTGATGCCCGCCTGCCGCACCAGCAAGCAAGCCATCACATCGCACGCATCAACTACATCCATATCCCAGAACGCCATAGACAGCGCAGCACACCGTCTAATGGCCAGCCAAAGCCATAAGCTCACCATAACCTACATCCCAGGTTTCCAGATAACCTCACCAGACCTGCCAATCCCTAGAACCAATAATACCCTTCAGGATCTTACCACCCAGCTAATAGAGCAGGGTGGAGGCACCCTAATAATAGAGGAACAATCCACCACCAACCAGGCAGAAACCACCGCCACAACACACATATCGCAGCAAGACACAACCACCACACAAAACACCCAATACCAAGAAAAGCAAACCCAGCAACCCCGAGCATCACCCATCATCGACCGCCTAATAATCCTAATCATAGCGGCCACAATCTTCATCATAGTATTGAAGTTGGTAATCCGCCAAACACACACCGTTTAAACACTAACATAAATCCATAACAACCATGAAAGCAACAAATTACGCACTTTTACTTATAAAGAGTTTTGAGCAGCTACGCCTCAACTCATACCTCTGTCCGGCAGGCGTCTGGACCATCGGATACGGCCACACCGCAGGCGTCCACCAAGGCATGCAAATAACCGAAAAAAAAGCCGATGAGCTTCTTCAACAGGACATCCGCAACGCCGAGCACTGTATCAACCAGATGGGCGCAGACCTCACTCAGGAACAGTTTGATGCCCTCATTAGCTTCGTCTTCAACATAGGAGCCCGGGGCTTCAACGTCTCCACCATCCGCAAGAAGATCCTGAAAGGCCCTAACGACCCCTCCATAGCCGATGAGTTCCGCCGCTGGATCTATGCCGGAAACCAGAAACTCCCCGGACTCATCAAGAGGAGAGAACAAGAAATCAAATTGTATTACTCATAACCGATGAATCACCATGGAAACACCAACCATATCATTAATCACAGACTGCCTGGTGCCGATGATAACGGCAGCCGCAGGCTGGCTTGCCGGCAAGCGTAAGCGCCGCAATGACTTCCTCAAGAACATGCAGGAGTCCATCGATATCCTCAGTCTGGAGAACAAACGCCTCATAGAGGACCTGACCACAGTGAATCGTGAGGTTGTAGCTCTGCGTAAGGAGAATGGAGAGCTCAAGACCTCCATAGATCAACTCTGCAAGGAGAATGCCCAACTCAAAACCGAAGTCCAGGATCTGCGCAAGCAGCTGACACAAACACCTGCGTAACATCAGCCGCTTCGCGTCTGTTCCGTCCCGTAACTATCGCCTTTCACGAAAGCCGATAATTACGGGGCGGCTAATAAATGGCCGCAGCGCATTCATCAACCTCCCTTCTTAATTTACTGTATAAGATCGTTCAGACCTGTAAATTGGAATTTATCGGACTGACTTAGTTGCATCATGCGGAGCCAGGGCATCTCTATTAGCCAGCGCCCAATCAATGATTCCGTTCAAAGCCGGCTGGAAGGATT
>CACWTU010000003.1 GCA_902763885.1 uncultured Bacteroidales bacterium | reverse complement strand
GCAACAGGAGTTGTATGCCCGTTATGCAGCCCGGCTCTATGCGCTCTGTCTTAGATACGTTGGTGATACTGAAGAGTCCCGTGACCTTATGCATGACTCTATGATAAAGGCAATGGACAGCATCAAGTCTTTCCGCAATGAAGCCGATGGCTCGCTCTATTCTTGGCTCCGTAAGATAACCATAAACGTGGTGTTTGACCGCTTCAGGCAGAACAGCAAATTCATGGAGGTTCCTCTTGAACAGGTAAGTGATAAGGATATCCTTGATGCATCGGATTCCGATGCCGGACCTGAGCGTGAGATACCCGATGACGTACTGAAACAGATAATGGCCGCCACACTTTCACCCGTAAGGCGTGCGGTGTTCAATATGTACTACATAGACGGGTTCAGCCACAAGGAGATAGCACGGGCTTTGAACATAACAGAGAGCGGTTCAACATCCATTCTTGCCAAAGCCCGCGCCAGCGTGAGGAAAGCCATTACAGATTACCTTAAAGCAACAGGACAATGAAGGACTGGAGAGACAAAAGAATGATAGACTATCTGGAGGGCCTCAATGCAGAGCTGCCGCAGTCAGACTGGGATGATTTCCTTTCCAGAAAGGCCGCGCATGATCTTGCCGCAAAGCGCCGTCGCGGGTTCCTGACCGCAGCCATATCCATTCCTGCCGCAGCTGCAGTCCTGCTGTTGCTGTTCCTGCTGCCAATAAACAGAACTCCCGCCGGCCAGATGGCACAGAACAATCCGGTGCCTCCACAAGAGGAACTTCAGGCCCCGGCAGACAGCATATCCAACCCCGCTGACAGCATGAAACTAGGCGGCATTCTTGCTGAGCCGGAACTAATTGAAAATAAAGTCGCAATGACGCCATCCATAACTCCTGTACGTATGTCCAATGATACCGTTTCATTTAATCATGAAACTCACAGGCACCAGCTTGACTCAATGTTAGCCCGTAATAACAAGACTAAAGAAAAACTGGATAGTATCACGGCCGATATGATGGAGAGAGTCATGGCCTATGAACAGACAAAAGAACCTGCTAATACCAATATAACATATGGGTCTTTAGGAATGACAACTGGTGCTACAGGCGACAAGCCACTTTCTGAATCCAATCTTAACTTTGGTGGATTTGGAGGATTTGGGGGTTTCAGTGGATTCGGAGGTTTCAGTGGTTCTGTCAATTATAATGTCACAGGTGTTGATTATTATAAAGATTCAAATCAAAACGTTGATGATTCTGTATCAATATATCCGTTGATACTACTTGATGGTGAGATTGTTTCTGTCGATGAAGCCAAACTGTCCACATTTGACTTTGAAGCGCCCATCCTTGACAGATACAAACTGGCTGATTTGGTAGGAATACGTGGTGACAAGATACAGGCAGTACAGAGATTGGATAATAAGGAGGCGGATAAAAAATGGGGTGATAAGGGTGCTGGCGGTTCACTAGAGATACTCACCAGAAAGTATTACCGCAAGGCTCGCAAGGCCGGCAAACTGAGTGGTCATTATCAATGGGTGACACGTTTAAAGAACGATGAATAAATCCGGTAATACGGTTACCCTTACGGGATTGGCGGCGGCACTTCATTTCTGTGTTGACGGGTTGTGTCTTTGCTGCCTGTATCTGGCGACTGCAGGGGTATCGGAGCTGCTCAGATACTTTGTTGTCTATAACGTGCTGGCTTTTCTAACCCAACCGCTTACGGGGATGCTGGCCGATGGAGTAAAGCAGCGCCATTGGATATTGCTGACTTCAATAATTATGTTGATTCTGGCGGTTTTGGAAACCATATGCGTTATGCCATATTGTTCTGCGGCATCTGTGGTTATGCTTATGGTATTATCGGTACTGTTGGGCATAGGAAATTCTCTGTTTCACGTGTGGGGTGGGAAAGAGACTGCCGTCAGGACCGGTAATGACATAAGGGCTCTTGGTGTGTTTGTATCTACCGGAGCGTTCGGGCTTGCCGTTGGGTCTGTGTTCCTGTCACGGGCGCTGATGCTCTGCCTGCTGATTGGTATTTGCATCCTGGCTCTGGCTTATCTGCTGATTGATACCGCAAGGCCTATTGATACAACAGAGACTGACAATGAAAGTAAAGCGTACTCCAAAATTTTGGTCTGGGCGGTCCTGATCCTGATTATGCTTATTGTAGCCGGGCGTTCATTCTTGGGTGAATCCTTTACCAAAGTGATTGACAAGACTCCAATGGTAGTTCTCCTGATTGGAGCATTGACCATGATGGGTAAGATGGCTGGCGGATGGCTGGTAAAATGGATGGGGATGGTTACGTCCGTCATTCTTCTGGTTGCGGGTGTTATAGTCTGCCTTGCAGCCAAAGGTAATTTCATAGGCATTGCCCTTGCTGGTCTATTTATGGTGAACTGCACAATGCCTATCACTCTCTACTGGGCAAATGTGATGCTTAAGGGGCGTGAGGGGCTTGCTTTCGGGTTGCTGGCGGCATCGCTTATTCCGGGTTACCTGATAGCAACGTTACTTAATTGATAATGTTATGGCAGGACAGTTGCTTTTATCTCTCACTTTGACAATCCTGATTGAATTGGGTGTGCTGTGGCTGCTTATGGAGCGCAGGCGTAAGGTGCTTGTCCTGTCGGTAGTGATAAATGTACTTACCAATGTCCCATTGAATCTTGCTGTCATACACTTGGGTTACAGCACAAAGACGGTACTGATAGGTGAGCTGATAGTATTCATTGTAGAGGCTCTGTGGTATCTCCTTTTTATCAAGGATATACGCAAGGCGTCTATATATAGTTTGCTTTGCAATGCCGTGAGTTTCCTTATAGGATTGCTGGGGCAGACGGTATGCGCATATTTGTTGTTATAGAACATTAACTGATTAAATATAAATCATTATGTTACATTTTTTGGATATCATCCTTAGCCCGCAGGATCTGGAAAGGATAAATCAAGGTGTTTACCAGCGATTGGGGCAGACTCCAAATCGGCCCAGGAGCGTGTTTAATACTCAGGAGTTTAAGTTCAATACACAGCAGTTCAGGCTCGATGCAGACTCTAATGTGTATTACACTCCGGCTGTTGATTCCGCATCGGTAGATTCTGTAGTGAATAATGGTGTTGCAGATTCTATCCCTAATCAGGAAGGAGTGGTTGACACCATAAAGGCTTCAGTATCATTTATAAATGGAACAGGAGGCGGCGATGACACCACAACCTTAATCTGTACAGCGTTTGTAATAATTGCAGCCCTTGCATTATGCTTCTCCTTTATCCGTCTGTACCGCAAACGCCTGCCTTCAATATGTGGAATTTCATCCCCAAGGTGAACCGAAAATGTGGAAAAGAAGAAGGTTTAGCTCTAACACAAACATAACCGCCCCATTTATGTTATTGCCAACCTTGCAAAGATTTGCACCCCAAATTTCTTCTAACTATATTTGCAGCAATAAACTAATTGAGATTGAATCCAATTGGAAAAAGAGAATAACGTGCATTTTTTACACGTTAATGGTGTTAAGAAACCAGTTCCGTTTTATTCCCTTGATGTTATCATTTCCGTAGGATATCGCGTAAAAAGCAAGCGTGGCGTTGAGTTTCGCAAGTGGGCAAATAAAGTGCTGAAACAATACCTCATCAAAGGCTATGCAGTAAATGAACGGATGCGACATGAGCAGATAAGCGAGCTCCGTCAGCTTGTGGAAAACGTATAGCCGATAACACGCTTGTGGCCTTGACTTTAATGATTGCTGAAAGCCGTACTGAGGAAAAGGATATTATGGTGAAAGTTGTAGTGAACTTGATCAACAAGAACAACTAACACAAAATATGAATTACCAAATCAGATCAATAAACAAAGCTGAAATACCTCTCCTAAGAGATTTCCTATATAACGCAATCTTTAATATCCGAGATTCTCGCCGACAAGCACAACGGTGTGGCGTCCATTTGGTGAGTTTCTCAAGAAATGAACGTAGTTGCAGATAGATTCCGGTGAGTTGCAGTTATGGCATACACCGTCAATCTGGCATGGAGTCTTAATGTCGAATCGGGCCGCATTGGTGGGTGATGCCGTGCTCCTGGCCCTGGCTAGAGCGGCCTCAACATTCTGGGCAACCTTGTTAAGGCCGATAACAAAAATCACCTTCTTGGGCCCCCAGGTGATGGCTGCCACGCGATTGCCGTTGCCGTCAATATTCACTATGACACCATCCTCCGATATAGCATTCGCACTGGATAGATAGACATCGGCCGAGAATGCCCTTAGATACATATCCCGTTTTTCCTCCGGAGTCTTGACCAGGTCGCGGTCCAGCACCTGCAGAGTGCCTCTGTTTCTGAGATAATCGGGAATGCCAAGGTCGCGGACAGTCATTGTTCCGCCCCATGTCACACTGCTTCCGTCCTCAATGAGTTCAGATACCTTCTTAACTGCCTCCTGGGCCGATGCACAATAGAACCCTTCAATGTGGCGTCGTTTCAGGTTCTTGATGATGGTTTGGGCCACCCGCTCATTCCTTTGCTGCTGTGGTGTCATAATCATTAATTTGTTTCCGCGAATATACTCATTTTGGCACAAAGGGGACAGTCCCTACTGCGTTTTAACAAAAAAGGCCCACGCTCCCGCGTCAGCCTCTCCCGCGAATCCTTGCGGATTCTTGTCCTTTTCCAATAATTGAAATCCTTGTTTGCAGTGTCAAAGATACTGCTTTTTGATTATTTTGTATAATTTTTTCTCTTTTTTTTGTTCAAAATCAGGAGGATGGATGCCATTCAGGCTCCTAATCCCATACAGCCCGGATAGGGCGTCCTATATATCGGCCTGAACTACCTATATAAATGGCGTTATTGATATTAACGTCTTCTTCAAAATGAAAGGTGATGCAATATGAGAAATATGGCCATTTGGAATAAAGTGATTTTGTCCAGTAAGTTACCGTAGGGCTGCTGTTGAATGTTTTGGATCCGCTTTTATATCCGGCGGCAGGAAGGAATATGGACTGATCCGTAAAGCCCGATACGTTACTGGTTACTTTGAACCCCTTTACACCATTCAGGGTAGTCCATTCCCAATCACAGCTGTCAAGCAGTTCCTGAAACTCCTTTGAGGTAGGGATACGCCAGTTTCCGCCCCATCTGGCATGAGCGACATCATCAGAAAGTTCAAGTACGGAAAGAGTATCCGTATAGCCATTATATCCGAAACCATTCTTGGGGCAGTATTTGGTCAGACTGCTCATATTGTCCTCATCATATTCACCTACATTGTAATTATATGTTGACCAATAGAAACGGTCTTTAGAGTTAGTCTCCCCCCAGGCGTAATAGTCTCCGTATTCATGAGGCTGGGATGCCCTGACATTACATGTGGCCCATTTTACGCTTAGGCCAAGGTCAACATAGGGTGGGATATATTCAGATTCTCCATCCTTACTGCAAGAACCGGTAAAAAACAGGAATACAGATAATGACAGGATAAGAAGCCAACCTTTCATATTCAGTTATTTTTTACCTCTTCAAAATCAACGTATTCTCCGTCAGTATCTGAAAGCACCTTTTTCCTTGTTCTGGCGCGTTTGCGTACGGTTTGCTTCCCTTCTGTGTTTTTCTGCTTGCGGTCACCCTTACGGAAAAAGCCTACGATGGCTTCCAGTATGGTGACAAGCACATCTCTTGCGAATGTCAGCACTGCAATCACTGCGAACAGCAGGATAAAAAGTATTATTAGTGTGGCGATAATCATTTGTGTCCGTTTTTATAGTGAAGGGCAAATAATATGCCAAACAGGATCAGTGACGTCCTTTTGTCAGAATTGACAGGATTATGTACCATCCTATGACAGCGGCAAGTCCTTTTTCATGCATTGAAACAAGAATCGCAACCGATATTATAAGGAACATGAACCTGACTTTGTTGTCAGCCCACTTGAGATTCTTGAACTTGAGAGAGAACATGGGGATCTCACTAACCATAAGCCATGCAAACAGCAGCACGAGAACGCCGATAATCCAGGGGGCAAAGGTTACATCGGTCCAGTCTTTCTGGAACAGACCGCACCAGAAGAGTGCATTGGCAGGGACTGCCAGACCCAGGAATGATGAAGTCTGACGTTCATCGGTGTTGAACTTGGCCAGACGCAAGGCAGCGAATACTGCCAGTAACAATCCTATGTAAGGATAGATGGATGCCAGGGTGGAGCATGTGTAGTCAAGACTGCGTAGGGTCATGAGGCAGAGCATGGCCGGGGCCAACCCGAACGTGACTAGGTCTGCCAGTGAATCAAGCTCCTTTCCGATAGGAGAGTAGGCTTTGAGGGCACGGGCGGAGAGACCGTCACAGAAATCAAACAAAGCACCTGCCACTACCCAAAGCAGGGTATGCCAGGCATCAGCGTTGAAAGCTGCCATTACAGCCATGCAGCCGGAAAGAAGGTTGCAGCATGTAATGGTATTGGGGATATGTCTTGTAATGCGGTTTGCCATTTTTTCAGGATAGTTTTGCCAAAATGGAAATGTCGGCGGTTACTTTCTGGTTTAACTTGACGCAAACCAGTGTATCAACCGGAAGATATACATCAACCCTAGAGCCGAATTTGATGAATCCCATATGCTTGTCGATGCAGGCTTCATCACCGGGTTTACAGTATGTTACAACTCTGCGGGCCAGGGCTCCTGCAATCTGGCGGAGCATGATTTCCTTACCCTCAGGGGTCTTTATAACAACGAGTGAACGCTCGTTTTCAGTGCTGGCCTTGGGTTTGAAAGCGGCGTAGAAACTGCCGTCCTGATGCTCCACCTTGGTTACCGTTCCGTTTACGGGGAACCAGTTGGCATGTACACTGTAAACGCTCATGAATATTGATACCACGATACGGCGGTCCTTGAAGTAGTCTGTTTCATCAACCTCTTCAATGGCTACTATGGTGCCGTCGGCCGGTGATACTACCACTTTCTCAGTGTCATCGCTTGGAAAACGTCTTACCGGATTCCTGAAGAAATGCAGAAAAAACCATACTAACAGGAGTGTTATGGTTAATGCCAGATATGACCACCATCCGTAAATGGGTGTAATCAGAAAAAGGGGCAGGTTAATTACAAAGAAAAGAACTGCCACTATGGTGAGTGTAGTTTTTCCCTCGGGGTTTATTGTGGTATGCTTTCCGTTGTTCTCAGCCATTACGTTAGTATTTATTTTACAAAGATAAGTCTTTTGATGATATAACGGCATACTTATTGCAGTGTATTTTTTATGTTGAAAACTTTTATCCCGAGTTACTCTTGCGCAAGCCGATAAGAGGAAGTAACTTTAAAAACTTTTTCAGCTCAAGGATTTTATGCAGGAATTTGTCCATCTACATGTGCATACGCAGTACTCTCTGCTTGACGGCCAGACCAATATCAAGAAGCTGGTTGACAAGGCGGTACGTGATGGTATGAGGGGTGTTGCCGTGACTGATCACGGTAATATGATGGGCATTAAGGAGTTCAAGAACTACTGTGACAAGAAGAACGGTGAACTGGAGGCAGAGGGTAAGCATTTCAAGCCGATAATAGGCTGTGAGGTATATGTGGCCCCCCGCCATAAGGAACAGCGTGACAGCAAGGAACTGGACGGTGCCAACTATCACCTTATCCTGCTGGCCAAGAATGAGAAAGGCTATCATAATCTCATCAAGATAGTGTCACGTGCCTGGACTGACGGTTTCTATTCACATCCGCGCACCGATAAGTATGACCTTGAAAAGTATCATGAGGGTATAATATGCTGTTCAGCCTGTCTGGGCGGTGAGGTGCCAAGGCTGATATCTGCAGGCCGCCTTGATGAGGCTGAGCAGGTGGTGCAGTGGTACCGTAACCTGTTTGGTGATGACTATTACCTTGAGATGCAGAGGCACAAGGCCACGGTTGTCAATGCCAACCATGAGACCTATCCCGCCCAGGTGAACGTGAACAACCATCTCAAGGAGATCTCAAAGAAGTACGGCATCAAGATGGTCTGCACCAATGACGTGCATTTCCTTGATGAGGAGAATGCCGATGCCCATGAACTGCTGATATGTCTCTCTACGGGCCGTACTCCTGATGATCCCAACCTGATGCGTTATACCAAGCAGGAGTGGTTCAAAACCACGGAGGAGATGAATCGCCTCTTTGAGGATGAGCCTGAGGCGCTGGCTAACACGGTGGAGATACTTGACAAGGTTGAGGAGTACTCCATAAACCATGCACCCATCATGCCGAACTTTGCCATTCCGGAGGAGTTCGGGACTGAGGAGGAATACCGCAAACGCTTCTCTGAAGAGGATCTTTTCAAGGAGTTCACCTGCAATGAGCATGGTGAGACCGTTATGTCAAAGGAGGATGCCGACAAGAAGATAAAGAAGTTAGGCGGTTATGATAAGCTTTACCGTATAAAACTGGAGGCCGATTATCTGGCAGAACTGACGTTCATAGGTGCTAAAAAGCGTTATGGTGACCCCATCCCTGACAATGTCATGGAGCAGCTCAAGTTTGAGCTACACATCATGAAGACCATGGGTTTCCCGGGTTACTTCCTCATTGTGCAGGATTTCATCAATGCCGCACGTACTGAGCTGGGTGTATCAGTAGGTCCCGGGCGTGGCTCGGCGGCCGGATCGGCTGTGGCTTATTGCTTGGGTATCACCCAGATAGACCCCATCAAGTATGACCTTCTGTTTGAGCGTTTCCTTAACCCTGACCGTATATCGCTGCCTGATATAGACGTTGACTTTGATGATGACGGCCGTGGTCGCGTGCTGCAGTGGGTGACTGAGAAATACGGACAGGAGAAGGTGGCACATATCATAACCTACGGCTCCATGCAGACCAAGATGGCCATCAAGGATGTGGCCCGCGTGCTTGAGGTGCCGCTTGATATATCAAACAACCTGTGCAAGGCTATTCCTGACCGTTTGCCCGATACCCCCGATGGCAAGCCACGCAAGACCAATCTGGCCAATGTGCTGGAGTGTGTGCCTGAGATACAGCAGGCAGCGGCGTCTGAGGATGAGAAACTGCGCAAGACCATACAGTTTGCCCGTATGCTTGAGGGTAACGTGCGCGGTACGGGTGTACATGCCTGCGGCACAATCATCTGTCGTGATGACATTACCGACTGGGTTCCGGTATCCATAGCTACGGATAAGGATACCAAGGAGCGTCTGCTGGTAACGCAGTATGAGGGTAGCGTGATTGAGGATACCGGCCTTATCAAGATGGACTTCCTGGGGCTCAAGACCCTGTCAATCATAAAGGAGGCTGTTGAGAATATCAAGAGCAGCCTGGGCATTGACGTGGATATTGACACTATTCCCATTGATGATAAAAAGACATTCCAGCTGTATTGTGATGGCCGTACCATAGGAACGTTCCAGTTTGAATCGCCTGGAATGCAGAAATACCTGCGTGAACTGCAGCCGGGAGTGTTTGAGGACCTCATAGCCATGAACGCCCTCTACCGTCCGGGTCCGATGGATTACATACCTGATTTCATAGACCGTAAGCTGGGCCGCAAGCCTATTGAGTATGATATCCCCATCATGGAGAAGTACCTCAAGGATACCTACGGCATCACTGTTTATCAGGAACAGGTGATGTTGCTGTCACGTCTGCTGGCCAATTTTACCCGTGGTGAGAGTGATACCCTGCGCAAGGCCATGGGTAAGAAACTCAAGGACAAGCTGGATCACCTCAAGCCCAAGTTCATTGAAGGCGGTAAGTCTAACGGTCATGATCCGCAGGTGCTTGAAAAGATATGGGCCGATTGGGAGAAGTTTGCATCATACGCTTTCAACAAGTCACACGCCACATGCTACTCATGGGTGGCTTACCAGACCGCATACCTCAAGGCAAACTATCCTTCACAGTATATGGCCGCCGTGCTGAGCCGTGCCGGTGATATAACTGAGGTCACCAAGCTGATGGATGAGTGCAAGGCCATGGGCATAAACGTGCTGGGTCCTGATGTAAATGAGAGTGTGCCCCGGTTCGGTGTCAACGCCAAGGGTGATATACGCTTTGGCATGGCATCGGTCAAGGGAGTGGGTGAGAATGCGGTTACGGCTATTGTAAGCGAACGCAAGGCGAACGGCCCCTACAAGAGCATCTTTGATTTTGTGCAGAGGGTGAACCTGAGCGCCTGCAACCGCAAGAACATAGAGAACCTGGCACTGGCCGGTACGTTTGACTGTTTCCCGGAGATACGGCGCGAGCAGTTCCTGCAGCCCTGCGGCAAGAATGAGGTCTTTGCCGATGTCCTGGTACGTTACGGCACCAAGTACCAGACAGACCGCATGGAGACTCAGTTCTCACTCTTCGGCGATATGGGAGAGGCAGTGGAGATTGCCACACCCTCCATCCCGGAGGCTCCTGAGTGGTCAGCTCTTGACAAGCTCAACAAGGAGAAGGAGTTGGTGGGCATCTACATATCGGCCCATCCGCTTGATGACTATCGCGTCATATTGGAGAACGTGTGCAACGTGGGGATGGCTCAGCTTGATGACAGGCAGTCACTGCTCAACAAGGACCTTATACTGGGCGGTGTGGTGACCGGGGTACGTGAGTCACGCATGAAGAACGGCAAGCCGTGCGGTTTTACCAGGATTGAGGATTTTACAGGCTCATCAGAGATTGCCCTGTTCGGTGAGCCGTGGCTCAAGTGGTGCAATATGATGAAGGTGGGCAATTTCCTCTTTATCAAAGCCAAGTGCCTGCAGAACAGATATATGCCGGAGAGAATAGATTTTGTGATTAACTCCATCGAGTTGCTGCAGGATGTCAAGGATACGGCTATCAGCAGCCTCTCCGTATCCATGCCTCTCACATCTCTTGACAAGGAGTTTGTGAGCGATATAGACACCCTGACTCAGAAAGAGGGCAATGTCACGCTTAAGTTTGAGATGACAGACGGCAGTAACAAGGTGAGTCTGGCATCGGCCGGCAGGAGAATCAGTGTCACTCAGGAACTTGTGAGTTACCTTAAGGGCAGGGAATCAGTAGAATTATTATTCAATAAATAACACCAGGATTATGGAACTTGAGATTACAAATCAGAATTTTAATGAAATCATCTCACAGGGCAAGCCTGTGTTGGTGGATTTCTGGGCTACATGGTGCGGACCTTGCAAGCGTCTGGGCCCCATCATTGAGGAGATTGCCGCAGAGTATGACGGCAAGGCCATTGTAGGCAAGTGTGACATTGAGGAGAATGATGACCTTACGGAGAAGTTCGGAATCATGAACGTTCCCACCGTTGTGCTCCTCAAGGACGGAAAGGAGGTGGACCGCGTGGTTGGCCTGGCTATGAAGAATGTCTATCAGGAGAAACTTAACGCTCTTATCTGATTATGGCACAGGATGAATTTCTGGAGGATGATATAGACGATCAGAAAACGGTTGAATATATCAGGAACACCCTGCCGCAGGAACTTAAGGAGAAGTATTCTGATGACACCTTATATTATATACTTGATGTCATAAATGACTACTTCACCACAAGCGGGGTGTTGGAACAGGAGCCCGATGCTGACGGCTGCATCAATATTGACAACGATGCCCTTGTGGAGTATATCATTAAGGAGGCCAAACGCGACAAGATAGGCTCTTTCCCTGCCGATGAAATCATTCTCATCGTAGAGGCCGAGGCTGATTACGTAGACTCCTTAGGCGAATAGAGCAAAATGGTACCATTGGGGACAGACCCCTTTGGTACCGTTTTTGATTAAATGACTATGGTACGTGAGCCATCACTGTTCTCGGTGATGGTCACTTTTTTTGCGTCCAGGGGGAGCAGCTCCTCAACCAGCTCAGGCCACTCAATGAAGCAGAGGGCGCCGCTGTAGAAATAGTCCTCATACCCCAGGTCATAGACCTCCTCCAGTTTCTTGATGCGGTAGAAGTCAAAGTGGTATATGAGTTCAGCCGTGGTCTGTGAGCGGTATTCATTTATAATGGCGAAGGTGGGGGAGTTTACCTCATCCTCCACGCCCAGCAATTTGCATAGAGCCTTGATGAATGTGGTCTTGCCGGCTCCCATCTTGCCGTAGAATGCAAATACTGTATCATCGCCCATCTGGCCGATAAACTCACGTGCGGCCTCTTCTATATGGTCCAGGTCTTTTATTGTGATTGTCATTTCTTTTTGGGGTTAAGGGTTATGAAAGGTATTATCATCTCCTCAAGTGACACGCCTCCGTGCTGGAAGGTCTCCTTGTAGAATGATGCGTAGCTGTTGAAGTTGTTCTGATATACAAAATAATCGGCCTCAGTGCAGAATATGTATGATGTGCTCACGTTGGGTGAGGGCAGGTGGGCCTTGAGCGGCTCCGTTATCTCATATACATCCTTGGGATTGAACCCTAAGTTCTTGCCCAGTTTGTAGCGGAGGTTGGTGTTGGTGGTACGGTCACCGGCTATCTTGATGGCGTGGTTCACCAGTATGCTGCCGTGGTCAGTGGTAATCATCACCTTGCGTCCTGTGGCAGCCATGGAGCGGAACAGTTCACGTACCGATGAGTGACGGAACCATGACAGTATCAGGCTGCGGTAGGCTGCCTCGTCATTGGCCAGCTCACGCATCATGCGGGAATCGGTCTTGGCGTGTGAGAGTATGTCAATGAAGTTTACTACCACTACATTGAGGTCATTGGGGAGCAGGTTGTTGAACTGGCTGAGCAGTTTATCAGCTGCTGCGGAGTCATTGACCTTATTGTATGAGAATGTGTTCTTGCGGCGGTAGCGGTCCAGATGGGTCTGGATGAGCGGAGCCTCATTCAGGTTCTTGCCCTCCTCAGAATCCTCATCAACCCAAAGGTCAGGGAACATACGGCTTATCTGCTCTGGCATGAGGCCTGAGAATATGGCGTTACGGGAGTACTGGGTTGCTGTGGGCAGTATGCTGTAGTAGAGCTGCTCATCAAATGTAAATAGCTCCGCAAGTTCGGCCGATAGCACACGCCACTGGTCATAACGGAAGTTATCCATCACAATCAGGAACAGTTTCTCATTGCTGTCCAAAGCCGGGAATATGTATTTCTTGAACAGGTCAGGGCTCATGACCGGGCTCTTGTCACGGTCAGTCATCCAGCTCATGTAGTTACGCTTTATAAACTTGGCGAACGCGGCGTTGGCCTCTGTCTTCTGCATCTTGAGCATATCGTGCATGGAGCTGTCAGCCTCCTTGAGCTCCAGTTCCCAATATACCAGCTGGCGGTAAACCTCTATCCAGTCATCGGCAGTGAGGGAGTCATTTATCTGCATGCTCAGCTTACCAAAGTTCTGCTGGTAGTTGCGGTCAGTCTCAGCCGTTACTATATCGCGTTTGTGTATGTTTTTTTTGAGTGACAGCAGTATCTGGTTAGGGTGCACAGGCTTTATCAGGTAGTCAGCTATCTTGGAGCCTATGGCCTGGTCCATGATGTTCTCCTCCTCACTCTTGGTTACCATGACTACCGGGATATTGGGGTCGATCTCCTTGATGTACTGAAGCGTTTCCAGACCGCTCATACCCACCATATGCTCATCAAGTAGCACCAGGTCATACTGGCGGGCGCGGCACATCTCAAGCGCATCGTGGCCGTTGGTTGTGGTGTCCACCTCATAGCCTTTGTTCTCAAGGAACAGTATGTGTGCCCTGAGCAGGTCAATCTCATCGTCAACCCATAAAAGTGTACCCAGTTTATTCTCCATCGTCTTGGTCAGTGTTTTCGTTATACTCTTCAAAGAGTGTGGCTCCGTCTATATCAAACTCAGGAATATTCAGGAAATGCTCTTCATAGAACTCCTGATATTCATTGAAACTATAGTGCTTGAGCAGTATCTCCAGGTTCCTGGGGCTGATGATGACGGCTTTTATGCCGCTCAGCTTGGCGGCCATGTCTGCGTCATCATACAGATTGCGGCTATACACAAATGCCTCATCAAAGTTTAGGAACTCACCCACTTTGAGCATTCCTATGCCCTGCTCGGTCTGGAATTCCATATCAAAGTTGCGCATCATGTAATTGGTAAAGTTGTATCTGGCCACTTCAAACAGCAGTTGGTTGCGGTTCAGCTCACCATCGGGATAGGCCAGTATGAACAGGAACGGCTGGTAACGGTCCTCACTGAATGGAGGCTTGATGGTGTCTGAGGCGGAGGTCTCATCGGTTGTACCGTTGCGGCGGTCCCATATTGAGCCGAATGATGTGGATTGCAGTATCTTGCCGTTCTGTATGCCCTGTGCAATAAGACCGGCCAGCTGGCTTATCTCATTATCCGGGTATTTTGCCACTATCTCCTTTAGTTTCTCTAAGAAAGTATTGGTGTCATTGTCCTGGAGGTCAAGTGTGGCATCCAGGAACATGAACTTGGCGCGGTGCTGTCCGATAGGATATTTTGTGGCCGATATCCGGCAGTTCTCCTTTACAGTGAACATGTCACCTTTACGATATGCCTCATATGTAACGGCATAGATTGAATCCTCGCGGTGTTTTCCGTAACGGGCGTTGTCTATGTAGTCAGGGTCACATACCATCACCGTGTAGTCACTCTCAGGGTAGAACCGCTGCATCCGGGCGCGGCAACTGTCAGCCTCAATAGTCTTGCCCCATAGCGAGTACATGAGATAGAGGTTGTACATGGCCTTGTCGGCCTCATTTGACTGGGGATAGTCTGTGGTTATGCGCATAAATGACTTCTCGGCATCAGGATACTCCGTAAGACGGTCTTTGTAGATGATTCCCTGTTCCAGGAGAGCCTCTGAAATGAGTTTGTCGGATTTCAGCTTCTCCTCCTCCGTGAATGGTATCTGTTGTATGTAATACTCGCGGCTGTAAGGGTCTGTTCCCAATGGCGTGACAGTGATGGAATCAGAGATTAATGCTGTTGAGTCTGCAGGTAAATCGTTTATGTCAAATGGGCTGGCACTCTCTGTCAAATCCGGTGCTGCGGCCAGCATTGTCTTGTTTGACCTGCGCCAGTTATCCTCAAGCTTACGGTCACCCCATTGCTTGCGGAAGTCCTTCTTGCCTCGCTCTACAGCCTTGGCATTGTAAAAATACCATCCGCCCGATGCTGCGCCGTCATCATCTTTGACAGACGTCTGAGAGGCGGCTTCCTTGATGCTCTGATCCTTGGCTTCCTGTTTGCGGCGCTCCTCTTCAAGACGATCCTTCTCTTTTACATCCTCGATGACCTGATCTATTAAGGTAAACAGCTTATCCTCAGGCAGAGTGGCCAGCCATTGCAGGCTGTCCTGGAGCTTTATGGTTTCAGAGCATCTCACCAGATCTTCAAGAACCTCAGAACGAAGTTTTACGGTAGAATATTCCTTGTGTGAGGCACCAATCATGCCCACAGCCTGGGAGTAGCATCTTGAGGCGTTGGGATAATCGGCCATATCCCAATACAGATTGGCCATGGTGAGCAGGAGAATTCCTTTTTCAGGTGATGATTTCTCTGATTTCTCTACACCTTCATTATAGAGTTTCAATGCTGTAGCAGTATCACCTCTAAGCAGATAGATGTTACCCTTGGCATAATATATCTGGTCCAGGCTCTCCTTGTTGTTGGGGTCACGCTCCATCCGATTGAGCTTTTTCATGATCTTGCGAACATTGTCATTCTGAGCCATGGTCTCAGTCTGCTGTATGCGTGCGTGGAACTCTATCTCATGGGGCGGGCTCATACGGATAACCTTGCCGAACATGCGGTAGGCATCATCATTCCTTCCGGTGGTCTTATATAGCTGGGCCAGAAGATATCTTTCACGGATGCGCTGCGTTTTGCTTAAGCCTCTGCGGTTGATGGCCTCCTCAAGCGGGGCAATGCTCTCCTCATAGCGTTCCTGTTTAATCAGATGTGAAGCAAGTCTTGCCTGATAGTCACGCTGCCGGGTCAAGCCCGTCTTGGTCTGGGCGGAACGCTGGAACAGTTCCTCTGACTCATAGTTCCAATCCATAAGGGAGTAGCACTGGGCCATCTTGTATTGAGCCTCTGCCACTATCTCCGGCTCATCAAAGTAGAGCTTTGTAATGTAAGAGTAGGTGCTGGCTGCCTCAATGAAATCACCCTTCTGGCGCTGTGCATCGGCCATAAGGAACCATGCGTGCCATAGGAACGGGTTATACTCATTCTTGGCCTGCATCTTTTTTTCCGATTCACTCGGAGTGCTGCCCTTTTTCTTCTTGGGCTTGGCTGAGATGGAGTGGAGCTTTATGCCTTTCTGCGCCTTTTCTATGGCGCGGTCAAAATCTGATGCACCTGTCTTGCGTACGCTCTCATCATCAATAGGATAGAGGTCAAGTATTTCCAGCAGGTTGTCTTTCTTGCTCTTCTCTTGAGCCTCATAGCCTTTCTTGTATGCCTCGTTTCCGTTGAAATAGACATTGTACTTGGTTACGGTTGCCTGATAATAGCGTGAGAATACGGTGTTATGACTAGTGGAACAGCCTGCCGCAGCTATCAGCAGCAGCATCAGACAGGCATATCCGGCAAGTCGTTTCATTTCTATCCTTATTCTATCTCATTCATCATGGAGTAGCATTCCTCCTTGAGTTCATCGGGCAGTTCTATCTCCCTGGCTTGCAGGCACTCCATCCAATCCCTTACTTCATTCTGCTGCATGGTGTACATCACGTAGCGGAACTCTTCAACCTCACTGTCATCATATGAGTCAGAACTGCGGCCTTTGAACCGGTCCAGTTCCTCATCATCAAAGTACTGCTTGCTGCGCAGTCGTGCCTCTGCCAGTTTCTGCTTCTCACATACCAGATGCTTGCCGCAGCACTCGCCCTGAGGGACGGTGGGATCAGCATCACCTGAACTGTTGCCTGAACCGGCGCTGCTGTCAGCGTTGTGCGTCTTGTTGTACCTGTCCAGATAGAACAGAACGAACATCAGCAACAATACAGCTGCACATATATAATATGTGATATTATTCATAACGGAAGTTTTACTCTTAAATTGCGAAGATACTAAAAAGCAAATTGAGAATTGAGAGTTGAGAATTGAGAATTGATACGTCGTATTTGTGAAAAGCCATTCCACGCAGGTGCGTTGGATTAAATTCTCAATTGTCAATTCTCAATTGTCAATTAAAAAAAAGATACAATTGGGGTCTGTCCCCATTTGTATCTTTTTTCAGTCGGGGTGACTGGATTCGAACCAGCGACCACACGCCCCCCAGACGCGTACTCTAAACCGGGCTGAGCTACACCCCGCTGATGGTTTCAGGCCTTACGGCTTTCAAAACCGAGCGCAAAGGTATCTCTTTTTGTTATATTATCCAATTATTCCCGCTTTTTTTTCACCTCTTTTACTTTTGCCTTGACCGGAGACTTTTTGGGAGGATTGTTTATTATCTCTGGCAAAAGCATGAAGCTCTTGAGAGGTTTGGCATCCGTGAATCCCATGGGGACGGTATGTCCGTTCTCATTATATTCAAATGCCACAAAATATCTTGCATACGGTTGGAAACGGTCTGTGGGGAACACAGTGGTTATCCGATAGGTCTTGCCGGGTTTGATCTTGATCTTTTTTACCGCCATTACCTGGAAACTATGCTCTCTCTCCACAATCCTCAGGAATATGGGGCCGACATAAATGCTGTCACCCTGATTGGTAACCTCAAATGTTACATAACCCTCATCCCCAACTGAGAGCCCCCTAAGTCCTATCTCGGGGTCACTGCACATCTTTATATTCTTACCGAAATCAGGGAAGCTGATAAACTGTGCCTGTGCTGACATTGCCATCATGGCAGCGATGCATATTACTAAAAACTTTCTCATAAGCGCATCTGATTGGATAACAAACCAAAGATAATGTAAAGTTTTGCGTTTGTCAAGTATCCCGGCGTTTTTAACCTTCGCGGCAGAAATCCAGCATCTCCAGAAACAGATCCTCAGTGACAGAGCATCGGTACAGGGTTCCGCCCCGTCCTGGCAACAGAGTCTGTAATGATTCTTTCCTGTCAAGACAGATGGCTTTCAGGCTGTCATACCATTTGCAGTTCAGGATTATAGGACCGTATTGTTCCTTTGTGAGATATTGCACCCTGCGCAGTTCAGTTGAAGGCAGGCCGCAAAGGGCAAACCCCAGATAAGAAGTTCCCACTTCTGCCCATGACCGGGCTGCGCCGTCAGCATAATACTGGCCGTGTTCTGCGGCCACCTCACGGAACGCGTTTTCAAGTATAAGTGAGAATTCTTCCTGTTGCATAGACTGCAAAAATAAAATAAATTCATAAGGTATGTGTGTAATATTGTAAAACAGATTAAACCATTTGTGTTCAACGCAGTCCAAACACCACATTTAGTGATATATGAAGAAAGCATTCCTGTTACTGACCATACTCCTTTTCGTTGTGCCGCAGATAAGCCAGGCTCAAAGGAACTCTGAGAAAGAGAAAGAAAAGTCCAAACTCACCGGTAAGACTTCAGTTACGGGCCGTGTAATTGACGGCTCAACCACAGAGTATATGCCTCAAGTGACAGTTCAGCTTCTGCAACTGCCTGACACCACCTTTATATATGGTTGTATCACCGATAATGAAGGCTGGTTCACTATCAAGAAGGTTCCTCAGGGTGAATACCTGTTGCGCTACTCCTTCATGGGCTATAGCACCGTTGACTTTGATTTCAAGGTTCTCAAGGAGGACCGTGACCGCCAGCTCGGTGTGTTCAAGATGTATGAAACCAGCATCATGCTTACTGAGGCTGTGATTGAGGATGCGCTCCCTCCCACACAGGTGGTTGATGACACCCTTATGTTCAACGTAAGCGCTTTCCGTGTACCTGAAGGTTCTGTATTGGAGGAACTTATCAAGCGTCTTCCTGGAGTAGAAGTCGATGAAAACGGAGGCATAACGGTAAATGGTAAAACTGTTTCCAGGATACTTGTAGATGGCCAGGAGTATTTTGGCAATGACCGTCAGATGGCCACCAAGAACCTGCCGGTAAACATCATTCACCGTATCAAGACCTATCAGCGCAAGAGTGACCTGGCCCGTGTGACCGGCATTGATGACGGTGAGGAGGAGACGGTTATGGACCTTGAGATAAAGCCTAACATGCGTAACGGATGGTTGCATAACATAGATGGCGGTATAGGTAAACCTGTAGGTAACAATGATTACGGTGAATGGATCAAGTTCCTCTGGTCTGGCCGATACACACTTAACCGTTTCCAAGCCAACACACAGCTTTCAATCAATGCCAATACCCAGAACTCCGGTCGTGGCAACGGTGTAAGCTACAATACGCAGATTGGCGTTAACTTCTCAAAGAATATAGGTGAGCCTTTCCCACGCAGGCGTAATGAGTTCCCGTTGGTATTGGGCGGTAACGTAAGGTTCAACGGTTCCACCTCACGCTCCATAAGTGAATCGGAATCAGAGACATTCGCTACAGCACGTCAGGCATCATCATTCCGCAATAACCGTTCCAGCAGTAACAGCGGCAGCGGTAGCGTAAACGGTGAGTTCCGTATGGAGTGGAAACCGGATTCTTCACTGAATATCATATTCCGTCCAAGCTTCCAGTTGAGCAAGAACAACAGCAACTCCACGCAGAATAACGTAACATTTAACAAGGATCCGTATATCGCCACAGATCTGATTGATATACTTGACGGTTACAAGAGCCTGGCTGATTCCATTATGGATTCAATAGGTGTGAACTCTCAGACAAGTTCAAGCCATAGTGAAAGTACAAATAACCAGATAAGCGGTGAGTTCCAGTTCAACAAGAGGTTCAATGACCTGGGCCGTAACTTTACCGTAAGGTTCACATTCGGTGCCACCAGGGGAACCAATGACAGTTACTCACATTCCAATCAGATCTATTATCAGATGCATACCCGTGACACCATCATGAACCGTTACAATGCCAGTCCTACCGATAACAGCAACTGGTCTGGCCGTATCATGTGGAGTGAGCCTATTGATTCAGGACGCGGTAACCTGCAACTGAGTTATCAGATTCAGGTGAATAACCGTAACCAGAACCGTGAGACATACGTGCTGCCGTCATACGGTGAGCATTATGACAACTGGGAAGATGACTGGTGGCTGCCAGAGGATTATAAGGCATACAGGAACAGTGAATTGAGCCGAAGCGCTACAAATGTATCACGTAACCATACCTTTACGCTTCAGTTCCGCTATAACGGAGAGAAATCAAACTTCAATGTAGGTTTCAACTTTATGCCTCAATACACTGGAATGGACAACTTCCAGTATATGGGTAAGGTTATCGGCGATACATCACGTGTGGTATATAACTGGAGTCCCTCCATTAACTACCGATATCGCTGGAACCGTCAGCAGAGCATTCAGGTGACTCTGCGTACCAATACCAGCCAGCCCAGTATGGAGGACATGATGGATATAACAGATGACAGTAATCCTCTCAATATCCGCAAGGGTAATCCCGGACTGTTGCCCACTCTGAGAAACAACCTGGAGTTCAACTATCAGAACAATATCCAGGAGACAAACAAGACAATAAGCTTGCGTGTATCTTTAGAGAATTCACTGAGAAACATATCTCAAAGGACTGACTACGATCCCAGCACCGGTGTGTCTGTTACTCAGCCTCAGAATATGGACGGATTCTGGAACAACTGGAGCACTAATCTGAACCTCTCATTCAACCAGACCATACCTAATTCAAAATGGCGTTATTCTACAAGTGCCACGGCACAGTTCCGTCATCAGGAGAGTTATATGAGAACTGGAGGAATAACCGGTGGTGCTATGACCTCAGGAAACGGAGCTGCCGTATTGAGTACGACTGAGAGTGTAAGTGCCGGAGAGAACGGTTCTATAACCTATCGTAATGACTGGTTTGAGGCAACTGTCAACGGTCGTTTCAATTATAACCATTCTGACAACAACCAGCGTCAGGGTATGAACGGTAACATGGATACCTATACATTCAGTTACGGAGGTCGTGCCAATGCCCGCCTGCCATGGCGTAACCTCAATCTGGGAACTGACCTCACGATGCAGAGCCGTCGTGGTTACAGTGGCGGTTATAACAGGAATGACCTTATCTGGAATGCCAATGCATCATTCAGTTTCCTGAAAGGTAATGCCGCTACAGTCCAGATTCAGTACTACGATATCCTGAATGATGAGAGTAATGTTACCCGTTCAGTATCAACTACGGGTCGTACCGATACCAAGAACAATAACATCCACAGTTACATAATGGTACATTTCATACTGCGTGTGAATGTATTCGGAAATCGCGCAGCTCGCAGGGAGATGCGTCAGGAATCAAGAGCCATGATGGGCGGCGGTATGCGTGGCGGATTCGGCGGACCGAGATAATTGAGAATTGAGAATTGAGAATTGAGAATTGAAACGCAGTACCTGCGTTAACCCGCGACATAAAAGAGGCCGACTAAAAAGGTTCGTAACCTCTCTGAGAATTGTATATTTGACTATGGTACTCGTTATAGGAGTACGAATAAAAAGAGGATGACTAAGATTTTTTAGTCACCCTCTTTTTAATTTTCAATTTTCAATTCTCAATTTTCAATTTTTCATTTGAAGAATGAAAAATGTACTGAGCCGTACACTTTCATGTCTGTGAAACGCGGGTGCTCTGAGAAGTTGTTCTTGCTTCCGTGCTCCAGTACAAAAATTCCGTCAGGAGCCAAAAGACCGTTATCAAGGACCAGGTCAGGTATTTCAGCCAGGTTTTCAAGCTGATAGGGAGGGTCTGCAAAGATGAAGTCAAACTTGGTATTGCACCCTGCTATGTATTTGAATACATCACCCTTAATAGGGAGGCAGCGGTCAGTCTTAACTGTTTCCATTACCTTGCAGATGAAATTGTAATGGGCAGGGTCTTTTTCCACGCTTACCACATGGGCGCATCCGCGTGATACCAGTTCAATGCTGATGCTTCCTGTGCCTGAAAACAGGTCCAATGCCGTGGCATCTTCCAAGTCTATCCGGTTGGCCAGGATATTGAACAGGCTCTCCTTTGCAAAATCAGTAGTGGGGCGTGCATTGAATGTCCTAGGCACGTCAAAACGTCTGTGCTTATATATACCGCTTATTACACGCATGTGATTACTTTTGTTATGGTAAAAAAGAATCCATCTGCTTTTCTGTGGCAGATGGATTCATTATGACTGTCTCGGAAGGATTACTCCCAGTTACCTGAGTTATTGTCAATCCTCATACCAGGATAACGGCCGCGATCATCGCAATCCTCAAGCAGATTGATAATCTCCTGCTTGTCAAGTCCGCCATTCAGGCTGCTTGCACCAAGATAACTGATGAACAGGGTCTGTGCCTGGAATGTATTTGTTATCACACCGGTCTTGGATGTATCAGATGATATTGATAACTCAAAGTTAACATTATCGCTGAACGGTACATGGCACAATGTATCGGGATCAACGTCTCTTCCGTGGAAAAGTGAATCGTAAAGGCTTACATACTCAGTCTCACGGCTGAAGATGAAATTCTTGGTTCCGTCTTCACGAATCTCAATGAAACCTTCGTCAGCAGCTTTCTGCCACAGTGTATCAGCCTCAATCTGTTTCTTTGCTTTCTGACGGCCTGTCAACTTTGCAGCTTCCATCTCTGCAGTCTGAGCTTTGGCATAAAGGGTAAGAACCTTGCTTTCAGTCCAACCTTCATCCATCTGGTCATCAGTGAGATCTCCTATTCTCTTTGTAATAGGAAGCTGACCGGTTCTGATGAATGCGGCAAGTGTATCAAAGTTGTCGCAGTATGTGCCATGCTGATAGTTGTACTCAGTCTGGGCAGCCTTGATGTCCATAAGTTTCTGAATTACGGCCCTGTCACGGGTACCCTTTTCATTGGCAAACTTGATAGGTCCCATAATGCTTCCATACACAATGTAGACCATAGCTACAATGCAGATTGCAAGAAGAATGTTGATGACTTTTTTCATATCGGATGTTTTTATTTATTTTCGCATCGCAAAAATAGAACATTTATCCGTATTAATTAATAAAACAACATTTTTTTGCTTTTCAGCGTGATGATTAATCCGTTATATCAGGAATTGATCGATATTTTTCCGTTTGAACCTACCCATGAACAGATGGTAGCCATGAACCGCCTGGCCACGTTCGTGAGTGATCCGGCGGGGCGGAAGGTCTTTCTGCTGAAAGGTTACGCCGGTACTGGTAAAACTCTTATTATAAGTACGCTGGTGCAGACTCTCGCAAGGCATCACAAGCGTGTGGTGCTTATGGCTCCTACAGGGCGTGCTGCCAAGGTGTTTTCAAATACATCAGGTTTTCCGGCCTGCACCATCCATAAAAAGATCTATAGGCAGAAATCACTGCTTGATGCCGGCAGTTTCCAGCTGGACCGGAATTTGCATGAGCACACCCTGTTTCTGGTTGATGAGGCGTCAATGATATCCAATGAGGGGTTATCCGGAGCTATGTTCGGAACCGGACGTCTGCTTGATGACCTGATAAGCTATGTGTTCTCAGGTGTGGACTGCCGCCTGCTTATGTTGGGTGACCAGGCACAGCTGCCTCCTGTGGGGGAGCATGAGAGCCCGGGGTTATCGGCCCGGCTTTTGAGCGGATACAATCTGGAGGTATCGGAGTTCTGTCTGGAAAACGTCATGCGTCAGGAGCAGGAATCGGGCATACTCTTTAATGCCACGGTATTGCGAAACTTCACGATTGATGCTGCGTTTGGTTCCGGATTCCGGTTTAAGCTGGACGGTTTCAAGGATGTCGTAAAGATATCGGGCAATGAACTGATTGAAACGCTCAACAGCTGCTACAGCCGTGACGGTATTGATGAGACCATGGTATTGTGCCGATCCAACAAGCGTGCCATAGTCTATAACAACGGCATACGCAACACCATACTGGACCGTGAGGATGAACTCTGTCGCGGTGACAGCGTGATGATTGTCAAGAACAATTACTATTGGACTGAACAGCTGGTGGCAGAGGAGGGGGCAGATTCATATGTCAACCTGCCTTCATTCATTGCAAACGGTGATATAGCGGTTATCCGCCGCGTCCGCAGGCAGCGGGAGCTTTACGGATTCCGGTTTGAGGATGCCGTGCTCTCCTTTCCTGATTATGATGACCTGGAGATGGATGTTACTCTGCTGCTCGATACTCTGCATAGTGAGGCTCCATCGCTTACGCATGAGGAGAGTGAAAAGCTGTTCAACAACGTGATGGAGGATTACGTAGAGATTCCCAACAGGAAGGAGAAGATGAAAAAGCTGCGTGAGAACCCTCACTTCAATGCGCTTCAGATCAAATACGCCTATGCCGTAACCTGCCACAAGGCCCAGGGCGGACAGTGGAAAAACATATTCATTGACCAGGGTTACGTAACCCCTGAAATGCAAGATGAGGACTATTACCGCTGGCTCTACACTGCCCTTACCCGCGCCACACAAACGGTATATCTCGTCAACTGGCCGGAGTGAAGGGGCACAAAGGGGACGGTTCTTTTTGTGCCCCTCTTTCCAAAAGTTCTGTGTACCTTGGATTATTATCAAAGGGGCACAAAAAGAACCGTCCCCTTTGTGCCCCTCGGCGGGCTGCACGCTGCTTCGTGGCGCTCGGTGGTTTTTGAGTTTGTTGCTTCGCTCCAAACTCTCGGGATGGAAGCATATCTGCGTATTTGAAACAACCTTTTTTTAGTTTCCTTCTGGAAACGCGCTTCGTTTCACTACGCTTGCCGGCCTTCTAGGCCGGGTAAAACCAACCCCTCGCTTGCTACGCTTGCGAGGGGCTGGTTTTACTGGGTGCAACAGGAAACCTTGTGCGGATTTGGAGCACGCACGGGGAAACGCAGGTGCGGTGGTATTAATGGTAACCGGATATAATGGAAACCTTAGATTGTTTTGATAATGGATTCAACAGCTGCGTGCAGGCCGTCGGGGTTCTTGCCGCCGGCGGTAGCAAAGTGAGGCTGGCCGCCGCCACCGCCTTGGATGAGCTTGGCAGCCTCGCGGACCATCTGGCCGGCATTGAAGCGTGAGGTGAGGTCTTCACTTACGCTTACCGTGAGCATGGGTTTGCCGGCTTCCTCGCTACCTACAATCACGATTGTTGATGCGGGCAGTTCAGCGCGGATGCCGAATACCATATCCTTGACCATTGCGGCGGATGCTGAGATTACTGCGCTGATGACCTTGATGCCGTTCACATCCTTGGCCTGACTTATGAGCTGGCTCTTTACCTGGCCGGCTTTCTCCTTTTGGAACTCCTCAAGCTGTTTCTTGAGTGAGGCGTTCTCCTCAATGGCTTTCTTGACCGATGCCTCAAGTGATGAACCGGGCAGCAGGGCCTTGAGACCGTTGATGGTATCCTGGAGTGAAGCTACCATATTCTCGACAGCCTCACCGGTAATAGCCTCAATACGGCGTACTCCGGCTGCGATTGAGCTCTCAGAGATGATCTTGAACATTCCGATGCGGCCGGTTGAAGCAGCGTGTACACCACCGCAGAATTCAATTGAGTTTCCGAACTGTACTACGCGAACCTTGTCACCGTATTTCTCACCGAAAAGTGCGATTGCACCGAGCTTTTTGGCCTCCTCGATAGGCAGGTCACGATGCTCCTGCAGGGGCAGGTCCATGCGGATCTTCTCGTTTACCAGACGCTCCACCTGACGCAGTTCCTCATCTGTCACCTTCTGGAAGTGTGAGAAGTCAAAGCGCAGGCCGTCGGGGCTTACCAATGAACCCTTCTGCTCAACATGTGTACCAAGTACCTCGCGCAGGGCCTCGTCAACCAGGTGGGTTGCGGTATGGTTGGCCTCACAGGCGTGACGCTTGTCAGTATCAACGCAAGCCATCATGGGTGCCTCAGGGTGCTCAGGCAGTTTCTTGGTGATATGCACGGGCAGGCCGTTCTCCTTCTTGGTGTCAATTATCTCTATTGTCTCAAATTCACTTACTATTACGCCGGTGTCACCTACCTGACCACCCATCTCAGCATAGAACGGGGTCTTGTCCAGTACAATCTGGTAGATTACGCCGCTCTTCTGCTTAACCTCGCGGTAGCGCAGGATAGAGGTCTCATACTCGGTAAAGTCATAACCTACAAACTCGGTCTCACCCTCCTTGAGTACAACCCAGTCACCGTTCTCAACGGCAGCGGCGTTGCGGGCGCGGGCCTTCTGCTTGGCCATCTCGGCATTGAACTCCTCTATGTTCACGGTCATGCCGTTCTCACGCAGTATGAGCTCTGTCAGGTCAAGCGGGAATCCGTAAGTATCGTAGAGTGTGAAGGCGTTCACACCGCTTATCTCAGTGCTTCCGGCAGCCTTGGTATCGGCCATAACCTTATCAAGGAGCTTGATACCGGTATCGAGAGTGCGAAGGAATGACTCCTCCTCCTCAATGATGACCTTCTCGATGAGTGTTTTCTGCTGGCCGAGTTCGGGATATGCATCACCCATGTTGTCGATGAGCACGGGCAGCAGCTTGTAGAGGAATGCCTCCTTCTGGCCCAGGAACGTGTAGGCGTAACGTACTGCACGACGCAGGATGCGGCGGATTACGTAACCGGCCTTGGCGTTTGAGGGCAGCTGGCCGTCAGTGATTGAGAATGCGATGGTGCGGATGTGGTCGGCCACAACACGCATTGCTATGTCAACCTTCTCATCCTTGCCGTACTGTTTTCCGGTAAGTGTGCCTATCTCCTTGATGATGGGCTGGAATACATCGGTGTCATAGTTTGACTGCTTGCCCTGCAGGGTGCGTACCAGACGCTCAAATCCCATACCGGTATCAATTACCTTGGCGGGCAGGGGCTCAAGTGAGTGGTCAGCCTTGCGGTTGAACTGCATGAACACCAGGTTCCATATCTCAATTACCTGGGGGTGATCCTTGTTTACCAGGTCGCGGCCGGGTACCTTGGCCTTCTCCTCATCGGAGCGTGAGTCCATATGGATCTCACTGCAGGGACCGCAGGG
This sequence comes from uncultured Bacteroidales bacterium, assembly GCA_902763885.1. GTDB lineage: Bacteria > Bacteroidota > Bacteroidia > Bacteroidales > Bacteroidaceae > Colenecus. The sequence goes on along the minus strand of CACWTU010000003.1, from coordinate 154,777 downwards.
ACCGGTATCGCCCATCTCCCAGAAATTATCGTGCTTGTTACCGTTAAGGATATGATCCTTGGGCAGGAACTGCTCCCAGATGGCAGCGGCCTCATTGTCGCGCTCCAGACCCTCCTCCGGGCTGCCCTCAAATACTGTAGCGTAGAGGTTCTTGGGATCCAGTTTGAGAACATCAACCAGATACTCCCATGCCCAGCTGATAGCCTCTTTCTTGAAATAGTCACCGAATGACCAGTTTCCAAGCATCTCAAACATGGTGTGGTGATAGGTATCGTGACCTACCTCCTCCAGGTCATTGTGCTTACCGCTTACACGCAGGCACTTCTGTGAGTCGGCCACGCGACGGCTTTTAGGTGCACGGTTACCCAGAATGATATCCTTAAACTGGTTCATTCCGGCGTTGGTAAACATCAGGGTGGGGTCATCCTTTACCACCATGGGGGCTGAAGGTACTATCAGGTGTTCTTTACTCTCAAAGAAACTCTTGAAGGAATCACGTATTTCCTTAGCTGTCATCATATCTTAAACAATTGTGTTTCAATTTGAGGTGCAAATTTACGGTTTTTTTTACTATTTTTGCGTGTTCTATCAAGATTATGAGGAAGATTTACTATCAGTATGATCCACAGCGCAGGGTATATCGCAGGGTATTCCCCACGGTAGGGCAGAGACTCGCTTCCTGGTTCTGGCGTCTGTTGCTTTCAGTACTGTTAGGTGGCGTCTTCTTCATAATATACTGGTTTGTGATAAACACTCCTCAGGTTGGAGACCTGATGGAAGAGAACAGCCGCCTTCAGTCACAGTACCGTGTGCTGTCACGCAAGGTTGATGATGCCCTGCTGGTGCTTCACGATATTGAAGAGCGTGATGACAATCTCTATAGGGTCATTCTGGAGGCTGATCCCGTGCCGGAGGTTGTACGGCAGGCGGGATTTAACGGGACCAACCGTTATGCGGAGCTTATGGACATGTCAAACGCGGAGCTTGTGGTAAATACGTCACAGAAAGTTGATCTGCTGTCCAAGAAACTCTATATGCAGTCCCGCTCATTTGATGAGGTGATAGAGCTGTCCCGTGAACAGGAAAACAAGCTGGCTTGCATACCGGCCATACAGCCTGTATCAAACAAGGATCTGAAACGTACCGCTTCAGGTTACGGATACCGTACAGACCCCATTTATCATGTCCGTACGTTCCATCATGGAATGGATTTTGCATGTGATACCGGAACGCCGGTCTATGCAACGGGTAACGGAAAGGTCGTTTTTGCAAAATGGCAGTCGGGATTCGGGAATCTGGTGGAGATAGATCATGGATATGGTTATAAAACCAGATATGCTCATCTGAGCAAGATCATGGTCAAGGTGGGGCAGAACGTTGTTCGTGGTGAGGAGATAGCTCTGGCAGGGTCAACTGGAAAAAGTACAGGCCCCCATGTCCACTATGAGATATGGATAGGCAATAAGGATGTGAACCCCGTCAACTACTATTTTATGGATCTGGACGCAGACCAGTATGAAGAGATGATTAACCTGGCAGAGAACCACGGAAGGATATTTGACTAAAAAGTACGATCATGGCATATAATCCCAACAAAGAACTAAAGAAGTATTACTCCATAAAGGAGGTATCGGATATGCTTGGCATACCTGACAGTACCCTGCGTTACTGGGAAAAGGAGTTCAAGGAGATAGCTCCCAAGAAGAATGCCAAAGGCATACGTCACTATACCGCTGCTGACATAGAGCAGATAAAAAAGGTGAATCATCTGGTTAAGGAGAAATCCCTTACCATCAAGGGTGCTCAGGCCCGCATGAAGGATAATCCTAAAACCACTCTTGATACCCATGAGATAGTGGAGCGTCTCAAAGGTATCCGTGAGGAGCTGGTTGCCATACTGGATGAGCTGAATGCTACTCCTCCTTGCGGGCAACCGTTGTAATATTCTTGATTTTCTTTAGCTCTTTCTGAATGGTATCCACGTCATTAAGGCTGTGGACCATAACGCTTATGGTGCCCTCAAAAAGTCCCTCTTTTGACTCAATGACAAGCTTGTTTATGTTGACGTTCATCTTCTTGGAGATGACCTCAGTAACCTTGCTGAGCGTTCCTATGCTGTCCAGACCTTTAATGTAGATTGTAACAGGGAAGAGGCTGTTCTCAATCTGCCACTCCACGGTAAGGATACGGTTACCTTTGGCTGACTTGAGCTTGTTGGCAACCTCACACTTGCGCTTGTGGATGGTGATATGTCCCTTCTCATCAACAAAGCCCAATACGCTATCACCCGGCACGGGATTGCAACAGCTGGCAAAGGTGTATTTGTGCGTATCCATATCATTGATGATGAGCGTCTTCTTTACGTCAACATCAGCCTGAACGTCACCCTCAGCCTTCTTCTCCTTATCCTTGGATGATGATGAGAATGATGACCAGAACCTTTTGTACCAGCTGTCACTCTCACCTTTTATAATATTACGCTCGGCATCACCCAGAATAATCTTCTTCTGGCCGAGCGCAACCATAAATTCATCACGGGTGTTGATTCCGTGAAGGTGGCATATACGTTCCATCTTGTCAGAATCAACCTCAGCCTCTTCTTTCTCAAGGAACTCATGGAAGATGGCCTCACCGAACTTCTGATTGGCGCGTTCCTCCTTGCGCAACAGCTGCTTTATCTTGCCGCGGGCCTTGGCTGTGGTCACAAAATCCAGCCATTCAGGGCTAATCTTCTGGCTCTTGGAGGTAAGAATCTCCACCTGGTCACCGCTCTTGAGCTCATAGTTTATGGCCTCAAGCTTATGGTTTACCTTGGCACCTATGCAGTTGGTTCCTATATAGGTATGGATGGTGAATGCAAAGTCAAGGACCGTACTGCCCTGCGGCATGGTGCGCAGTTCACCTTTTGGGGTAAATATGAATATCTCCGATGAGTAAAGGTTGAGCTTGATGGTGTCAAGGAAATCCATTGAGTCCGGCTGCGGGTCTTCAAGGATCTCCTTGATGGTCTCCAGCCAGTGTGTAAGCTCACTCTCGTCATCCTCAAATGATACGGCGTCCTTGTATTTCCAGTGTGCGGCGATACCCTGTTCAGCAATGTCATCCATGCGGCGGCTGCGTATCTGTACCTCCACCCATTGGCCGCTGTTGCTCATAAGAGTCACGTGCAGGGCCTGATAACCGTTGGCTTTGGGATGTGTTACCCAGTCACGCAGGCGGTCGGGGTGTGACTTATATATCTTGGTGAGTGCCAGATAAATGTCAAAGCATTCACTCTGTTCATCGGCAAGGGTTTTGGGGTCAAAGACAATCCTTACGGCAAGAATATCATACACCTCATCAAACGTGAGGTTGTTCTTGTTCATCTTCTTCCAGATGGAGTAAGGTGATTTGATACGCCCGAACATATTGTATGTTATACCCAGTGCATCCAGTTTCTCCGTGATAGGTGATGTGAAATCTTCATAGATGTTGTTCAGTTCCTCACGGGAGAAATTCAGTTTCTGCTGTATGTCCTTGTACTCTGCCGGATGCTCGTATTTGAAGCTGAGGTCCTCAAGTTCTGACTTTATCTTGTTAAGTCCCAGGCGGTATGCCAGGGGAGCGTAGATATAGAGTGTCTCACCTGCTATCTTGTACTGCTTGCGCGGCTGCATGCTGTCAAGCGTGCGCATATTGTGCAGTCGGTCTGCAATCTTGATAAGGATGACGCGGATATCGTCATTCATGGTGAGCAGCAGTTTCTTGAAGTTCTCTGCCTGGGCCGATGCCTTATCACCGAATATTCCGCCGGCTATCTTGGTCAGTCCGTCAACAATCTGTGCAATCTTGGGCCCGAAAACGTTCTTTATGTCATCAGTGGTGTAATCGGTATCCTCAACCACATCATGCAGGAGTGCAGAGCAGATAGAGGTAGATCCGAGCCCGATCTCGGAGCATACTATCTGTGCTACGGCAAGAGGATGCATTATATATGGTTCACCGGAGTGACGGCGCACGCCACGGTGTGCCTGGCGGGCAAACTGGAACGCCTTGGTTATTATCTCCACCTTCTTGCGGTGCTTGGTCTGGAGATATGAGTCAATCAGATGCTGGAAGGCCTCATCTATGAGTCTCTCTTCATCGGGCGAAAAAAGATTATCTTCACTCATCTTGCTGCACAATTAAATGTTATCTATTGTAAATCCTCAGAGTCTTGCCGGCCCTGATGTTGTCACTCTTAAGATTGTTCCAGTTCTTTATGTTCTTGACCGTGGTGTGGTACTTGATGGCTATGCTGCCAAGAGTCTCACCTGATTTTATCTTATGTGTAACGTAGGTGACACGGTTCTTCATGTCATCATCTATGTACGCCAGCTTGGACTTGGGGAAGTATTTCTCCTTGTCATACTCATAGAGTGAATCACCTGCCTCAACCAACGGCTTGATGTACTGCTGGGGCAGGGTAATGACGCAGGTGCGGTAGGCTCCCGGAATGACCTCAGTGAGGTACTGCGGGTTAAGAGCCTTTAATTCATCCTGGCTGATACCGCTGTAATGCATAATCTGGCTTATGTGCAGGTTATGCTTTATATGCAGGGTATCTGTCTGGCTTGGACGGGCCGATGTCATGGGGCATATGCCGTGTTCCTTGTAGAAACTCATGGCGTAGTTCACGGCAATGAATGCAGGCAGATAGCCGCGGGTCTCGCGTGGCAGATAGGGATAGATATCCCAGAAGTCACGCTTGCCGCCTGAGCGTGTTATTGCCTTGGTGATGTTACCCGGCCCGCAGTTATAGGCCGATATGGCAAGTGACCAGTCACCGAACATGTCATACAGGTCACGCAGGTGGTGTGCCGCGGCATCGGATGCCTTGGCTATGTCATAACGGTCATCAACCAGGCTGTTCACCTGCAAGTCATATTTGCGGCCGGTGCTGTAGATGAACTGCCACATTCCGGCGGCGCCGGCACGTGAGTAGGCCTTTGGCTTGAGTGCCGATTCCACTATGGGCAGATACTTGAGCTCCAGCGGGACGTTGTACTTCATGAGTGCCTCCACGAACAGGTCTTCATAGATAGGCAACATGCCGAGCGCGAATGATATTATGCTACGGTTACGCCCCATATAGGCATCAATGGAACTGCGCGTAACATAGTTGTAAGGCATCTCCACTATGGTAGGGAGGCTGCTTAGACGCTCAGCATATACGGTGTCGCTGAATTTGGGGTTGACTGAACTCTCCATGCAGTCAGAGTCATAAGAGAGGTACTGCTTGGCAAACCAGATTCCCATTATGCTGTCTATATCAAAATCCATGCTCTCAGGGAACTCGACAGTGAGTGAGTCAGTACAGACCGCCGTGCTGTCCATGAAAACATCAGTGCTGTCAGCATAAAACTCCTGAGCTTCCATCTCATTCACGGAAACCAATGCTAATGCCAGAATCAGACACTTACCTCTCATTTGAAGTTAAAAGCTAATGAGAATCCCGCTATGGGGGCTCCCATGTGGTCCATCATCAGACGCGGCTCAATATTGAGACTCAGGTCAGGTGATATGTCAAAATGTGACAGCTCGGCATCAACGTACGCATCGATGGCTGCCACGATATACATTCCGGCAAAGGCAAAGATACTCAGGTCACGGTATCGGCGGTATTTGTTCTTACGCTGCTTGAACACATCCTTAAGCCACTGTTCCATGTCCGTGTCTATTTCATAGTGCGGGGGCAGGAAATCCTCATAGCTCTTGGTGTTGGGGTCATCATCCATTATGTCAACGTATGCATTCTGATAATCAGAGTATGTTGACTGGTTCCATGTGAGGGCATAGATACATCCTACATATCCTCCATAGATGATGGGCAGCTTCCAGAATTTGCGGTTGTAGATCTGGCCGCCTCCGGGGAAAAGCAGGGAGAACCATACGGCAAGACGGGGCTCTGGTTCCCATTCAGTCTTGGAAAGATTTATCTCCTCTATTGCCATAGCCTCTTTATCTCTCCATCTGAGGCGTTTAGGCTTCTCGCTCCGGATATCCTGCTCAGCTTGTTTTATCAGATCAGAGTCATTTTTCTCCTCAAACTGCAGGTTCCTTACAAATTCCATCTCACGTGCCCATGTGGCGGTGTCATTCAGGGAACGGTAGATGCTGTCCATGCGGGCGCTGCGGACGGAGTCTTCACGGAATAAGAGAGTGCCGGCCTCCTGTGACCGGGCCGAGAGGGCGGTCATCACTGCCATCAGAAAGAGCAGTACGGTTCTTTTTATTCCGGAGCGAATGGTCATTTGCTGAGTTGGTCGAGCAGTTGCATTATGCGAGCCAGGTCATCTTCATCCTTGAATGAAATGTTGATGCTGCCTTTGCCGCTCGCGGTGGTCTTGAATTTTACAGGTGCATTCAGAAATCTGGAAAGATGTCTTCCTAACGGAGCAAGAGTGTTGTCAGTTTTCTCTTTATTCCTGTTCATACGGCCCTCATTCATCTGGCGGGCTTTCTGCTCAACCATACGTACGGAATAGCCGTATTTGGTGAGCTCATGAAACAGACGGAGCTGTTTAACCGGGTCATCAATGGCCAGCAGGGCACGGGCATGGCCCATGTCTATCTGTCTGTTCTTGAGTGCCACCTGGATTTCAGCCGGCAGTTTGAGCAGACGTATGTAGTTGGCTATGGTGGCGCGCTTCTTGCCTATGCGGGAGCTGAGTTGCTCCTGGGTCATCTTATAAACCTCAAGCAGGTTCTGGCAGGCAAGTGCCACTTCCATTGAGTTCAGGTCCTCACGCTGTATGTTCTCGATGAGTGCCATAGCCATCACGTTCTCGTCATCGGCGGTGCGGATATAGGCCGGAATGGTCTTGAGACCGGCTATACCTGCTGCGCGGAAACGTCGTTCACCGGCTATGATCTGATAATCGCCATCCTTGATCTTGCGCAGTGTGATAGGCTGGATTATGCCTATCTCGCGTAGTGAATCGGCAAGTTCTGCCAGGCTCTCGGGATCAAAGTCACGGCGAGGCTGGTCCGGGTTGGCGTGTATCTGGTCCAAAGGAACCTCATTGATGGATGAAGAACCTTGGGTCTTTACAAAATCAGTTGATATCAGGGCATCAAGGCCGCGGCCCAGTGCCGATTTCTTTTGAATCGTCATTTCTGTTCGTTTTTCTTCAGTATTTCCTGTGCCAGGGCCAGATAGTTCTTGGCTCCCTTGGAATCAGCATCATAAAGTATTGCGGGCAGACCGTAACTGGGAGCCTCACTCAGCTTAACATTGCGGGATATTATCGTATCAAACACCAGTTCCTGGAAGTGTTTCTTTATCTCGTCATAGATCTGGTTGCTCAGACGCAGACGGGAGTCATACATGGTGAGCAGGAATCCCTCTATGTCAAGTGCGGGGTTCAGCTTGGTCTTGATTATGCGGATGGTATTGAGCAGTTTGCTTATACCCTCCAGGGCAAAATACTCGCACTGTACGGGAATGATTATGGAGTCAGCGGCAGTGAGTGAATTCACTGTGATAAGACCCAATGAGGGAGAGCAGTCTATCAGGATGTAATCATAATCCTTCCTGATGCTGTCCAACATCTTTTTCATCACCGTTTCACGGCTCTGCGTGTTCATCAGTTCCAGCTCGGCGCCAACCAGATCTATGTGTGAAGGCATTACATCGAGTCCGTCAATGCAAGCCTTGCGGATAGCATCCTTTGGATTGATACCGTTTACCAGACACTCGTAAACCGTACTGCTGAGTGACTGGATGTCAACACCCAGACCTGACGATGCGTTTGCCTGAGGATCAGCATCTACTACAAGAACCTTTTTCTCAAGCGTGGCAAGCGATGCAGCCAGGTTTATGGTGGTTGTGGTCTTACCTACACCGCCTTTCTGATTGGCCAATGCTATGATTTTTCCCATACGTTACAGTTTTAGGGCGTGAAGTTACTGCAAAAAATCGGTATATGGGAAAATTATACTAATTTTGACATCTGCAAAAAGGTATATATGAGATACTATTTAGTAGCAGGTGAGGCATCGGGTGATCTTCATGCCTCCAATCTGATGAAATCAATAGCCCGGAAGGATGCCTCTGCACAGTTCCGCTGTTTTGGAGGTGATTTGATGCAGGCTGCGGGCGGAAAGCTGGTCAAGCATTACCGTGAGCTTGCCTATATGGGTTTTTGGCCGGTGCTTACACACCTTGGCACTATACTGGGAGGAGCCAATCTCTGTTTCCGGGATATCTCAGATTGGAAGCCCGATGTCGTCATACTTGTTGACTACCCCGGATTCAATCTTTCCATTGCAAAAAAAGTACACAAACTGGGCATCCCGGTCTATTACTATATCTCACCTAAGATATGGGCATGGAAGAGCTGGAGAATCAGGAATATACGCCGTGATGTGGATGAGCTTTTCTCCATTCTTCCGTTTGAGGTGGAGTATTTCCAGCGTCACAACTACAAGATATGTTATGTAGGCAATCCTACTGTTGATGAGGTAACGGCTTTCAAGGCCGACAAGAGCCGTAAACCGGCTCTGACAGATGACGGCCGACGCGTGGTTGCGCTGCTTGCCGGCAGCCGCCGTCAGGAGATAAGCCGTAACCTGCCCATAATGCTTGAAGCGATAAAAAATATTGACACCATCCGCCCAGTGCTGGCCTGTGCTCCGGGCATAGAGCCGGAGTTCTATGACAGCATCATAGGCTCAACGGATATTGAGAAAGTTTATGGCAATACCTTCGGTGTGCTTGAATCAGCATATGCCGCATTGGTGACATCAGGTACCGCTACGCTTGAGACTGCGCTGTTTGATGTGCCTCAAGTGGTTTGTTACAGGATTCCCATGAGTTGGGCCGTCAGGTTATTGGTAAGGATACGTTTCGTGTCACTTGTAAATCTGGTATCGGCTTCTGAGGTGGTTCCGGAGCTGTTGGGTAATGATATGAATGCTCAGAATGTACATGAACACCTTGTGCCTCTGCTTTCTGATACTACGGAGCGCCGTATGCAGCTGGAAGGTTATGAGCAGATGAAAACCATTCTGGGCCCAGCCGGAGCGCCAGACCATGCGGCAGAACAGATAATCAGTCTCTTAGAAGTAAAATCCGATAAGGCTTAAGTAGACTACGGTGGCCGGGATAGCCAGCAGTGCGCTGTCAAAGCGGTCCAGCATCCCGCCGTGTCCCGGCAGGATCTTACCTGAATCCTTTATTCCCATCTCACGTTTCATGAGTGACTCGATAAGGTCACCCCATGTGCCGAATACCACAACTACAAGCGCCATACCTATCCATACCCATACAGGCATAAAGCTGTACCAATCCGGCAGGAATGTGTGCAGCAGGAAAGCTGCTACCATGGTGAGTACGGCACCTCCTATTGAACCCTCCCATGTCTTCTTGGGTGATATGCGTTCAAACAGTTTGTGCTTGCCTATGGTGCATCCGGTGCAGTATGCGCCTACATCATTGCACCACAGGAAGACGAACAGTGTAAGTGGAATTACAGGACAGTAACCCGTGTCAGGACCTTGTACATCAAAAGCCAGCAGTGATGTGAGGGCATACGGCAGGGCAATGTAAAAGGATGGGAACAGTGTCTGCACCCAGTCATTTATAGGGCTGGGCTTACGGTAATAGAGCTCACGCACCATTATCACTATCAGGGTGAAGATGAACGGCAGGAACAGCACGGCGCTGCTCTGCATCACTGACAGCCCTACTATGGCGGCATAGAATGTAAATGCGGCTACAGTGGCCCACAGGCGGCTTGCATTGGCCATCTTGAACTGGTTGGCAAGCCCGGTATATTCTATGGTGGTAAGAATGGTGCATACGGCAAACAGTCCTACAAACCAAGGCGCACCCTTGAGGATGCAGAACAGCATAATTGAGGCAAATACCACTGCTGTAATGGTTCTTACAAGAAAGTTTGACTTCTTGCTCTCTTTTGATTTGTCGGTCTGGCTCACTGCTTCAGGTTTTTAGGGTTCAACTTTATCTTTGTTTTCCGTAACAGGTGCACTTTCAGATGTTTTTTCTTCTTCAAGTATCTCCTCACTGCGGGATGCCCATGGGCGTTTTCCGAATATGCGCTCCACATCCTCAGCCATTATAACCTCCCGCTCTATGAGCAACTGGGCCAGCTGATGGTGTCCCTCCTCATGTTCCAGTAGCAGTTTCTTACCGCGTTCGTACTGCTGGGCTATGAGGGCCTTAACCTCCTCATCAATGAGTTCAGCTGTCTTGTCAGAGTAGGGCTTCTGGAAGGCATACTCATCAGTGCTGCTGTAGTAGCACAGGTTGGCCAGCTTGTCACTCATGCCGGCGTATGCAATCATGCCGTAAGCCTGTTTGGTTACGCGCTCCAGGTCATTCATGGCACCGGTTGAGATATGTCCGGTAAAGAGTTCCTCAGCGGCACGTCCGCCTAAGGTGGCGCACATCTCGTCAAGCATCTGCTCCTTAGTAGTTATCTGGCGCTCCTCAGGCAGATACCAGGCGGCACCAAGCGCACGTCCACGTGGTACGATGGTTACCTTGATAAGCGGATTGGCATACTCTAAGAACCAGGAGAGCGTGGCGTGACCTGCCTCATGCAGTGCAATGGTACGCTTCTCATCGGCTGTAAGTACCTTGGTCTTCTTTTCAAGGCCTCCTACTATACGGTCAACGGCTGCCAGAAAATCTTCCTTCTCAACCTTCTTCTTGTTATGGCGGGCGGCTATCAGGGCTGCTTCATTACATACGTTGGCAATATCGGCACCTGAGAATCCCGGGGTCTGGCGGGCCAGCAGGTCTATATCTACATCCTTGCTCAGTTTTATGTTCTTAAGGTGTACGCCGAACACAGCCTTACGCTCGTTCAGGTCAGGCAGATCCAGGTGTATCTGACGGTCAAAACGGCCTGCACGCAGCAGAGCCTTGTCCAGGATATCCACACGGTTGGTGGCTGCCAGAATGATTACACCGCTGTTGGTGCCAAATCCGTCCATCTCAGTAAGCAACTGGTTGAGAGTGTTCTCACGCTCATCATTGCCGCCCATCGCGGGGTTCTTGCCACGGGCGCGGCCCACAGCATCAATTTCATCTATGAATATAATGCAGGGGGCCTTCTCCTTGGCCTGACGGAACAGGTCACGTACGCGTGATGCACCCACACCCACAAACATCTCAACAAAGTCAGAACCTGACAGCGAGAAGAAGGGAACATCGGCCTCACCGGCTACAGCCTTGGCAAGCAGGGTCTTACCGGTACCCGGAGGGCCTACCAACAGCGCTCCCTTGGGTATCTTTCCGCCCAGGTCAGTGTATTTCTTGGGGTTCTTGAGGAACTCTACTATCTCCTCAACCTCAGTCTTGGCCTCGGCCTGTCCGGCCACATCCTTGAAGGTTACACGGTCAGCCTGTCCCTTCTCATAGATACGGGCCTTTGACTTGCCTACGCTGAACACTCCTCCACCTCCGGCTGCACCGCCGCCTAAACGTCTAGACATGAATATCCATAACGCTATGATAAGCACAAAGGGGAATATGTTTATCAGTATGTCTGTAATGGTATGTGAACGTTTGCGGTATTCAACCTGGCCGTTGAACTTGCCCTCCGCCTCGGCATTGTCAATGAACTCCTGCAGGTTATCCAAAGAACCAACTCCTACGGTGAGCATGGGTTTGGTGAGCGGCTGCTGTTGCTGGGCGCGGTCACCGAATATGTACTTGGCTGAATCAGGCTTGATGTACATATCCACACTGTTCATGTTGGAGTAGATGACAAGTTCGCTTACATAGCCCTTGTCAACAAAATCCTTGAACTCAGTATATGTGGCGGTTCCGGAAAGCGATGAGTTGTCATCCTTTAGAAGGATATATCCCAGGCCTATGAAAAGGATGATATAGAACCATGATATGCCCTTAAATCCGCCTTTGTTCTTTTTATCGTTATTGTCTGCCATAAAAAATGAAAATGTCAGTAGGGTTTGTGTCAAGGTGTCAGTTGAGGTCTGGTATCTCTTCCAGGACGGCATCGGCCCAAAGGTGCTCCAGGTCATAGAACTTGCGCAGTTCCGGAATGAAAATGTGTACCATTACATCACCGTAATCCATGGCTATCCAGTGTGCGTAGCGTGTACCCTCCACATAGTCAGGCTTGCGTCCCTCCTTAATGCGGACTGTTTCACGGATGGAGTCTTCAATGGCCATAGTCTGGTTTGGTGTTCCTCCCTGGCATATTACAAAATATTGGCATACGGTATCTTCTATACCTGTCAGGTCAACTACGGTTATATTCTCTCCCTTACGTTCCTGAATGCCTTCTATGATGCTCTCTATGATGCTTTCTCTCTTTTTCTTTTTTGCCATTATATGGTGTTGTATAATTTCTTATCTGCAAAAATAATCAAAAACTTATACGGAGTCCGGATTATGCCGTCAAAAAAGGTTATCACAAAATGCGTTCTCCGTTTTCAAGACGAATGAGTGCTCTTTGCACCGCTTTTGAGCAATGTACTGGGCTATGGTGTAATGGTAACACTGCAGATTCTGGTCCTGCCTTTCCTGGTTCGAGTCCGGGTAGCCCAGCAAAATTAGAGACGCCATCGCGTCTCTTTTTTTTTGCTGGGCTATTTCTTTAAGCGGTAGAGGTCTAGAAGGCGGCGTGCGGCGGCAAAAGAGGTTTGCTGGCCTCCCAGGACCTGAGTCTCAAATTCAGCGAGCTTAGCTGCTATCTCGGGATTGTGGTAGAAGCCGTTCTTGAGGGATTCGTTTATGGTCTCATACATCCAGTATTTGGCCTGCTCGTTGCGGCGGTACTGGAAGTAGCCGTTCTTCTTTACAAAGTCTATGTAGGCCCAAACCATATCCCAGACCTCCTTGATCTTGTACTCGTAAAATCCGGAGTAGGTTATAACCTGGGGCGTCCAGCCGCTTTCCGATGGCGGGAACAGGTGCAGGGCGTTGCGGAATGAGCTGGCGGCCTGTTCGGCTTTGGTTATGTTGTCACCATCGGCCTTGTTTATGATTATGCCGTCGGCCATCTCCATGATGCCGCGCTTGATGCCTTGCAGCTCATCGCCGGTCCCGGCCAGCTGTATGAGCAGGAAAAAGTCAACCATGGAGTGGACTGCGGTCTCACTCTGGCCTACACCGACGGTCTCCACGAATATCTTGTCAAAACCGGCTGCCTCACACAGAACTATGGTCTCACGGGTCTTGCGGGCTACGCCTCCCAGTGAGCCGGCTGCCGGGCTGGGACGTATGAAAGCCTTGGGGTGCACGGCCAGACGTTCCATGCGTGTCTTGTCACCCAATATGCTGCCTTTGGTACGCTCTGAGCTGGGGTCAATGGCCAGCACGGCCAGCTTACCGCCATCCTTGAGTACATGCAGTCCGAATGCATCGATACTGGTGCTCTTTCCGGCACCCGGCACACCGCTTATGCCTATACGTACGGAATTACCGGTGTAGGGAAGGCACTTTTCAATCACCTCCTGGGCAATGGCCTGATGCTCAGGTTTGAGGCTCTCCACCAGTGTGACGGCCTGGCTGAGAACGGTCACGTTACCCTTCACTATGCCATCCACATAATCCTGCACGGAAAGGGTAGGGCGGCTCTTGCGGCGGTTCTGGAAGTATGGATTGATGGAACCGGGGCTTACCACTCCGCTGTTTACAGCCAGTCCTTTATACTCGTCACTATTCTCCGGATGTTCCATTGCGGTGTATTATTTTGAGGGCAATCCAGGCTATGAATCCGCAGAGCAGATAGATCATAGTCTGGCAGAAATGAAGTACGAATGACATGATTTGAGCTTCATTCAGCTTGGCTCCGTATATGCCCAGCATCTTGACAATAGCCAGGTTCCACGGTCCGGCACCGTTTGGAGTGGGTACCAGTACCGCCACGCTGCTGGCTGCAAAACATGCCAGCCCGGCCACAGGGCCTACGGCAGCGGTCGATGGCAGACAGTAGAATGCCAAATACAGCTCAAAGTAGTAGCATAACCATATTCCTATGGAGTAGGCAAGGAACAGAGGCAGGCGCTTTATCTGTTTGAGAGACATGAATCCCTCCCAGAATCCCAGTATAAAATTCTTTACTTTATCCCCAAGGCGGAATTTAACGCATATCCGCCAGCAGATGATGATAACGAGTATGATTCCTATGGTCCAGATCCAGAATTTGGGATTCTGTAACAGCGGAACGCTCTCTGCTGCCGGCCCTGCCGTATCGGCATCAGGAGTAAGAAGCAGCATGAACTCATTCCATGAAACCAGTATGCCTGTCAAAACTATCAGACCAAGCAAAACTGCGTCAACCACACGTTCTGCAACCAGGGTGCCAAGACCCTTGCTGAATGGCACACGGGCGTTTTGCTCCAGCATTCCGCATCGGCATATCTCACCTACACGTGGAATGATTATGTTTGCGGCATAACCGGTGAATACGGTCAGTACGGTGTCTTTTTTAGGGACGTCATACCCTATGGGTTCCAGAAGCAGGTTCCACCTTAGGCCGCGGAACAATGGCCCTAAGGCGCTGAATGAGAGCGCTGCTATGAGCCATCCCCATTTGATGCTGCCCAGATCTGCCCGGAAACGGCTGAAATCATAGTCCCGGTATGTAAAGAATAGTATCACTGCCGATATGAGCAGCGGTATGAGTATCTTAAGTGTCGTAGATGTAATCTTTTTCATAAAACGGAGTTCATCTTTTAGATGAAAATGCCTACCTTTGCAGCACGGATGCGGCGGGAGGTCAGCATTCATACCGCGAAGATATAACATATTTTCGTGATTCGGTAACTAATAAAGCTATATATGGACGACGTTGATGCAGACAGTAAGACCGAAAAAGGCATTAGGCCAACATTTCCTGAGGGATATGGGTATCGCTCAGGCGATAGCCGGCACTGTTGATGTACGCGCCGACCTTCCGATTCTTGAAATAGGACCCGGTACAGGGGTTCTTACACAATTCCTAAGTCAGAAAGAACGTGAGCTCAAGGTGGTTGAGATAGACACCGAGTCAGTAGTCTATCTGCATGAACACTATCCTGAACTCAATGTAATTGAGGCCGATTTCCTTCAGCTTGACCTCAAGGAACTGTTCGGCGGGCGCCAGTTTGTGCTCACCGGCAACTATCCGTATAACATATCCAGCCAGATATTCTTCAAGATGCTGGATTACAAGGAACTCATACCCTGCTGCACCGGAATGCTGCAGCGTGAGGTGGCACAGCGCATCTGCTCCGGTCCCGGCAACAAGGACTACGGCATACTGAGCGTGTTCATCCAGGCCTGGTATGATACCGAATATCTCTTTACCGTCAATGAAAACGTTTTTGACCCGCCTCCAAAGGTCAAGAGCGGCGTTATCCGGTTGCAACGCAACAACCGCCGCTCATTGGAGTGCAACGAGGCACTGTTCCGCAAGATTGTGAAATCCACGTTCGGAATGCGCCGCAAGATGTTGCGCAACTCCTTGCGTCAGGTCTATGAGAAAGACTCCCCTCTACCGGCGGACTGCCCGTACTTGGACAAACGCCCCGAGCAGCTGTCAGTTGAAGACTTCATTAAACTGACGCTTATGGTTGAAGGCAAAGCCTGAACGCCGTAGAGAACAGAAAAAACAAACGTTTACCTTGACCCGACTTCAGGGTCACAATATTCAGAATTATGGAGGATAAGGATTTTCTGAATAACATTCTTGAAGTGATAGAGAACAAGGATGCCGCCAAGCTGAAGGCCATCCTTGATGAGATGCACCCCGCCGATATAGCCGAGCTGTGCGATGAGCTGGACGTTGAGGATGCCCGCCTGGTATATCGCCAGCTTGACAATGAGACGGCTGCCGATGTGCTGGTGGAGATGGATGAGGACAACCGTAAGCGGTTGCTTGATGAACTCCCCTCAGAACTCATTGCCAGTAAGTTCATCGACAACATGGACACTGATGATGCCGTTGATATCATTCAGGACCTGGATGAGGATAAGCAGGAGGAGGTGCTTGCCCACATAGGCGATATAGAGCAGGCCAGCGATATCGTTGACCTGATGCAATATGATGAGGACACCGCCGGTGGTCTTATGGGCACTGAGATGGTGGTGGTTAATGAGAATATGTCCATGCCCGAGTGCCTGCAGGAGATGCGCAAGCAGGCAGAGGATCTTGACGACATATATAATGTCTATGTGGTCGATGATGACGGCCGCCTCAAAGGCGTGTTCCCGCTCAAGAAGATGATAACCAATCCATCGGTTTCAAAGGTGAAATATGTGATGGATGAGGACGTGATAAGCACCAAGGTTGACACTCCCATTGATGATGTGGTTCAGCTTATAGAAAAATATAACCTGGTATCGGTTCCTGTCGTGGACAGCATAGGCCGTTTGCAGGGCCAGATTACCGTTGATGATGTCATTGATGAGTTGCGTGAACAACAGGAGCATGACTACCAGATGGCATCAGGTCTTACCGGTGACGTAGAGACCGCCGACAGCGTGTTCCGCCAGATGTGGTCACGTATTCCATGGCTTCTGATAGGTATGTTAGGAGGTATCCTCAACTCCATGCTGCTTGGCAAGTTTGAACCTACATTGCAGGGTTATCTGGGATTGCTGCTCTTTATCCCCCTTATCGGAGGTACGGGTGGTAACGTGGGCACCCAGTCATCGGCCATAGTGGTACAGGGTCTTGCAAACGGTTCGCTCAATACATCAAATATCTGGAAGCAGGTTTTCAAGGAGAGTGCAGTGGCTCTGCTTAATGCAGTGGTGCTGTCATTGCTTGTGCTGGCATACAACATGTATCAGTTCGGTCCTACCCAGATAGTGACATACGCCGTGCCGGTGAGCCTGTTTGCCCTGGTCCTGATAGGAACTTTATGGGGTACCCTGCTGCCACTGATATTTGAAAAGATTCACATCGATCCCGCCATTGCCACCGGCCCCTTTGTCCAGATTACCAATGACCTTCTGGGCATGGGTATCTACATGCTGGTAATCACGTTGATTATTTGACAGAACCGTTTATTGTAAGTTTTGGGCTCTGTCTTTTTTCAGAGTCCGTTTCTTTTATTATATTGCGCCGTATTTTAGTTTTGAGGGGTGATAAATAGACTCGGAATATGGCTTGTAGCGCTGACGGTTTTATTGCCTGCTTGTAATAAGGACAAATCTGCAGGCATTGTTGAAAAGGACTTGACCGTCATGTTCGCAACGACCACCGGCATGGCGGGCGACGGATACAATGAGCCCATTCTCAAAGCATTGATGGAGAGTGTGTCGGCACAGCCCGGCATTACGGTCCACTTGCTTAAACCGAACAACCTCACCGAGGCGCGCAGCCAGTTCAACGACTGGTTGGCCGGCTCCGACGAAAGCAAGGCTCTGATTCTTTGCGGCCCGGAATTCGAACCGCTGGTGGATGGCGTGACGCTCCCCAAAGGGCGCATCCTGCTGCTGGACAGCGACAAGACTTACGGCGGGGGAATTTCCACCGCTCTGCTCAAACGCTACGGCGGCGCCTGGCTAGCCGGGGCCATCATGAAAGATTTTGAACTGGTGTTGCTCAAGGGCCTGGACGGTGACCGCATCATCGATGAGATTTCGCAGGGAATCGAGGACGGTTACAGGGATAACGGGGGAGCGGGCTTCCAGAAATGCGTCCTTTCCACGGGCTATGAGGGTCTGAATATGGCGGACGAGCTTTACAGCATCCTGTTTGAGCAGGAAGTCGTGAAGCTGTTCTATTCCTATGAGGGTCTCATCGTCCCGGTGTGCGGATCCTCCCGTCTGGGCGCATTCAATTTCTCCTGGAGGTACTATGCTACGATCGGCATCGGGGATGACTGCAGTCCTTATACCGACATTCTACCCTTCTCCCTGATCCTGGATCTGGGAGGCATCGTGAGAGAATACGTGTCCGAGTGGGTGCAGAACAGTTCCTGGCCGGCACATGCAGACTATGGCATGTCCACGGGGCATGTGTACATCAGCTTCAACGGACGTTTCTTTCAAAATTTTGCAAGCAAGAACGAGAGTTGGCCGTTCTCGCTGGATGCCTGGACCGCGCTGGAGAATCAATATAAGGATAACGCTTTGGAAAAGGAGGCTGGCTATGCGTATTGACAGATTCTTCGGACTGCTTGCAGTCTCCCTGATCCTGCTTGCCTGCAACAAGGAAATGCCCGGGCCGCAGTACGTGACCACCACCTACAAGGTGGCCGTCGTGATGCCCCAATCCCAGTGGGACAGCTGGAAACCCCTGGCGCAAGGGGCACTCGCCTCCATCGATCAGGCCCAGGAGGGCCTATGGCAGCGTGTGAAGCTGGATCTGGAGTGGATTGATGAGGATGGCACCAATATTAAGGATGAAGTATATCGTATCACCCATGATGACTCCTACACTGCCATAGTGGGACCTGAGTACAGCCGCGACGCGCGAATGCTGGCCCGTCAGAGCCTGAGCTACCGCATCCCGGTCATCATGCCCAGCGTCACCTCGGCCGAGATCCAGCGCATCTATGGTGGCAGCAACAAGACCGCCCCCAATATCTTCTGCATGAGCGAGAGCGACCTGGCCCAGACCCAGGCCATGCTGAACATCCTCCGGAAGCAGCTTCTGCCTGGCCACATCATTATGCTGTCGCGAGGCAGGGACGCAGACGACTATGTCTCCTCCTTTGCCTCCTATACGAAATACTTTGCCACCGAGCTGAGATATCGTTCCTACCAGGAATACGTATTCTCCGACAAAGAGAGCCTGCGCTCCTGTATCAGGCAGATCCAGGCCAGCATGGACTCGTATTTCTTAATTCTTCCCGTCATTATCTTTGTCCCTTCGTCTGTGGAGGACATGCTGATGCTGAACGCGGTGATTGACGAAGAGGGTATCAATTTGGGCACTGAGGCGATGGACTCTCAGCCTATCCTTGTCAAGGATTACTTCCCCGATATTTACTGTACCGACATCGGTTGCAACCAGTTGCTGGAAGGGAAATTAACTCATGAATACCATGGCATCGCCCTCTGTGGTGACCCAGAAAGCGGATTCCCCGCCACCCGTAAAGCTGTCACCGGTCGCGAGGTCCAAAGCGGTGGCGCCCAGTTCTACGACAGTTTCACCCTGCTGGCACTGGCACTGGCCCACAAGGAGACGGCAGGGTTGGAGACGGTCCGCGAGGCCATTGTGGCCGTGATGGACGCCTGCGACGGCAGCGGCGACGAATTCTCTTGGACAGCCGACGGCCTCCGCCGCGGCTTTCAGAGCATCCGCTACGGCCACATTCCCAGCATGTCAGGCGCGTCCGGCAGTTGGATCTTTGACCGTGAGACGCACATCAGCCAGTTGGGCACCTGGTATGGCCACTGGCGCTACTTCGACGGGCAGTATCACCTGGCTGATTACTTGACCCGCAGTGACCACGCGCGGATGAGCAGTATGGACCAGATGTGGAATTTTATGGCGGAAGGGTATATGAACTTTGATAAAAACGTCAAGGGAGTATCCTACGAACCGCTTACCGACTGCTGTGCTGTGGTGATGGCCACCTCCACCGGCTGGACCAACTACCGACACCAGGCCGATGCACTGTACATCTATCGCATGCTCAAGAAGGCCGGCTACGACGACGACCACATCGTTCTGGTTGTTGAGGATGATATCGCAAACAATCCCGAGAACCCGCACCCGGGCGTGGTACACGTGACCCCCGATGGGGAGAACCTGCACACTGACATCCAAATTGACTACAAGATCAGCGAACTCACTCCGGCGGATTTTGGAAATATCCTGAAGGGCAACGTGACAGAACGGACGCCGCAGGTGGTCCATGGAAGCAAGGGAACCAATGTCCTGCTGTTCTGGAGCGGTCATGGGGCCTGCGACGGGAAGATCAACTGGGGAAAGGATGGCTATATCCGGGCGTCAGAGATCCACAGCATCCTGCAGAGCGCACAGGACAACTTCCGCAAGCTATTCTTTGTGATGGAGACCTGCTATAGCGGCTCTGTGGGCGAGGATATGCCGGCCATCCCCGGAGTGCTGTTGCTGACCGCCGCCGCTCCCGGTGAGAGCTCCCACGCGGACGTACTGGAAGGCAACATCTACCTCTCCAACGCCTTTACCCGCGTGTTCCGTGAGGAAGTGGAGGCCAACCACGACATTAACCTGTACGAACTCTACACTCTGCTGGCACGTCACACCACCGCCAGTCACGCCATGATCTACAATTATGAATGGTATGGCAGGGTGAACGACAATACTATGAGTGAGTTTTTCCCACCCATTGATAACAACTGATATGAGAACATTGGCGTAGCCCTCTCCACATATCACCATTTTGTGAAAGCGGAAACAAAGTGAAAATCTGGTAGTGGTCATAGCCACATTCCCAGCACAGAAGGATCGTTTCCCTGTGCTACTGGGTATCTATATGCTGGTAATCACGTTGATTATATAGCACAGTAGGATCGTTTCCCCGTGTCAATTTCCCTGTGTCAAATAAATGTTATTTATTTCTGGTATCCCTCTACCTTGGTGACAATAGGTTTTCCCTCCTTATCCAGAAGTGGAGTAAGACCGCCAGCGTATCCATGATGAAGGAATAGGTAATTTACACCCGTTTCCTTATCTATTATAACCTTGGCATGGGTTGAGAAACCCATGTCATCTTTCTCTTTAATCTCAAATCTGTCTTTAGCCATAACCTGTTAATGAATGACACAGTAGGGTCGTTTCCCTGTGTCAACGATTGGTGTCAGACCCCAATTGTACTTTTTTTTGGAAATAAGCGGATATAGTTATAATTTTGAGGGTCACACAAAATATAGTTTGCTTTATGAGAAAATCACCCCTTTTCCTGCTTGCTGCGTTTGCGATAATGTTGGTTTCATGTAAGAAGAACAGTGTTCTAAGCATTAAGACCTATGATGTGGATTACCTTAACAAGACCGCCGATGTATATGAAGGCAAAAACGTAATGGAAATAATGGGGGCCGATAACATTATTGTTTTCGATACACTAATCATGGTGGAAACAAACAATCCTGACGGTCAGTTAGAGATATACAGTTCAAACACCATGCGGCATCTTGGCACCTTCTGCAAACGCGGTCGCGCCAGAAATGAGTTCTTTAATACATCGTGCGCAACAGAACAGTGTTATTATAGGAACGGTCATATCATATTGGCCATGTTCGATGTGAATTCTGAAGACCTTCAAAACATAATATACACCTTAAAGGAGGTAGATATTACAGAATCACTGCTTCGTGGCAGTACCGTGGTATTGAATGCAGATGATTGTATGTCCAATGGTGAAACCCTGGTGTTGGGAAATGACTTTGGCTCAAGATTCCAATTTGAACTACCTCTTCGTTATGAACAGACTGACCGCATTCTCCCCAGATATACAGTGATTAACAACGGTGACTCCGTGGATCTAAAGATTTTCAATAAGCCCATGGAGACTATGACACAAAACAAGAAACTGCCGTACTCAGGCAATATAATGAAACACCCCAGTAGAAACCTTGTAGTCCAGTCATTCGTTCGTATGGATTATCTGCTCTACATGGACATTGACGCTGACAATTATTTCATGGTACATCAGAAAGGCGCCCTTACCTTTGATGACACTTACGTTGGCAACCGTGATATGTACCAGATCGTACGTTTTACTGAAGCAGCCGCATCGTCTGAGTATCTGATGTATTTGTATCGGCACGGCGATTATACCCTATCAACCTCCCATGATGAGTTCTACCCTGAACTACTGGTCTTTGACTGGGACGGCAACTACATAACCGGCTTCAAGACAAACCTTAGCATTCATGCTATTGAGTATGATGAAATACACAAAGTACTGTATGGGCTGGACAGGGATAATGAAATACTGTACGCTTACGATATGAGCCACCTCCTACCATAAAAAGTACAATTGGGGTCAGACCCCAATTGTACTTTTTTGTTGTATTTTTCCAGAAAGCTAAAATAAAACCTAATTACATCAATAACCTTGCAAAGATTTTGTAGTTTATAAGAACTATGTTATTTTTGCATTGTCGCTGATGATTTTCACGAAATATTGTCAACGATGCTGCAAAAATTCATAAGCAATATGTATCATAGAATATTTGATATAGTGAATCGCCTTGATGAAGGCATGTTCCTGTTTGGCGGTCGTCAGGTCGGAAAATCCACCTTGTTGAGAGAACGATTCCCGGATGCAATTTACGTTGATCTCCTTGACCCTGACACCCGAAAACGTTTTGAACGTCGCACGATGGAGTTCTATGAAATGCTTGTTAAGTATCCTCCCAAGACTTTGGTAATAGTGGATGAAATCCAGAAACTCCCTGATCTTTTGGATATAGTACACAAATTGATGGTAGAGAAAGACTTGCATTTTATCCTTAGCGGCTCCAGTGCAAGAAAGATAAAGAAAGCAGGTGTAAACCAATTGGGTGGGCGCGCTAATGAAGAGCATCTGTATCCGCTTGTTTATGCCGAGATTCCGGATTATGATTTTGACCGGGCAATTCAGAACGGTATGATACCCCGTCATTATGACGTAAAAGATGCAAGAAAGCGTATCCAGGGATATATCAATCTCTACCTGAAGGAAGAAATAGAGGCCGAAGCCCTTGTTCAGAATATTGCTACATTTGAACGATTCCTTGAGGTGGCTGCCGTTATGAATACGGAGATTCTGAATTATGACAACATCGCCTCTGACTGTGGTGTCTCTGTCAATACTGTTAAAGCCTATTTCAAAATCCTCTATGATACCTTGCTTGGTTTTGAAGTTAAGCCATATAGAAAAGTGGTAAAACGCAGGTTGCTACAGACTTCCAAATTTTACTACTTTGACGTGGGCATACCCAATTATCTGCTCAACCGTTTCCATCTTATGTCAGAGACTCCGGAATATGGGCACGCGTTTGAGAATCTTGTCATGCAGGAGATACGTGCCTATCTGGACTATACTGACAGTCCCGAAGAGTTAACCTATTGGCACACTTACAATAAGGATGAAGTCGATGCCGTCATTGGCGATGCCCGCATTGCAATTGAAATCAAATCAACTGACCGTGTGGAGAGTAAACACAAGAAAGGTTTGCAGAAATTTGTTGAAGAGCATCCTCAAGCAAAGCAGATTATCGTATCCCGTGATTTTCTTACCAGACGTTCCGGTGACATAGACCTATACTACGTGACGGATTTCTTTAAAGCCCTATGGGCCGGGGAGGTGACACGTTAGCACAGGGAAACGGGCCATTTGTGCTGTTTTAAAATAAATCTCTGCAAAAAATAGGATTTTTGCAGGGATTTGCTTTTATTTGCATCTTTTGGTATAAAACTCAAACAATTAGTGATTATGAGTGAAGAAATGAACACAGAGAACACCTTGGAGGCTAAGGCAGAGGTTGCTCCTGTTGAACCTATCGTAGAGAAGGAGGCTGAGGTTGAGGCTCCTGCTGAGTCAGTGGAATCTGTTGAGGAAGAAGAGAAGGAAGTTATTGCTCCCGTATCCTCACGTGAAGAGATTATTGCACGTCTGCAGGAGATGGTGAGTGATATTTCATTGGCCAAGCGTCCCGAATTGGAGTCATTAAAACAATCTTTCTATAAGTTGCAGCGTGCAGCTCAGGAGGAGCGGATAGCCGCATTCGTGGCAGGTGGAGGTACTGCTGAGGAGTTCAAGCCTGAGGAGGATCCGGTTGAGGAGCAGTTCCGCAAACTCCTGAATATAATAAAGGAGAAGAAGGCTGCTGCCCAGGAGGCGCTTGAGATAGTACGCAAGGAGAATTACAAGAAGAAACTGGCACTGCTTGACCGTTTCAAGGCACTTATTGAAAAGGCCAATACTGAAGGTGCTTCATATAACGAATTCAAGACCATTCTGCAGGAGTGGAAAGAGATTAAGGAGGTTCCGGCTGATAAGGCTAATGAACTCTGGAAATCTTACCAGCAGTATGCCGAGCAGTTCTATGACATACAGAAACTCAACAACGAGTTCCGTGAGTATGACTTCAAGAAGAACATGGAGGCCAAGATAGCCATCTGTGAGGAGGCTGAGAAACTGGCCGATGAGGCTGACATAGTGGCTGCGTTCCGCAAGCTCCAGAAACTGCATCAGGATTACCGTGAGACAGGCCCCGTATCAAAGGAGTCCAGAGAGGAGATCTGGAACAGGTTCAAGACGGCATCGACCGTAATAAACAAGCGTCATCAGCAGCACTTTGAAGAGCTTAAGGAGAAGGAGAAAGAGAACCTTGACCAGAAGACTGTTATCTGTGAACTTCTTGAGGGTATTGAGTTTGATAAACTCACCACATTCCAGAGCTGGAATGACAAGACACAGGAGGTGCTGGCCCTGCAGAAGAAATGGAAAGACATAGGTTTTGCTCCCGCCAAGCAGAATCAGAAAATTTTTGAGCGTTTCCGCGCAGCTTGTGATGCTTTCTTTAGCCGTAAGGGAGAATTCTTCAAGCAGGCCAAGACTGATATGACCGCTAACCTTGAAAAGAAGACCGCTCTGTGTGAGCAGGCTGAGGCTCTCAAGGAGAGTACAGACTGGAAAGCTACCGGTGATAAACTGGCAGAGTTGCAGAAACAGTGGCGTGAGATAGGTCCCGTTCAGAAGAAATATACCAATACCATCTGGAAGCGATTTATCGGCGCATGTGACTATTTCTATGAGCAGCGTGACAAGAATACCTCATCCAAGAAACATGAGGAGAACGCCAACCTGGCAGCCAAGAAGGAGATTATAGCCAAACTCAAGGCCTTTGATGCAGCAAACCTCACTGATGATGATACCCAGGCCATTCAGCAACTCATTGATGAGTGGAACGGAATAGGATTCGTGCCGTTCAAGGCCAAGGATAAGATTGCTGCAGAATTCAAGGCTGTGGTTGATTCATTTGGCGGTGCAGTGAGCACCAGACGCGGACGCCAGTCACAGCGTGGTGGCGCAGCCCGTGAAACCGGTTCACCGCGTGAGCGCCTGCAGCGCCAGTATGAGCAGAAAAAGAGCGAGATCCAGACATATGAGAACAATCTGGGCTTCATGAACGCCTCCAGCAAGACCGGTAACGGCTTTGTTGACGCTATCAAGGCCAAGATTGAGACCCTGAAACAGGAGGCCGATGAGCTGCTTGCTCAGATTAAGTCTTTGGACGCGGAAGAAATTGAGAATTGAAAATTGAAAATTGAAAATTAGCCATGCGGTGCGTAAAGCCCGCGACATTAAAAAACGAGCGAAAAAATTTTTTTCGCTCGTTTTTTTCAATTTTCAATTTTCAATTTTCAATTTGTAAAGTTTACCAGTATTCGGAATACCTTGCCCGGAGCCGCCACCCACTTCTGCATGGCACCGAGGGCGTCATCGGGCTTTACTACGGCAGAGATGAGCTCATCCTTGGGGCAGGTGCCGCGCTGGAGGTATCGGATTACGGCCTCAAAGTCTGACGGCATGGCGTTGCGGGATCCGTGGATGTTTATCTCCTTCTTTACAAAGAGGCCGGTATGGAAGGTTACGTCATTCTTGGAGTAGCCTATGCATACTACGCGGCCGCTGAAAGCTACCTCATCAATGGCTGCCTGATAGGTAGGTACGCTGCCTACTGCCTCAACCACTACGGTGGGGCCCAATCCATTGGTCAATCCTGTTAATTCAGTATGTAAATCCTGTTCCTTTGAGTTTATTGTGTAGCTTGCTCCGAGCCTTTTGGCCAGAGCCAGTTTCTCATTATCCAGATCCACGGCTATGACGGTGGCGCCGCGCAGGGATGCACGTACTATGGCTCCTACGCCTATCATTCCGCATCCAAACACCAGCACGGTGTCTGAGTCTGTTACCTGGGCACGTGAAACAGCGTGGAATCCTACGCTCATAGGCTCAATCAGAGCGCAGTCACGCAGTGCTATGCCAGGTGCCGGAATCACTTTTGTCCAAGGCAATACCATGTAGTCACGCATCGCTCCGTCACGCTGAACGCCTAATGTCTCATTGAACTCACAGGCGTTGGGGTGGCCGGAACGGCATGCGGCGCAATGCCCGCAGTTTGTGTAAGGATTGACCGTTACTGTCATACCGGGCTTAAGGATATCGGGTACATCAGGGCCTACGCTCTCAATGGTAGCTCCTATCTCGTGACCGGGGATTACGGCCTCCTTGGCCATGAGGTTGCGGCCCAGGAATGTGTTAAGGTCTGATCCGCAAAATCCTACGTATCCTATCTTGAGGAGCACTTCACCTTGGCCGGCCTGCGGCTTCTGGGCCTCCTCTACTATCATCTGTCCCTGTGCGGGAATTCGAATCTGTTTCATACAACTATATTTTTTTAATTGAGAATTGAGAATTTAGAATTGAGAATTAATACGCTCGCACTTGCGTAACGCAGGTTCTGCCATTCAATTCTCAATTCTCAATTTTCAATTATAATCTCTTCTCAATTAGTCAACAACTTTATGTCCTTTCCAACCATACCAAGCACAAACCGCAAAGCAAACCAGCGGTATTAAGTATGCTATATTGGGGTTGGCCATTGATTTCTGAACGTATGCGGTGAGTATGGGCAGTATGGAGTTACCCACTATTGCCATAACCAGGAATGCTGATCCGCTCTTGGTGTCGCCCTTAAGGTCAGTGAGCGCTAATGAGAACTGGGTGGGGTACATGATTGACATAAAGAATGATATGCCCATCATGGCATATACGGCAGCCTTGCCGCCTACTATGCATACTACTATGCAGAGCAGCACATTTGCAATACCGTAAAATACCAGCATGTTCTCTGGACGGAACTTGACCATAAGTGTGGTGCCTACCCATCGGCCCAAAAGGAAGAACAGCATGTAGAAACCAAAGAATGTTGTGGCCTGGCTGTTGGTCATGCCCACGTAGTTGATGCAATATACCAAAAACAGGCTGTTAACGGCTGTCTGACCTCCGTTGTAGAAGAACTGTGCTATTACACCGTTGCGCAAGTGACTGCGCTTAAGTACCTTGAATGATATAAGTTTGGTGTTGCTGTCATCGGCATCCTCTGCCTGAATGCGTGGCAGGCGGGTAAAGATGAACACTAC
The DNA here is from genome assembly GCA_902763885.1 of uncultured Bacteroidales bacterium. Taxonomy (GTDB): domain Bacteria; phylum Bacteroidota; class Bacteroidia; order Bacteroidales; family Bacteroidaceae; genus Colenecus. The sequence continues at coordinate 127,694 of CACWTU010000003.1, read as the reverse complement.
GGCAATCACTATGAGCACTATGGCAAATATGGCGTATGTCATACGGAAAGTGTGAATTTCCTGCTCAGCAGTGCGGGTGGCTTCGGTGCCCAGAATGATCTTGCTAAGGAACATGGCGGCAATGAATGCTCCCAGTCCGTTGAATGCCTGGGCAAGGTTGAGGCGGCGCGGTGCCGTGGCGGGATCACCCAGTTCTGTCACGTAAGGGTTGGCGGCAGTCTCAAGGAAACACATGCCTATGGCCACGATAAAGAATGCGCACAGGTAAAGCGGGAAACTGTGCATGCGTGTTACGGGCATGAACAGCAGTCCGCCTACAGCGGCTATAAGCAGTCCCAATACTATGCCGGCCTTGTAGCTGAAACGCTTCATGAACATGGCTATAGGTATGGGGAACAGGAAATAGGCAAACCAATATGAGGTCTCCACGAACTCAGCCTTGGCCTGGTCTATATCAAACAGTGTCATCATTTTTTTGACAACCGATGACAGCAGGTTGTTGCTGATTGCCCAAAGGAAAAACAGGCAGATTACCATTGACAGTGCAACGGTAAAGGTTTTTGATTTCTGATTATTGCTCATTCTGACATGTTTTTAATGTAAGGTAAATCTATTTCAGTGTTGATATCGTAGAACTTCACGGCGTTCATGCCAAGGAACAGTTCCTTCTCTTGCTCCGTCAGTTCATTTGTCTTAAGTATGAAATCGTATGACATCCGATATGTGATGGCGGTGATGGTGCGGGGGTAGTCTGACCCCCACATCAACTTGTCCATACCAACCTCGTCGGCGGCCTCACGAATAGCCCGGACTGCCCCTTTGAACGGGTAGAATTCATCGTTGAAAAGCCATGTTATGCCACCTGACTCTATCATCACGTTCTTGTGGCGGGCCAGGCGTATCTGTTCCATCCATCCGGGTACGGTTACCATTCCAAAGTGACCTATCGCAATCTTAAGGTCGGGGCATTCCTGGATTACCTCTTCAACCTCAGGTACCTGAATTGCTCCATCCTCAAGGGTTAGGGATAAGAACACTCCCTTTTGCTCCATAAGACGGAACATCTCTATCATATCCGGACAGGTGAGGCTTATACGGCCTTGAGGAGTCTGGAGCCGATGCCCCGGTATGGCAATGCCCTTGAACCCCTGTGCTATAAGCTGCTTGGCCTGTTCCAACCATCCCTGCAGCCTGTAATCGGCCATTCCGCATACAATGAAACGGTCAGGATAACGTTTCTGTACGTCGGCCAGATAATCATTTTGCAAGCCGTCAATGAACTCCTGCACCACAACGGCTGCCGTTACCTGGGCATAGTCCATGTTTGAGAGGAATATCTCTGCGGTGTTGCGCCCGTCAATGATGAACGGAGGCACCATCTGGCGCACCTCACCCATAAACAGGGAGCGCCCGTTCTCAAGGGTGCGTATGGGATATCCGTTTACAACGGTGTCCTGTCGCAACCAAAGGTGCGAGTGCGTATCAATAATCTTCATCATGAGTTGCACCAGGTAACCCTCTGCTGGTTGCCTATGATTTCACGTACCTCAAATACCAGATCCCAGTCAAGCGGTTCCTGCACCACCTCAATATTCTTAAGTACATTGGCCGGATTTGCTGAACTGAAAAGTGTTGTTGCTATTCGCGGGTTGCTGTATGAGTATTGAACGGCCAGTTTCTCAATTGACGTTCCCTTGGCCTTGCAGTGCTGTGCCGCCTTGGCGCAGGCTTCAACCAGCGGCTTGGGTGCGGGGTGCCAGTCCGGAACGCCACGTTCTGAAAGCAGGCCCATAGCTAAGGGTGATGCGTTGATAACGCCTATTCCCTTCTGCTCAAAGTAGCCCAGATAATCATTCAGTTTGTCATCGTTCAGGCAGAAATGGCAGAAATTGAGTATGCTCTCAACCGTTCCTGCGGGAGCGTGGTCAACCACCCACTTGAGGTTTTCAAGTTGGAGGTCTGTAATACCCACGTGGCTTACTATGCCTTTTTCACGCAATTCCACCAGTGCGGGCAGGGTCTCGTCAACCACCTTCTGCAGTCCGCCGGGCAGGGCAGCCTGGAACTCTATGTCATGTACGTTGATAAGGTCTATGTAGTCAATATTGAGGCGCTCCATACTCTCATAGACGCTCTCTGTGGCACGTTTGGCGCTGTAATCCCAGGTGTTCACACCATCCTTGCCGTAACGGCCCACCTTGGTGGAAAGGAAGTATTTGCTGCGCGGAATCTCCTTGAGTGCCTTGCCCAGTACGGTCTCAGCCTTGTAATGGCCGTAGTAGGGTGATACGTCAATAAAGTTCAGACCGTTGTCAACTGCCGTAAATACAGCCTCAATCGCTTTTTTCTCATTAATCTCATGAAAGACTCCGCCAAGTGATGATGCGCCAAATGCCAGTCTGGCCACTTTCATTCCGGTCTTTCCAATCTCATTGTATTTCAAACTCATAAGCAAATTATTTAGTTAGTAGTAATTCAATTTTCAATTCTCAATTTTCAATTTTCAATTATATAGTCTCTGCACTCCTCCATAAGCCACTTAGGCGTAGAAGTAGCACCGCAGATTCCCACAGATTCCACCCCATCAAGCCATTTGAAATCAATATCCTCCTTTCCTTCAATCAAATATGATTTAGGGTTTACGTTGAGACATTCATTGAACAGCACCTTGCCGTTGGAACTCTTGCGCCCTGATACAAACAGTATTACGTCATGGCGGCTGGCAAATTCACGTATGTTCTCGCGGCGGTGTGACACCTGTCCGCATACGGTGTTATTGTGAATGAACTTGCGGTCGGGGGGGACACGTTCTGCAATCTTCTCAATAAGCTGGTTGTAGCTGGATGCAGATTTTGTGGTCTGTGAATAGAGGAATATATCCTTGTTGAAATCAATCCTCTCTATTTCATCGGCAGATTCAATGACGGTGGCGGTGCTATCGGTCTGTCCTACCAGGCCCAGCACTTCAGCATGGCCTTTCTGCCCGAATATGATGATCTGCTGTGTGGCTGGGTCAAGTTCCTGATACTGACGGTGGATGCGTTGCTGGAGTTTGAGCACCACAGGGCAGGTGGCGTCAATCAGCGTAATGCCGTTCTTGGTAGCGGTTGAATAGGTTGACGGCGGCTCTCCGTGGGCACGCAACAGGACTCTGGCCTTACACAAATCCTTGAATTCATCGTGGTTTATGGTCTTGAGACCGAGTTTCTGCAAGCGGCTGCATTCTATGCCGTTGTGTACGATATCACCCAGACAATAAAGCTCATCGCCTTTACGCAGCTCCTCCTCAGCCTTACCGATGGCAGAGAGCACTCCAAAGCAGAATCCTGATTCATTGTCAATCTCAACACGCATCGTGGTCAGTCTTTTGCCGCTTTGAGATAATGTTCCATAAGCCACTGGTCCTGCTCCTCAAACGTCATGTTGCTGTTGTCAAGCACTATGGCGTCATCGGCCTTGCGCAGTGGTGATACTGCCCGGTGTGAGTCTATATAGTCACGCTCGCGTACGTTCTTGAGAACCTCTTCATATACGGGATTTTCACCCTTGACCGTGAGTTCGTCAAAACGGCGGCGGGCACGGATCTCATCGCTTGCCGTTACAAAAATCTTGAGATCTGCGTTAGGGAATACGGTGGTTCCTATGTCACGGCCGTCCATGATTATGGCTCCGGCCTTACCCATCTCTCTCTGCAGTTCAACCATGGCTTCCCTTACAAATCCTATGGCTGATATGGGGCTGACATTGCCTGATACCTCCATGCCGCGTATCTGACGCTCCACGTTCTCACCGTTGAGTATGGTGTATTGCAGCCCTTGGCTGTCATGACCGAACGATATCTTTATCTGTGGCAGTTCCTTGCGCAGAGACTCCTCATCGATGCCGTCCTTGCCGATAAATCCGCGGCGCATGGCATAAAGTGTCACGGCGCGGTACATGGCGCCCGTATCTATATAGGTGTATCCTATCTTCTTGGCGAGTGTCTTGGCCATGGTGCTCTTGCCGCATGATGAATGGCCGTCCATGGCGATGATTATCTTTTTCATAAGTTGAATGCGAAATTGCAGATTAATGATGATTCTGATACCTGGTATTTGCCGTAGGAGAGGTCAAACATGACACGTCCTATCCTGAGTCCGGTACCTATGGTTATGCCGGTGAGACCTTTGTTGCCCTCACCAGCCAGTTCTATGCGGTTACGCATGTTAAGTCCGGCTGCTATATAAAAGCGTTCTGACAGAAGAAGGTCAACGCCTGCAGACAGGTGGCGTTTGAGTATCTCTCCGAATCCTGATTTCTGATCATCGGCAAAATAGTAGTCAGACCTGCTCCAACGGGTCAGGTTATCCATTGAGACAGTGAACCTGAACGGGGCATGGCTAAGACGGAATGACGCGCTGGCCGTGAGGTCAAACGGCAGTTTCTGGAAGGTATTCTCAAAAGCTTTTATCTGGCCGCCTAAGTTTGTGGCTGCAATAGCCAGCGTGATTCCTTGGTCAGGAATGGTGTAGAGCAGGCCCAGGTCAACTCCGATGGCGACAGATGTCAATGAACCATATCTGGAGCAGATGAAATTACCGGTTAGTCCGGCGCTCAGACGGTCATTAAGCATGTATGAGAAGGTGGCTCCTACTGCCATGTCCTTGGGGTGGAAGGTACCCGTCCTTGTTCCGTCAGCTGTGGTTTCCGGTATTTTCCCGTAATCTACATACCTGGCGTTGAAAGCATATCGGGCACGTTCTTCAAACATGTCGCAGAATTGTGCTCCGGCTATAGTGGTACCGGAGAACCATGTCATGGCGTTGAGCCCCAACAGCCTTCTGTCAACTTCTGAAAGAAGAGCCGGATTCTGCAGGTAAAGGGCCGGATCAGATTCTGCCAAAGATATGGCATGCCCGCCAAGTGAAGAACTGTGGGCAGATACAGGGAGTCTCAGAAATTCAAAGGAGCTCTCTTGGGTCTGGGCATGGAGAGTGCTGGCGGCTATTGTTGCCGCAAAGCAGCATAGCAGAATCTTTCCGTATATTTTCATTGGGAACAAATTTACAATAAAATGGTAGAACTATAACGTTATTTAAAGGAAATAAGTGCGCGTGCACCTAAAGAAAAACGTCAATCAGAAATTTTTTTTCAAAAATGGAGACGTATTTGAGAGAAGCTCTCGTTTACGGGATAGAAGCAAGGATAAGAGAGAGCCTTGACAAGTATTAAAAAAATACAAATAAGGCCTTTTGTTATTGAGGATGAAAAAAGATTAGTATTTTTGCCCGATGATAATAAGAGTGCCAAAAATTAAAAAACGATAATTATGGAAATCAAGAAGTCTGAAAAAGCCGATCTCGAGAGGGGAAAAGGAACCTCTATCCTGATTGGATTCGTTATGGCTCTGGCAGTCCTGTTCGTGGCTCTGGAGTGGACCGAGAGAGAGGTGGAGGACAACTCTGATCTGTATATGGCCAGAGAAACTACCATAACAGAGGAGATGGTTCCTATCACATTACCTGAAAAGAAAACCGTTCCCCCACCACCTGCAGCTGTTGCTAAGGCTGATATCATCAAGATCGTAGAGGATGATGCCGATATTGAGGAGGATATCATGGTTTCAACAGAGGATCAGGTTGAATGGGTTGACCTGGATGAGGTTGATTACATTGAGGTTGAGCCGGAGCCTGAAGAGGAGGAGGTATTCATGGTCGTAGAGGATGCCCCTGAGTTCCCCGGTGGTATCAACGCACTACTGGAGTATCTCAAGAAGAACATCAAGTATCCGGCCATCTGCCGTGATAACAATATCCAGGGTCGTGTAATCGTATCATTCGTGGTTAACAAGGATGGTAAGATAGTTGATCCGGAGGTTGTTAAGGGCGTTAACCCGTCACTTGACAAGGAGGCTCTCCGAGTTATTTCTACAATGCCTAACTGGAAGCCTGGTTATCAGCGTGGTAAACCGGTACGTGTAAAATACTCCGTGCCTGTAAACTTCCGTCTTAACTGATCTGCAGGAACAGAGAAATATAATGCGAAGAGGTCGTTTCCGGCCTCTTCGCATTTTTGTATTCGTTTTATTGTGTTATTTCAGGACAACTTGTTAATTTCGCAATTGATGAAAACAGTACAGCAAATACAGGAGAGTTTTGAGCGTTATCTTCAGGCGCTGGATTACTCACGCGAACCGGATGAGCTATATGCTCCCATAAGGTATGTCCTTTCACTTGGAGGCAAGCGGATACGTCCTACATTCCTTATTATGGCTTACAATATGTATGCCGATGACGTTGAGCGGGTTTATGATACAGCTGCCGGGATGGAGATATTCCATAATTTTACCCTGCTGCATGATGACCTTATGGATAAGGCTGACCTGCGTCGCGGAAATGCTACTGTCCATAAGAAATGGAATGAAAATGCGGCAATCCTTTCCGGTGACGGAATGCTTGTCTTGGCATACCGTTATCTTGCCCAGGCATCGGACAAGGATATAAGGAAGATTCTTGGGATAGCCAATGAGACCTTTACAGGCATCATGGAAGGGCAGCAGTATGACATGGAGTTTGAGACCCGTGATGATGTTACTGAGGCTGAGTATATTGAGATGATACGTCTCAAGACATCTGTGCTGCTGGCTGCCTGTACTCAGATGGGCGCCGTTCTTGGTGGAGCATCGGACAAGGATGCATCTCTTATTTATGAGTTTGGTGAGAAGGTGGGTATAGCATTCCAGCTTCAGGATGACCTGCTTGATGTTTACGGTGATCCTGCCGTGTTCGGCAAGAAGATAGGCGGTGACATACTTTGCAACAAGAAGACATACCTTTATATAAATGCGTACCTGCTTGCCGATGCCGCTCAGAAGGCTGAACTGGACCGTTGGGCTGCGTATGACGGTCCTGATGCCGAGGCAAAGATTGCCGCTGTGCGTGCCATATACGATGCGGTTGGCGTAAAAGAGCTTTCAGAGAAACTGATACGCTCATATTTTGCTGAGGCTATGACCAAGCTTGACAGTGTAAGCCTGCCTGAAGCGCGTAAGCATGCCCTCAAGGAGTATGCCTCAAGTCTTATGAACAGAGTCCTTTAATTTCCATATCTTTTCATGCCATACAGACGATTACCCAATACTGACCAGGCCAGGATCCGTTCACTGGAGACAGCCATCAACAAGATGAGAAACAGTGATTATTATGCTCCCGTGTTGTCACCGGATCTCTTTAACAGGGCTGAAACTAAACTCCAACAGTTCAAAGAGGCGGTTGACCGTTATATCAAATCTTTTGAATCGCAGGTTAGTTACTCAAAATCAGAGGCCTATCAGGACAGACTAAAGACCGCCAAGATGTATGTGTCGCATTTCCTGACGGTTTTCAACCTGTGCGTAAAGCGTGGCGAGATGAAACAGACAGACAGGGACTATTACTCTATCCCGCAGGATTCCGGTGAACTGCCGGACATGTCAAGTGACATCGCGGTAATACGCTGTTGCGAGAACACTATCCAGGGAGAGAAAGCCAGGACCAACAAGGGCGGGATACCTATATATAATCCTACTATAGCAAAAGTGGCTGTGCATTATGACCTCTTCAAGGAGCTCTATGACAAGCAGTGTGAAATGCGCCAACTCACTGAAGAGAGTCTTATGGTGGTGTCACTGATGCGTCCCCAGATAGATGAGGTGATACTTGAGGTCTGGAACTCCATAGAGAGCTATTTCTCTGACCTGGCAGGTGAAAAGAAACTCAAGAAATGCCGTGAATACGGACTGATTTATTATTACCGCAAGGGTGAAACTGATTGACACTCACTGCCACGTCTATGATGAGGCGTTCCGTGATGATCTGCCCGATGTTATAGGCAGGGCACGTGATGCCGGGCTGGAGTATCTGCTCATGCCCAACATAAATCCTGAAACACTTCCGGAATTGATGCGTGTGTACAACACGTGGCCTGATTTGTGTCGTCCTATGATAGGGCTGCATCCGGAGGATCTTGCGGATGATTTCCATAGTCAGTTGGATGGTCTGAAAGCGCTTCTTGACAAGGATCAGACGGAAGGCGGTCAGCATCAGTATATAGGAATAGGCGAGACAGGGCTTGACCTTTATTGGGATAAGAGTCGTCTGGATGATCAGATAGAGTCTTTTCGCGCTCAGATAGAGTGGGCGCTTGAGTATGACCTCCCTTTGGTGATACACTCCCGTGATTGTTTTACACAGCTGTATGAAGTAATGTCGCATTACAGGGACTGCGGTTTGAGAGGTGTGTTCCATTGTTTTTCAGGTTCGGCCGATGAGGCTGCCGCCCTTATGGAGTTCAGCGGATTCATGTTCGGGATAGGCGGTGTGCTCACCTATAAGAAATCAACATTGCCTGCGGTATTGCCTCTAATCCCCATGGAGCGTGTGGTGTTGGAGACGGATTGTCCTTATCTGTCGCCTGTGCCGTACAGAGGTAAGCGCAATGAGCCGTCATACATAGTCAGTACCGCCGCCGTGATAGCGCAAGTGTATGGATGTACAGTTGATCAGGTGGCAGAAAAAACTAACCTTAACGCACGCCGTCTGTTCCGTCTTTGAGTATCGGGTACAATATCCGCACTGATAATCCGTTTATTCTTTGCCGACCCCAAAAGAGCGGCAATATCAGATGAGAAAATTCAAGGAGTTCAAGCGGATAAGGACAATACTTATTGTCGTAGCCATCATAATAGCTTTCATTTCACTGTTCGTATCGCAGTCATTGGTCAAGGACCTGTCACGTGAGGAGCATTCCAAGATGGAACTGTTTGCTGAGGCATACCGTTCACTTGATGATGCCGATGAGAACACAGACCTGAGCCTTGTGCTTGCTGTAATAAGCGGTAACAAGACCATCCCCGTGATTGTGGTGGATGAGAAGAATGAGATAAGGAGCTACCTTAACATAGAGATACGCAAAGCTGATACTTTGGCTTATCTGAACAGTTACGTGGAGCGTATGCGCCAATTGGGCAATTCCATAAAGATTTTCTATGATGAGCAGGATGAATCAGTCTATAATGAGGTATGTTTTGATGAGTCTCTGCTGCTGAACCGCCTTACCGTATATCCTTATATACAGATGGGTGTGGTAATGCTGTTTGTGCTGATAGCCATATTCGCGCTGCTCAGTTTCAAGAAGACGGAACAGAACCGCGTATGGGTGGGGCTCTCCAAGGAGACTGCACATCAGTTAGGTACGCCTATATCATCACTTATGGCTTGGACGGAACTGCTCAAGGATAAGTATGATGATGAACTGATATCAGAGATGGAGAAGGATGTGAACCGCCTTGAGATGGTGGCAGAGCGTTTCTCAAAGGTGGGTTCCATGCCGGAGCCCGTCCAGGCCGATATGGTGGGTGTGCTTGAAAACGTAATAGGTTACGTGGAACACCGTTCTCCCGCCACTGTAAAGTTTGTACGTGATTTCCCCAATCCGCCGGTAAACGCCAAGGTGAACGCCTCACTCTTCGGATGGGTAATAGAGAATATCTGCAAGAATGCCGTGGATGCCATGAGCGGAAAAGGTAGGCTTACCATCAAGCTTGCAGAGGAAAAGAATTTCGTCTCCATTGATGTAACCGATACAGGTAAGGGCATTCCCAAAAGCTCATGGAAGAGCGTCTTTGATCCCGGCTACACCACAAAGGAGCGTGGCTGGGGTCTGGGTCTCTCACTGGCCAAGCGCATAGTGACCGAGTACCACAAAGGAAAAATCTACGTTTCTCACTCCGAACTGAACAAAGGAACCACCTTCCACATCGAAATCCCCAAGTAACGCAAAAGGTTTCCAGTTAGGTATTTCCAAACATAAATAGGTTTCCAGTTGCACCCAGTAAAACGTAATTCCGACAGCAAAGCGTTGTCGGAATTTCGTTTTACCCGGCCTGGAAGGCCGGCAAGCGAAGTGTAACGAAGCGCGTTTCCAGAAGGAAACTAAAAAAAGGTTGTTTCAAATACGCAGATATGTTTCCATCCAACGACTTTTTAGGCCCAAAGGGCCATAAAAGTCAAAAAACACCGAGCCGCGAAGCGGTGAGTCCCCGCCGGATGGCTGAACTTACTTTCCAAAAAAAACCTTAATAGTTTCAATAACCCAAATTATTGTTTTATCTTTGTGCCCCGAAAAATTTGTCTGATGGGAAGACTGGATAAATACAACGTTGACCTGAAGGGGCTTACAGAAGCCAATTCTACGTACAGCTGGACAGTTGACCAGGAGTTCTTCAATATAGTGGAGGGCGAGGAGGTTCAGCGCGGCAAAGTGAATGTAGACCTTAAGGTAACCAAGGCATCCGGTGTATATCATCTCAGTTTTTCAGTAGCGGGATCAGTAATTGTTACCTGTGACCGCTGCCTTGATGACATGTCACTTGACATTGAGAATACAGGTGAGCTTAAGGTTAAGCTGGGTCCTGATTTTGCAGATGACGGTGACATCGTGGTGGTACCGGAGGACAAGGGTATTGTCAATGTAGCCTGGTATATCTATGAGTTCATCGCTCTGGCTATTCCCATCAAGCACGTACATGCACCCGGAAAGTGCAACAAGGGCATGATGGAGAAACTTGATGAGCACTCAGCCGAAGAGGGTGGTGAAGAAGGTGGTGATGTGGATACCGGTGCAACAGATCCCCGTTGGGATGCATTGAACAGTATTCTGGAATCAGATAACGAATAATAACAACAATAAAAACAAAACAAAATGGCACATCCTAAAAGAAGGCAGTCCAAGACAAGAACTGCGAAGAGAAGGACCCACGATAAGGCAGTAGCACCTACACTGGCCATCTGCCCCAACTGTGGAGCCTGGCACGTTTATCACACAGTATGCGGTGAGTGCGGTTATTACAGAGGCAAGTTGGCAGTAGTCAAGGAAGCAGCCGCTGAATAAACAGAACGAAAAACGCATCTCTTCAAGGTGCGTTTTTTTTGACTCTTACCAAAACAAATTCTTTTATGCACAAGGCCGGATTCGTAAACATAGTGGGTAACCCCAACGTAGGCAAGTCAACGCTGATGAACCTGCTGGTGGGCGAGCATATATCCATTGCCACATTCAAGGCGCAGACTACGCGTCACAGGATAATGGGTATTGTCAATACAGAGGAGTCACAGATAGTCTTCTCTGACACTCCGGGCGTGCTCAAGCCTAACTATAAGCTCCAGGAGTCAATGCTGGCATTCTCAGAGAGCGCATTGGTTGATGCCGATGTGCTGCTCTACATGACTGATGTAGTTGAGAAGGCCGATAAGAACTCTGAGTTTTTGGACAAGGTGGCCAAGATGAAGGTTCCCGTGCTGGTGATAATCAACAAGATTGACCTGACCGATGAGGAGAATCTGATAAAACTGGTGGAGTCCTGGCATGAAAAATTACCGAATGCTGAAATCATACCTATATCGGCCGCTACGTCATTCGGTGTAAAGACAGTATTGAAGCGAGTAAACGAGCTTATTCCGGAGTGCCCTCCGTACTTTGAGAAGGACCAGCTGACTGACAAACCTGCCCGTTTCTTTGTATCGGAGATAGTAAGGGAGAAGATCCTGCTCCATTATGACAAGGAGATTCCATATTCAGTAGAGGTGGTTGTGGAGCAGTTCCGCGAGAACCATTCCAGGATTGTGATCAATGCAGTCATTTATGTGGAGCGTGAGTCACAGAAGGGAATCCTTATTGGACATGAGGGACAGGCTCTAAAGCGTGTAGCTATAGAGGCCCGCAAGGATCTGGAGAAGTTCTTCGGTAAGAAAATATTCATGGAACTGTTTGTAAAGGTTGACAAGGACTGGCGCAGTTCTGACCGCGAACTCCGCAACTTTGGTTACGGACAGGATTAATCCATCAAGTCAATTAGGAAAATGAGTAATCTGGTAGCGATAGTAGGCCGCCCCAATGTAGGCAAGTCAACACTCTTTAACCGCCTTACACAGACACGTCAGGCCATTGTGGATGATGTGGCCGGTACCACCCGTGACCGCCAGTACGGCAAGTGCGAGTGGGGTAACCGCATATTCTCAGTGGTTGATACCGGCGGATGGGTGGTAAACTCTGACGATGTGTTTGAGGAGGAGATCCGCAAGCAGGTTAATATTGCCATTGAAGAGGCTGACCTGATTCTTTTTCTGGTTGACATCAAGAACGGCGTTACTGATCTGGATGATGAGGTGGCCGGTATTCTGCGCCGTTCCAAGACTCCGGTCATACTGGTTACCAACAAGATGGATACCTTTGACCTCCAGTATGCCGCAGCCGAGTTCTATCGTCTGGGCCTGGGTGATCCCGTAAGCATATCGGCCGCAAACGGAAGCGGTACGGGTGAACTGCTGGACCTGATAGTAAGTAAACTGCCGGCCGAGGCTGATGCTGAGACCGATGAGGATATACCGCGTTTTGCAGTGGTGGGCCGTCCTAATGTAGGCAAGAGTTCAATCGTAAACGCATTCATAGGTGAGGACCGCAATATCGTGACCGATATTGCCGGTACCACACGTGACTCAGTATATACCCGTTATACCAAGTTCGGGTTTGATTTCTATCTGGTTGATACCGCCGGCATACGCAAGAAGAGCAAGGTCGAGGAGGATCTCGAGTTCTACTCCGTGATGCGCTCCATCCGTGCCATTGAGAACAGTGATGTCTGCGTACTGATGCTTGATGCCACCCGCGGCATTGAGAGTCAGGACATGAATATAGTATCACTGATTGTCAAGAACCAGAAGGGTCTTGTGGTGGTTGTGAACAAGTGGGACCTTATTGAGGACCGCTCAGCCAAGGTGATGCAGAACTATGAGGATGCCATACGCTCACGTCTGGCTCCGTTTGTGGATTTCCCTATCGTGTTTACATCGGCCATAGAGAAACAGCGTATCCTTAAGGTGCTGGAGTGCGCCAAGGATGTATATAAGCATAAGACCAACCACGTATCTACCGGCAAGCTGAATGCTGAGATGCTCCCGCTCATTGAGGCATATCCGCCACCATCAACCAAGGGTAAGTACATCAAGATAAAGTACTGCACTCAGCTGCAGGGTCCGCAGATACCTACATTCATATTCTTTGCGAACCTGCCGCAGTACGTTAAGGATCCCTACAAGCGTTTCCTTGAGAACAAGATTCGTGAAAAGTGGGACTTTAGCGGCACACCGATCAACATCTTCATTAGACAGAAGTGAATTTTAATTGAAAATTGAAAATTAACAAGTACCTGCGTTAATTCCCGCGACATTAAAAAACGAGCGAAAAATTTTTTTCGCTCGTTTTTTATTATTTTCAATTTTCAATTTTCAATTTTCAATTTTCAATTTTCGTACAATGTTCCTACACTTGACAATCCAAATCCCCTGTCCGGGCAGGGCAATGCGCTGGGTGGATTGTGATGTGACGACCTCAGAAACTGTACGGCCGGATATGTCATGAATGGAAACCCTGCTGCCTACAGGCGCGGTCACAGAGAGTTCTCCGTCAATTACGTTAATTGAGAATAGGTTCGCATTATGCTCTTCTACCTTTGATTCTCTGTCATGGCCTGCGTAAAACGCAATTTTGCCATCCTCTTTGTGAATGTTGTAAACAGAGTACTGCGGAGCGTATGAGGCAGCTGCAAGGGCCGGTTCTCCTTTTGTGGTAATACTATCAATGTCCTTGTATGGAAAGAGGTCGCCGTAGTTAGTATATCTGTCATAATCGTTGTCGGCAGGCAGTATGTGATAACGTTTGTTTGAACTGCCTGAACTGGTGTTTACCGTATTTCCGGTCCAGCTGCTTTCGTAATATCTTACGGCAGTGACCATGAGTCCTTCGGCGGCATGATAGCTGTACCAGCCTGTCTTGTTATGGTTTTCCAGTATTATGAAGGTGTCATCCTGTCCGGTGTTGATGCGGTATGCGGAATGTATCCCTGCGTCAGCATCAGGCATCTGGCTTATGTCATTGAGAACGTAGTGACCAGGCTCTGTGATCTCTTCTATCTCCATCCAGCCCAGTGAATATTTCTCAAATGCTGTAAAACCTACGGGTGTGAACCCTTGGTTCTCATAGCTTCCGTAATCCATAAGACTCCAGTATCCCATTGCAGCAACCGTCTGTGAATTTGATTCGGAGTTTTTGTTATAGAAGTCAGGGAGTCCTAATGTGTGAGCAAACTCGTGGCAGATGGTTCCTATACCATCCATTATGGTGTCTGTATCCCAAAACAGCTCGCAGGAACATGCGTAAGTTATGTTTTTTATGCTGTTGTAGTTCCTTACGGTATCGGCGTGCGGGAAAATACAGTTTTTGTCTGATCCGTAATAGTTCTCGCCTCTGCCGGCATATATGAAGAAGAAACTGTCCAGATTGCCGTTTCGGGTGTATTGCGTCAGGTCAACCTTGCCGCTTGCCGTCAATGAATCGCATATTTCCCGTACGAGCCGCTTTGTCATGGCGTCATTGCCCTTGCCGTAATAGGCGTATCCCTGTGAGGCATGGACCGGACCTACAATCCTGAACTTGGGGATATATTTGCCGTATGACTGTGCCTGAAAATAATCCGATACACAGCCTATGTTGGGATAGATTGGAGTGTTGTCATATTCGGACAAAGGGACATCGGAATAACCTTTCTCATTGAAAATACGATCAAAATGTTTTTTAAGCTTAGTGGTGTCCCGGTAATAGAAGTGCCGGTCCTGGAAATCCACCAGAACAACCAGGTATTCCTGAACGCCTGTCCTGATGATATCTCTGGTGGAATAACTACCGGGAGCGGAAGCCTTGGTGATTAAAGGTTGACCGGCGTTTTCCCAAACTGCAGGATTGTCACGGTCTATCGTACCTGCGTAATCCATGGCCGGCATGCCCGGCATCCGGCGCATCTGAACGGCATGAGTTGCTGAAAAAATGAAAAGACATGCCCAAAAAGCCAATATGTGCCTTATGGCATTCATCAGTTCTGGAAATTCTTTTTCTTTAGCTCAAAGCTCTGGCTAAGATATTTTTCCCTTACTATAGGATTCTCGGCAAGTTCCTCTGGTGTGCCCTGAAACAGGATACGCCCCTCAAAAAGGAGGTATGCACGGTCTGTGATGCTGAGAGTCTCGTGTACGTTGTGGTCAGTTATGAGAATGCCTATGTTGCGGTCCTTGAGCTTCCATACTATCTGTTGTATATCCTCAACAGCGATTGGGTCAACGCCGGCAAAAGGCTCGTCAAGCATTATGAATTTGGGTTCGATGGCCAGGCATCGGGCTATCTCCGTACGGCGGCGCTCACCACCGGAGAGACGGTCACCCAAGTTCTTGCGCACCTTCTGAAGACGGAACTCATTGATAAGGCTCTCCAGCTTCTCACGCTGGTAGGCAAGAGGCTTACCGGTAAGTTCCAATACGGAAGCGATGTTATCCTCAACACTCATCTTGCGGAAAACGCTGGCCTCCTGTGCCAGATAGCCTACGCCTGCACGGGCACGCTTGTAAACGGGGAAATCTGTGATGTCCTGTTCATCCAGGTAAATATGGCCTTCATTGGGGGTGATAAGACCGGTAGTCATATAGAATGATGTGGTCTTGCCGGCTCCGTTAGGACCTAACAGACCTACAATCTCACCCTGTTTGACATCAAATGAGACCTGGTTTACCACGGTTCGTTTACCGTAACGCTTTACAAGATTCTCAGTCCTGAGTACCATCTTGTGGTCTGGTGTCTGCTCTAGAATATCTTCCATATTGCGAGCAAAGATAGTGCATTTTGCTAATATCACCAAAGTCAGCGAGCGCAGAAAGGGGATGGTTCTTTTTGTGTCGGGAAAAGCTTTCTCATTGAGCAAATTTACCACGACACAAAAAGAACCGTCCCCAGTCAGCTGCTTCCAACCTAACCAAAGCTAGCTACTATTTGGCAGACTGCTAAAATTTCTCAAAAGTTTCTACATTTGCAGGATTTGAACTAATTTTGCACCCTAATTAAAAAAGGCAAAAATAACAATCACTATAAACAGAGAATGAACGTAAAGTTTGAGAATGTAAGCAAGGTACAGGGCCTGCTTACCATCAGCATGGAGAAAGCTGATTACCAGGAGAATGTTGATAAGGCACTTAAAGATGCCAGAAAGAAAATCCAGATGCCGGGTTTCCGTCCGGGTATGGTTCCGATGAGTCTCGTGCAGAAGATGTACGGCAAGTCAATCAAGGCCGATGAGATTAACAAGATCCTTCAGGAGAAGGTGTTCGGCTACATCAAGGATAACAAGATAGATATGCTGGGCGAGCCGCTCCCCAACGAGGAGAAGGAGGCTGGCTTGAGTCTTGACGATGACAACCAGACTTTCTACTTTGACATAGCTCTTGCTCCCAAGTTCAATGCTGAGATAGGTAAGGATGATGCCATCACCTATTATGAGATCAAGGTTACGGAGGAGATGGTCAATAATCAGGTTAAGGCTTACACTCAGCAGAACGGCAAGTATGAGCAGGTAGACAGCTATCAGGAGAATGATGTCATCAAGGGTCAGCTCGTAGAGTTGAACCTGGACGGTTCTGTCAAGGAAGGCGGTATCGTTGTAGAGGGTGCCACACTCATGCCTGAGTATATCAAGGATGCTGCCCAGAAGAAGCTTTTCAGTAAGGCTAAGAAGGGTGATGTAATCAAGTTCAATCCCGCAAAGGCTTATGAAGGCAACGCCATAGAGATTTCATCACTCTTGAACAAGAAGAAAGAAGAGGTTGAAGGTATTGATGCTGATTTCCAGCTTACCATCCAGGATATCACCCGCTTTGTAGAGAGCGAACTGAACCAGGAGGTGTTTGATCATGTTTTCGGTAAGGATGTCGTTAAGGATGAGGCCGGTTTCCGCGCCAAGGTTGAGGAGTCAATCGCCAAGAGCTTTGTTCCTGACAGTGACTACAAGTTCCTGCTCGATGTACGTGCTTATCTGATGGAGAAAGTTGGTAAGTTGGAGTATGCTGAGGATCTGCTCAAGCGCATTATGAAGGCCAATAAGCCTGATGCAGAGCAGGATGATGCTACATTCCAGCGCAGTCTTGAGGAGCTTACATGGCATCTTATCCAGGAGCAGCTGGTTGAGAAGTACAGCATCAAGGTTGAGGAGGATGATATCAAGGCTATGGCACGTGAGGCTACCCGTGCACAGTTTGCCCAGTACGGAATGATGAACATTCCTGATGAGCTGCTTGACAACTACTCAAAGGAGATGCTCAAGAAGCGTGAGACCGTGGATGGTCTGGTTAACCGTGCCATCGAGAGCAAGCTGACTGCTGCCCTCAAGGGTGATGTCAAGCTTAAGAACAAGAAGGTCACCGTAGATGAGTTCAATAAGTTGTTCGAGCCCGCTACTGAGACCAAGGCTAAGAAGACCACCAAGAAGTAAAACAAATAAAACAGATCAAAATGGACGATTTCCGCAAATATGCTACCCGCCATCTCGGGATGAACAGTCAGGTCCTTGATGATGTGATCAAGGCAGAGTCACAGTACCTGAACCCTTACATTCTGGAGGAACGTCAGCTTAACGTTACCCAGATGGACGTGTTCTCACGTCTTATGATGGACCGTATAATATTCCTTGGTACGGAAATCAATGACTATACGGCCAATACAATCCAGGCTCAGTTGCTCTATCTGGATTCAGTGGATTCGTCCAAGGAGATATCAATCTATTTGAATTCCCCCGGCGGAAGCGTAACCGCCGGCTTGGGAATTTATGATACAATGCAGTTCGTCTCAAGTCCTATCGCCACAATCTGCACCGGTATGGCTGCCAGCATGGCTGCCGTGCTGCTCGTATCAGGCCAGGAGGGCAAGCGTTCTGCTCTGCCTCACAGCCGCGTAATGATACATCAGCCTTTAGGTGGTGTTCAGGGTCAGGCAAGTGATATTGAGATCACAGCCCGTGAGATTCAGAAAATAAAGAAAGAACTTTACACAATCATATCCGAGCACTCACACACTCCGTTTGACAAGGTGTGGGCAGACAGTGACCGTGACTATTGGATGACGGCACAGGAGGCTAAGGAGTACGGCATGATTGACCAGGTTCTTGAAAAACGTAAATAAGCGTTCTGATGGCAGGAGTAAAGAAAGGTTCCAGGTTCTGCAGTTTCTGCGGACGTTCAGACAAGGAGGTTGAGTTCCTTATAACCGGTATAGATGGTTGTATCTGTAACGAGTGTGTGGAACGTGCCTCTGAGATTGTGCGTGACTCCAAGGGGAATGCTCCCAAACCTGCCTTTACCATGAGTTCTGTGCCCAAGCCCAAGGAGATCAAGAAGTTCCTTGATGATTATGTGATAGGCCAGGACGCCGCTAAGCGCTATCTTTCAGTTGCTGTCTATAATCATTACAAACGTATTACCCAACCCAGCTCAGATGATGTTGACATAGAGAAAAGCAATATCATTCTGGTGGGTGCCACAGGAACAGGCAAGACGCTTCTGGCCAAGACCATAGCCAGGTTGCTCAAGGTTCCGTTCACCATAGTTGACGCTACGGTGCTTACTGAAGCCGGTTATGTGGGTGAGGATGTGGAGAGCATACTTTCACGCCTGCTTCAGGTGGCTGATTATGATGTGGCTGCCGCTGAACGCGGAATAGTGTTCATTGATGAGATAGACAAGATTGCCCGTAAGAGTGATAATCCTTCAATAACCCGCGATGTAAGCGGTGAGGGTGTGCAGCAGGGCCTTTTAAAGCTTCTTGAGGGCTCAGTTGTCAATGTACCTCCTCAGGGCGGCCGCAAACATCCTGAACAGAAATTCATTCAGGTTGACACCAAGAACATACTGTTTATCTGTGGCGGCGCTTTTGACGGCATAGAACGCAAGATAGCAAACCGCCTGAATACCCAGGTGGTGGGCTTTGAGTCCGTAGAGCAGCGCAGCAAGGTTGATCTGAACAACCTGATGAAATACGTTGCGCCTCAGGATCTCAAGTCATTCGGTCTTATTCCTGAGATAATAGGCCGTCTGCCGGTGGTTACAAGCCTGCAGCCGCTTGACCGTGTGGCTTTGCGCAACATACTTACGGAGCCCAAGAACTCAATTGTAAAGCAATATACCAAGATGTTCAAACTTGACGGGGTGGAGCTCAAGTTCCAGCCGGAGGTTCTGGACTTCATAGTGGATAAGGCGATTGAATTCAAACTTGGAGCACGCGGACTCAGGTCAATAGTTGAAACGATAATGATTGACGCCATGTACGAGATACCGTCATCGGGCAAAAAGAGTTACACTGTGACTTTGGATTATGCAAAGAAACAGTTGGATAAGGCAGATGGTATCGTGCTCGAGAATTCTTGACGTCCAATCAATAGTCCTGGCGCATTAAGGCGCGCTTTTATTATATTTTTTTGCAGTTTTTTTTGGTAAAAAGTTTGCAGGAATAAAATTCTTGTACTTAACTTTGTTTTTCTATCTCTTGAGATAGAATAGATGTATTATATCAATTTGTATGGCAAAAGACGTTAATCTGCAGGAAATCCTGAAAGTCCATTTTGGCTTTGATACTTTCAAGGGAGACCAGGAGGCTATTATACGCAATCTGTTGGGAGGCAACGATACGTTCGTGCTTATGCCTACAGGAGGCGGCAAGTCACTATGTTATCAGCTTCCGGCCCTTGTCATGGACGGGACAGCCATTGTTATATCGCCACTGATTGCCCTTATGAAGAACCAGGTTGATGCCATGCGCAACCTGGGTGAGGAGGACGGTATAGCCCACTTCATAAATTCATCACTGAGCAAGACATCAATAGATCTTGTCAAAGCCGATATACTGGAGGGAAAGACCAAACTTCTTTATGTGGCTCCTGAGTCACTTACCAAGGAGGAGAACGTGGATTTCCTCAAGAAGATAAAGATATCGTTCTATGCCATTGATGAGGCACACTGCATATCGGAGTGGGGACATGATTTCCGTCCTGAGTACCGTAAGATACGCGATATAGTCAAGGAGATAGGTCTGGCACCTATCATTGCCCTGACCGCTACTGCCACCAATAAGGTGCGTGATGATATCAAGAAGAACCTGGGTATTCAGGATGCCAAGGATTTCAAGTCATCATTCAACCGTCCCAACCTTTACTATGAGGTAAGGCCCAAGACCAAGAATGTTGACAAGGACATTATCAAGTTCATCAAGGCTAATCCCGGCAAGTCAGGTATAATATACTGCCTCTCCCGCAAGAAGGTGGAGGAACTGGCTGAGATTCTGCAGGCCAATGA
This sequence comes from uncultured Bacteroidales bacterium, assembly GCA_902763885.1. Classification (GTDB taxonomy): domain Bacteria; phylum Bacteroidota; class Bacteroidia; order Bacteroidales; family Bacteroidaceae; genus Colenecus. Next base: position 107,463 of record CACWTU010000003.1, on the reverse strand, counting down.
CATATCGGCCATGGCTTATCATGCAGGCATGGAGGCCGCTGCACGCAGCAAGACGCAGGATGCCTTCATCATGGAGAAGATTGACGTGATTGTGGCTACCATAGCGTTCGGAATGGGTATTGACAAGCCTGATGTACGCTATGTTATCCATTATGATATACCCAAGAGCCTGGAAGGCTACTATCAGGAGACCGGTCGTGCCGGCCGTGACGGAGGCGAGGGCCAGTGCATAGCTTTCTACAACAGCAAGGATGTGCAGAAACTGGAGAAGTTCCTTGAGGGCAAGCCTCTGGCAGAGCAGGATATAGGGCGTCAGCTGCTGGCTGAGACCACAGCTTACTGCGAGTCCTCAGTATGCCGCCGCAAGCTGTTGCTGCACTACTTTGGTGAGAACTATGAGGAGGAAAACTGCGGCAACTGTGACAACTGCCTGAATCCCAAGAAGCGTGTTGAGGCACAGCAGTTACTGGAGACCGTGCTTGAGTGTATATTGGCAGTCAAGGAGAACTTCAAGGCCGATTATATCATCGATATGCTTCTGGGTAAGGAGACATCGGAGATAACGGATCATATGCATGATGACCTTGAGGTGTTCGGCTCCGGTTCTGATGAGGAGGAGAAGACCTGGAACGCAGTGATACGCCAGGCTCTGATAGCAGGATACATCAAGAAGGATGTTGAGAACTACGGACTGCTCAAGATAACGGATGAAGGCCGTGATTTCATGAAGAACCCCAAGTCTTTCATGATTGTTGAGGACAAGGAGTTTGATGATGATGAGTCAGAAGGCCCGATGCGTGGCGGCGGATCTTTTGCCGTTGACCCGGAGCTCTATTCCATGCTCAAGGATCTGCGCAAGAAGATATCCAAGCATCTGCAGCTCCCGCCATACGTGATATTCCAGGATCCCTCACTTGAGGCTATGGCTACCACCTATCCGGTAACCATTGATGAGCTCCAGAACATACCGGGCGTGGGTGCCGGCAAGGCCAAGCGTTACGGTCAGGAGTTCATAGACCTGATAAAGCGTCACGTTGAGGAGAATGAGATAGAACGTCCGGAGGATCTGCGTGTACGTACCGTGGCCAACAAGTCCAAGCTCAAGGTAAGCATCATCCAGAGCATTGACATGAAGGTGGCTCTTGATGATATTGCAATAAGCAAAGGTATAGACTTTGATGAGCTGCTTACGGAGATTGAGGCCATCGTCAACTCAGGTACCAAGCTGGATATAGACTACTTTATAAACAGCGTAATGGATGAGGACCGTTCAGAGGATATATATGAGTACTTCAGGGAGTCTGAGAGCGATTCCATTGATGATGCCATTGACGAGTTGGGTGATGATTACAGTGAGGAGGAGATCCGTCTGGTGCGCATCAAATTCATATCAGAAATGGGTAATTAATTGAGAATAACAATAAAAACATATCAAGATGTCATTTTTGAAAGATAGGGTAGTTATGGAAGGACTTACGTTCGATGATGTGCTGCTTATGCCGGCATACTCGGAGGTGCTTCCGCGTGAGGTGTCACTTACATCACGTTTTTCACGTAACATTGTACTTAACCTGCCGTTCGTGACGGCTGCTATGGATACCGTTACGGAGTCCAACATGGCAATAGCCATAGCACGTGAGGGTGGTATCGGTGTAATTCACAAGAATATGTCCATCCAAGAGCAGGCCCGTCATGTGGCAATAGTGAAACGTGCCGAGAACGGAATGATATATGACCCCATAACCATCCATCGTGAGAATACTATCCGTGATGCCCTTGCCATTATGTCAGAATATCATATCGGTGGTATTCCTGTGGTTGAGACTGACGGTAAGCTTTGCGGTATAGTAACCAACCGTGACCTCAGGTTCCAGCGTAACTATGACGTGAAGATTGAGGATGTGATGACCAAGGAGAATCTGGTTACCACTTATCAGCAGGTAGATATGGAGGCTGCTTCACAGATACTGCAGGAGAACAAGATTGAGAAACTGCCGGTTGTGGATAACAACGGTAAGCTGATAGGTCTTATCACATATAAGGATATAACCAAGGCCAAGGACAAGCCAATGGCTTGCAAGGACAGCAAGGGTCGTCTGCGTGTAGCTGGTGGTGTAGGTGTCACAGCTGATTCAATGGATCGTATAGAGGCTCTTGTGGAGGCTGGAGTTGACGCTATCGTCATTGATACCGCTCATGGTCACTCCCGTTCTGTAGTTGAGAAACTCAAGGAGGCTAAGGCCAGCTTCAAGAACATTGACATTGTTGTTGGTAACATCGCTACGGGCGCTGCAGCCAAGATGCTGGTTGAGGCAGGTGCCGATGCCGTCAAGGTGGGTATCGGACCGGGCTCCATCTGCACCACACGTATCATTGCGGGTATAGGTGTTCCGCAGATCTCTGCTATCTATGATGTAGCTAATGCCATCAAGGGCTCAGGCGTACCTGTAATCGCTGACGGTGGTCTGCGTTACTCAGGTGATGTTGTCAAGGCTCTTGCCGCAGGTGGTGACAGCGTTATGTTCGGCTCACTTGTGGCCGGCACGGAGGAGTCACCTGGTGAGACAATAATATTCAACGGACGTAAGTTCAAATCATATCGTGGCATGGGTTCACTTGAAGCTATGGAGAACGGTTCCAAGGACCGTTACTTCCAGGCTGGTGAGAAGGATGTCAAGAAACTGGTGCCGGAGGGCATTGCTGCCCGTGTTCCTTACAAGGGAACCCTCTATGAGGTGGTTTACCAGCTTGCTGGCGGTCTGCGTTCAGGTATGGGTTATTGCGGTGCTGCCAATATTGACAAACTGCATGATGCCAAGTTCGTACGCATTACCAACGCCGGCATGAACGAGAGCCATCCTCACGATGTAGCTATAACAAGTGAGGCTCCCAACTACAGCCGTCACGAATAATGAACCAACAGGAAGGATTATGAGACGTATCGTTTTGCTTGTTTTCACGGCTCTATTGTCTCTCCCGTTTTATGCACAGGCTGATGATCCTGTAGTTATGAGCGTAAACGGGTATGATGTGAAAAAATCGGAATTTGAGTATTTCTTCAAAAAGAATAATACTGATTCTGTTGTCACTAAGAAGACCATAAAGCAGTATGCTGACCTGTATCTGAATTTCAAGCTGAAGGTTCAGGCCGCAATTGATGCAGGAATGGACAGGTCTGAGTCATTCCTGAGTGAATACAAGATGTATAGGAATATGCAAGCTAAGGATTATCTTATTGATAATGAGTTTATTGATAAGATGGCTCATGACGCATATGATAAGTCTTATAAAGATGTCGGTCCTGATGGGTTGGCTTATGTGCTTTTAATAAGTTCAGTTCCTGAGGAAGAGACTCAAGAGGCGGAGGATGCCTGTACTGAAAGGATTTACTCCATTTATGAGAAACTTAAGGATGGTGCTGATTTCTATGCTTTGGCTCAGGAATACATGAATGATTATACTGATTTCAGTGAACTGGGCTGGATGATGAAAGAGCAGTTGGCTGAAGAGATAGGTGATATCGTCTTTGAAATGGGTCCCGGACAGGTAAGTAAACCATTCTTTTTTGAAGGAACGGCAGTTATCGTTAAGGTTAAAAACCGTCGTTTCATCGGTTCTTTTGAATCCGAGAAGAATGAGATATACGAATGGATACAAAATGGTACGGACTATTACGATCAAGCCAGAATGCGCAAAGCCAATGATTATGCTTCACGTTTTGGATGGGATGTCCATGATGATGATGCCATAGCCCGTGCCGACAGTCTGCTTGAAGAGATTGAACCGGAGTTTGGTAATATTTCTAGGGAATATCATGACGGCCTTCTGCTTTTTGAGATCAGCAGCAAGGAGATATGGGATAAGGCAAGTGATTCTGAAGCGATGCGTAGCTGGTTTGAAGCTAACAGGAAGTCATTCAGTTTTAAAGAACCTTGCTTTAAGGGATTGGTCTTTTTCTGCCCGGATGAGGATGTTTTCAATCAGGTAAAAAAGAAGCTTGAAGGTGTTGAATTCAGTGAATGGGTAAACAAAGCAGTGGATTTTAATAAAGAAAATGTTAAGATCCGGGTTATGAGAGGATCTTCAGGAAACGGTATTTTCCTTAAAGGCCAGAATGCATACGTTGACAAGATAGTATTCAATACAGGTGAATACGAACCGATGAAAGGCTTCCCGTACGTGAATGTCGTAGGCAAGGTCATAAAGAATCCGGAGAATATGGAAGATATGGGCGGACAAGTTACGGATGCCTATCAGAACTATCTGGAACAGGAATGGATCAAGAAACTGCGTAAGCAATATAAATACAAGATCTACAATAAAGCGCTCAAGAAGGTCAGCCTTAACAAATGATGAATAAGTCTCCATTCACATTCTTGCCGGCAGGAGTCGTTATGTTCCTGCTTTCATTTGCGCTCGTATCATGCAAATGGGGCAAGAATATCACGTTGTATGTGAGTGGAAAGACACCTGTGGTTGAAATTAACGGTGAAGTCCTGTATGCAGAGGATATCAAGCAGGTTCTCCCTTTGGGTCTGTCGGATTCTGACAGCGCGTTGTTTGCTGAGCGTTACATAAAAAACTGGGCACAGGATGTGCTGTTTTATCAGAACGCTATCAGAAACGTTCCTGACACGAAGGATATAGACCGGTTGGTGGAGAATTACCGCCGTTCACTTTTTGAGCATGAGTTCCAGCGCAGGCTTATTGAACAGAAGTTTTCATCGGAGATAACAGAAGATGAGATTGAGCAGTTCTTCAATGACAATCAGCGTCTGTTCGTGCTCGATGAGTCACTCGTAAAAGGTCTGTTCCTGCAGATTCCCATCAAATCACATGATCTCTCTGTAATACGGAATTTATATACCCGACATGATGATGAGTCATTTGAGGAGATAGAGAAGTTCTGCATACGTAATGCTGCCCGTTGTGAATTTTTTTATGATAACTGGCGTACTGTAACAGAACTGGAGGTGCTTTTGCCTATTCAGGAAGAACCGCTTGAAACCATACTCAAGGATAGCAGCAGCTATGAATTCAAGGATAATGAGTATATATATCTGCTCAATGTGAGTGTCTTTGCTGAAAAAGGTGGCATAGAGCCTTTGGATCATGCCCGGGCAAGAATTAAAGGTCTTTTAATCAACAGTAATGAAGTAGCTTATATGAGGAAAATAAAAGAGGACTTATATGAGGCTGCCTTAGAAAAGAACAGGATCGTATTCTATCAAAAAAGAAAGTAATGAAGAAGAGTATTCTGATGGTTGTCTTAACGGCAGCCTTGGTTCAATATTCAGAATTATCCGCCCAAAACAATATAATTGATGAGGTTGTATGGGTGGTAGGTGATGAGGCTATCTACAAATCAGAGGTAGAGCAGGCCCGTCAAGACGCCTTGCTACGTGGAACCCAGTGGGAGGGTGATCCTTACTGCGTCATTCCTGAGCAATTGGCCGTAAACAAACTGTTTCTGAACCAGGCTGAACTGGACAGTATTTTTGTTACCGATGAAGATGTTACCCAACAGGTGGATTATGACTACAAGCTTTTGCTTGACAAGTACGTCACTGAGGAGAATCTGGAAGATAATTATGAAATGACCACGGATGAGATCAAAGCCCGTCTGTATGAGAAAAACAGGCAGGAATATGTGATCAGCAGGGTCCGTAATAAAATAATCTCACGTGTTAAGGTTACTCCTGCAGATGTGAGGCGTTATATCAAGGATATCCCGGCCGATGAAATTCCGTCCATTCCTACTCAGGTTGAAGTTCAGATAATCACTATTGATCCGGTCATTCCACAGGAGGAGATAGATGAGGTTAAGAGTGAACTGCGTGGTTATATAGACCGTGTACAGTCCGGTGAGGTTTCATTCTCTACGCTGGCTGTCCTCTACTCGGAGGATCCGGGTTCTGCAAGAGTAGGCGGTGACTTGGGGTTCTTTGGGCGTAACCAGATGGTTCCGGAGTTTTCAGCTGTGGCATTCAATATGACTGATCCTGCCAAGATCTCAAAGATTGTGGAGACGGAGTACGGATTCCATATCCTTCAGTTTGTTGAACGTCTGGGAGACAGGGTAAGGGTGCGTCATATATTGCGTAAGCCCAAAATACCTATGGAGAGTATTGACAACTGTCTGGCACGTCTGGATTCTGTTGCGCAGGATATCCGCACCGGTAAACGTTCATTTGAGAATAGCGTTACTACGTATTCCCAGGATAAGAATACCCGTAACAACAATGGTCTTATGACATTCAGGACCGAATGGAGTCCTGTTACGGGTGTTTCAAAGGTTGAATTGCAGTATCTGCCCCAGGATGTGGCTAAGGTTGTTGACCGCATGCATGTGGGTGAGATATCTGAACCGTTTGTTATGCAGATGGATGGCGGAAAGACCACATGTGCTATTGTCAAACTTAAGAGTAAGACAAACGCCCATAAGGCTAATATGGCTGATGACTATGATATCCTTTATGAGATAGTAAATACAATACGTCAGCAGGAGGCCCTTGAAAAATGGGTTCGTGAAAAGCAGCGTACCACTTATGTCAGAATCAGTGAGGGGTGGGGTGATTGTGAATTCATGTATCCCGGATGGGTAAAACGCTAACAGGTGTAATTGTATATGAACAGATTCAGGTTCCTGCCTCTATTTCTGGCATTACTCGCAGTTATGACATTTACTCCGCTTGAGGCGGAGGCGTTGTCTGTTGCTGCTGATGAACCGGAATCTTCAGATACCACTTATGTTTATCTTCTCAATGCGGATGTGATTCGTTTTGAGGATTATATCAATCCTGATGCCCAACGTCTGATAGGCAATGTGGTGTTCCGTCATGACAGTATGTATATGTATTGTGACAGCGCGCTGTTCTTTCAGGAGCGTAATTCCTTCAACGCATATCATAATGTAAGAGCGGAGCAGGGAGACACCCTTTTCCTTTATGGAGATTCACTGTTTTACGATGGCAATACCCGTCTGCTCAGGGTGCGTGACAATGTACGTCTTGAGAACAAATCAATGATTCTGCTTACTGACAGCCTCAATTATGACCGTAATACAGGTCTGGGCTGGTTCTTTGACGGAGGTACTCTGCTTGATGAGGAGAGTACGCTGATATCGGAGTACGGACAGTTTGATACAAATACCAAGATGGCTATATTCATGGATGGCGTATCAATGGAGAGCCCGGATTATACATTGACAACTGATACCCTGCATTACAATACGGACACTCATATGGCTTACCTCAACTGCCCGGCTACCATAGTAAATGAGGATAATGTGATCAACACCAGCCATGGCCGTTTCAATACTGAAACCCATAGCGCAGTGCTGCTGGACCGCTCAGTGGTGGAACAGAGTGGCGGTGAGAACCGTATGACGGGTGACAGCATCATCTATGACAAGGAGACAGGACACATGGAAGGGTTCGGTGATGTCATAATCAATAATTATAAGGATAAGGTTGACGCTTTTGGAGAATACGTCTATTATAATCAGGAGAATGACTCTGCTGTAGTTACAGACAAGGCTCTTCTGGTAGAATATTCGTCAGGTGACAGCCTCTATGTCCATGCCGATACATTCCGGCTTGTCACCTTCTATAATGAGGCAAGGGACAGCGTTATTGAGCGTCAGGTACGCGGATTCAACAAGGTGCGTGCTTACCGTACTGATTTGCAGATGGTGGCAGATTCCATGGTATTCACCAGTATAGATTCTACGCTGACCCTGTTTTATGACCCGATACTATGGAATGAGGATCAACAGGTACTGGGTGAGAAGATAATATTCTACATGAATGACAGCACCATTGATTGGGTGCATGTGATAGGTCAGGCTCTCTTTGTCCAGATGAATGATACCGTTCATTACAATCAGATTGCGGGGCGTGAGATGATGGCCTATTTCAAGAACAGTGAGATAGAGCATGCTGATGTTAAAGGTAATGTACAGGTGGTGTTTTATCCGCTTGATTCTGATTCGGCCATGATAGGTATGAATACTACAGAGGGACCCAGCCTGAGGGCATATTTCAAGATGAGGGCTGTAGATAAGATGATAATATTCGGTAGTTCCAACGGTGTGATGTATCCTATGGACAAGTTGGAAGAAAAGAAGATGTTCCTGCCCAATTTCCATTGGTTTGACTGGATCAGGCCTTTAGACCCCGAGGATGTCTTTTATTGGCGTGGCAAGACTGCTGACCAACAGCTCCGTAAAAATCATTCCAATAAGGAGGTGCCGCTGCCCACTCTTGACCGAAAGAAAAAAAAGAAGAAAAATAAAGAATAGGTACTATGGGAATGTTCAGTGTAAGAGAACCACGCCGCATAGAGCATAAGTACATATACTATGATGAGCGTAAGGAGAGGCTGGCCAAGATAGAAGAGCGTGCCAAGCGTGAATTGGGTATGCTTCCGGAGGAGGAGTATAATCCGGAGAATATCCGTGGCAAGTTTGTAGAGGGCACAACTCATCTTAAACGCCGTCTGGAGAATGGCGGCCCGCGTATTACGTTCCCGGTGGCCGTTGTTCTGTTGTTCTTTCTTGTGCTTCTGCTGCTATATCTTAGCGGAAACCTGATGTAAGCCATTCTATGGAGGGAAAGGTTAAGGTCTTGTCACAGGCAGTAGCCAGCCAGATTGCCGCAGGTGAGGTGGTAAACCGCCCGGCATCGGTAGTGAAGGAACTGGTGGAGAATGCTGTCGATGCAGGTGCTGATAACATACGTATAATAATTACAGATGCCGGACGTACGTCAATCCAGGTGATTGACAACGGATGCGGTATGATACCGGATGACGCCCGGCTGGCATTTGAACGTCACGCCACCTCCAAGATACGTGAATCAGATGACCTCTATTCACTTACCACGTTCGGCTTCCGCGGAGAGGCACTACCTTCAATTGCTGCTGTGGCTGAGGTGGAACTCCGTACCCGTACCAAGGAGAGTGATACCGGCACTATGGTGCTAATAAAAGCATCTGAGATAGAGCAGGAGGAACCGTGCGTATGTCCGGTAGGCAGCAGTTTCACTGTACGTAACCTTTTCTACAATGTACCTGCACGCCGTAAGTTCCTTAAGAGCAATCAGACGGAATTCGGACATATTCTTACAGAGATTGAGCGTGTGGCTATAGCACACCCGGAGGTGGCTATAGAACTCACTCATCAGGGAGAGCAAGTGCTTTCACTGCCGGTTTCTCCCATCAAGCAGAGAATCATCAATCTGTTTGGGCGCAAAATGAATGAGGCACTCCTTCCGGTTGATGTACAGACATCGATGGTGAGTGTGAGCGGTTTCTGCTCCAATCTGGATAATGTAAAGGGAAGGGGTGCCAAGCAGTTCTTCTTTGTGAACGGTCGTTTCATGCGTCACCCCTATTTCCATAAAGCTGTCTTGAGCGCGTACGAGAACCTTGTTCCTGAAGGTGACCAGCCGTCATATTTCCTGTTCCTTACCGTTCCGGCCGATACCATTGACGTGAACATTCATCCTACCAAGACTGAGATCAAGTTCCAGGATGAGCAGGTTATATGGAAGATACTTATGGCAGCCGTTAAGGAGAGTGTGGGCAAATTTGAACAGATGCCTACCATTGATTTCGATACGGCCGATATGCCTGATATCCCCATTTATGACGATTCACGTCCTGCGGTTCAGCCCAAAGTGGAGGTTAACACCTCTTTCAATCCGTTTGCCGGCAGTAGGACCGAGTCACGCCCCAGTCGCAGCAATACGGATAACTGGAGTAAGCTTTACGGTGAGGTTATAGACCATAAGATAAGTGAGGGCACTATTCCGTATCAGCCGGCAGCAGAAAGTCTTATACAGCCTGAGGAACAACCTTTGCGCCCGTTCCAGTATGCTGACCGATATATCCTTGTGGAGTCAGAGCAGGGGCTGATGATAGTTGACCAGCATCGCGCCCACGTGCGTGTGCTGTATGAGCGTTTTCTTGCTGATGCCAAGGCTCATGGAGCCGCATCACAGGGACTGCTTTTCCCTGAAATGTTCCAGCTCTCACAGGTTGATGCTGCAGCTTTTTCTGAGCTTAAGCCCAGGTTTGCCGCGCTCGGTTTTGATATATCAGATATGGGGCGCGGAGCCATTGCCGTACAGGGCGTACCGTCAGGTATGGAAGGACAGGATTATGAGCGTCTCATTACCGATATGATTGCCGACCTGCGTATCAATCCCACTCAGGAGGAGGACCGCCAGCTTGAATCCATGGCTCTTGCCATGGCGCGTAAAGCCGCTATTCCCGCAGGCCGTCATCTCTCAGAGCCCGAGATGCAGGAGCTAATGCGCTCCCTAAAATCCTGCAGCATGCCCTCCCGCACTCCCGATGCTAAACCCACCTACGTGATTAAATCTATTTTTGATATCACTAAATGGTTTGATTAAATTGAGAATTGAAAATTGAAAATTGAAAATTATAAAAAACGAGCGAAATTTTTTCGCTCGTTTTTTAATGTCGCGGGTGTTACGCACCGCATGGTAAATTTTCAATTTTCAATTTTCAATTTTCAATTGTTTTAGTATACCCTGAATCCAATAATCTGTCGAACCTCCCGAAGTGTCTTTGAGGCAGATTCCCGAGCCTTCTCAGCACCAACCCGGGCAATCTTATCCAAAAGCTCCTTGTTGCCCTGGAACTCCTTGATGCGTTCACGGATAGGGTCAGTGGCAGCAACGATATCCTCTGCCAGCTGCTTCTTGAGGTCACCGTAGCGCAGGGTGCAGTCATTCCACTTATCGTTGAAGTAGTTATATGTATCTTTTGATGAAACCACATCAAGCAGAGTAAAGAGGTTCTGTATTACCTCAGGCTTCTCGCTGTTCATGGCTTGTGGGCCTGCATCGGTAACGGCTTTCATCACCTTTTTACGGATAACTGAAGGCTCATCACACAGGTAGATGCAGTTTCCCTCGCTCTTGCCCATCTTGCCGGAACCGTCCAGTCCCGGAATCTTGATGCCACCTTCCTTTGCTAATGAGAATGATGCGGGCTCAGGGAAGTATTCCACCTTGTACATCTGGTTGAAGCGGCGTGCAAATTTACGGGCCATTTCCATGTTCTGCTCCTGGTCCTTACCTACAGGTACCTTGTTGGCCTTATGGATAATGATGTCCGATGCCATCAGTGTAGGATAGGTGAGCAGACCTGCGTTAACATTGTCCGGCTGCTTGCGGGCCTTCTCCTTGAATGAGGTTACACGCTCCAGCTCGCCCAGATAGGCGTTCATATTAAGATAGAGATAAAGCTCTACTACCTCAGGTACATCACTCTGAACATAGATGGTGGCTTTCTCAGGGTCCAGACCGCAGGCTAAATACTCAGCCAGGATGGTGCGGACACTGTTCTGGATGTTCTCAGGGGTGGGGTGTGTGGTCAGGGAATGCCAGTCTGCTATAAAGAAGAAGCATCTGTACAAATCCTGAAGCTTTACGAAGCTTGTCACTGCACCATAATAGTTACCAAGGTGAAGGTTTCCTGTGGGGCGTATGCCGCTGAGAACTGTTTCCATTTTCTTATTCTTGTTTTGTGCCGCGAAGTTACCACAAAACAGCCAAATCTGAGCGTAAAAACGGGGCAATTATCAAAAATGTGCAGGAAAATAGCAGAATAACCTTAAAAAAATGGCTCAAAGTTTTTGCCTATACGTAAAAGTGCTTATCTTTGCACCGCTTTTACGGAAAGCACGGGCGTTTAGCTCAGCTGGTTCAGAGCATCTGCCTTACAAGCAGAGGGTCGGCGGTTCGAATCCGTCAACGCCCACGAGGAGAGTCTTCAAAATGAGGACTCTTTTTTTTGTGGGCGTTGACGGATTCGAACCAGGGGCTGAAAGCCCCTATTTACCTTTTTTTAGTTCGCTAACGCGAACGGTCGCCCTCCGGGCTCTTCGGGCTCGGGGTCTCGCCCTCTCCCAATACGTTTGTACTTGCGTAGCTTTTTTGAGGCGCTCCGGACTAACAAAATGACTAACATTTCTTAGATGGAGGAGATTTTGTAGAACAGGAGTACGGGGTTGGATTCTATTGTGGTTTTATCGGCTGTATCACGTAGTTTTTTCAGATAGGGGTCTGATGGATTCTTGGGCATATCCTCACACATCTGAATGAGATTCATCGGGTCAATTACACCTATGAGCCAATCCTTATATGTGGCTTTTATGCTCTTGATGGGTAATGTCTTGAAGTCATCATCCAATGAATACTGATATCTTTTCTGTTTGCCGGAGTTCTTGTCAATGATGTAGTAGTTCAACAGCTCCAGTTCGTTCAGGAAGATAAGTGAATCAGTCTCATACACGCCGCTGAATCCTGCAAATCTACCTTCATTGTACATGTTGAATCCTGTGAAGAAGTTATAGTCCGTTATGCCTTCAAGTTCCTTTTCCGTGGGGACATTCTCCACTCCGGGAATCTCTCTCAATACGGTTCCCTTGTCGCCGTCCAGGACATAGATGTTGGGATCAAAGGGGAGGAGATAATACAGGTGCCCGTCAAACAGATTGCACAGGTGCTCTCCGCAGTATTCTGCGGTATTGGCGGTTGAGAATGGCACGGATTTAAAGTCAGTTATGGTTCCGTCATTAATGTCAATGATGGCAAACAGCAGACCGCTGTCATTGAAGATCCTGTTGTGTACAAACAGTCTGCCGTCGGGCAGCAGGCGTACGTCATACGGGAATATGAGCTTTGAATTCAACGCCTCAAAATCCTGTTTCCTGATAAAAGTCCCGTCATAACCAAAATAAAGCAGTTTTCCTAATGAGCCGTCTATGATGCAAACCTGCTTTGTGTCTTTATCAACATAATAGGCTGACAGATTGATATACTCGTTTCCGGCGCGGCCCTGCATTCCATATGTGGTATTAAAGGAACCGTCCATATGGAATGAATACAGACATTCATTGGAACAGAAGAAGATAAGGGAATCCTCAATGTTGATTTTGCTGATAGAGCTCAACGGAACATCCTTGGAAAGCTCAACGATCCTGAAATCATCAAAGGTAATCCGGTCTGCATTGGGATAGAGTTCCTTGTAACCATATTCACCTGATTTGGAACTGTTGCCACATCCTGAAATAAATAAGGCAATAAGACTGGAAATGGCGGCAGCCTTGAAAACAGTGATTGATTTCATTTTTCGGAAGATATTCGGTTAAACAAAGAAGATATTCGGTAATGCAAAGGTATTATATTGGTTTTAAATCAGGTTCTTTTTCCGTGAAGATAATTTTGACTGTGTTTTTGCCCATTTGTTAAGGATATGCTAAATTCGCAATCGTGTTAATAAATAATTAAAGATATGTTCAAGGGACAGCCTAAGGGATTGTTTGCTTTGGCACTTGCCAATGCAGGAGAGAGATTTGGTTACTATACCATGCTTGCCATCTTTACCCTCTATATGATGGCAAAATTTGGTTGGGATGAGAATGTGAGCGGACATGTATATCACATATTCATGGCAGGAGTCTATTTCATGCCACTGATTGGAGGTATGATTGCCGATAGGATAGGATATGGCAAATGCGTAAGCATAGGTTCTATAGTAATGATACTGGGTTATCTGGTGCTTGCCCTGCCTATGGCCTCGCTCAATATGGACAAATGGGTTATGTTCCTGAGCCTTGCTCTTATTTCCATCGGAACAGGTCTGTTCAAGGGTAACCTGCAGGTATTGGTGGGTAATCTTTATGATAACCCGCAACTATCGGCCAAACGCGATGGCGGTTTCAGCATTTTCTATATGGCTATCAACATAGGCGCATTCTTTGCTCCCGCTATGGCTAAGGCTGTCTATAACCCTATTATTGAGAGTGCAGGTTTCAGTTATGTGCCTATTGACAGTGCTGTTGAGGTGTACGGCGCGCAGTCCCAAGCGTATCTGACGGCTATGGCCGAAGGTTTCCGCCTGAGCTTCTATGTAGCGTGCGCAGCGCATCTGCTCTCATTTGTTATTTATCTGGCTTGCCGTCCGTGGTTCAAGCATGCCGATGTCAACACAAAGCAGGCTAAGGTACGAGATGTGCCGGTAGTGGAACTCACTCCTAAACAGACGCGTGAGCGCATCGTAGCCCTGCTACTGGTGTTTGCCGTGGTCATATTCTTCTGGATGGCGTTTGACCAGAATGGAGCCGCCCTTACATTCTTTGCCGATAAATATACTCTGCTGAACGGGGTAACCGGAATCAACCGTATATGGTTCAATATATGGTCGCTGAGTCTGATTGCGGTTTCAGTCTATACCATTTTTTCCATATTCAGCAGCGATAACCGCAAGTCACGTATCATATCTATTGCGGCAACACTTCTGCTCTGGGTTGGGGCGCTGGCTCTATACCTTAGTATGCCGGAATCATATGATTCACGTACATCGGATTATCAGCAGTTCAATCCGTTTTTCGTGGTGGTCCTGACACCGGTGTCAATTGCCGCATTCGGTGCGTTGGCCAGGAAAGGAAAGGAACCGTCAGCTGTAGTCAAAATAGGATTGGGTATGATTTTGGCCTGTGTTGGCTTTGGTGTCATAACAGTGGCATCAGTGGGCCTTACATCGCCGATGGATCTTGGTGACAGTTCACAGAACGTGCTTAATCCCAACTGGCTTATCGGTACATACTTTACGCTGACAGTTGCTGAGTTACTGCTCAGTCCTATGGGTATGAGCTTTGTCAGCAAGGTGGCACCTCCCAAATACAAGGGTATGATGATGGGCGGATGGTTTGCCGCTACTGCAATTGGAGGTTATCTGGGCCGAATACCGTCAGCTCTGTGGGACAAGATTCCTCTTATGGCCAACTGGGCTATATTGATAGTACTCTGCTTTGTAGCTGGCCTTATCATGTTCGTGCTACGTCGCAGACTTGAGGCTGCTACGCAGGATTGATTCAGAAACAGTTTCTGGTTTAAAATCAAAGTGTCCCATACAAACTCTTTTTTAGGGTATGTATGGGATACTTCAACAAACAAGGAGAAATAAAATTACGGAGTCAATAAGTTTTTAGCTTCTTCATTTCTTAGTGTACCACTTCACTAAGACACTGCAAATATAAGTAGTAAATTTTTAAATGCAACACAATTAAGATAATTTAACAAAAATTATTAAAGTAGAATGTTGCTGAGCATGATTACTATGATGATAATCGGGGCAACCCAGCGTATCATGAAATAGACGTAGCGGAAAAGCCAGGCGGGGGTACGGGATGTGCCATGGCCGGTCAGCTCGTCAAGGAAATCGGCTTTTCTGATGCGCCAGCCTGCAAACAATACCATAATCAGACTTCCCACGGTGATGAGTACATCGGATGATATGACATCAAAGAAATCAAAGATATTCATGCCTGCAAGTGTTATTCCTGACAGCATACCCTGTGACAGGGAGCAGATGCAACCCAAAACAATGATTAAGAGCATACTTACAGAGACAGCTTTGCTGCGTGACAGATGCCATTCTTCAATGAAGTATGCTACAATGACCTCAAGCATTGAAATGGCCGATGTTACGGCGGCTAAAAGCAGCGAGAGGAAGAACAGTATGGCTATTATGCTGCCTCCCGGCATTGAGGCGAATACCCCCGGCAGGGTGATGAATACAAGCCCAGGCCCTGCGTTTACTGCAGGTTCAGTACCGTTCATATAGGCTATTGCATAAACTGCGGGGATTATTGCCAGACCGGCTATGATTGCAAAGAGGGTATCAATGAGACCTGTAGAGATGGTGGTCATGGCTATATCCTCCTTGGTCTTGACGTATGATCCGTAGGTAAGCAATATTCCTATGCCTATGCTCAGTGACATGAAGGCTTGCCCAAGCGCCGTGATAAGCACTTTGCCGTCTATCTTGCCAAAATCCGGTATAAGCAGGTACTTTGTTCCTTCTGATGCGCCAGGCAGGGTCAGGGAACGGATTGCAACCAATATGATTGTTATGGAGAGTATCGTCATCATGGGTTTTGAGAAACGCTCAATACCGTTCTTTACACCTCCGAAATTGGCTAAGGCTGTTACAATCAGGAAGATGACAGTATATATCAACGGTTCCCAAGTGGAACTGATAAAACCGCCGAACGTGCCCGAATAATCTGCTCCGGGATTGGTGAAGCTGAATGTGCAGGCCTGTGCCAGATATTTTACGGACCATCCGCCTACAACGGTATAAAAAGCCATAATGACAATGGGGGTGAGCAGAGTGATGAATCCGGCCCAGCGCCAGCGCGGAGCACCCAGATTGTCATAGACGCGTGTTACGTTTGAGCGGCATTTGCGGCCCAGGGTAATCTCAGTCATCAGCACAGGCAGACATATGGTAAGCAGCAATAACAGATACACAAAAATGAATGCTCCGCCTCCGTTCTGAGCGGCCAGGAAGGGGAAACGCCACAGGTTGCCGAGTCCTACGGCGGAACCGGCCATAGCCATAATCATACCGAACCGGCTTTCAAAACGCTCTTTTGTCCTTTCAGTCTTATCCATGCAATTTGCTGTTTCTATGACATATTTTAATATTTCATGAGATGCAAATTTATGATTTTCTTACTAATTTTGCAGCGTTGCTGCGAAGCAGATCCACACGAAAGCATGAAAATCTGATATTTTTAGTCTGTAGTGTAGAGCTTTTTTTGAGAATTAGTCTGAAATAGTTTATTTGGGATTATAAAAGTGAAATTAGACGAATTAACAGCTGTATCCCCCATAGACGGGCGGTACCGTGGCAAGACACAAGAACTTGCATCTTATTTTTCAGAGTTTGCACTTATCCGTTACAGGGTAAGGGTTGAGATTGAGTACTTTACGGCACTCTGCGAATTCCAGCTTCCCCAGTTGGCAGGTGTATCACGCGCCTCACTTGACGGCCTGCGTGAGATATGGCAGAACTTCAGCGAGCAGGATGCCGCTCACATAAAGGATATTGAGAAAGTTACCAATCACGATGTAAAAGCGGTTGAGTATTTCATTAAAGAGAAGTTTGACCTTGTTCCGGAACTTGTTCCCTACAAGGAGTTCATACATTTTGGCCTCACATCACAGGATATAAACAACACCTCAGTTCCCCTTTCAATCAGGGAGGCTCTTGAGAATGTATATTATCCTGCCATCCAGTCTCTCATTGACAAACTTGAGGAGTATGCTGAGCGCTGGAAGGATATCCCCATGCTGGCACGTACCCATGGACAGCCTGCATCACCTACACGCTTGGGTAAGGAGATAGAGGTATTTGCATACCGTCTGCGCGAGCAGCTTAAGCAGCTTAAGGCTGTGCCTATGTCTGCCAAGTTCGGTGGTGCTACCGGTAACTTCAACGCCCATCATGTAGCTTATCCTGATATTGACTGGAAGGCTTTCGGTGCCAAGTTCCTGAGTGAGAAACTTGGTCTGAAACGTGAGGAATACACTACCCAGATATCAAACTACGATAATCTTGCTGCCCTGTTCGATGCGATGAAACGCATGAACACCATCCAGATTGATATGAACCGCGACTTCTGGCAGTACATATCAATGGAGTACTTCAAGCAGCAGATCAAGGCCGGCGAGGTGGGCTCAAGCGCTATGCCACACAAGGTCAATCCTATAGACTTTGAGAATGCAGAGGGTAACCTGGGTATGGCAAACGCCATTCTGGAGCACCTGGCACGCAAATTGCCGGTATCACGTCTGCAGCGTGACCTGACAGATTCAACTGTCATACGTAATATCGGTGTTCCTTTCGGACATCAAATGATTGCCATAGCCAGCTCACTCAAGGGTCTGGGCAAGTTGCTCATAAACGAGCAGAAGATTGCCGCAGACCTGGACGGATGTTGGAGCGTAGTGGCAGAGGCTATTCAGACCATCCTGCGCCGTGAGGGCTATCCGCATCCGTATGAGGCTCTTAAGGCATTGACCCGCACCAACAGTCAGGTGACTCAACAGTCTATTAGTGAATTTATTGATGGATTAAACGTTAACGATAATATTAAACAAGAACTTAAAGCCATTGCGCCTGGCAACTATTTCGGCGTGTGATATTAATAGTCATTAAAAATCTAAATCAGAAGGAAGCC
This sequence comes from uncultured Bacteroidales bacterium, assembly GCA_902763885.1. Classification (GTDB taxonomy): domain Bacteria; phylum Bacteroidota; class Bacteroidia; order Bacteroidales; family Bacteroidaceae; genus Colenecus. The sequence continues at coordinate 89,396 of CACWTU010000003.1, read as the reverse complement.
GTGAGGCATCCTGTTTAAAAAAGGAAAAATTATGATGGAAACAGAGAATGGAAACAGATTCTACGACGAGAGCGGGAATCAGGAAGAACAGGAGAACAGCTTTAACAGATTCAATGGTAACTCCGATGAAAGCAGCCAGAGTACTAACCGTCGTGAAGGCAGACCCCGTTTTGTAAGGGTTGAGTACAACAATCGTCCCCAGTATTCAAGGGTGGAGCGTCCGCAGCGCCAGGAAGGCGAGCAGGGCTATGGCCAGGACCGTCCACGCCGTCAGTACGGACAGAACTACGGAGATCAGAGCTACGGTCAGAACCGCCAGGGCGGCTATCAGAACCGTGGTTACAATAATAATCGTCAGGGATACGGACAGCAGCGTTACGGCCAGAATCGCCCGTACAACAATAATGGTGATGAGGGTCAGCCCCGCTTCTACAGGGAGCGCGTACAGGGCCAGGGCGGTGAGCAGCAGGAAGGCGGCTACCAGCGTCAGGGCGGATATCAGCGCCAGGGTGGCTACGGCCAGCGTCAGGGCGGCTATCAGCGCCAGGGTGGCTACGGCCAGCGTCAGGGCGGTTACCAGCGCCAGGGTGGCTACGGCCAGCAGGGCGGATTCCGCAAGCCCATGCAGAAGCGTCAGGACAACCGCAAGCGCATCGAGTATCAGGATGTCATTCACGATCCTGAGGAGGAGATACGTTTGAACAAGTACCTGGCAAATGCCGGTGTATGCTCACGTCGTGAGGCCGATGAATTTATCCAGGCCGGCGTGGTAAAGGTTAACGGTCAGACTGTAACCGAGCTCGGCACCAAGGTACATCGCGGTGACAACGTATTGTTCCATGATCAGCTGGTGAGCATCGAGAGAAAGATATATATCCTTCTCAACAAGCCAAAGGATTGCGTTACCACTGTTGATGATCCTCAGGAGCGCAAGACCGTTATGGATTATATCAAGGGTGCCTGCAAGGAGCGTGTATATCCTGTAGGTCGTCTTGACCGCAATACCACAGGTGTCCTGCTTCTTACCAATGACGGTGAGATGGCAAGTCGCCTCACACACCCCAGATTCCTTAAGAAGAAGATCTATCATGCACGTCTGGACCGCGCCGTAAGTGCTGAGGATCTGCAGAAACTTCTTGACGGTGTGAACATCGGTGAAGAGGATGGTGATATAGTACGTGCCGATGAGGTGAGCTACGTTAACGATGACAAGACCCAGGTGGGCATTGAGATTCACTCAGGCCGTAACCGTGTGGTACGTCGTATGTTCGATGCTTTGGGTTATCGTGTAACCAAGCTTGACCGTGTACAGTTTGCCGGACTGACCAAGAAGCGTCTGCGTCGCGGTGACTGGCGTTTCCTCACAGAGAAGGAGGTTAACATGCTCCGTATGGGTGCATATGAATAATTAACTACGAATTTTTAGAAACAATGGATATCAAGAGAACAAGGATTGCCGATCTCCTCAAGCGTACCGATTATGGCCAGGAGGTGCTCGTCAAAGGTTGGGTAAGAACCAAGCGTGGTAGCAAGAGCGTCAGTTTCATTGCCCTTAATGACGGATCGACAATCAAGAATGTTCAGATTGTTGCTGACCTGGAGAAATTCAGCGATGAGTTGATGAAGCAGATCACCACCGGCGCCTGCCTCAGTGTAAAGGGTACCATGGTTGAGAGCATCGGCTCTGGTCAGGCTGTTGAGGTTCAGGCATCGGAAATAGAGGTGCTTGGCTTGTGCGGTGATGACTATCCCATGCAGAAGAAAGGTCAGACATTTGAGTATATGCGCCAGCATGCACATATGCGTCTGCGTACCAATACCTTTGGTGCAGTGATGCGCATACGTCACAATATGGCAATGGCAATACATACCTACTTCCATGAGCATGGATTCTACTATTTCCATACTCCGCTCATCACCGCAAGTGACTGCGAGGGTGCAGGTAACATGTTCCAGGTAACCACCAAGAACCTCTATGACCTTAAGAAGGATGCTGATGGCAAGATCATCTATGATGATGATTTCTTTGGTCAGCAGACCTCACTTACCGTGAGCGGTCAGCTTGAGGGTGAGCTTGGTGCAACAGCCCTGGGTGCCATCTACACTTTCGGTCCTACCTTCCGTGCCGAGAACTCCAACACTCCGCGCCATCTGGCCGAGTTCTGGATGATTGAGCCTGAGATAGCATTCCTGGATCAGGAGGAGCTGATGGACCTTGAGGAGGATTTCATCAAGTACTGCGTACGCTGGGCACTTGACCACTGCCAGGATGATCTGGAGTTCCTCAACAATATGATTGACAAGACTCTGCTGGAGCGTCTGCAGGGTGTCCTTAAAGAGAGCTTTGTACGTCTTACATACACAGAGGGTATCAACATCCTCCAGGAGGCTATCAAGAACGGTAAGAAGTTTGAGTTCCCCTGCAACTGGGGTGATGACTTGGCCTCTGAGCATGAGCGTTTCCTTGTTGAGGAGCATTTCAAGAAGCCCGTCATCATGACAGACTATCCTACAGCCATCAAGTCATTCTACATGAAGCAGAATGAGGCTACTCCCGATGGTGGCTCAATCGGTTATCATGGAGTCAAGGCTCCCGCATCAACCATGCAGGGTACAGACGTATTGTTCCCGCAGATTGGTGAGATTATAGGCGGTTCAGTACGTGAGGCAGATTATGACAGGCTTATGGGTGAGATCAACCGCCGTCAGATGGATATGACTCATCTGTGGTGGTATCTGGATACCCGCCGCTGGGGCTCTTGCCCGCACGCCGGATTCGGTCTGGGCTTTGAGCGCCTCATCCTCTTCGTCACCGGCATGCAAAATATCCGTGACGTTATCCCGTTCCCGCGCACACCCCGCTCCGCAGAGTTCTAACGCAATAGGGACGGTTCTGTTTGCGTCATTTTAAATAGCAAAGGCCTGATAGCTTTCAAAACTATCCGGCCTTTGTTTCTTTTATAATCTGATTCACCGAAATGACGCAAACAGAACCGTCCCTATTGCGTTAGGCGGAAGTAGAGGCGGAGGGACCAGACGAGGACGGTGACCATTGCCCAGCGGAACAGAAGCATCAGGTACCACTGGCCACCCATGGCTGCAAAAAGCATCAGGTCCTCCAGGTTGCTGTGTGATATGCCTATATGGGTGTTGAGTTCCAGGATGCTGCGGTCCGATATCTTTCCGCGTTCCATCTCATCCATGATTGCAGCTGATCCGTATGACAGGCCAACCACGTTTGCCACGATCCATAGGAACGATGTCTCTTTAGGCAGACCGAACAGGGTGAGCAACGGACTGAACAGGCGTGAAATCCAGTCCATTATACCGTACTCATAGAATGCACGCTGTAGCACGTTCAGCAGGGTGATGAGGACAGTCATCCATGCTGCCAGCTTGGCCAGTCCTTTGAGCCAGACCAAAAACATGGGCCAGAACTCCTGTTGTATATTGAAGAAAGGAATATCGGCCAGATTGACCGCTGTTGAATTAAACACGGGTTTGCCGGGCAGGACCTGATTCATTATGATACCAAGCGCAATCGACCCCAGTGTACGTAATATCACGGTATATGTGATGTTGGTGCCGGTCTTTTTCTGTACGGCACACTCCACCACCATGGCGTGGGCTGCCAGTGTCATTGTACCCAGGATGGTTACCTGACGAACCGTAAGGTCCAGTGTGGATACCACCGCGATACATGAATACACGTTGATGAAATATCCGCTTACATATGCCAGAGAGGCATCGCCCGGTAGTCCGAATATCTGGAAAACAGGGCTAACTGCGGCTGCTATCCATGTGAGTATGCCTGTATATTTGAGCAGCAGCATCACAAATGATACTATGGCGGTGATCTTGAATATCCACCATATTGTCTTGAATGCTCTTGGTACTGCCTGTTTTACAACTCTTTTGAAGCGTTCCATATATGTGCTAAATGAATCAAGGCGCAAAATTAGTCAATTATCATATTCACTGATTTAATCCGGGTGATATTCACTATTTTTGTGCCGGTATGAGAAGAATCCTTGCTATAGTATGTTGTCTTGGGCTTACGATGGTTGTTGCTATGGCACAGACTCAGCGGGACAACTGGATGGCCAGTCTGCCTGATTCTATGCCTGTGTGCAAGGTATCCATTCCCGGGACGCATGATTCCGGTACGGCTGGCGTCAGATTCCCCATGCGTCATTACGCCTGCACGCAGACAATGGACCTGTCTGAGCAGTGGGATGCCGGGATTCGTTTCTTTGACCTTAGGCCCAAGTTGGAGGGTGGCAAACTTAAGATATATCATGGTCCGGCCAACTGTCACATAACGTTTGAGGAAGCATTACTCATACTTAAGGAAAAACTTGAACTTAGCCCCACGGAGTTCTGCATAGTGATGACCAACAGCGCGGGCGGCGGTCAGACAGCAGTTGATATGACTATGGAACTGATCAACTCAGTGATTCCCGTCGGTATGCTGGCTGTTTTCAAGGCTGATATGACTGTTGCCGATATTCGAGGACGCATCCTGTTCATACATCGCAATACGCCCTCCCGTGGTGTTGATGCTCCAGGTGTGGTGGTTCGTGGCTGGCCCGGAAACGGAATGTCACGTAAGGCGCGTATGGTGTCATCGGACGCAAAGAGTGCAGAACTATGGGCACAGGACTACTTTACATCGGGAAACAATGATAAGGATGCTTTTTTGAGCAGCAAATGGGACAATATGTACCGTGTGTTGCGTGCATTCAGTGATGCCGATGATGTGGTGTGGTGCATAAATCATGCATCGGGCTACACGGGAACGGGTGTCCGCACCAATATTAAAAGGTGCTCAGATTATATCAACTCCCATCTTGAGGAGTTCCTGAATGAGCAATCGGGACCTATTGGGATAATCCCCATGGATTTCCCCACTCAGGAACTGATTGACGCAATAGTAAAATTGAACCGATAAGATAGAAATATCGGTCTTACATTACAGCCCTTTAAGCCAGATGCGGGCAACGATGGGGTAGTCGTTTTCAGTCAGGGCGCTGATGGCATTATATGCCTGACGGAATTTTTCTTGAGCAGGTTCTTTGCCGATGCCGCCTAAGATGGACTTTAAAAGCAGGACACTCTCTGGTTTTACAATGGAACAGATGCAATCCTTATATCCGGCACATACATTCTCGCCTATGGGCAGTTGCTGCCATACCTCTTTGGCGGGATATTTAAAGAAGCGTGAATTACCGGAACCCTTATCGAATATGAAATATATAAAACTCTTTCCGTCATTAAGTTGACCCGTAATAAAGCCGTCACATTCCTTTATTTCAGATAATCCATAGGTGTAATCTCCCCTTGCATCTCCTTGGGGAGAAATAGTTCCATTGTCAATCATCTCATCAATGATTTGGTCAGGCAGCTTTTGCTCCTCAGGAACGGTAATACTGATATATGGAAGACATTCCGTGCCTGTCATCTTCCAGGCAAGGTCTCTCCTGTATGAAGAGAAAATCAGGCCGTCATCCACCCATGAGTCTGTACCGCGTATTGATGTCAGGTGCTCCTTTTCTGAAAAGAAATTATCCAGGATATTTTCAGGGTTATCCTTTGAAATGACTATGAATCTTGCCTCATCTACATCATTCAGGTTATGGATAATGACATGATCACCTATGCAGTAACCGGCACGTCCGTGAAGTGTACTGTTCAGAGTACTGATATACTGTCCCGTCAGTGCATTATAGAACAAGCCTTTATACTGCATCCTGTCGTAAATGAACAGCAGTCCGTCTGATACGGACATTGAACTTGCATCAATGAATTCATTCCTGGCGCGCCCCTTGGTAGTCTGCTTGAAGAGGCAGTTACCCTCCATGTCAAAGCAGTAGAATCCATCGGCCAGGACATAGATTCTCCCATTGTTCACTATGAGCTGTCTTATCTCGCCCATAACGGTGTTGTCAGGTGACTTGAGGCTTATGTAAGAGACTGAGTCAACCAGGTCATACCAGGATGGTTCAGTCAATTCCGTCAGTGTAATGTTGTACTTGAATTCTGAAACGCCGTCAGTATTGGAACTGTTGCAACTTATTGTTAAAGCAAAAAGCCACAATAGGGTCAACTTGGAAAAGGATTTTTTCATTTGGTTGAATATGTTATTTGTTGCAAACTTACAGAAAATAGAACTATTCTATATAAGTTTGTATCATGAAATTAAAAGCGGAAATATGAGAAAGTTCCTGATTGTAACGTTGCTGTTGTTGCCAATGTGCATTATGGGTCGTGAAGTACGCAGTCTTGATGCAGGCTGGCAATTTGTGCTGAGTGATGCTTCAATTGATGAAATCTCTCATATTGATGGCTGGCGCCAGGTGGATGTTCCGCATGACTGGAGCATTGAGGGTGAGTTTGACCGAAGCAACCCGACGGGGCAGGGCGGAGCTTATCTTCCGGCCGGAATAGGATGGTACCGCAAAACCATCAAGACCGATATCGCTCCCGATGAACGTCTGTTCCTGGAGTTTGACGGGGTTATGGCATGCAGCAGCGTCTATGTGAACGGGAAGCTGGCCGGATACCGTCCTAACGGTTATGTGGGCTTTACGTACGATATTACTGACCTTGTCGCGCCCGGAACTGATGCCACGGTTGCGGTGCGTGTGGACAATTCCGTTCAGCCGGCATCCCGTTGGTACACCGGTAGCGGCATAAACAGGCATGTCCGCCTTGTGCGCAAGAACGCGTGCCATATTCCCATGAACGGTGTATTTGTATCATTTGACGATGGTAAGCTCAATGTCAAGGCTACAGTCTCAAATACATCAGACAAATCCCGTAAGGTAAGACTCCTGTTCTTATTTAAGGATGCTGACGGCAAGGTGGTTACACGTGGAAACGGTTCAGATGTTCAGATAGCCCCGGGAGAGCATACTGAACTTGCCTTAAATGCAGCGGTGAAATCACCACATCTTTGGTCATTGGATGATCCCTATTTATACACGCTTGAGGTTTCCCTATCTGATGGCCGCAAGGAAATAGATTCCGAAACCGTTACCACCGGACTGCGCACAATCCGTTATGACAATGAAAAGGGATTTTTCCTTAACGGGCAGAATATCAAGATGTACGGAGTCTGCCTGCATTCTGACGCCGGAGCATTGGGTACAGCAGTGCCTGCATCGGTTTGGGAGTATCGGCTGCAGCAGTTGCGTAAACTTGGTGTGAATGCCATAAGAATGGCACACAATCCGGCTGATCCTGTGCTGATGGAGCTTTGCGACCGCATGGGATTCCTCTTCATGGCAGAGTCTTTTGATACCTGGAACTCGCCCAAGAACCATGCAGAGAAGGGTTACAACCTCTATTTTGATGAGTGGTGGGAGCCTGACACCCGCGCTATGGTGGAGCAGGCACGCAACCATCCTTGCGTTGTGATTTACAGTGTGGGTAATGAGATACGTGATAATCTGAACAATCCTGATGGTTTTGAAAAGTATCGTAAGCAGCAAGACCTTATACATTCTCTTGATAATACCCGTCCGGTTACCATGGCTCTTTTCCGCCCCAACTCATCGGGGGTATATAAAAACGGGTTTGCCGAGATGATGGATGTGGTGGGGCAGAACTACCGCGTGGATGAACTCAAGGCATATCACGATGCACATCCGGAGAAAGCCATCATCGGCACTGAGAATACGCATGATGTACAGTCGTGGCTCATGCTGCGTGATGACCCGTCACTTTGCGGACAGTTCCTGTGGGCAGGAATAGATTATCTGGGTGAGGCCGCGTGGCCGCAGGTGATGTGGAGCACCTCACTGCTCGATGTGACAGGCAGAGTCAAGCCTGCCGGGCTGCAGCGTGCCAGCTGGTGGACAAGTGAACCTATGGTGGCGTATGCCCGTCATGCTGACAATAACGGAGCAGGCCCGCTTATATCTGACTGGACTCCGGCCGATATGGATACGTATGACCAGGCCGTAATAGAGGTCTACTCCAACTGTCAGGAGGTGGAACTTTTCCTGAACGGTGAATCATTGGGCCGACAGTCAATGCCCAATAACGCTCGCCCTGCATTGTTCACTGTGAACTACAATCCCGGCAAGCTGGAGATTGTGGGCTACAATGATGATGCTGAAGCTAACCGATGCTCTGCCAGCACCTCCGGTGAGCCTGCGCGCATACATATGGAGAGGGTTGGAGGAGGAAATCCAGTAGAATTTGATTCTGTTGAGATAATCTCCATACAGATAACTGACAAGGATTACATAATGTGTCCCAACAGCGACCGCAAGCTCCGGCTTGGAATATCAGGAGCAGAAATCATAGCCGTTGACAATGCCGATGTCCTGGCGCACGATACCACTCACAAGAGCACGGAGTTCAGCACTTATCAAGGCCGCATGGTGGTATATATCCGTCGTAAAACAGATTCATATACTGTTACCGCCACCGATAGTCCGTGGGGAGGTACACTCAGCGACAAAGCTACTTTTGAGATTCTTAAATAACAACATATTTTATTATGACACTGAAAAATTTTCTGAACGATGGTGACAAGTTCGCCAAATACATAGGTATTCAACTTACTGAGATTAAACCCGGTACAGCCAAAGCTACGATGACCGTAACAGAGAACCATATGAATGCAGGCAATATCTGTCAGGGTGGGGCGTTGTTCACACTGGCCGATCTTGTATTTGCCGCCCTTGTCAATCAGGGTGAGAACATGGCTTTTGCCATAAACTCCACTATCTATTATCACGTATCGGCCAAATTAGGTGATGTTCTTACGGCCGAGGGCCATTTCACCAGCCGTCATCCCAAGATTCCGGCAGCTCAGGTTGTGGTTACTGACCAGAACGGTACCATCATTGCCACATTCCACGCTCAAGGCTACACTAAACGTTTGCCGGCTCCGTTTTCAGGTCTGGAATAAAAAAATAGGAATATGATTCTGATTGTCGCCGCGATATTGCCCGCCATACTTCTTTGGTTATATATCTGCAGGAAAGATGCTCAGCCTGAGCCTATGTCACAGATGCTAAAGGCGTTTCTGTATGGTGCATTGATTTGTATTCCCGTGTCGTTTGTCGAGAACTATATAAGCGGGACGTTGTTTGCATCGGAAGGCAGTCCGTCAAATCTGATAGGCTCCACGCTAGAGGCATTCCTGGTAGCTGCCGTGCCAGAGGAGGGTTTCAAACTGCTGGCTTTATGGCTGATACTCAGACATAATCCATTCTTTGACGAGCACTATGACGGCATAGTCTATGCGGTCTGCGTAGGGTTGGGTTTTGCTGCAATTGAGAATGTGGGATATGTCCTGATGCATGCCGATGCATGGCTGTCTGTAGCCGTAACCCGTGCTCTTCTGGCCGTGCCCGGCCATTATGCATTTGCCGTTTTCATGGGCTATTACTACTCGCTCTATCACTTTGGCCAGAAATCAGCCAAGAACCTCTTGAGCATATTTTTCATACCTGTACTTGCCCACGGATGCTATGACGCATTTGCACTTACCGGAACAGTGGAGCCCGTATTGGGAGGAATCAGTTTCATCCTTCTGATATATTTCTGCATCAAGATGCACAAGAACGCCCGTCAGAAAATAACCGCTCAGGTAGAACGTGACCGCCGCGAGCGCGCTGCATAAGCCATAATTATTACACTCCATATTGTTGTGAAAAAGTCAGGAATCTTTATTTGGGCTATGATATTACTGCTGGGCCATTTGGATTGTCTTGCTCAGCAATGGCAGCAAGTGGCTTTAGAAAGAAAGATAACTGGCGTGCAGCCCATGACGGGGCTGGTGCTTTGGCCCGATGAGGCCCGTAGCCGCAATGCAGAATATGGCCAGACCATACAGTTGGAGTTCTCATATTGCCTGCCTTGCAAGGTGGTGACTGGCTGTAACGATGACGGTACTATTCAATATGATTGGAGTTGGTTTGACCATTTGCTTGATGATGTTGCAGGACGTGGTCATCAGCTTATAGCACGTTTCCGGTACGAGTATCCGTCAGGCAGGGATGTGGATGGTAACCGTGGCACAACAGCCGTACCTCAGTATATAAAGCAGCTACAGGACTACAAAGAGACATACTCCGCAAATCCCGGTGGCGACGGTCCCACCTGGTATTCAGACTGGAGTAACAGTGAACTGCAAAGGTTTACATTACAGTTCTACGCGGACTTTGCGCAGCGTTATGCACAAGATCCCCGTCTGGCGTTTGTGGAGGTCGGTTTTGGCCATTGGTCAGAATACCACATCTATGGTACCAAATACCAGTTGGGCAGTAACTTCCCCTCTATGGATTTCCAGAAGCGGTTCTTTGAACGCTTGGACACCGTTATGACAGGCATTCCGTGGGCTGTTTCCATTGATGCGGCATCGGCAGATCACTCTCCTGTTGTGGCCGATAAAAGCCTTATGTCGTTGTGTTTTGGCCTGTTTGATGATTCTTTCATGCACAAGAGCCATGAGATTGGCACCACCGATGGCTACAACGAGCAATGCTGGAACGCCATAGGTCGAGGCGTACGCTGGCAGACAGGCGTGTGCGGTGGTGAGATAAGCTACTATTCGCCCAATGACCAAAAGAGTTTTCTTAGCCCCGATGGCCTGTACGGCCACACCTGGGCAGAACAGGCGGCCAAATACCATATCACTTTCATGATTGCCAACGATGCCCCTCATGGTGGTGTGGCTACTCCCCAACTTTTTCGTGAAGCATCAATGGCCACAGGCTACCGCTTTGTCGTAAAGCAGTGCCAGACCAACGGCAGCATAACCCGCCTGTTGGTAACCAACCAGGGTGTGGCACCGTTATACCGTGATGCGTGGTTTACCATAGGTGACATCCGTTCCGCCATCTCCCTGCGCGACATACTCCCTGGCCAGGAACTGTGGGTTGAAATACCCGCTGTACCCGCTGCCGATGGTCAAGACATTCATATTGAATCCGACTGTATCCTCCCCAGTCAGTCCATAGAATTTGAAAGTCAAAACAAACAGTGAAATGTACCCGATTTGGGTGGTGAACTATTACAACATTATGGTTGTGATTTGCTTTCAATTTTGGGTATCTTTGACATCGCTATCACTGACCTTGACGTTCAGCCTCAGGCCGGTCCGGTTGTGATTTGCTTTCAATTTTGGGTATCTTTGACATCGCTATCACTAGAGGTCTGCAAGAGCTATGGTATGGAGTAGTTGTGATTTGCTTTCAATTTTGGGTATCTTTGACATCGCTATCACTCAGAATTTGAGATATTGACTCGTACACGAGGTTGTGATTTGCTTTCAATTTTGGGTATCTTTGACATCGCTATCACTTGGTTCTGAGCAAGGCCATTACTATGAGTAGTTGTGATTTGCTTTCAATTTTGGGTATCTTTGACATCGCTATCACTCTCCCAGACCGGCGGCGCGGGTTCTATTCTGTTGTGATTTGCTTTCAATTTTGGGTATCTTTGACATCGCTATCACTGAGCTGCAGATCCTGCAGCTCGCTTCTATTGTTGTGATTTGCTTTCAATTTTGGGTATCTTTGACATCGCTATCACTCCTACACTGACGGCCGATGCCGGCACCTTGGTTGTGATTTGCTTTCAATTTTGGGTATCTTTGACATCGCTATCACTTCAGACCAATCGCTTTCATATCTCAGTTTTGTTGTGATTTGCTTTCAATTTTGGGTATCTTTGACATCGCTATCACTACCTTGGGGTGAGGTGACGGGCAGCGAATAGTTGTGATTTGCTTTCAATTTTGGGTATCTTTGACATCGCTATCACTGATGTTCTCCATAAGACCATTGTTTTGATAGTTGTGATTTGCTTTCAATTTTGGGTATCTTTGACATCGCTATCACTAATGCGGAACTGACGGCCGAAGGTAAGCTTGTTGTGATTTGCTTTCAATTTTGGGTATCTTTGACATCGCTATCACTGAAAAAACGTGATGTAAACAACAACCAGGAGTTGTGATTTGCTTTCAATTTTGGGTATCTTTGACATCGCTATCACTTAACTCAAATTCTATGATTATGAAATACTGTTGTGATTTGCTTTCAATTTTGGGTATCTTTGACATCGCTATCACTGGATATGCCGCCAAATCGCACGAAAATGGGTTGTGATTTGCTTTCAATTTTGGGTATCTTTGACATCGCTATCACTGAACATCCTTACTTCTACGTGAAGCTGCCGTTGTGATTTGCTTTCAATTTTGGGTATCTTTGACATCGCTATCACTCCGAATACCGCAGGCTGAGCCGTAAACTCTGTTGTGATTTGCTTTCAATTTTGGGTATCTTTGACATCGCTATCACTTTTCAATTAAATGGTTTTGACTGCATAGCAGTTGTGATTTGCTTTCAATTTTGGGTATCTTTGACATCGCTATCACTATGACACCTACGAGATTATTGCCCTCGATGGTTGTGATTTGCTTTCAATTTTGGGTATCTTTGACATCGCTATCACTCATAGTAATACTGTCCGCACGTGAGGTGCAGTTGTGATTTGCTTTCAATTTTGGGTATCTTTGACATCGCTATCACTCCAACAGCCGTGAGCAGGCTATGCTGGCATGTTGTGATTTGCTTTCAATTTTGGGTATCTTTGACATCGCTATCACTCGACAGGTGATACCGGCGGGCCAGCACCTGGGTTGTGATTTGCTTTCAATTTTGGGTATCTTTGACATCGCTATCACTACGGTATTTCTGTTTACAGCAAAGGCACTGTTGTGATTTGCTTTCAATTTTGGGTATCTTTGACATCGCTATCACTCAGTGGCCGTACAAAACAGACTTGGTTTATGTTGTGATTTGCTTTCAATTTTGGGTATCTTTGACATCGCTATCACTGAACCGTCTTCGATTTGTCCGTTCAGTTTGGTTGTGATTTGCTTTCAATTTTGGGTATCTTTGACATCGCTATCACTTAGTATTATTTGAATCAACAGTAATACTTGGTTGTGATTTGCTTTCAATTTTGGGTATCTTTGACATCGCTATCACTCAGTTCGTGCAGTAATGTAACAATATAAAAGTTGTGATTTGCTTTCAATTTTGGGTATCTTTGACATCGCTATCACTGGCGATCCGCTCTTATTATAGCGACGGTAAGTTGTGATTTGCTTTCAATTTTGGGTATCTTTGACATCGCTATCACTCTCCGCAAGACCCTCGCCAAGCTCCTCAAGGTTGTGATTTGCTTTCAATTTTGGGTATCTTTGACATCGCTATCACTTTTGCGGTCCGTGGTGTCATGTAATCAGTAGTTGTGATTTGCTTTCAATTTTGGGTATCTTTGACATCGCTATCACTTGGTTCCCAAAGATTATCTTAACCAGATCCGTTGTGATTTGCTTTCAATTTTGGGTATCTTTGACATCGCTATCACTAGGAGATCACCAATGACAACATGACCAACGGTTGTGATTTGCTTTCAATTTTGGGTATCTTTGACATCGCTATCACTACATCATATCAACGTGCTTTCTTAAGAACGTTGTGATTTGCTTTCAATTTTGGGTATCTTTGACATCGCTATCACTCAAAAGGCGATTGACGAGTTGACGGAATTGGTTGTGATTTGCTTTCAATTTTGGGTATCTTTGACATCGCTATCACTTGTCAAATCGTCTATACGTTGTAGGTTACGTTGTGATTTGCTTTCAATTTTGGGTATCTTTGACATCGCTATCACTAAATGGCTTATGGTAGTTCTGTCAACGCCCGTTGTGATTTGCTTTCAATTTTGGGTATCTTTGACATCGCTATCACTACAATATCAACTTTCCCCACCAGAGATTTAGTTGTGATTTGCTTTCAATTTTGGGTATCTTTGACATCGCTATCACTTTAATCTGCATTGTTCCCATGATGTTCTGTGTTGTGATTTGCTTTCAATTTTGGGTATCTTTGACATCGCTATCACTTTTCGGTTCCTTTGCCATAATTTGTTTTCTGTTGTGATTTGCTTTCAATTTTGGGTATCTTTGACATCGCTATCACTAAAGGAAAGGAGAGTAAAAGGATACTTTAGTTGTGATTTGCTTTCAATTTTGGGTATCTTTGACATCGCTATCACTAAAAACGTTTGGGATGTATCGGATGTCCGCGTTGTGATTTGCTTTCAATTTTGGGTATCTTTGACATCGCTATCACTACGATGTGAGTATCTTGCAGAGAGTCAAAGATTTATCACGGGTGATAGAAAAAGAAATCCCAGCTTTTAGCCGGGATTTCTTTATGATGTCAATACCGTTTAGCGTTTCTGAAAGAGATGTTGTTTCGGCGTCAGAATAGCTCCAGTTGTTGGCCATGAGCTACAGGTTCCTCTTTTTTCTTACCGATAAAGATTTCCATATCGCCAAACTGTTTGTCAGTAATACAGAGTATTCCAACTTGTCCCATGTTGGGTAAGAATGATTTGACTCTTCTAATATGAACGTCAGCATTCTCACGGCTGGCACAATGTCTTAAGTAAATGGAGAATTGAAACATCGTGAATCCATCGCACATGAGTTGCTTGCGGAACAACGCATATGCCTTTTTGTCCTTTTTAGTCTCGGTTGGTAAGTCAAATAGAACCAGTATCCACATTATCCTATACTCACTAAGTCTTTCTGGAATCATATAGTGGGGTATATTATTTTTCGAGATTCACCGTTGAAACATTTGTATAGGGAGGCAGTCGTTAGCCCGACAGCTATCATCAGCGGACTTCGTTGCTCATTGATAGTGACATCCAAAACAGGTATGGATAACAACTCCTGTTTAAGATTTTTGGTCAGTTCCTCTGCATAACCATATTTAGATACAATATCAATGACCAATTGGTCTACATATGGCCTATATGGTTCCATGATGTCATCAGCCAAACAATATGAATTATATCTGTTGTGGTGATGAATGCCAAGGGTGGGGAGTAATCCGCTTGAGACTAATCCTCTTGCAACTACGGCTCTTAGGATTGCGTAACCATAGTTTAGAAGATTGTTGGGCGGAGTGCCATCTCTGTCACGAATAAATTCGGGTAGATCAGGGAATAAATTGCGCCAATAATAGACTGCGGCCCTTGCTTCCAGATTCTCGGAGTCCCCGCTTTTTACATTCTCTGCCCATACTGACATATTTCTGGTTTCAACACCAGTGTTTGCTTTCAGAACGGAAGCCTGGTTCCGTATTTTGCATTGTATGGTTTGTTGCCACAATTGTTTCTTTAGCGGAAGTGATGCATCCAACTGATCCCTGAAACGTTCATTCTGGGTGGTGTTACCGCATAACGGGAGCATCAATCCAACCGGAAGATGATTGTTGTCACAGGTAACAACTGCGCAATTATTCTCCAGCAAGGCTTCCATTAGGCCTTGGGTAATGGTTAACTGTTTGTTGTCTAATACAACAACACCGATATCTTCTATCGGGATAGTCCTTACAGCTTCTTTCTTGAAAGATTCAGGAAGAGTCTCATTCTTTTCCACTTCCGGCAGTCTGATTAGCAGTTGCTCATTCCTCAAGGAGAGGTATGCCGGATTGCTGAAACAAAGGGTCTTCTTAATCATTTTCCAATTTAGGTTTGTCTTTATCGGGTAAATAATTTTTGGGGGTAGATACTTTACGCCCAAGTTCTTTCTCGGTTTCCCTACGTGCTACTCCGGCAACATTTCCTCCGCGCCTTGCTATTTTCTTGCTTTTCTCGAATGTGTCTGGTTCTTCTTTCTCTGAGATCTCAGTTGTGACACGCTCACCAAGCATTGTGAAAATCAACTCCAGGTCATCCATGTGATCACGCAGATTCTGATTCTTCTTGGTGAGTCCCTTGAACTCTTTATACTCTGATGGAGTCATGCCGAATGTTGCCTTACTTATTTCTGCGGTTAATATGGCAAAGTCACGCTCCTCTGTTATTCCACGTTTCTTCCATTCGTCTGTAAGGTTCTGACGGATGGCAATACCGCGAATACGTTTGTCAATCCATTCCTTGGGATAACCTTTCTTTTCATAAAGATCCTTCATTCGGTCTTGGGCGAGTTCGGGATTCTCTATTTCTTCTAATCTTTCATATCCAACCTGAGCTAGCCATTGCTTAAATGGTTCTGCTTTGTGAGATGGTATAGACTGGATAATACGAAATAATTGTTTAGCATTACCTGCTAGTGTTTTTCTCTTTTTTCCCGTGTCCGTTAACATTTCTACCTGGGGACAATTTGTCCCTATGTATGTTGCCAACGCCTTATCCCTTTTGCGGATTTTTTTTAGATAATCGGTTGGGTCTTTGCTGTCTGTCAAGGCTTCTACCACATCTACAATGGAAAAATACCATTGTTGTTCTTCTTCGTTCCAATGGGAACGGATTTTCTTGTCTCGGAAAAGTTTAATGTTGTTCATAGTTGTTTGTTATTTAATTCAATGATATTACCTAATCTGTCAACTTTGATAGGGATACATATTTCTTTTATCATTTCACCTGTAATAGCACGTTCTGCCTTATTTAAAGAAGTAAACTCAACTTTATCAACAATTGATTTTGCCATAGTGTTATTTACAAAGAAACATTGTGGTCCAGAAGAACTAACCATTTTATAAATACGACTTCTGTCAATAATGCTATTATTCTTTGGCAAATAAACTAAGTCATTGGGCGAAAGAATAAACAGTAGTTTTACATCAACTGAAACAAGTTCCTGCTCTTTCAAATATTCCTCAATATTGTCATGCCATTTTGAACCATATTTTTTCTGGCAATCAATCATCACATTAAGTGGAATGGTTAGATAAGAACGAACCTTCTCAATTTCACCACTCTCCTTATTCAGTTTTTCAGAGCTGAAAACAGCAAAGAACAAATTTGTGCCTTTGTCCGCTTCTACATATTTTGTCGACTTATTACCAGTTTGGCCTATCGCGTATTTATTACCTTTTTCAAATCTTCTGACCTTGTATATTGGCTGATGGAATTTGCCATTATTAAGAGTAATAATATTACAATTCATCTCATCAATTCCATCTGCTGAAAATGCAAGTTCTGGGTTGCCATTTTTCGCTTCCAGATGTGCAATTAATATTTTTTGTATTCCGGTGTCTGTAATGCCTTTAATTTTATTTATTGCATCTTCCTTTTTTGTGATTCCAGACATGTAAGATACAAGTTCACTGAGGAAACGAGTTGCATAATAACGTTCTTTTGTCTCCTTCGTGAAATAGTAAACCTTTATTCTTTTTATGTCAATATCCGACCAAACATCTTTATTGTCCTCAACATACTTCTTGATGTATTTGGCATCACATCCAAGAGACAGGAATTCCGATACTTTATTTTTAAAATCTTTGTTTACTATACGTTTGGGATTCTTTAATGCTTCGTTTAATGATACTGTCTTTATAAAACGTAAGTTGACCTCGCCAAATACGGTGTCTTTGTGCATTGATTTGCGTATTGCCCAACTATCGCCCTTATCTTGCTTAATCAACACTTTCTTGCCATCCTCATCGTAGTGCTGATAATGGTTCGTGGCTTTATTAATTACACGCAGGTTCTGCTTAAAGCTGACAATTATATTTTCCAATGTTTGCTTTGCATCGGTAGTAAACGAATCCCATGGTTTTAGGAATTCTTTTGCTGTTTCTTTCTCTTTACCATCGATAACAATCTTTTCAAACCGGCTGAGCTTACGTTGAAGTTGATAACGATTAGCGTTTTGGGTAGAATGTGCTGCCTCATTGTTGAGTAAATTTATATGGTCGCGTGTAGCGCAAGCGATCACTATTGCGTCCATGGCGTGGTGGCGATGGTCGATTCTTTTTTTGTTGAATCCTTTTTGCAACTCAATAGGCATTTGAGGAATCATGTGTCCTTCAGAATTCAACGTGGTAAAGCAGTCTCTTCCTGTTAATTCGTTCAAGCGTTGGAAACGTGGTAGGACAATACAATTCCAGACATCATTCATACCCCAATCTTTCTTGAGACGATCAGTTATTGAACCGTTACACGAAATAAGATTCTTGGAAACAGCCTCCTGCTCGTATTCTCCTTCAGGTGATTTTTCGCGTACAATGTTTGACAGTATGCTTTTCACGTATTTACTAATGTAGCGACTATCATTCAACTGTCGTTCTATAAAACCGTCTGGTATGTCATCCATCAACAACTTTTTCATCTTAAGTTGATTGTTGGAGTAATGATCCTTTACAAATTTTTCATAATCTTCAACTGAAAGGATCTGAACAGTTTGTCCTTGGCTTATTTGTACCTTTTGTCCTTTGTGGTTTTTTATGAACTCATATCCCAATTGTCTGTCTTTTAATTTATTAACCTCTGATTCGCAAATGACCTTATTGCTAAAAGAATCATCGAAATAGCGTGATTGTGGAATCACGTGCTCTATTTCATAGGCCGATGTAAACAGCTTTGCAAGTGGAATCATCTCTCCCGTATAAGGAGAACGGTATTTCTGTTCAAGCCAGCATTTATACCTTATGATGTCTGATTTTGAGGGTTGTGCTGTTTTTGAAATCTTATTGATGAAGTCAAAATCCTTGTCATCCTTTGAAAGACTGTCAAGTGCAGTCTCCTCATAAATACGCAGAATGTCTTGTTGTGAAACTGAATATGGACGAACATTTTCAATGCCCATTTCAGGATTCATAAACTCCTGGAGCATCGCTTTTATGCGCAAGTTCGTGTTCTCGTTCTGCAGGTTCTTTTCTGTCATCTTTTTTCGTTTGTCTGCAGGATTTTTCATCTCACGTCCTAATTCCAGATGTATCTCGTCAAGATTTCCTTCTTGCCTCCAGATGTCTCGTACTGTGCGAAGCGTTTCGGTGATTACTTGCTCAACAATAGGGTTGCGTAATGAATGCTGTTTGAAACTTTTGAGAAAGAAGTCAATATCTTGCGGATTCTTCCATTTTGTAATTTCTTTAGCTTCAGAGTGTCTGTCATAAACAATGTAACATGCCAGCCAGACTGGGAGACCTTTGAAATGTTCAATGTCTGTAAGATTGATGGCGTTCTCGCGAACCCTATTTTTGATACCATCATCATACTCTCCTGTTATTATTATGTCGATTCGCTTTTTTGTTTTTGCATCAATTGAGTCAGCATTCCAGTATTTCCCCATCCGCATTAATGGAAGTAGTTTCTTAATTGCCTTCTCAGAATAAGAGCCGTACTCTTTTTTGAAAGGCTTGGTTTGGGCAAACACTTGGACAAAGGATTCTGGTAAGTTGTTCTTGGCGGCGAACTTTTGCAGTGCTTTGCTGATTTCTATTTTATCCTCGACAGAATAAAGGATATGCCAAAGAGATATTTCCTGCTCGTGAGTAAGAATGGTGTGATTTATGCCGCATTTATCTAAGCCTTTGAGGATCTCTGCGTGCGTTTCGTTGCACGGATAATCTTTATCTTCAACGTAATTCCATCGGTAGGGGTATTGGTCCTTACCTTTTGCCTTTTTGATTCTGAAATATGTGTTTAGAAGCGTGTCCTGTTTTATAGATGTTCTATCGTTAAGCCACTCGTATAATGCAACATATTCATTTTCATTCTTTAGTAGCTCGGGAGTTACATCTACATCCGTATAGAGCTTTCCGTTTATTTCTTTTTCTCTCTGATAAATCCTGAGATTTTGGATAAACTGCCATAAACGGAATTCCTGGAATAGCGGATTAGATTTTGCTATGCATTTTACTGGGTGCTCATGGCCTTCGTTATCAAAACGAAATTCGTAAGGACAATCAGATATGAGCGATTTTTTGCTTTTCAACGGACGTTGGTAAAATATGATGTCATTGATGAACAGATTCTTGAAATCAGGCTTGGAAATAATATTTCGGTGTGATTCGTTATTGGGATATAATTCTTCAATACATGATTTGTAGAGATTCTCATCTTGTAATTCCGGAATTAATTCTACTTGTTTGTCTAGAATCTGTTTTAATTCGTCCTTATAATATTTGCGCTCAACAGTGCGGACCAGTTTTCCTATAATCTTCTGATTTGGATTCTTTAGTAAGGCGTCGTAGATAAAGCAGCCAACAGTTTTGTTGCTGTTGTCTATGTCATACTCTGTTTTCTTTTTCAACAGGGTCCAGTCGTCCTCTTTGGGGGCACGGAACGATCTTCTGACATTTCCCTCTTTGTCAATTTTAGGAGTGCCATCTTTTTCCAAATCCGTAGTAACAATGAACTCTTTTATTTTTCCTACCCAATCCAATGGAATCCGGCTTGTGCGGCGATAGATCATTCCATTTTCTAGGTATACATTGTACCAAATGTCATTACCTTTCTTTTCATCAGTTGCTTCAACGCGAATGACCTTCTGAGCTAGAAACTCAATCTTCTTATCTTGTGATTCTTCGTCTTCTTCACCTCGTAATTGGTAATATCCTCTCTTTTGATTAAACTGAAGTAAGATCCATGCAAGTTCTTCTTTTGTGAGTTTTTGTGACAAACCTTTTTTGCGCAAATAATAGATAGTCCAGTCGTATGGAACTTTCTTTCCCTTTGCAACCAGTTGGGGCTGATTAGTAGCGAAATCAGCAAGCATTTCATTAAATGAGTCCTTGAAGAGGAATGAGAGTTTGCCATCGGTGTCACTAAACCAGGCTATTTTGGGTTCAGCATGGTTAATAAATTTTCCGTAGGTGTCTATTTGATTTGAATAATGATCCGGAAGGAATCCCATTATTTTTAAAATCCGTAGCAAGCGCTCTCTACGTAGTAAGTTGCGTTCCAATAAACGTCGTGTGCTACGAAAACTTGTACGTTCCTTTGTTTGTGAGACGGAGTTACCTTTGTCAAAATCTCCTAAGGTGTCTGCAGACATTGGGATAATTCTACTTCCTGCAGAACTAATACCTGTAGGTTGTAGATATGTGGTTTCATTCTCACGTTTTTTTTCTTCAGCATTAATTACCGCCCAACCGATACTGTTGGTGCCAAGGTCAAGTCCTAAGATCTTTTTCATATGAGGTTCATTTTTTATCTGTAATTATTGTGCGGAATAAAAAATGTCACTATGTTTGCAGTACAAAATTGAAGCAAATCACAATAAGGATTATTCCGTTGTGAAAACATTTAAGGCGGAGGGGAAACCCTTCGTCTTTCTTTTATCATGTTCCCGGTTATCGTTTTCTCCATACTATTTCCCGTTACACGCATTTAATATGAATCTTACAAAGTAAAACAATGTTAGTGTCAATTTCTGTCACAAAGCAGATTATTTTTAAACATTCAGTATTTTTTCTGCCAAATGGTTTATGTAGTCGTTTAATTCCTTGCCTTCCAATATAATAATGTGCGGAAATAGTCCTATTACAAATCTTCCTGCTCCTTCAATCTTATGGACATCGGCTTCATATAGCCAATGATTATCATCAGCCGTGGTGATGTGGTTCTCGGATAGTGGGTATTCTTCAACCAATAGTTCCTTTGCCATGCGGTCTATCTTCAGCTTGATGTGATGGCATTCATTGCCGTGGGTACGGAAATCATCCAATGCCTCCGAATGGTGTTGTGATTCATACTGCCAGTTTGAATTTTGTTTCTGGACTGTCTCAATTCGGGTTATTTTGAACCTTTTGTTCTTTCCGTCTTTGGTGTCAAAGGCCCAGACATCAATCATGTTGGTTGTAAACTCAAATGGTTCCACTATGTGGTCGTTGCGTGTGTCAGAATGGGCGGATGAGTAGTTCTTGAGCAGAACCTGTTTCTGCTCTCTAATGGCCGAAGCAAGGCCGTTGATATTGTCAGAGATTGTTTTATTATGTGTATAATCGCCAAGATTTGTCATGTCTGATATTGCCGCCAGTTTTCTCATTAGACCGGCTTTCATACCGTTTGAGTTATCCAATTCATCAATCAGACGTTTGATTATGTAGGCCTCTTCTTCAGTGAACCAGATAGTGTCTGCTAATTCCTTCATGCATCCTTTGTTGGTCGCCAATCGGTATCGCCCGTTTTCATAGTCAATAACAAAACGTGCGTCCTTGAATGTGTCAATATACCGATACACACTACGTCGTGTTATTTCTAATCTTTGGGCAATCTCATCAATCGTATAACCTTTTTTGTCGGCCAACAATGTGATGAAATGGAGCATTCTTTCTATTTTGGGCTGATCCATAGTGTTTTTCTTTCAAATATATGTCTTTACCTTCATACTATCAAGTTGTTTTTTATTTAAACTTACATGAAATGAAGGCTGTTGGGGTTGTGACTACAGGTATGGTAATAAATAAACTGGCTCCAAAACACGGGGCCAGTTTAGGGATAATATATTCAGCTGTATATATTATCAATGGTATGTGATATGTGTGGAGCTATTTGCTGCTGTCCGGTTTCCTGAGAATCCATTTGTAATAGGAGCCGATGTTGGCGTTACCTCCGTCGAAAACTATATAACCTATTACTATATTAACTACAAACATGTCGGGAAGTAGCCATGACAACAGTTTAGCCAGCCAGGGTCTTTCAATTATCTTGGCAGCTGAGCGCTCCAGACGCTTCAGGTCTGGGAGTGTATCACGGATGTAATCATGTGACTCCTCTATCTGAAAGCCACAGTTGGTATAGAGTGTATTAAATTCATCTAAAGACTCGATCATGGGACATGCCGGTCCTTTAAGGATTGAAACTGCCCTTTGTATTACAGGATCATAGCTTTCAAATCTCTGTTGGAGACAATAGTCATACACTATGGCAACTCCTCCCGGCTTCAGGATGCGTTTTACCTGACGTAAGATATTCTCCTTGTCTGTATTGTGCACTAAGGTTTCAAAGGCATACAATACATCTACCGAGTTGTCTTCAAATCGTGAGAGGTCATTGTAATCCATTGTGTATGCTGTTACGTTTGAAGGTATCTCCTTGCATTTTAAAGGAGATAGATCCAGTCCGATAAAATTGGCGTCAGGATGACAATGTGCCAGATAAAGCAGATTTGCGCCATGTCCGTATCCCAATTCCATTACGACATTGCCAGGCTTGATGTATTGTGATACTGAATCGGGCTGATAATATATGTCTTCATCAGTAAAGTATCCATTCTTGCTTATCCTGAAATGCATGAAGCCGTCCTGGGAATGATAATGATGGTAAGCCCAATTGTTGATGCGGTAATACTTTCTGATCTGATCAGGCGTATTGTCGATTTTTATAAACCTGTCCAGATCATACAGCTTCTCAAGAGCAGCCATCTTTTTGTGAATGCGATAAATACTGTAATTGGGATTCATGTTCAATAATGTTTGTTTTTGGAGATGTAAAATTATAAAAAAAATCCAGTAAACAGTACGCTAATTCATTCAAAAAGTGTAATTTTGCGAGCCGATTATTATCAACCCTTGCATAAAGGGTTAGTTATTAACGTGTTAAACCCCCGAGTGAGGGTTCTGCGGTATAGCGTAACCGCTGAAAACGAGCGTTTAGGGAGTTTCCATGACGTCGGGATGACGGAGAGGTTGCGTAGAAATGAATGTTTAATTAATGATTTAAAGTTTAGAATGGATACTTTAAGTTACAAGACTGTTTCGGCCAACAAGGCTACCGTTAATAAGGAATGGGTCGTGGTTGACGCCAAGGACCAGGTCCTGGGCCGCTTCGCCGTGAAGGTTGCCAAGCTGCTCCGCGGTAAGTATAAGACAAATTTCACTCCGCATGTTGATTGCGGCGACAATGTCATCGTTCTCAATGCTGATAAGGTTGTCCTGACCGGCAAGAAATGGACTGACAGGGTTTATCTGCGTTACACCGGTTATCCCGGCGGTCAGCGCGAGACCACACCTGCACAGTTGATGGCTAAGCCCAACGGTGCTGAGAGACTTATGAGGAAAGTTGTTAAGGGTATGCTGCCCAAGACCAAGCTTGGTGACAAGCTCATTGACAACCTTTATGTTTATGCAGGTACAGAGCACAAGCATGAGGCACAGCAGCCCAAGGCAATCGATATCAATTCACTTAGTTAAATTGAAAGAGAATGGAAGTAATCAATGCAATAGGCCGTAGAAAACGCGCCGTGGCACGTGTCTTCGTTTCTGAAGGAACTGGTAAGATTACCATCAACAAGAGAGATCTCGCAGTTTATTTCCCGTCTTCACTGCTTCAGTATGTAGTTCTTCAGCCTCTCAAGAAACTTGAGGTTGCTGAGAAGTATGATATCAAGGTGAATCTGGACGGTGGCGGTTACAATGGCCAGGCTAATGCCCTGCGTCTTGCTATCGCTCGCGCTCTCGTTAAGATCAATCCTGATGACAAGAAGGCCCTTCGTTCAGAAGGCTTCCTGACCCGCGATGCTCGCTCTGTTGAGCGTAAGAAGCCCGGTCAGCCCAAGGCACGCCGCAGATTCCAGTTCAGTAAGCGTTAATCGCTGGATATATTCCCATGCCTGCACCTTTATGTATTTGCGGGCCTCTGGAAATCTGTGTTTAGTATCTAAACTGTCGGGATCTGCCGCATAAGGGACAGCTACCCGACGGTTGATTTAAAAAAGAATGTAAACAAACTATCAAAACTATTTATGTCAAGAACAAATTTTGAACAGCTTCTCGAAGCTGGTTGCCACTTCGGCCACCTGCGCCGCAAATGGAATCCCGCTATGGCTCCTTACATCTTCATGGAGCGCAATGGCATTCATATCATCGATCTTAACCAGACTGTAGCCGCTATTGATCAGGCTGCTGAGGTTCTCAAGCGTATGGCCCGTGACGGAAAGAAGATCCTTTTCGTAGGTACCAAGAAACAGCTCAAGGAGCTTGTTGCCCAGAAGGTGTCATCAGTAGGTATGCCTTACGTTATTGAGCGCTGGCCCGGTGGTATGCTCACAAACTTCCCCACAATCCGTAAGGCTGTGAAGAAGATGGCCACTATCGATAAGCTGACCAATGACGGTACATATTCAAACCTCTCAAAGCGTGAGATCCTTCAGATCACACGTCAGCGTGCCAAACTGGAGAAGAACCTTGGTTCTATCGCTGACCTGTCACGTCTGCCGGCTGCTCTGTTCGTAATTGACGTGCTCAAGGAGAACATCGCCGTTCGTGAGGCTAACCGTCTGGGTATCCCCGTATTCGCTATCGTTGATACCAACAGTGATCCTTCAAATATTGACTACGTTATTCCTGCAAATGATGACGCTACCAAGTCAGTTGACGCTATCCTGACCGCTTGCTGCGATGCTATCGCCGAGGGTCTTGCTGAGCGTAAGGCTGAGAAGGGTGATGAGGCTGCCGCTTCAGATGATGAGGAGAAGGCTGAGAAGCCCCGTAAGGAGCGCATCCGCAAGGTTGCCAAGAAGGAAGAGTCAATTGAAGAGGCTCCCGCTGCAGAAGAAGCTCCTGTAGCTGAGGCTGCTGAGGCCACTGAGGCTCCCGCCGAGGAGGCTCCCGCAAAACCCAAGCGTACACGCAAGGCTGCTGCTCCCAAGGCAGAGGGTGAAGCTGAGGCTTGATTTTATAACCACTTAAATCTAAAGAAAATGGCTGTAACACTTGATGATATTAAAGCCCTGCGCACCAAGACCGGTGCTGGTATGTCAGATTGCAAGAAGGCTCTTACTGAGGCTGAAGGCGATTTTGAGAAGGCTATTGAGATAATCCGCAAGAAGGGTCTGGCAGTTGCTGCAAAGCGTTCTGACCGTGAGGCTTCTGAGGGTTGCGTTCTGGTTAAGGTTGACGGTAACTTTGGTGCTATCATCGCCCTGAAGTGCGAGACCGACTTCGTTGCCAACAACAAGGATTTCATTGCTCTTACCCAGAGCATTCTGGATGCTGCTGTTGCTGCTAAGGCCAAGTCACTTGATGAGGTTAAGGCTCTGCCTTTTGACGGCAAGACCGTAGCTGATATCGTTCTGGAGCGTACCGGTATTGTAGGTGAGAAGCTTGAGCTTGACGGTTACAACTACATTGAGGCTCCTGAGATTGCTTCTTACAACCACCAGGGCAAGAACTTCCTCTGCTGCCTGGTTGCCTTCAACAAGGAGGTATCAGATAAGGAGTATGTTCACGAGATCGCTCTGCAGGTTGCTGCTCAGAATCCTATCGCTGTAAAGCCCGAGGAGGTTCCTGCCGACATCGTGGCACGTGAGAAGGAGATCGCTGCCGACAAGGCACGTGAGGAGGGCAAGCCCGAGAATATGATCGAGCGCATTGCTGAAGGTCGTATGAAGAAGTTCTATGATGAGAGCTGCCTCCTGAACCAGAAGTACATCGTTGACGAGAAGAAGACCGTTGCCGAGTACCTCAAGGCTCTTGACAAGGACCTCACTGTAACTGCTTTCCGCCGCTTCACTCTCAAGTCAGAATAATTGAAAATTGAGAATTGAAAATTGAAAATTAGAAAAAGGCTTGCGATTTTTCGCAAGCCTTTTTCATTTTACGCAGGTGTATGTTATTTTTCAATTTTCAATTCTCAATTTTCAATTTATTTAGTCTGAGTATAGCCTAAAGAGATTAGCTTAGCCTTAAGTTTCTCTCGGAAATCACCCTGAATTATGATCTCGCCATCCTTTGCAGAGCCCCCGCAGCCGCTGAATGTCTTAAGAGTGCGGGCCAATGCTTCCATATCGGCCTGAGGGCCTTGGAATCCGCTTATTACGGTTACGGTCTTGCCTCCACGGCCGTTCTTTTCCATACGCAGGCGCAGTTTCTGTTGCTGGGGCGGGAGCAGATCCGCCTCAGGCTCTTCATCAGTCTGATAATTGAAATCGGGGTTGGTAGAATACATCACTCCGAGCCTTTCTTTCCAATCGTTTGAACTTTTTCCCATAACATGTGTGTTGTATCTCGCTAAGATACTAACTTTGTATCAAACAAACAGAGTTATATGAAGATTATCTGTGTGGGAATGAACTATTCCAAACACAATAAAGAACTGGGCTGCGCGTTATTAAAACCGGAGAGTCCGGTTATTTTCATGAAGCCGGATTCTTCTATCCTGAGGAACCGTAGACCGTTTTTTCTACCAGACCATTTGGGGCGGGTTGATTATGAAACGGAACTTGTAGTGAGGATAAACCATCTGGGCAAGAGCATCAGTGCCAGGTTTGCTGACCGGTATATTGATGCGGTGACACTTGGTATTGACTTTACGGCGCGCGATATGCAGAATGATTTCCGTAGTAAAGGGCTGCCGTGGGAGTTGTGCAAGGGTTTTGACCAGTCGGCTGTGGTGGGTGAGTGGATTCCTAAGGACAAGATTGGAAACTTGCAGGATGTGCATTTCCGTCTGGATATTGACGGAAATACAGTACAGGAGGGCTATACTGCAGACATGATTTTTCCTGTAGCAGAGATAATTGAATATGTCAGCGGTTTCTGCACCCTTAAGACTGGTGATCTGATTTTCACTGGAACGCCGGTTGGGGTTGGCCCGGTTAGTGTGGGACAGCATCTGCAGGGATTCCTGGAAGGAGAAAACGTATTGGATTTTCACGTAAGATAGATACTTGCATTGAAAAAGACACTTGCCATTTTTATCCTGTTTCTTTGTGCGTGCGTAGGTATGCTCGCGCAGAGAGTGGGTTTTGTGGATTCTGATTGGGAATCCATGACTGCTGATTCTATCCGTCCATGGTCCGGATTCTGTTTACAGTTGGAGGGTAACTGGCAGGATTCTGTCTATGCGGCAGAGATAGAGTATCCTGAACTTGTAAAGATAACAGAGGAGACGCTGGGCAGATGGGGCATTGAACCTGATGATGTTCCTGAGTGGCCTGAGATAGAGTCATCAATAGGTGTGAGCCGTGGCAGTGCAACATTTAATGCGGGATTCCTGCCTGTTATAAAAAGAGACGGTTCATATTACGTAATAAGTTCATTCAAATCAGTTATTATTTCTGCTCCAAGATTACTGCCCATTCTGACATTACCGTCAGATGAAAGATATACGCGTACTTCAAGGTTGTCTACTGGTAAGTGGGTCAAGATAAGGGTAGCGGAATCAGGTGTATATAAGCTAACCGCAAAGGCATTACGTTCAATGGGATTTAATGATCCGCAGGCGGTCAGGTTGTTCGGATATGGCGGTGCTGTGTTGCCTGAAACCAATCTTCAGAATCTCACTGATGACCTTCCGGAGCAGCCATTATGGAGAGTCGGTAATGATTGGTTATTCTATGCCAAAGGGCCTGTTGAATGGAAACGCAGTGGTAATAAATATATTCAGGATGTAAATACCTATTCTGATTACGGTTATTATTTCCTGACTGATTGCGCTGACGGTGAGAAGGCGCAGATGGATACCATGAAGACAAGTAATATAATTGGAACTCTTGTTGAACAGTATTCTGATGCGGTGTTATATGATCCGGATGATTACAGTTGGTATCGTTCCGGCAGGCGTATGTTTGAGGGGTATGATTACGCAACGGGAAACGGTCGTAGCTACAAATTCAAGATAGCCGGAATTAATAGCGACAGTGTCTTGATGGATATAGCATTCTCTTCTTCGTCAAGCGCAACTTCAAAACTGACAGTTTCTGTTAACGGAAAAGAGGCTGGAGTTATCAATATAGGTGCAAAGGGAGGTCAGGAGGTGGCTGGAATAAAGGATGGTTCTCTTGTGAGCCGTAATGCCTTTAGTGATGAGAGCCAGGTGAGGCTTGTCTATAATGCAGCATCGGGTGTGAATGCCCATTTGGATTATATACGTCTTAATTTTAACCGCAGGCTGGCAATGTATGGTTCATCAACGGTTTTCCGTACCTCAAACTATATGGTTGATGTCAGTTTCAACATTAAGGATTCAAATGCCGATGTTGTGGTTTGGCGTATAAGTTCAGACGGTAAGATGGAGGTTGTTCCTTCTGTATGGTCAGACGGGAGTACTGTCACTCTTAGCGCTTCTTACGGCTCAAGGGACCTGCTTGTGGCTGTTAATCCCAATGGCAGTTTTCCTGAGCCACAGGTGGTAGGTACTGTCAAAAACCAGAATCTGCATGGCATGGATTCTGTAGATATGGTGATAGTAGTTCCGGCATCAGGCAAACTTACTGCACAGGCTGAGCGTTTGGCCGCTGCTCATCGTACTATTGACAGCCTTAAGGTGGCCGTCGTTAAAGCTGACATGATTTATAACGAGTTTTCATCAGGTACTCCTGATGCCACCGCCATCCGGCGTTTTATGAAGATGCTCTATGATCGAGGCGATGAGAATTCCGCTCCGCGTTATCTGTTATTGATGGGTGGGGGAGCATGGGATAACCGTATGCATGTTTCAGATTGGAGAGGTAATAATCCTGATGATTATCTTCTCTGCTATGAATCTTATAATTCTACAAGTCATACTGATTCATATGTCATGGAGGATTATTTTGGCCTGCTTGACGATACGGAAGGAGAGAAACTATTTACTGAAAAGGTAGATATAGGAGTAGGGCGTTTGCCGGTGGTTTCAGTATCAGAGGCTACTGCCAGTGTAGATAAGATTATAGATTACATGCTTGGTAAGAATGCCGGTGCATGGTGTAACAAGGTTATGATACTGGGTGATGACGGAGATAACAATACTCATATGGCCGATGCTGATGGGGTGGCTGGTATGTATGAAAGCCTTTATTCGTCAGTCAATGTACGTAAAGTGTATTGGGATGCCTACAAAATGGATGTAACAGCATCAAATAACGGTTATCCTTCAATCCGTAAACATCTGTTGGAACAGTTTGATGATGGCGCGTTGATTGTGGATTATTCAGGGCATGGCAGTACTGAGGTGTTATCGCATGAACTGGTGATGAACAAGGCCGATATGAGCGCGTTGAGTTCTCCCAGACTCCCGTTCTGGATTACCGCTTCATGTGATATCGCTCCTTTTGACTCTCCTTTGGAGAGCATGGGCTTGAATCTGATTCGGAACGCCAAGGGTGGGGCTATCGGATTACTCTCTACAACCCGTACGGTTTATGCAAACCTTAACCAGACAATAAACCGCAGTTTTACAAAGTATGTACTTGCTTCTGATAAGTCAGGCCGGCGTTATGCATTGGGAGACGCTCTGCGGCTTGCCAAGAACGAATTGGTTACATCCGGTGTGGGTGAGACAGACTTGACTGTAAACAAGATACACTATGTCTTACTTGGTGATCCTGCATTAAAACTGGCATTGCCGGAACTTGCAGCGGTGGTGGATTCATTCGCGGGAGTATCTTCAACAGAGGTTGGAAAGGCCAGCGCGGGTTCCGTGATTACAGTCCGCGGACATATTGAGCGTAATGGGGTGAAGGCAACAGACTTTAACGGAGAGCTTTCAGACATCGTGTTTGACAATGAACGCGTTATAACATGCTTCAATAACCAGAATGAAGCCGATGAACCGTTTTCTTTCAAATACAGAGACCGTATTCTGTATTCCGGTACTGATTCTGTAAAAAACGGAGAGTTTAATTTTACATTCCCTGTACCGCTGGATATTAACTACTCCGATGAGACAGGATGTATATCACTTTATGCCAAAAGCAATAAAGCGGCGGAATCAGCCAACGGAAAATTTGATAATTTCATAGTGGGTGGAACAGCTCCCGGGCTTGTGGTTGATAACGTAGGGCCGGATGTGTTGAATTTATATCTGAACACTCCGTCATTCCAGTATGGTGAGAACGTAAATTCAACGCCGTTTTTTGTTGCTGAATTACGTGATAGTTCTGGTCTTAATACATCTGGTAATGGTCTTGGACATGATATCCTGCTTGTGATTGATAATAATCCTGAGTGGACCTGGGTGCTCAACAGCTATTTCCGTCAGAATGCAGGTGATTTTACCCGTGGAACTGTGACATTCAGCATACCTGAACTGCCGGAAGGAAAACATACACTTATGTTTAGGGCTTGGGATGTGATGAACAATTCTACTACTGTATATCTGGGATTCAAGGTGGTTAATGACCTTGAGCCTCAATTCACAGTTGATGTTACGGAGAGCCCTGCAAAGGAGAGTACCACGTTCGTAATAAGACATGATCGTCCGGCTCAGGATGCAAAGGTTACAGTACAGGTATTCAGTTCTGATGGCACTCCGCAGTGGGTAGGGTCTGCTACTGATTCATCGGCTTCGGGCGTTGTAATGATTCCATGGAATCTGCATGGCAGTTCAGGCCATCGGATGCAGCCTGGGTTATATTTTGCAAGGGTCTCAATAGAGTCTGGCCAAGGTTCCGGACAAGCTTCATGCAAGCTGGTCATTATGGGCCCGTGATACAATAAATGCCCTGTATTTGAGTTATTAGTATGATGAAAAGATATTTGACAGCAAGAGTTTTGATGGCAGTTGGAATAATTCTTTCGGCCACGACGATGTATGCCCAGAATGAAGCAAAGAACATATTCAACCCGGTCTATACAGGTGTGACATCACTGTCTATAGCTCCGGATTCAAGAGCTGGTTCAATGGGTGATGTGGGTTGTGCTACGGACCCATATTTGGATAACAACAGTCAGTATTGGAATCCCTCAAAATATCCTTTTACTAAAAGTCAGGCAGGCGTATCGCTTTGCTATACCCCATGGTTGCGCAAGTTGGTAAGTGATATTGACCTTGCAAACCTGACCGGATTCTACAAGCTGGATGAGAACTCGGCATTGAGCGCATCTCTCACATATTTTTCACTTGGTGATGTATATGTGATTGATGGTAATACGGGAACGTCAAACAACGTCATCATACATCCTTATGAGATGGCTATTGATTTTGATTATTCGCGTAAGCTGTCTGAGAACTTCTCAGCAGCTGTAGGCATGAGGTTTATCTACTCGGACCTTCAATACAATTACTCGGATGACGTATTCCCCGGTAAGGCTTTCTCAGCCGATATCTCCATGTTCTATCAGAACTACATCGGCATAGGGCGTAGGGACTGTCTGCTTGGCCTTGGATTGAACGCATCAAACATCGGTAGCAAGATTTCTTACGATGGCGGTCAGACCAATGAATTCATACCTACCAATCTACGTCTTGGTATATCACTTACCGTGCCTGTTGATGAGTACAACTCATTTTCTATCAGTGCCGATGCCAACAAGCTGATGGTACCCACCAAGCCTACTTACAGCCAGTTCATGAATGAAACGTATCCGGATATAGCTTCTGATGATAATGATTATATGAGCTATATCTCTGAGTATAATCAGTGGACTGCATCGACAGGATACAATGAAATGTCTCCCATTGCCGGTATATTCAAATCATTCAGTGATGCTCCCGGCGGTTTTGAGGAGGAGCTGCGTGAGATATACTGGGGTGTTGGTGCAGAGTACAATTACAATGACCAGTTCTTCCTGCGTGGAGGTTACCATTATGAGAATGAGTACAAGGGTAACCGCAAGTACTTTACGGTTGGCGCAGGTTTCAAGATGAATGTTTTCTCACTTGATGCAGCATATCTTATATCGACAGCCCAGAGTAACCCTCTTGACCAGACTCTGCGCTTTACCCTTTCATTTGATATGGACGGCATCAAACAGATATTCGGAAGATGACAAACATTCGTGTAGGATACGGATTTGATGTACACCGCCTTGTTGAGGGGCGTGAACTTTGGATTGGCGGAATAAAAATAGACCACACTCTTGGTCTGCTGGGGCACTCTGATGCCGATGTGCTTATCCACGCCATTTGCGATGCGCTGCTGGGTGCAGCTACCCTGCGTGACATAGGTTACAACTTTCCGGATACAGATATGCAGTACAAGGATATTGACAGCAAGATCCTGCTTAAGCGTACTGTTGACCTGCTTGCCTCAAAAGGGTGGCAGGTGGTGAATATTGATGCAACCGTCTGTGCAGAGAGGCCAAAGTTGAACCCGCATATCCCTGAGATGCAGCGCGTCATGGCTCAGGTTATGGGCGTTGACCCTGATCAGGTCTCGATAAAGGCTACAACAACTGAGAAACTGGGTTTCACCGGTCGCGAGGAAGGCATCTCCGCCCACGCCGTCGCTCTCATCGAGGGGCACAAAGGGGACGGTTCTTTTTGTGCCCCTGTTTGAAGTATCCTGAACTTTTTTTTTACTTAGGGGCACAAAAAGAACCGTCCCCTTTGTGCCCCTCGACAACTGATGGCGGGACCAGTTCGTCAATGGGCTCCCCGTTCTTAATCATCTGACGGATTTGGGTGGATGAGATATTCATCAGCGGGCAGTCAAGAAGATTTACACCTTCAGGGGTGTTGTTTATGTCATATCCTTTGCGCGGATAGACTATGATGCGATAGTTGCTCAGGATAAAATCAGCTTCTCTCCAGTTGTGGAACTTGACCCAGTTGTCGGCGCCAATGGTGAGTATAAATTCACGGTCGGGATAATCGGCGCTTATATGACGCAATGTGTTGGCTGTGTATGAGGGCTTGGGCAGATTGAATTCATAGTCCGATGCAAACACGTGCTCCATATCCTTGACAGCCTCGGCAACCATATCGTAGCGCAGCCTGTCATCGAGCAGTTTCTGGTCTGATTTCCAGGGGTTGCAGGGAGTTACCAGCAACCAAACCTCATCAGCTAATCCCTGTTCCAGCACGCTTTTGACAATAGCCAGATGACCATTGTGCAGAGGGTTAAACGTACCTCCAAATAGTGCTGTCCTGATGGGTGAAGGCATTGTAGAAAATTGTCAGATCTGCAGGAATGATTTGATTGTGGAGAGCGCTTTCTGCTGAGCCTCCTCAAGTTTGTCGTTTACAATCACAACGTCAAACCTTGGGGCAAAGGTGAGTTCGTAGCTGGCCTTGGCCACGCGTTTGGCTATCATCTCAGCACTGTCTGTGCCGCGGAACTTGAGGCGGCGCTCCAACTCCTCTACCGATGGGGGCTGGATGAATACGGAAAGGGCCTCATCACCGAAATACTCCTTGATATTGCAGCCTCCAACAACATCTACGTCAAACACCACGTTCATGCCCTCGTTGAGGCGTTTCTCCACCTGCTCCTTAAGAGTGCCGTAGAAACAACCCTGATAAACCTCCTCATACTCCAGAAAATCACCTTTTGCAATGCGGGCGCGGAACTCATCGGTGGTAAGAAAGAAATACTCCACACCGTTCTTTTCAGTACCGCGCGGGGCACGGCTGGTAGCCGATATGGAGAATACCATCTTGAGTTCAGGGTGGGTGAGCAGCCAGTTAACTATGGTTGACTTGCCTGAGCCTGACGGGGCTGAGAATATAAGACATTTTCCGCGCATAATCACATCACGTTGAGAACCTGTTCCTTGATCTGCTCCAGCTCATCCTTCATGCGGACCACTATGTTCTGCATCTCTGCCTGGTTGCTCTTGCTGCCCAGGGTGTTGATCTCGCGTCCCATCTCCTGTGCTATGAATCCTAACTTCTTGCCCTGTCCGTGACCCTCCTCAAGTGTCTTGATGAAGTAGTCCAGATGGTTTGTGAGGCGCTGTTTCTCCTCGCTTATGTCCAGCTTCTCGATGTAGAATATCATCTCCTGCTCAAAGCGGTTCTCATCATAGTTCTTGCCAACGGCATCAAGCATGGATGTGCGCATACGCTCTTTTATCTTAGCTACACGCTCTTTCTCATACGGCTCTACAGACGCCAGCAGGGCCGATATGTTGGAAATCTTCTCGCGGAACTTCTTTTCCAGAGCTACGCCCTCAGCCTTGCGGTAATCAACAAGGGCATTGATAGCCTGGTCAACGGCGGCCGATACAGCCTGCCACTCCTCATCGCTTACCTCTTCCTGTTGGTTGGTGCTGAGCACTTCAGGCATACGCAATATGACAGGGAACAAATCTTCAGGCATAGGTGCGCCGGTTTCGGCCGAAACTGCCTTGATCTGCTCAAGATAACTCTTGAATATTGGTACGTTGATGGCCTGTGCGCCCGATGTTGCAGCGGTATCAATATAGAGTGCAAAATCCACTTTGCCGCGCTCTAAAGCTGCGGTGATACGTGAACGTATATCGAGTTCCTTGTCGCGATAGGCTGGGATAATCTTGGTTGAGATATCCATTGCCTTGCTGTTGAGCGACTTGATTTCA
This sequence comes from uncultured Bacteroidales bacterium, assembly GCA_902763885.1. Classification (GTDB taxonomy): domain Bacteria; phylum Bacteroidota; class Bacteroidia; order Bacteroidales; family Bacteroidaceae; genus Colenecus. The sequence goes on along the minus strand of CACWTU010000003.1, from coordinate 54,417 downwards.
ACTATCACTTTCCTGTTTCCGGTCTCGGCCGTTGCCTTGCCGTAACCTGTCATTGACTGAATCATTTTCCCCTGATTAATTTTTGTTCTGCAAAATTAGTTATATTTGCAAACAGACCATTCACAAACCAATTAATAAAGAAGGATTATGAAAAAGAAATTCATCTGCACCGTATGCGGATATGTACATGAAGGAGATGAGGCACCCGAACGCTGCCCACAGTGTAAAGCACCCAGAGAGAAATTCAAGGAGGTTGTAGAGAACGGTGAGTCCCTGCAGTTTGCCTGCGAGCATATTCTTGGCGATGGCCAGGTTGGATCGGCCGAGATGGTAAATGACCTGCGTATGCAGTTTAACGGCGAATGCTCGGAGGTGGGCATGTATCTTGCCATGAGCCGCCAGGCCGACCGCGAGGGTTACCCCGAGGTTGCAGAGGCTTTCAAGCGTTACGCCTTTGAGGAGGCTGAGCATGCAGCCAAGTTTGCAGAGCTTCTGGGTGAGGTTGTCTGGGATACCAAGACCAACCTTGAAAAACGTATGAAGGCTGAGCACGGAGCTTGTGCCGGCAAACTTGAGATTGCCAAGACTGCTAAGGCCCAGAACTGGGATGCAATCCATGATACCGTTCATGAGATGGCCAAGGATGAGGCCCGCCACGGTAAGGGATTCGAGGCTCTTTACAAACGTTATTTCGGCAAGTAATTCCGGATTATTCACATTAAAACAGGCTAAAGGCCGTATCGGGGAGGAAAATAGACCCCGATACGGCCTTTTCCTTTGGAAAAATATCCTTATTTTTGCAAGTTAATAGGGTGACTTCTTGAGATGAGTGTAATTCTGCACATAGAGTCAGCTACTGACGGTTGTTCAGTGGCAGTGAGTGATGAAGGCCAGCTGGTGTTTGACAAGGCTGACCGTGAGGGACATAACAATGCCGTATCATTGGGCGTTCTGCTTGATGAGGCTCTGGCCCTGATTGACAGTCGCGGTCTCAAACTGGATGCCGTGGCTGTGAGTGAAGGCCCTGGTTCATATACCGGCCTGCGCATAGGCGTATCGATGGCCAAGGGTGTATGCTACGGCCGTGGCATCAAGCTGATATCGGTTTCCACTCTCAAGCTTCTTTGCGTACAGCCGTTGTTGAGTCTTGAACTGCCGGATGATGCATTGCTCTGCCCAATGATTGATGCCCGCAGGATGGAGGTATATTCCGCTATCTATGACCGTGCACTCAATGAGGTGCGTGAGATCCGTGCAGACATCGTTGACGGGGATACTTACAGGGAGTATCTGGATAAGCATCCTGTATGGTTCATGGGTAACGGAGCCGCCAAGTGCCGCGAGACCATCAATCACCCGAATGCACACTTCCTGGATGACATCAACCCTGAGGCACGATGGATGTTCCCGCTTGCCGAGCAGTCAATGAACCGTGAGGAGTTCCGTGACGTGGCCTACTTTGAACCCTATTATCTGAAAGATTTTATTGCTGTTAAACCTAAAAAACTGGTTTGATGAACTACAATACCCAAAGAGAGAAGATGCCTATGCCCGAGTACGGACGTGCCGTACAGGAGATGGTGGAGTATGCAGTGACAATACCTGACCGTGCCGAGCGTCAGCACTGTGCCAATACCATCATCAACATTATGGGCAGCATGTTCCCCACATTGCGTGACGTGCCCGATTTCCAGGGCAAACTGTGGGACCATCTGGCATTCATGTCGGATTATAAGCTTGACATTGACTATCCTTGTGAGATAACCCGCCTGGAGAAGACCCAGCAGAAACCGGAGCATATTGATTATCCGGCAGGTGACATACGTTACCGTCATTACGGTCATATAGTACCGTCATTGATCAAGGTAGCAGTGGATATGCCTGAGGGTCCCGAGCGCAGCCAGCTGGTACGTCTGCTTGCAGTGCAGATGAAAAAGGACCTGATGACCTGGAACAAGGAGTTGGTCAGTGACGAGCGCATAGCCGCTGATATTGATTACTTCTCACACGGACGCATCCGCCTTCAGGATGGTGACCTGGACGTACAGTTTGCACAGGCACCGCCGCAGCAGCGCGCTCAGCAGCACGGAAAGAAAAAGAACAAACGCAGATATTGAGAGTATGCCGTCATTTCTGATAGAGGGAGGCCGTAGCCTCAAGGGGACCATACGTCCGCAGGGCGCCAAGAATGAGGTGCTCCAGATACTCTGTGCCGTATTGCTTACGGCCGATGAGGTGACGGTACAGAACGTTCCTGACATTCTTGATGTAAGGAACCTTATTGATATGCTGGCCCAGTTAGGCGTAAAGGTAACCAACATAGCTCCCGGAAGCTGGGCATTCAAGGCTGAAACCATAGACCGCAATTATGCTGAAAGCATGGACTTTGTGACACGGAGCGCGGGTTTGCGCGGTTCTGTCATGTTGTTAGGTCCGCTGTTAGCCCGTTTGGGGCATGCCACGGTAAGCAAGCCCGGAGGTGACAAGATAGGCCGTCGCCGTGTGGATACCCATATCAAGGGTTTCCAGGCTCTTGGGGCCACATTCACTCTTAATGAGGATCGCGGTTATTATGAACTCAAGGCAGACTGCCTGCGCGGTAACTACATGCTGCTTGACGAGGCATCGGTAACAGGTACAGCCAATATAATTATGGCAGCTGTGATGGCTCAGGGTGATACTGTAATCTACAATGCCGCCTGTGAGCCTTACGTACAGCAGCTTTGCCGTATGCTGGTGCGCATGGGCGCCCGTATTGAGGGCATAGGCAGCAACCGTCTTACCATTCACGGCGTAAAGGAACTGCACGGCACAAAGCACAAGGTACTGCCCGATATGATTGAGGTGGGCAGTTTCATCGGAATGGCCGCCATGACCGCCAGTGAGATTACCATCAAGGATGTATCTTATCAGAACCTGGGTATCATACCTGAGAGTTTTGCGCGTCTTGGCATAAAGATGGAGCAGCGTGTTGATGACATATACATTCCTGCACAGGAACACTATCAGATAGACTCATTCATTGACGGTTCAATAATGACATTGGCAGATGCTCCTTGGCCGGGACTTACCCCTGACCTTTTGAGCGTACTGCTGGTTACAGCAACACAGGCCAAGGGCAGCGTTCTCATACATCAGAAGATGTTTGAGAGCCGCCTGTTCTTTGTGGATAACCTGATTGATATGGGCGCGCAGGTGATACTGTGCGATCCTCACCGCGTTGTGGTTATAGGTCATGACCGTCAGTTCCCGTTGCAGGCCCGCCGTATGTCATCGCCCGATATACGTGCCGGTATTGCCTTGCTTATAGCCGCAATGAGTGCAAACGGTACCAGCCGCATAGATAATATCGGTCAGATAGACCGCGGTTATCAGGATATAGACGGCCGTCTGAACGCACTTGGTGCCAAAATAACCAGAGTGGAGTGATATGATTGAACAGAGTGAGGTACAGAGGATAGGCACTATAGTCAAACCGCACGGAGTAGGCGGTGAGATGGCTGTGACTGTGCCCGCTTCACTCGATTGGACGGATGATCTGGATTGTCTGGTCTGCTCTATGGATGGCATCTTGGTGCCGTTCTTTTTAGAGTCAATCCGTGAAAAGAGCAACACTACCATACTGGTCAAGTTTGAGGGTTATGATACGGTTGAGGCTACCAGCCGTTTTATGGGCGTGACTGTATATATGCCGCTCCGTTATGTGGCTGAGGGAGATGATGAGGTTCCGTCGTGGAGTTCTTTCCTTGACTGGAAAGTAGTTGACTCCAAGGCCGGAATGCTTGGCGCCGTGCATGCCGTTGATGACAGTACACCGAATATCCTGTTCCTGGTTCGTGACGGTGAGCGTGAGAGAATAATCCCTGCCAATGCAGAGTGGATTACCAAGGTGGACAGAAAAAACAGGACGTTGTATTATAAACTCCCTGAGGGGCTTGCTGAACTGTAGAATATGAAGAGTATCCGTCAGAGACGTAAGGAAGCCGGGCGCAAGAGCCTGCTGCGCAGATTCGTTTACCTGTACAGGCTTACTGTGGTGAATGAGGATGAACAGCGCAGTGTGTTCCGTATGAAGATATCTCATTTAATCCTTACACTGGCCGTTCTGGCAATAGCAGGGCTTGGCGCATGGTGCGGAATAGAGATATATCGGCACTCACCCAAACAGAAAGGTACTACCCTTGAGGATTACAGGATAAGGCAAGCCATTGTAGATGAAGCATTGCGTATTGATTCGCTTGAGCAGGTGTTTGAACTTCAGAACAGATATGTATCGGTCTTACAGGATATAATATCCGGAGCAGTATCACTTGATACTGTATATTCTGTCGATTCTCTGGCCCGGGTACGTACTGATTTGCTGATGGAACGCACTGAGCGTGAGGAGAATTATATAAGGCAGTATGAGGAGGCGGAACGTTATAACATCACATCGCAGTCCCAGCCTGTAAATGAGGTGCTTTCCATCAATATGTTCCGTCCTACCGCAGGGCTTGTTGCCAGCAGTTATAATGCTCTTGACCAGCACTTGGGGGTTGATATTGCCGCCAGTCCCAACCAAAGCGTTGTAGCTGTACTTGACGGAACGGTGCTTCTGGCAACATATACGTCTGAGATGGGTTATACTATATGCATAGCTCATCCGGGAGAACTTATTTCAGTTTATAAGCATTGTGAGTCTCTGATAAAGAAATCAGGTGACCGTGTCAAGCAGGGTGAGGTGATTGCGCTTGTAGGGCGTGGCCAGGACCATTCCCTGCAAGGCTCACACCTGCATTTTGAGTTGTGGTATCAGGGTCAGCCTCTTGACCCCGAAAAATATATTTTGTTCCAGTGAAACAGATAGCCATATTAGGTTCAACAGGTTCCATAGGAAGGCAGGCGCTTGATGTGATTGCCTCACATCCTGATGAGTATGAGGTATATGCATTGACTGCCAATAACAGTGTGGATCTGCTTATAGAACAGGCTCTCAAGTTCAAGCCTGAAGCTGTGGTTATAGCAAATGAGGAGCATTACGGCAAACTGCGTGATGCTTTGGCTGGTCAGCCTGTCAAGGTTTATGCCGGTGCCGATGCTCTCAGCCAGGTGGTACAGGCTGATCCTATTGATATTGTCCTTGCTTCAATGGTGGGATTTGCAGGCTTGTGCCCTACGATAGAGGCCATTAAGGCAGGTAAGGTAATAGCTTTGGCCAATAAGGAGACTATGGTGGTGGCAGGTGAGCTTGTCACCTCATTGGCACTGCAATATAAGACTCCCGTCCTGCCGGTTGATTCGGAACACTCAGCCATATTCCAGTGCCTGAGCGGCGAGACTATGAATCCGGTAGAGAAAATTCTGCTTACCGCCAGCGGCGGCCCGTTCCGTACCTTGGGGAAGGACCAACTTGCTATAGTAACCAAGGCTCAGGCTCTTAAACATCCCAACTGGGATATGGGTGCCAAGATAACCATAGATTCCGCCTCAATGATGAACAAGGGATTTGAGGTGATTGAGGCCAAGTGGCTGTTTGGCGTACCGTATGACAAGATTCAGGTTGTGGTGCATCCGCAGTCCGTGATCCACTCCATGGTACAGTTTGCAGATGGTGCCATAAAGGCTCAGCTGGGCGCTCCCGATATGCGTCTGCCCATACAGTATGCGTTCTCATATCCGCGCCGCCTTAAGGCCGATTTCCCGCGTGTGGATTTCACCACCATGCATATGCTCACGTTTGAGGAGCCTGATACGGAACGTTTCCGTAACCTGGCACTTGCTTACCAGGCAATAGAACGCGGAGGTAACATGCCCTGCATACTGAATGCCGCCAATGAGGTATGTGTAGCTGCATTCCTGCATGACCGGATAGGATTCCTTGGGATGAGTGACGTGATAGCAGAGACAATGGAGCGTGTGCCGTTCCGCCGTAAATCCACACTTGAGGAGTATATAGAAACTGATGCTGAGGCCCGCAGGGTTGCCGCATCACTTATAAAATAAACAGATTAAACAATTTTGATATGTCAACATTTTGGATCCGCTTTTTCCAATTAGTACTTTCTCTTACCATTCTTGTAGTATTCCATGAATTCGGACACTATCTGTTTTCACGTCTGTTTGGCGTAAGGGTGGATAAGTTCTATGCATTTTTCAACCCCCGTTTTTCAATTTTCAGGATCAAGAGGGTTAACGGCAAGATACGTGTCAAGTTCTTTGCCAAGAATGTTCCTGACAGTTATGAAGAGGAGAAACATTATAATTTTGAGGGTAAGGAAGAGATAACATACAAGCCCATCGACTTGGAGTCACTTCCTGAGGATGACTGGCGCCGGTCACCGGAGAACACGGAGTTCGGTGTGGGTTGGGTACCGTTTGGCGGCTACTGCAAGATAGCCGGTATGATTGACGAGTCCATGGACGTGGCCGCTATGAAACAGGAACCCAAACCATGGGAGTTCCGTACCAAGGCTGCCTGGCAGCGCTTGCTGATAATGGTGGGCGGAGTTCTGTTTAACCTGATTCTGGCATTCTTTGTCTATTCCATGGTGCTCTTCAAGTGGGGTGACAGTTATGTTCCCGCGCAAGGCCTTAAACATGGTATGGAATTCAATGAGCAGGCCAAATCAATAGGATTCCGTGACGGTGATATAATAATAGCTACAGACGGCAAACCCACAAGTGCGTTTGACGGCGATTTGTATCGCGCCATTGCTGCCGCATCCAAGGCAACTGTCCTGCGTGACGGACAGAAGATAGAGATTGATATTCCGGAAGAGTTGTCTCTGTTTGACTTTACACGCGCTATACCGTTCGTGTCAATACTCAGTCCAATGGTTATTGACAGTGTGATTACTGATGAAGGTATCTGTGGCGCATACTCAGCCGGCCTTATGGCAGGTGATACAATACTTACTGTGAACGGTATGAATGCAGCTACATGGACATCTTTCCAGACAATCATCTCTGATCTGCGTACACGTGCAGAGAATGCATACGTAAGCCGAGAACTGGATATGGTGATTGGACGTCCCGGAGTGGGTAGGGATACCTTGAAGGTAACTGCCGATGATAATTTCAGGGTAGGTATCGTGCATTATACTGATGAATATGAGCCTGTATATATTGAATACGGTTTCTGGAGTTCAATTCCTGCCGGTATCAAATATGGCTGGAATACTCTGAAAGGTTATGTGGGCGATTTCCGTTATGTATTTACCAAAGAGGGTGCCAAGAGCTTAGGCGGTTTTGGTACAATAGGCAAGATATTCCCCGAGAAGTGGAACTGGCATGCCTTCTGGCTTATGACAGCATTCCTTTCCATAATTCTGGCATTCATGAACATCCTGCCTATACCCGCACTTGACGGTGGTTATGTGCTGTTCCTGCTGGTTGAGGTAATAACCGGCAAGAAACCCGGTGACAAATTCCTTGAGGTAGCCAATACAATAGGAATGATAATCCTCTTCGGACTGCTCATATTTGCCAATCTGAATGACATTATAAGATTGTTCTGATGGAAAACAAACCGCGTGAGACATTCGGCAGCCGTATGGGTATGCTTCTGGCTATGTCAGGTTCTGCCATAGGCTTAGGTAATATATGGCGTTTTCCGTACACATTGGGTCAGAATGGAGGGGCGGCATTCCTGCTGATTTACGTTCTGATGCTGGTCTTAATCTGTCTCCCGGTAATGGTTTCAGAATATCTTATAGGACGTCGCGGAGGTTCTAATCCTTTCCGTTCTTTTGACAACCTGTCTCCCGGCTCCAAGTGGCGCTGGATAGGTTTTGTGGCGGTCCTGGCATCGGCCTGCATATTGTCATTCTACTGTGTGGTGGGAGGATGGTCAGTCAAGTATCTTTTTGATTCATTTTCTTTTGCGTTCTCCGATGCACAGAGTGATTATGCCGCAAACTTTAGCAGTTTCATAGGCAGTCCGTTCAAGCCTCTGCTTTATACCCTCATATTCTTGTGCTTGACAGGGCTGATAATAGTATTCGGGGTGCGTAAGGGTATAGAGAGGATGGCCAAGATCATGATTACGGTCCTGTTTGTGATTATTGTGCTGGTGGTGGTACGTTCACTTACTTTGCCGGGTGCGGTAGAGGGCGTAAGGTATATGTTCGTGCCTGATTTCAGTAAAGTTACTGCCGATACCGTGATCGCGGCCATGGGGCAGGCTTTCTTTTCACTCAGCATAGGATGCGGCTGCATATTGACATACGCATCATATGTGAGCAAGGAGGAGAATATACTGGCATCATCGGCATGGATATCATTTTTTGATACAGTATTTGCTATAATAGCAGGGCTTGCCATAATACCTGCCGTATATGCCATAGCCTATATGAACGGCGTGGATCCCAATGTTGGTGCTGGTCCGGGCCTGGTGTTCATCACTCTGCCAGGGGTGTTCAGTCAGATGCCTTTAGGCGGTGTGGCAGCCATATTATTTTTCCTGGCGCTGATGCTTGCCGCCATAACATCATCAATCTCACTTATGGAGGTGGTAGTGGCGTTCATCATTGAGGAGTTGCACCGTTCACGTGTCATTGCTGTGGTTATGACATTCCTTATATGCGGTGTGGTAGGGGTGTTCTGCTCACTGTCATTCGGACCGCTTGAAGGTTTCAAACTGTTTGGCCTGAGCGTATTTGATTTCTTTGATTACATCACATCAAACATAATGCTGCCTGTGGGTGGCCTGCTGCTTGCCGTATTTGCCGGCTGGAGGCTCAAACGAGCCAACTATCTGGATGAGCTGACCAACAGCGGCAAACTCAAAATACCACGCTGGCTCTGCCTGACCATATACTATCTGGTCAAGTTTGTGGCTCCGATAGCCATATCAGTCATTTTCCTGAACTGCATTCTCAGTTGATTCATCCTGCATCTTGGAACGGATGAACATGAGGTGACGTTCAGCCTCATCACGCAGGTTTTTGTGCTCGTTCAGAGACAACAGAATGAGTGACAGGTCATAGAGTTGCGCTATGGCGTAACGGTCATTCTTGTTGAGCTTGAGGTTGCGGTACACGGGACGGCTGCTGTCAGGACCGGTCTTGCGGTATAGCGTGTAGGTAATGTCTGCATCCTTGTTGGCACTGATGAATGCCGCTGCTCCGCCGTCATTGCCGTTTATGAAGCTTAACCGCTCGTAGTATACACCCAGGTCAGTGAACTCATGGCGATCATTTGATTCAGGCGTATCTACATAGATATCTCCTACGCTAAGTTTGAGCCAGTCATGATGTATGTAAGAGCTGCCGCGGTAACTTGATATAAGCGTCATGCGGCCCAGTTCATCCACCTGTGCACGGATGTAAGTGCGGTCTATGTTGCGGTTGGGTGCCTGGCTCTTTATGGTATAAAGGCCAATGTCCTGATATCTCTCGTCCTTTTCAAATACATAGTCAGCCTTGATCTTTTCAAATGCGGCGGTTGCAGCAACAATCATGCTGTCCTCATACTCAATGGCACGCAACTGCTCAGCCTCCTCAACCTGCTGCATCAGCTTGATACCCTGACGGCGGGTCTCAAAAGCCTTGGGATAAAGAATCCTGATGCTGTCAATCTCCTGCTTCGCGACATTGAAATTTCCTATGCTGAACGCCTCCTTTGCGTTGTCTAGATGGCGTCCGGCTTTCTGCTCTATACTCTCCTCGCAGGAAACTATGAATGCGCCTATTGTCAGTATTGCAAGTATCTTTTTCATCTCAATTGGTTTTTACAGATACAAAAGTACTCAGTTTCCTGAAATAAACAGCTTTATTGGCCATACTTGTCGCCACAAAGCGTACAACCCACATTTCATGCAAGTATGGCATCAAATACGGGCAAAAAGGGCAAAGATGAAGCCATACTTGCAGGCGGAAGCCTCACAGGGGCTCTTTTCTGCAAGTATGGCCCGATTCTCGAGGACCACCTACTACTGGAGCCAAAAATGTAATGCAATAACCAGCTAAAGTGGATTTTTGAGTATCTTTGCCATACTATGAAGATATATAGTGATGAGGAACTGGCCCGGCTGCTTGACCGCAAGGAGTTCAGGCTGCTGTCTCAGACTGCTGATGGTCTGGGACTGGAGTGCTATGTGGTGGGCGGATATGTACGTGACCTTTTCTTGGAGCGTCCCAGCAAGGATATTGATGTAGTGGTGGTAGGCAGTGGCCTGGAGATGGCCAAGGCCTACGGCAAGGCATTGGGCAGGGGGGCACACGTAAGTCTGTTCAAGAACTTTGGTACGGCTCAGGTCAAGAAGGGTGATTTGGAGGTGGAGTTCGTAGGAGCACGTAAGGAGTCATATAACAGGGAGTCACGTAATCCTATTGTCGAGGACGGCACTCTTGAGGATGACCAGAACCGCCGTGATTTTACCATAAACGCAATGGCGATATGTCTCAATGCTGACCGTTTTGGTGAACTTGTTGACCCGTTCGGTGGTATTGATGATTTGCAGGAGCGTATAATCCGTACTCCGCTAGATCCTGAGATTACTTTCAGTGATGATCCTCTGCGTATGATGCGCTGCATCAGGTTTGCCACACAACTCAACTTCTATATTGATGACGTTACTTTTGCCTCGCTTGAAAAAAACCGCGAGCGCATAGGCATCATCAGCAAGGAGCGTATATCAGAAGAACTCAACAAGATATTGCTGGCACCTGTTCCGTCCAAGGGATTCATTGATCTGGACCGGTGCGGTTTGCTGGAACTTATTTTCCCGGAACTTACCGCCCTGCAGGGTGTTGAAACTGTGAACGGTCGTGGTCACAAGGATGTTTTCTTACATACATTGGAGGTGTTGGATAATGTAGCCCGTAACAGTAATGACCTGTGGCTGCGTTGGGCCGCCTTGCTTCATGATATAGGTAAACCCCGTACCAAGAAGTGGGAACCGGCTCACGGCTGGACATTCTACAATCACAACTATGTGGGAATGAAGATGATTCCCGGCATATTTGAACGTATGAAACTGCCCAAGAATGAGAAGATGAAGTATGTTCAGAAGATGGTAGAACTGCACATGCGTCCCATAGCCATTGTTGATGATGAGGTTACGGATTCAGCCGTAAGGCGTCTGCTCTTTGATGCCGGTGATGATATAGATGATCTGATGACCCTCTGTGAAGCTGATATAACCTCTAAGAACGAGCAGAAAAAGAAACGTCATCTGGAGAACTTCAAGCTGGTGCGCCAGAAGATGGTTGACCTTGAGGAACGTGACCGCATACGTAATTTCCAGCCTCCAGTTGACGGACTTGAAATTATGCGTACCTTTGGGCTGGAGCCTACGGCCATAGTAGGTGAACTGAAAGCTGCCATTAAGGATGCAATTCTTGATGGAGTGATTCCGAACGAGCATGATGCCGCATTCAATTTCCTGCTTGAGGAGGCACGGAAGCGTGGGCTTGAAGCCAAATGTTGATTTTACTAACCTAACAATACTAACCTGATTATGCATAGAAAAGCTTTTGTTCCTGTTGCCTGTGCCGCATTGATGGCATTTGTGACTTTATCCTGTAACCGTACTATAGAGTTTGGTAAGTCTTCTATGAAAAAGGTGGTTGCAGCTATGACTCTTGAGGAAAAGGTGAACCTTCTTGTGGGCGTGGGAGCCTGGAATGGAAATGATATAGCTCAGGAGATAAAGGATGCCAAGAATCTCATTCCCGGATGTGCCGGTCAGACCTATCCTATACCGCGTTTAGGTATTCCTTCTGTCATGCTCCCGGATGGTCCCGGCGGACTGCGCATCAATCCTACACGTCAGAATGATGAAAAGACATACTATTGTACCTCATTTCCGGTTGCAACAGTGCTGGCTCAGAGTTGGAACCAACAGCTTGTAGAGGAGGTGGGCGTAGCCATCGGCGATGAGGTTAAACGTTACGGAGCCGACTGCCTGCTTGCTCCTGCCCTTAACCTGCACCGCAACCCGTTGCTTGGCCGTAATTTTGAGTATTACTCAGAGGATCCTTTGATATCGGGTAAGACAGCCGCCGCAATGGTACGTGGCGTGCAAAGCAATGGGGTAGGTGCCACCATCAAGCATTACGCTCTGAATAATCAGGAGACTAACCGAATGGCCAATGATGCCCAATTAGATCAGCAGACCGCACGTGAACTCTATCTTAAAGGATTTGAGATTGCCGTACGTGAATCACAGCCTTGGGCCGTCATGACATCGTATAATAAGATAAACGGTACATACGCACCGGAGAACATCACCCTTATTGACAGCATACTGCGTCAGGAGTGGGGATTTGAGGGAATGGTCATGACTGACTGGGGTGGTGGCCGTGATGCCATTGCTACCGTGAAGGCCGGCAATGACCTGCTTATGCCGGGTAGTGCCAATCAGATTAAAGCCATAATGGAAGCTGTTCAGAACGGCACCCTTGATGAGAAGATCATTGACCGTAATGTAGCCAAGATACTTGCATTCATAGCCCGCTCACCCAAGATGCAGGGTTATGAGTTCCAGAATGACCCTGACCTGAACGCTCACGCACGTGTGTCACGTTCCAGTGCCACAGAGGGTATGGTGCTGCTTAAGAATGAGGGTGCCCTGCCGCTTGACAAAAATTGTAAGATGATAGCCCTGTATGGTGTCAGTTCATATGATATGTATGTGGTAGGTACAGGCAGCGGCAGTGTGAACTATAAACATGCAGTAGGTCTGGATGAGGGCCTTAAAGCCGCCGGTTACAAACTTGAGCCATCAGTTTCAAATTCCTATGGCAAGTATGTTGAGGAGCATAGACAGGCTGCACGTCCCGGAAATTTCATGCGTACTAACCTGACCAATCATGTCATACCGCAGTCATTGGTGCGCAAGCCTTACCAGTACCGCGCCGATGCCATTTCCAGCGATATAGCAATCATCACAATAGGCCGTAGCTGCGGTGAATCAGCTGACCGTGGTTATGAAGGTGATTATACCCTTACCGATATAGAACAAGGCCTTATCAAGGATGTATGTGAAGCATTCCATTCCAAGGGAAAGAAGGTCGTGGTGATACTGAATATAGGTGCTCCCATTGAAACCGCAAGCTGGAAATCACAGCCCGATGCCATTCTCTTGGCAGGTCTGCCGGGCCAGGAGGCAGGAAATGCTGTAACTGATGTGCTCAAGGGTGCCGTTAACCCGTCCGGAAAGCTGGTTGATACCTATGTGGTTGATTACATGAATATCCCATCAACCGCCAATTTCCCTGTCAATGCGCGTGAACTCCAGATGGCAGTTCGAGCCAACCGCAACAATCCTGAAGCCAAACCTGTAGCCAACTATGACTATACCGAGTACAAGGAGCGTTTTGACATAGGTTACCGTTACTATGACCGTCATCCCGAGCAGGTATCCTATCCCTTCGGATTCGGATTGAGCTATACCAAATTTGCATATAGCGAGCCTAAGGCCACTATATCCGACGGTGCCGTTACTCTGTCAGTAAAGGTTACCAACACAGGTTCAGTAGCCGGTAAGGAGGTTGTGCAGGTTTATATCGAGGCTCCCAACGGCGGCCTTAACAGCCTGACCAAGGAACTCAAAGCATATGGCAAAACCGCTCTGCTTCAGCCGGGAGCAAGTGAGGTCCTTGAGTTCAAGCTGTCAGAGTATGAACTGGCAGGCTTCAATCTGGAATCCTCATGCTGGCAGACCATGCAAGGTGACTACAAGGCAGACTTTGCCGCCTCATCACAGGACATCCGCTGCCAGTCTGGCTTTACTATCGCCAAATCCACCACCTATCCCGCCTACGGCCAACTCTGAATCTTTAAATAAAAAAGTTTGTATTAAAGCTTGCAATTTGCAGTAGCAGAACTATCGGTTTGGGGAGCGTTAGTGCAGGGCGTAAGCGGAGCGCCCTGGAAAGGCCGTTAAGAACATCGTTACGTTTAACGACCGTTAGACACCATAGGTGGCTAAAAAGGAGGCGATCGATGTTTAGGCCTTGGAGGGAGCGCGCAGTAGCCCGGAACGTCGTCTCCCCAAACTGATAGTTCTGCGATGTTTTAAAACCGTTACTCCAAAAGTTCTCCTGGATTATCTCGTTAGAGTAAACTTCAGAGCAAAGCCCACATCATGAGTTGAAGTGGGGAATGCAGAAGTTGATACCAACGGGAAGTTGCTCTGATAATCGTAATAGAAGTTCATGGTGAGCATACGGCTGTAAGTGTAGTCTGCCTGGAAGGAGAACTTGACAGCGCGGTTTCCGCTGGTGGCCTGTGTGCTTTGGTCACGCAGGTTGCGGCAAATGGCATTCTGATTGCGGAATGAGAAATCAGCACTCATGTTAATGTCATTGCTCACTTTGTTGCGGCCCGTACCCTGTCGTGCACCAAACAGTTTGACTCCGTTTATCTTGTAGCTGGCACCGGCACTGATGTCATCGGATGTAGTTTCTACTACCTGTACAGCTGTGGTGCTGAGGGTAAGGACACGTGTCTTGCGATATTCCAGACGGGCCGATATGTCATTCAGGAAAGTCATGTTTACGCCGCACAGCGGTGAGAATGATTCATTTATGGATACAGAACTGATATTGAACATAGTGCTCGGAATGGGGTTACCGCTTGTGACGTCCTCAATGAATCCGCGCCCGTTCATATACTCCATATAGCTGTTGAAAGTATTGAAACTGCCTATTGAATAGACACTCTTGTAGGCATGTGTCAGGTTGAAGCTCTTGAAGTATTTCTTAAAGAACGGTATCTTGCTCAGACCGCTGTAGGTGAATGACCAGTTGGGCAGCATATTAAGTATGCTGGGGAACAGGTCTAATGTGGTTTTCTTTGCATTACGTCCGGTATATGCTGACAGGAATGCCGGGATAAGCACGTCTGCTGAGTACATGTCAACTCCTCCGTTGGCTTGGTCATAAAGTTCACCTGCACGGCTGCTTCCCGCAGGATATCGTGCACCTTCATACATCGATTCTATGCGGTCACGTATTATGGGAAGGCTGTTCATGAAACGGTCAAAACTGGCTGAGTGGTAGTTGTTGCTTGCAGAATGTGTCTCAAACGCACTTCCTATTGAGATGGTAGTCATGCTGAAACTGCCACCTCGGGTGGTTGGCATACCTGTGTACATATACTGTATGCGGTTTGAACCTGACTTGGTCCAGCTGGCGTTGGCATCAATCTTGATATCGTTGAAAGGTTCTATTGAGAACTTGATCTGAAGGTCTTCAGTGGCGGTAGATGATGCCGTATGGGCTATGCTGTCATTTGACAGCAGCCAGCCGTTATTCATGGCTTTGTAAAGGTAGTCATCACCTGTGAATCCGAATGCAAAGTCAAGTCCGGGAGCCAATAGACCGGTGGAGTTGTTCTGACCGAACATCTTGGAGTTTGGCATGAATCCGGGAAGTGACATGGAGTAATCATTGCGGTAAGAAATAGAAACATTACGTACCATCATAAGTAATCTGAGCCCCACATCCATTCCTTCGCGCAGATTAAAACTCTTGCTCCTTACAGGCAAATCAGGATCCTGTATAACCTTGACTACTACATTAAGGGTGTCCTTGACTTTGACAGATATGCTGTCTGCACCCAGTTTACGGAATTTGAGTTTTACATTGGTGCCGTCTTTTGTGGTGGCAGTAAGTTTAGGATTAAAGGTTCCTATTTTATGTACAATTACATTGCGTTGACCAGGTAAAAGTGTCATTTCCTGTTGGAACCTCTTGTTTCTGGTTGCAGAATTGGCGTCAGAGGATTTGTTTGATGCATATCTGACATTTAATCTGCGCAGATATGAAACCTTGTTATACATATTGAGCAGGTTGAAACGTCCATTGACTGAAACGGAACGTCTGGTGGCTATGTTATTTCCATATGATACACCGTTGGCGTATGTGGTACCGCGGTTCCATGAGTATGATGAATTGAAACTGGCATCGGCAGTGATCCAATCCGTTAATGGAATCTTGTTGAGCGGAATTGAATATGATGCGTTGAATGACTGGCTGTAATCAAGCGGGCGTCCCATATTCATAAGGCTCATCTTGACTGAATCCTTCCAGAGTTGGTATTGGTCAGGATAAAGGTCCTTGTTTACTACCGTATAAGGTTCTTCAACTTCAGCCTTGGTCCTGGCATTGAATGACAATCTCAGAAGCTGTAGCGGATCCCAGCGGATTGACAGGTCACGGCTCCAGTAGAACTGCTGTGAGAATGTTACCGGAATACCTTCCGATCCTTCCAGGTCACGCTCCTGCAGTTCGTGGTAATTACGCTGCAGTCCGGTATTGAATGAGAAACTTTGCGGCAGGAAATTGATTTTGGTGTCCTTGACTATACTGAACCAATTGGCGTCATATTCTATATTTGCAAAAGGTGACCATCCTTTCAGGCCGGGTGAATAGCTGTAATCAATGGAGGCTCTCCAGTTCTTGTCACGTTCATATTCTATGGTACTGTTACTACGGTTGCTTACATTTTCAGAGAAACTGAATGAGAAGTTTGCGGGGTCATAGGGCATAGGCTTCTCACTGCTTATGTTTACCTTGGCATTTGAAATGCTGAAATTATGGCTCTCTTTCAGATCTTGCGTAATGCTTCTGATAGAGTCACGTGCGTTACCTTCCGGATATGATTCAATGACATCGTCAAGTAAAAGGTCAGTGTCATAAGGACTGTACTTGGGTGATGTGTTCTCTCTTGAGTATGAGTAATAAACCGGTACAGATATACGGGCTTTCTCCGGTAGGAAACGTCCGATGTTCGTGCTCGTGGTTATGGCGTATTTGTAATAATCATCAGTCCTGCGGTCCTTGATGCTCTGTTCCAGACCACCGAATCCGGCTGTACTCATGGTTCCGGAAAGATCAACTGAAGCCAGGTCAGACAGTCTGAGTCCGAGTGACCCTTGTGCCGCCATACCGCCTTTGCTTTCATAGCCTACAAGACGCAGTTCATTAACCCAAACCTCAGCATTCTTGGCACTCATGGAGTTGTTGCGGATACCTATCATTATGGCACGGACATTGCCTAATGATGGGTTGCCAACGATGCTTATGCGGTTCTCAGGGTTATTGGGATCATATTCACTGTATGTTGATGAAGCATCTATGGCACCCAGGTTCTTCTGTACATTGCGGTTGTTCTTGACCTGAGTGAGTATCTCAAAGTCAATGTCAAGCATGTTACGCTCAGGCCATACCGTACGGCGGTCATTTTCATTTGTTCCGCTGTAGCGCCCTGCGGGTGTCAGGTCAAGAGGAATCTCATACTCATAGTAATTACCAGAATAGTCAGAACCGAGTCGAATGAATACTGATATGTCACCGTTCTGCAGTGAACCGTCATCAGGTATTACAGCTTCAGCATGGGTGAACATCTGGATTCGCTTGTACTTTCTTAGATCCAATGAGCTCTTTTTGTAGATACCGCGTGCCTCGCCAGCGCCAAGCCCTATCACTTTCAGGCTCATGGCCTGCTCGTTGTCCTGTACAAGCTGGGCTTGGTCGGGAGCAATGACTCGGCTTACTCCAGGCGGCACTACATAATTTACAGGCGCTCTGTCACCGTTCTCTTCAATATTGACAGATGTGGCGGAGAACTTGCCTGAGATGGACGGAGCACGGTTTGATGCACTGTAAATGGGCTGTTCGTAGTTGCGCCACTGGCTGGTCATAAGCTCAAGTGAACCGAAACGTACGTGAACTTCCTCCGTGAAGTTTGTCAGATACATTCGCATGAACCTTATGGAACTGAAGTCGCGAATGCTGCCCTCAACCTTGTCATATTCTGTAATAGGTACGCGGAAACAGTACCAGTTCACCGTTTCAGTATTGCCATTGCGCAGTTTAACCTTTACCTCACGTATATCCGATATGAAGTTGCTTCCTAACTTAAGGTCGCCAGGTCGGAGAGATATGCGGTACTGGAAGAACTTTTCATACTCATCCATGGTAAAATCTCCGTTGATATCCTCAACATCCGGAGTGATCCGTGCTGACTGGTCATAATTGGTACCGTTTCCGGCGGAGTTTGGTGAGTTTCCTTCAGTACCGTTATACTTACGGTAACGGTCCAATACGGAAAGGCCTGCGTCATCGTAGTCAGAACCGCGGTAATAGTGGTATGTGTCGGCTGCAGGGTCATCATAGAACCTCTGATATACATCAGGTTTGAGTTTTCCTCTTATGGCATCGAGATAGGATGCGTATGCAGGCCAGGTGCGTTCCTCATCCGATGACAGTCCGTTCAGACCTACATCCTGTTTGTCACGGGCCTCGGCATTGGTGTTGTCAAAAGCATATACCAGACTCTTGCCGGTAGGAACCTTACCCCACACTGTTCGCGTCCATTTTGTGGTGTCATCATTTACAGGCAGTCCGTTCTCAAAGAACTTCTTGCCGTCCAAAAGTACATCTTCTGATACCTCACCCAGGTTCAGATAGAGGTCACCGCCTTCAGCGTTCGGGTTATAGATGAACGGGTCAAGCATCCAGAACTCTATGTACTCTATGTTGGCTGCTTCAAAATCTGTCGTGGTCAGCTTTCTGGTTATACCTGCCCAGTTGTATTGCGGGTTGCTCAGATGGCCGTCAGCATCCAGGTCAGGATTCAGGTTATACGGGCCTCTCTCATTAGGATAGTATGCCAGATTGAGAATGGGCAGGGTGGTTGATTCACTTGATGTGGATTCTTTGTTGGGATAAAGCTCCCTATCATAAACCTCACGCACGTAATGATTTGATAGTTGATCCAGGTCAGTCTTGATATGCGATGGAGTAAGCGGAGAGTTACGACGGGTGAAGAGGGGATCGATGGTGAACCAGTTGAGTAGGGCACGGTTGTAACCGGCTTCCACCTGACCTGACTTGCCGTATCCTTTCATACCCTTTGGTACGGATGACAATGACCATGCTCCCGGCTGTGCTATGTTAATGCCGCTTTCCGCAGCTTCAAAGTCATCAATATAAGATGCCTGTCCCTGAACCTTGTCTGAAACATCTGACTGCAGGGCTGCCATCTCAGATTTGAAGTTGATACTTGAAGGCTTTGTGGCGTTTACAAAGGGTATCTTATCAAGAAGGTTTGTCAATGCCTGGCTCTCATGTTTCCAGTTGACATTGAGTCCGTACATGGTGTTGACCAAAGGTTCGTCGCCCATTGTAACTTTGCTGGTAAGCGGTTTTTCATTCAGATGCATGATGGTTCCGCCCAGTTGGAGATTATTGCTGAAATCATACATCCAGTTGACTCCTGCCATGGTCTTGCGCTGCATGCTGTACTCGGTATTGCTTTCCAATTGGACGCTCACGCTGGTGCCTGCATCAATAATGCTTTGGTTGATGATAGTCACAGTACCCATACTGTAATCTACGGTGTAGTCTGTGTTCTCAACAAGAGTCACACCGCCGGCTGTGACTATTACTGAACCACGGGGTATATTGATGGAGCCTAAAGCTATTACGTTACTGTTAGAGCCGGAGTATTGGCCCATGAGAATGAACTTGTCCTTATCGGCTATACGTTTGGCTACTACACGCGTGGAGTCATATAGTTCCTGGAATACATACTTGTCAGCAACGGCATCATTGGCAATCACTTTCCTCAGATGGCTGCCGAATGGCTCTACTACAGGGAATATGATCTTTCCGTTTGATGTCTGTACGGTGTATCTGTCTATGAAATCAAATTTGCCGTTGGGGTGAGGGTTGTTGTTGTCATCCAGACGGTCCAGATTCAAAAGACGTAACAGGGGGGAGCTCTTGAGTTCCGGCTCCGGTATGTATGTAAGCCTGCTGCCTGTGCTGTCGCTGTTGTAGTATATACCCAGTTTGAACTGTGAACTCTGTATGTTACCCTGCGCAATGGAATAGATGTTCTTCATCATCAGGTCCCATGTGCCGCTTCCCGGTGAATTTGAATTGGATTTCAACAGTTTTACAAACAGAGCCTGACTGGCATCGGTTTTGTCAGATGAGAATTCACCCACCTGGTAGCTGTTGCCTCCGTATGTGTATTCAAAAGCCACAGCCAGCACTTCATCTGATGAAAGGGCGCTCTTGAGAGAGATGTAACCCAACTCGCTGTTCAGAGTGTAGTCTGATGAGCTAAGCATGCGCGCATTTGACAACTTCTCATAATCAGTACTTCCTTCCAGGAAAGAACCGAGCGTGACAGCTATCTGGTCAATGTCTCTTGCGTTGGGATAATTACCGGTAATGCGGCTGTACAGGTCATTGGCTCCGTTTGCGGGAACCCTGCCGCCCTGTGATGCCCACATGTTGTTGCTAATATGGTCAGTTTCTCCCAGATCCGTGAATGCCACTATGTTACGCGGGTTGTCATAGTTGCTCTTTTTGTTTGTTACCCAGACTTCTATCCTGGTTATCTGTACTCCGGAAATGATATTGGGCAGCATGGCCATGTTTGCGTCATAACTGTCGCGGAAGAAGTGGGCCAGGAAGAAGTGTCGGTTCTCATCGTAGTTGCTGGCATCAATCTCAAAATCTGTTATCTGCTGTCCGCCTTGCGAGTTGACTGTTGATGATGATGACTCCTTCTGTGAAAGAACCATCTGCAGCTTGAGCTTGCCGAACTGAAGGTCTGTACGTATACCGAATAGGGAGGATGCACCTTGTATCAATGATGAGTTGGTGGGGAAACTTATGTTGCCGGCTTCAAGCAGACGGATTATTTCATCCTCCTTGCCTTCATAGCGAAGCTTTATCATCTTGGCGTCAATGTCAAACGTGGCCTCAGTGTTGTAATTGAGATTCATGTTGACCTTGTCACCTACGCGGGCGCTTATGTTAAGGTTTATCTGTTCATCAAAATCAAAGCCTCCTGTTGAGCGGTTCTGTACTGACAGAGACGGATTGTCAACTAAGTTGCGGTTGTATCCGAACTTGATGGCTGCTGATCCGCTGGTCTTGACCTGTACTCCACCCGGGCCGAATATCTTCTCGGCAGGTCCCAGGTCAAACTTCATGTCAGTAAAGTCAAAATGGTTGTCACCCTGATTCTTTACCTCCTCGTCATATTTATCGCGGTAGAAGGATTGCATGGACCGATGCATCATCAGGCGGTTGTACTCATCGGGAGTCAATACGTCAGGCACCTCCAGGTAGCTTTCTCCCAGCTTGTAACCCATGCTGAAGGTTTCATTCTCCTCATCATAGGTTATCTCCTCTGTTATGTTCTCCGGGTTAGGGAGAGTCTTTGCAGTGTTCTGCGCATAAAGCCGGTTAAGGCTCCCGCACAAGCAGGAGCCCATCAGCAGTAATGCCCAGGCAAGGATTCTACCCTTTGTCATCAGATGTAACGGATGTTGTTTCAGATACGTTTCAGGGCTTCACGGATAACGGCTTCAACACTAAGGCCATCCTGCTCCTTGAGTATGGCCTGCACCACCTTCTGTGATGCGGCTTGCGGGAATCCCAATGTAACCATGGCGGTAATAGCCTCATTTGCCACCTGTCCGGTCTGGATCCCGGCTTGGAGATTCAGAGGCGTCTCATCTGATTGTGTCTTTGCTATCTTGTCATGCAGGTCCACAATGATGCGCTGGGCTGTCTTTGCCCCTATGCCTTTGACCTTCTTAAGCAGAGAGTCATTGCCTGAAGAAACTATTCCAATGAGTTCTGACGGAGAGAATGATGATAATATCATCCTGGCCGATGCACCGCCGATGCCAGGTACGGATATGAGCATCAGAAACAGTTCACGTTCCTGTTTGCCGCTGAAACCGTACAATATGTAGGCATCTTCACGGATAGCTTCATATACGAACAGACGTGCCTCGTCCTTGCCTTGAATGGCGGAGTATGTGTAAACAGATATGTTCAAATCATATGCTACACCCCCGGCGGTAAGCAGGACTGCCTGTGTGGGTGTGAGTTCCTCAATCTTTCCTTGAATAAATTCAATCATCTGTGTATGTCATTTGAGTTACTATAAATAAACGTTCTTTATAACCTATTATTGCACGTGCGCATGTACATGGGACAGGATTTTTTAATAATTTCGCAGCCGTAATAAAAAAACTTGATCCTATGGAAAAGATAAAAGCTGCGATTGTAGGCTACGGAAACATTGGTAAATATGTGCTTGAGGCGCTGGAGACAGCTCCTGATTTTGAGGTGGCAGGAATAGTACGCCGTAATGGTGATGCTGATTGCCCCAAAGAGCTGCAAGGCTATAAGATTGTAAGGAAAATTTCAGAACTGTCCAAGCCCGATGTGGCTATTCTCTGTGTTCCTTCACGTAAGGCTGAGGAGTATGCCAATGAGATCCTCCCGCTTGGTATCAATACTGTTGACAGTTTTGATATCCATACCCTTATTCCAGAAACCCGCAAGCGTCTTCAACAAGTTGCTGCTGAGGCTGGTAAGGTTGCAGTGATATCTGCCGGCTGGGATCCGGGTACAGACTCGATTGTCCGTGCTCTCCTTCAGGGTATGGCTCCCAAGGGCGTAAGCTATACAAACTTCGGTCCCGGAATGTCAATGGGACACTCTGTTGCCGTAAAGGCGGTTCCCGGTGTCAAGGCAGCCCTTTCCATGACAATCCCCGTGGGTACCGGTATCCATCGCCGTATGGTATATGTTGAGATTCTTGACGGTTACCGTTTTGAGGATGTGGCTGCAGCAATCAAGGCAGATCCTTACTTTGTAAATGATGAGACACATGTGATGCAGGTAGAGTCTGTTGATGCTCTCAAGGATATGGGACACGGTGTCAACCTTACCCGCAAGGGCGTATCAGGCAAGACACAGAACCAGCTCTTTGAGTTTAACATGAAAATAAACAATCCTGCCTTGACTGGTCAGATTCTGGTGTGCGCTGCCCGCGCTTCAATGCTTCAGAAGCCTGGTTGCTATACAATGATTGAGATTCCTGTAATTGATTATCTGTATGGTGACAGGGATGACCTGGTAAGACATCTGGTTTAAGCCAGCTTGTATATGAATTTATCCCAGGATGCTTATTGGCATCTTGGGATTTTTTATGCTCAGAAACAGAGACCTAGGCCCATGAAAAGACCTTCACAGTTTCCGTATCCCACTCTGAATGATACGTTGAGCAGGTCTGACCGGTCTGGCGCGTAATATCGTTTGGCTACTATGTCTGAAAAGACCCTGTAGGCGAATCCGCATCCTGTTGCCTTTTCACGGAAATATAGTTCATTTGATCCAAAGGGACTTCCTTGTCCGCCCCGGCAGTTCCTGTATGTTTTGTCAATGGTGATACCTGCTGAGCCTCCCAATGTGATATTTCTCCATCTCCATCCCAACTCTCCAAGTATTTCTATCTTTGGATATGTCTTTTCAGTAATCACCTCATCCATGTACTCGTCCCATTTTACATATATCACCAGCACATCTTGGTCAGCCTCCTCATCGTATTCATAACCAAAAGCGTCCTTGCCTTTTCCATGGGAAGCAATGTCCAAACCTAGGCAAAAACCCAGAAACGGACCTTGTGCCGGGCCAAAATCAAACTGTAGGGAGAGTAACTGTCCCCAACCGCATGAAAAGCCGGAATAGGTAACGATCCCTTTTCCGGGTTCCATCTCTTCCTCTTCAGACAACAGGTCCTCTTCTGTTATTAACCCCCTGTAAATATCATAATAGACGTCATAGCTTGATGTCAGGTAATAGTCATTATGGAAATAACCCTTGTAAAGCGTGTTGTCGCTGGCATCGTAATAGACTCCCGGTCCCTCTTTAAGGTCATTTTCCCACTTTCCCGTATAGGTACTTCCGTCAGAATAGTTCATGGTGCCGGAGCCGTTGAACAGCCCGTTCTCCCAATAACCTTCATAGCTGCCGCCGTCAGCATATTTGTATGTGCCGTAACCGCTGAATTTGTGCTCCCTGAACTCTCCGGAGTAACTGTCGCCGTCAGGATACAGAAGTTCTCCTTTACCGTTCCACAGACCATCTTTCCATTCCCCTTCATAAATGGTCTTGTCAGCATAAATCATCTTTCCCCGGCCGTTGAAAAGCGAGTCGGTTATCTGTCCTATATAGACTGAGCCGTCTTCAAAACAGATGGTATCATTATGAGCCTGTGCATGTAAAATAAGGACACATGGAAGCAATAATGACAATATGAAAAGGTGTTTGAGTGACATATCGGTGTAAAGGTAGGGAAAAAACATTAACTTTGCAGATTGACAATTAAAAATCCGGATTGTATGAATGAGAAGCAGGATTTGGTATGCGTATTCAAAGGCCAGCCTTTTGAAGCCGAGATTGTGAAAGGACGTCTGGAATCAGAGGGCATTCCGGCTATGATTATGAATAATTCAATGAGTGCCATTTTTTCAACATACACCGTTATGGCAGGTCCCGTCAGCGTGCTTGTTAATCCGCAGGATGAGGAACGTGCCAAACAACTGTTACAAGAGCAATGAAACAACCCAAACGTATAGCTGTCAAGGTTGGCAGCAATGTTCTAACGCGTCCGGACGGTCGTCTGGACATAGCGCGCATGGCGGCTCTGGTAGATCAGATAGCTGAACTGCGTCACAGAGGTATTGAAGTCCTGTTGATATCATCAGGTGCCGTAGCATCCGGCCGTGGCGCCCTGCCCAGCCTTAAGGATGAGAGTGTGGCCAGCCGTCAGCTGTTTGCCGCTGTGGGCCAGGCCAAGCTCATAGAGCACTATTATGACCTGTTTCAGGAGTACGGAATCATTGTAGGGCAGATACTTACCACAAAGGAGAATTTCATCAACGAGACTCTTCACGCCAACCAGATGCGTTGTATGAGAGCGATGCTTGACAATGGAATCGTTCCGGTAATCAATGAGAATGATACCGTATCGGTAGAGGAACTTATGTTTACTGATAACGATGAACTTTCAGGTCTTGTGGCCCGTATGATGAATGCTGAGTTGCTTATCATACTGAGCAATGTTGACGGCGTGTTTACCGGTAATCCCGATGAACCGGGCTCAGAACTCATTCATGACGTATATCCTGATGATGATTATACTCAGTATGTGAGCAGCAGCAAGTCAAAATACGGCAGGGGAGGCATGCTTACCAAGATGAAGACCGCCCTTGGTGTGGCTGCTGACGGCATTGAGGTACGCATAGCCAACGGCCGCCGTCAGGATGTACTGCTTGAGGTCCTGACAGATCCTGAGAATGCCCGTTGCACACGTTTCCATGCATCGAAAAAGTAACAATACAATGATAGAGAAAACATTAGAACTGCTTAAAGACGCCTCATACTCGCTCCCCCTGCTTGAGGAGAGTCAGGTTACAGACGCCCTGCTTTCAGTGGCCGATGCCATTGAGAGCAATACGGACATGCTGCTCAAAGCCAATGCCGATGACCTGTCGCGCATGGATCCTGCCAGTCCGTTGTACGACCGCCTCATGCTCACTCAAGAGCGTCTGGCCGGTATAGCATCAGATATGCGTAATGTGGCCGCGCTGCCCAATCCCGTGGGTAAGGTCATAAGCGAGACGGTACGCCCCAACGGAATGAGGCTGACCCGCGTACGTGTGCCTTTCGGTGTTATCGGCGTAATCTATGAGGCACGCCCTAATGTCAGTTTTGACGTATTCTCGCTCTGCCTCAAGACACGTAACGCATGTGCCCTCAAGGGCGGCAGCGATGCCTACAGTTCCAACTGCGCTATAGTGGAACTCATACACAGGGTGCTTGAGCAGAAGGGTATCAATCCCCATGTGGTTGAACTCCTGCCTGCCGGTCATGAGGCTGCCACTGAACTTATGAAAGCCGTGGGTATGGTTGATCTGCTCATACCGCGTGGCAGCGCCCGTCTTATCAAGTCTGTACGCGAGCAGTCACAGGTACCCTGCATCGAGACAGGAGCAGGTGTATGCCACACCTATTTTGACTCTGAGGGTGACCTTAAGAAGGGTGCCGACATCATATTCAACGCCAAGACACGTCGCGTGAGTGTGTGCAATGCAATGGACTCGCTCATTATCCATAAGGACCGTTTGTCAGACCTGCCTGAACTCTGCAGCCGCCTGGCTACCAAGAACGTAGCCATTGAGGCTGATGAACGCTCCTATGCCGCATTGGAGGGCTGTTATCCGGCCAATCTGCTGGAGCATGCCACTGATGAGAGTTTCGGTAAGGAGTATATGGCCTACCGCATGTCAATCAAGACGGTTGATTCATTTGATGACGCCCTGTTGCATGTGCGCCGTTACACATCACATCACAGCGAGTGCATTGTGACTGAGAACGCCGATAAGGCGCGTCTGTTCCAGCAATACACTGATGCTGCCTGCGTATATGTGAACGTATCCACCGCATTCACTGACGGCGGTCAGTTCGGACTCGGAGCCGAGATAGGCATCAGCACCCAAAAGATGCATGCCCGCGGACCTATGGCACTTGAGGAGATAACAACATACAAATGGCTGATTAACGGTGACGGCCAGACCAGAAGTTAAACAACACATTATATGAGACATTTTACTTGCGTAAAGGATTTGGGTGACCTGCACCAGGCTTTGCAGGAGGCCCTTGAGATAAAAAGAGACCGCTATAAGTATGTGGAACTGGGCCGTAACAAGACCCTGTTGATGGTGTTCTTCAACTCCAGCCTGCGTACCCGACTTAGTACGCAGAAGGCAGGTCTCAACCTTGGCATGAACGTGATTGTGCTCGATGTCAACCAGGGCGCCTGGAAACTTGAGACCGAGCGCGGCGTAATCATGGATGGTGACAAGTCAGAGCATCTGCTTGAGGCCATTCCTGTAATGGGTTGCTACTGCGATGTCATCGGAGTACGTTCTTTTGCCCGTTTTGAGAGCCGTGAGGATGACTATGAGGAGAAGATACTCAACCAGTTCATTCAGTATTCAGGCCGTCCTGTATTCTCTATGGAGGCTGCCACGGGGCATCCGCTCCAGAGTTTTGCTGACTGGATTACCATTGAGGAGCATAAGACCGTAGAGCGTCCCAAGGTGGTAATGAGCTGGGCTCCGCACCCCAAAGCTCTGCCGCAGGCTGTGCCAAACTCATTCGCCCAGTGGATGGTGGCTGCAGGTTATGAGGTCGTAATCACTCATCCGCATGGCTATGAACTTGATCCCAAGTTCACCGCAGGTGCCACTATAGAATATGACCAGATGAAAGCCTTTGAGGGTGCACACTTTGTTTACGGCAAGAACTGGTCATGTGCCAGCCCCGAGCATTACGGTGAGGTGTTGAGCAAGGACCGCAACTGGACTATCAGTGACCGTCAGATGGCTGTTACTGACAATGCCTTCTTTATGCACTGCCTGCCGGTACGCCGCAACATGATTGTTACCGATGACGTGATTGAGGGCCCGCGTTCATTGGTTATACCTGAGGCCGCCAACCGTGAGATCTCTGCAACAGTTGTATTGAAGAAAATACTTGAGGGTCTGAAATAACCTTATCTGTAAACAAGTTTCTCGACACAGTCTCCTTCAAAGCTCTTGTAGCTGAATAAGACTGTGTCGTTCTTTTGTATATTATACTCAGGCTGAGTCAGAGGGATTGACAGATAAATAATCTGTGTATAGACTGGATTGTCACCATGTGCATTATGATAAAGCTTAATCCTGATATGCTCAGGGTCATTCTTTAACATGTAAAATAACTCATGTCTGCCCTGCCCGTTTTCAGTCATTATGCCTAATACCACATTCAGATGCCCTCCGCCAATATATATGCTTTTGAGTTTTATAGGGTCAGGTCCTTCTGGATGTTTAGGATTATAATTCGGTGCTATTGTTGAAATGGGTAATGTTTTGCTTGAAATAACATATTTCCCGTCATTCTCAGCGTATATGGTTGCCACTACGCGAACTGTGGTGTCACGAGCCTGAGTTCCGGAATTGTAGTAATCAATAATCAAATCATTATTCTCTACATTATACACGTTGCCCATATCATCCGTAAGTTTGTATATATGAGCTTTGCTGTCTGTATTTGCTGTAAAGAAACCACTGATGTTAAACGGGACAGTGCTCTCTTCCTTTTGGCATGATGAGAGCAGAACCAATGCAGTCAGCAGCAATATGCAGAAATGACAGGAAAATATTTTCATAATCACATTACGCTTAATTGGTTGATGAGCGGATTTGCGTACATGGTAAGTATCCTTTCCTTGAGATAATCCCAATCAGGATTTGGAATAGTTATTTTCTTAAGCTGACCTTCCAGGTATTTCTCAAATTTACGTTTGTCCTTATCTGTATAATATGCAGACTGGGAGTTGTCTCCACGCAACATGTCAAGTGCTATCCTGTTGCTTGGGTAAATCTTATAACCCTTGAAGATGTGCTTGTCAATAATGGCTGCAACCTGATCCAGATACTGGTTGCGTGGAACAGATTCGTCCAGAGCTGCTATTTCCTCATCAATGGGTTCCGATACCTGATAATGAATATGCCCTTTGTATCCTTTCATACCTGTTTTCATGTTGTCCAGGTCATCCTGCTTGGACTTCCTGAACTCAGGATTGTCTCTCTTGAGCTGGAACTCCTGGGCTTTGAGATAATCGCACGGGTCAAACTCGTAACTTATTGTCAAAGGGGTTATGTTTAAAGATATCAGACGTTCTTTAAGTGAGCCTTCTCCAGACATCGTGAGCATCTTAAGGACGCTCTTCTGCGTGCGGTCATCGGAATCCTTGGCACGTCCTTCGCGCTGTGCCAACCATACGGGCTTGTGTTTCTGCGTAATGACAAAACGTATGTACGATGACAGGTTCTCTGATGTTTTGATAAGCTCTGCAGCACTGGCTGAGCGGTTTACTACAAAACTGCGGTTCAGCCTTACAAGGGTTTCTATCCATGGGTAAATAAGCAGGTTGTTGCCTATTCCAATCTCTACAGATGACTTTCCGCTTGGTAGAAGGATGTAATCAAGGTATGCGGAATCAAGGACAATATCCCTGTGGTTTGACAGGAACAGATAATCTTCACGGTTCTTAGGCATGACCTTTTTGAAATTGTGGGAGAATCCGCTGGAACTATCCCTGAGGATTTTTTTTAAGACAAACGGATATATTACGCCTCGCTGAAAACCGTCAATGGTCTTGAATAAGCTCAGATAAAGTTTTATTGCCCACATAGGAATACCTTTCAGCATGCCGTCAAGAACGGTCCTTCTGAACCTTGTATCTTCAAGAAGACTCTTTATGGCACTTTGTACCTCTGAATCTTCAAATGACCTCATTGATTCAAATTCCTGGGGTATCTCCATAGTCAATCATCTTTATGGGACAAACATAAGCATTTTTAGAAACTGTCTTCAATAATTTCAGTGAAAACATCTGTCAGGTTCATTCCTGCGGCCCTGATCTGCTGTGGTATGAAACTTGTAGCTGTCATCCCTGGTGTGGTATTCACCTCAAGCAGGTTTATCTTGTCACCGTCAGTAATGATGTAGTCATTACGGATAATGCCGTGGCAACCTATCAGGTCATAGATCTTGGCAGTCAGGTCCTGAATGCGGTCGCGCAGTTCATCGGAAATGCGGGCAGGAGTAATCTCTTCAACTTTGCCGTTGTATTTGGCGTCATAGTCAAAGAATTCACTCTTGGGTACGACCTCTGTCACGGGCAGTTTAACCTCACGCTTGCGGGTCTTGTAGTAGCCGTTTGTCACCTCTGTGCCCTGCATGAATGACTCTATCATAATCTCGCTGTTCTCCTTGAAAGCCTCCTCTACTGCAGGGATAATCTGCTCACGTGTCTTGACCTTGGTGGTGCCGAAACTGGAACCGCCGTCAGTGGGTTTGATGAAGCAGGGCAGACCTACCTTGCGGATAATCTTGTCAGGATCTATTACGTCGCCTCTGCGCAGGCGTCTTGAATTGGCTACATTCACCTTGCAACTCTTCATTGTCTTGTTCAGCACGAACTTGTTGAAAGTAAGTGCCGATGCAAGCACGTCACAAGTGGAGAAGGGGATACGCATCAGTCTCAGGTAACCCTCAAACACCCCGTTCTCACCGGGTGTTCCATGAATGGTTATATATGCGTAGTCAAAGTTCTTTTTGGTGCCGTCAAAGGTGAAACTGAAATCATTTCTGTCAACCGGAGCGGTAACACCCTCCTTTACATGAACCTGCCAACTCTTGCCTTCAATCTCAACGATATATGGTTCATACCTCTCTTTGTCCATGTGCTCAAGAATGGTGGCTGCACTCCTGAGTGATACCGGGTTCTCACTTGAATCACCTCCGGCAACTATTGCAATAATGCGTTTGCTCATATTATGTCTTATTTTTCAAAATCTCTTGATTTCACATAGTCACGCCATCTCTCAATCAGCGTTGTCATATCGGCCGGCAGTTCAGAGTTGAAGAACATCTCCTTGCCTGTCAACGGGTGCACAAAACCAAGTGTCTTGGCGTGCAGGGCCTGGCGCGGGCATACATCAAAGCAGTTCTGCACGAACTGGCGGTAACGGCTGTAGGTGGTACCCTTGAGTATCTGGTCACCCCCGTACCGGCTGTCACTGAACAGCGGGTGTCCGATATGTTTCATATGCACCCTTATCTGATGCGTACGCCCGGTCTCCAGACGGCACTCCACCAGTGATGTATATCCGAAACGTTCCAGCACCGTGTAGTGCGTGACAGCATGCTTGCCCACTTCTGGGTCAAATGACACGGCCATCTGCAAACGGTCTTTGGGGTTGCGGGTTATCTGGCTCTCAATGGTGCCTTCGGCCGGTTCTGGAACGCCCCATACCAGCGCCTGATAGGCACGCTTGGTGGTCTTGTCGTAGAACTGCTTACCCAGGCAAGTCTTGGCATCGGGCGTTTTGGCTACTACCAGAAGGCCTGATGTGTCCTTGTCTATGCGGTGTACCAGTCCCACCTGAGGGCTGTTGGGGTCATAATCGGGATTGTCACGCAGATGCCATGCTACGGCGTTCACCAACGTTCCGTGAAAGTTACCGCATCCGGGGTGTACCACCAGCCCTGCCGGTTTGTTTACCACGAGCAGGCATTCATCCTCATAAACTATATCTAAAGGAATATCCTCAGGCTCAATCTCACTACTGTAACGCGGACGGTCCATCATCACCGTAATCACGTCAAGTGGTTTGACCTTATAATTGCTCTTTACGGGACGGCCGTTTGCCATGACCATTCCGGCATCGGCGGCTTTCTGTATGCGGTTGCGTGAAGAGTGCTCCAGATGGTCAAACAGGAACTTGTCAACACGGAGCAGGCTCTGTCCCTTATCGGCTACCACTCGGAAATGCTCGTATAGCTCTACAGCATCAGGGGTGGGTTCCAGGTCATCAAGTGACTCCTCAATCTCGTCTTCCAGGTCAACCATGCAGATTATTCAAAGAAATCCATATCTATGACAATGGTTGAATCAGCCTCCTCTATTTCCTCAACCGGGTTGCCGTTTCCTGCAACAATGGTAAGAGTGGAGCCTTCAGGAATCTCTGTTCCAGCCTTGATCGCCTCACCAAGATATTTTATCTCATAAACCCAATCCTGGTCACCGTCCACGTATTCCGTTTCAGTGAGTTTGAATCCGGCGGCTCTTAATTTTGACTCGGCGGCTCGCAGTGAACTGTTGTCTGCTAAATCAGGTACCGCTCTTAGGGGCTCCTTGCCTGAGTTGAGGGTGAGATATATCTTACGGTCTTGCTTGACAAATGCGCCAGGCTTGGGCTTTTGTTCAATGACACCGCCCTCAACCATCATTTTATCGAATTTGTAATCTGTAACCTCGTAATTCAGACCGGCTATGGAGAGAACTTGTCTTGCTTCTTGTTCATACATTCCTGTCACATCCGGCACCGTGATGTACTGCCCGTGAAGAGTGTATGATTTCATCCATCTGAAGGTAACAATGATCAATATTGCGGCTACAATGACCATTGCCAATAGATTTGCGAGTACGATAAGGATTCCTCGCTTTATATTCTTGTTTTCTTTTGCCATTCTGATAAACGCTTTAATCTGCAAATTTAATCATTTAACAGGACAAAGTACAAACTAACGGCTGGGAAAAAGAGATGAAAGTCTGACAATTATAAAAGAAAAAAGAGCGGGACAATCTGTCCGGCTCTTTTTAGTGTCATACCTTATTATTGTATTTTATAAGGATTACTTCTTGTTACCGCAGTACTCGTCAGATACTGTCAGTTTCTTACGGCCTTTTGCTCTGCGTGATGCAAGTACCCTGCGGCCGTTGGCTGTGGCCATTCTCTCACGGAAACCGTGTTTGTTCTTTCTCTTCCTGTTGGAAGGCTGAAATGTTCTTTTCATTGTTATGTCGTTTTTATTGTTTTCGGAAATCGGAGTGCAAAGATACTCTCTTTTTTGATAATATGCAATAGGCGTTTCTTTTTTTGTCTAAAGTTTTGTCTATTTGTGTCATTGCACTACTTTTGCAGACTGAAAATACATTTTATTAATAAATAGAACGATTAGACTTTTATGATTCTTTGTCAAGACATTAAGATCGGTACCTGCATCAATCTGGAGGGCCAGCTTTATTTCTGCATTGATTTCCTGCATGTTAAGCCTGGAAAAGGTAACACATTTGTACGCACCAAGCTTAAGAATGTCGTTAATGGCCGCGTGCTGGAGCGCACTTTCCAGATCGGTTTCAAGCTGGAGGATGTCCGCGTTGAGCGTCGTCCCTATCAGTATCTGTATCAGGATGATATGGGTTACATTTTCATGAATCAGGAGAATTTTGAACAGGTTACAATCATTAAGGACCTCATCAACGGTGTTGATTACCTTAAGGAGGGTGAGGTTGTTGATGTTGTTACCAATGCCAACACAGGTGAGATCTTGTTTGCAGACCTGCCTGTCAAGGTTGTCCTCAAGGTTGTTTATACAGAACCGGGCCTCAAGGGTGATACGGCTACCAATGCCACCAAACCCGCAAAGGTAGAGACTGGTTGCGAGGTTCGCGTACCTCTGTTCATCAATGAAGGTGAGCTTATTGAGGTCGATACCCGCGACGGATCATACCAGGGCCGCGTAAAGGCATAAGAAATGAATGATTAAGCCAGACAAGCTGAATCTTAAGCAGTGGGCCAAAGAGGATCGCCCCCGTGAAAAGATGAAGCAAAAGGGCGCGAAAGCGCTGACAAACGCTGAGTTATTGGCGATTCTGATACACACTGGAAACACTGAAGATTCGGTGGTGGCTTTAACACAAAAAGTGATGGCTTCCTGCCGCAACAGTCTTTCCGAACTTGGAAAACTTAGCGTCGGGGAGCTATGCTCTTTCAAAGGGATAGGTGAGGCAAAGGCTATAACCATCCTTGCGGCCTGTGAACTTGGCAGGCGCCGTAAGGAGGAGAAACCTTTATTGAAACCTCAGGTCAGGACGTCACGTGATGTCTATGACTATTTCTATCCTGATATGATTGACCTTCAGGTTGAGGAGTGCCATGTGCTGTTCCTTAACCAGTCATCGAGAGTGATTGACAGTATGCGTATCAGTCAGGGTGGCCTGTCGAGCGCATCGGTCGATATACGTCTTATTCTGCGGGAGGCTTTTCTGCACAGGGCTACAGGTTTGACTTTATGTCATAATCATCCGTCAGGGACGGCACTACCCAGCAGGCAGGACGATGAACTTACCAGATCAGTGGCGCAAGCATGCCGAATGGTTAATGTGCCGTTGCTGGATCATGTGATTTTTACCGAGAACGGGTATTACAGTTACGCCGATAAAGGCCGGTTATAATACGGTATGGCTCAAAAGTTTGACATAGAGGAAAAGATAGTGGAGGTGCTCAAGACGGTCTATGACCCTGAGATACCTGTTGATATCTACAACTTGGGACTGATATACAAGATAGATGTCGATGATGATGCGAATGCTGTCATAGACATGACCCTAACTGCTCCCGGCTGCTCTCTGGCAGATTTTATCGTAGAGGATGTGCGTTTGCGTGTGGAGGGGCTGGAGTGTGTCAAGTCCGCTACGGTCAATCTGGTGTTTGAGCCGGAGTGGAACAAGGACATGATGAGTGAAGAGGCTAAACTTGAACTTGGACTGGAATGAAAAACGTTTACTTTATATCCGATGCCCATTTAGGTTCCTGGGCACTTGACCACAGGCGTATGCAGGAGCGCAGGTTGGTGCGTTTCCTTGATGATATCAAGGATAAGGCGCAGGCCGTTTATATGCTGGGCGACATGTTTGATTACTGGTACGAGTATAAGTATGTGGTCCCTAAAGGTTACACGCGTTTCTTAGGCAAGATATCGGAACTTACTGACAATGGTGTTGAAGTGCACTATTTCATAGGTAATCATGATATATGGATGTACGGCTATCTGGAGCGTGAGTGCGGCGTTATTATGCACAAGGAGCCTGTTACCGTTGAGATAATGGGTAAGGAATTCTTCCTGGCTCATGGTGACGGGATGGGTGATCCCAGCCGTACGTTCCGTTTCATGCGTGGCATATTCCGTAACCGTCTGTGCCAGTTCCTGTTTTCATTGTTGCCCACCAGGTGGAGTATGTGGTTGGGACAGCGTTGGGCACAAAAGAGTATGGTTGATCATCGCCTTGAAGGGGGTGACAAATACTTGGGTGAGGATAAGGAGTTCCAGGTCCTTTATGCCAAGGAGTATCTCAAGACCCATCCTGACATAAACTATTTCATATTCGGGCATCGTCATATTGAACTTGACCTGATGCTCAGCCACTCCTGCCGTATGCTTATCATAGGTGATTGGATAAGCCAATATACCTACGTTGTGTTTGACGGCAAAACCCTCACTATGCACAACTACCTGGAAGGAGAAACCAATCCCTAAAAAAGGTTTCCCCGTGCGTGACCCAAAGTTGCACTAGGTTTCCAGTTGCACCCAGTAAAACGAAATTCCGACAACGCTTTGCTGTCGGAATTTCGTTTTACCCGGCCTGGAAGGCCGGCAGAGTGGAGCGACATGGAATAAAATGGAATGTCGCGGAACGGGTTTGGGGCGTCGCCGCCCCAAACTAAAAAAAAGGAAAATGCTTCTAATACAATAATACGTTTCCAGTTAGCGACTTTTGAGGCCCTGTGGGCCCAAAAAGTCAAAAACATTCGAGCCGCGAAGCGGCGAGTATCATCCGGATGGTTATCACTTTACCAGCGCCATAGTATCCTGAGCGATCATCAGCTCCTCATCAGTAGGCAGCACCACCACCTTGACCTTTGAATCCGGAGTAGAGATGATTCCGTCCTTACCGAACATAATCTTAGCATTCTGCTCCTTGTCAAGTTTGATGCCCAGGAACTCCAAACCTTCACATACGGCCTCGCGTACTTCATGACGGTTCTCACCGACGCCACCGGTAAATACAACTACGTCAACGCCACCCATTGCAGCCGCAAAAGCGCCTATGTATTTCTTGATGCGGTAAGCGTACATCTTCTTAGCCAGTGCAGCGCGCTCATTGCCGGCCTCCATCGAGGCGGTAACCTCACGCATATCGCTTGATGCACCTGAGATGCCCAGCAGGCCTGACTTCTTGTTCAGCAGGTTTGACATGCCTGTGCTGTCAAGTCCCTCCTTCTCCATAAGGAATGTAACGGCACCGGCGTCTATATCACCGCTGCGGGTACCCATCATGATTCCCTCCAGAGGAGTCAGACCCATGGTGGTGTCCACGCTCTTGCCGTCCTTCACAGCGGTGATTGAACCGCCGTTTCCTATATGGCAGGTGATGATCCTTGAACCCTCAGGCTTGATGCCAAGGTATTTGCATATCTCTCCCGATACAAAGCGGTGAGATGTTCCGTGGAAACCGTAACGGCGTACACCGTACTTCTGATACAGTTCGTAAGGAATTGCATACAGATATGCGTAATCAGGCATGGTCTGATGGAATGCGGTATCAAATACACCTACCTGCGGAACGTTGGGCAGCAGCTCGCTTACTGCGTTCACACCCTTAAGGTTTGCGGGGTTGTGCAGCGGAGCAAGGTCGTTGCAGGCTGCAAATGCCTCCAGTACATCGGGAGTAAGGATTACGCTCTTGTTGAACTTCTCGCCTCCGTGTACCATACGGTGACCAACAGCGTTGATCTCGTCCAGTGATTTGATTACGCCGTACTGACTGCCGGTAAGCACCTCAAAGATGAACTTTACGCCTACTGTATGCTCGGGAATCTCCTTTTCGATTACAACCTTGTTGCCGTCCTTGTCGGTCAGCTTCAGGAATGATCCCTTCATGCCGATCTTCTCTATTCCGCCCTGTGCAATGACATCGTTCTTATCCATGTCAAACAGCTTGTACTTGATTGACGAGCTGCCGCAGTTCAAAACCAGTATCTTCATATTACGTTATGCCTTTTTGGCCGCCATTGCCTGATTGGCTGTGACAGCAATCATCTTATATACATCATCAACTGAGCAGCCGCGTGAAAGGTCGTTTACGGGGCGTGCAATACCCTGAAGGATAGGGCCGATGGCCTCGGCGTTACCTATGCGCTGAACCAGCTTGTAAGCGATATTACCAACCTCAAGGTTGGGGAATACCAGTACGTTTGCCTTACCTGCAATCTCTGAGCCGGGAGCCTTGCTTGCGCCTACTGAAGGAACTATGGCAGCATCGGCCTGGAGCTCACCGTCAATCTTAAGGTTGGGAGCCAGTTCCTTTGCCTTCTGGAGTGCTGTAGTAACCTTGTCAACAACCTCATGCTTGGCTGATCCCTTGGTTGAGAAACTCAGCATAGCCACGCGGGGCTCTGCGAATCCTGCTACCGCGGTAGCGGTTCCGGCTGATGCTACTGCAATCTGAGCCAGCTGGTCTGCATCGGGTACCGGAGTTACGGCGCAGTCTGCAAATACCATGATGCCGTTCTCGCCGTACTGCGGGGTCTTGGTGAGCATGATGAATGCACCTGATACCACTGATATTCCGGGAGCGGTCTTGATTATCTGGAGTGCAGGGCGCAGAACGTTGCCTGTGGTGTTGCGTGCACCGGCCAGCTGGCCGTCAGCATCGCCGCTCTTGATGATGAGGCATCCCAGGTAGAGGGGATCAAGTACTTTCTTCTGTGCCTCCTCAATGGTCATTCCCTTGTTCTTGCGCAGCTCAAACAGCAGGTTTGCATACTCATCCTTCTTGGGGTTATTCTCAGGGTCAATGATTGTGGCCTTTGAGATGTTCTTAAGTCCCCACTGTGAAGCAAGTCCTTCAATCTCAGATTTGTTACCTAAAATGATAAGGTCTGCCACACCATCTGCCAGAACCCTGTCGGCTGCCTTAAGAGTGCGTTCCTCCGTACCCTCCGGCAACACAATGCGCTGCTTGTTCTCTTTAGCCCGCGCAATAATCTGCTCCATTAATTCCATAACTATATCTGTTAAATTGTAAACTCCACTTAGCAAAAGCGCCACAAAATTACACTTTTTCCCAATACCCCCACCTTAAATTATAATTAATTGAGAATTGAGAATTGAAAATTGAAAATTGAAAAAAGAGAAAACGCAGGTGCTGCGTATTGGTGCGAGCGAATGCTTGGAGCGAGACCGCGGTCCCGGAGGGCCGCCAAGCTCCCGAAGGGAGCGCATTCACGGAGTGAATTAAAAAAAGGTAATCGATAGGGCTCAGGCCCTATCGCGGTTCAAACCGGGTCCCGCTACAAATAAAGGAGGCCGTTTAGACCTCCTTTATTTGTAGCGGGACCCGGGATTGAACCGGGGACCTCATGATTATGAATCATGCGCTCTAACCAGCTGAGCTATCCCGCCATCGCTTTACTTAAGCGGGTGCAAAGGTAATGTTCTTTTTTTATTCCTGCAACTTTTCTGTACCATATTTTTGTTTGAAAAATGTGTCCGATTATTTTGGAAATCAAACTATTTTAATATTTCTTTGCAATTAGAACCTATGCGGGATTGGGACGTGATGTTTGGTCCCGCAAAATGAAACATTATTGCTATGATTACGGAGAAAACTATACCTGCCAAGACTAAGGTCGTTTTAGAATATGTGTTGAGTTCGCAGTCTGTTCCTATGATTTGGGAAACCATTGCTACTGCGCCGGGGCTTACTTCATGGTTCGCGGATAATGTCCAGGCCGACGGTAAGAACTTTCAATTTACTTGGGGAAAACATGAGTCACGTGTGGCAGAACTGATCAATTGCCGTCAGAATACATATGTGCGTTTCCATTGGCTTGATGATGAGCCGGGTACGTACTTTGAGATACGCATAGCAAAGAATGACTTGACATCAAATTACTCCCTTGAAATAACTGATTTTGCGGATTCTGGCGCTGAAGATGAGGTCCGCAGTCTGTGGGACACATCAATGGATGCGCTGAGACGCTGTGGTCTCTGATTGAAAACACCCTTTTATATATATCATTACGTCGCTCTGTAGTTGCAGAAGTTGGCCAATTGTTGTACTTTGAGGCTTCGCCAGAAAATACACTGCGCCTCGGAATAAAAAATGACCTTGTCCTTTTTTCTTCTCTCGGCTTGTAGTATCTTTAAACACATTCGTGATTGAAGATACACTGCGTCTCGGAATAAAATCAATTATCATTGCTTTTCTTCTCTCGACTTGTTGTATCTTTGCAGGTTGGAAATTTCTGTACTTCTGAATGAGACCGAAAAGACTTGATATATTTATTCTTAAAAGCTTTTTGCTGCTGTTTGTGGCGGCATTTGCCATCTGTCTTTTCGTGTTGTTGATGAATGTGCTTTGGCGTTATGCTGAGGACATTGTCGGTAAAGGCCTTGATTTTGCTTTTCTTGCCAAATTCTTTTGGGAGTTTGCACTTACGCTTGTGCCGCAGGCATTGCCGCTTGCCGTGTTGATGGCATCGCTCATAACATTCGGCAATTTTGGTGAAAGGTTGGAGCTGCTTGCTATGAAAACATCAGGTATTCCTTTGCTCCGAATAATGCGTCCTGTTATGATTTTTTCCATATTTCTGGCAGGAGTATCATTCTATTTTCAGAATGTGACGGTACCCCGTGCCGCTCAGAATCTCTACTCTATCATATTCTCAATAGATGAGAAAAGTCCGGAACTTGAAATACCGGAAGGTGTGTTTTACAGCCAGATCAAGGGTTACAATATGTACGTCAGGCATAAGAACTTTGATACTGGTTTTATGTATGATGTCACCATTTATGATTTCAGTGAAGGGTATGACCAGATGAACGTGATTGTATCTGACTCCGCAAATATGGAGACTACGGCCGATAAACACCATATCTATCTGCATCTGTACAGCGGTGAGCAGTTTGGCCAGGACAATGATGTGGAGAGCAAAGGTAAGCCGTACAGACGGGAGGGTTTCCGTGAAAAACATATCCTGCTTGAATTCAATTCTGATATGAAAGAGGCGCCGGACGGATTGGTCAGCTCTCAAGCTATGAGTAAGAACATGAATGAAATCAAGCATACGATTGATTCATTATCTTCCAATCAGGACAGCATAGGACGCGGAAATCTGAGTGACTATCGGCTTTCAGCCTTAAATACTTTCCGGATGAGCAAGTCGGATTCGGCGGCATTTGAAAAACTGTCTGCAAAGATCATTAATGCTGACAGTGTTTTTGCGGTTTCAAGCCGTAACAAACAGGTCGATATCAAGAGCAATATGCGTTCTAAGATACAGAACCAGGCAAGCGAACTGGCTATCAAGAGTACCAATATGTATTATGGTGACAGAACCATACGTAAGCATTGGATTGAGTGGATGAAAAAGATAACCAATTCACTTTCCATATTGATATTCTTCTTTATCGGAGCTCCGTTGGGCGCTATCATCAGAAAGGGAGGTCTGGGTGTTCCTGTAATAGTATCGGTGTTTACATTCATACTTTTCTATTTGACATCCGTATCAGGTGAGAAGATGTATCGTGAGGGCGAATGGAGTATTGTGGGATGCTGGTTCAGCGTAATGGTGTTGTCTCCTCTCAGTGTGTTCTTTACTGTAAAGGCCAATGGAGATTCCACTTTGTTCCAATGGGATGTAGTTTTAGAATTTTTCCGTTACTGGTTCGGAACAAAGGTAAATCGCAATATTGTTCGTAAGGATGTGGTGATAGATGATCCTGACAGGCAGAAATGTCTTGAGGTTCTTTCCGATATAAAACGTCGTAGCATTGAGTTAGGGCAGTCTAAGTTGCTATGTTCGGTGCCTGATTACCGCAAGCTGTTCTTTGGCTCTGTCGATGCATCTGATTTGATGGAATTGGGAGCGGAATTAGACAGGCTTATTATGGAGATGAGTAATAGCCGCGATAGGGTTGAACTGGACTTTTTGAATGCGTTCCCTATTTTGCAAAGCCACGGTGTTCAGCCTCCTTTTGCCAAGAAGTGGGCAAATAGGATGGTGGGAATAGTATTTCCGCTTGGGTTGTTATTTGAACTTAGGGCGTGGTTGTTTTCCCGTAAGCTCAAAAGACAGATGGTCAAGACCACTCAAGCTGCAGAGAATCTTATGGAATATATGACAAACAACAAATAAAAAGATGGCACAGATTTCAGATCGAGTCAACAGACTCGCGGCATCGGCAACATTTGCCATGCTGCAAAAGAGCAATGAACTGTCGGCACAGGGTGTCGATGTAGTTAACATGAGTGTTGGTGAACCGGATTTCAATACGCCTGATAATGTGAAGAAGGCTGCTGTTGAAGCCGTGGAGCAGAACTACTCAAAGTACTCACCCGTTCCGGGTTATATGTGGTTGCGTAAGGCATGCTCTGACAAACTCAAACGTGAGAATAATCTTGATTATGCACCTGCAGAGATTCTGGTTTCCACAGGAGCCAAACAGTCTCTCTGTAATGTGATTATGGCTATCATCAATCCGGGTGATGAGGTTCTGCTTCCTTCTCCCTGCTGGGTTAGCTATCCTGAGATGGTAAAGCTGGCTGGTGGTGTTCCTGTTGCAATCAGGGCTGGCATTGATCAGGACTTCAAGGTGACTGCAGCTCAGGTAGAAGCAGCTATTACTCCTAAGACTAAAGCTATAATGATTTGTTCACCTTCAAATCCTACAGGTTCTGTATATAGTAAGGAGGAGCTTGAATCAATCGCCAAGGTTCTTAACAAATATCCAGATATATTCATCGTATCTGATGAGATATATGAGCATATCAACTTTATCGGCGGTCACCAGAGTATGGCTCAGTTCGTCGATAAGGATCGTATTGCTGTCATCAACGGTGTGTCCAAGGCTTATGCAATGACCGGTTGGCGTATAGGTTTCATGGCCGGTCCGGAGTGGCTTGTCAAGGCTTGCAATAAACTGCAGGGTCAATATACCAGTGGCACCTGCTCAGTTGCCCAGAAGGCAGCTCAGGTGGCATTTGACGGTCCGCAGGATAGTGTGGAGCAGATGCGTCAGGTGTTCCAGAAGCGTAGGGACCTGATAGTGTCTCTGGCCAAGGAGATTCCAGGCTTTGAGGTTAACAATCCTCAGGGTGCATTCTACCTGTTCCCCAAGTGTGATTCATACTTTGGCAAGCGTTATGGTGACAAGGTAATCAACAGTGCTGAGGATTTGGCTATGTATCTGCTTGAAGTAGGTCATGTGGCTGCAGTAGGCGGAACTGCATTCGGCTCACCTGAGTGCATCCGTTTCAGCTATGCTACCAGTGAGGATAAGATCAAGGAGGCTTTCCGTCGCGTAAAGGAAGCACTTGCTAATCTGAAATAAGCAGACTGAATAAAAAGGCAGGGGTTCCAAACCGGAACCCCTGCCTTTTTGTTTTATCCTCTTGGGAATTATTCTCCCGGGTGGATAGCCTCTGACGGGCAGACGCCGGCGCAAGTGCCGCAGTCTACGCACAGATCAGGGTTGATTGAATACTTATCGCCCTCAGAGATAGCCTCAGACGGACATTCATCGATGCAAGTTCCGCAAGCGATGCAGTCGTCACCAATTACGTATGCCATAGTTGTCTTTTGTTTTTTGGTTTGTGTGTCGCAAAAATACACACTTTTGAGTACTCCACCAAATGACACGCCTGTTTTTACAATAACTTGCATTATTCATCGTTTTTATAGGGATGATTAAATCCCGATATATCAAGGGCGCGCCATTAGTTCTGGCAATGCTGTTTCTGCTTGCTCCTCTGTTTGGGGCAGGTTGCCTTTTTGCGCAGGAACGCAAGATACAGAACAGGCCATATCTTGATGACAGGGTCTGGCATTACGGTTTTCTGGTGGGCTTCAATATCCAGGATTTTGCAATAGCAAATAAAGGATTGCCATATATTAACTCTGAGGGCAGGGCGGAGTATTGGTATGCCGATGTCCCTGAGTATATTCCCGGGTTCAGTGTCGGTATCTTGGGCGAGATTAAGGCAAATGATTGGCTCTCTGTCCGTCTTGTCCCTACAATGCATTTTGGCGATAAGAAAGTAGTGTTCAAGGAGCAGCGTACAGGTAAGGTTACGGAACAATATTTGAAATCTACACTTCTTTCTGTTCCGATTGATCTTAAGATCAGCGCCATCAGGTTCAATAATTACAGACCATATGTAGTAGTGGGGGCAGCTCCTACTTTTGACCTTACCGTAAAAAAAGGAAAGGAACTGCTGGTAAAATCGTCAGACCTTATGATTGAGGTAGGAATGGGACTTGATTTGTATTATCCGTTCTTCAAGATGATTCCTGAACTGAAGTTCTGTTTCGGCCTTAAGGATCTGCTTGTGCCCGGTAGAAACCGGACGGATTTGAAGGATGATGTTCTTCTGAAATATACCAATTCTGTCAGTGAGGTTCGCAGCAGTATGATTACGCTGACCCTCTATTTTGAATAATACTCTATTACAAGTATTTTCTCTGAAATTATTTTGCACAGAAAGAAAAAGGCGCTATCTTTGCGCCGCTTTATGCGATCGCTGTCAAGGAAGAGTAACTTGGTATGTCGCTTAAGGTTCAGGAACAACTACAATTTTTGTAAAGATGGATTTAATCAAAATTGCAGAAGAGGCTTTTGCTACAGGTAATGAGGGTAAGTTTCCCGCATTCAAATCAGGTGACACAGTAACTGTAGCATATCGTATTGTTGAAGGTAACAAAGAGCGTATTCAGCTGTATCGTGGTGTGGTTATCAAGATCAGCGGTCATGGTGACAACCGTCGTTTCACTGTCCGCAAGATGTCAGGTACCGTTGGTGTGGAGCGTATTTTCCCCATCAGCTCACCCGCCATTGACAGCATCGAGGTCAATAAGGTAGGTAAGGTACGTCGCGCTAAACTTTACTATCTGCGCAATCTTACCGGTAAGAAGGCCCGTATCCGTGAGAAGAGGGCAAACGCCTGATCATACGGAACATAAGACAGTAAGCGGCAGCCATGAGGTTGCCGCTTATTTTGTTGTCTGCACAGATTGTTTTACCTTTGAAACGATAAAGGTAATCGTCAGTAAATAAAACAGTATAGTGAGTACAAAGACAAAATCAAGGTGGTTGATACTGCTGCTGACAGCAGTGTCCGTCAATACAATTGTCTTTGCTCAAAATGAACATAATTTGGAATACCACCTTGAAACTGTTGCTTTGACTGGCAGTGGCGAGTATGCTCCGTTTTGGCATACATCAAACCGCCAGGGGCTTCCGTCTGTCAATAAAAACAGTGGTTATATGCATTTTGCCACATTGGGAAGTACCTCTTTGGGGAGTGGTATTGTAATGGACTATGGGATGGATTTAGGTATAGGCGCAGAGCTTCAGTCTGATTTTTTTATTCATCAGTTGTACATTGACCTGAATTATAAATGGCTGAACCTGTCTATCGGCATGAAAGAGCGATGGGGAGAACTGAAAAACTCCAGGCTGA
This sequence comes from uncultured Bacteroidales bacterium, assembly GCA_902763885.1. GTDB lineage: Bacteria > Bacteroidota > Bacteroidia > Bacteroidales > Bacteroidaceae > Colenecus. The sequence goes on along the minus strand of CACWTU010000003.1, from coordinate 10,677 downwards.
GTTCCGGCGGGCTGACGTGGTCAGGAAACAGCCGCCCCATCCCACAAGTTAGGATAGGCCTACCGGAATTTACACGTATACCTGGACTTGGCGGGTGGCTGTCGGCCAAAGGATATTTATCTTACGGCTTTTATTCAGACAGCGGGTGGCGTAAGAAATGGGCAGAACGGGCAACTGGAACTCCTGAATATATAGATAAAATATTATATCACGGTAAGGCTCTCTTCCTGAGGGCTGGTAATCCGGAAAGATTTCCTTTAGAGTTAACTTTAGGTATAGAAATGAGTTCCCAGTTCGGAGGTACTCTCCACAACATGGTTATGTACGGCAACAAACAGGAAGAGTATTCACTGCCGTCAGGACCTGAAGCTTATTGGCAAGCTCTGGTGCCTTTAAATAAGGCCGGTGAACAGGGGTGGGAGAACGGAAACTCATTAGGGAGTTGGCACTTGGCCATAGATTATGCCATAAACGATTGGCATTGCAGAGCCTATTATGAGCATTTTTTCGAGGATCATTCTTCTATGCTCGGGGTTGAGATTAAATCCAATCAGTTTGGGGAGAGAGAACTGATTTCATACGGATTCAAGCGAAACTGGTTTGACGGAGTGTTTGGGCTGGAGGTGAATTTGCCTGCTGGCCTTCCTGTGAGTAATGTGGTGCTGGAATACTTGAATACAAGAGGGCAGTGCGGCTCTGTATGCAATGTAGATGCCATGCAGACTGAACGGATAGATGGGCGTGACGGAATGTACATACATTCCAAGTATCTTTCATATACCCATTGGGGATATTCCATAGGATCCGCAGTTCTGGTATCTCCTGTATATAATCAGAATCCGGATAGGTTGTCGGGCAGTACTATGGAGGGGAATCTTTATTTCAGGAGCAATCGTGTCCGTTCGTTTCATATTGGAATTGATGGTTATGTTACAGATCAAATCGGTTATCGCATCCTTGCAACACATACTGCTCATTGGGGGACTTACTATCTGCCTTTTGATGAAGTGGAGCACATCACCTCCATGCTGCTGGATTGTTCTTATAGGTTTGGGGATCTACTCAATTGGAAGATTGGACTCTCTTATGCGTTTGACTTGGATAGCGGAGGTCTTTTGGGTAACAACGGAGGTGTAATGATTTCATTATCCAGATCATGGAAGGTATTATGAAACAGGTTTTGATATTTCTCGCCATATCTGTTGCGCTGTGCGGCTGTGAATCGGCTTTTCCTAATGATAAGTTGGATAATTTCTGGAAACTTGACCACATTGAATATCCTGGCGGAACAGATTTTTTTGGACAGACTGTTCAGCGTGAGGATGTGAATGGCATATATTTCGGGATGGCACGTAATATTGTGCAGGTGGAAAATCATTCCCGGAACTTTGATGTTTATGGCATATTGTCCGATATGACAGACTCCATCAGATTTGATTTTTCTAATAGCATTGTCAATGGAATTAATGATACGGATGCAATAAAGGCGAATCTGCTTTATTGCGGTATGGACAGTGTTGTCATGGTATTCAATGTGGACAAACTCACTTCAAATAGTCTTGTCTTGACATCAAGCAAGTCTATACTATATCTTGAGAAGTGGTAGTCAGAAGGAGATCATTCCGTCTTTAATATGTATTCTACGGTCGGCAAGTGCTGCCAATTGCTCATCGTGCGTAACTATTACGAAAGTCTGCCCCAGCATATCCCTGAGCTTGAAAAAGAGATTGTGAAGTTCTTCTTTGTTCCTGGTGTCAAGACTGCCTGATGGCTCATCAGCCAATATTACGTCCGGTTTGTTCGCCAGTGCCCTGGCTACGGCAATTCTCTGCTTCTCTCCGCCGGAAAGTTCTGAAGGCTTATGTTCCGATCTGTCTTTCAGTCCAAGCATTTCTAACAGCTCAGAGGCACGTGAGGCGGCATCATGCATATTCTTTCCGGCAATCAGCATAGGTATCATTATGTTTTCCTTTGCCGTGAATTCAGGCAGCAGCTGATGGAACTGGAACACGAACCCTATATGACTGCCTCTGAATGATGACAACTCTTTCTCGCCCATGGTGGTGATGTCCCGTCCGTCATATAGTACGCGTCCGGTGTCGGGCTTGTCAAGTGAGCCCATAATCTGCAACAGAGTGGTCTTTCCGGCTCCGCTTGGCCCGGTTATACTTATTATCTCGCCCTTGTCAACTTTCAGGCTTATACCTTTGAGTACCTTGAGAGATCCGAAACTGCGTGTTATATTATCCAGTTCAATCATCTTTTATCGCTGTTGACATGATTATGGTGCAAAAATATGCGGTTTCAGTTGAATTTGACCTATTATTATGAGTTTTTATACTTTATGCGATGTCTATTTTGTGCGGAAACACTAATTTTGCGCCCAAATTATCAAATAACTAAAAATTATCATATGCGAGTAGCAATTGTTGGAGCCAGCGGTGCTGTAGGACAGGAGTTTCTGCGTGTGCTGGAAGAGCGTAAATTCCCGCTCGATGAGTTGGTTTTGTTCGGGTCATCCCGTAGTGCCGGATCTTATTACACCTATGGAGGTAAGAAGATTCAGGTCAAGCTTCTTCAGCATAACGATGATTTCAAGGGAATAGACATAGCATTCGTATCAGCAGGTGGCAGTACATCAGAGGAATTTGCCGAGACTATCACCAAGTACGGTGCAATCATGATTGACAATTCAAGCGCTTTCCGTATGGATCCCGATGTACCTCTGGTCGTTCCTGAGGTTAACCCTGAGGATGCTTTGGTACGTCCAAGAGGTATAATTGCCAATCCTAACTGCTCTACAATCATGATGATTGTGGCTCTTAAGGCTCTTAATGACCTTTCACCCGTCAAGAACGTACAGGTTTCAACCTATCAGGCTGCCAGCGGTGCAGGTGCTGCTGCTATGGCAGAGCTTGAACAGCAGTATCGTCAGGTTCTTGCCGGTGAGAAGGTGACTGTAAACAAGTTTGCATATCAGCTTGCTTATAACCTCATTCCCCATATCGATGTGTTCAAGGAGAGCGGATATACCAAGGAGGAGGAGAAGATGTTCTATGAGACCCGCAAGATGTTCCACAACGATATCAAGTGCAGTGCCACATGCGTACGTGTTCCTGCGCTCCGCTGTCACTCAGAGGCTATCTGGGCTGAGACAGAGCAGCCTGTATCAGTTGAGGCTTTCCGTGAGGCTGTAAAGAACGGTGAGGGTCTTGTACTGATGGATGATCCTGCCAAGAAGGAATATCCCATGCCTCTCTTCCTGTCAGGTACGGATCCCGTTTACGTAGGCCGTATCCGCAAGGACATAGCTAATCCCAACGTGATGTGCTTCTGGATTGTGGGTGACCAGATCCGCAAAGGCGCAGCTCTGAACGCCGTTCAGATTGCCGAGTACCTTATCAAACAGGGTGTGGTCAAATAACCTGCTTGTCTTAAGAATAAAAAAATCCTTGCGAAATCATCGCAAGGATTTTTTTATTACCAATTTTCAATTTTCAATTTTCAATTTTCAATTTTCAATTTTCAATTTTCAATTCCATTACTTCTTCATTTTGCTTCTCCACAAAGCACTCATTTCCTCCAGGGTCTTGCCCTTAGTCTCAGGAACCATCTTCAGTACAAAGAGTGCTGAGAGGATTGAGAATCCTGCATAGATGAGGTATGTGCCTCCAATGCTCCACTCGCAGAGTGAGGGGAATGTGGATGATATGATATAGTTTGAAATCCACTGTGCTGCAACGGCTATTGCCACAGCATTGCCTCTGATGGTGTTGGGGAATATCTCTGAGATGAGAACCCAGCAGATGGGACCCCATGACATCATGAATGAAGCGGTGTAGATGATGATGAATACCAGAGCTGCCATTCCTATGACATCGCAGAAAGAAAGAATACTCAATGCGATCATACCTATAGCCATGCCAATGGAACCCACAATCAGCAGAGGTCTGCGTCCCCACTTGTCAACTGTCAGGATGGCTACAATTGTGAACAGGATGTTTACTACACCCATTACAACTGTCTGAATCATAGCGGCGTCACCGCTTGAACCCATGTTCTGGAATATGCGCGGGGCGTAGTAGAGCACAACGTTGATGCCTACGGCCTGCTGGAAGAATGAGAGCAATACACCTACGATAATAACGAGAATACCGTATGAAAGGATACTCTCTTTCTTTTCAACCAATGTGTCCTTTATCTCCTGAAGAATCTCTTGTGCCTTGCTTTCACCGTTAATGCGGGAAAGGACAGCCATTGCCTTCTGGGTGTTGCCACGCATTACAAGATAACGCGGAGTCTTGGGAACCAGCAACAGTAAAAGTCCGAATGCACCTGCAGGGAATGCCTCGCTTACAAACATCTTACGCCAGCCTATGTTGATCATTGCAGCCTGGATGAGTTCCGGGGTGTCTGCCAGTCCGCTACGGATGAGAGTGTTGATGGCATAAACTACCAACTGGCCGAAAATGATTGCAAATTGGTTGCATGAAACCAGTGTTCCGCGAATATTTGCAGGAGCTACCTCAGCAATATACATGGGGCAGATGGCTGATGCCATACCTACACCGATACCTCCCAGTATGCGGTACAGAATGAATGCCCACATAAGGCTCTTGGTGGCCTCACCTGGCTGAAAGAACTCAAAGTTGGGGCGGAACAGGAACTCCGGCATGTAGCTTCCCAGAGCTGACAGGAAGAACAGGACTGATGCAAATATCAGTGCGTTCCTTCGGCCCAATCTTGTAGCCATTATACCGGAAATCAGACCACCTATGATACATCCTATAAGGGCTGATGACACCACAAATCCGTGCAGGCTGGTTGTGTAAAAATCTCCAAGTCCGCTAGCGAAAAAATTCTGTAATGCCTGCTCGGCACCGGATATGACAGCGGTATCATATCCAAACAGCAGACCGCCGATGACGGCTACTGCGCAGATTCCATACAGATAGGCTTTGCTACCTGTTTCTTTGTAATTGCTCATAAGCTGATTATTAAAGGTTTAAACTAATAGTTTCTTAATGGAAATCCAGTATTGCCTACGTTTGCTGACTGGCAACGGAATACAAATATATAAAAAAATGGAATAACGTCAAGTGAAAACGATAACCTGATTTGTGCGATTTGCGAATGTCGTTTCCGGTATTCTTTTGCCGACTTGTTGTGTGTAAGAAAAAATTACTATATATGCAATTTAATTCCGGATTACTGTTGCCTGTTTTGTGCAAAAGGATTAACTTAGCACCACAAAAAATTAAAAACGGGAAATGGAACAGAAAGGGAACGGGCAACAGCAGTTGCAGATTGAACTTAAGGAAGAGACGGCCCAGGGAGTTTATTCCAATTTGGCTATGATAACTCACTCTTCATCGGAGTTTGTAATGGATTTTATAAGCATACTTCCCGGTATGGCAAAGGCTCAGGTCAAGTCAAGGGTAATCATGTCGCCTGAACATGCCAAGCGTCTTCTGATGGCGTTGCAGGATAACGTTTCAAAGTATGAGAAATCATTCGGAACGATTGAAATGAAGGGGCGTAAGGATACTTATATGCCGCCTATTTCTGATTTCCACGGTGAGGCATAATCCGGCGTTCTGATTTGTTGCGGAAATAGGCTGTTTTTTGCTTGAATGGGTGGGCTTTTATGATGAAGCCCGCCCGTTTTTTTTAGCTTTTTTACGGTTGTTTCATCAAAAACTATGCGCTTTCGTTTGTATTATAAAATAATAGCCGTATCTTTGCACGCCAAAAATTCTGGATTTACTATTTAATATATAATAATTAAAAACAAACAAACATGCCAACAATTCAGCAGTTAGTACGCAAAGGACGTCAGGTCCTGGAGGACAAGAGTAAGTCTCCGGCCCTGGATTCCTGCCCTCAGAGAAGAGGCGTTTGCGTAAGAGTTTACACAACGACACCTAAGAAGCCTAACTCAGCCATGAGAAAGGTTGCACGTGTCCGTCTTACAAACCAGAAGGAGGTTAACTCCTACATCCCCGGTGAAGGCCACAACCTGCAGGAGCACTCAATCGTGCTTGTACGCGGCGGTCGTGTAAAGGATCTCCCCGGTGTACGTTATCACATCATCCGCGGTACTCTTGATACCGCCGGCGTTAACGGTCGTCTCCAGAGACGTTCCAAGTATGGTGCAAAACGTCCTAAAGCAGCTAAGAAGTAATCATTAACAAGTTTTGGTTAGAGTGAGGTTGAGTAAATGTCCAAGCGTGGATGTTGAAGAATCAGAATGACAACCCGAACAAAACAAAAGATTTAAAATGAGAAAAGCAAAACCGAGAAAGCACGTCATACTTCCGGATCCCGTATTCGGTGACGTTGCAGTGACCAAGTTCGTGAACCATCTCATGTATGATGGTAAGAAGAACACATCTTTCGAGATTTTCTACGAGAGTCTGGACAAGGTAAAGGCAAAGATGCCAAATGAGGAGATGTCTGCCCTTGAGATTTGGAAGAAGGCTCTTGATAATGTAACACCTCAGGTAGAGGTTAAGTCCCGCCGTATTGGTGGTGCTACTTTCCAGGTTCCTACTGAGATCCGTGCTGACCGCAAGGAGTCCATTTCAATGAAGAACCTTATTTCATTTGCCCGCAAGCGTGGAGGTAAATCAATGTCAGACAAGCTGTCTGCCGAGATCGTTGACGCTTTTAACAGCACTGGTGGCGCATTCAAACGTAAAGAGGATATGCACCGTATGGCTGAGGCCAACAGAGCTTTTGCACACTTCAGATTCTAATTTGACACTGCATGGCAGATCAGGATTTACATCTCACGAGAAACATCGGCATCATGGCTCACATCGATGCCGGAAAGACTACGACTTCAGAGCGTATTCTTTATTATACGGGATTAACACATAAAATAGGTGAGGTACATGACGGTTCCGCTACCATGGACTGGATGGTCCAGGAGCAGGAGCGCGGTATAACCATTACCTCAGCTGCCGTTACCACTCATTGGAAGTGGCAGGAAAACACATATAAGATCAACCTTATTGATACTCCGGGACATGTTGACTTCACTGCTGAGGTAGAGCGTTCACTCCGAGTTCTTGACGGTGCTGTTGCAGTATTCTGCGCAGTAGGTGGCGTACAGCCTCAGTCTGAGACCGTTTGGCATCAGGCCAGCAAGTACGGTGTACCCCGTCTGGGTTATGTCAATAAGATGGACCGCTCTGGTGCTGACTTCTTCGGAGTCATTACCCAGATGCAGGAGATCCTTAAGGCTAACGCTTGCCCGATAGAAATTCCTATCGGTCAGGAGGAGTCTTTCAAGGGTGTTATAGACCTTATTAAAATGAAGGCCATTTACTGGCGCGATGAGTCACTTGGTGCCGAGTATACCGTTGAGGATATTCCGGCTGACCAGGCTGACGAGGCACAGCAGTGGCGTGACAACCTTCTTGAGAAGGCTGCCGATTTTGATGAAGAACTGATGGAGAAGTATCTTGAGGATCCTTCAACCATCACTGAAGCTGAGATTCTCAAGGCTATCCGCGTGGGTACAATCAGTCAGAAGCTGGTTCCTGTTGTTTGCGGCACATCTTTCCGCAACAAGGGTGTTCAGCCTCTGCTTGACTATGTATGCGCATTCCTTCCTTCACCTATCGATTGCGGTGGTGTGGATGGTTTCCTGCCTGGTTCAGATGAGCTCACTCACCGTGATCCCAGATCTGATGAGAAGACCGCAGCCCTTGCATTCAAGATTGCAGTTGATCCCTATGTAGGTCGTCTTATCTTCTTCAGAGTATATTCAGGTAAGGTAACTGCCGGAAGCTACATCTTCAATACCCGTTCAGGTAAGAAGGAGCGTGTAAGCCGTCTTTTCCAGATGTATTCAAAGAAGCAGATTCAGGTTGATGAGGTTGCTGCTGGTGATATAGGTGCAGTTGTTGCTCTTAAGGATATCCGTACCGGTGATACTCTCTGCGATGAGACCGCACCGCTGGTACTTGAGAGCATGGACTTCCCGGATCCTGTAATCAGCATCGCTGTTGAGCCCAAGACCGAGAAGGATATGAGCAAGCTCTCTGACGGTCTGGCACGTCTGGCAGAGGAGGATCCCACATTCACCGTTAAGGTTGATGAGGAATCAGGTCAGACTCTGATCTCAGGTATGGGTGAGCTCCACCTTGATATTATTATAGACCGTCTGAAACGTGAATTCGGCGTAGAGTGCAACCAGGGTCGTCCTCAGGTTAGCTACAAGGAGTCCATTTCACAGACAGTCCAGCTGCGTGAAGAGTATAAGAAGCAGACTGGTGGTAAAGGTCACTACGCTTGCATCGTCGTTGAAATCGGTCCTGCCGATCCTGATTGGAAGGGAGGTCTCCAGTTCATCGATTCTACCAAGGGTGAGGCTCTGCCTAAGACCTACCTGCCTGCTATCGAAAAGGGCTTTACCAATGCTATGAAGAACGGTGTTCTGATGGGTGCTCCTATGGATTCACTCAAGGTTACTGTTCTTGACGGTAAGTATCACCCGGTTGATTCAGATGCTCTCTCATTTGAGGTTTGCGCAACCAATGCGTTCCGTAACGCTTGTGTCAAGGCCGCTCCCGGTCTGACAGAGCCTATTATGGCACTTGAGGTTGTAACACCTGAGGAGAGCATGGGTAACGTTATCGGTGACCTTAACAAGCGTCGCGGTCAGGTAGAAGGAATGGAGACTAACCATTCTGGTGCCAAGGTTGTCAAGGCACATGTACCTCTGGCTGAGATGTTCGGTTATGTAACGGCACTGCGTACAATTACTTCAGGTCGTGCTACTTCATCAATGTCTTACGAGCGTCATGCTGAGGTTTCCAAGGCTTTGGCCCGTCAGGTTGTTGAAGAGAACGGTGGTAACGTTTCACTCCTTTAATATATAAAAGGTATAAGAGAGAACGCGGTTTCAGATAGCAAATGACTCTTATCGGGAGCCGCAAAAAATGAATACAAACAATTTAAAAATTAAACAATGAGTCAGAAAATCAGAATCAAACTGAAGTCTTATGACCACAATGTGGTTGACAAGTCAGCAGAGAAGATCGTTAAGACAGTAAAGGCTACCGGTGCTGTTGTAAGCGGACCTATTCCACTTCCCACACACAAGCGTATCTTCACTGTAAACCGTTCAACATTCGTCAACAAGAAGTCACGTGAGCAGTTCCAGCTCTCTTCTTACAAGAGACTGATCGATATCTACAGCTCAACAGCCAAGACAGTTGACGCACTGATGAAGCTTGAGCTTCCCAGCGGTGTAGAGGTTGAGATCAAGGTTTGATGTGTTAGTTTTGAAACAATTTTTACAGTAACTAAATTTTAATTGAAATGCCAGGATTATTAGGAAAAAAGATCGGTATGACATCGGTCTTCGGTGCTGATGGAAAGAATGTTCCATGCACCGTTATCGAAGTTGGTCCTTGCGTTGTTACCCAGATCAAGAGTGTTGAGAAGGACGGTTATGAGGCTGTTCAGCTTGGCTTTGAGGATGCCAAGGAGAAGAACACTTCAGCTCCTCTGATGGGACACTTCAAGAAAGCTGGTGTAACTCCCAAGAGACACTTGGCCGAGTTCAAGGATTTTGACGGTTCACTCAATCTGGGTGATGTTATTACCGTCGAGTTGTTCAATGACGCAGCATTTGTTGACGTTGTTGCAGTATCAAAAGGTCACGGCTACCAGGGTGTCGTTAAGAGACACGGATTCGGTGGCGTAGGTCAGCAGACTCATGGTCAGCACAACCGCGGCCGTAAGCCCGGTTCAATCGGTGCCTGCTCTTATCCTGCAAAGGTATTCAAGGGCATGCGTATGGCCGGCAGGTTCTTAAGGTTATTCCGGAGCACAACCTCCTTCTTATCAAGGGTTCTATTCCGGGTTATAAAGGTTCAATCGTTTCAATTCTGAGGTAATGGAACTTAGTGTATTAAATATAAAAGGTGAGGATACCGGCAGAAAGGTAGTCCTTAACGATGCTATATTCGGCATTGAGCCCAACGATCACTCCATTTACCTGGATGTGAAGCAGTTCATGGCTAATCAGCGCCAGGGCACACACAAGTCAAAAGAGAGAAGTGAGATCAGCGGTTCAACCAAGAAGCTGGGCCGTCAGAAAGGTGGTGGCGGTGCACGTCGCGGTGATATCAACTCACCTGTATTGGTAGGTGGTGCACGCGTATTCGGTCCCAAGCCCCGTGATTACAGCTTCAAGGTAAACAAGAAAGAGAAACAGCTTGCCCGCAAGTCTGCCCTTTCATATAAGGCTCAGGAGAACGCAATTATCATTGTTGAAGACTTCAGTTTTGAGGCTCCTAAGACAAAGAGTTTTGTAGAAATCTTAAACAATCTTAAAGTTTGTGATAAGAAATCTTTGTTCGTCCTGCCCGAGAGCAATAATGTCGTATCTTTGTCGGCCCGTAATTTACAGGGTACCAAGGTTGTCAACGCTTCATCAGTAAATACTTACAGTATTCTGAACGCTGACACTCTTGTTGTGACTGAGAATGCGATTAATGTCATCAACGGTATATTAGACAAAAAGGAGGCTTGATCATGGGATATATAGTTAAACCCCTCGTAACGGAGAAAATGAACTCCATTACTGAGAAGTTCCCCAACAGGTTCGGTTTCATCGTTCGCCCTGAAGCCAACAAACTGGAGATTAAGAAAGAGGTA
>CACWTU010000002.1 GCA_902763885.1 uncultured Bacteroidales bacterium | reverse complement strand
TTCTTCGGGATGCAAAATGACCAGTTGGCAAAAGAGAGCAGCGTGATCTTCTATATCACGCTTGGTCTTATAATCATATCTCAGGATGAAATCAAATAGGTTATAGCTCGATGCTGAAAAGGCATTCCACACCTCAGCAGGATCAACATCTTTTAACCGCTGCACATGGTCTTGCAAGTCCTCGTCTGTCAGCGGTTCCGCCTCTGTCCTGGCTGTTTTCCGCAGACCATTGCGATCGGCTATCCGCCTCAGAATGCTTACTATCTGGTCATTCTCCCTAAGCATTTCCAGAGAGAGCCTAATTTTGCTGTATTGGCGAGATTCCATCCATAGCGGATTACTTTCATCCAGCACCTGCACCAGATTGGTATCTGTCTTGATGAGCAACTGGTCTTGCAGATATTTCAGCTTGCGTATCTTCTTATAGAGTTGGTTCTGCTGTTCTATCTGGTTGATATATACAATAATCTGCCTGTCTATTTCCATCAACGCATGGTACGCCTCCACAAAGTCGTGTTTCACGTCGCTGCATGTTTTTGCCATGTGTGAATCATTGGCCATCAGGAAGAAGGCGTGTTCATTATCCATCAGTTTCTCACATTCACGTATCATTGAACGGATACTATGGCTTTTCTCGTCCAGATTTTGTAGCTTCTTTTTCTTGATATTATAGTTTGGCTCTTGCTTATACGCATTATCCATATTTCGTTTCAAGTCCACAACATTCTTCAGAGTCCTGAATCCAGTTTTCTTCAGTAGTTGCCGTACACTATCCTGATATCCAGCCTTACGGTTGGCATTCGTTTCTTGTAAGAAATAGACTATGTATTCTTTTAGGGTGTTGATACATTCCTGAACACTCAGAACACTAATTTCCTCATTCACGTTCACGTTCAATACTTCTTCAAAGAAATTGAGATAGTCACTCTCAATCTCTACTGTATTACCCGTTTCCACTAGTACACCATAATCCAGCAGTTTTCTCAGTCGGGCTTCATTACCACCCACCAATTCCAAAGCCAATCCTTGTGGAAACTTCATCAGTTTTCGCTTCTCAAACATCTCACTCAGCAATCCTTGTTCGCGTGAGAGTGTTTTTGTTAGCTCTTCTATGGTTCTGAAATGTGACAGTATCTCCATAAAGTATCAAACTATCAAGTGTAAATACAGCTTTAACATCAGCACATCACCATTCTCGAACTCGAACTGAAATTTCTTACGATTTAAGTTCGTATTGTTCTTGTAGATATATCTGTCGTCGTAATCCATATTTTTTACTTCAGCAACTGCCTGCCTTCATTATCTTCCAGCACCTGCATCTGCTGGATGGCAATTCTGTTGAGTTTTACAAGCCTTTCGCCCTGTGGCATACCGTCGTTGATGAGCACGGCGTTGATGTTCTCCATATTTGAGAGACAGATGAGTTCGTTAATTGTGGCATAGTCGCGAATGTTGCCTTTCAATTCCGGATTGGCTTCACGCCATTGTTTTGCAGTCATTCCAAACATGGCAACATTCAATACGTCAGCTTCTTCGGCATAAATAATGCTCGACTGCGCAGGAGTCACCTCTTCAGGTATCAGATGACGTTTGATGGCATCAGTATGGATGCGGTAGTTTATCTTAGACAGTTCGCGCTTGGCAGTCCAGCCCAAGAGTTTCTGCTCTTCGTCCTTAAGTCTTTGGAACTCCTCGATGAGATACAACTTGAACGTCACGCTGATGGCCGTTCCAAACTCAAAGGCGATATCCTTGAATGCATACGTGCCGCCATAGCGTCCCTTCTTTACGATGATGCCTATGGCATTAGTCTTCTCGATCCACTCACTTACGCTCATCACGAAGTTGGGAAGGCCGGCCTGCATTCTAAAGTGGTCAAATTCGACCACTTTGAAATTGGGGTTGTGAATCATCTCCCAAGTGCCCAGAAACTCGATTGTATATCTGGTACGTATCCAATTCTTGATGATGTCGGCAGCTCGGCTTTCGCTTTGCTTGCCGTTGGCCATATCCGTCAAGGAAATGTAGTCTTTGTCATCGTGTGACAAGACCGTTATCTCTACGTTCTGTACTATTATTTTTGCCATTGAATCTTCGTATTACTTTTTATTTCCTGCCAATTTCCACAAACACCCTTTGCAACTCGTGCCTCGCTCTGGAGTATCGCGGTTTTGATTTTACCCTCCATGTTTTACACGATTATATACTGACTACATAGATAGCAATTTTTTAGCAGAAATCATAATGTTTTGCTTAAAATATGAGCATGGAAGCAAAAATATTTGCCTTTCAGTAATCTTTAACTACAAATCAACAAATGTATATTCTTCAAAATGCCGGTTAAGGTAGGAATTTCAATATAAACATTCAATTATCTGCGAAATTGGTAGTTATTCAGCCAAAATCGGTAAGATACATACGTGCAAACCGTCTACTTTTGCATTGGTAATTTAAGCTTTATGAACAAGATTATATTTGCAGCAGCATTATTGGGCTTAATGCTCACGGGCTGCACTGGTAACGGACAAACAAAAACTGACAATAATATGACTACACTGCAATTGACACAGGAGTGGGACAAGACGTTTCCCAAGAGTGATAAGGTTGACCACAGGAAGGTTACTTTCCGCAACCGTTACGGCATTGAGCTGGCGGCCGATATGTACACACCCAAGAATGCCAAGGGCAAGCTGGCAGCGATTGCCGTAACCGGCCCGTTCGGTGCCGTTAAGGAGCAGTCAAGCGGTTTGTACGCACAGCACATGGCCGAGCGTGGATTCCTGACTATTGCCTTTGACCCCTCGTTTACCGGTGAGAGCGGCGGCGAGCCCCGCCGTATGGCATCGCCCGATATCAACACCGAGGATTTTCTGGCAGCGGTTGATTTCCTGTCCGTTCAGGATAACGTTGACCCCGAGCGAATCGGCATAATCGGTATATGCGGATTTGGAGGTATGGGCGTGAATGCAGCAGCACTTGATCCGCGCATCAAGGCTACCGTGGCATCCACTATGTACGATATGAGCAAGGTGAACGTTGAGGGCTATTTTGCCAGCGAGGACACCCCCGCACAGCGTATGGAAAAGCGCAAGGCCATTGCGGCACAGCGCACAGAGGATTACAAGTCAGGCACTTACAAGCGCGCAGGCGGTGTTATTGACCCCCTACCCAACGATGCGCCCTGGTTTGTAAAGGATTACCACGCATACTACAAGACTCCGCGCGGTTACCACAAGCGCAGCGGCAACTCCAACGACGGCTGGAACGTTATAGGCTGCCAGAGTTTCATGAACCAGCCTCTGCTGGCATGGGCTCAGGAGATTGAGAATCCGGTGCTGCTCATCCACGGTGAGAAGGCCCACTCACGTTACTTCTCGGAGTATGCCTTTGAGCGCATGACCGGCAGGCACGTGGAGGGTGTATCGGCCGTAGAGGGAAACAAGGAGCTCATGATCATCCCAGGCGCATCGCACGTGGACCTTTACGATGATGTAGCCGGCGTAATCCCCTATGACAAGATTGAATCATTCTTTAAAGCCAATCTGAAATGAGAGCCAAATTATTGAATATCGGACTCTTAGTATTCAATGACAGTGAAAACAGTTGATTTTTCGGTTTGGCCCAAGGGTGATCCCAATACCGCATACGCGCAGTATTTTTCGGGCAACAGTTATCTGGCTCCGATGGAGGGCGGTATCAACAATGTGACATTTGAGCCCGTCACCGACCAAATCTACAACTCGTTGTGACGCAAAGGGGTGACGCAAAGGGGTCGTTTAACAATGCGTCATAACAATGCGTCAAACGACGCAAAACGCGCTCGGCCCGAAGGGACGCTTTTACAAAGCGAAGCGACTAAAAGAAATACCCCTTTGCGTCGTTTTTTATACCTTTGCACGTCGGTAATTGTTTATGAAAAGAATCTGTCAGTTTGTATCCAAGTACATGGGTGTGCTGGTATTTGCAGCGGCAGTGCTGGCGTTCATATTTCCCGATGCGCTTTCAAGGATACGCCCCAAGGTTATCAACTACCTGCTGGGCGTTGTGATGTTCGGTATGGGGCTCACGCTCAACCTGGAGGATTTCAAGGTTGTGTTCAGCCGTCCCAAGGATATCATCATAGGCTGTCTTGCCCAATTCACCATCATGCCCCTGCTGGCATGGGTCAGGCTCGATGATGCACTGGCATTGGGCGTTGTGCTGGTGGGATGCTGCCCGGGCGGTACGGCATCGAACGTAATCACCTATCTGGCCAAAGGCGATCTGGCCCTGTCGGTAGGCATGACCGGCGTATCCACCATACTGGCCCCGTTCCTTACCCCGGTGCTTACATGGGCGCTTGCAGGTCATAGCGTCCAGGTAAATGTGCTTGGCATGCTGCTGAGCATACTCTGGGTGGTGATTCTGCCTATTGTCATCGGCCTCATAATAAAGAGTATGTGGCCTAAGTTTACCGATAAGACCGTAGATTATCTGCCCGCATTCTCATCGGTGACCATTGCATTTATAGTTGCAATAGTAATTGCGGCCAATGCCGATAAACTGCTGGCAGGAGGAATGATAATAGTGCTTGTGGTGATGCTCCACAATATATGCGGACTGGGCCTGGGCTACTTTTTAGGCAGGTTACTCAGACTGTCCGAGCCCAAGAAACGTGCCATATCGATTGAGGTGGGCATGCAGAACTCAGGTCTTGCGTCATCACTTGCCACCCTGCATTTTGCCGCCTATCCCCTGGCCACCATACCCGGCGCCATTTTCAGTGTCTGGCATAACATAAGCGGCGCAATCGTAGCATATATTTTCAGGAAATGACTCAAAAGGATTACAGCAAGACCAAACTGGCCTGTTATTTAGGATTTGTAACTCAGGCCATAGTAGCCAACTTCACTCCGCTGCTGTTCCTGGTGTTCCATAGGGAGTATGACATCCCTATCGCAACCATGGCGCTCATTCCTACGGTTTTCTATGCCGTACAGCTGGTTACCGATTTCCTGTGCGCCAAATTCAGGAAAATCGACTACCGCAGGAGCATCATTGTTTCGGAGGTGACATCGGCCCTGGGACTGGTTGGCCTGGCATTCCTGCCCGGGTTGTTTTCAAGTCCCATGGTGGGTATTCTCATCAGTGTATGCGTCTATGCGGTGGGAAGCGGACTCATTGAGGTGCTGTGCAGTCCCATAATCGAGGCCTGCCCGTTCCCCAACAAGGAGGGTATGATGAGTCTGCTGCACTCTTTCTATTGCTGGGGAACGATGGGAGTCATTTTAGGTTCCACCCTGTTCTTTGCGCTTTTCGGGCTGGAGAACTGGCGTATTCTGGCATGTCTGTGGGCACTTATTCCGCTCTATAACATAATCAATTTTGCCACATGTCCCATTGAGCCTATAGTACAGGGGTCCGATGGCATGAGCATGTCACAACTGCTCAGGAACAAGGGATTCTGGCTGTTCCTGATACTGATGGTGGCTGTGGGAGCCTCCGAGAGTTCCATGGCTCAGTGGACATCGGCCTTTGCCGAGGCATCGCTGGGCGTTGACAAAGCCGTAGGAGATCTGGCCGGACCTTGCGGATTTGCGTTTTTTATGGGTATAGGAAGGTTCTGGTACGGCAAGAAAGGGCAGAACATGGACCTGAGGGCCTATATGACATGGGCCGGAGTTCTCTGCTTTGCGGCATATCTGGTGGCATCACTTTCAAGCAATCCCATCGTAAGCCTGGCAGGCTGTATGATAAGCGGTCTGGCTGTTGCCATCATGTGGCCCGGCTCCATCAGCCTTACATCGGCCAGTATGCCCGGCGGCGGTACGGCACTGTTTGCACTGCTTGCACTTGCTGGCGATGTAGGCGGCACTTTCGGCCCCTCACTTGTAGGAATATGCACCAAATCCGGTGGTGACGATATCCAGAGTGGTCTGCTGGCAGCTTCAATATTCCCCGTAATCCTGGTGACCTGCCTGCTCCTGATTAAACGAAAACGACGCAAAGGGGTCGTTTAACTTTGCGTCCTCAGATGAGTAGTTTTCTGTATGATATTTTCAAATAATCAAGTTGCATTTTTCATTCTTCTCTTATAGCAGTCTTTCTTGTCACAGATACCACATGTGTATGGCAGGTAGCGGACATCGGGCCCTATTCCTATTATGCCGCTAACGGATTTCATGGGCAGCATGAGGCAGGACTCCGTGAGTTCTATGCCACAGGGACGCGGTTCGCCGAACAGGCTGAAAAGTGCCGGCTGTGCCGATACGTGCCAGCCGCAGTATCCGGGGCTGAACCGATTGGTGCGCTTGAACCCGGCGGGATCTATCTCAGCCTGCAGAACGGTCTCCATGTAATCGGCCACGCTCTCAACGATCTGGCTGCCCACGCAGTCCATAGCGTAGGTCTGGAACATGTCATCACGGCGTTTTACGGCATCGGTCCACTGGAAATAGCCGTTGCCTACCGTTGCCACAAATACGGCGTAGCGCTGTGCTCCGCGCAGCTGGCGGCATATTATCCTGCCGGCATCAAAGGTCACGGGGCCTCCCTGCCCTATCAGTGTAAGTTTATTGTTTTCCAGGTCCAGACTGCCGTCCACCAGCACATACTTGAACTGAGGGCGCAGGAACTGGGCGCTCTCGCGCAGCAGGTACTCAACAGTCGTGCGGGTCTGTTCATCAGGCTCGCTGTCCTTGTACCCCATAAAGGAATAGATCTCCTTTAAAGGAATATCAAGATTGTTCAAGTTGAGTTGCTGCCAAGCCATTGCTTACTTTGATTCGTTAAACAGGAACTGACGGAAGTCAGCGTAGTCCTTGCTAATCTCCACACTCTGCTTGGTGCCCTTCATGAAGGCCTGCAGGCGGGCGGGAATCTCAACGTCACCGCCGGTGATGGCATCGACCTTCTCCTTGAACTTAGCCGGATGCGCGGTCTCTAAGAACACGCCGTACTCACCGGGCTGCAACTGCTCACGCAGGGCGCGGTAGCCGCATGTTCCGTGCGGGTCAAGCAGGTAACCGGTACGCTCAAAGCACTCCTTAAGGGTCTCCTTGATCTGGTCATCAGTGTAGGTTGCACCGCTAATGTGGCCTGCAATATCCTTGTGTGAGCCGCCGTAAAGGGCAAGCACACGCGCAAAATTGCTGGGATCACCCACATCCATCGCATTGGCCAGTGTCTGGACCGACGGTTTGGGGCTATATACTCCGGTCTTAAGATAATTGTAGAATATGTCGTTAGCGTTATTGGCGGCAATGAAACGCTTTACGGGCAGTCCCATGAACCAGCCGAACAGACCGGCCGTGATATTGCCGAAGTTACCGCTGGGCACGCAGATGACCAGGTTATCGGCCTTACCCATTGCCTTCATCTGTGCGTAGGCATTGAAGTAGTAGAATGCCTGCGGCAGGAACCGTGCCACATTGATTGAGTTGGCCGATGTCAGTTTCATGCGCTGGTTGAGTTCTGCATCCATAAAGGCGTTCTTGACCAGAGCCTGGCAGTCATCAAACACGCCATCCACCTCAACTGCGGTAATATTCTGTCCCAGTGTAGTGAACTGGCACTCCTGGATGGGGCTTACCTTGCCTTTGGGATAGAGCACATACACGTGTACGCCCTCCACGCCCAGGAATCCGTTGGCAACAGCGCTTCCGGTATCGCCAGATGTAGCCACCAGCACATTGACCAGCTGTTTCTCCTCCTTGTTGAAGTAACCCAGCAGGCGGGCCATGAATCGGGCGCCTACATCCTTGAAGGCAAGTGTGGGACCGTGGAACAGCTCCAGCGAGTAGATGTTGTCATCAACCTTGACAACGGGAGTCTCAAAAGCCAGAGTATCATAGACAATACGTTTAAGGTCATCGGCCGGGATATCCTCACCGAAAAATGCCTTGGCTACCTCAAATGACATCTCCTGAAACGTCATCTTATCGATGCCCTCAAAGAACTCCTTGCTCAGTTTGTTAAGACGCTCCGGCATGTAAAGACCGCGGTCAGGGGCAAGTCCGCGAACCACCGCATCACGCAGGGTCACGTCACTTGACTTATGGTTTGTGCTGTAGTATTTCATCGTAGTGATAGGAAAATCTTAGTGAATTCTGTGCCCTCAATGTTGCCGTAGCCGCCCTGCTTGCAACTCTCCTCGTCAAAAGCAGTAACGCCGTCAGCCTCCAGTCCCGGGGCATAGATAAGGAACGGAATAGGGTCCGATGTGTGCGTGCGGTGTGCGCATGGCGTAGGATGGTCGGGCAGTACGGCAATGGCCACCGGCTCATTCCAACGGCTTACCTCCTCGTAGATGGGACCTATCAGGCGGCTGTCCAGATCCTCAACGGTGCGGTTCTTGAGGGTAAAGTTGCCCTCATGGCCGGCCTCATCGGGGGCCTCAACATGCACATATACAAAATCATCGGTCTTAAGGGCATCAATGGCAGCCTGTGCCTTGCCCTCATAATTGGTATCAAACAGACCTGTGGCGCCCTCCACGTCAATAACTTTCATACCGGCGTAATGGCCTATTCCCTTTATAAGATCTACGGCCGATATCACCGAACTCCTGCGTACATTGGGATAGAGCTCACTGATGGGCTGCATTGAAGGACGGTAACCGGGTGACCAGGGCCAGATGCTGTTGGCGGGGTCCTTACCCTCTGCCACACGCTTAAGGTTTACCGGATGCTTGGACAGGATATCCTGTGAGCGCAGTATCAGGTCATTGAGCAAATCTGCCGTAGGCTGTGCCTCTGGGGTTGTGGCCTTGATCATCAGATCCTTGAACGGCTGTCCCGGCACATCATGCGGCGGAGTGCAGATAAGCTCCTTGCGGCCTCCCTCCACCACTAACAGATGGCGGTACTGGATGGGGGTGGTGATATGACCTGCCGAGTGGTTCTTGATAAGTCCGTTCTCTATGCAGATTATGTTGCAGCGCATGCCCATCTGGCCGGGCTTGATATCCACGCCTATGTTGGCGGCCTCAAGCACACCGCGGCCCTCGAATGACTTTGTTACGTCATAGCCCATCACGGTCATGTTGGCCACCTCGCTGCCGGGGTGGAATCCGTCAGGGACAGTCTTGAGCATACCTGTGCGGCCTTTGCGGGCAAGCATGTCCATATAGGGCTTGCGGGCATTCTGAAGTATGGTCTTACCGCCAAACTCCTTTACCGGCCAGTCGGCCATTCCGTCTCCAAGTATGATAATGTATTTCATTGCTGTAAAATCAGATATTAGCAATACTCATTATGTCGGCAAATACACCTGCTGCGGTTACTGCGGCGCCTGCGCCGTATCCCTGAATCATCATGGGATACTCCTTGTAGCGCTCAGTTGTTAGCAGTATTATGTTGTTGCTGCCCTGCAGGTTATAGAACGGATGGTACTTGTCAACCTCGGCCAGCGATATGCTTGCCTTGCCGCCCTCAAGCTTGGCAACAAAACGCATGCGCTTGCCCTCCTTCTCCACACGTGCACGTCGTGCCTCAAACTCCGCATCCAACTGCGGGAGCTTGGCCCAGAACTCGTCAATAGTGCCGTCAAACAACTCCTGCGGGATAAAGAGTGAACTCTCCACATCGCTCTGCTCAATGGCGTAACCGCTCTCACGCGCCAGAATGACCAGCTTGCGCAGCACATCCTTTCCGCACAGGTCAATGCGCGGATCGGGCTCGCTGTATCCCTTCTCCTTGGCCAGGCGTATGGTCTCGCTCAGCGGGCAGTCGGCACTCAGGGTGCTGAATATAAAGTTCAGGGTACCGCTCACCACAGCCTCAATCTTGAGAATGCGGTCACCGCTGTTTATCAGGTCATTTATGGTGTTTATGATAGGCAGTCCTGCACCCACGTTGGTCTCAAACAGATACTTGACACCACGACGGCGGGCAGTCTGCTTAAGGGCAAGGTAGTTCTCATACTCCGATGATGCGGCAATCTTGTTGGCTGCCACAACCGATATGTTATGATCCAGGAAATCCTTGTACAGACCAGCCACATCGGCACTTGCGGTGCAATCCACAAATACCGAATTGAATATGTTCATGCCAATGACCTCGTCATGCAGTTTCTGTATGTTGCTGGCCGGCGCCTTGTCAAGCTGCTCGCGGTAATTCTCCAAATCAATGCCCTCACGGCAGAACAGGGCCTTGCTGCCGCGTGCAATACCTACCACGTTGAGTTTGAGGCCGCGTTCCTGCATCAGTTTCTCGCGCTGGCCGCGTATCTGCTCCAGCAGGCTGTTACCCACTGTGCCCACACCGCAGATGAACAGGTTGAGCACCTGATACTCTGACAGGAAGAACGAGTCATGGATTACGTTGAGCGATTTGCGCAGCGAGCTCTTCTGCACCACGAACGATATGTTGGTCTCGGATGCACCCTGTGCGCATGCAATAACGTTGATGCCATTACGGCCAAGCACGCTGAACAGCTTGCCGGCTATACCGGGGCTGCGTTTCATGTTCTCACCCACAATGGCGATGGTCGCCAGGTCCATCTCGGCCGATATGGGGAATATGGCACCCAGCGCAATCTCCTTGCTGAACTCACGGTTCAGCAGTTCGCAGGCGGGAGCGGCATCCTCATTGCGCACACCGATAGAAGTGCTGTTCTCAGACGATGCCTGCGATACCAGGAACACGCTGATTCCGTTCTCGGCCAAGGTCTTGAATATGCGGTAGTTCACACCTATCACGCCCACCATACCTAAGCCGCGCATGGTAATCAGAGCGGTATCGCTTATGCTTGATATACCCTTGATGGCCTTGGTTCCGGCGGGGAGTTCGTTCACGATCTCGGTGCCGCGGGCCGTGGGGTTGAATGTATTCTTTATCAGTATGGGTATGTTCTTCTGGCAAACCGGATAAATGGTGGGCGGATAGACCACCTTGGCTCCGAAGTTGCACAGCTCCATAGCCTCCACGTAACTCAACTCATCAATGGTGTAGGCAGTGGATATCACGCGGGGATCGGCCGTCATGAATCCGTCCACATCGGTCCATATCTCAAGTACGCTGGCATCGAGCGCAGCGGCAATGAGTGATGCGGTATAGTCTGAGCCGCCGCGGCCCAGGTTGGTTATCTCACCTGTCTGGGCATCACTGGATATGAAACCGGGGGCAAGCGCCTTGACCTTATCCTTACCCGACTTCTTGAAGAGGGGCTGGAAGGTCTCACGAATGAGACGATAAGTAAGGTCACTGTCTATGGAGTGGTTATGGGTGTTATGTTCAGTCTTTATGAATTCACGTGAATCAAACAACCTGATGTCATCAATAAGCTGGGCAACAATCTGTGAAGAGAGACGCTCGCCATAGCTTACTATGATATCCATGGTCTTCTCTGACAGGTCATGCAAAAGGTAGAGCCCCTGCATGATCTCCTTAAGTTCACCAAACAGACCGTGCACGCCGTCAAGCGCCGCGGCTCTGCGCTGCGGGATGATTACGTCACTTATCATATTCTCATGACGGGTGAGCATGGCCTCCATCTCTGTCTCATACTGACGGTCACCGCCTGCAGCCATACGGGCTGTAGCAATAAGCTTGTCAGTAATTCCGCCAAGAGCTGAAACCACTACTATCACATCATCCTGTTGTGACTCAACAATCTCCTTAAGGTTGGTGATGCTCTCCTTGGATCCAACGGACGAGCCACCGAATTTAAGTACTTTCACAGCGATACTATTTTTCAAACTGCAAAATTACTCTTTTTATATCAATTTATGTGCATTGTTTTGGGAGAACTTAAGGAATAGGGTATCCAAAACTACGGGCCTTCGGCCCTACCCCTCCCAACCTATGGTTGGGCCCCTCCCATTCGCACGACATGGGCGTCGATGGTTTTTGATACCCTATACCTTAAGTTCTGCTCGTTATTATAATGTATCAGTATATGAAACGGAGTTCGTCAAGATAGAGAGTAGAGCCGTCACCACCGGTGAAATAGTCACCGAGTTCACTTGACGAGGCTACGATTATAGCCTGCGTAGGAGTCCTGTCACTACGGTAATCAATGTCAATGGTAAACTTCTCATAATCATCCATATGACTGTTATAGGATACAATTCCGTATCCTATTATGGCAGGGTCATTCTCCACGTCAAGGAACATGGACTCGGCCGGATCAACAGTCACCTGCCCAGTCCAGTCACCAAGCACCACGTAAATCACACCTGTATCCATCTGTCCCACCTTGCCTTCATAGGGAGCCTTGGCATGTGATATAGCCACCGGCTGATAGCAGGCATAACCCTCAAGTGACTTGGGTCTTTTGGTAAAGGGCACACCCCATTTGAGTGATGCGTTTCCCTTTAATATGTTTATCTCATCCATCTGTCCGGTAAACAGCGAGCCCGCCGCGAACTTCTTGACCACCAGTGCGTTGATATACCTGGACTGAATCTTAGCCGCTTGTTTGCCTTTGCCCGGCACAGCCACCTTTACACTTTCCGGGAGGCAGTTCTGAACGTTCAGCATGACAGTAGCCTCATTGGCCGAGCCCCAGACCATGCGGTCCTGATCGTTTGCATCGGCCCCGTAGCATACATTTACGCCACCTTTCTTGCTCCACCCGTCAAGGCTCATGTTGTAGAGCTGCCCCTCCTCAACTACGGACGGACCAGGGGCAGGCTTGTTCTTGCCGGATTCAATTTCATCGGCCCTGACAAGGTCATCTTTCCATTCATCACAGGAGAGCAGCAGAACGGCGGCCGCAAGTAGCAGGAATATCTTTTTCATAAGGCTCAAAAGTGAAATACCAGACCCATGTTAAAGCCTGTAAGTGCAGGTTTAAAACGTACGAAAGCATGATTGAGACTGGCATCTGCACGGTCTGAAGAGTCCTCGTCATTCCAGGCATAGCCACCCTCAAGCAGAGGCAGGGAGAACTCAAACGATATACGGTCTGTAGCGAACACGCTCACACCGGGATAGAATCCAAGCGACACACTGCCCATGCGGGTATAAGTACCCTCTTTCCCCTGAGTTGTCCGGTTGTAGTTCTTGTAGAATCCGGTCTGTCCGGTCAGGCGGCCCTCAAAAAAGAGAGCAATTATCCTGCCGTCAAAAAGCGGTAAGTACTGACGGCATGTGACCGAGCCCTTGAGTACCTCGCGAATGAGATGGCGGTCCCGCTCATCATTACCCAGGAACCGAATGGAATCCACATCCACGCGGGCATCGGAGAAACCCACTCTTAATCCCAATGACAGATTGTCCTTTACGAACCAGGCACCGCTGGCCCCAACGTCAAAAAGATTTACAGAACCTTCTACTCCCGTTATGATTCCAAGCAGGTTCACACCATCCTCGCCATTGGCATCCCACGAATTCCAGCCCATTGATAATCCGGCAGATCGTGTTCCTTTCTCAATAAACACAGCTTTGGGGTTACCCATACCACGCTCTTGGGCATACACACCCGAAAGCGATGCAAATATGAGACATAATACTACAAGCAGGCCCTTCTTCATTTCATAACGATGACGGGATACACGCCATCAGAATACAAAAATACAAAAGCGCCATCATATTTCAAAACGCCCACATCTCTCCGCTTTTGTACTTTTTTATCCGAAGAGGTGCTTGAATGCCTCCTCAACCTTGGTAACAGGAATGAGGCCGATGCCCAGCTGGCGGTTCTCCAGGCCGTGCATATTGCTCTTGGGGATGATGATTCGCTCAAATCCCAACTTGGCAGCCTCCGATATGCGCTGCTCTATGCGGCTCACGGGGCGGATCTCGCCCGACAGGCCCACCTCACCCGTCATGCAGACGGTGCGGTCAACGGCTATATCCAGACTGCTGGACAGGATGGCGCTGATTACAGCCAAGTCTATTGCGGGGTCGCTAACCTTTAGTCCGCCGGCAATATTCAGAAACACATCCTTCTGCCCCAACTTGAAACCCACACGCTTTTCAAGTACGGCCAGCAGCATGTTCATGCGGCGCACATCGAATCCTATGGCACTGCGCTGCGGCGTTCCATAGACTGCGGTGCTTGCCAGCGCCTGAACCTCAATCAGGAACGGGCGCACGCCCTCAATGGTGCAGGCAATGGATACTCCGCTCATGCCCTGATGGCTGTCGGTAAGCAGCAGCTCACTGGGGTTGCTCACCTGCCGTAGGCCCGTCTCCAGCATCTCATAGATACCTAACTCTGCAGTGCTTCCAAAACGGTTCTTAATGGGCCTGAGTATGCGGTACAGGTAATGCTGGTCACCCTCAAACTGCAGCACCGCATCCACGATATGCTCCAGAATCTTAGGGCCGGCTATAGATCCGTCTTTGGTTATATGGCCGATGAGCAGCACCGGGGTTCCGCTCTCCTTGGCAAACTTGAGCAGCGATGCGGCACACTCACGCACCTGCGTGATGCTTCCGGCCGATGAATCCACATACTCGCTGCTAATGGTCTGTATGGAGTCTATAACTATCAGTTGGGGCTGGACGGCTTTTATCTGTTCATATATCTTTTCGAGTGATGTCTCGCACAGAATAAGCAGATTGTCGTTCAACCGGTTGCTGCCGTTCGCGGTAGCTAAGCGCTGGGCGCGCATCTTGATCTGGCGGGCACTCTCCTCGCCCGATACGTACAGCACCTTAAGGTCCTGCAGGCGCATCACTGTCTGCAGCGTCAGGGTGGATTTGCCAATTCCGGGTTCACCGCCTAACAGTACGATTGACCCCTGCACCAGTCCGCCTCCCAGCACGCGGTTCAGCTCCTCATCGTGCATATCTATGCGGGGCTCCATAGTGCTGTCAATCTCGCTCAGGGTATGCGGGCGGCTCTCATCGGCCTTACCTGTTGCGCTCTTGCGTGCGGCGGCGGTCACGGTCTGCGCGGTAGGAGCCTTAACGGTCATCTCCTTCATGGTGTTCCACATGCCGCACGACGGACACTTGCCGCTCCACTTGGGCGAGTCAAAGCCGCACTCGGAGCATACAAAAACGGTCTTATCCTTTATCGATGCCATACGCTATGCCTTTTTTGACATTTTGCTCCACCACACTATTCCATAGATGGAGTTCATCATGTAGAACACATACTGTACCACCATGATGGGCGCAAACTGCACACCTCGTGTGGCTGCAATGGCCCACATCACCAGGTTGGCTCCGTTCACCACTATCCACATGAACCACTGCTCTATGAATGCGAATGTAAGTAGGAACTGAGCGCCCACGGCCACGGTCATGGCCAGCGCATCGGATACGGGCTGAGGGTCATCGGTCTTAAGCAGAAGGCGACTTATGCCCCAGACTGCAGCAGTACTTAAAACTATCAGCAAAGCTCTCTGAGGCCAGCTCATCCAACGGGTCTTGATGCCCTCGCTGCCGCCGCCCAGCATGCGCTTGCGCCACTGGGCCCAGCCCACGAACTGCATCGGCACATTATAGAGCAGGAACAGCACGGCATTGGCGTAAAGTCCGCTGCGCAGAGCCATATATCCCTGAATGCATGAACCTAAAAATCCGAACAGAAAGTTCAGGACGCTGCCCTTGACGCCGAATATCACGCACAGCACGCTGCACGTTCCCGCAATGAAACTCAGCACGCTGAAATTCCCCCTCAACACACTGACAGCCACGCTCACACTAATGAATCCAACTATCAGGAACCAGTCCCACCATGTGAACTGCGGTATCTCTATCTTATTCTTTCCACTCATAATGTCGCGAATTTAGCAAAAATAGTACAATTGGGGCCTGACCCCTTTTGTATCATTTTTCTTCCTTTGACCAGGTGACGGCCCGGTTTATGAAATCCAGGAACGGTTTTGTGGTCTTGAACATGGCAGCTACACGCTCCGCAAGGTTTGGTTCAAGGATGAAATCCTCACCGGGCAGGTAGGTAAGGCAGAAACGCTTGAGACGGTAATAGTCCGAGTCGGGCGTATCGGTGGGGAATCCGGCCGGCACCTTTTTGAGTGCGCCCTCCATATCAAGTTCAAAGCCGGGAGCAGCCTGTGCCAGTATCTTGCGGAATCCGCCGTCGCTCATCTCAATATCCTCACGCAGAATGGCCAGCACCTTGGGATCACACCAGTAGTCACCCGCAGCCAGCATGTGGGTACCCTCCCAACTGTCACTGGCCGATGCACTCACCTGAAAATAGTATCCGCTGTAGGCCGATTTCTTGCCGCCCGGGCAGATATACACACCCATGTGGGTCTTGTACGGGGACTTATCGGCTGAGAACCTTACGTCGCGGTATATGCGGTAGGTGATGTCATTAATCTGCAAGTCACCTATTGACGAGTCAAACTTGCGTATTTGAGACAGCAGGTCCAACGCGAAAGCATCGAACCGCTCCTTTACCCTCTTGTACTCATCCTTATGCTCCATGAACCACTCACGTTCATTGTTGCAGCTCAGCTCCTTAAGGAAATTCAGTATCTCCTTCATATGTATTCCCAAATAAGACTGTAAAAATACATAAAAATAAGAATTCCATTCCTTCCAATCCGCCAAAAACATTTTTTGTTCGGACGCTTTGACAGCCAGAATACACTATAAGACCGTTTCTGCGCCAGAGTGTCCGCAAAACGGCGGTTCAATCCATTTCATCGGACGCTACAGCAACCAGAATACGTTGTAGGTCCGATTCCGTGTCGTAGTGTCCGTGTTTTTATTATCTTTGCATCAGGAAATCACCTGATATGGAAGACTATATCCCAACAGCGCAATACATATGGTAAAGGACGTTCAGTTAAGGGTAGAGCCGCAGTTCGCGTATAACGAACAGGTGCTTAAGGAGACCGTTTCGCGGCAGTGCGGGCTTGACGTGCGCACCATCACGGCAGTCAGAACGCTCAAGCGGAGCATTGACGCCCGCCAGCGTACCATATTCATAAACCTTACCCTGAGGGTTTTCGTTAATGAGCAGCCCCCAAAGGATGAATTCACCCGCATAGACTATAAGCCCGTTGACGGCAAACCCACGGTTGTAGTGGTGGGAGCCGGTCCCGGCGGACTCTTTGCGGCACTGCGCCTGATAGAACTCGGTTTACGGCCCATAGTGCTGGAGCGCGGCAAGAACGTGCATGACCGCAAGGTGGATATTGCTGCCATAAGCCGCACCCACAAGGTCAACCCTGAGTCCAACTACAGCTTTGGTGAAGGTGGAGCCGGTGCATACTCTGACGGCAAGCTCTACACCCGCAGCAAAAAACGCGGCAGCACAGACCGCATACTGAACATATTCTGCCAGCACGGCGCCAGCCCCACGATATTGTCCGATGCACACCCGCACATAGGCACCGACCGCCTGCCACGCGTAATCGAGAACATCCGCAACACCATCATAAACTGCGGCGGCGAGGTCCATTTTGAGACCCTTATGACCGGTTTCATACTGCAAGGTAATAAGGTAATCGGCGTGGAAGCGGATCATGCAGGCATTAAGCAGCAGTTCATGGGCCCTGTCATACTGGCAACAGGCCACAGCGCCCGCGATGTCTATCGCTACTTTGCGCAGTCGGGATTTGGAATTGAAGCCAAGGCTCTGGCCGTAGGATGCCGTCTGGAACATCCTTCGCAACTCATAGACAGCATACAATATCACAACCGCGCAGGCCGCGGAAAGTATCTGCCCGCCGCAGAATACAGTTTTGTGACTCAGGTAAACGGCCGCGGAGTATATAGTTTCTGCATGTGCCCCGGCGGATTCGTGGTGCCGGCTGCATCGGGCCCCCAGCAGATTGTGGTCAACGGCATGTCCCCATCGGGCCGAAACTCCCGCTGGAGCAACTCCGGAATGGTGGTTGAGACCCGTTTGGAAGATGTGGCCAAGACAGATGCCGATATGCATGACCCGCTCCTGATGATGCGGTTCCAAGAGCAGCTGGAACGTGACTGCTGGCAAGCCGGCAACATGCGCCAGACCGCACCCGCACAGCGAATGGCCGATTTCGTGAACGGCCGCCTGAGTTATGACCTGCCTGAATCATCATATTCACCCGGACTCATCTCTTCACCTCTTCATTTCTGGATGCCCAAATTCGTGACGGAGCGCCTTAAGCAGGGATTCCTCCAGTTCGGAAAGAGCAGTCACGGATTCCTGACCAATGACGCCGTAATGATTGCCGTCGAGACCCGCACATCATCGCCCGTACGCATAGTCCGCGACAACGAGACCCTCCAGCACATCGGCCTTGAAGGCCTGTTCCCCTGCGGTGAGGGTGCCGGTTACGCCGGCGGCATAGTCTCCTCCGCCATTGACGGCGAGCGCTGCGCCGAATCCGCTGCCCAATACCTGATACGTTGACAATTGATAGCGTTTAACCATAATAGTATCCTATTTCAATATGAGAAGAATTGCCCGTTGTTTGTATCTGATAGTTCCGTTTTGCGGATTGATATTAACGTTTATGACCGGTTGCGGCGGGAAAAACAGTGCCGCCAATGAAGTGACAGTAAGATTCCGCGACCCGGCCGACAAGCTGTTCCCTATAAAAGATTATTTCCAGATTGACAGGAACGTGAATGTAAAGGCCGATGGTGATTACTTCCTGTCGGATATAAATGATGTTTACTTTACTGATGACTTCGCATTCATACTGGATCAACGTCAGGCAGTTTCAAAGGTTAACCTGAAAACAGGACAGATTGTTTCCCAGCTGCGTCAGATAGGACGCGGGCCCAAGGATTACCTGAATGCAATGAACCTGACCGGCGACGATGAACATCTGTATCTTCTGGATCTGAGCGGCAAGAGTGTCCATGTTTATGATTATGACCTTAATCACCAGGACAAGTTCAATATTGATTACATACCAAGTCCTTCATCATTCATCAGGACAAAAGACGGTTTCATGATCCTTAATTCCACTGAGACTGACAGTATCGGTATGTTTGTGGTGACAGACAGCCGGTGCCGGAAAACCGGAACCTTCCTGAAGAAAGAACCTGTCCAGGAGGAAGAAGATGATGGTGAAATAATGTTTTTTTCAATTTTCATCGGCAAATATTTCATGCCTGACTCTCATGGGAATGTGGTCTGTCATAACCCCAATACCGATGAGTTGTTCCTATATGACGGCAAGACCATCAGAAAACTATGTCAGATTAAGAAAGATGACAGTTTGATAGGTACGCCGGGCGTCTATGTAAAACAGGTCTTCTCGTTGAACGGAAACACGCTGGTAAACTATTTCTGCGGCAAGGGTGCCTGCTATGCTCTGTTTGACAAAAACTACAACCTGATTGAAGAAGGATTAGGTGTAAATGAGGTTCCCTTCTTCCCGATATGCCAGGTGGGCGACAAGCTTATCACTGCTTTTGTATCGGACGAGCAAGACGAATCTGTCCAGGCACAGATAGTGATTTACAAGACTAAGTGACCCAAAAGGGACAGTCCCCCTGTGCCGTTTTTTCAAAATGGCATGACACAGGGAAACGATACTATTGTGCTATTCAGCTCGTCTAACAATACTTTCACTGATACCAGTTATACGTGAAATTTGTCTGATACTGCCTCCAAAAGCACGGATTCTCTTAAGAATTGCCTGCCGTTCTGCTATAGGATATGATTGAATATCTTTAGGATTTTTCACCTGACAATCCACTCGGATAAACTCTCTGATTATTTCATCATCCAATCTTATTGGTGTTTCGTTATTTATATCAAGTATCCGTTGTGTCTTAGGCAATGGCTCATTTACCAGTTCAGTCAATGCATCCATTGGAATTCTGGACAGTACAGAACCTGTGGAGCAGAAAGAAATCTGACATGCGGGATTGTTTTCATATTCGCACCAACTGCTCCAAGTGTAATCCCTTACTCTTCCCACTAACCCTCCCGCTACGGGATTCTGATGTATATATCTGAGTAGAGTGACAAAATAGTCCCAATCTTCAACATTCTCACTCCTGAACCGACCCTGAAACAGATGCCCCGAATGTCCATACTTTATATTATAGTATTGAGCGTAAGATATAGTAATCCATTTTATTACGTCCGATATCTTCTCCTCTTTCTCTTGTATAAGCAGATGAACATGATTTGGCATAAGACAATAAGCGTAAATCACACAACAAGGTGGTAAAGGATTATTATCCGAATCCTGCGGATGACATTTTTGGAACAAAAAATTTTGAAACTTGAGATAATCCTTCCGGCCTTCAAAAATCACCTGTTTGTTGTTACCTCTCAACATGACGTGATACACGCCCGTACTACTGGTTTTTCTAATTATTCCTGGCATATAAAAAAAAGTTTAAATGACACATTAGGATCTGATCCCTTTGTGCTCTAAAGCAAACAAAAGATCATGACATCAGTTTATCTTAAACGACCCGCCCGTCGGCAAGTCGATTGCAAATATAACCCCCTAAACCATTCCAGCCAACATTCCCGCCAACAAATATCTATGTTGCCCCCAATTTTCGCAGGATTTGCGAAAATCCTCTGCGCTTTCCCGCATTTTCCACACAATCCCACACCTTTCCTTACCCATGCCGCACCTTTGCACTTCCCGCACAACCCCAACCACCGCTCCGCAACCCTACGCGCATAATTATAACCTTTTCACACATTTCTCTCTTTGGTCATTTATAATCCTATTGTAAATCATCACCCCATAGCACCACATCCAACCATTTAAAAAAGAGTTACATTTGTTTGTTTTCCTTCATTTGCTGCAGTTAATTCTTAAACAAAAGTAACCTCTTCTTTAAACCCTTGGCCAAATACAATGTCTCTAGTAGATTACATCATGAAATTAATATATGTTAACCAATCAGGGGGGGGTGTTAATGTGAATATATGTTTATATTTGCAAATAATATTGCAAACTTTACAATTTTCATTCTAATATAAATGAATATGAAACTCTCACTATTAAGAATGGCCCCGATAATGGCTGTAGTAGCATTGATTGGGGTGTCCTGTACAGGCGAAGAAAAAGTTGGTGATGAAAATAAATCATCAGGTGAAAAAACCGAGGACATCAAAGTTGAAGTGACAACTGCTGATGCATCGGACATTGACTATTGTTCAGCAACATTAAATGCAACCTGTTCCATTACCAATGCCAAGGATGTTCAAGGAGTTGCTGTATTCTATTATGGTACACTTGATGTCTTGGATAATATAAAGGTTAACGGTAATAAGGTTGTGGTGGATATGATTTCAGAGAACACAAAATCATTCAGTAAAGAAATCAGTGGTCTTTAGCAATCAACCAAATACTATTATGTAGCATATATTACCATTAATGAAAAAGTGTATGGTGGCACGGTAAAATCATTCACAACAAGAGAATGTAAAGAAAATGGTTATGAGTTTGTGGATTTAGGCCTGAGTGTCAAGTGGGCCACCTGTAATGTCGGTGCCACCAAGCCGGAGGAATACGGTGACTATTACGCCTGGGGTGAGACAGAAACCAAGACAAGTTACACCTGGACAAATTACAAGTTCCGTACCAGTGGTGACTCATGGGACAATATAAAATTTTCCAAATACAACACCAGCAGTTCATACGGTACAGTAGATAAGAAAACCGTCCTTGACCCGGAAGATGATGTAGCCCATGTCAAATGGGGCGGCAGCTGGCGTCTGCCCACCAAGGCAGAGCGGGATGAACTATGCGACAGTTGCACATGGACCTGGTATAATAGTGGCGACACAGAGTTTAAAGGTGTGGCCGGTTATAAGGTAACCAGTAATGTGTCCGGTTACACAGACCGCTTTATTTTCCTGCCCGCTGCCGGGTTCCGCGACGACACGAGTCTTTACGGCGCTGGAGAGTACGGCGGCTACTGGTCCAGTTCGCTCTACACTGACGGCCCGAACGGCGCGCGGTACCTCGGCTTCGGTTCCAGCTACGTGTCCACCACGTACTACGGCTTCCGCAACGACGGTTACTCTGTCCGGCCAGTGTGTCAGTAGGATTTGTCCTCCCCACTGGCCCAAAAGGCAAGCATTCAGGTGCAGGACTGCTTGATGTAGGCGGGGTGGCAATGCCAAAGCCACCCAGCAACATCAGGCAGTCCTGCACCTGCTTTCGGCAAAATGCACACCCGCCATCGCCCCAAGACACACCGTTTTTATCACAGACTTTCATTCCTGCAGAAGTGGGCTGGCCAGCAGCCGTTCATCTTACTCAGGGGCGTTGTCATCCGCCATCAACCAACCGTCATCCAAGTCGGGAACAGAACTCTCTGGCAGCACATATCGCATCATCAGGAACCACAACACAGCACGCTTTCCGGAGCTACAGGAAGAGCAGCCGCTGCGCATCAACTGAGTAACCTTAATCAGTCCCGCATCCGCCAAAAGGCACACAGCCCATGACACAAAAGTATCGTTTCCCTGTGTCATGCATATAGCCGGCATCAAATGTTCATTTAATCCTTAATGTATTATTCAGAGAAATATATGTATGTTTGTAAGACCAAATTTTTTAGTTTATGAAAAGGCTATATCTATTATTGCTTGTGGTAGTCGCGGCAGTACCATTATTCTCCCAGAACACCCTTACAATTCATCAGAAAGATGGTCAGCAGTTCAGTTTCGGGTTTGAAGACAAACCGGTGGTGTCATTCACAGACAGTGACCTTATAGTCAAATCCACCAAAACGGAATTAACCTATGCTCTCTCATCAGTCTCCAAGTTTACGTTTGATGATATAGAAGATGCTGTAATCAGCATAAATGATGATGCGGCTAAAGCCGTCATAACCCTTGATTCATATACCGTAAGCATAACCGGAGCAAAAGCAGACATAGAAGTCAGGCTAAACTCATCCGATGGAAAGTTATTACAGTCATACAAGACCGATGAGGACGGTGATGTAACATTTAGCATTGCTGACCTGCCAAACGGTACTTACATAATCAGTTCCCAGTCATTAACCGTAAAAATCCTGAAAAAATGAAACATACAGCCTTAAAGACTACGCTTTTTCGCACACTTTCAGCAATCATCCTGCTGACTATCGGAACCTTGGCCACTCAAGCCCAGTATTACATGAACATCCGCAAGACAGACGGTTCGAATGTACGCTATATAGTAACAGACATAGATAGTGTTTGGTTTGAAGTCTCTCAATCACCAGAAATCTCTTCTTATGAATATGTTGACCTGGGACTTAGTGTCAAGTGGGCCACCTTCAATGTTGGCGCCACCAAGCTGGAGGAGTACGGTGACTACTACGCTTGGGGTGAGACAGAACCTTATTACGAGGTTGGTTATGCCCAGGAAAGTCCTCAGGCTCATTGGAAAGATGGTTATTCTGCTGGCTACGGTTGGTCCAATTACAAATGGTGTAATGGTTCATATTCCACACTCACCAAATACAACACCAGCACTTCATATGGTACAATAGATAACAAGACCGTCCTTGACCCGGAAGATGATGTTGCCCACGTCAAATGGGGCGGAAGTTGGCGTATGCCAACCTTTGGAGAGCTGAGTGAACTACATAACAGTTGCACATGGACATGGTATCGTAGAGGGAACACAGAGTTTAATGGTGTAGCCGGTTATAAAGTAACCAGTAACAAGTCCGGTTACACAGACCGCTTTATTTTCCTGCCCGCAGCCGGGTATCGCGGCGATACGAGTCTGAGCTACGCTGGAGAGAGCGGCTACTATTGGTCTTCTTCGCTCAACACAGACTTCCCGGTCCGCGCGCAGTACCTCAGCTTCGGTTCCGGCCGTCACGGCACGGGCGGGGGCGGCAGCAGCCGCAACACCGGTTTTTCCGTTCGCCCCGTTTGCCCGTCAGAAGAGTGGCTAAATGCTGTCTCAATTACCTTAAACAGCAACTTAGATTCGATTGTAATGGGTAATACAATTACTCTTTCTGCTACCGTAAAACAAGGTAATGAAGTAATAGACCGTAAAGTTACTTGGATATCGGATAATCCATCCATTGCATCTGTCAGTGAAACAGGCGTAGTAACCGCCATTGCTGTTGGTCCTACAACCATCACAGCTATATGTATGGGCAAAACCGCTACCTGCACAATAACAGTAATAGAGCCACAAAATGAAAATGGTAATGGAATAACGTCAGTTTCTCTTGAAAAAACAAGTCTGTCATTGATAATTGGCGTTTGGGATTCATTGAAGGCCATAGCATTGAATGGAAACGAAGTAGTTGATACTGCTGCTATTATTTGGCAATCAAATAATGAGCCTGTTGCTACTGTAGATTCAACGGGATTGGTTAGAGCAATAACAGTTGGCACTGCAACTATTAAAGCAACTTGTGGTGATAAATATGCAACATGTATTGTTACTGTACTGAATCATAATGATGTTACGCATGAATATGTGGATTTAGGTTTGTCGGTCAAGTGGGCTACATGCAATGTCGGAGCAATAAGACCAGAGGATCATGGCGGTTATTATGCTTGGGGAGAAACGGAAAGTAAAATTGAATACAAATGGGAAAACTACAAATGGTGTGATGGTTGGTGGTCTAAACTTACTAAATACAATTCTATTTCAGTATGGGGAACAGTTGACAACAAAAAGATTCTAGACCCCGAAGATGATGTTGTTCAGGCAAATTGGGGCAATAATTGGCGCATTCCTTCCCCTGAAGAATTGAAAGAACTGGTAGACAATTGTACATGGACATGGACAACAGTGGATGGAATAAAAGGATATAGTGTCACGAGCAATAAGACAGGATACACAGACCGCTCCATTTTTCTTCCAGCTGATGGATACTTCCACTATTATGATTTTGTGGGATTTGGTCAGAAAGGTTATTATGTATCAAACACTACAGGCAAAAGTTTTAATCCGGGTTGGCCGGACTGTCTCGTATTTGATTCAGAAAAAAAATCCGTTATAAATAGCGATATAGGTCGAAACTTTGGTTTCTCTATACGACCTGTCTGCTCCAAATAAGCGCAAAATGATACTACACAAACTAATAGAATCACGTCTGTGACTCTAGACACTACGATGCTTTCATTGACGGTGGGCGAGGAGTATTCTTTGAAGGCTACAGCTTGGAGTGGAAATGTTGAGGTTGATAAAGCTATAGTAATATGGAAATCCGATAATGAATTAGTTGCAACAGTAAGTTCCTCAGGAGTGGTTATAGTCGTGTCTGCATGAACTGCAGTAATAACAGCTTCATGTGATGATGAATCAGTAACATGCTCTGTAACTGTTGAAAATGTGATTATAGGTAATAATGGCTTTCACAACGGATATGAGTTTGTTGACTTAGGTCTTAGTGTAAATTGGGCCACCTTTAACGTAGGTGCCACCAAGCCCGAGGAATACGGTGACTACTATGCTTGGGGTGAGACAGAAACTTATTACGAGGTTGGTTATGCCCAGAGCACAAAAGTATCGCATCCCTGTGTCATCGCCGATGACACAGGGATGCGATACTTTTGTGCTGTTCACCACACCGGGCAAACGATTCACCACATATCATTCTTTGCGTACCCACGCATACGCGCGTAAAGGGTACTTTTGCGCCGTTTATAATTGAAATGATTGGTAATGAAATTCAATGACGCGAATGTGGTCATTACCGGCGGAGCATCCGGTATTGGCAGGCTCATGGGCCGCATGGCTCTTGAGAGAGGGGCAAGGAAACTTATAATCTGGGATATCAACGCCCAGAACATAGAAATCGTAAAGAGTGAACTGGCAGCAAAAGGCTCTGTCTACGGCTATAGGGTGGATGTATCGGATAAGGCCTCTATCAAGGAGGTCTACTCCACAACCGTAAAGGAGTGCGGTTCGGTGGATATACTGATCCAATGCGCCGGCATAGTAACCAGCAATGCCACTTTCGATAAGCTGACCACCCCCGATATAGAGCGCACGATGGCAATCAACGCTGTGGCACCCATGAACGTTGCCCACATGGTGTTGCCCGATATGATAGCACGCGACCACGGCCACATATGCAACATAGCATCGGCCGCAGGTATGCTCTCCATGCCCAAGATGAGCGTCTATGCCGCAAGCAAGTGGAGTGTGATAGGATGGTCCGATTCAGTACGCATAGAACTGCACGACATGAAGTCAAAGGTGCGTTTCACCACAGTAGCCCCCTACTTTATCAATACAGGAATGTTTGACGGCGTATCATCGCCCATTTTCCCCATACTTGACCCTGAAAACACTGCACGCAAGATTATCCGCGCCATTGAAAGGAATAAGGATTTCCGCGGCATACCTTTCGGTTTCCATTTCATAAGATTCTGGCAAGCAGTTCTGCCCGTATGCTTGTTTGATTTTGTTTTTGGCACTATCTTTGGAATCTATCACACAATGGATCACTTTACCGGAAGAAGAAAATGACAATTGAGAACACCCCGCAAGAGAGGATTGAGGCAATAATCGCTTCACAGAAAGAGTATTTCAGCACCGGAGCCACGCTTGATGTGGAATTCCGCAAGGAGCAGTTGCGCAAGTTGGCATCGGCCCTTAAGGAGTTTGAGAAACCTCTGGCCGATGCGCTCTGGACAGACCTGCACAAATCATTCCAGGAGGCATACCTCACAGAGATTGGGCTTGTAAAGGCCGAGATACGCGAACACCTTAAAGGTGTAAGCCGATGGGCACGCCGTAAACGGGTCCACACTCCCCTCACCCTCTTTCCCTCAAGCTCTTTCATAGTAAAGGAGCCGTTAGGGTGTGCACTGATAGTATCACCATGGAACTACCCCGTACAGTTGCTGCTCAACCCGCTGGTAGGGGCAATCTCAGCTGGTTGCACAGCTGTACTCAAACCCTCTCCTTACGTACCCAACGTATCGGCGGTATTAGAGGAACTGATTCGCAACACGTTCCCTGAGAACTACATTGCAGTGGTTCAAGGCAACCGTGAAGTAAACAAGGTGCTGTTCAACAGCCGCTTTGAGATGATATTCTTTACCGGCAGTCCGGCATTGGGCCGTAAGGTAATGGAGGCAGCCGCCCGTAATCTCACTCCTGTGGTGCTGGAGTTGGGAGGCAAGAGCCCCTGCATCATTGACAGCACCGCCAACATCAAGCTGGCAGCCCGCCGCGTAGCCTGGGGCAAGACCCTCAATGCCGGCCAGACTTGCATAGCACCTGACTACATCCTTATTCACGAGGATGTAAAAGAGGCCTTCATAAAAGAGTTTGCCACACAAGTAAAGAAACTGCACGGCAAGGAGATCAAGGAGTCACAGCATTTTGTACGCCTGGTCACAGACAAGGCATTTGAGCGTGTCAAGAGTTATCTGCAGGATGGTGACATAGTCTATGGCGGCCGCACTGACAGCAGCACACGCTTCATTGAGCCCACCCTGCTTGACAATGTCAAACCCGATGCCCCCGTCATGACCGATGAGATATTCGGCCCCATATTCCCCATGATTACCATCAGCCCCCAAAACGGCAGTTTCAAGGATCAGGTGGCTGAATTCATTACCGGCAGGGAAAAGCCGCTCGCATTCTACTATTTTGGCTCTGAGTCCGATGGCTGGGAACTGATACACCGCACATCATCAGGCGGCGGCTGCATCAATGACACCATCATGCACATAGCCAACGGCAACGTACCCTTTGGCGGCGTAGGCAACTCCGGCATGGGCCACTACCACGGCAAGCTGAGCTTTGACGCCTTCACCCACGAGCGTTCAATTATCAAAGCACCCACCTGGATAGACCTGCCATTCCGCTACATGCCCTACAGGTTCTTTGCACTCATCAAGCGCATGATGTAAAAACAGCACAAAAGTATCGTTTCCCTGTGTCATCACCGATGACACAGGGAAACGATACTTTTGTGCTAGGGAAACGATACTTTTGTGCTATTGATTTTAGAACCTTACGTAGATTTCAGCCCAGAGCTCATTCCAGTGAGATGAAGTGAGCTTGTTATCAACGTAGTTGTACTGCAACTGAAGCATCAGGTTCTTGTGAATCTGGAAGTTAGGGGCAATTGAATAGATTGTCTTCATTGACTCCTCAGAAGCCTTGCTGCGATATACGTCATATTTGGCATATACCTTGAACCAGTCATTTACGGGAACACCTACAGCGGCGTACCAACCATCGGCCTCGCTTATGTTCTTGCCGCTTGAGTGTGCGTACTCAGCGCGTGCGCTCCATGAGTTGTGTTCATATTTGGCGGCAATGGCCCAACGGTCACGGCCCACTGTTACGCTGTCATTCAATACGTAATCACCTTTCCAGCCGAATGCTCCTATGTAGAGGTCCTGGATAGGCTGGATCTGGAGGGTTCCGATAATATCCCTGGTGGAATTCTTATCGGCAGTGTTGATGCCCTGGCCATTCATGAACTGTAACTGATAGTGCAGATACTTGTGTCCATCGGCTGCGGGGAACAAGTCACCCTGGAACTGGATACCCTGGTCACGGCCGCCGGTTGAACTGGGCTCACCGCAGTAGTCACCCATACCTGAGAACATCTTGGTAATCTGCGAATAGTCGCCAAAACCTACATCCCAGGGATTGTAGGGATTCTCAAACAGGAAAGCACGCTTGTACTGACCAACCTTTACTGAGAACTCTTTCCAGTGTGCCCATTCAACAAAGTAGTCCTTCATGTGGAATGATGCGTTGTTGAACTGAACCTGTACACGATACTTGAAATCAGTAAGAATGGTGCCGTCAACGTAAATACGGGCCATACGCTGGCTCAAACCGTCTCCGTTGTTCTTACCGTCCTGGTCGGTGTATGTATATTTTCCTACAAAATATCCGCCAATCTTGGGGCCAGTCGTAAAATCTGTAACCTTACGTCCATACTGTAATTCCTGTGCATTGGCAGGAAAAAGTGCAAAAAATGCTGTAGCAGCAATCAAAAGAAATCTTTTCATATATGTTGAAACAAAATTAAGCAATAGTGAACGGGAATATCTTGGTGAGCCAGAAGAAGCCCAACGTAAAGCCGATGGCGCCGATGATGATACCAACCTTAGCCATATCCTTGGTCTGAACCAGGCCGGTACTTGATGCGATAGCGTTAGGAGGTGTAGATATTGGGAACAGCATGGCTATTGATGCACATACGGCAATGAATGAAATCATGGCGTGTGTACCGCCGAAAGCCAGGAACGATGCGTTATTTGAAGCTGTAGGATCAGCCATACCCTCTGCAACGACTATCAGGATAGGAATGAGCAGGGCTGCGGTAGCCGAGTTGCTGATAAAGTTGGAGAGGAAGTAGCAAACCAGACCTGCAATGATGAGCACAGAAAGCACGCTCATTGAACCGAACGGTATTGCAGAGATAAGTGTCTTGGCCAGACCGCTTCCCTGCAGGGCAGTACCTAAGGCGAATCCACCGGCAACCAACCAGAGCACAGTCCAGTTAATCTCCTTGATATCATCCTTGGTGAATATACCTGTCATGGTAAGTACACCTAACGGGATAAGTGCAACAACGTTTGAGTTGATTCCGGTAAGGCTCTCAGTAGCCCACAGCAATATGGTACCGATGAATGTTATCCAAACCACGTATGTCTTCCAGTCAACAGGACGCTTGTTCTCCGGAATGTTGAGTTCCAGTTTCTTGGTCTTGAAGGGGAACAGAAGCTGAAGCAACACCCAAGCTACCAGAATCATGATCAGCACGAAAGGTATCATTCTCATGGACCATTCGGAGAACGTAACCTCATAGCCTGACTCAGCAAGGAAACGTACAGCGGTAGCGTTAGGAGGCGTGCCGATGGGGGTACCTATACCGCCTATGTTGGCTGCAACCGGTATGGCCAGTGAAAGACCGATGCGGCCCTTGTCATCGGAGGGAAGTACCTGAAGCACCGGGGCCAGGAAAGCCAGCATCATAGCGGCGGTGGCTGTATTGGACATGAACATGGAGAATATTGCAATGACTACAAGGAATCCAAGCAGTACCATGCTGGGCTTGGTGCCGAAAGGCTTGAGCAGGATTCTGGCCAAGGTAACGTCAAGGCCGTATTTCTCAGCCATGATAGCCAGCACGAATCCGCCCATGAACAGCATCACGACTGGATCGGCAAATGATGCCATCAGGCTCTTGTAGCTGACCAGAGTGCCGTACTTGGCATCACACAGGAAACCAATACCTTTATCAGAAATTGTCAGCAATGTAAGGACTATCAGCAACAGTGAAGTGGTCCAGTTGGGAATGATCTCAAACATCCACATCAGTGCCGCAAACACAAACAACGCTATCACGCGCTGCTGTACTACTGTAAGTGCCTCTATGCCGTAGAAATCAACGGGCACGAGCCAAAGGAAAAGCGTCACTGCCAGCACGATTGGCAGGAGGACACACATCTTGAAATTGAATTTCTTGTCGCTCATATTGTCGGATTATTTAAATCTGATATCGGCTGGGATATTCTCAACACCCAGATTCATAAGGTCTGCATCATAGTTGGCGCTGCGCTTTGAATAACGTTTCTCAAAGTTGGCAGCAAACTCAGCATCACCGGTGGCCTGTGTCTTGAGCACAAGTGCGGTGAGATCAGAAAGGGCTGCCTCCATCTTGGCCAGATCCAGAGAATAGTGACCTGATTCCTTACGCTGGAAAGCGCCGGCCTCCTGAAGATAGTTGTATATGATTATGCTTGTACGGCCCAGTGAGGAACCCTCACCAAACCTCTCTGAACGAACCAGTGATGCAAAGAATGTAACCAGAGCATCCTCCCTTGTAAAGAGATGACGGATATCATAGTGGTTCTGAAGCTTGCATACCAGAAGCACGCCTGCGGCATTGGCCTTTATCTCCTCAAAGGTGGGAGCGGCACTTCCAAGTGCATCCTCAACACTACCCTTTCCGTTTACGGTCTCCTTTACACCCAGTCCATGGGCAACCTCGCGGAATACCACGTTCCAGAAGAATGCATCCCTTGAGAGATGCTCCTTGGCATCTGATTCAAGAAGGAGATCACCGGTGGGATAAACTATATGGTTGTACTTGGCGTTGATTACGTTCTCAAGCAGAATGGTGCGTGTACCCCTGTCACGCTGGACATCGGCATCAAAAGGAAGGTTCAGGGCTATGACCTTGATTCCGGCATTAGCCTTACCTGCATAGTAAAGTGCATTGCATGAGAATATGTTTGAACCGGCACCCGGCAGGAAGGTCTTGTAAGCCTCATCGCCAGGAAGATCCTGCTGGAACTCATTTATGCGTGAGACATACTGCATCAGCTCAGCAGTACGTTCCTCATTCTTGAGCAGCACAAATGCCTCATATGAACGTTTGTTACCCATCAGCTGGTCATCGGCAGCCTCATTGGGGCCAACCACAAGGTCCATCTTGCTGTCATCCATATCCAGCCATGCCATTGCGCTCTCGTAATAGTTGTCTGAGCGGAGAGCATCAGCCTTGGCCAGAAGATACTTCTTTACGCTGGGCTTGATGGTGATATCGGCAGCTGCAGTCAGGTAGTTTGCAATCTTGTCTATATGCTGCTTGTAGGCATCATGATACCAAACGGTTTCAAGAGAACCATCGGCTGCACGACGTATAAGCGTATAAGGGCTGTTCTTGTCTGGGTTATCCCAGGCGTCAAACTCAGCCTTTGTCATATCTGCAGGATAGAATCCGGCACCGGGCAGGCAGTCATCAAAACCATCTACGAATGATTTGCCGGTGCTGCGGTCCCAGGGACCATAGTTGATTTCAGCAAAAGTTTTCTGATACGGGTCAGTAATACCGTTCAGCAAGGAGTCCTTACTTCCGAAATACTGTTCCCAATAGATTGCATCCACCTCATCGGCGATAAAACGGTAGAGATTGAGTACCTCCTTTCCGTTGTCAGAGATACCGCTCAAGTCTGGTGTCTCAAATTCAACTACTGCATAATCAGCCACTTTACGTGCAAAAGGAGACTTTACGGTCTTGTTGCATGAGGCCATGGCTATCATTGCAATAACGGCTATCAATATTGTCTTTTTCATACTATTTTTAGTATCAGTACCTACTGATCTTTTAATTAGCGTGCAAAATTATACAGAACTTACGCTATTTTTTATTGATGACTATGGATTATTTCGATAAAATTATTCGTTTATATCGATAAATATTATATCTTTGCATATACAATCATTTTTTATGGAACTGAGGCAGTTGAGATACTTTGTTGAGGTGGCCAGATTAAAGAGTTACTCTTTGGCATCAAAGACACTTTTTATCACTCAAAGTACCATTTCACAACAAATTAGCAAACTTGAAGAGGAACTGGGCGTAGAACTGTTGGCGCGCGATACACGCCATGTAGCCCTTAGTGATTACGGAGAACAGTTTTATCCATGCGCATTGCAGGTGCTTGAAGATGCAAGAGCCGGTACAGACCGCATCCGGGATGTCATGAACCTTCATGTAGGTACACTCAGCGTGGGCTCCACCTATGCCTTCAGTCCGTTGTTAAAACAGACGGTTCTGGATTTTTACCGTCAGTTTCCCACCATAAAGCTCAATATCATTATCACGTCAAAAGAGGAGCTCATGCAGAAGATGCTGGACCGTGAGCTGGATCTGGCACTTACATACAAATCACCTGTGGGTGATGAACGCATTGAGTCACACCAGCTTTTCCAAAGCCGCCTCTGCCTCATCGGACGAATAGGAACGCTCAAAGGGCTTGGAAAAGAGGTTACGGTACAGGAACTGTCCCGTTATCCGCTTGCATTGCCGTCAAAAGGCCTGCAATCAAGAGATACGGTGGATTCCATGCTTTATACTGAAGATGTCAATCTTGATATACGCCTTGAAATAAACAGCGTACGTTCTCTGCTTGACTTGGTAGCCAACAGCTCACTGGCAACCATGCTCTCTGAGGAGGCAATCCAAGGCGAAAAAGGTTTGGAAGCAATCCCGATAGCACATCCTGACGGCAGAATGGACGGCTGTTACCACTACCTCAAGGGTTCTTACCACAAAACGTCCGCTAAAAAATTCGTAGAGCTACTTAAGCAGCGCA
This sequence comes from uncultured Bacteroidales bacterium, assembly GCA_902763885.1. Taxonomy (GTDB): domain Bacteria; phylum Bacteroidota; class Bacteroidia; order Bacteroidales; family Bacteroidaceae; genus Colenecus. The sequence goes on along the minus strand of CACWTU010000002.1, from coordinate 331,958 downwards.
ACACTTCCAACCACAACTATAAGTTACAATAAAAAAAATGGCCCAAAGGGGACAGTCCCCTTTGGGCCATTTTTATATCTGAATGGTTACTCCTCTGAGAAGAGAGCGGTTGAGAGGTAACGCTCACCCGTGTCAGGCAGCAGGACAAACACGTTCTTGCCGGCAAATTCCGGACGTGAAGCTACTACGCTTGCTGCGTATGCGGCAGCACCGCTTGAGATACCCACCAGCAGGCCCTCTTCCTTAGCCAGGGCACGTGCAGTCTCAAAAGCATCCTCGTTTGCTACAGGCAGAATCTCATCCACGATTGAACGGTCAAAGTTGTTAGGAACGAATCCTGCGCCGATACCCTGGATCTTGTGAGGACCGCTGGGGTTACCGCTCAATACTGCCGATGAAGCGGGCTCAACTGCTATGACCTTTGCATTGGGAAAAGCCTCCTTGATTGCCTTTGCTGAACCGCTTACCGTACCGCCGGTACCTACGCCTGCAATGAAAGCGTCAACCTGTACACCAGATGCCTTGGCATCGGCCACAATCTCCTTACCGGTAGTCTTAGCATGAATCTCAGGGTTGCTGGGGTTGTTGAACTGCTGAAGGATAACTGCTCCTGGAATGGAATCACGCAGTTCCTCTGCTTTAGCAATGGCGCCCTTCATGCCTGTTGCACCCGGAGTGAGTACAATCTCTGTTCCATAAGCAGCAGCCAGCTTGCGGCGCTCTATGCTCATGGTCTCAGGCATGGTAAGTATTACCTTATATCCTTTTACTGCACCTACCAATGACAGACCAACGCCTGTGTTACCTGATGTAGGCTCTATGATTGTACCACCCTGCTTAAGGATACCCTTCTTCTCAGCATCCTCAATCATAGCAAGTGCTATACGGTCCTTGACAGATCCGCCGGGGTTAAAGAATTCAACCTTGGCTACGATGTTTCCCTTAATGCCGCGCTTGGCAGCGAACTTGTTTAATTTAACTGTCGGGGTCTTACCGATCAGTTCTGTAATTGTGCTGTAAATTGCCATAGTTTTGTGTATTTTGTTTTGTTTGTTTCTGTTTTCGGTGCAAAGTTATGGCACACGGAAACAACGAACAAAGAAATTACAAAAACAGGAAAATCATTCTATTTACCACAATTATAGCAGTTGTTTCATTCTAAGATGGCACAAAAGGGACTGTCCCCAATGGGTCATTTTGCTGTTGAGACCGCGGCAGTGGGCGGAAGCTGATGATTGCGGGCATCGGTAGCTATTGCCACGCTCTGCGCCAGCTCACGGAACGCCATACCGGTCATAGTATCCGGATTGAGTGCCACGGGCTCACCATTGTCACCACCCTCGCAGATACTCTGCACAATGGGAATCTGTCCAAGCAGAGGAACCTTTAACTCCTCAGCCAGACGCTTGCACCCCTCCTTACCAAATAGGTAGTACTTGTTCTCCGGCAGTTCAGCAGGTGTGAACCAGGCCATATTCTCAACCAGACCCAGAACAGGTACGTTCACCTTCTCATTACGGAACATGTCAATACCCTTCCGTGCATCGGCCAATGCCACTTCCTGCGGCGTGCTTACTATAACCGCACCGGTAATACCCAAAGTCTGCACCAGAGTCAGGTGAATATCGCTCGTGCCGGGAGGCATGTCAATGACAAAGTAATCCAGTTCACCCCAATCAGCATCGGCAATAAGCTGCTTGAGTGCATTGCTGGCCATAGCTCCACGCCACAGCACAGCCTGCTCAGGATCCACAAAGTAACCTATTGATAGCAGCTTTATTCCGTACTGCTCAACCGGCACAATCAGGTCACGACCGTCCTTGCTCTCTGCATACGGGCGTGCATCCTCGGTACGGAACATCTTAGGCATGGAGGGGCCGAATATATCGGCATCCAGCAAACCTACCTTATAACCCAGTCCAGCCAGAGCAACAGCCAGGTTGGCAGCCACAGTTGACTTGCCTACTCCACCCTTACCCGATGCCACAGCGATGATGTTCTTTACATCCGGCAGCAGTTCCGGACCCTCAGGGCGCGGAGCCTGGCGGCTCTTGACCTTGACCTCCACCTGAACATCTTGCCCGGCCTTAAGCTTTACAGCCGTCTCAGCCGACTTCACAATAGACTTGATGAACGGATCGGTAGGTTTCTCAAATATCAGTGAGAACGATACGCTGTTACCGTCAATACGGATATCGTCCTCTAGCATCTCCATAGAGATGATGTCCTTGCCCGTGCCCGGATATCGCACCGTCTGCAAGGCCTCCTTAATCAAATTCGGATATAGTGCCATAGTGTTTGCAAAATTAGTAAAAATAGTACCATTGGGGTCTGTCCCCTTTGGTATCATTTTTGAAAAGAGTACCAAAGGGGACAGACCCCAATGGTATCATTTTCCTGTTTGAAGTGTACTGCGCTTTGTACGGCCGTAGCTGCGGTAATCGTCCAGCTCTATTTCGATGTCAGGTTCTGACAACTCACCCTCGGCCGGCAGGTTGAAGACGATGTACTTGATGGTCTTGCCCCGCTCCAGCCACTGCTCCTCATAATGTGTCTTGATGGAGAGGATATGATCCGCATCACCGCTGGCATAGAGGTCATCGGTACGGAACTCCACCGGCAGGCGGTTGTGGTCAACCATTGCACAGGTATAGGTGTACATGAAGTTGCTGTCGGTCTTAAGATGAATCTTGCCACCGGGCTTAAGAATTCGGCGATACCGCTCCAAAAACCATGTCGAGGTCAAGCGCTTGGTGGCCTTCTTCATCTGCGGATCAGGGAACGTAAGCCATATCTCACTCACCTCACCCGGCGCAAAGAACCGATCAATAAGCTCTATCACAGTGCGCAGGAACGCCACATTCTTCATGCCGGCCTCAAATGACATCTTTGCACCGGTCCACATACGGGCACCCTTAATGTCAACACCGATGAAGTTCTTGTCAGGAAACAGCCCCGCAAGCCCCACAGTGTATTCACCATGACCGCAGCCCAGCTCAAGTACAACAGGACCGTCATTATGAAAGAAGGAGCTGTTCCAACAGCCCCTCATTTCAAACGGGACATCCTCACGGAACGAACCAGCCGGCTCGAACACGTGCGGATAGGTCCGCATATCGGCAAACTTGGCCAGTTTACCTTTTCCCATATCAGATATCCAGAACGGTTACCCAGCCGTGAGTATCAGGAGCGTCACCATACTGGATGGCGCGCAGCTGATGGTAAAGACCTGTAAGTACAGGACCCGGCTTGCCGTCACCTATTACATATGACTTGCCAAGCTCGATATCGTCAATGCGTGAGATAGGTGAGATTACGGCTGCAGTACCGCAGGCACCGGCCTCACTCATCTCGTTCAGTTCCTCCAGAGGTACAGGACGGCACTCAACAGTCATACCGTTGTCCTTGGCAAGCTGCTGCAGGCTCTTGTTTGTGATTGAGGGCAGGATTGACTCTGACTTGGGAGTGATGTAGCTGTTACCCTTAATGCCGATAAAGTTGGCGGCACCGCACTCATCGATGTACTTCTTCTCCTTGGCATCCAGATAGAACTCACTTCCGTAACCCTTCTCATGAGCAATGTTGTGGGCAAACAGGCTGGCAGCATAGTTACCGCCTACCTTGTACTTACCCATGCCCAGAGGAGCTGAACGGTCATAAGAACGAACCAATGCATATGCGTTAGCTGCAAAACCGCCCTTGAAGTAGGGGCCTACAGGCATAACGAATATCAGGAACATATACTCTTTGGCTGGCTTAACACCAATCTCTGCACCGGTACCCACCAGCAGCGGACGGATGTACAGCGAAGCACCGCTCTCATAAGGAGGAATGAACTCCTTGTTGAGCTCGATCACACGCTTTACCATCTTGCAGAATGTCTCGGTAGGAAGCTCGGGCATCATGGTAGCACGGCAGGTGCTCTGCAAACGCTCGGCATTGGCCTCCATACGGAACACTCGTACCTTGCCATCCTTGCCGCGGAAAGCCTTCAGGCCCTCAAAAGCCTCCTGACCGTAGTGCAGGCAGGTGGCGGCGATATGCATAGGTACATACTCGGAGTCAGATTCCTCAATCTCACCCCATTTTCCGTCTTTAAACCAAATTCTGAGATTCCAATTGGTCTTCATGTAACCAAAGGAAAGATTGGCCCAGTCAAGTTCTTTCATATCAGTAAATTTTAAATCACCCGCGAAATTACAAAAAATGCTGTCAGTTTATTCAGCATCAGGCGTAAATAAACTAAATTTGTAACTAATATGGATAACAAGGAGACTACAACCAATCAGGAAAGCGTCAACTTTTCTGACAAGACCCGCGACGGAAGCCGCATTAACGGCAAAATAAGGACTATCAGATTCATTCTGCTCTCCACCATCCTATATTTTATAACCGATGCCATAGGCCGATGGTTCGTTCCCGCCCAAGACTCGGTTCCGAGCCTGTTCTCCATACTCATCTGGATACTCTGTTTCATCACTGGCGCCGTCCAGTTCTATTTCTGGCGCCGCATCAGCCTTAAATGGCTAAAATGGGGTGCAGCAATTGTCTATATTATCCTGATGGCCCTACTCTTGCGCTGGAGAGGATTCTATCAATATGGAGGCTCTACACTTATAGGCTACCGGCTATCTGTGACAATCATGCCTATTTGGGGATTCCTCATAGAGGCCACATTCACATCATTCCTGCGCTGGTACGGCAACCTTATTAAACGCATATTCAAGCTTGAGACAATAAACAGCATAGTATTCCTGCTGTTTATGATTATCCCCATAGCACTGGTTGTGATGCTGTTCATAGGCGGTTACAAGCTTTCCGGTTCTCTCTCCCAGAAAGGGGCCGATATACAACAGTATATTGATGAGGGTGAAGTAAACCACAACACTGACCGCCGTGAACCTGTGCGCCAGTATGACCGTCTCTTCAATGACCTGAACGACACCCAGCTTGAGGCTGCTCGCAAAAACGGCTTAAGCAAGCCCATAACCGCCGATCAGGCTGGAACAGACCGCCGTCTTGTAAAGATTGAGCCCAACAGCTATTATGACATAGAAAAGCTTACCCACTCCGTTCCGTATCTTGTACCCAAAGCCGCCAAACTGCTTGAAGATATGGGCAAGGCGTTCCAAGACTCACTCTTTAACCGCGGATATAACCGGGGTCACCGTTTTACGGTAACAAGCGTACTCCGCACCGAGGAGAGTGTACGCCAACTGCGCAAGACCAATGTAAACTCAACGGAGAACTCATGCCACTGCTACGGCACCACCTTTGACATATCATACTTTACTTACAGCACCCCTGAGGTGGGCAAAACAGCATCGGTAGATAAGATGCGCCAGATACTCTATCAGGTAGCGTATGATATGAAGAGACAGGGCCGCTGCTACGTAAAATACGAGAAACAGCAGACCTGCCTTCACATTACCGTCCGATAAAAAGCTGCATTCAACGCAGCCGGATTATTCAGGCATCACATACTCATCCGCTCCAGCCCATTCATCATTAAGACAGATTGAAGCCTGAGTATTGATAACCTCTTCAGCAAATAACGCTCCCCTGTAAACTGTAATACGGTTTCTGGTAATAGGAACATCTGCGAATTCCCAACTTCCATATTCACACTCCAGACTATCCTTTGCCACAACTTTGATTCTAGTACTGGAGAAACCTTCGCTGACAAAAGTATAAACACCTATAACAGAATCTCCAGGCTCTACATTCACCTTATCAGTGTAGGCTCGCGTAGGCTTGACACCTGAGCCTGTATTTGCATTCAAACTGAAACTACCGCCTGTTCCCATCTCAAATTCCAATTTGGTTACGGCACCAGGTATAGAATCACCAACCAATCTGATCTCAAATCTTGCAACCACACGATCCAGGTTGATGCTTAAAGGCTGCATTCCCTTTGTGACAGTTATGACTGAACTTGACAGGAAAGTATCCGTTATCCTTCTACCTTTACTGTTAGACGGTATATCAATCTTGGACAGATTATCAAGCTTGGGATTAGAACTGCTGCTATGCGCCATAACAACAAGCCTATAGTTTCCCTCCTCAAGTTTCAGATTAAGTGTTCCAAAAGAATCATCATTGGATTTCTGATTTATCTGAGGCTTGGCCAGTTCACTTCCATCCGCATTATAAATGGCATAATTGATCCAAGTACAAGCTTCAGAAAGATGTGCTGAACCTTTTGTGCCAAAAGAGCTAAAAGGAACCTGTTCCAATGATGCCACCCTGATAGTAACCGGTACACCCGGTTCTTCAGTCTCCGGCACAACATGGATGCGGTTACTGCATGAACTGATTACAAATGACATCAGTAAAGATTGCAAACTCAGTAAAAGAACTCTTGTTTTCACTTGGGCAAATAACTGCCCCACCTTTTTCTTTTTCATAGATTTTAAATTTAAAAATTTGATATTAGACGTAAACAAAAAACCGGCATAACGGGAGGACGGTGGTCCCGTTATACCGATTCCGGTTTACTTTCTGACTGCAATATTACTTCATTATTTCCAAATCACAAAAATAAATGATTCGCAGATGAGTAAAAAAAAGAAGGACCTTGCTAGCAAGATCCTTCTAATTCTCAATTTTCAATTGTCAATTTTCAATTGAAAAAGAGGCCCGCAGGCCTCTTTTTTCTTAGTACTGACGCAGGTTCCACTTGCAGTTAACGTCGTTGATATCGAACTTGCCGAGTGAAGCGTTAGAGTCACCAACTGAGATCAGGCAAACCTTCTCATCAGTGCCGGGAACAGCCTTGGGGCAGATACGATATGTACCGTCAACGAGCTGATCAACGCTCCAGAGCTGCTCAGGTGCACCTGTGAACTCGGGAACAGTGGTGAGCTCCTTACCAGCGGTAGCAGCCAGAGCGCGGTTGGTACCGGCAATGACGATCTTGTAGTACGGAGTGCCGAGGGTACCCTCTTCCTGAGCTACAAACTCCCACTTCTGGTTGGGACGGAACTGATAGTCAATAACGCGAACGTCAATGTTACCCTTGGGCCAGTTGCCGATAACATCCTCAAGCTTCTGGAAAGCAACCTGAGTGTTAGGCTGATTACCGCCGCCACCGAACATACCACGACCGCCACCCAGGCGAACGTACTCAGTAGCAATTTCAAGAGCATAGCCACGACGCTCTGACTCAATCTCATATACACCGTTCTTTACGTTGTAACCAGCCTCAGGCCAACCGTTACGCCATACGATAGGCAGGATAGCCAAGGTGCTGCGGCCACTCATTGAGTAGTCAGCCTCCCAGTGGAATGACATCTTCTGAACACCCTCTTCTACGATGTAACGGCCAAAATGACCGGCACCGGTATAACCGTCGCGGCAGCCAAGAACCATCTTACCGCCACCCTCAATCATATCACGGCCTACGTTATCGATGAATGGACCTGTGGGGCTCTTTGAACGTCCGCAAACAATGTTGTAAGTTGAGTTTACACCATCGCAGCAAGTTCCGTGAGTACCCAGCAGATAGTAATAACCATCCTGATAGATCATTGTTGTAGCCTCGCAGTCAACGGCAACGTTTACATCCTGTGCACCGGCTGCGCGATCACCTGTAGCAGGATCCAGCTCAACCACACGGATGAAACCGAAGTATGTTCCGTAAGTTACAAACAGACGGCCCTCGGGAGTAAGGATAAGACCTGCATCAATAGCATCGCAATCCTCATCAACATATGACTCGGCTACCTGAATCTGCTCTGTCCACTCATAGTCAGGTGACTGAGGATCCAGAGTCTTGTTCCACATAGTGCGGATAGTACCTGCATGACCACCACCCAGGCCACCGCCTGTTGAGCTGTGAGCGCAGAGATAACGGTCGCCGATCTTGATCATATCAGGAGCAGCACCTACCTGAATACGGGCACCACCCTCGCTTGACCAAACCCAACCATCACTTGATACCAGCGGTGAACCGCCTGTACCCCATGTATAGTATTTACCGTCACACTCCATTATTGTGGCAGGATCGTGAATGAACGGAGCACCGATCTGAGCCATTACGGTTTCAGACATTGAGACTGAAACGAGGGCTACCAAGCCCATCTGAAATATCTTTTTCATATTCTGATCCTATTAATTAATTGTTAGTGATGGTGTAGTTCTTAAAGATTGTGCCGTCCTCATTGTAGAAACGTGCGCACATATCGCTCATACCGGGGCCGTTGATAACAGCGGCACGTACCAGGTTCTTACCCTTCTTGAGGGTGATACGCTTTGACATACCGTCATCGGCAACCATACGGCGGTCAGCCTGCAGTGTCAGGACCTTCTCACCATTAACCCACCAAATTGATGATGCGTTTGAACCGGCAGCCAGACGTACAACCACATCCTGCTCGCAGTTGATTACTGTGAAAGCATTGAAGATAAGACCATAACGCTTCTGACCGTTTGATGACCCCAGAGCAAAACGGATGAGCTTGATGTTGAACAGCTTGCTGTCAACTGAATGCCAGGTAAGGGTATCCTTTATCATCTGGGGAGCTGCAGCAGCGGGAGCACCGCCACCCATCATGCCACCACCAAAGCCGCCGAAGCCGCCCATACCCTGAGGAGCACCACCCTGAGGAGCGCCCTGCGGACGAGCCTGACCTGCGCCAGCACCCTGAGGAGCGCCCTGTGGACGAGCCTGACCTGCGCCAGCACCCTGAGGAGCACCCTGCGGACGAGCCTGACCTGCACCAGGAGCGCCAGCACCGGCACCCTGAGGACGAGCCTGGCCAGCACCTGCACCCTGAGGAGCACCACCGCCAAAACCGCCGAAACCGCCACGGCCACCTGCACGAGGAGCCTCGGTCTCAACGATAACCTCATCACCGGTCTTGGGAAGAGACTTGATATCATTTGTAAACTGACCCTTGAAATACTCCTTGGTCAACTCAGCCAAAATGTAGCTGTCAGTAAACACTGTATTGCCGCTGTTAGGCTTGTTGATGGGCTCAATGATAGTCCAACGACGGATAAAGCCTTTTTCATCAGGTTTAGCCGGTGCGGCATCGGCCTTAATCTCTGTAAAATACTGGTCGTACTCAACATTTCTGTTGGCAATACGCTGCGGATCAATCTTTGAACCGTTGGAACCGCAACCAACCAAAACTGCTGCCATTCCTACCGCCAGAATAAGTTTGAATTTTTTGTTCATAGTGAACTTTGGATAAAATTAGGTTTATAATAAAAATGATTGTCTGCGTATTTGGCGTGCTAATTTACAACAAATAAGTGAAAAATGTGCACATTTTTTTAAGTATTTGGCACAATAAACAAAACAACCGGCCCCACGAAGGAGCCGGTTGCATAAACATTTAAGCTCTATTCAGTAATTACTTACCCCAGAAGAACTGAGCCATCTGATAGAGTGAACGACGCCATGTCAGGAACTCATGAGCTGTACCCTCTGATACATAACCCATTGCATCGAAACCTGCCTCCTTAAGAGCCTTGGCAGCATTCATGATGTTGTCCGGACCCTCCTTGCTACCGCAGCTGATGAATATCTTCTTAACCTGCTTCTTGTCAGCAATCTCTGAGGGGCTGTAGGTACCGCCTGAAAGCAGACCATAGTAACCGAACATCTCAGGACGTGCAAGAGTGATTGAGTGAGTCTCCATACCACCCATTGACAGACCGGCCATAGCGCGGTTGTCCTTGTTGGCGATAGTGCGGAAGTGAGCATCTACATAAGGAACGAGCTCGTCGCAGAGGAATGTCTGGAAACCGGCGTTGCTGCCGAATCCGCCAAAGCCGCCACCACCTGCGGGACGCTGACCCTGAGGACGTGCACCGGTTGCGGGAGCCTGAGCCTCAGCATCGGGACCACCTGCGGGACGTGCACCGGGAGCACCGGCACCACCGGCAGGACGACGCATACCGCCACCCATGCCACCGGGACGGAAACCTTCATTGGTCATACCGTATGTGCAGACAATGATGAAAGGCTTGATCTTACCCTCAGCAATCAGGTTATCCATGATGAGGTTAGCGTGACCCTGGGTCATCCAAGCGGTCTCGTCCTCACCCCAACCGTGCTGCAGATACAGAACAGGATACTTAACATCAGCCTTGTCAGCATGATATGTAGGAGGTGTGTAAACGAATGCGCGACGCAGGCTGTTGGTGCTCTCTGACCAAACCAGAATCTGCTGTACAAAGCCATGCGGGATATTGCGCTCCTCATAGAAGGCCTGATCCTTGGCAGGAATCTCAATACCGCTCTCCCAACGGGTTGAACCGTAGTAGTTATTTGTACCGGGGTCATTGAATGTACCGCCGTCAATTGTCAGATGATAGTAGTGGAAACCCTCATCCAGAGGCTGTGATGTTGTACCGGTCCAAACGCCGTTCTCATCTTTCTTAAGGTCTGTGCCACCGTTGGTGCCACCCAGACCCAGACCTACAGATACGGACTGTGCATTGGGAGCAACAATGCGGAAACGTGCATAACCCTGAGAGTTAACCATAGGATACTCCTGCTGGGGCTGATTCTTTGTTGAGGGCTTGAAATCCTCCTTGATCTCCTGTGCTGCGCAGAAACCTGCGGTCATAAGAGCAGCACTCAAAACAACTGTAAACTTTCTCATTTTATAAATCGGTTAAAATAGGTTTTGATCATTTGAAGCAGAGCTGTACGAACTGATACAGGCTGCGACGCCATGTGTGCCACTCGTGAGCGGTACCCTCTGAGATGTAACCGGTAGCGTTGATGCCTATCTTCTTGAGGTTCTCAGCAGCTTCCATTACACCCATATTCTCCTTGCTTCCGCAGCTCATGAACAGGACCTTGTTGGTCTTCTTGAAATCAGCATTGTCCTCAAGCTCTGATACACTGAATGTACCACCGCTGAACATGCCTACGTAAGCGAATGTGGTAGGATTGGCAAGAGTGATTCCGTGAGTAGTCATACCACCCATTGAAAGGCCGGCCATAGCACGATGCTGAGGATCAGCAATAACACGGTAATTCTTCTCAACCATCGGGATGATATCCTTGAGCAGAACATCCTGGAATGCGCCGCCTGTCATTGCCATGCCAAAGCCGCCGCCACCCATACGACGCTGACCGCCCTGGGGAGCCTGACCCTGAGGAGCCTGAGCCTCAGCGCTGGGACCACCGAATCCGCCAAAACCGCCAAAGCCGCCGAAGCCGCCCTGACCACCCTGCTGACCTGCAGCACGTGCATCGAGGCAGTCAATAACGATGATGAACGGAACAGCCTTCTTCTCAGCGATCAGGTTATCCATGATCTGACCGGTATGGCCCTGCTCTGCCCAACCGTGCTCGTTCTCACCCATACCATGCATCAGGTACAGAACCGGGAACTTCTTGGTTGTGTTGGTATAATACTCATTAGGGAAATAGATGTAGCAGTGACGCATTGACTCAGTTACGGTTGACCAATAGAAAACCTCGTTTACTGAACCCTGCGGAACATTCTTTACCTGCCAGATTTCCTGGTCACCTGACGGAACCTCGATTCCGCTACCCCAACGGCTTGCGCCATAGTAGTAAAGACTTCCCGGATCAGGTACACTTGCACCGTCAATGTTGAGCTGATAGTAATGGAAGCCCTCATCCTGAGGAGCTGATGTACCGGTCCATACACCGTTCTCATTCTTGGTCATGGAATAGATCTTGCCGTCTATGTCAAGTCCTACAGATGTAGCGTTAGGTGCTGAAATCTGAGCACGTACCATACGCTGTGAATTTACCATAGGATACTGATGACCACTCTGATTGTTTGATGCGGGCTTGAAATCCTCAGTTACATTCTCGGTTACTGAAGGTACAGTGGGATTACCACCGCGACCGCCAAACTGTGCATACGCTGACAGTGTTGCCAGCGCCATAAGTGAAAGGATAATTTTTTTCATTTTTTATCAATTGAATTGGTTATTGAATTCTTTGCAGGATTGCAAACTTAATAATAAAAATCCATTTTAGGCAAAACAGACCCCAAAAAAAGCGGGTCAGCATCAATCTGGCCCGCTTTTTATACAAAAAATATACGAAATCACTTTTTGAAATTTTTCTTTGCAAGAGCAGCCTTTTCATCAGCAGCCTTGTTGGCAGCCTTCTTTTTAGACTTCTCAGCTGCCGCCTTCTCCGCATTTGTCGGAGTAAAGTCACGAACTTTATAGTACGTATCCTTGGGGTCCGAATTCTTGTCAAACAACAACGGATAGTTTGAAACGCCTACCCATGAATCCGCATCACATACGTTCCAGAAAGTAACCACGTCAATGACGTCGGCATGACGGCGCAATACTTCAAAGAAACCGGTATATTTATCATCAAACATCTTCTTTTTCTCCGGGGTCAGTTCCTCACCCTGACGGTTCATATTCAATTGACCGCCCATCTCACGGTTCAGACGTATGTCCAGTTCTGTAAACTGGATATGATCAACAATCTCCGAATATTTCTCAATAGCTGTTTCAATATCCTCCAATGAAGGCTCATAAACGTTGAAATGACCTTGCATGCCTATACCGTCAATCGGAACACCGGCAGCCTTCATTTCCTTGACCATGTTATAGATCTTGTCACGTTTCTCAGGTACTGCAGCATTGTAGTCATTGTAGAACAACAGTGCGTTGGGATCAGCCTCACGGGCAAACTCAAATGCCTTACGGATGAATTCATCACCACCTGCAATCTGTTTCCATTGTGAATTGCGCAGAGGATCTGCACCGCCATCTGAAACAGCCTCGTTCACTACGTCCCAGCAGTAGATGATATCGCCGTAACGCTGCATTACGGTTGTTATGTGAGTCTTCATTCTTGCATAGAGCTCCTCTTTGGTAGCCTGACCACCGTTGGCGCCTTCAAACATCCAGCGACCTACCTGGCTATGCCATGCAAGACAGTGACCACGCAACTTGATACCGTTCTGGCGGCAGAAATCAGCAATGGCATCAGCATTACGGAAATTCCACTGGCCTTCTTGAGGTTGCACTGACTGAGGCTTGAAATCATTCTCAGCTGTAATGCTATTGTAATTTGTTTTTATTATCTCTACATGCTTATCATTACTCAAATTCCTCATGTTGACGGCAACGCCGACAGAGAAATAATCCTTGTAAGCATCCTTAAGGCCTTGAGCCTGTACTCCAGCGCAAAGGGCAAGAGCCATAGCGCAAAATGTTGTCTTGAAAAATCTCATTTGTGTATTGAATTTAGTTAGTAAATGACTTGAACTGCCGATAAATGTCAGTCCTATAGTATTGGCAAATATACGAAATAAAATGCACTTGGAGAAACGAAACACGTTCAAGTGCAGATGGAAAGTTAGCGTTTGATTTCCAAAACCTCAAGGTTCTTGAAGGTTTTACCTTCTATGTCCAGGCGGACAAGGGTGCGCACCTTCTGCCACCCTTGCAGGCCGGCGGCACCAGGATTGATGAATAGCATGTTGAATTTCTTGTCATGCATCACCTTCAGGATGTGTGAATGGCCGCAGACAAACAGGTCGGGAGTTTCAATAAGGAGCTGTTCACGTACTGAGTGGTCATAATGGTCAGGGGAGCCACCTATGTGCTTCATCATGATATTGGCATCCTCTACCTTGAAACGGTATAGCTCAGTGGTGCAGCGTCGTACATCCTGTCCGTCACAATTGCCCCATACGGCACGAAGGGTGGCAATCTGTGAGAGCCGTTCCATTATCTCATACGAGCCAATGTCACCGGCATGCCAGATTTCGTCACATCCCTGCAGGAATGTGGCGTAGCGGTCATCCCAGTAGGCGTGGGTATCAGACAGAATGCCTATCTTTTTCATATTCCGAGACGCTCCTTGGCCAGTTCAACTATCAGTTGGGCGCACTTGTCATAGCCCAGAGTGCTGCTGTTGAGACAAATGTCATAGACAGCCGGGTCACCCCATGTGCGGCCTGTAAAATAGTTGTAGTATGATGAACGCTTGCGGTCTATATCCTCTATCAGTGACAGGGCTTTTGACTCAGTCATACCTTCATCGGCATGACGCAGCACGCGGGCTACGCGGTCATCGGTATCGGCAGCGATGAACACGTTGAGAAGGCGGTCACTGTCACGCAGCACATAGTCGGCGCATCGGCCTATGAACACGCAATCCTCCTGCTCATGAATGCGGTGAATGGCATCGCTCTGCATCTTGAACAGGGACTCGTTGCTAAGGTAATTGCCTGAAAAACCGTTGCTGCCATTGAAATGGCTCATGAACAGGGAGCGCAGTCCACGGCGGGTCTTCTCCTCATCGGCCTCATCAAAGAACTTTTCACTGAAGCCGGTGTTCTGGGATGCTTTCTTAAGCAAATCCCTATCATACACCTTTACGCCTAGTTGCTCAGCAACCATTGCTGCCACGTTACGGCCTCCGCTGCAGAACTTGCGGCCTATGCATATACAGTAGTGCTTGTCCTTTTCCATGTTATGCCATTTTTTTGAGTTTTCTTACTTGAGGGATGAGCAGTGATACTCCCAGAATCACTGAGAGGAAATCAGATGCCGGCATGCTGTACCATATTCCGTTTATGCCGTAGTAGCGCGGCAATATAAGCAGGAACGGTATAAGCAGCAACAGCTGGCGTGAGAGAGACATGAGGATTGACTTTCCGGGCATGCCTATGCTTTGGAAAAAGTTTCCTGTCACCATCTGGGAACCTACCAGCGGGAACACCAGGAATGTGAGTTTCATACCTGTCATGGCTATGGCGGTCAGTTCAGGGTCATCAGTGAAAATGCGTATGCACATGCCCGGCAGAAATTCGGTAACGGCAAATCCCAGAGTGGTCACGATTGTACCAAAGAACATGGTCAGGTAGAGTACTCTGAGCACACGGTCAAACTGACGTGCGCCGTAGTTGTAGCCTGCAATGGGCTGCATGGCCTGGTTGAATCCCATTACCATCATGACTATGAGGAATCCAAAGCTGTTTACGATGCTGTATGCGCCTATGGCCACGTCACTGCCGTACTTGAGCAGACCGCGGTTTATGAGCAGCACCACAAAACAGGCGGCTGCGTTCATAAGACAGGGTGACAATCCGATGGTGACGATGTTCTTGACCAGATCTCCGCGCAGGCGGTAAGTGCCGCGCTGCAGGTGTATGAGCTCACTCTTGTCAGAGAGCTGGAAGCACTGCCATGTGAAAGCCAATACCTGTGAGATTACAGTTGCTATGGCGGCACCTTTGATACCCCAATGGAATACCATAATGAAAAGGTAGTCGAGGAGGGTGTTGAGCAATACAGTTCCTATGGTGGCTACCATTGCCTTGTTGGGGTGTCCGGCGGCACGCAGTATGCAGTTGATACCTAAATAGAGGTGTGTGAATGCGTTGCCGGCCAGAATTATCACCATATATTCACGGGCGTATCCTATGGTGACATCGGTAGCACCGAACACTCTCAGTATGGGGTCGATGAATATGAGCGAGGACACTCCGAACAGTACGCCTATCAGTATGTTCATAGTTACGGAGTTACCTAACAGCATCTGTGCGCTCTTGTGGTCTTTCTGGCCCAGTTTCAGTGATATCATGGTTCCGGAACCGACGCCTACCATAGAGCCTAATGCGGCTGAGAGGTTCATAAGGGGGAATGTGACGGCCAGTCCTGACAGTGCCATGGAACCTACGCCATGACCTATGAATGCGCGGTCCACAATGTTGTATAGCGATGACGCCAGCATGGCTATCATGGCTGGAACGGCATACCTTATAAGCAGTTTTCCAATCTTTTCCGTTCCCAGTTCCTGGGGTGTTTTCAATTCACTCATCTATTATTTCAAATTTGCTGCAAAATTACTCATTTTGTGCGCTACTTGAAAGCCGTAATGTTGTATGAGGCCTAATTTTTATTAAATTTGCGGATTGTGGAAACGATAACACTACAAGAGTTAAACGGGCGTGTCAAGAGCACGCTTCAGTTTGAAATGCCCGATGCATACTGGGTGCAGGCTGAGATAAGCGGCATCAGTCCGTCCGGCCAGGGGCATTGCTATCTGGAACTGGTACAGAAAGACACTACCGGAAGAACATTTCTTGCCAAGGCAAAGGCCAATGTCTGGCGTAACACATGGCTTAAGCTGAAACCCTATTTTGAAGCAGAGACGGGTGAATCACTCAAGGTGGGTATGAAAGTGCTGCTTCAGGTAACGGTAACATTCCATGAGGTTTACGGTTATTCATTAGTGGTATGGGACATAGATCCCACATACACCATGGGCGATATGGCCCGCCGCCGCAAGGAGATACTGGATCAGCTTGCCAAGGATGGTGTGATAGGGCTTAACAGGGAGTTGGAGATTCCTATGCTGCCGCAACGGATTGCTGTCATCTCATCGGCCACGGCTGCCGGTTACGGTGATTTCTGTAATCAGTTGGCAAGCAACGTGTATGGATTCCGCTTCTATGTAAAGCTGTTTCAGGCCGCAATGCAGGGTGATGATGTGGAGCGCAGCGTGATAGCCGCTCTTGATGCCGTGGCTGCGCGTATGGATGATTTTGACGTGGTGATAATAATAAGAGGTGGCGGTGCTGTAAGTGAACTGAGTTGCTTTGACTCATACAATCTGGCTTACAACATAGCCAATTTCCCGCTGCCTGTAATAACGGGAATAGGGCATGAACGTGATGATACGGTGGCCGATGTGGTGGCGCACACCAAGGTTAAGACGCCTACCGCGGCTGCAGAGTTCATCATAAGCAAGGTGTTTGATACCGCCCAGGTGCTGGAGGGCTTGGCCCGCAGGATGGGCGATGCCGTTACCGGGCGAATGAATGCCGAGACCGTGCGATTGGAGCGCCTGGCGCAAAAAATGCCGTCGCTGTTCGCTGTACTCAAGGTGCGTAATGAACAAATGCTTGAGAATATCTGGAACAGATCGGTAAACGGGGTGCGTAACCTGCTTACCGTAAAGAACCATAGGCTGGAACTGCTTGAAAAAAGCATTGCAGCCGCAGATCCGGTGCTGATCCTAAAGCGCGGTTTCTCTCTAACCCGTTGTAACGGACATGTGGTGAACCGTGCATCGGACCTTAAACCAGGTGACCGCCTTACAACAGTTCTTGCTGACGGTACTGTGGAGAGTGAAATTGTTGGATAAACATAAAAGCAAATACAATGAAATACGAGGAAGCTATTAAACGTCTTGAGGAGATCGTCTCAGAGATAGAAGGCGGCAAGCTCAATATGGACAAGATAGGTGAAAGCCTCAAGGAGGCGCGTGAACTCATAAAGTTATGCAAGGATAAACTATATGAAACTGATGAGGAGATCAAGAAGATACTTGAAACAGATGACTGATTTTTGATTTGCTGTTTATGAAAAGGATTACTGAATGGTTGTTGTGCCTGCTGTGTGTTGCTATCCTTATTTCATGCAGCACGGTGGCATTTACAGGACGCAAGAGGATGTTGCTCTATTCAAACAGTGAGATAGCTTCATTGTCAACCCAGTCTTATTATGAGTTCATGTCCACATCGGCCCCATCGACCAATGTGGTCAAAACATCAATGATACGGGAAGTAGGCAACCGTCTGGCTAAGGCTTTGGACAGATATCTGGCTGCTAAAGGGGAGTCAGATCTGCTTGATGATATCAACTGGGAGTTCTATCTGGTCAGCAGTAATCAGGCCAACGCCTTCTGCCTGCCGGACGGCAAGGTGGTATTCTATGAGGGTATCATGCCGGTGCTTACCACGCCGGATCTGATTGCCGTAGTCATGTCACATGAGATGGGGCATGCCATAGCGCGTCACGGCAATGAACGTATGACGCAACAGGCCCTGTCAAATATGGTGGGTGCGGTGACTGGAATGATAATAGGGCAAAAGACATCAGAGACCGGACGTGCCGTTTTTGAAACTGCGTATGCTATAGGCAGCCAGTACGGTTATTTGCTTCCTTTCTCGCGTAAGCATGAACTGGAGGCCGATGAAATAGGGCTTTACATCATGGCTATTGCGGGCTATGACATAACTCAGGCGCCCTTGCTGTGGGAAAAGATGGCCCAGGCCAAGACTACCGATGTCCCTGAGGTCCTGAGCACTCATCCCAGTGATGCCAAGAGAATGAAAAACCTGCAGCAACTGATAGAAAAGGCACGCAAATATTCTAAATCAAACTAGCACCCAGTAAAACAAAACCCTGACAGCGAAGCCCGTCAGGGTTTTGTTTTACCCGGCCTGGAAGGCCGGCAAGCGAAGTGAAACGAAGCGCGTTTCCAGAAGGAAACTAAAAAAAGGTTGTTTCTAATACGCAGATAGGATCCCATCCCGAGGCTTTAAGCCGAAGGCGCTTAAAGCCAAAAACAACCGAGCGGCGAAGCCGCGAGAAACAACAATTTTTTCCCCCAAGATTAAACTTTTGCAAAATCCGAATATCTTATTAACGCAAGCAGAAAAAAAATGTCTAACCAATTTAATAACAAAAAACAATGAAAAAGATTTTGTTCGCAGTTGCAGCTCTCTTAGTTTCAACAATGAGCTTTGCACAGGGATTTGGCGGCGGTTTCGGCGGCGGCCAGGGTATGAATATGAATCCTGAGGATATGGCCAAGCGTCAGGCTGACCGTCTCAAGGAGCAGCTTGAACTCTCACAGGTTCAGTATGATTCCATCTACAATTACTATCTTGCAAGCAGCAAGGAGCAGGCTGCTCGCCGTGAGCAGATGCAGAACGGTGGCGGCCAGCAGGGCCAGGGCGATATGCAGGCTATGATGGAGCAGATGCAGAAGCAGCGTGAGGCTCAGGAGAAGAAGATCAAGTCTTTCCTGAACGATGACCAGAAGAAGAAGTATGATGAGATCCAGGAGCAGCGTCGTCAGCAGCGCCAGCAGGGTGGCCAAGGCGGATTCGGCGGTGGCATGGGCGGCTTTGGTGGCGGTATGCCTCAGGGCGGTCCTCAAGGCGGCGGACGTCCCCAGGGTGGTCGTCCTCAGGGCGGCCAGGGTGGCGCAGCACCTCAGGGCTTCGGTTTCTGATTAGCCTCAAACCAAATAAAACAGGTGAACCAATCCGGCTCACCTGTTTTTTTTATAAATTCGCCGCCATGAAACGCCTGATTACTTTAATACTGACAGTAAGCCTGCTCCTGCCGTTCATCAAGGCGCAAGCACAGGACGATCCTGACAAATTCACAAAGGAACTGATGCGTTTTTCAGGTAACATACATCAGTTCAACAGCATATTTCCACAGGAGAAAGTCTATCTGGAGTTTGACAATACCGCATATTTTCAAGGTGAGACAATCTGGTTCAAGGCATTCGTGACACATGCCACCACATTGAAACGTGCTCCAAGCAAGGTTCTGTATGTAGATTTCATCGCTCCCACAGGGCATCTTATCAGCCAGCAGAAACTAAAGGTAGTGGCTGGACAGTGTGACGGAGCCATCCAGCTTGTTGACGCAGCAACCGCACAGGCACGTGAGAAGCGCGGCTTGGTTGATTACCCCAGCGGATTCTATGAGATAAGGGCCTACACACAGAATATGCTTGACTTCAGTGAAGAAGCCATATTCTCACGCGTAATACCTGTCTATATCAAGCCCAAACATGATGGTGAATATGACGATTCATATGTTATACTTGAACAGGACAACCCGCTTATAAGAACCATCCGTGAGGAATCTGATGAAAAAGACCGTAAGATTAATCTGGACTTCTTTCCCGAGGGTGGCGACCTGATTGACGGCCTGCCCTGCAATGTAGCTTTCAAGGCTACCGGTAAAGACGGCATGCCCATAGACGGCACCATAGTGGTAAGAGAAAGCAAAGATTCTGCCTATACGGTGCATGAAGGCATGGGATCGTTCATGATTACCCCTAAAGGCTCTGAGACCGTACATTTCATCACCACAGATGGCAAGAGCAAAGGATTCACCCTGCCCAAGCCTCTCAAGAGCGGTTTTTCAATGGTCATCAACACCCTTAATGACTCAGTAATGGAGGTTGATATCCACCGAACCCCTGATCTGGAAGGCCAGATTGTAGGATTGGCCGTGACCTGCCGCGGTGATTTGATTCATTTTAAGGAGATACAGAGCATTGCCGATACTACACTTACCTTAGACTGTGCAGGCTGGCCTATAGGCGTATGCCGCATGACACTCTATGACAAGAATGCCAAGATTCTGTCATCACGCAGTCTGTTCCACAACAATGACAAATTCCGCAGTCCTACCATATCACTCGCCACTGACAGCATGTCACGCGAACCTTTCAGCAAGGAGATCTTATCCTTGAAACTGACTGACAAGGACGGCAATCCCATACGTGACCGTTTCTGCCTGTCAGTACGTGACGTGGCTGATTACGGAAACGGACAAACCGAGAACCTGCAGACCAACCTGCTGCTCTCATCGGACCTGAAGGGTTTCATCCATGACCCTGCATGGTATCTTGAAAGCAATGATTCGCTACACCGCGAAGCCCTCAACCTGCTCACCCTGGTACAGGGTTGGGAGCGTTATGAGTGGAAATTCATGACCGGACAGAAGTTCTTCTCTGAGAAGCACAGGGTTGAGGACAGCCTCACCATGAACGGTTGGGTGCTCACCTACTCCAAACGCAAGCCTGCATCAGGCATTGACGTATATGCATCGGTCATACCCACAGATGACAAGTCACGTTTCCAGTCATTCCAATATCATACTGACACTACCGGTTATTTCGGATTTGACCTGAGTGATTTCTACGGAAAGGCCAAGATGACCATCAGCCTCTATACGCACAAGCGTAACGGCAAGACCAAGTTTGAGACCAGCACCCGTATCAAGTTTGAACGGTCCGATAAGCCTGAATCCAGGTCATTCCTCAAGCAGGAGATTGACCTTAGCAATAATGACCGCAAGGTGGTTGACCCATCGGCCGAGAAGAAAAAAGAGGATGACGGAATGCCGCTGATAATACGTGAAGACCTGGGTATCGTACTCCAGGATGTGGATATCACGGAGCAACGCCAGTTTGTGGATTATGACACCTTTACGTCATGGGATGCTGAGAAGGAATCAGAGATGGAGCTGGATCTGGGCGAATACACCACTGATGTCATGGGGTATTTCCTTGAGAAAGGTATCCGTTTTGAGGAGTATCCGCCATACTTCTATGTACACAATACCGAGAAAGTGCTTGACAAGAAGCCTTTTGATGAACCCATGAACATTGATATGATTGACGTCAAGAGTATCATAGTGTTTGATGACGGAATGTATCTCAGACATCTCACAGAGTTCACCCCCCTGCTTGTGGATTACCACCGCAAGCATCTTGATATTGAATGGTTCCAGGAGGTTGAAACCTCATGGCAGAGATACCGTCTGGTTGACATCCTCATCAAGAACGACCGTGACCTGCTCTCATACAAGGATATCCGTAACCTGAGCCGCAGGACCACAACCATTGAAGGCTTCTCTGTCCCTGTTGAGTTCTACGCCCCACAATATCCTGAAGGAGCCGTTCCGGGTCAGACCGATATCCGCAGAACCGTTTATTGGAATCCTAATGTAATCACTGACAAGGAAGGCAACGCCCGCGTGGAGTTCTACAACAACAGCTTCTCAAAGCACTACACCATCAGCGGTGCCGGCATTACCGCCTCCGGTACCCCCTACATCCTAAATCAAGACTGGTAAAAATGTACCATTGGGGACAGACCCCTTTGGTACATTTTAGAAGAGGCTGCAGCCTATCAGCACCATCAGTTGTGCCGTGAGAATACGCAGGAACATGGTCAGAGGATAGACCGTAGAGTATGCTACGGCGGGAGCATCGTGCTCAGTCTGGCTGTTGGCGAATGCCAGGGCGGGAGGATTGGTGCTGGCGCCTGCCACAAGACCCAATATGCTGTAGTAGTTCATCTTGTAACGCTTGCGGGCTATGAGAGCCACAATGAATACGGGTATTACGGTGATGAGCAGTCCGCCCAGCATATATATGAGTCCGTCACCCGATGTAACCGTCTCAAAGAAACTGGCACCAGACTTGATGCCTACACTTGCCAGGAACAGTGCGATACCCACTTCACGCAGCATCATATTGGCACTTGCCTTGGTATATGTAACCAATCCTAACTTATAACCGAACCTGCTTATCAGGATTGCGATGATAAGCGGACCGCCGGCCAGGCCAAGCTTCATAGGCGTAGGAATACCCGGAATAGAGAAAGGAATGCTGCCAAAGAGTACACCCACCATAATACCGATGAATATGGTAGCTATGTTAGGAGCATCAAGGCGTTTTATCTCATTGCCCACACGCTGTGCCACAGCCGTCACACTGCTCTCCTTGCCCACTACCGTAAGGCGGTCACCCACCTGCAGGATAAGGCTTGCCGAGGCAAACAGCTCAGTACCGGAACGTACCACGCGGGTTATGGTGACATCGTATATGCTGCCCAGATGAAGTTCACCCAGTGTCTTGCCGTTGAGCTTCTCCTTGGTCACGGCTATGCGGCGTGACACCAGAGGCTCCGAACCCTTTACATTATCCCACTCCACATCCACGTGTGAACCCAATATAGCCAGAATGGCATCGGCATCATCCTCTGAACTTACAATGCAAAGCTGGTCACCGAGATTCACCACGGTATCCCTGTGAGGGGTCTCCACCTTGCCGTCATGCATCAGGCGTGAGCAGATGAACTCACGGTTCATGATACGCCTCAACTCAACCACCGTGCGTCCTGCCAGGCGGTCATTCTGCATCTCAATATACTGGCGTTTGGGTTTCTGGCTGGTATCGGCCTGCTCCAGATTGGCCAGCTGTTCGTTTTCAGTCTGATCCTTGATCCTGCAGATGAACTTGACAATCATCGGCACCATTATAACGCCTAACACAGCCAGCGGATAGGCACAGGCATAGCCCGATGCTATCTCAACGCTGGTATTGCCCATCTGACGCAGAGCCTCCTCTGCAGCACCAAGCCCGGGAGTATTGGTAACGGCACCGCTCAGTACACCCACAAGCATGGGGAAACTGTCCGGATTGCTACGGTCAAACATCAGGTAATAAACACCTATCGCCACCGCAAGATTAAGCAGTACCATATACACGGCCAGACGGTTCATCCTCATACCTCCCTGACGGAATGATGTAAAGAAAGAAGGACCTACCTGAAGGCCCAGACTATATACAAACAATATAAGTCCGAAATCCTGGACAAAGCCTATTGTCTTGAGATTACCCGTAAAGCCGAAATGGCCTACTACGATTCCTGTAAACAGAATGAATGCCACGCCGAACGATACCCCACGGAACTTGAGCTTTCCAAGCAGTACGCCTACCGCTATCACGAAAGAGTAAAGCAAGAGAAGATGAGCTATAGATTCTGTATCAAACAGCAGTGTTTTTATCCAATCCATTATGTTTCAGCGTTTTGAGCAGCCATTAAGGCTTGTCCGATTTTTTCGACCGCAAAGTTACTCACATTTTATACACGTTATTCATAACAAATCCTTAAAAATTTATAGTTATTCAAATAATATAAATCAGCAGGATTTAAGTAGGATTAGTCAACCTTATTAGTTATATTTGCCATGTTTTGTGCATGACAGAACACACAATTGAGAATTATCCTATCAAACAAGTAATTTATGTCAAACTACAAAGAAAAACTCTTCTCAGAGTTCCCGCCCGTGTCCACCGAGGAGTGGATGGCCAAGATAACTGAGGACCTTAAGGGCGCCGATTTTGAGAAGAAACTCGTGTGGAGAACCAACGAGGGATTCAAGGTTCAGCCGTTCTACCGCCAGGAGGATCTGGCAGGCCTTGACACAGAGACCAAACCCGGAGAATTTCCTTACAAGCGCGGCACCAAGGCATGCAACAGCTGGTTTGTACGCCAGGGTATCAGCACCAAAGACATCAAGGAGGCCAATGCAAAGGCTCTTGATATCTTGAACAAGGGTGTCGATTCACTCAGTTTCTGCTGCCGCGGCCGTCTGATTGAGGGTGCCGATCTGGAGGCACTGCTGGACGGCATACTGGCCGATTGCATCGAACTCAATTTCAGCACCAAGCCCCAGCTGGCTTGCGCACAGGCCCAGGCTCTGGTTGACTACTTCACCAAAAAAGGTTATGACCTGAGCACGCTGAAGGGTTCAATCGCATATGATCCCATCGGCTCAATGCTCAAGAACGGCGTTGAGTGCGGTCTTGATGATGCCGCCAAACTGATTGAGATACTTGAGCCCCTCAAGAAGTTCCGCGCCCTCACCGTCAAGGCTTCAATGCTTACCGACAGCGGCGCATTCTGCTATCAGGAGCTGGGTTATGCACTGGCTTGGGGTAACGAGTACATGCGTTCCCTCACCGAGGCCGGCGTTCCAGCCGACAAGGTAGCCAAGAAGATCCAGTTCAACATGGGCATCGGCTCCAACTATTTCATGGAGATTGCCAAGTTCCGCGCAGCACGTATGCTTTGGGCCAAGATAGTCGAGGCCTACAAGCCAGAGTGCCACTGCGGCAAGAACCCCGAGGACGGCATCTGCCGTTGCTCATGCAAGATGTTCATCAACGCAGTCACCACCAAGTACAACCAGACACTGTTTGACCCGTACGTAAACCTGCTGCGTTCACAGACCGAGGCCATGAGTGCCGCTCTGGCAGGTGTCAACTCAATCACAGTCACCCCGTTCGATGCAGCATATCAGAAATCCGATGATTTCTCGGAGCGTCTGGCACGTAACCAGCAGCTGCTGCTTAAGGAGGAGTCACACTTTGACAAGGTTGTAGATCCCGCCGGCGGTTCATACTACGTGGAGAACCTGACCGAGGCTCTGGCAGAGCAGGCATGGAAACTGTTCCTCCAGGTTGAGGATGAGGGCGGTATGCTGGCAATGGTAAAGGCCGGCAAGGTTCAGGAGGCTGTAAACGCCACCAACGCCACCCGTCATGAGAACGCCGCCAAGCGTAAGGAGTCACTTCTGGGAACCAACCAGTTCCCCAACATCAAGGAGATGTCCGAGGGCCGTGCCCCCAAGACCTGCTGTTGCTGCTGCAAGGCAGAGGGTGAGGCAACCATCGCAACCCTTGACAGCTCTCGCATAGCATCAGAGTTTGAGGCATTGCGCCTTCAGACCGAGGCCAGCGGCCGCCGTCCCAAGGTGTTCATGCTCACCATCGGAAATCTGGCCATGCGTCAGGCCCGCGCCCAGTTCTCGGGTAACTTCTTTGGCTGCGCAGGCTACGAGATTATAGACAACCTTGGTTTCAAGACCGTCCAGGAGGGAGCCGAGGCTGCCCGCAAGGCAGGTGCCGATATCGTGGTGCTCTGCTCAAGCGACGATGAGTACGCCGAGTACGGTCCCGCCGCATTCAAGGCTGTAGGTGACAGCGCAATATTCGTCATTGCCGGTAACCCCGCCTGCATCGAGGACCTCAAGGCCGCCGGTATAGAGAATTACGTCCATGTACGCTGCAACGTACTTGAGACTCTCCGTGATTTCAACAGCAAGCTTAACATCAAATAATCCGTAGTTATGAAACCCGATTTCAAGAATATAGACATCAAGTCCGCAGCCCCCAAGGAGGCTCTTTGCGGATGCAAGACAAAGGCCGGTGCCGATGAGATCTGGAAGACTCCGGAGCACATTGAAGTAAAGCCTGTATATACCAAGGAGGACCTGGAGGGCATGGAGCATCTGAACTATGCCGCAGGTATCGCCCCTAACCTTCGCGGACCCTACTCGACCATGTATGTGATGCGTCCCTGGACCATCCGTCAGTATGCCGGATTCTCCACTGCTGAGGAGAGTAACGCATTCTACCGCCGTAACCTGGCCGCCGGTCAGAAAGGTCTGTCTGTTGCGTTTGACCTTGCCACCCACCGCGGCTACGATGCCGACCACGAGCGTGTGGTAGGTGACGTAGGTAAGGCCGGTGTATCCATCTGCTCGGTCGAGGATATGAAGGTACTGTTTGACGGCATACCTCTTAACAAGATGTCAGTATCAATGACAATGAACGGTGCCGTTCTGCCTATCCTGGCCTTCTACATAGTATCAGGTCTGGAGCAGGGTGCCACACTTGAGGAGCTTCAGGGAACCATCCAGAACGATATCCTCAAGGAGTTCATGGTGCGTAACACCTATATCTATCCGCCCAAGTTCTCCATGAAGATAATTGCCGACATATTCGAATATACATCACAGAATATGCCCAAGTTCAACTCAATATCAATCTCCGGTTACCACATGCAGGAGGCAGGTGCTACCGCCGATATTGAGCTGGCTTACACTCTGGCCGATGGTATGGAGTATCTGCGTGCAGGTATCAACGCCGGCATGAACATAGATACATTCGCACCGCGTCTGTCATTCTTCTGGGCCATCGGTACCAACCACCTCATGGAGATTGCCAAGATGCGTGCAGCCCGTCTGCTCTGGGCCAAGATAACCAAGAGCTTCGGTGCCAAGAACCCCAAGTCAATGGCTCTGCGTACACACTGCCAGACATCAGGTTGGTCACTCACCGAGCAGGATCCGTTCAACAACGTAGGCCGTACCTGCATCGAGGCTATGGCAGCAGCCTTAGGTCACACCCAGTCTCTGCACACCAACGCTCTGGACGAGGCCATAGCACTGCCTACCGATTTCAGTGCCCGTATTGCCCGTAACACCCAGATCTACATCCAGGAGGAGACCAACGTATGCCGCGAGGTTGACCCGTGGGCAGGCTCATACTACATTGAGTCTCTGACCAACGAGATTGCCCACAAGGCTTGGGAGCACATCCAGGAGATTGAGAAGCTGGGAGGTATGGCAAAGGCCATCGAGACCGGTCTGCCCAAGATGCGTATCGAGGAGGCAGCTGCCCGCACCCAGGCCCGCATAGACTGCGGCACCCAGACCATAGTAGGTACCAACAAGTACCGTCTGGATCACGAGGATCCCATCGATATCCTTGAGATCGACAACACCGCCGTACGCAACCAGCAGATTGAGCGCTTGAAACAACTCCGTGCCAACCGCAACGAGGCCGATGTACAAAAGGCTCTTGATGCCATCACCAAGTGCGTCGAGACCGGTAAGGGCAACCTGCTTGCACTTGCCGTTGAGGCCGCCAAGGTACGCGCATCACTGGGTGAGATTTCCTACGCCTGCGAGAAGGTTGTAGGCCGATACAAAGCAGTAATCAGAACAATATCAGGCGTGTATTCATCAGAAAGCAAGAAAGACGCAGACTTTGAGAAAGCCTGCCAGCTTACAGCAGAGTTCGCAAAGAAGGAGGGCCGTCAGCCCCGTATCATGATTGCCAAGATGGGTCAGGACGGTCACGACCGCGGCGCCAAGGTTGTAGCCACCGGTTACGCTGACTGCGGTTTTGACGTGGATATGGGTCCGCTCTTCCAGACTCCGGCCGAGTCGGCCCGCGAGGCAGTTGAGAACGATGTCCACGTACTGGGCGTCTCATCACTTGCCGCCGGCCATAAGACCCTGGTTCCGCAGGTTATCGAGGAACTCAAGAAACTGGGCCGCGAGGATATCATGGTAGTAGTAGGCGGTGTAATCCCCGCCCAGGACTACGATTTCCTCTACAAGGCAGGCGCCGCCGCCATATTCGGCCCCGGCACCAGCGTCGCCAAAGCCGCTGTCCAAGTTATGGAATTGCTCCTGGCGGAGTAATTCCAATTGAAAATTGAAAATTGAGAATTGAGAATTGCCATCCGGGCGGTTCTCAATTCTTTTTTATGGCCATACCTCTCACCACAAGCCATATAATCCACATTTCCTGCAAGTATGGCATCAAAAAGCCCCTTTTTCCCCATTCTTCCGGCCATACTTGCAAAAAATCGCCCCCACAACCATTCTATTCCAATGTATGGCCACTAAACTTTTTGTGT
The DNA here is from genome assembly GCA_902763885.1 of uncultured Bacteroidales bacterium. Lineage (GTDB taxonomy): Bacteria > Bacteroidota > Bacteroidia > Bacteroidales > Bacteroidaceae > Colenecus. Next base: position 304,095 of record CACWTU010000002.1, on the reverse strand, counting down.
GATTTTTTAATTAGATTTGCAATTGTCATGAATAGAATTGAATTACAGAAGAGACTTGATTCGATAGGAGTTCCGCGGAACTACTATTGCCTGAAAGATTTTGATTTTCCATATGGTTTTCTTGAGGGTTATGTGTTGAGTAACACATCAAATCAATGGGAGTCTTATCTGATAAATGAGAGAGGGTCAAAAAAAGATATTCAACTGTTTGAGAATGAAGCTGACGCATGTGAGTATTTCTTTTTAAAAGTATCTGCGTATTGGGATGAGGGCAAACATTTGTGGAGTCGGAATCAAGATATTGATGATCTGATATCGGCTTATCATAATATAATAAATGTCATTTTCCGATGGACAGGACGTTTAATGGTAAAAGGTAAGCTGTATCCCGTAACAAATAGTTTTGACCGATTTCTGGCATACGTCACAAGGAAAGAACCACAAGCCGCCGTTTCACAAAGCACCGAAGGCAGTACGTATATCTCTATTACACTGGGAGTCCAGACCATTGTCATTCATGAACAGAACGGCAAATTGTATGTAGTCAACAACTTTAACAAGTTCATCAGTGGTCTTGCCATATTGGACAGTGTACCTGAGGCATGCATCGTAGCATATGATTTCTTGATGAATTGGCGTTCTCACGCAAAAAATGTCCTTCAGTCTTAGAATAAAGTTCAACACTATGAAAGAGTATAACGCTTCAGAAGTTTTTACTGATACTAAAATGGGCGGAGAAGAAGACCCCCGAGTCTATTATCGAACCCTTTATTCTTGCCCCAAATGCGGTGGTGAGGTTTCTTTCAACAAGAATAACTTTCTGGATCACGCCGGCAATACGACCAGTAAATATGGCGATGTTTTCAAAGATGCTACAATTAAGAGGTTTCAATCTTTCCTGGAATTTGAATGCCCCGGCTGTCAAAGTAAGACCAGAGTAAACTATTTCGTAGGCTAGACACAATAGTATCGTTTCCCTGTGTCATGAACAAGTTTCAGATTTTTCATTATCTTTGCCACAAACAGTTATAAAACTATAATATTATGGAAACCAAAACCACTAAAAACACCTCAAAAAAGAGGAAGAAGATGACCCCTGAAGAGAGGAGAGCCATCAAGGCTACTATTGTACCACAAAACAGGAGTATGAAATCATTTGTTGAACATCTTGGAGAAGTATGGGTTAAAGATCCAATGCTGTTGTTATGAGATATTTACTTGATACCAATATCTTTATATACCTGAGCACTGACCATGATAAACTTGACCCAAATGTTTATTCTATTTTAAGTGAGCCAGAGACTCTTATGTACATAAGTGCTGAGAGTGTCCGTGAACTTATTGTAGCATATAACAACAAGGGATGGGGAAACAAGAAATGGAAAACTGCTGAAGATATGGTGCGCTCCATAGAGGAGACACACTTTGTAGAGATTCTGCCCATCGCAAAAGATGTGATGCAGACGTACTCACGTTTAAGCGTAAACAAAACTATGAACCACAAGGACCCATCGGACCATGTGATAATATCACACGCCATGACGTTAGGGATCCCTCTCATATCAAGTGATACACGCTTTCCCTACTATACCCGACAAGGACTCAACCTTATCTTTAACGAGAAATAGTACCGAAGGGGACAGTTTACTATCCCCTTCAATCTGAGCACTGCTTGGTACTTTTTTAGGAGGATGGCTTTCAATTCATCCTCTTTTTCTCATTTAGTCACCGGGAAACGCAAATTGCAACGGTTTTGCAACGCTTAATCCTTGCAGGACCTCATATATACAGATTGTTTTGCAGCAAATAAGGCTGAATTATGAAGTATTTATTTGCTGTATTATCATCTGCTTTGCTCGTTGCAGCTTCCGCTATAAGTATTGATGTAAAAGCTCAGGATTTTCTGGAGCCCGATGATCGGTTTATGGGTAAAGGCAATCATGATGAGTATGCTTACGAGCTTAAACAATACTTGTTCCCGGAAGTACATTTTGGAGGTTATTCCTATTACAACCCGGACAAATCACTATCCGTATCTTTCATCGGATATGAGAATTCAATTATCATCGGGGAATTTCATGATGTATTTAATCTGTTCAATGGCTTAAACCTTTTAATTGAGTTACAAAAACAATCATTTAGGTTTGCACTCAATGGATCAGCTTTATGGGGACGATTGCTTTCTTCTGACTTTTACTACGATTCGGACAACAACTACAACTGGAATACTGATCGATTTGTCAATAAAGTGCAAATAAGATTAGGAATTGGATATACGTTCTTTGCAAACCATAATATCAACCTGACTCCTGTTGCCGGAGTATCATTCTCCAGAATGTTACAAGATACAACTGAGAAAGACATAAAAAACAAAAAGATAATTAGCAGTACATCATTAGTCGGAGGGTATTATTTGGGGATTGAAACAGACTGGCATCTAAAAAAAGTCCTATTTCCCTTCTTTGATACTGACCAAGCCTTGAGATTCCAATTATTCACTTCGAACCATCATTACGATAATGTCGGGTCCATCTGGTCATTGAATTTTGGAATATCCTATATTTTTACAAATTATGAATTCTTTTATTGAGAATGTGGAAATGTGGAAAAGGGGACTGTCCCCTTTTCCACATTTCCACATTCTCACAAATAAGACAGAATTATGAAGAAGATATTTGCTTTATTATCATCTGCTTTGGTGGTTGCGGCTTGCGGCAGCACCCGCGGCAATTTGCTGAGCAAGGTTGAGTATCATGATGATAGTGTGTTTGAGCGTGAAGAGTATCATTATTCATCCGATGGTGAACTTGCTCTGGTTACCCGTGTCATTTATTTCAACAATACTCCTGATTCCTCTTGGACAGAGTATGAAATCAGGCGCAACGGTCAGACTATCGATACCATTGAAACAATCAACAGCATCAAAAGGAAGATAAAGAGCAGTGACGGTTCTGTAAGGTCATATCGCCTTATAGGTGATGAATGGAAAGAGACATCATTCCTGAAAAAAGATGATATAGGAATGGATATAACAGAAAATGCCGTTCATGTATATGATAAAAAAGGAAGAATCCTTAGCAGGGAATTATATGACCCCGATGAGACTGATGATGATCATCCTACATTCATTACAGATACATATAAATATATCGGTAGAGGTAAAAGAATAAGGATAGAGAGCAAAAAAGAATACCGCGACGGCAGTTATCATAAAGAGCCAATCAGGAAATACAAAGAAAAGTATAAGAACGGATTGAGGACCAAGATTGTAGTATATATGATGAAGGACGGTAAGTTCCGTAAACATAGTGTGAACACATGGAAATATGATTTCCGCGCAAAAGTCCCTCTTAAATCATTCGTTTATAGCCCAAGTGACTACATAATATTCAGAAGACCTTGGCAAAAAACAATCTGGACATATGAAAAGTAAACTACATACTATCTTATTCCTACTAGCTTTATACTGTGCACCGACTGTCAGCTTTGATGTAATGGCTCAGGATTTCCTGGAACCCAGCGACCGCTTTATTGCAAATGATAAAGACGGAAATTTACGTAATCAATATGACAATGAGGTCGTAAAGTATTTGTTTCCTCAAGAGTATTCTATTGGTTATTTTGCTTCACCCTCTTTCTCAGGCCAGTACGGCATATTCCTTATAAGGGACAATGATGGCCCCATGCTGGTGTACAACAGGTTCAAGAGCAATTATTCTGTCTCTAGGCGTGGGCGTAGTAAAAAGGAGGAAAACGTAAAGGTATCCAGTGATACCGTAAGAATAAGCACTGAAGAAGCAGACCGCCTGACTGCAATCATTACCGATGCCATTGACAAGGCTGTCAAGCCCAATGGGCTTGGTAGATTAGTCTTTGATGGAACGACTTACTTTTTCATGTTGCCCGATAAGATGGCCAAAACCTGTTCTCCCGAAAAGAACACGAATTGCTACAAACTGGTGGAAGAGTTTGAGAACCTAAAGAAACTGTTTGGTGACGAACCATTCCTGGAACTCTCATAAATCATTTAGAAAGTTTATCTCGACAAAGTCAAGCATCACTACTATACCATTATTTATTTGCTTATCTTTGTGGAACTAGCTTGGTTATTTGAAAAAGAGATGTTGCAAGTTGGTTCTTTTGAGATGACAGACACGGAAGAAACCTTCTGGGAGATCGTCAAATATTTCGATTATTTGGTAAGTGAACTCCATTATAAAGGAGATCGTATGTATATTGGAGGAGGACGTATTCAATGCGTGTCTGTATCGTACTTTAACAAACGTACGAGGAAGCGTATTACGATAACTGAAAACTACGATGGTTATTCTATAAACAAGAAGTTTCATCTAAGCGGATTTTTAGGAAAGACCAAGATCGATGAAACCGGCAATGGTAGTTCATGGAAAGAGTTTGCAATGTATGTAAAGCAGCATTATTCCGATATCCTTTAATAATTAAAAAACACTCAAATGATTGATATTCCCCAATTGGAGGTCCGGGACGAGATCTTTTGGAAAATATATAATGCCTTTTATTTCCTATTAAGGAATGGCTATTCCATACGCGGATTTGAAATAGGAAACTCCGTATCCCTTAAATACCGCTCAGGATTTAAAACGATTATTATTACTTCAACAAGACCCTATTGCGTCAATTGGGTGATATGCTTAAAAAAATGGGGATTTATAGTTGACAGTAAAACTATATCGGACTATACTGACCCTGAAAATCTTGTCTCAATCATCGCCCCATCCCTAGAATCCAAGAAAATGGTAGGTTAGAAAAAGGCTAATGCAACGCAGGGGGGACGGTTCTGTTCGCGAACAGAACCGTCCCCGCTGCGTTAGATTTCCTATCTCGGATTCCTGGCCACAACTGTTCTCCGGCCGTACTTGCAGCCATACACCCTGTAGCTCACATTTCAAGCAAGTATGGCATCATTTTGCCCCTTTTTCCCTGTTTTTCCGGCCATACTTGCAAAAAATCACCTATACACGCTATTCTCTCTGCAAGTACGGCCATTCTAAAAGTTCCGGGCTACTGCGTGTTCATTAACAAGTCCTATTTGCGTTATTTGATGTTGTAATAGACCAGGACGGGGTTGTTCAGATTCTGGGCGTTCATGGTTTTCTCCAGTTGGGCTGAGAATTCGCTTCGCTCGCCGGAATCTTTGAACTTTAAATCGGTGGTACCCTCAATGATGGCTACGTAACCGTTGCCGGATACGCTTTTGGGCAGGATGGGCATATTCATTCCTTTGGGACGGAAGCCGCAGTAGTTTACTATGTTGCCGTTTTCATAACGGTAGTAATGGTCATAGGGATTATTCAAAGCCTTGTGATACCAGAATGAGCATCTGTCGCCGTCAACAATCGGATAGAAACCGCCTTCCAGAACATCTTTTGCCTGATCTGACATCATAAACTCAAAGAGGTTTGTCAGGCCCTGAGTGCCTTTATATGGATCCAGATGCGATTGTGGGATATTCTTCTTGCCAAATGTAAAGGCAAAAGCCTCTTCAAGCTTGTCACCTTCATAGTGGAACACCTTATTTACATCATCGCAGACGCAGAAACTGTTGCTCATGTCATCGCAACTTGTCAGAAGCAGGTCTCCTTGAAGATAATCATAATATGATATGTCTCTGAGCCTTTTGATGGTCTGGCCTGTCTCTACATCTGAAATCTGAATCCTGCAAGTATCGGTAGCTGTTCCTGCAATTATCGCATTAATATCCATAGGAGGAACCGCGTATGATATTATCTTGTCACCATCGTGGCATGCCATACCCATTAGATTACCTTCAAAAGCAACTTTGCCTATATATTTCATATCGGGAACAGAGTACTTCATTATGTAGAGCGATGACGTAGTGGCATCTACTGCTCCTATAGCACTGATATACAGTTGTTTCTTGGCGGGCGAATAGAAGAAGTGGGTGATTCCGATATACTCTCCGGGACCACGACCTACGGCATGAAGTGTTGACACCAACTTTCCGTCAACAAAATAGTAGAGGTATTCAGTGCTCTTATCGGACATGAACACTTCATTTCCGTAACAATGCAACTCACTGCAACCTCCAATGGGTTCGTCCGATATCAGAGGCACGATTCTGATATCCGTCGCCACATCCTCAAACGCCACCTCTACGGCATCGTCATCATCAATAACTACAACATCTGTTGGAACTGATTTACCACATCCTGCGATACCCAGTACCGCACAAACAATCAAACTGATTCTTTTCATTTCAAATTATATTTAAATTGGACTTTTAAAATCTAAACAATTCATCTGTTTTTTGAAGTTCGTTCATATAATTAGACACCAAAACCTGGAATTCCTTTCGTAAAGAAACTACTTTTTTTCATTTTTTCTGAGAAAAAGGTGCACAGCATAAATTATCTTTGCATTTACTATGATAGTATGTATAGCTGAGAAGCCCAGCGTGGCAAAGGATATTGCCGATGTACTGGGCGCCAAGACAAAACACGACGGGTACATTGAGGGTAACGGTTATCAGGTAACCTGGACCTTCGGTCACCTTTGTACCCTTAAGGAGCCCCATGACTACACACAGAACTGGAAGAACTGGAGCTTAGGCAGCCTGCCTATGATTCCGCCCCGGTTCGGTATCAAGCTGATTGAGGATAAGGGAATAGAAAAACAGTTCAAGATAATTGAGTCACTCATGCAGAAGGCCGATGGCATTATCAACTGCGGTGATGCCGGCCAGGAGGGTGAACTTATACAGCGCTGGGTGATGCAGAAAGCCGGTGCCAAGTGTCCTGTAAAGCGTCTGTGGATATCTTCACTGACTGAGGAGTCCATACGTGAGGGATTCAGCCACCTGCAGGATCAGGATGCGTTCAAGTCACTTTATGAAGCCGGACTGTGCCGCGCCATAGGTGACTGGCTGCTTGGTATGAACGCCACCCGCCTGTACACCATAAAATACCGCAACGGCAATAACCGCGGTGTGCTCTCAATAGGCCGAGTACAGACCCCCACCCTGGCACTGGTCGTAAACCGCCAGAAGGAGATAGATAACTTCAAACCCGAGCAGTACTGGGAGCTCAAGACCGTATATCGCGACACCACCTTTTCATATACAAAAGGCAAGTTCACCAAGATTGAGGACGGCCAGCAGTTGCTGGAAGAGATCCGCCCCCTCAATTTTGTCATAACCGATGTAACCCGCAAGGAGGGCAAGGATTTTGCCCCACGCCTTTTTGACCTCACATCGCTGCAGGTGGAGTGTAACCGCAAGTACGGGTATTCGGCCGATGACACCCTAAAGACCATCCAGTCACTCTACGAAAAGAAGATCACCACATACCCGCGCGTGGATACCACGTTCCTGAGCGATGATATCTACCCCAAGTGCCCCGGCATACTCAAGGGACTCAAGGACTACGCCCAGTTCACCGCCCCGCTGGAGGGACAGAAACTGCCCAAGTCCAAGAAGGTGTTTGACAACAGCAAGGTGACCGATCACCATGCCATCATACCCACCGGAGTCTATCCAAACAACCTGAGCCAGCAGGAGCGCGCGGTGTTTGACCTGATAGCACGCCGTTTCATTGCGGTATTCTATCCTGACTGCCTATATGCCCAGACCACAGTCATGGGCAAGGCCGGCCGCGCCGAGTTCAAGGCCACTGGACGTGAGATACTAAAACCCGGATGGAGAGTACTGTTTGATAAAGAGAAATCGGATGAAAAGGCCGATGATGACGAGCGTATTCTGCCCCAGTTCACTGTTGATGAGAGCGGACCGCACCTGCCTGAACTCCAGGAAAAGTGGACCACCCCGCCCAAACCTTACACCGAGGCCACCCTGCTGCGAGCAATGGAAACCGCCGGCAAACTGGTCAACGATGAGGAACTGCGCGATGCAATGAAGGAGAACGGAATAGGCCGCCCCTCAACACGAGCCGCAATAATAGAAACCTTATATAAACGCGGGTACATGCGCAAGGAGAAAAAGAACCTCTATCCCACCCCCACGGGCATCGGCCTCATAGACCTTATACATGAGGAACTGCTCAAGAGCGCCGAACTTACGGGCATCTGGGAGAAACGTCTGCGTGAGATTGAGCGTGGCAAATACCAGCCCGCCCAGTTCGTGGAAGAGCTCAAGCAGATGGTCACAGCGCTTGTTCATGACGTCCTTGCCGATAATTCTTCAAGACTTTGAAAATTTTTTGATTTTTCCCGAAAGGAATCTGAAGGTTCGGATACTAATTGTATGAACGAACTTCAAAAACAGATGGATAATTTAGAGTTAGAATTCACAAAAATGGTCCGTGAGCACCGTAAGACAATATATACGGTATGCTACTTTTTCTCGGACAATCCGACAGAAGTCGATGACCTTTTCCAGGAAGTGTTGGTAAATCTATGGAAAAGTTATCCCAAGTTCCGTGGCGACAGCAGTGTCAAGACCTGGGTCTGGCGCGTCAGCCTGAACACATGCTGTGCCATAAACAGGGCCGATAAGCGGAGAGTGCCAACAGTCCCGCTTGGCATCGACAAGGATCTTCTAGTCAGCGACAACGATCAGTCTAGCGCGCAGATCAAGATGCTGTATGACAGGATCAACAAGTTGGAGTTGTTTGACCGTGCAATTATCCTTCTGTGGTTGGAGAGTATGAGTTATGATGAGATTGCAGCCATCGTGGGCATTACGGCATCGGCCGTAACCAGCAGGCTGTTCCGCATCAAGGAGCAACTCAAATCAATGTCTAACAATTAAATCGCAGAACCTATGACAGACAATAATTTCAACCTTAGAGAGCTTGAGGATCTCAAGCAGGCTTATAAGCTTATTGATGAGAAACTGGATGGCAAGGAGATAGTAACTCCCGAGCAGATCCGTAAGGCCACCCTCAAGAACATAGGCATCTTTACAAGATTGTTCAAGTTAAGTACCACATGGAGTCTCTATGCATTAACACCCATATTGATTCTCACGTTTGCATTTAGCCCCAAAATGACAACCACCGGCACTTGGATACTTTGCATATATATGGCTATTGACATTCTGCTGCACATCTTACTGATACGCAGGATAAACCGTGCCGATCATTCCGAACTTGACCTCCGGACGCTGTTAAGAGAGGAGCTTTTCTACAACAAGAGCGCTTTTGCCTTATCATGTGCGGGATTTGCCTTCTGGATTGTCTTTAACTACTTCTTCCTTGGCATCGGCGCTTCCATAGCAATGCTGGTATTATTCTTATTTGCAATAGGTACCAAGACCAAATTCTTTACCAGGAAGATTAACTTCAGGGAGATTGTTATACCGGAGTACAAAGAGCCCGGAAAGTTCAGAAAGGCAGTGACATGGTTCTTCCTCGGCATTCTGATCATAATAACTCTCTTATTCATCGCAGGTATCGTCTATAATGCTATAGGTGGCACATTAAGCCCAATGGAATTCCTTGCCAGAGCAGGTTACATTATAATCACCATAGCTTTTATAGTTAACGCCCTGTTCCTCGGCAAGTACAGAAAAGGTGAGGGCCAAAAGATGTCCAAGGTCATTACAATTACAGTTGCTGTCGGCATGGTGATGGTCGCCATACCTATCGTAAATTCTTTCATCATTAATCACACCATTAACAGTGGTGAATTATCACCGCTGTTCATCGGAATATTGACACTGTTTATGAGCAAAATCACCGGATTTTACAAGAACATTAAATAATACAGATATGAAATACCTCAGACTATTTGTTTTCATGGCAACCGCACTCCTGCTATTCACAGAGTGCAAGAAAAAAGCCTCCTTTGAAGACCTTGTTTCCATAAATGATGCCGATCAGGCCCAGGAAGTTGTATTTGAGGATATGGCAACCAACATACGTATTGTGCCTCTTGTCAGCGATGCCCCCATTGACGGCGTCAACAGCATAAAGTGCTACGGTTCCACAACCATATGCCGTTCCATAAACGATATAATCTATGTATTTGAGGACGGAAAACAGATTGTCAAATTCGATAAAAAGGGACGCGGCCACGGCGAGTATACATTTATTGCAGATTATCTCTACTCACCCGACAATAAGGTTTTATCCATAATCGATGCATTCACTACCATTCACAAGTATTCCGTACCCGATATGAAATACCTGGGATCAGTTTCTCTGGATGGTGTGACAATGAGCATGGCAGAACATGATGACTCCACGCTTCTGTGCAGAATGGTTCCGAATAATACGGATAAGACCGCAATCTGTTTTGTCAGCTCCAACACAGGCAAGGTACGCCGGATACACAAGGACATAAGCGCATTCTCCATGCTTTTGAGTTCCGATATGTCATATTACAACCCCGATTATAGGTTTCTGGCCGAGACAGGAAGTGTCTGCTCAGTATTGGAGATTCCGGCCGATATAGACCAGGAGGAGAAGGCTATTCTGCACTGTAATTTTGGTGATGACGGAATACCTGCCGAGTTTGACACCATCAATGAAGAAAACAGCAACAACATCGCTATGAGACTGATTGATGTGTTGACTGAAAAGAGAGAGAGCCTTATTACAGTAATGTCATTTCCCGTCATCAATAGCGAATACGTGTCATTCTGGTACGACAACATGACAAGGTCCAGAACAACATACTGCCGTGTCAGCAAAGATGGCGTTGAAAAATATTCAGGTTTCAAGGCAAAGGGCACAAATAAGAGCATCACTCCCAACACCATGTCCAAATCCGACTATGTCACCATTGTACAGGGACTTCCCGAGACACTCTTTGATGAGTCCGATGAACGCAGCGAGTTCTCTGCCCAACTCGAGAAAACTATGAAAGCCCAAGCCTTCAATAATCCCGTATTGGTTTACTACAACATCAAATAACAAACAGCACCAATCTCTTCAAGTTTTCCCCCCAAAAACAGCAATAACAACAAATATTCCGCGTTATTACAATAAATGAAACGGACGGCTGCACACCTGATAGTGGCGGCCCTGTTGCTGTTTTGCAGCTGCGGGGCTGAGCTCAGTCTGCGCAAAGGAGACCAGAAGTATGCATTAGGTGAATACAATGACGCCGCCGCACTCTATAAGAAAGCTTACGCCGGCACCCCCTCCAAGGAGAAGGAACTAAGAGGACAGATAGCCTTCAAACTGGGAGAGAGCTACCGTCACATCAACTATGTACCGCGCGCCCTTTCCGCCTATAAGAACGCAGTCCGTTACAAATACCCCGATAGTATAGTTTATCGCCATCTTGCAGATATGCAACGCATGGACGGCAAACTCAATGATGCAGAAAAGAACTACCGGATAGCTTTGGAATATGCCCCTGATGACCGCCTGGCACAGACAGGCCTGGAATCATGCAGTATGATTCAGGAGTGGAAAGACAATCCCACCCGCTACAGCGTAAAGAAAGACAAACTGATGAACGGCCGATACGCCGACTGGTCACCAGTATATGCCAGTGCAGAGTATGACCAGATAGTTTTTACATCCGCCCGCAAGGAGTGTACCGGCGATGACATCAACGGCATCACCGGAATGAAGAGCTGTGACTTCTTTGTGATACGCAAGGACGAGAAAGGCAAATGGCAGAAGCCGGAGCACATTGAGGGTGGTCCCAACACCGAATTCGAGGATGGCACCTGCTCGTTCAGTCCAGACTTCAAGACCATGTACTACACCTACTGCTCATCGGACCCGCAACAGCCACGCCCAGCCACCATACATGAATCGGCCAGAAGTGATGCCGCATGGGCTGCAGGCAAGCCATACAGCTCATCATCAGACTCAATTTATAACTATGCACACCCGGCAGCATCACCTGACGGCAAATGGCTCTATTTTGTATCTGACATGGATGGCGGATACGGTGGCATGGATCTGTGGAGGGTACCGATAGGAGGCCGTCTGATAGGTGCCGAGAATCTGGGGTCCGATATCAATACCCCCGGAAATGAGATGTTTCCCACATTCCGCCGCAACGGAGAGCTCTATTTCTCATCAAACGGACACCCCGGCATGGGTGGACTGGACATCTTCCGCGCCGTAAGCACCAGTGACAGCACATGGACTGTTACCAATATGGGTGCACCTGTCAACTCCGCTTCCGATGATTTCGGAATGACATTTGAGGGTGACCTGACCCGCGGATTCTTTTCCAGCAACCGCGGCGACGGACGCGGACGTGACCATATCTGGAGCTTTGAATTACCCGAAACTGTGCAAAAGATAACCGGTTGGGTATATGAGAAGGACGGATATGAACTACCTGATGCCCTGGTCTATCTGGTAGGCAATGACGGAACCAACCTCAAACTCAACGTCAAGGAGGACGGATCATTCACCCAGCGAATCAATCCGGGAGTAAGCTATCTGCTACTGGGAACAGCCAAAGGATTCATGAACTACAAGCAGGAGATGACGGCCGACAGCATCAATCAGGACCGTGAGTATGTGCTGCAGTTCCCGCTCTCTTCAATATCCAAGCCTGTACTTATAGACAATATCTTCTTTGACTCCAACAGTGCCAACCTGCGTCCGGAATCAGCTGACGCACTCAGTGAACTTGTGCAGCTGCTTACTGATAACGCCGGCGTTACGATAGAGATAGGAGCCCATTGTGATTACAAGGGTGATGACCAATACAACCAGCGCCTGTCACAACAACGTGCCGAGAGTGTGGTAAGATACCTGATATCAAACGGGATAGACTCCAAACGACTCACCGCCCGCGGTTACGGAGAGACCACTCCCAAAACCATCAACAAGAAAGCAGCTGAGAAGTATGATTTCCTTGAGGAGGGCACAATCCTTACTGAAGAGTTTATTAAGACCCTTCCGGAACCCCAACAAGATATCTGCAACCAGCTTAACCGCCGTACTGAGTTCCGGGTAATACGTACCACTTACGGTCTGTTCGGAAGCAATTAACTGATTGAGTTCCTTATCCTCCACTCCTGAGGATACATATTGTTGGCACGGTTGCCTATATTCTTGGCAAAACCCAACGGTATATTTTGATAAGTGAGGAGCACTATGCCTCGCGGCACATCTTCAAATCTCAAGGCATCACAATGCAGGTACGCAAGAGCCTGCTGACGGGTCACTTCCACGCACTGGAAAGCATCCCTGTTGAGAACGGCGTTCATGGCCAACGCATGTGCCGGAACCCAATCACGGCCCTTGAGCGTGGCCACCTCAATACCGGGCACAAGAGGATAGAGTTCCTGACCTGCCTGCCACATATCATCAGCCAGTTTCATAGGCAGAGCATAGACTGACTCATTCTTTATAAAGAACTCATAACCGCTATCGGGTTTAATCCATTCCCTGCACTCTGCAGGAATCTTTGAACTGTCAGCCTTGAAAGGCCTGCTTTTTAAGGTAGCCACAGCGCCTTCCGGTTTACGCAGAAGGGACAGGAAAAAACCCTCACCACGTGTACGATGCTGCATAAAATGATAAACCGGCAGGCTGTCATCAGTAAATGAGCCTGCTATATTCCATTCGGCGGCAGGATTGAGTTCAACGGCCTCAGCTCCGAACCTGTCCATAATCCAACGCACGTTATCCTCATCCTCCAAACGGTTGAAGGTGCAAGTGCTGTAGATAAGGTATCCAGCAGGTTTCAGAGCCGGCCAGATATCCTCTATTATCTCACGCTGACGTGCAGCGCACATCTCCACATTCCCGATGCTCCAGTCGCGTACAGCCCCATCATCCTTACGGAACATACCCTCACCGGAGCATGGCGCATCAACGGCTATAAGGTCAAACATAAGGCTTGACTCGCCAATCTGCTTAGGAGTATTGCAGGTAACCATCACGCCCGGACGGCCCCACTTGACCATATTCTCGGCCAGTATCTGAGCACGGCCGCGCTGAATCTCATTGGATATGAGCAAGCTGCCCTCAGGCAGCAACCCGGCCAGCAGTGTTGACTTACCGCCTGGAGCGGCACAGAGATCAAGTGCACGTACCGGCCCGCTTACACATTTCCTTACAGCCTCTGCAAGGAACATGGATGATGCCTCCTGAACATAGTAACAGCCCTGATGCAGAAGAGGATCCATGGTAAACTGTGGCCTGTGGTCCAGATATACCGCTCCGTCCATCCAAGGCACACGCCCATCGGCCCTGCAGGCAAGTGACTCCAACACAAGGTCCTCCACATCATCTACCTTGGGATTGAACCTTATGCTCACCTCCGGCTCAAGCTCCAATGCAGCCAGCAGAGCATCACGTTCAGAAACGGGTAATATGTTGATAAATTCCTGTGTAAAAGCCATGCCTTAGTTTAATTAATACGCGAAGGTAAGCCAAAAAATCAGTATATTCGCAGACAAGAAAAGAGAAATAAGGATGAAACAGTACCTGGACCTGCTTGACAGGATATTACGCGAGGGAGTACAGAAAGGTGACCGCACCGGAACGGGCACAATAAGCGTGTTCGGACATCAGATGCGGTTCAACCTTGAGGAGGGATTCCCCCTACTCACCACCAAGAAGCTGCATCTCAAATCCATCATTTATGAGCTGCTCTGGTTCTTGGATGGTAACACCAATGCAAACTGGCTGCAGGAGCGCGGCGTACGTATCTGGAATGAGTGGGCTGATCCTGACGGCAACTTAGGCCATATCTATGGCTACCAGTGGCGTTCATGGCCCGATTATGAGGGTGGATTCATTGACCAGATATCAGAGGCAGTAGAGACCATCAAGAATAACCCTAATTCACGCCGCATTATAGTTAGTGCATGGAACGTGGCAGACCTCAAGAACATGAACCTGCCCCCCTGCCATGCCTTCTTCCAATTCTATGTGGCAAACGGGCGTCTGAGCCTTCAGCTCTATCAGCGCAGTGCCGACTGCTTCTTAGGTGTACCTTTTAATATTGCGTCATACGCCCTGCTTACCATGATGATGGCGCAGGTGACCGGCCTCAAACCGGGTGACTTTATCCATACCACAGGTGATACACACCTCTATCTGAATCATCTTGACCAGGCGCGCCTGCAGCTTACGCGTGAGCCTCGCCCACTGCCTAAGATGATTATCAATCCGGATGTCAAGAGCATCTTTGACTTCAAGTATGAGGATTTCCAGCTTGAGGGCTATGATCCGCATCCGCATATCAAAGCCGACGTTTCCGTATGATATCAATCATTGTTGCAATAGCTCAGGACAGAGCCATAGGTTATAAAGGGGACTTGATCTATCATCTTAGTGCCGATCTCAAACGTTTCAAGGCGCTCACTACCGGTCACACCGTACTTATGGGGCGCAAGACCTTTGAGTCACTGCCCAAGGGTGCCCTGCCCAACCGGCGTAACATTGTTCTTACACGTCAGCAAGGGGTCTCATTCCCACTGCGCACCGGATGAGAAAGTCTTCATCATAGGAGGGGCACAGATATACGCCCAGGCATTGGAACTGGCCGATGAGCTGGAGATAACGCTGGTTCATGACACACCCGCTGAGGCTGATACGTTCTTTCCTGATTACATCAGCAACAGCCGTTGGAAACTGATAAGCCAAGAAGACCACGATCCTGATGAAAGGAATCCATACCCCTACTCCTTCCTGACATACCGCAAATAAACAAGAAAGGCTCCTTGATTCAGGGAGCCTTTCTTTATACAGGAACGTATTTACGTTAATTCTTAGGTTTTTCCTGCCCGGCTGAATATACGATATTTAAAGCCTTAGCTTTACGAAGCTCCAGCTTCACAGCCTGCAGCATTTTCATCTTTGAATTCTTATCTACCTTAAGAGACATCTTCATGAGAGGTTTATCCTTCTCAAACATACTCTCACGCTCGGCAATTACGAACTCACGTACTGCCTCCGGCTGATCAGTAATAACTTCGTTTAACTGAATACGGTCAGCAGAACCCATAACAGCACGGAACTGCTTGGCAGGAGGGCCGATGTAAATATGCGAAACCAAAGATTTTTTCTCAAGTTTTACAATCTCACTTCCTCCGGTCGGAGTCTTAACATCAACCAATGGAGTGATATCACGCATGGATGTAACCATCATGAAGAAGAACAAGACTGTAAATATAAGGTCTGGAAGTGACGAAGTATTCAACTCCGGCATTTCTCTCTTTCCATTACTTCTAAACTTACTCATTGCTCCGTACCGTATTCTTTAGGATTAGTTTCCGAAATCTTGGAAGCATACACAGCTCTGGCAATAGGTTCCTCAGTCTTAGGATCACATTCGGAAAGTGGCTTACCCAAATACCTTCTTGCCCAAGCATCTCTCAACTCAGTATAAGCTAATGACAGCTCATGCTGGACTTTGAAATAAACCGAGTAATTGGCGCTGAGGTCCGTATCAAGAGCAATGACATGCTTGATGGTGGTATTGACAGTACCATAGCCCTCTATGTCATACGGCTCTATAGCGGGAAGGTTAACATCGTCATTAGGGTTTGCAATAAACTCCTTGGCAATATCCTTAAGCTCCGAAATATCTATTACTCGATTCATTTTTCCATTCTTGACAAGGATCTCATTGTTCATGTTGACCTTGACCGTCATGACATTACGTTCCTTGATGGTCAGTTCCTGCTCCTCAACATTGGGATCCCACTCCGGAAGACGACGGGGAAGACCCGTATCCGTATCCATAGATGTGGTCACCAGGAAGAAGATAAGCAGGATAAATGAGATATCTGCTGTCGAAGACTGGTTAAGTCCGGGAACTTTTCTTTTACCTTTTCCCATAACTCTTTTCTTAGTTTATCAGATTACTTTCTTGCCTTGAATATGTTGCACATTGAGAGCAGAGCACTCAGAACAGCACCTAAGA
The DNA here is from genome assembly GCA_902763885.1 of uncultured Bacteroidales bacterium. Lineage (GTDB taxonomy): Bacteria > Bacteroidota > Bacteroidia > Bacteroidales > Bacteroidaceae > Colenecus. The sequence continues at coordinate 287,280 of CACWTU010000002.1, read as the reverse complement.
ACAGAGCGTATATTGAGTAAAGGCAGACATCTGACAGTGTAAGGTTAGTTACGTCTGTCTCCCATGTCTTTCCGTCACCCAACAATACGGGATCTGTGCCAGCCATGAAATATGAAGCTGCTATGATGGCAAAAGTGAACAGGAATACCCATCCGGCAAATCCGGTTTTCTTCTGACCCTTAGCTTTAACCTTCATGTTTCTGAAAGCGGCAACTAATCCGAAACCGAGTACTGACAGTATGCACAGGCCTACGAGAGCGTAAAGCCAAATGAGCAGCAGTCCGGTATATTGGGGATCTATCTGGTTCTTTCCATTGAGATAGGTCTTATTTCCGTAACCTACGCCGAAGAACATTACAAGAACTGCAGCGGAAAGTACGAAGAGAATACCCAGAGCCCACTTGGAAGCCTTTATTTGTTTATTCTCGTTTTCCATAATCGGGGTTTAATTACTTTTTGAACTTCAGGTTGTACTTCATGATGATGTCGAGCAGAGATACTGAAGAATCCTCCATATCAGTGTTAAGAGCCTCGACCTTACTCAGAATGTAGTTATAGAACACCTGAAGGATAAGAGCAACGATAATACCGAAGATAGTTGTGATAAGAGCAACCTTCATACCACCGGCAACAACCTGCGGAGAGATATCACCAGCCTTCTGGATATCATCGAATGCCTGTACCATACCGATCACAGTTCCCAAGAATCCGAGTGAAGGAGACATTGCGATGAACAGGGTGATCCATGAAAGGTTCTTCTCAAGGTTTGAAGCCTGAACGCTACCGTATGATACTACAGAACGCTCAACAACGTCAAGACCCTCGTCGATACGCATCATACCCTGATAGCAGATTGAAGCTACAGGACCACGGGTATCGCGGCAGATTGACTTGGCACCTTCTACATCACCGTTCTCAAGAGCAGCCTGAATGTCCTCAAGGAGCTTCTTGCTGTTGATCTCTGAAAGGCTCAGGAAGATAATACGCTCAATGCAGAGAGCAAGACCGAAAATCATAGCGATGGCAACGAGTGACATGAAGCCTGCGCTACCCTCAATGAACTTAGTCTTGATAATCTTGTGAAGACCTTCACCTTCTGTTTCTGATGATTCTTCAATTTCAGCGGCCTCAGTTTCAACCGGTTCAGCTGCGGCTACTGAGTCTGCGGCAGAATTGTCTTCAGCAACCTCCTCTGCGGCAGGTGCTGCTGTCTCTTGAGCATTGATTGTCTGGTTAACTCCGAAAGTAAGGAGTCCCATCATTGCAACGAATGCAAATACCTTTTTCATTTGAGATAATTTTTAGTTGTTAGTTATTATTATTTTCAATTAAGTCAGTCTATTAGGCGGAAAGACGGGGATTCGAACCCCGGATACGCTTTTGGCGTATACACGCTTTCCAGGCGTGCCTCTTCAACCACTCGAGCATCTTTCCCTTCAGGCACTATTTACCCATAGCGTCTAAAACGGGCGCAAATTACAACATTTTTAGCGAATATAACAACCAAAGGTTATTAAAACATGTAAAAAAGCTGTCTTCTTCACAATCAAGCCAAAGCCAGTCCCCTTAAATGCGCCCTATATACTTTATTTTGTATACTTTTGTAACAATTGATTATCAAAGATACAATATTATCCTGAGATAATGAAACCTGCATTCCGTATTTATAATGTTATTCGACCCATTGGTTGGCTTTATGGCCTTTTCACAGGCCTAAGGAACCGCATGTATGATGGCGGGATGCTCAAAAGCGTGTCATTTCCCATACCTATAATCTGCGTTGGAAACATCACAGTGGGCGGTACAGGCAAGACTCCGCACACGGAATACATTGCCGCCCTGCTTAAGGACAGGATGCGCATAGCCATACTGAGCCGCGGATACGGACGCCATACAAAAGGTTTCATTCTGTCCGATGCCCAATCAGACAGCAACCTGATAGGCGATGAACCCCTACAGGTCAAACGCTGTTTTCCGGATGTTGCAGTAGCTGTATGTGAGGACAGGGTAACAGGAATAAGACGCCTGGCAGACCTCTGCTCGCCGGATGTCATCATTCTTGACGATGCCTATCAGCACCGCAAGGTTACTCCTTCATTGAACATACTGTTGGTAAACTACAGCCGCAACATTCTTCAAGATGCCATGCTGCCGGCCGGACGTCTGCGCGAAAGCGCCAATTGCCGCCGCCGGGCACAAATAATAGTCGTGACCAAGTGCCCCAAGGATATGAGTTCACGTGAAATGGATGACCTTGCATCTATGCTGACAGTAAGCCCTGAGCAGGAAGTGTTCTTTACGACCCTTGAATACGGCGGCCTTTATCCGCTTGACGGAAAATCGGCCGTACCCTCACAAGACTGCCCGGTGCTTGCCCTCACCGGAATAGCCTATCCGGCCCCGATGGAGACACAGCTCCGCAAAAGCCACAAGGAGGTAAGCATGCTATCCTACCCTGATCATCATGATTTCAGCAGGAACGATATCTCAGAGGTAGAACACCGTCTTAGAAGCATGCCACAAGGTTCCATAATAGTAACTACCGCCAAGGATGCAGCCCGGTTATCAGGCATGGACCTTAATGATGACCTTAAAACCAGAATTTTCATTCTGCCGGTAAGACCTGCATTCTTACGCGATGCAAAAGAATTTGATCATACAATCCTTAATCATATAGAATCATTTAAACAGTCATAATAAATATGTCACAGGCAAAACGTACCGAGATTTCAGAATTAGGAGAGTTCGGACTGATAGACCACCTCACAAAAGACCTAAAACCTCAGAACAGTTCCACCTTATATAGTGTAGGTGATGACTGTGCGGTGCTTGATTACTCCGGTAAGGACAAGGAGGTACTCGTAACCACCGATATGCTTATGGAAGGCGTACATTTTGACCTTACATACGTTCCGCTCAAGCATCTGGGCTACAAGAGTGCCATGGTCAACATATCCGATATCTACGCCATGAACGGCACTCCGCGCCAGATGACCGTATCCGTTGCATTGAGCAAGAGGTTCTCCGTAGAGGATATGGAGGATTTCTATGCCGGCATCCTGCTGGCCTGCCAGCGCCACGGTGTAGATCTTGTGGGCGGTGATACCACATCGTCACTGACAGGGCTCGCGATAAGCATAACATGTATAGGAGAGGCTGAAAAAGGCAAGACTGTATATCGCAACGGAGCAGGACAGAATGACCTGATATGCGTATCGGGCAATCTTGGTGCTGCCTATATGGGCCTGCAGCTTTTGGAGCGTGAAAAGGCCGTATTCAACAGCACACCGCACAATGCCAATGAACCGTTCAACCCCGATTTTGCAGGCAAGGAGTACCTGCTGGAGCGTCAGCTCAAGCCCGAGGCCCGCGGCGACATCATTAAGGAACTCCGTGAGGCAGGCATCCAGCCAACCGCCATGATGGATATATCCGACGGTCTGTCATCGGAACTCATACATATCTGCAAGCAGAGCGGTACCGGCTGTAGCGTATATCAGGAGCGCATCCCCATAGATTACCAGACCGCAGTAATGGCTGAGGAACTCAATATGGATGTATATACCTGTGCCCTCAACGGAGGCGAGGACTACGAGCTTCTGTTCACCGTACCCCTGACCGACCACGACAAGGTCATCCAGCTCAAGGACGTAAAACTTATCGGCCACATGACACGCCCCGAACTGGGCCGCCACCTGGTTACTAAATCGGGACAGGAGGTGGAGCTGAAAGCCCAGGGCTGGACCTCCAACCTATAAAAATTGAAAATTGAAAATTGATAAAAAAGCGTGCGAATCGCACGCTTTTTTAATGTCACGGGATAATACGCAGGTTCTGCGTATTAATTTTCAATTTTCAATTCTCAATTTTCAATTGAAAAAAGCATCAGTCAGATGCTTTTTTCAATGTTCCAAGTGAAGGCACGCAAACCCAGCTTTTCCGTGGCGATGTCCATAGCATGCAGCTTTTCAAGCACGATATCCACCTTGTCATCATCAACCATAGTGATGATGCCAGAGCACATGGAAGGCCAGGCATGATTGCCATAGTGAGGCTGTCCCGTCTTAGAACCCCTGCCCTGCAGCTGCTCCACCATGGAGAAGCCGCGGCAGTTGTTTGTGGTAAGCAAGTCAATAATACGCTCCGTATATGACTGATCGAATGTTATAAGTATTGCTTTCATTTTCTTGCTGTCTTGTCATGAATGAACTGATCCTTGTTCTCGGCCCAGAAAGCATCCAGCTCAAGCTGCTTGCGGTGCTTACGGCGGGCTTTCCTGATTCCGTTGCTCTGGAACATGCAGTACAGGGTTGGCACAAGAACCAATGTAAGAATGGTTGAAACGGTAAGACCGCCTATAACCGATATACCTAACGGACGCCACATTGCGGAGCCCTGACCCTGGCTGAGAGCCATAGGAATCATACCTAAGATAGTGGTAAGGGTGGTCATGAGCACCGGACGCAGACGGCTGCGGGCTGCTGTAACGGTTGCTGTCACAGCCGACATGCCACGCTCACGGCACAGGCCCGTATAGTCAATGAGCACAATACCGTTCTTAACCACGATACCAATCAGCATTATACCGCCCAATACGCTCATCAGGTTAAGTGATGTGCCGGTAAGCCAGAGGGCAATCAGCACGCCGCTCATGGCGAACGGAATTGAGAACATGATGATGAACGGCAGCGTGAGAGACTCAAACTGGGCAGCCATCACAATGAATACCAGCATTATGATAAGCAGTGCCAGGGTAGCCATATCGGCAAATGACTCCTGCTGATCCTCATAGTCACCCGATATCTGAACGTTCACGCCCTCCGGCAGATCCATGTTCGCGATGATAGCCTGACCGGCCTCAACCACATCACTCAGGGCATAACCACCGGCAATGACGCACGATACGGTATTGATACGCTGACGGTCCTTGCGCTGTATGGTAGGCGGAGTGAATATCTCCTCCAGATGACCTACATCACGTACACGTACGGCATTGGCACCGCTGCCATAAAGCAGGATGTTCTCTATGTCCTCAAGCTGTGTACGATACTCAGGAGCGTAGCGCACCTTTATATAATACTCCTCACCATCCTCACGGAAGTAGGAAGCGGTGGCACCGTAAATACGGTTACGCAGGTATGTGGCAGCGGTTGAGAGGTTCAGGCCATGCTGAGCCAGTTTCTCGCGGTCAAACACCACTTCATATTCCGGCTGGTAGTTGTCACGGCTTACATAGGCCTCGCCTACTCCCTCTACCTCCTTCATGGCAGCGAGAAGCTTGGCAGCCACCTCATCGGTCTCGTTGAAGTCATAACCGTAAATCTCAAACTCGGCACTTGACTGACCGCCCATGCTCATACCACCGCCGGCGGTAACCATGAAACGCTCAATCTCGGGACGTGCGTTAAGGTCGGCACGCATCTCGGCAACAACCTGGTCAGATGAGATGGTACGCTCACCAAGTTCCTTGAGTGATATTGTGAATGATATGATGTGGGTTCCGTTGGTCTGCATTGATGCAAAAGTGTTGTTCTCATCGGCGGCACCCACACGGTAGTTACAGGTAACCAGGTCATCGGCATAACGTTTCATCCACAGGTCCGAAAGTTCCTGAGCCACGCTGCGCGAGCGGTTTGTGTTGGTATTGATAGGCATGTAGATGGTTGCCGATATACGTGACTGCTCATCGCTCGGGAAGAACTCTGACTTAAGGTTGCTTGCGGTAAACAGTGAAGCCACAAACAGGATCAGGCAGGCAATCACAACCAGCTTGCGGTGACGGACAGCCTTATTGATAAGGCGTGAATACCAATAATCCAGGCCGTCAAGAGCCTTCTGGATAGGATTGTACAGGATGGAGTGTAAACGGCTGCCCTTCTTTTCAAGCTTGAGCATACGTGAGCAGAGCATCGGGGTAAGGGTAAGCGATACAACCAAAGAGATGGCAATGATGATACACATCATCCAACCCAGCTGCTTGAACATGATACCTGCCATACCCGACATCATGGTGAGCGGGAAGAACACGGCGAATATGGTCATTGTTGATGCCATAACCGATACGGCCACCTCATTGGTAGCATGTATGGCGGCCTGTTTGGGGTTGGCACCGCGCTCAATATGGGTCGTGATATTCTCCAATACCACAATGGTATCATCCACCACCATACCGATGGCAATGGTCAGTGAACTCAGTGATATAATATTGAGTGAGCCATCGGTTACGAACAGATATATGAACGATGCAATCAGTGACAGCGGGATTGTGATGGCCACAACCACGGTTGCACGCCAGCGGCCGGTAAAGAAATATACAACCAGAACCACGAACAGCAGAGCGTAAGCGATGGTCTCGGCCAGGGAGTTCACGGTCTGGATGATATCCTCCGATCCGTCATGTATCATACCTATCTGAATATCGCTGGGAAGGTTCTTCTGCAATGCCGGCAGAGCCTCGTTTACCTTACGGCATATCTCCACCGTGTTGGCACCGGTCTGTTTCTGGATAACCATCATGGCACCCTGTACGCCGTTGTTGTAAGACTCCTGGGCACGCTCCTGGGTGCGGTCCACAATCTCGGCCAGGTCACTCAGATAGACGTTGCGTCCGCCTATTGACGCCACCACCAGGTTAGCCATGTCACGCGGGTCCTTGAACTCACCATCTACGCGCAGTGCATAAGTCTCGTTACCTACATCCAGATTACCGCCCGGTATGCTGCGGTTCTCAGAACCTATCATGGCGGAGATAGCCTCAATTGTCAGGTTATAAGCTTCAAGTTTGGCGGGATCGCAATATACGTAAATCTCACGCTGCGGGGCACCTGTAACCGATACTGTACCTACGCCGGGAATACGGGCCAGGGGATTAACCACATTCTCATCAAGTATCTTGTAGAGTGCGGCCTGGCTCTCTCCTGCCTGGACAGAAAGAAGCATGATAGGCAGCATACTGGTATCGAACTTGAATATTATGGGCTGCCCCGCGCCGTCAGGCAGCGAATTGCTAATCATGCTCAGCTTGTCACGCACATCGTTGGTAAGGTCATCAATTGAATGGCCGAACTCAAACTCTAGCGTAATTACGGATACGTTCTCCGATGAACGTGATGTGATATGTTTGATGTGACTGCAGCTGTTGAGGGTATTCTCAAGCGGACGGGTCACATTATTCTCTATATCCGATGCATTGGCACCGTTGTAGTACGTGAACACCATGATGGTGTTTGACTCTATGTCGGGCAACTGGTCAATGGGCAACTTGGAATATGAGAACAAGCCGAACACCACTACCGCCACGAAACAGAGTGCCGTAAAAATTGGTCTTTTGACCGATCCTTCGTATAGACTCATGATAAAGTGCTATTTACTTTTCAACTTCAACTTCCTTGCCGTCAGCCAGCTTGGCCTGACCGGCTATTACTACCTGAGCGCCGTTGGCCACGCCCGATATCAGCTCATAACGGTCGCCGAGACGCTGTCCCAGTTCAACCTTGCTATAGGCCACCTTGCCGTTGTTATAGACATACACAAAGCGGTCACCTGATCCGGCACGTTTCTCAATGGCCAGGTCGGGAACCACCACATGGTTGAGAGTGCCCAGATTCAACGTAGCACGGGCAAACATGCCGGGACGCAGTTTAAGGTCCTGGTTGGCCACATTTATCTCTACGGGGAATGTGTGTGTCATGGCATCGACAGTAGGATAGATGAGAGAAACCTTTCCTGTAAAGGTCTCTTCCGGATAGGCATCCAACTCGATGGTCACCTCATCACCCTTCTTAACTTTTGAGTAGTACTGCTCAGACACGTTGATAGTCAGTTTTACCGGAGCAATCTTCTGGACCACCAGAATAGGCTGACCTCCGTACAGATCACCGTTGTCATAGTTACGGGCTGTCACCACTCCGTCAATGGGGCTCTCAAGTTTGGTATTCTCCCTCAGGGTCTGGAAAGACTTGCGTGCCACTTCCAGCTGTAGATTAACGTTATCCCATTCCGACTTGGAGACACCGCCCACCTTATAGAGCTGGTCTATACGGTTAAACTCTGTCTCTAAGTTCTTGAGCTGCATCTCCTGCTGGCTCAATGTGGTCTCGTCCATATGGACAAGGACCTGTCCTTTTCTTACTTTATCACCTACCTCAACGTTGATCTTGCTGATACGGGCAGGTGTGGCAGGTGCAATGTTGTTCTTGATTTCACCTACTATTGTAGCCGAATAGACCTGAATCTGGGCTACAGGCTCCTCAACCACCTTGGCAAGTTTCACGAGAGGCTTGGCATCAGGATTCACCAAAGGTGCCTGAGTAGCTGTCTCTGTCTTTTTCTGCCCGCAAGATGCCATAATCAGCATTGAGCAGAGAGCAATTCCTGAAATTCTGAATGCTTTCATATCCTATATTTGTTTGTTTCTTATTTCTTAACCTGAATTTTCTCATCATTACCAAGTACCTTGTCAAGATCTGCCTTGGCTGCCAGATAGTTGTAAATGGACTGGCTGTATGTAAGACGGGCCTGTGTTAGCTGCACCTCCGAGTTGTTAAGCTCCAGGATGGTACCCTTGCCTATCTCGTAGCGCTTGCTGGCTATCTCACGGCCCTTCTCCGCCTGCTCGATAGCCTCATGGTTGCTGGCCACCTGATCGGCATTGGCTTTCATGTTGTCTATATAACTGCGTACCTGCATGTCAAGCTGACGGCGGGTATAGTCAATGTTCTCATTAAGCTGACTTATCTGCAGCTTGGTGCTGCGCAGTTTTGTAAAGTTACCCATACGGAAAATGGGGACTGAAAGCGACAGCACTATTGATGAACTCTTGGCCCAATCATAGTTATAGACCTTCCAGTTATCATTGTAAAGTGACTGGAGAGAATATGTTCCGGCCAATGCAAGAGTAGGCAGGAAATTCATCTTCTGAACCTTAAGTGTCTGATTCAGCATGGTCTCGCTCATCTTGAGCTGGCGCATATTGGTGTTGTTGTCAAGAGAATAGTCACCTGCCTTAAGCGCCTCACCGTAAAGCTGGTCCTCATAATCCTCAAGGCTGCCCTCAACAACGATCTCAGTCTCAGGGTCTATACCCATCAGCACCATAAGCTGAAGTTTGGCCATATTCACTGCATTACGTGCCTGAATCACAGTGGGATTTAGTGAACGCAACTGCACCTCGGCGCTTATCTTGTCATACTCACTGGTACCGCCCAGTTCGTAAAGTGAATTAACCACATTGAAATTCTTCTCAGCCTGCTCATAGCTGCGGCAAAGCACATCATAACTGTCCTGAGCCAGTATAACCTGATAATATGCCTTGGTAACCTGATTAACCAGATCCAGCTTTGAGCTACGGCTCTGTTCAACCGCGTTATCTAGGTCAGTCTTGGTCAGATTCATGGTTGCATAAACCGTGGGAGCAAATAAAGGCAGACTTACCTGGAACTGACCGTTCCAAGTGCTGGTATTGTCCTGACCCATCTTGAACTCCATACCGTTCAACTTCATTACTGCAGCAAGTACTGTGTACTGTACTGTCCCGCTAAAATCAGCGCTGGGAAGGAGTGACTGCCATGCCTCATCCTTACTTATTTTCTTAACCTCAATCTGCTGTTCAGCCACCTTGATGGTAGGGTTGTCACTCAGGGCAATGCTGAGTGCGTCATCAAGAGTCAGTTTAAGAACAGCACCAGTGCCGGTATCCTGCGCATGAACGGCCACCCCTATAATCAGGGCAACCGCAACCAGAAATCCGGTCTTGCATAATAAACCTCTTTTCATCATCTGTTATTTGATTTATACCTATACTTTTCAAGCTTGGCCATACCCTTGGGTGCGGCAATTCCACGCAGCAGGACTACAAGCGTGCCGTCAATCAGTTCATCATAACGGAACTCACCCCTATCGGCCTCCTTGTTGGCCATTGTACCCATAGCACTGAATGCTTTCATGAGCACGTCCATATTAAGGTCATCACGGAACACGCCCTGCTTTACGCCCAGCTCCATGAAGCTGCGCATACGGCGTGCCATGTCTGCCAGATGCTCATGGAACACCTTTTTCAGTTTGGGATACTTGTCCATATCCTCAAACTTATTGTGGTCTCTCTCGCGTGATTCATTTATAAGGACTTCCAGATGCTTAAGGAACACCGTGAGCACATCCTCCTCCCTGCCAATCTCCTCTTCAAGCATCTTTGACATGCGGGCAATATGCCTGTTCATGCATTCCAGCAGAAGCTCTTCCTTGCTACCGAATATCTCATACAGGGTACGTTTGGACACTGAAAGTTCCTGCGCCACATCATCCATACGCACAGAAAGATTTCCACACCGCAGAACAATCTCCGATGTGGTTTCAATAGCCCTCTCACGAATCTCCTCCCTGTTTGAAGTATTGATTATCATTAAACGTCCTTGTTTTCAAGCCGCAAAGATAATAGAAAACTCCACGCGCCGCGCAGAGTTTTCCGACTAAAACTATCTATTTAGCCATTTTTAGCATTTCAGCATACATCCTTCATTCTGCCAGAAGATCCTTGAGGAAGGAGTCAAGTTCCTCATCCAGACCTTGCATCAGGCTTTGACTCAACAGGGTGTTGTCCTCATCAAAGAGCATGAGCTCCGCTACGGTCTCGCGGTCATCGTCCACCAGGACAAATGAGAAAGGTTTCCAGATGGCAAGGTTCTCAAGCGGCTGCTCCGCATCTATATCCTTGAGGATACGACGCAGGGCCTTTTCCATTACCTGGTAGAAATCCTCCTCTGGTATCTCCACCAGATCTGAGAGCCTGGTGGTGGCCAGGTCGTGATCATCATCACTTACGGTCACATCGCCTGTTTCACGTATGGGCATGATATGTATGTCCGTCACTACAGACTGTTCCTGGGGACGGCGGAACTCGTTTATGACTCCTGTCAGAAGTGCTTTGATTTCCTGGAATGATGATTCGCTTAATCTCATAGCTGTATGGTTTTATCTTGTTTTAAAGACCTTGGCCGTGGCAGTTCTTGAATTTCTTGCCGCTACCGCACGGGCACGGGTCATTACGGCCCGGTGTCTTATCCACGCGGATAGGCTCACGTACCTGCTGACGTGTGTCACGTCCGGCTGCAGCACGCTGATTGGGATCACCCAAGTCACTGTTACGGTTCTCGCTGTACTGGCGCCTCTGCTGACGGTTCTGAGCAGGTGCCTCACGAACCTGATCAGGATCAGGCTCCGGAATCTGACCGCGCATCAGGATTGAAACGGTCTGGTCATTCATCTTGTTGACCATATTGTCAAACAGGGTCACTGACTCCAGCTTGAATATGAGCAACGGGTCTTTCTGCTCATAGCTGGCGTTCTGTACAGAATGTTTCAGTTCATCAAGCTCACGCAGGTTCTCCTTCCAGCACTCATCTATGGTGTGTAGCATTATAGCCTTCTGGAAAGATGTAACTACGCTCTTACCCTCGCTCTCATATGCCTCCTTAAGATTACAGGGAATCTGATACATGCGGCGGCCATCGGTTATAGGAATAAGAATGTTGATATAGCGGTCACCCTGCTCCTCAAATACCTTCTTGATGACAGGAGTGACTATCTGTGCCATACGCTCGCACTTACGCTTGAAGTTATCCATAGCTGCGTTGAAGATACGCTCTGACACCTCATCCTGCTTCATCTTACCAAACTCCTCTTCTGTGAACGGAAGCTCTATGGCCAGCACACGGAATGCCTCCATCTGCAGGCTCTCATAATCTGCACAGTTCTCCGCAGCGGCAGCTGAGCGGTCCCAGATCATATTGGCAATATCCATACCTATGCGTTCACCTATCAGTGCATGACGGCGCTTCTCATAGATTACGGTACGCTGCTTGTTCATCACGTCATCATACTCAAGCAGGCGTTTACGGATACCAAAATGGTTCTCCTCAACTTTCTTCTGTGCCTGCTCAATACGCTTGGTAATGAAACTGTTCTCAATCATCTCATCCTCCTGCAGGCCAAGCTTGTCCATAAGCGGAGCTATACGGTCTGAACCGAACAGACGCATCAGGTTATCCTCAAGAGAGATAAAGAATACTGATGAACCCGGATCACCCTGACGACCTGAACGACCACGCAGCTGGCGGTCCACACGGCGGCTCTCATGACGCTCCGTACCTACGATGGCCAGACCGCCTGCGGCACGAACCTCAGGTGACAGTTTGATATCGGTACCACGACCAGCCATGTTGGTGGCTATGGTTACAATACTCTTCTGACCAGCCTTGGCCACGATATCGGCCTCTTTCTGGTGCAGTTTGGCGTTCAGCACGTTATGCTCTATCTTACGCATGGTAAGCATACGGCTCAACTGCTCACTTATCTCGACCGATGTAGTACCTACCAGAACAGGACGACCCTCACCTACCAGCTTGACTATCTCCTCAATTACGGCCTTATACTTTTCACGCTTGGTCTTGTATATGCGGTCATTTTGATCGATACGTGCTATGGGCTTGTTTGTGGGAATTACCACAACATCCAGTTTATAGATATCCCAGAACTCACCTGCCTCTGTCTCTGCCGTACCGGTCATACCGGCCAGCTTATGATACATACGGAAGTAGTTCTGCAACGTGATTGTAGCGAATGTCTGGGTAGCGGCCTCAATATTGACACGCTCCTTAGCCTCAACAGCCTGGTGCAGTCCGTCGCTCCAGCGGCGTCCTTCCATTATACGGCCTGTCTGCTCATCAACAATCTTGACCTTACCGTCCTCAGTTACGATGTAATCTACATCGCGCTCAAACATACAGTAGGCCTTAAGCAACTGGTTTATGGTATGTATGCGCTCACTCTTTACAGCATAATTAGTGAGCAGTTCATCCTTCTTGGCTAAGCGCTCTTCCTGACTCAGGTCTGTCTGAGCCTCAAGTTCAGAGAGCTGGCTGGCTATATCAGGCAGGATAAAGAACTCTGGATCCTGATTGGTGCCGCTTATCAGTTCAACACCCTTATCGGTAAGGTCAACGCTGTTCAGTTTTTCATCAATCACAAAATACAGGGGCTCCACAGCCTCAGGCATACGCTTGTTCTGCTGCTCCATGTATATCTCCTCTGTCTTCTGCATGCCCACCTTCATGCCCGGCTCACTCAGGAACTTGATAAGAGCCTTGTTCTTGGGCAGGGCCTTGAAGCTGCGGAACAGTGACAGGAATCCCTCTGCAACCTCATCCTGATTGTCAGAATGTACCTTCTTACGGGCATCGGCCAGATACTGTGTAGCAAGGCGTTTCTGAGCCTCAAAGAGCTGCTCCACCTGCGGACGCAATTGCTCAAACTGCTGGTCATCGCCCTTGGGTACGGGACCCGATATAATAAGAGGTGTACGGGCATCATCAATGAGCACCGAGTCAACCTCATCCACAATTGCGTAGTTATGACCGCGCTGCACCAGTTCATTGGGATGACCGGCCATATTGTCACGCAGGTAGTCAAAGCCGAACTCATTGTTGGTACCGAATGTGATATCGGCCCGATATGCGTTACGGCGGGCCTCGGAGTTAGGCTGATGCTTGTCTATGCAATCTACAGATAGTCCATGGAACATATAGAGCGGACCCATCCACTCAGCATCACGCTTGGCCAGGTAATCATTCACTGTAACTACATGTACACCATTACCGGTCAATGCGTTAAGGAATACCGGCAGGGTAGCCACAAGGGTCTTACCTTCACCGGTAGCCATCTCGGCAATCTTACCTTTATGAAGTACAACGCCACCAAACAGCTGCACGTCATAGTGAATCATATTCCAGACGGTATCGTTACCGCCGGCCACCCAGTGCTGCTGCCACAACGCCTTGTCACCGTCTATGACAACAAAGTCATGAGTTGCAGCCAGATCACGGTCAAAATCAGTTGCCGTTACCTCAACCTGCTCATTCTCAGTAAAACGGCGGGCTGTCTCCTTTACTATTGCAAAAACATCTGGCAGAACCTCATCCAGAACTACCTCATAGCGGTCCAGGACCTCCTTTTCCAGTTTATCTATCTGGTTGAACAGAGGCTCGCGTTCCTCAAGTTCAGTCTGTTCTACTTTAGCCTTAAGCTCCTCAATACGTTTTTTCTCAGGTATGACAAAATCGCGCACCTTCTGCTTAATCTGCTGTGTTGCGGCGCGCAGCTCATCATTGGAAAGTTTTTCATACTTAGGATAAGCAGCCTTGATCTTCTCAACCCAAGGCTGTATCTCCTTTATGTCACGGGTCTGCTTGTTTCCGAAAAGCTTCCCGATAAATTCATTAAAACCCATTATGCGGTATCTGTTGTTTTTGTATTAATAATCTGCAGCACAAACGCAAAATCCGTGCCGAAACGCAAAGATAGTCATTATTCCGCTTTTTGCGACATTTTTGTCACATCATCTTTTATTAAACACCGCAGGACATAGGATTTGAAGACGCAACGTTCCGAGGCTACTCCGGACCTCTCCGGACCCTAAACGTCGAACTCCTCCTTTTGCCCACCTCCGGTGTGCAACGTTCGTCAAACATGCGCCGTTCTTAACGGGATCCTCCAAGGCCCTCCGCTTAACGCCTCTGCACTGATGGTCTTCAGATCCTATGTCCTGCTCCTGCAAAGGGAAAGAGTGGCACAGGGGGACTGTCCCCTTTGGGCCATTTTGGGGCGTTTTATTAGCATATCTTTATTTAAAAAGATTTGAGAAGATAATAATAAGGTATATCTTTGCAGTTCAATTTGGCCGAAACGGCCATTTGGATGAATATAAATACAAAGATTATGAAGATTCCATTGAGAAGTGACCAGTGTACTGTAGGTCGCCGTATGGCGGGAGCAAGAGCTCTGTGGGTTGCCAACGGCATGAAAAAGGAGCAGATGGGTAAGCCCATCATTGCAATTGCAAACTCATTCACGCAGTTTGTACCGGGTCACGTACATCTTCATGAGGCCGGACAGATAATAAAGAAGGAGATTGAGCGCTTAGGCTGCTTTGCTGCCGAGTTCAACACCATAGCCGTTGATGACGGCATTGCAATGGGCCACGACGGTATGCTCTACTCGCTGCCTTCACGCGACATAATCGCCGACAGCGTTGAGTATATGGTAAACGCCCACAAGGCCGATGCGCTGGTATGCATAAGCAACTGTGACAAGATCACTCCGGGTATGCTTATGGCCACCATGCGCCTTAACATCCCCACCGTATTCGTAAGCGGCGGCCCCATGGAGGCCGGCGAGCTGGGCGATGCACATCTGGACCTTATAGACGCCATGATAAAATCGGCCGATGAGAGCGTATCGGACGCCGATGTGGAGGCAATCGAGCGCTCAGCCTGCCCCGGTTGCGGATGCTGCTCAGGTATGTTCACCGCCAACTCCATGAACTGCCTTACCGAGGTTTTAGGTCTGGCCCTGCCCGGCAACGGTACAATTCTGGCTACGCACAAGAACCGTGTGCAGTTGATGAAGGATGCCGCATCGCTCATAGTTAAGAACGCCCTCAAGTATTATGAGGAGGGTGATGAGAGTGTACTGCCCCGCAGTATAGCTCAGAAGAAGAACTTTGAGAACGCCATGAACCTGGATATAGCCATGGGCGGCTCTACAAATACAATCCTGCACCTGCTGGCTGTGGCCTGTGAGGCCGGTGTTGACTTTAAGATGGACGACATAGACCGTCTGTCGCGCCACGTACCCTGTCTGTGCAAGGTTGCTCCCAACACACAGAAATATCACGTTCAGGATGTTGGCCGCGCAGGCGGTGTACTGGGTATCCTGGCCGAACTTGCCAAGGGCGGTCTGCTGCATACCGATGCCATGAACGTGACCGGCATGACATACGGACAACTGATTGAAAAGTACAGCATACTCAAGGCCGATATTGACCCGGAGGCCAAGCGCATATACTCCACCGCTCCCGCCCGCAAGTTCAGCAATGAGCTTGGCTCACAGGACTGCACATACAGCACTCTTGATACTGACCGCGCCAACGGTTGCATACGCGACCTGCAGCACGCCTACACCAAGGACGGCGGTCTGGCAATCCTTAAGGGTAACATTGCAGTTGACGGTTGCGTAGTAAAGACCGCAGGTGTAGATGAGAGCATCTGGAAGTTCTCAGGCCCCGCCAAGGTATTTGACTCACAGGAGGATGCCGTTGAGGGCATACTTGGCGGCAAGGTAGTGGCCGGTGACGTAGTTGTCATCACCCATGAGGGCCCCAAGGGAGGTCCCGGCATGCAGGAAATGCTCTACCCCACCTCATACATCAAGTCACGCCATCTGGGTAAGGCCTGCGCCCTGATTACCGACGGCCGCTTTAGCGGTGGTACATCAGGCCTGAGTATCGGGCATATTTCACCCGAGGCTGCCAACGGCGGTGCCATAGGCAAGGTTGTAGATGGTGACATAATTGACATTGACATACCTGCACGCAGCATAAACGTACGCCTGAGCGACTCAGAGCTGGCAGCACGCCCCATGCGTCCGCTTACCCGCAAGCGTGTGGTAGCCAAGAGCCTTAAGGCATATGCCAATATGGTTAGCTCTGCCGATAAGGGTGGCGTAAGAATAATTGACTAAGTTAGACTATGAGTAATATGATATCAGGAGCCGAGGCAATGCTCCGTGCATTGCTTACCGAGGGTGTGGATACCGTTTTTGCATACCCCGGCGGTTCTATAATTAAGGTGTTTGATGCCCTGTATGACCATCAGAATGATTTGAAACAGATTCTGGTGCGCCATGAGCAGGGTGCAGCACATGCCGCACAGGGTTACGCCCGCGTATCGGGCCGCACAGGTGTGGCCATAGTTACCAGTGGTCCCGGCGCCACAAACACCATAACAGGTATCAGTGACGCCATGCTTGACAACACTCCGCTGGTTGTAATAGCCGGTCAGGTAAGTACCGACGTTCTGGGTACTGATGCCTTCCAGGAGATTGACCTGGTGGGTGTAACCCAGCCTATCACCAAATGGAGCTATCAGATACGCCGCGCCGAGGACATAGCATGGGCAGTGGCACGTGCATTCTATATTGCCGGTACAGGCCGTCCAGGTCCTGTGGTGCTTGACTTCAGCAAGACCGCTCAGGTGGCTCAAATTGATTTCAAGCCCGCCAAGATAGATTATGAACGCAGCTACATCCCGTCACCTGACCCCATCGAGAGTCAGATTAATGATGCCGTAGCTTTGATAAACAGCGCCAAGAAGCCTTTGGTGCTGGTTGGACACGGAGTAGAATTGGGTAACGCCCAGGATGAACTGCGTGAGTTCATTGAGAAAGGTAACCTACCTGCAGCACGTACTCTGTTAGGACTTGCAGCCCTGCCCAGCGACCACCCGCTCAACATGGGTATGCTTGGAATGCACGGCAACCTGGCCCCCAACGTAAAGACCAATGAATGTGACGTGCTGATAGCTGTCGGCATGCGTTTTGATGACCGTGTAACCGGTACGCTGAACACATATGCCAAACAGGCCAAGATAATACATCTGGACATAGACAAGTCAGAGTTCGGTAAGAACGTAAAGCCCGATGTTACAGTATTGGGCGACTGCCGCCAGACTCTCAAGCTCATAACCGAGCGTATAGTCAAGGCTGACCACAAGGAGTGGATAGAAAGCTTCAAGCCTCTTGACAAGGAGGAGTATGATAAGGTGATAGATAAAGCCATACACCCCAAAGACGGACCGCTCAAGATGGGTGAGGTTGTTACAGAGGTAAGTAACCAGTCTCCTGCCGATTCAGTCCTGGTAACAGATGTAGGTTTGAACCAGATGTTCGCCTCACGTTACTTCAAGTACCGCTCACCGCGCAGTATAGTGACATCGGGCGGACTGGGAACCATGGGATTCTGCATGCCCGCAGCAATAGGAGCCTCATTCGGAGCACCTGAGCGCATGATACTGGCATTCTTTGGTGACGGTGGTTTCCAGATGAACATCCAGGAGCTTGGCACCATAATGGAGAACCAGGCACCCGTCAAGATGATAGTGATGAACAACACCTACTTAGGCAACGTGCGCCAGTGGCAGCAGATGATGTTCAAGAGCCGCTACTCATGCACACATATGATGAACCCCGACTACAGCAAGATAGCCGCCGCATACAATATCCCCTACCGTCTGATAACTGACCGTAAGGAGCTTAAGGATGCGGTTGCCGATATGCTCAAGGCCAAGGGTCCGTTCCTGCTTGAGACAGCCGTACTTGAAGAGGAGAACGTCATGCCTATGATCAAACCGGGCAGCAGTGTTGATGAAATGATATTTGAAATAAATTGAAAAGTGAAAAGTGAAAATTGAAATATAAATGATACGCACCGGATGGTAATTTTCAATTTTCAATTCTCAATTTTCAATTAACAGCAATGATATGGATAGTGATAAAAGACTTTATACGCTGATAGTTCACTCAGAGAACATAGCCGGTATCCTGAATCAGGTTACGGCCGTGTTTACACGCCGTCAGGTCAACATTGAGAGCCTGAACGTATCGGCATCATCAATACCGGGAGTTCACCGCTACACCATCACTGCGATGGCTGACCGCGAGACTATCGTTAAGATAGTTGACCAGATAGAGAAGAAGGTGGACATACTGCAGTGCCAGTGCTATACCGATGATGAGATATTCATGCAGGAGGTGGCGCTGTACAAGATAGTGACAAGCGTACTGACTGAAAATCCGGAGATATCAAAGATAATACGCCGCTACGGAGCCAAGCTGATTGAGGTAAACTCAACATTCTCTGTCATTGAGAAAAGCGGCCTTACCGAAGATATTACCGCTCTTAACCGTGAGCTCTCCGCTCAAGGCGGCCTGCTCCAGTTTGTAAGTTCAGGTCGTGTGGCAATAACCCGCGCCCGCATTGAGCACGTCAGCGAATACCTGGACAAGGTTGCAGCCAGATATGGGAAAAAATAATTTTGATTAACATAACAAACTTAACTAACAAAACTATGAAAATGAACTTTGGTGGTGTCATTGAAGAGGTAATGACACGTGAGGAGTTCCCGCTGGAGAAAGCCCGCGAGATACTCAAGAATGAGACAATCGCAGTTATAGGTTACGGCGTTCAGGGTCCTGGACAGGCTTGCAACCTTCGTGACAACGGTTTCAACGTTATCGTTGGCCAGCGTCAGGGCAAGACATTTGAAAAGGCAGTAGCCGACGGTTGGGTTCCCGGCAAGACTCTGTTCTCAATCGAGGAGGCAGCCCAGAAGGGTACCATCATCTGCATGCTTCTCTCTGATGCAGCTCAGATGCAGCAGTGGCCCAACATCAAGCCTTACCTGACTCCCGGCAAGACTCTCTACTTCTCACACGGATTCGCTATCACCTGGAATGACCGCACAGGCGTTGTTCCTCCCAAGGATATCGATGTTATCATGGTTGCTCCTAAGGGTTCAGGTACATCACTCCGTACCATGTTCCTTGAGGGTCGCGGCCTGAACAGCTCATACGCTGTATATCAGGATGCATCAGGCAAGGCTCTTGACAAGGTTCTTGCTTTCGGTATCGGTATCGGTTCAGGTTACCTGTTTGAGACCACATTCATCCGCGAGGCTACATCCGATCTTACCGGTGAGCGCGGTTCACTGATGGGTGCTATCCAGGGTCTGCTGCTGGCTCAGTATGAGGTTCTCCGTGAGAACGGCCACACTCCCTCTGAGGCATTCAACGAGACCGTTGAGGAGCTTACTCAGTCACTTATGCCTCTGTTCGCTCAGAAGGGTATGGATTGGATGTACGCTAACTGCTCAACCACAGCTCAGCGCGGTGCTCTTGACTGGATGGGCCCGTTCCACGATGCAATCAAGCCCGTGGTACAGAAGCTCTATGCAAGCGTAAAGTGCGGTAATGAGGCTCAGATCTCTATTGACAGCAACTCAAAGCCCGGCTATCGTGAGGGTCTTGAGAAGGAACTGGCTGCCCTGCGCAACAGCGAGATGTGGCAGACTGGCGCTGTTGTCCGCAAGCTGCGTCCGGAGAACAATTGATGCCAAGCATCAATTGTTTTCAATTGAAAATTGAAAATTGAAAATTGAAAAACTAATACGCAGAACCTGCGTAATAAAAAATCCAGCCGAGTAATCGACTGGATTTTTTAATTCTCAATTTTCAATTCTCAATTTTCAATTGATTTTCTGATGTATTGCATCAGAAAATCTTATAGCGGTTATCTACCACCTTAGCATTGTAGTAAAGAGCCTCAAAGATAGAGCTAGGAATATTGCTTACGGCGATTGACTGCAAGCGTGACTTCTCCAAATCCTCATTGAATCCACTTCCTGTTTCCTCATCGGCCGAAATCTTTTCAGCTACGAATACGCAGTTGTCACCCTTGATAGGAGCTGACAGCTCACCCTGCTCAAGTTTTGCCACACTGGGACCCAATGCAGGCTCATTTGAAGACAATGCTGACACAAATACGTTGTTAGTGAAATTGCAGTACTTTATCGTATCAAGAACAATGTTGTCAATCTTCTTGACTTCATCAAAAGAAAGACCTGCAAGCTTGTCCTCAAGGACTTCAGCCTTCTTGTCCAACAGAACCTTATAAGAGATGGCTGTTGAAGCATCGTCAAGACTACGGTATCCGCGCTGGTTAATCTTGTCAACACCCACCACAAGAAGATGATCATTGGCGTATCCAACCTCAAATATACGTGATACCTCACCTTCATTAGCTTCAAAAGCCCAACGCAGAGCCTCATGTGAACGGCTTACGCCACTGATGTTGTAGCTGTAGTTCTCAAATGAAGGATAGTAAAGCAGTCTGAACTCTGAGTCCTCAGCATTCTCCTTAAGCTGATCAAGGGTTGTATTCTGTGAAAGGAATGCACTCAGCCTGTTATAAGCGTCATTACTGGTCTCTTCACTGAACTCTACAGGACGCTTAACGATAGCTATATCATATTTCTTAAGAGGAGTCTTGGTATCAAGAACCTTGATGACAAGATTAGCACCTGAAATCTTCAATACAGCAACCTCACCTTTCTTCATGCTGTTAAGCTTATTCAGATACAAAGCATTGTCACCGCTTATTGTTGCAGGCTCATATGTATCGGCACTCATCCAGTTTTCAGGAGCTGTCTGACCATACTTGGTAGCCAATTCAGCAAAATCAGCTCCCTTCTTGGCTGCATTCAGGATACTGTCTGCACGATTGTCAAATTCTTCACCCTCACCTATTACCTGAATCATGGCGAACTGGATGGAATCATATCCATTCACGGTATTCAGCACCTTGAAGGTATTGTATGTATCATCATCACCGCAGTAGTAGGGGCCAAAAACGCCCAGACTGTTAACAGAATCAAGCCTTTCAGCTACATCATCCGGAAGATTCTTGGCAGAACGGGGAACCTCACTGTATGCGATTTCTGAATCAGAACGACGCAGGAAAGAAGCATAGTCTCCATCCATCTCCTCAAGCTGGGTAGTAATCTCATTAACCTCAGCAAGCAGAGCCTCACGGTCAGCCTGACTTGGTTCAATCTCATAGTCTATGTAGTAGATATCACGAGTTTCTGAGTAGTTATAAAGGCTCTCCTTATTCTCAGCATATGTCTTCTTGATGTCTGCATTTGTTACAGTGACATCAGCATCAGCAAGTGAACTGTAAGGAAGAGCTGCAACCAGAACGTCATATCTGTTAACACGGTTAGCATATGAATCCTTCATAGCTACAGGATTTGTCACAAGAGCAGCCTTTACAAGTGCAGAGTACTTTGAATAAAGCAGACCTGACTTGATATCACTCTCAATGAAAAGCCAATAGTTGTACATGCTCTGATAATAGCTGTACTCATCATATGACATATTGGTACCGTCAAGCTCATTATAAAAAGCAAGGAAGTTTTTGAGAACATCAGCATCAAACTTACCATCCGAGCCACTGAACGGAGTATTGGCAAGGATAGGATCTGTCCCACGCTCAATTACATCCTTTACCTCAGCATCAGTAACTGTCAAACCTATTGCTGCAGCCTCCTTACCAAGAATCTGGTTGCGAACCATTATGGCCCAAACCTCATCTCTGACACTGTTCATCTGATCCTCAGTGAGATCACTATTCTGATTTGCAAACTTCACCACCTCAGTATAGTTCTCCAGCTCTTTCTGGAAATCCAATGCAGAGATGTTCTTGCCATCAATTGATCCGACAAACTGAACGCCCTGGGTAGGACGGATAATCTTCCAAGCGTCACCAAGGATAAAGGCCAGCATAGCAAGGCCGATAACGATAAGAAGCAGTGGTCCTTTGCTTCTGATTTTCTGTAATGTTGCCATTTTTTATTATTGTTTTTTATTCGTTTTTACCTATGCATACACGCACATGCGTGCAAAAAGCGCACAAAATTACTAAAAAATGTTCTTTAATGCCAATTACTCACCTTATTTATTAGATTTAATGCGCTAATCCCTCTCAAGAAGGCTTCTGAGTCAGTTCTATAAGTTCAATTTTAGTCTCTCCCTTCTTAAGGACACGGAATGTATAATCATCTACCGTAACTTTTTCATTCACTTTCGGGAAGCCCTTTGCCTTACTGAGGATAAGACCTCCCACAGTCATATACTCATCGGATTCAGGAATATCAAGACCGAACATCTCATTTACACGGCTTATCTCCATGCGTCCGGACAGCAGCCAGCCGTCATCAGTCTTCTTGGCTATCAGATTGGTAACGTCATGCTCATCCTGAATATCGCCCAATATCTCCTCTATTATGTCCTCAAGTGATACTATTCCCGATGTTCCGCCAAACTCATCAACCACCACGGCCAGACTCTTCTTACGCGCCATGAGCTGTTTCATAAGTTTCTGTGCGGCAAGTGTCTCGGGAACAAAGGGAACTGTCTGGATATGTTCACGCCAGTCATTCTTATGACGGAACAGTTCCGATGAATGTATATAGCCAATGATATGGTCCATATCACCTTCATATACCAGAATCTTGGAATAACCGGTCTCAATGAACCTCTCACGCAAGGCATTCCATGAAACCTCCTTCTCCACCGCGCATACCTCATTTCGCGGCACCATACAGTCACGCGTCCTGACATTTGAGAAATCCAGCACATTCTGGAAAATCTGCACTTCAGAATCCTGTTGACTGTCTTCATTGGTTCCTGCCAGACCGGACTGGACAAAATAATCCAGATCAACCTTTGAGAAAGCCTTGACGGTATTTTCCCTGTCAATCCTTACCCCTATAATCCTTAGAATGATACGTGAAAGCCAGGTAGTAAAGAGAGAGATGGGATAGAGGATTATGTATATCAGGTAAATAGGGAAAGCCAGAATGTTCAGTTTCCCGTTAGGATTGGAGCGGAACAGGGTTTTAGGCACGAACTCCCCTATTACGATGACAATTGCAGTTGAAACAAGAGTTTCAATCACGATAAGCAGGAAGTCATTGGCAATGGAAAAACCGGGAATCATTGCCAGCAACGCCTCAATGAGGTGCGCCATCATCGTGCTGTAGAGGACAAGTGCTATATTATTGCCCACCAGCATAGTGGAGATGTAGATATTGGGATTACGGAAGAAGCGTTCAAGCAGCCGGGAACTGAACGTATGCCGCTCCACATCCATCTCAAACCTTAGTCTGTCAGCCGACACGAACGCTATTTCCAGCCCTGAGAAAAGAGCTGAAAAAAACAACGCCACCAGCATTATGACCAAAGTGTGACTCATTCGCTTTCTGTTATCGGAAAGACACCTTCTGTCTTACGTATGGTGTATTCTGTAAGACTGGTGTTTGATTCAAAACCGTGACCCACCAGAATCTGCTTTTCCTGTTTTATGTGTATTAGACTGTCTGAATACATTCTGTTGCTGCCGTTATTTATGAAAAGTTCCTGGGTATCAAACTCCTCATGCTTTACATTCTCAGCGTGGACATTACTTATCAGGTGCCATATCTTGGTTTTGTTCATATAATAAGCCGTATCAGCCTTAAGCATGGATTCCACCTGCATCACTGAGTCCAAAATCTCCAACAGGACTCCCTGTTCCATACTGTAGAACGGAGGGTTCATCTTGTCAAACATCTTCCACTCCTCTGCTATCACATGATAGCGTATGATACCATTTTCTGATATCAGCATATCCACGCCACGTGTTGTTACGACCGATGCTGAGTCACGGCTTGTTATAGCCGTCCCCAACTGTCTGTCCTTCTTTCCACATGAAGGGCAGAAAAACGACATGACAACCGTAATGATTACGGTTGTCAGGTACGTTCTGTATTTCATCGGTGCAAGACCGGTGGTATGTATCATTTACCTGATAGTAACAGTCTCTTTTATCCAGCCTTTGATTTCAACCTGATCACCGGGCTTATAACCTAACATAAACAGGGCATCCACCTGCGGGGTCTGCTCCTTGTACTTCTTTATCAGATCATTTGCCTTATCAGCCACAGAAGGATCAACCCTCTTGGCCTGCTCCAGTTTGTCAATGACGGCATAATATGAGCAACGGTTCAAAGCATCCTCCTTGGTCCACTCATAATTGACAGCATAAAGGTTTGCCATCTGGATGTAAGCCTCACCCTTGTTGGGATTATTGGCAAGACATTTCTGCAGGCATGAACGGCTGCTGTCATACTTTTTATTTGAGAAGTAGATATTGGCCATCTTGTAATATGTGTCAGCCAGGCTCATCTTGTCATCATCCATCTCAATAGCCTGATTGTAATACTCAAGAGCCTTGTCAAGATCCTCACGCTGCTTTACATAAAGGTTTCCAAGACTGATGGCAGTCTGAACAGAAGGCTGAAGTCCGTGAGCATACTCAGCTGCAGCAAAATATGCATCACTTGACTCACACTTGAAGATAGACATTATCTTAACCACCTTGTTCAGATACTCCAGATCATCCTTCTTGTTCTCAATCTTGGGACCATAAATATTCTGCAGGCTCTCGCAGTCAGCTGCGCCACTCTTTACAAAGTGACCGTCAATATTCTCCTTTGTCTTAACGGCAGCCTCCAGACGCTTTTCATCTGTCTGCATGGCGATGACCTCATCAATATAACTTGAACAATCCAGATAATCCTGGATAAGGTCCTCACGATACTCTTCATTGTCTTTCTTGTTAGAATAACGCTGAGCTGAAACTCTCATCAGGTCCTCAAGAACATAATACTGGCTACTACCCTTACCAAGATCCACAGCCCTTCTGAGCAGTTCGTATGCCCTTGAAACAGAAACCCTCGGGTTGTATGATGTGTAGTCATGTCCATACTGACCCATCAACTCAGCCTCAGTCATCTTGTTCTTGGCTATCTCATTGAGTCTATCAAGATATTTCAAGCGTTGTTCATACACTTTGAACAACTCTTCTGAATACTTGGCCATCAACGAATCATTCTTCTCCTTCCTGGCATCACCGTAGAGGCTACGAAGTATCTTGACACCATAATTATATGTATTGACTGATGCCAAAGGAGCATCACGGAACACTTCCTTCCAGCCTTGCTCATATGCCTCCTTGAAATCATTGGTCTTATAATACTCCTGATACATACTGATGTTACGCCAGGTATTGATACTATCCTGACCATGACCGTAACGAGAACCGTCTTCTACGCCTTTCTGTGCGTTAACACCCATGGCTGAAACAAGCGCAAGGGCAATCATTCCAAACTTTTTCATATTATCCGTAACTTTAATTCTCACTAATAAGATATAATAAACACATATTTGGTTAAATCAATCCACCATCAATTTCATGAACCAACGTTCCATGAACGTCACTCCGATATTGATCCTGAGATAGTTTTCAGTTATCATACCTTTTGCCATAGGCTCCACCCTGACATATTCTCCTGATATATGCAGATATGACATACTGTTATAAGCCGTGTTGATAGGAAAGGATATACCTGCACTGACACCTAACTGCATAGGGCCCTTGTTATCACCCACCTTAAAATACGGCTGTGAGTAATTCAGGCCAAGCTGATATGAGGAACGTTTGAACAGATTCTTACTTGACTCATCCGGCCTGATCATGAATCCCATTGAAGCCGACAGTCTGTCAAGACCGTTTTTCTCACCAAAGAAACTGGCCTTTGACCATGTCTGATAAGAGACATCGGCACCGATCATACGGTTTTTCCACTTATATGTGAATCCTGCGGACAGAAGTTCAGGAAGAGAGAATGCATCAGCAATCTCCACTGTATCACTGACTGAGTGGATATCTGTCTTATAAGTCTCGCTCTCCAGTTTCTGAGCCGGAGCGAATGTAGCACCCAGCACAAGAGTATTCTCGCCGAGACGGATTGTTCCCTGTAATCCGAAATCCAGTTTCAGAGCAGCCATATCCGTTGAATACAACAGAGTCCTGGATTGTACATCTGAACTTGAATAACGGTTATAGACATAGTGATTAATATCTCCTGTGAGATACGACAAGTTAACGCCTGCTGACAGCCAATCGGTAGGACGCCATCCAAATCCTCCCATAAACTGCCTCAGTCCGCCGGTACCGGAATAAGTATTGGTAGAGGTTATCACTCCGTCTTCATCCCTGCGTATAGTTTCAGTTGAGGAGAAGCTGTAACCCACATTTGAGAAAGGCATCACGCCTAATGTCATACCGACCTTGGGGAGTATTCTGTACTGAATGGCTATATGGCTCACATATGCATTGTGAGCGTTTATCTTAACATCATTCTCACTGAAGTTACCGTTCTGGAGGGCCAAGCCCAAATCAGCAATGAAAGTAAGCGTATCTACTGTAGAATATGATGCCGGATTCTTAAGGTTAATAGTATTGTCCTGACGGAAACCTGCACCGATTCCACCCATAGCCTTGGCTATTCCGGAAGACTGTTCTGACAACACGCCCACTCCGTATCTTGAATATGGAGAGTTTATGCCACTCTGCGCATTGGTGTAAAGTGGAATCAGGCAGTAAATGAACAGCACCCAGACAGCTATTCTGATTCTAAAATCCTCTTTCATTGTATTCAACAATCCGGGCCAGCCCGCGAAGGACCAGATCCGGAAATGCAAAAATACTTCTTTTGGCTTTTATATCAAAGGATTCAGCATCACCTCCGGTTAAAAAAACCAAAAGAGAAGGAAATATGGAGCCCAATTCTTCCATATACCCCTCAATTTCATACCTGATGCCGTTCATCACCCCGCTGCGGATGGCCGTTTCAGTATCGTTTCCCAACATAGGGACTACACCATTCTCTCCGACCAACGGCAGTGCTCCCGTATGTTCATGCAATGACTTGAACCTCAAATCCTTACCCGGAGCAATATTACCACCTTTGTAAACACCGGAGGCCGATACAAAATCATACGTTATGGCTGTACCCGCATCTATCACGAGCAGATCCTTACCTGCCCCAATTGACCACGCACCCACAGCTGCGGCAAGACGGTCCATACCCAATGTTGCGGGAGAGGAATAATCATTACCTATGGGTATCGGAGTGGCTGAAGTAAGCGCAGAAAGGCCAAGGGATGACATCCAGGCCAGCACAGATGGCTTCAACGGATGCACGGAACACCACATTCCGCCATCTATTTCCAACCCCTCAACTGCTTTTGAAAGATGATCCAAAAGCACCGGGCCGCAATATATCTGACGCAGGTCACCACCATCCCTGACGGCAACCTTAACGCGGGTATTTCCAAAATCAAGCAACAGTTTCATACTGAACGCAAAATTACTAACTTTGCCAAAAATAAAATAAATGAAGAAGAGAATATCCATGTTTCTGATTGCACTCACCCTGCTTTTTCAGGGAGTCAAGGCACAGAACGACAGCATAAACGCATATTTGCTCACATGTGAGCCCGGAAAAGCCATTTATGAGCTTTACGGACACACCGCCATATGGATAGAGGATGTAACCAACGGCACTGACGCGGTATTCAACTACGGGCTGTTTGACTTCAACACTCCCCATTTCGTATGGCGCTTCACTCTCGGCAAGACTGACTACATCCTTGGAGCTACCCGTCTGACCTCTTTCCTGCGTGAATACAGCGAACGTGGCTCTGAAGTATATGCACAGCTGCTCAATCTCAATCAGGATGAATCAAAAAGGCTGTATTCTCTCCTCATTGAAAACAGCCGCCCGGAGAACAGGGAATACAGGTACAATTTTCTGTTCAACAACTGCGCCACAATGGCCATTGACAAAATCGAGCAATGCATTGCGGGTACGGTTTCATATGATACGCCTGATGCGCCTCTGACATTCCGCGACATACTGACCGAACATACAAGTATCCGTCCGTGGAGTGAATTTGCCGTTGACCTGATAATCGGAGCGGAAGGAGATCTCCCTACGGGTTACAGACAGGAGGCCTTTGCTCCATCCCACCTTATGAAACTGGCATCGACTGCCGTAATAACAGATACCGCAGGCAATAAAAGGCCATTGGTCCTGAATACAGGCAATCTTGTAAATCCAAGTCATGGAGTTGATTTCGGGAAACCGTTATTCACTCCTATTCAGGTGATGTTTATACTGTTTCTGGTTGTACTTCTTATCTCCCTCATCGGATGGTACAGGCAAAAGGCCTTTTGGCTGTTTGACGTCATCTTATTCGGTATTCAGGGAATAGCAGGTATCATAGTTGCGCTGATGTTCTTTTTCTCTGAACATCCTACGCTTGATTCCAACTGGCTGGTGATATGCCTCAACCCGTTGCCTCTTATCTTCCTGCCATTCTCCATCAACAGGATAAAAAAGGGAAAGATATCTGTTTTCATGTTATGTGAATTCATAATATGCACTACCTTCCTGATACTTTCCCCCGCAATTCCACAGACATTTGAGCCCGCCATACTTCTCCTGATAGGGGCATTTGACCTTAGATTGTTGTGCAATTGTCTGTACCAGCTCTTTTCAAGACTAAGTATAATACAGGATAATACAGCTTTCAACAGACATATTCCTACATTCATGATTGCAGCCCTCCTGTTTCCTTCAGCAATTGAAGCCAAGCCGGAGAAAGCCCCCAAACTTGTGGTAGGAATAGTGATCGACCAGTTTGACAAGGAGTGTTTTGAAAATATGCTGCCTGTTATCGGTTCCGATGGTCTGAAACGCCTGTGGATAGATGGTTACAACCGCACAGATGCCACTTTTGACTACGACAACACCGATAGGGCATCGGCCGTAGCCTCCATCTATACAGGTGCATCTCCATTCCAGCATGGGATTGTAGCTGAACAATGGTTGAACCCCGATACGCAACTTCCGTCATCTCCGGTTGATGACAGTAACTGTAAAGGTATCAACACTATAGAGATGTCTTCACCCAAAAGGCTGCTTGCCACCAATCTGGCCGATGAGATAAAACTGGGATCAGCCAGCCGTTCCAAGGTATGTTCCATAGCCATTGAGAGGGATGCGGCAATACTTGCTGCAGGACATGATCCTGATGTGGTTCTCTGGATGAATTCTGACGATGGACGCTGGAGTTCGTCCGATTATTACGGAGCACTGCCGGAATGGGTTAATTCACACAATGAACCGATATGGAAGAATCTGGAGTGGAATCCTGTGTTTGCGACCGGTTTTTATGTACAGAAATCGGAAAACGAGAGATACCGTCCGTTCTCCTATACATTTAAGAAGAATGACGTATGGGACCTGCGTACAACCCCGTTTGCCAATGACCGCATTACGGAAATGGCGCTGGCATCCATTGATGAGATGGAACTGGGAAATGACGATACCCCTGACCTGTTGACCCTGACATATTATGCCGGCAATTTCAAACATACTCCCAATACCGTATGGTCACTTGAGCAGCAGGATATATATGTACGTTTGGACCAGACCATATCAGAACTGTTACAAGCCATAACAGCTAAGATCGGGCTGGATAATGTACTCTTCTTCCTCACATCAACCGGTTACATAGAAAGCACCGTACCGGAACTGGGTGGAACCAGAATCCCCACCGGACAGGTAAGCATGGAGCGAACAGCCGCCTTGCTCAACCTGTACCTTTCAGCCAAGTACGGTAGTGGCAACTACCTCCAGACATCCTACCGCAACCATCTGTATCTGGATCACGATTTCATTGAGGACCAGGGGCTTACGTTGCATGAGGTACTTGAGAGCAGCGTTGATCTGCTGGTACAGGTAAGCGGAATAAGGAGCGTACTGCTTATGCGTAACCTTATGTCAACTATCCCCGATTTGGAGACTGTACGTAAACGCAACGGACTCAACTCCATATATTCAGGTGACATAATCATTGAAGCCATCCCTGGATGGGGCATATCTGATGAAAAGAACGAAACTGTACTTTACCGGAAACCTACAGCAAAACCATTCCCCATGATACTCTATGGCAACGGAATACGCGCCGAGGTTAACCATGAGCCAATCTCTATCAGCGTCCTTGCCCCGACCATAGCCAACATAGCCCGCTGTGATGCACCAAATGCCAGCTACGCGCTTCCACTCACCAATCTCAAATAAGGGCACAAAAGGGACGGTTCTTTTTGTGCCCCTATAACCCGCCGGATGGCAATTCTCAATTTTCAATTTTCAATTCTCAATTTTCTTTTACTACCTTTGCGCCAAATTATAAAAAATGGAGAAAAAGTATATAAGCCTTACTTATGACCTGATGCTCAAAGACGCAGATGGTAAGTTATACAAGTATGAGAGTGCCACACGCGAGCGTCCGTTTATATTCATCACAGGCATAGGCTACGCCCTTGACCTTTTTGAGAGCAACGTAGGCTCACTTGCAGTAGGTGAAAGCTTTGAGTTTGAGGTTCCAGCCGACAAGGCATACGGAGAGTATAGTAAGGAGAATGTCCTGGAGCTTGACAAAGGCATATTCCTTCGTGACGGAGTGTTTGACGATGAGCACGTGAAAGTGGGTGCGATAATCCCCTTGAGCGATGGTCAGCAGACATTCAACGCTACCGTTACCAATATAACAGATGATAAAGTTACCGTTGACCTCAATCACCCCTTAGCCGGTGAGGATCTCACCTTCAAGGGTGTTATCCTTGAATCACGTCCAGCCACACAGGAGGAGATTGACGCTATCCTGCACCCCAAATGCAAAGGTTGTAGCGGCGGTTGCTCAAACGGCGAATGCGGCAGTGAAGACTGTAACTGCGACGGCGACTGCAAAAAATAAAGAGATATGAATACGCTGGGCCAAATTCTTACCCTGACCACATTCGGCGAGAGCCACGGTCCCGCCATAGGTGGTGTGCTTGACGGTTTCCCTGCAGGAATAACCGTTGATACCGATTATGTACGCCTGTGCATGCAGCGCCGCCGTCCCGGACAGAGCACTGTTACTACCGGCCGTCAGGAGAAGGATGAGGTTGAATTCCTGTCAGGTCTGCTTGACGGAGTATCAACAGGAGCGCCCATAGCATTTATCATAAGGAATAATGACCAGCACTCATCTGATTATGATGAGCTCAAGGATCTGTTCCGCCCGTCACATGCCGATTATGCATGGGAACAACGCTACGGAATACGTGACTGGCGTGGTGGCGGCCGCTCATCGGCCCGTGTTACCGCCCCGATATGCGTAGCCGGCGCTTTGGCAGCTTTAGCCTTCAGGAAACTGTTGCCTGGACTGCAAATCAACGCATTTACATCACAGATAGGCCCCTACTCCACAGATTCCGCCAAGGATATGGATTATGCCGATATTGCCATTGACAGCAATCCTGTAAGATGCCCTGACCAGGAACTGGCTGCAAAAATGGAAGAGTATATCCATGAACTGCGCAAGGAGAAGGATTCTACCGGAGGATGCGTAACATGCATAGTCCGTGGCCTGCCCGCAGGCATAGGCAACCCTGTATTTGACAAGTTGGAGGCATCACTGGCCAAAGCCATGCTGGGTATAAACGCAGCCAAGGGTTTTGAATACGGTGACGGTTTCCAATCCGCATCACAGCGTGGCTCTGAACACAATGACGCCATGCGCATGGAGAACGGACAGGTTACCATGTTGTCTAATCACAGCGGAGGCATACAGGGAGGCATAAGCAACGGGCAGCCCATAAGGTTCCGCGTAGCATTCAAGCCCACTCCCACCATAGGTCAGGAGCAGCATACAGTTACACGCTCAGGTGAGAATACTACTGTGGCTGCAAAGGGCCGTCATGACCCCTGCGTAGTACCACGTGCAGTGCCCGTAGTTGAGGCACTCACCGCACTGGTTCTGCTTGACCAGTGGCTTGCATCAGGAAAATAATCAGAAAAGAGTTTCAAACCTGTCTGCCAACTCCTGCATGGAGTGCATAAGCATGACAGGGCCTTCAGCCTGGAGAATCTCATCCTCCAGGGGACCGGTATTTACTGCAATGGTATCTATTCCGGCAGCTACGCCGGCACGTATTCCAAGCGGGGCATTCTCCACAACCACTGCCTCACTTGCCGGCACACCGGCTATACTCAACCCTTTCAGGTAAGGATCAGGATAGGGTTTGCCGCGAGTCACCTCAAAGGCGGTAACCATACGCTCACGTGTGATATAGCCTTCAAAATCCCTCTGTACCCTCTCTATAAGGTTTTTCTGCCCTGAACCGGTAACAATAAGAATCTTAAGGCCTGCCGATGCGGCTTTGCGGAACACCTCAAGCGCCCCCGGCATGACACGTGCCTCGGGCATGGAGCGGAACAATGATGCCTTATAGTTGTAGATATCATCAATCTCACTCTCGGTTGCCTCATAACCGCGGTCACGCAGGCTGATGCGCACTACGGTATCATGACCGGTAGCACCCTCGTTCATATAGACATCATAAGGAGACATATGCATACCGAACTTTTCCATAGCCTGACTCCATGCCTTGGAATGGTTGGGCATGGAATCATACAAAACGCCATCCATGTCAAACAGGATGGCGCTTTTATTACGGAGTGAAAATGACATTCCCTAAATCTTATTTTACTTGTTTATCCTGGAGAGAATCTTTTTTGACTCCTCCTCATATCCGGGTTTGTTAAGAAGGGCAAACATATTCTTCTTATATGCCTCCACACCCGGCTGGTTGAAGGGATTTACCCCGAGCACATAACCGCTTATGCCGCAACCCTTCTCAAACATATAGATAAGCTGCCCTATCCAGTATTCAGTCAATTCAGGAACGATGATGCGCATATTGGGCACACCACCATCCACATGAGCCAACCGCGTTCCCAACTCAGCCATCTTGTTAACCTCATCCACATGCTTGCCGGCCAGGAAGTTCAGCCCGTCCAGATTCTCATCATCAGAAGGGACAAGTACGGAGTGCTTAACCTTGTCAACAGAGATGACCGTTTCAAATATTGTGCGCTCGCCCTCCTGGATCCACTGACCCATTGAGTGAAGGTCTGTTGAAAGATCAACTGATGCAGGGAATATGCCCTTACCATCCTTACCTTCAGACTCGCCATAAAGCTGTTTCCACCACTCGCTCAGATAGTGGAGTTTAGGCTGATAGTTAGCCAGAATCTCTATCTTCTTACCGCTGCGATACAGTGCATTGCGTGCAGCTGCATACTGTGCTGACGGATTATCTTCAAATGGAGTTGAACTGGTGGTCAATGCCTCCATATCGGCAGCACCCTTTAAAAGCTGGCGGATATCAAATCCGGCTACAGCTATCGGAAGCAGACCTACAGGAGTGAGGACAGAGAAACGTCCGCCCACATTGTCAGGTATGATGAAACTGCGATACCCCTCCTTATCGGCACATATACGGGCTGCGCCGCGCTTGGCATCGGTAATGACAACAATAACCTTGCGGGCCATCTCCTTGCCGCGCTGGTCCTCGCACTGCTTCTTGAGCAGGCGGAATGCCAAAGCTGTCTCAGTAGTAGTACCTGACTTGGAGATGTTTATAATGCCGAACTTCTTATTCCTGATATACTCAGCAAGTTCAAAAAGGTAATCCTCACTTATATTTTGACCGGCAAATATTATCTGCGGATTCCTGCCGTCCAGAATAGACTGACTGAAAGAATTACTGAGAGCCTCTATGACAGCACGTGAACCAAGATAGCTACCGCCGATACCTGCCACAATAACCACTTCACAGTTCTCACGCAAAACCTTAGCAGTATCCTCAATGGCATCAATAAGACCTTTATCACTCTTTGAGGCCAGATTCATCCATCCAATAAAGTCATTGCCCGCTCCATTACCGTTCTCCAGTTTGAGAATGGCATCTTTCACCTGGGGCTCAAGCGCCTTGATCTCACTCTGTGGAATGAAATCAAGAATCCGTGAAATGTCAATCTTAATCATAGTCCTTTAGAATCTGTTTCTATTTGAATGAGTCGGTAAGAAGTTTAATCTCTATTACCGGCGATATATGTTCATAGAGAATATTATACATAGCATCAAGAATGGGCATATTAACCCGATAATGCTCATTTATCTCCTTCATGCATTTGGTACCGTAATAACCTTCAGCAATCATTTCCATTTCAAGCTGGGCAGATTTCACTGAGTAGCCCTTGCCTATCATAGTTCCGAACACGCGGTTACGGCTGAAGTTTGAGTAACCCGTAACCAGCAAGTCACCCAGATATACAGAGTCATTCACTGCACGGCTGGGCATAGGGCGTGCCGTGGCCAGGAAATTGTTCATCTCCTGAATAGCATTTGACATAAGCACTGCCTGGAAGTTATCACCGTATTTGAGTCCGCTGCATATACCAGCTGCAATGGCATAGACATTCTTAAGAACAGAGCTGAACTCTATTCCGGCCACATCTTCTGATACTGATGTCTTGACATATGAATTGGTAAGCTTGCGCGCTATAGCCTGCGCATTCTCCAACTCCTGACATCCCACAGTAAGATATGACAGACGTTCCAGGGCCACCTCCTCTGCATGACACGGACCGGCAACCACGGCAATATTCTCTACAGGAACACCGTAGAAGCGATGGAAATAGTCTGACATAAGCAGATTGTCATCGGGCACTATACCCTTTATGGCTGACACCACGAACTTATCCTTAAGTTTTACCTTAAGTTTCTTCATGTGGCTCTTGAAATAAGGTGAAGGAGTCACAAACACCAGTACCTCAGAGTCATTCACAATCTGGTTTATGTCCGATGAAAAATTGATGCGGTTAACATCAAACTGCACACCTGAAAGATATGCAGGATTATGCCCCAGACGCTTGAAATCGGCAATACGGTCATCACGACGGATGTACCAGTTTATGGAATCCTCAGTTGACAGCAGTATCTTGGCTATTGCTGTTGCCCAGCTGCCGCCACCCATAATTGCCAGTTTTCCCTGTGGAATTGCCATAACTATATATGTTTTTAATCTTTGCTTTCAGGTTTCATCTGCGGGAAGAACAGCACCTCCTGGATAGCCTGCTGTCCGGTCATAAGCATAACCAGACGGTCTATGCCGATGCCGATACCGCTTGTGGGAGGCATTCCGTACTCCAGTGCACGTACAAAGTCCTGATCTATGAACATAGCCTCGTCATCACCCTTCTGGCTAAGACGCAACTGATCCTGGAAACGCTCATACTGATCAATGGGATCATTGAGCTCACTGTATGCGTTGGCCAGCTCCTTGCCGTTTACCATCAGCTCAAAGCGTTCGGTAAGACCGGGCTTGCTGCGGTGCATCTTGGTAAGGGGTGACATCTCTACCGGATAATCCGTGATGAATGTGGGCTGTATGAAAGTACCCTCACAGGTCTCACCGAATATCTCATCAATGAGCTTGCCCTTACCCATGGAAGGTGTAACCTCCACGCCACACTTCTTGGCAACCTCACGCATCTCATCCTCACTCATACCCTCCAGGTCATATCCTGTCTTCTCCTTGATGGCCTCAAGGATAGGCAGACGACGGTAGGGAGCCTTGAAGTCAACCTCATTCTCACCCACCATAACCTTAGTTGTGCCGTTAGTCTCAATAGCTATCTTCTCAAGCAGTTTCTCCGTGAAGTCCATCATCCAGTTATAATCCTTGTAAGCTACATAAAGTTCCATGCAGGTAAACTCAGGATTATGTGTACGGTCCATACCTTCGTTACGGAAGTTCTTGCCGATCTCATAAACGCCCTCAAAGCCGCCTACGATAAGACGCTTCAGATACAACTCTGTAGCGATACGGCAGTAGAGGTCTATGTCAAGGGTATTATGGTGTGTAATGAACGGACGTGCGCTTGCGCCACCCGGTATAGACTGCAGGATAGGAGTCTCAACCTCAGTGTAACCTGCCTCGTCCAGAACTGAACGCAGGGTGCGGATAACCTTGGTACGCTTCAGGAATGTCTCCTTTACGCCCTCGTTAACCACCAGGTCAACGTAACGCATACGGTAACGCAGGTCTGGATCATCAAACTTGTCATATGCCACACCGTCCTTGTACTTTACGATAGGCAGCGGACGCAGTGACTTGGAGAGCACCGTGAGTTTCTTGGCGTGAATGGTAATCTCACCCATCTGAGTACGGAATACAAAACCCTCAATGCCGATGAAATCACCAATGTCAAGAAGTTTCTTGAAAACCTTGTTGTACATCTCCTTGTCTTCCTCATCGGGGCAGATGTCATCACGGGTGATATATACCTGGATACGGCCTGTTGAATCCATCAGCTCTATGAACGATGCCTTACCCATAATGCGGCGACTCATCATACGGCCTGCTACGCATACCTGACGGGGCTCTGCATCATCCTTGAAATTCTCCTTTATCTCAGCGGCAAAAGCGTTTGTGGGATACATAGCTGCGGGATACGGATCAATACCCATAGCACGCAACTCCTTCAAACTCTCACGCCTAAATTGTTCCTGATCGCTTAATTCCATTTGTTTATCTTATTTCAACCTGCAAAGATACTAAAAAATATCCTGCTATTTTTATAGATCGCAGTTCTTTAGTGGAATTTTGGGGTATCAGTATCTGAAACTACGCGCTTCGCGCTATCCCTCCCACTGCTTCGCAGCGGGCCCCTCCCGTTCACAAGCCCACGGGCGGCCATGGTTTCTGATACCGATACCCCAAAATTCTCACTAAAGAACAGCTAGTGCAGAATTCAGAGCATATCAATTTTTAAGGGTATGATTCTTTTTCCCTTTGCAGGAGCGGAACTATCGGATTGGGGAGCATCAGTGAAGAGGCGTAAGCGAAGCCCCTTGGAGGATCCCGTTAAGAACGGCGCATGTTTGAGGCATGTTAGGCCCCATAGGGGACTAAAAATGCCGAGTTCGACGTTTAGGGTCCGGAAAGGAGGCTGAGTAGCCTCGGAACGTTGTCTCCCCAATCTGATAGTTCCGCGGAGGTATAAAAAGAACCCTCACCGGTTGGCAAGGGTTCTTGAACGAGTTTATGCATTTCTCAATTACCTCCAAACATGTTGAAGATGGTGGCAAGTGATGACAGGGTGTTTGTTACACCGGCGGTAGTTTCAGAGATAGCCTGAACCGTATTGGCAACATTGTTGCTTGCGGTAGTAGCAGTCTGCTGAACCTGCTGACCCTGCTTTGACTGGGCAGCGGCAGCCAGACCGGCAGCTGCGATAGCAGTCAGGTCAGTACCCTGTACAAGACCCTGAAGAGTGCTGGTAACAGGATTAGAGGTCTGCTGTGTTACAAGATTGTTTGAACCAAGAATAAGACCGGCAGCAAAATCTCCATAGAACTTGCTCTTGTCATCAACATTCTTAAGTCCCTGAATGCCGTTCACAAGCTGAGCCATGCTGATAACATTGTTCAGATTAGCCAGATCAACCTTTCCGTCTGTCTTGTACTGAGAGTAAAGGCTCTTAAGAGCGGCACCTGATGTCTGTCCGTTAACAGAACCGTCAGAGTTGCCTCCAAGACCCAACACACCGCATGATACCGTTGACAAAAGAAGTGCAGCAACGGCAATAAAACCAAAAATCTTTCTCTTCATAGTCTTTTTATATTAAAAATGATGTCACCTCATTATCATTGTAGCTCCACTGGGCTGAATCTCAAACTGATAAGGCTTCTTAGTCTTGAGTTTGAGTGTACTCAGTGACGGCTCCTTTGTTTTCTTGTCATCAGTATAGAACTGAACCTCACCATCACCTAAGAATGAGAGGTCTATCTTGGACTTGATAACCTCACCGGTAGCGTTCAGACCAGCCACAAACCAACGGCCGTCAGTGCTCTTACGGGCCAGAATCACGTACTTGCCGGGATATCCGTCCAGGAAACGGGTCTCAGTCCATGTGGTGGGAGCATCGCGCAGCCAGTCCATACAGATCTTAGGAGCATCCTCCAGGTTATTGGGGCAGATGGCTATGTTCTGAATGGGGTTCTGGAAAATGACCTCAGTTGCAATCTGGAATATGGGAGTGGTCTTGAGCTGTGATCCACGTCCACTGTTCTGCTTGTTAAGGATACGGTTCATGAAACAACCGCCAAACTCCATGCAGCCCACGGTATTGCGGATAAACGGATGCAGGGTAGCCTTGAAGGCCTCCTCATCACATGAGCCCTGACCAAAATACATATTCTCCGATGCAAGTACGGCCTCTGAGCCTACATAGTTGGGATACATACGTTCCCATCCGCGAGGCAGAGTGCAGCCATGGAATATACACATGATACCGTGGTCATTGGCATCAGAGAGAACCTCCTCATAAAGACGGATGGTCTCCTGCTTGTCACCACCCCAGAAATCAACCTTGATTCCCTTGCAGCCCACCTTCTCAAGCCAAGCCATCTCCTTCTTGCGTATGATTGAGTTATCCATCTTGTTGATGGGGCTCTGTACTATATCATTCCAGTAGCCGCTTGAACTGTACCACAGGAACACATCCACTTTCTTTGAATTGGCGTACTTGATGAGCTGTTCCATACGCTCATAACCGATATTCTCATCCCAACCTGCATCGATCAGGATATACTCCCAACCCATAGCGCTTGCCAGATCGATGAACTTGACCTGATCATCCCAGTTGCATGATGCATCCTGCCATACGATCCAGCTCCATGTGCTGCGGCCATACTTATAATCGTGATGAGCCTCGTAGAGTGGCTCAACGTAATCCCACATTACTGTAGTCTCAACAATAGGCTTGAGGTCTGCGCCCACGGTAATGGTGCGCCAAGGGGTTGAACCCGGCAGACGCATGGCAGGGCAGACGGTACCTATACCGTTGTTCTCATCGGGCATAGGGAACTCTATCTTGTAAGTATTGTCCTTGCAATCACCTAAGCGTGAGCCGCAGTAGCTGCTGCTTACGCCAGTCTCACAAAGCAGCACCCAACCATTGGCACCCACATGGAACAGACCTGGGAATGTATAGCCGTGACCATACTGTGAACGGATGTTCATCTCACCATCATGAGAATATCCCTCCTCATAGCTGGGCTTACTGCGCTGCCAGCCTATCATGGCGTCACTCTGCGGGGTAAGGAATGTGGTGGTGCCGTCAGGGAAACGGAAACCGGTATTCTCAAACAGTACACGGGTGCTTGCACGCTGGCGAGGCTTGGGTATATTGTAACGGATTGCAATATCATTGTCACTCACGCGGAACTCAAACTCGATTGTCTCACGTGCAGCATTTCTCAACACAATCACTGCAGCGTTATATGCATGACTCACATGAGCGGTTTTTATACGGTCTATAGTATAATCCACATTAGAGCTCTCTGTACGGCACTCTACAAGGCTCAAGTTCTTGGTAAAATCACCGTTTCCGGCCTCACGCCCCTGAGGCAGCCCCTCAAGTGTAGGTTTTGAGCCCAGATCAAGCATAATACCTATCGGCGAATCCTCAAGCATCTGTTTTCCATCATACTTGACAGAATAGACGGGGCTCTCAGTTTCAGTAAGATTAAATGAAACGACAAGGCGGCCGTCAGGACTCTTGAGATCAGGCACGGCACTCTCCTGCGCCTGAGCCATCAGACCCAAAGCCATGAAAGCGGAGCATAATAACAGTTTCTTCATAATAATTGGTGTAAGTTTTCAAATAATATTTAGTGTGATTCTATGATTTAATCAGAAAAGGCGGAAACTGAGACGGAGAGTCAACTGCGGATAGATGGGATACTTGTCAACATATTCCAGTATCTCCTCCGCATCACTTCCAAAATTGCTGGCAGCATCAGTAATTGACCCCACCTCCTTATCCTGGCATTTCAGCACGGAATTGTGGTATATCATGGCACCCAGTTCCAACTGCAGGCCCATGAAACGGTTAGGGATGCAACGTCCTACACCCATACCCACGTAGTATTTGAGAGGATCCATCTTGAACTCGGTAGTCATGTTTCCCTTGCCGTCTATCTCTCTTACGGCATAGCTCTCATTACCAATCTTCAGTGCCATCTCTCTTTCCGGCGCACCAGGAACATTATCCTTCTCATATTGATTCAGTTCCTTCAGGGCATTCCAATCGTTTTCTGTCGTATTGCCGCTCAACTTGATAAAAGCATCATCCTGTTTGGAATTAGGGGTATAATATACACCACCTGCAATATAGAAACGGCCTGAAGCGAAAGGATACCAGTTGATCATAGCTTTTAAATTAGTCAGACCGACCTGGATACCAGCATTGACTACAGATTCATCACCAAACTTATTGGCAAAATTATGAGATGTGTTTTTTTCAATATCCTCTTGGACCTGACGCAATTCTTTTGTATCGATTGTAAGGTTCGTATTGAACAAATCTCCTGAAGGCATCCAGTTATAACCTGCCTTGAGAACAAGATGCTTCTGGATAGGCATTGCTATCTCAACGCCAAAGCCGTGAAGTCCGGCCTCCGCACCTATGGAGATGTGACGGAATGCCTCCATATTATCCTGAGCCGAAACACTGATGAAAGCAGAAACAGCCAAAAGCATAGTAACGATTGATTTCTTCATAAATATTATCAGTTAGTAGTTTGAGCACTTATTATTAAGTGCAAAAATAATCCTTTATTATTCTGCATGAAAATAAATCACGAAATAATTGCTTAACTTCGCGTCCGCATTGGCCCCGTAGCTCAGTTGAATAGAGCGTCAGATTCCGGTTCTGCAGGTCTTGGGTTTGAGTCCCAACGGGGTCACAAAACAGGCGATCGCTATAGCGACCGCCTGTTTTGTAATTTTACCACTCTATTGGAGTCTGTCCGTGTTGAACGAGCCATTTGTTGGCTTGGCTGAAGTGGTGGTTGCCAAAGAAGCCGTTGTATGCAGACAGGGGGGAAGGATGGGCGGAGCTGAGTACAAGATGACGGCTACGGTCTATTACAGCACCTTTTTTCTTGGCATAACTGCCCCAAAGTATAAAAACCAGCCCGTCACGCGATGCATTGAGTTCCCTTATGACTGCATCTGTAAACTCCTCCCAGCCGCGGCCCTGATGTGAGCCCGCCTGCCCGGCACGGACTGTCAATGTCGCATTCAGAAGCAAAACGCCCTGACGTGCCCAACGGGTCAGATCTCCACTCTGAGGCACAGGTTTGCCCAGGTCATCACTTATCTCCTTGAAAATGTTTCTGAGAGATGGAGGGAACTGAACACCGTCCTGGACTGAAAAGCAAAGACCATGTGCCTGCCCCGGCTCATGATAAGGATCCTGCCCTATTATCACCACTTTCACCTTGTCAAAAGGGCAAAGGTCAAACGCGTTGAATATCAGGCGTCCGGGAGGATAGACCGGACCATGAGAATACTCCTCACGGACATAATCCGTCAGGCTCTTGAAGTAGGGCTTGTCAAATTCCGGTTGCAGCCTCTCCTTCCAGCTTTGGTCTATCCTAACTTCCATAACACGCCCAATTGAAAATTGAAAATTGAAAATTGAAAATTAATACGCAGAACCTGCGTAAAATGCTACGCACCGGATGGTAATTTTCAATTTTCAATTCTCAATTTTCAATTATATTAATTGTATTCCTGCGGTAGCACATTTAGCCCGCATCTCCTCCGGCCAGATACTGGCCTGAATCTCACCTATATGGGCCTTCTGCAGGAACAGCATGCACAGACGGGACTGACCAATACCGCCACCGATACTCAGAGGCAGTTCGCCAGCCAAAAGTTTCTTATGGAAATAGAGTTCCTTACGCTCCTGCTTGCCGCAAAGGTCAAGCTGACGCAGCAATGAATCCTTATCTACACGGATACCCATTGATGAAAGTTCCATGGCACGTCCCAGGATGGGGTTCCATACCAAAAGGTCACCGTTCAGGCCCAGGAAACCCTCCTCATTCGGAGTTGTCCAGTCATCATAATCGGGAGCACGCAGGTCATGTTCCTTACCGTCACCCAACTTACCTCCGATACCCATGATGAACACAGCACCATGTTCACGGCAAATGGCATCCTCGCGCTCCTTGGGAGTCTTTCCGGGATATAGCTTTCTCAGTTCCTCGGAATGAATAAAGAACACCTCACGTGCCAGGAACGGTTCCAGCTGGGGGTAAGTCTCATTTATAAGATATTCCGTCCTGAGCATTGCAGAGTATATCTTGCGCACAATGCGTTTCAGGAAATCTATGTTACGGTCAGCAGATGTAATGACGCGCTCCCAGTCCCACTGATCCACATACAGTGAATGCAAGTTACCCAGGCTCTCATCTGCACGTATGGCGTTCATATCGGTATAAATACCGTAGCCGGGCTTCACATCATACTCAGCCAGAGTAAGACGTTTCCACTTGGCAAGAGAATGGACTACCTCAGCCTTGGCATCACCCAGATCCTTTATGGGAAATGTCACAGCGCGCTCCACACCGTTAAGGTCATCATTTATACCCATGCCCTTAAGCACAAACAGAGGAGCCGTGACACGACGCAACTGAAGGCCCGTAGAGAGGTTCTGCTGAAAGAACTCCTTGATAAGTTTGATACCCTGCTCCGTCTGTCTCATTGACATCAGGGGTTTGTAGTTCTGAGGAATAATCAGATAGCTCATATTACTTGGTTTTATTAATCGTCATACCATTTCACGTAACTGTTATAGCTTGAACGTTTCTTGACCTTCAACAGGTCTGAAAGCATACCCGAGTTAGCCTTTATTGTAAAATTATATGATGTGTATGGTTTCAACACCATGCTGCAAGACATATTGAAACAATGCAAGTCACGTGTCACGCTCATAGTTGTAGTAGTCAACTCATGATAGGTGAAATCCCATCCTGAAGAGAAGTTTATATTCCATTTGTTGGTAAGTTTCATATTACCGGACATATTCATACTATGAGTGAATTTCCAGGGATAACGCATACGTTCCACATCTATTTGTGCCTGAGTGTTTTCTCTCATGTTTATACCGTATGATATGGAGAAAGACCACGGCAGGGAATATTCCACATAACCGTCTTCATCAACCTCGGCCGCTTTACTTCCCGGTTCCTTTCCTTTGCCTGGAGCAGACTGGGTCTTTGCGTAATATGTCCTGTCAGCATTAGGATTCTCATCAAAATCCTCATCATCCTCCTCTGTATTACGATTACGATGGAATATACGGTTCCACTTATTCTGCCAGTCATTCAAGGTATTATTGTTGAATGTATAAGACCAGTTCTGACTCATGCCCTGGAAACGTCCGAAACGTCCGTATGAATACTCAGTTCTGTCACCAACAATTACACGTCCCTGTTCATTGAATTCATACGCATATGTAGCCCAGGTGGCATTCAAACTGAAAGTATAGTGCTTGGTAAGTTTAAGTCTCAATCTGGTATTAAGGTTACTCCACGGTTTGGTGACTGCAGCAAAATTATATGACATGGATGCTCCCAGTTCATCAATGATGCTTAACTTCCTGACTCCGGTGGAATCCCTGTCACTGCGCACCTTCATCTCAACGTTATTACTGATACTCATGGAGATGGTCCCCGATTTTCCCTTACCGGGAACACCATACAGAGAGCCGGAATACGGAGAATACTCAACAGTACGGAATTCGCCATTGGAATCAGTATATGAATACGTATCATAGTAACCATATCGGTAATCACCAAAATCTGGCGCCATACTGTAACTCACAGAAGGAGTAAACACATGACGTGTCATGATCAGTTTGTCACCAAACAGTTTAATCCACAGACGGGATGGCTGATAGAATCCATACAGTTTGGTATTGGCACTCACGCTCAGACTGTAGTTATATACGCGATTGAATCCGAATATCGTATCCCTCACAACCTTCTGTT
Source organism: uncultured Bacteroidales bacterium (assembly GCA_902763885.1). Lineage (GTDB taxonomy): Bacteria > Bacteroidota > Bacteroidia > Bacteroidales > Bacteroidaceae > Colenecus. Next base: position 243,135 of record CACWTU010000002.1, on the reverse strand, counting down.
TGGAATCATCCCATGACTGCATTACCTTGTAAGTGTACCATCTTGAATTGTAGTTGAAGGAAGGAGTTATGTTTATGTTCTTAAATATCTGGAATGTGGCACTGATCGGAATTGAATGTCTCATACCATTCCTCCAGTCCTTGACAAGACTCTTATCAAGCAGTTCACTCTCCTTGGTTGAAATACTGTTGCTAAGTGAACCTGAATATGTCAAAGAGATCTTTTCATACCATTTTTCAGAACCTGCCACTTTCTTCTTTTTGAAAGGATAGACACGCTGCAGACTCAAGCTAAGAGAAGGAAAACTGAGTGAAATGGTTGAATCACGCATATTCTGCGACATGTTCATTGAACTGGAAAGCGACAGACCTATTGAAGGGAAATTGCGTGAATAACTCACACTTGATGTTCTGGTACTTTGCGATGTCAAAGACGGATTGTACAGACTGCTCAGATTTGAACGTTCATAACTTGATGTGGCAAAGTTTACACTGGCAGAGAAGTTCTGATAGGGGTTGGCCTTGGCATCCTGCCTGTGTGTCCAACGCAATTTGAAATCCTTAGTTACAGAGTAATCTGGCAATCCTTTATCACCAAGTTTAGTAGTCAGTGAACTGGCATAGACATTACCTGAGTACTTGTATCTCTTTTTGTACTTACTCTCAGCTGAAACGCCCCATGACCCTTTTGTAAATATCTCTCCCAGCACCTTAAGGTCAAAATAGTCAGACAAGGCAAAATAATAACCGCCGTCTTTCAGATAGAAACCGCGCTCCATCTCATCACCATATGTGGGGAATATGATTCCTGAAGAGTAATCACCTTCCAGGAACGGAAAGAAGCCAAAAGGAACGAACAGCGGCAAAGGTACGCCCATGACTTCAAGATATGCCGGACCAAAAATGACATCCCTTCCGGGACGTACTTTGGCACGGGTTATTCGGATATTGAAATGCGGGTCATCATGCTGATCACATGTAGTATAGACGCCATCAGCGATGTAATACTCTCCCTCGGGGCCTTTCTTGGCCTCATTACTTGTCATATATCCTTCACCCTGCTGGGTGATGATTTCGTTGATGTATCCCTTTTCAGTCTTGAAATTATATCTGATATGGTTTGATTCGTATGGAGTGTTTCCGTCCATGAATACAGGGGTTGCTTCCCATTCTCCAGTTGAATCACGGACACCGTCAGCATAGACAAGACTGCTGTCCATCTGCATTTTTATGATGCCGGCTGTAAGTACCACATTCTGATACTCCACCCTTCCGTTGCCATACAGGGAAGCATAACCTCCATAGTTCCATACCATGGAGTCCTTTGATTCATAAATGACAGGATCATCCAACGCATTGTTCCTGCGCGGAGGGACAGAATCAGATTTGGCAACAGCAACGGTATCTTTCAGGGAATCCGCGGGCAGATTCTGTGCAACGTGGATAGAATCAATCCCGACAATAGAATCGGTATGGACCTGAGCCAACACGTTTCCAGCCGGGAAAAGCAATCCGATAACTATCGGAATCCACGTTTTTCTGATTATTTCCGCCACTTGCTGATGAGCATTCTTTTTATCAAACTGCAAAATTATCTATAAATGCTCATAAAAACGCACACGCGGGGATGTTTTCAAAAAAATTAATATAATATCGATGTTTCTTCTACAGATTCATAGGAACATTCTGCACCACCCGCTAAAAATCTCAACTCCTTCCTGACCGAATTTGGCAAGACTATTTTCCGCCTGTTCAACCGTCTTTTCCTCTTCAGGACGAGTCTTGCTGAAGAACTTATCGGCAAAGCAGACAATCTTTTCCTCGATTGAGACCGGCACCATATCCCTGTGAGGTAATGGCAGGTCTCTTCGAAGAATCTCTTTTAATGTCAATCCTGTACCTGTATGCCGCTCAGCCACGAGTGCATGACGAGGCAGACCTTCTCCCCTAAGCAAATCTGCCCCCAAATACCCATGACAGAGGTAATGAAACTTGCCAAAACAATGTATAGGCGCTGCATCCGTAAGGAAAATTCCTATATCATGCAGCATTGCGGCCTCCTCGACGAAACCTCGGTCTGCACCCAATTCCGGATGAGAGTCCACAATAGCCAAAGCCTTACGTGCCACCAGAGTACTATGGAGCAGAAGCAATGACTTCAACGGAGGATTATCCAAGTAATATTTGTCAATCACTCCTGTCCACAGGCTCTCATTTCCACCATTCATCTTACCGGTGCAATTACGAAACTGTATGAATAATCTCCATAATGGAGCTTGTATGGTTCAAGCGGTGTTGCACCCCAGCTGTTTACACAGGCCAGACCATACTGAGCCTTGTCTATATGGACTACAGTGTATGAACGCGGAGTCAAATCACCCGCATGTACGTTGTGCTTGTGGGGGCCTTCATCCAGATCAGCAGTCGTATAGTTGAGCGATGACATGCTGAGCGGAGCATCACTATAGAATTCCAGACCCTTGCCTTGGGCATTCAGCACACGCCACCAGCGTACATCTGTCTTGTTTCCATTCTCCTGCGGTCGTATGTAGGGGAAATACTGATCGGCAACACTGCTCTTGTAAACTCCCAGGAACTGTGAACTGTTACGGTCAGAATAGTTCTCAACAGGACCGCGGCCGTAGAACTCAACGCGATCATACTCCTGAGCCATGTTCATGGTCATTCCGAACTTGAACAGGTCAGGCATACTCTGCGGGCGCTGTCCGCGCTGCCCCTGACGCTGCGGAGCAACCTGAGCCATTGCCTGCGCTGCCTCCTCCGGGCGGGTTATCATCTTCTGGGTTACATGCATAATGCCTTCACAGTCCAGCACATACTCCAGCTCAAGCGATGCGTAGAGCTGCTCTATCTCATATCTTACGTTAACCTTACCCAGACCATCCTCAACCTTGCACTCAAAAGCGGTGCGCCTGAGGTTGGGATTGCGCCATGCCTGCATACGCGTGTGCAGGTTTGCGCCATAGTCATTATCAGTAGGAGCGCGCCAGAAATCACTCTTGAGCTGACTGCCGTTTTGTGTCATCTGCTTGCCGTCAACATCAATATAGTCAATCCAACCTGTGTTCTTATTGAATGTGTAAACCACTCCTGCAGCTTCAAGCTTGACATATGCCACTGCCTCATCAATTTTCACGTTTTCACCGGTGGTTTTTGTATCAGCGACAGTCTCTGCAGCTATTATAGGGAATGAATAGTCTGTAACTTGAATCTGATTACGGGCAACAATGAAATCCTTATCAAGAAGAGCCGTAGCCTCTTTCAGTTTAAACTCAACGCCCACCAGAATCTCCGCACCTGTACGTGGAGAATTTTTAATAGCCTTTGCAATGCCAGGCACCGTTACCTTTACCCGTTGCTGGGCAGCAATCTTTGGCAATTTGAATTCAACGCGTGAACCCTCCAGCTCCACGCCGTTCACCAAAACAAAAGACTCCATCCTGTATGCCGACAGGTCAGTATAGAAATTCTCATTATATATCTCTATCTGGCCCTTACGGATATCAACCGGAGTAACCCAGATGTTCTGGTAGAAATACTGCACCTCATATGCATGCGGATTCCAGCGACGGTCAGGTGCAATCAGTCCGTTACAGTTGAAATTCTGGTCCGATACAGGATAGCGGCCATCATCACCACCGTACATGAAAATCTCCTTTCCATCGGCATTTTTGCCATATACAGCCTGATCTACAAAATCCCAAATGAATCCGCCCTGAACGGAGCGGTTGGCGCGGATAATATCCCAATATTCCTTGAATCCGCCCTCAGAGTTACCCATGGCATGGGCATACTCACACTCAATCATCGGGCGCGGATCATTACCCTTCTCATGACGTTCCATAGCGCCATAATCGGCATACATCGGGCAATGGATATCACAATGGTCCGGAGAACCTGTAGCACCTTCATACTGTACAGGACGGGTCTTGTCATACTCCTTGATCCACTTGTAGCATGTAACAAAGTTCTGGCCGTCACCATCCTCATTACCCATTGACCATACAATGATTGAAGGGTGATTCTTATATGTTATCACATTTGATTTGTTACGCTCCAGATGAGCCAGCTCATACTCAGGATTGCGGGCCAGCGGGCTGGGACCGTACATCATGCCGTGTCCCTCAACATTGGCCTCTGCCACAAGGTAAATGCCGTATTCATCACACAGGTCATACCAGCGGGGGTCATCGGGATAATGGCTGGTACGGACTGCATTGATATTCATCTGTTTCATTATCTGAATATCCTGGATCATGCGTTCCAGCGGCACTACATATCCACCGTAGGGGTCCATCTCATGACGGTCTGCGCCCTTGATAAGGATTGGCTGGCCGTTTACCAGCAGCTGGCGATTGCGAATCTCAACCTTGCGGAAACCCACCTTTTGCGGAATCACCTCAATGACACTTCCATCCTGTTCTGTCAATGTCATGTACAAGGTATAAAGGTAAGGTGTCTCTGCCGTCCACTTGTAAGGATTCTTAACCGGAAATGTGACATTTGCCTCATTGTTGTTTATAGCCAGGGTCTTGCTCCACACAGCTTTGCCATTGGCATCCTTCAGTTCAATCCCCAGCAGCTTACCCTGAGCATCGGCAAACGTTGCGTCAAAGGAGAGTGTTGCATCCTTGTAATTGGCATCCAGGTCTGTCACGATACGGAAATCATCCAGATGCGCCTGAGGACGTGAATAGAGATATACCTCACGGGCTATACCGGTAAAACGCCAGAAATCCTGGTCCTCTATGTAGCTGGCATCGCACCAGCGCATAATCTGGAAGGCAATCAGGTTTTTCTCTCCGAACTTAACATAGTCCGTGATATCGAACTCGGCCTCCATCTTGCTGTCCTCACTATAGCCCACGTACTTGCCGTTTACCCAAACCCAAAGGTTTGATGTAGCAGATCCCACGTGAATGTAGGCGCGGTTACCCTTCCAGTCAGAAGGAATAGTGAAACTCTGACGGTATGAGCCTACGTAATTGTCACGTTCACCCACATAAGGAGGATTAACCGGATATTCATTATTCCAGGGATAAGTAACGTTAGTATATATCTTATCACCGTAACCATTCATCTCAAACAGGCCTGGTACCGGGAAATCCACCCATTTGCTGTCATCAAAGCCTACGGCCTCAAAGCCCACAGGTTTATCATACGCATTCTTTACAAAGTTGAATTTCCACTTGCCCTCAATTGACATGAATCTGGAGGATTGACTTTTCTCCCCCATAACTGCCTTGTCTGCGTTCTCATAGGCAAAATAGTCAGCTACATCAGGCTTTTCATTCTCGCTGTTGATTTTTGGATCAAGCCATACCGGCTGCTGTGCAATAACCGGAAGCAGCGCCAACTGCATTACGGCCAAAAATGATATTCTTTTCATAACATAAAATGATTTCAATTGACTGTCTGCGAAAATAGTAGTTTTCCCGCGTTCTATAATGAAAAGAGAGGAAAAAATGCTATCTTTGGGGCAATTTCACACATGCACGCACGCGCAAACATACGTTATATGACAAAAGTCACTACTAATAAATCCATACGGCTGTCTGAGCAGCTGCTAAAGTATATTCCGATACTTTTTGCCGTCATCCTATGGTGTGTTCTTTCATTCCGGGAGCAGTTTTTCCTGAAAAAGGTTGAAGACCTCTCCGTTTTCCTTTTTGACAAACTTTTCATAATGGACAGTTTCAAGACTCCCGGAGGTTTTCTTGGCCTGGCAGGCTCCTTCCTCACCCAGTTCCTGTATATACCATGGTTAGGAGCACTGATATGGATTGCATTACTTCTGCTCTCATACTATCTTACAATAAGAGCATTACGCATTCCTGAAAGATACCGTCCGATAGCTCTTATTCCCGTTGCATTGCTTGTTATCGGCAACATGTCATTAGGATACGGAGTATTCATAATGAGGGAACAGGACCATTTCTTTGCTCCTGTATTGGGTTATCTTGCTGCGCTTATACCATTATTTGCCATTAAACGCACCCAGACCGTGGCAAGCAAGCTCATCTTGCTTACAATCTGGACAGCAATAGGATTCCCTCTTTTCGGAACATTTGCATTTATTGGCACTCTTACCGCTGCCTGCACAACGTTTATGGATCAGGAAATGTTACGCAGCAAACGCCTCACAATACTGGCAGTAAGTCTTGCACTAATCATCTTTATTCCACTTATAGCATATAGTTTCTACACCTCATATCGTCTGGTTGACAGTTGGCATATGGGGCTCCCTTCCATATCAGATGACCAATGGACATTTGCCATCAGGACTCCGTTTCAACTGGCACTGCTTTTTCTCCCTGTAATGGCAATAGCATCGCGCCGGCTAAAAGAGACTGACAGCAAAAACATCATATTCCAAACATCGGTTTACATCATATCGGCAACCGCCGTATGGGGATTCTGGTTCAAGGATGACAATTTCCGTACAGAACTTGCCATGTCTGATGCTGTTGACCGCTTTGAGTGGCAGGAAGTCGTTGACTTCTACCGGAAAGCGGTCGATGCACATGTAAAATCCGATGACAAGGCATATGATGACCGTACCGCCAAGCTAAAAGGCGTAAAGGATCAGGACACAAGAAACAGTATCATTGACAGCTTCAGCGACCGGTTCTTTGAGCCCACCCGCACAATGGTCCTCTACCGTGACCTTGCCTTGCTCAAGATGAACCGTGCCCTTGACGAGGCCTTCACTATGAAAGACGGAGGACGTCTCCAGAAATCACGCACCCAGATTCCAATGTCTTTTCAGTCAGGAAAACAGTTCTACCTCCAGTACGGACTGGTCAATATGAGTTACCGCTGGTGCCTGGAGGATGTCATTGAGCATAACTGGAGTTACAGCACTCTCAAGTATATGGCAATGCACTGCATTATCATGCAGGAAAGTGAATTTGCACGCAAATATCTCAACAAGCTTGAAAAAACCATTTTTTACCGTAAGTGGGCAAAAGGACAAGGTCTTTTGACGGCAGACAGTGTGATGATGTCCGTAAGTGAGCCTTATCAAAGCATCCTGCCCTATATGTGCTTTGAAAACCGGATGACAAATGATTTGGTCAAGAGTGAAACATTCCTTATGAAACACTTCTCAGAATCAGAACCGCCACAACCCACACCGGAATATGACCGTGCAGCACTTTTATGGGCTATGCGTACCCAGAACATCCCCTTGTTCTGGGAAAGGCTGTATTATTATATTAAATCCAATAAAGTGGAACAATTACCAAAAAATGTACAGGAGGCAGCCCTGTTGTACGGCAAACTGGAAAAACCCGTATTTGATCTACCGTACAGCAAGGAAGTGGAAAACAGCTATGATGCCTTTAACCGTTATACCCAAACCAATCCTGTACGTAATATGAAAGAATCTGCCTACCCATATTCAAAAAAGTTCGGCAAGACCTTTTACTACTACTATTATTTTATTCGAGATATCCAAACGTACTGATCTATGAAAAAAATAACCATACCCGCATTTGCATTGTTGTTGGCCGCCTGCGCGCCTAAGGCTCCATCAGCCTATGACAAAACAGATTCAGTTCCTGCCATATTCCCCGACTATACGGATGTAACCATACCGCGGAATATTGCACCAATGAACTTTTTGATAGAGGATGATGCTGATTCATATATCACAGTACTGAAATCCGGATCAGCAGAATATTCCGTAAAGGGTAGTCAAGTACGCATCTCCCAGTCCAAATGGAAGGAACTGACAAATGCTCCTGAAATAAATGTTCAGGTATATGCCAGAAAAAATGGCAAGTGGACAGCATACGCTCCGTTCAAGATGACCGTAAGCGATGAGATAGACCCCTACATCTCATATCGTATCATTCCGGTAGCTGTTGAATCCTATGAGAAACTTACCATACGGCAAAGGAACATAACGAACTTTAAAGAAAAAGTAGTGGTCTCAAACACTATGATTCAGGACAACGCGCAAGGCACCTGCATAAACTGTCATCATTACCAGAACGGAGACACAGACAATATGATGTTCCATGTACGCCAGTACAAGGGCGGTACAATACTGGTTCTTGACGGAAAACTGAATAAAGTCAACATGAAGACAGACTCCACCATATCTGCCGGAGTATATCCTTCATGGCATCCCACGCATGATTACATAGCACTTTCCAACAACTGGACACATCAGTCTGTGCATGCAGCCAGCCACGACAAGCTGGAGGTGATAGATGAGAATAATGATATTATTCTGTATAACACATCTGACAACACGGTAAGTGTCATTGAAAATGATTCAAGTGAATTGGAGTGTTTTCCGGGATGGTCCGCTGACGGCAGAACCCTTTACTACGTATCTGCACATTATGAAGCCCCGTTCGGCCCCGACAGGAAGAATCAGATGTTCATTGACAGAAAGAAATTGCATTTCAGTCTATACAGCAAACCGTTTGACCCCGATACCCGTGTATGGGGAAAGAAAGAGCTTATTTATGATGCAGCAGCCAAAGACAGCAGCATGACCTGGCCACGCGTATCACCCAGTGGGCGATGGATGGTTTGCTGCATCAGCACTCACGGAATCTTCCCGCTTGACCAGATTGCATCTGATTTTGTGATTTATGATCTCAATGACTATTCGTACCGATATGCGGATGAGCTGAACAGTCCGTTTGCAGAGAGCTATCACTCATGGTCCACTAACGGCAAATGGCTGATGTTCAGCACCCGTCGTGAAGACGGAGTTCATACCCGTCTATACTTCAGCCATATTGATGAGAACGGTCATTTCTCAAAACCATTCGCCCTACCTCAGGAAGATCCGGACTTCAATCGCGAATTCCTTTATGCCTTCAATATTCCGGAGTTCATGAAGGAACCGGTTCATATAACCCCCAGACAATTCGCATCATTTATTTCAAGTACAGAAGCAACACGTTCCAAATATGAATCAAAAAAAGGAGAATAACAAGACCTCTTTAATCTGGTACTCACGCCTCATACTTCCCGTAGCCTTATGGGTAATACTCAACTTATGTTCAGCTGATTTCCTGCTCAAGGTTGAGGAAAGATCCCATTTTGAGTTTGACTGGTTCTGGTTCACCGGATTCTTAAAAGAGCCTTCAGGGCTTCTCTCATGGTTGGGGCTCTTCTTTACCCAGTTCCTTTACCTTCCATGGCTTGGATCTCTCCTTTGGGTTCTTCTGCTTACAGCATCAGGAGAGTTAACCGTCAAGATATTCAAAGTGCCCGGTTATTTATCAGTTTTAGCCTATATACCAGCCTTCATATTTGTAGTTTACAATATGTCCATGGGCTATATGGTCTATCTCATGAATCACCCCGGATACTTCTTTATGCCCGTACTCGGATATCTGTGGGCTCTCTTTACTGTGGTAATTATAAGGAAGCCCCATAATCCCGCAGCCAGTCTGATTATAACGATTATTATCGGATTTGCAGGTTATTACATTGCCGGTTTTTACGCGCTTGCAGCATTAATAACTGCATGCGCAGACTCTTTCCGCTCAGACCGCAGCAGACTTTCCAGGATACTGATACTTACCGCTGCAGCAATAACCATAGTGTTATCGCCCATACTTATGGTAAGTACTACTGAATATTACATAGGCACAGGATGGACGCTTGGACTTCCGGACCACGTACATACCGTACCCTTGTTGAGGATGCAGGGTGCCCTTATTCTGGCCATGATTGTACTGCTTCTGATATCTCTCCTGCCACATGGTGAGCTCAACGGGAAAAAATACATCCCTATCATAATTCAATTCGCTCTTTTAGTCGGTATCATAGCCTCAACTTCAATCCTGTGGTACAAGGATGCAAACTTTAAGACTGAACTCCGAATGATCCGCGCTGCCGACAACATGAAATGGGAGGAGGTGACCAGGATACTGGAGAAAGCCTCTCAATCACAGGACTCTGACTGGCAGCCCACACGTGTCATGGTAACGCTGAAGGACCTTGCACTCATCAAGACCGGTAAAGATGGAGATTATGCCTTCTCATTCAGCGACGGCAGCTGTGAGCAAAAAAGGAAATGGGATGTACCTATGTCCATCCAGATTGGACATACACTCGGTTTTCACTACGGCATACCCGGGCTCTGTCAACGCTGGTGTTTTGAGACATCCACCATACTGGGTTGGAAGAACATCATATTCAAATATTCAGCCATGACTGCCATCCTGTTTAATAACACCGCCCTTTCAGAGAAATTCCTGACCAAGATGGACAATACGTTGTTCTATCGCAAATGGGCAAAGGAGCAGCGCAAACTGGTCTATGACCGTTCACTCATGCAGAAAACCGCCCCATATGACCTGGTTCTGCCACTCCTCTGTCATGAAGACAGGATTACATCTGACCTGGAGGGATGCGAGACCTTTATCAGGCGTCACTTTACTGGCCCCAGTCCGGTTCACTCCACTCCCATGTACGATCGGGCAGCTCTGTTGTTTGCCATGAAAAGTAAGGATCCCACTCTCTTCTGGACACGTTTCGTCCTCTATCTGGACTCAAACAACCCCAAGAAGATTGACCGTTTCTATCAGGAGGCGGCATACTTATACAGTCAGCAGGGTAATTCTGACCTGCTTCTTAAGGCACTACCGTTCGATGAGCAGACCAAGAATCTCTACAAGTCTTTCCAGAATCTTGCCCAAAGAACCGGTCCAAAAGATCTTGAAGAAGCCAATCGCATATTCCCTGCCAACCTGAGGCACACCTTCTTTTACTACTACTATTACGTCAACAACCTCAAACTGTTCTGATTACATGAATAGATACGTTTTATATCTGTCCACTGCCATCCTGCTTATGACGGGATGCACATCGGAGCCCAAGAAGTATTCAGAGAGCACCGCTCCCTCAATATATCCCGATTTCATAGAGATCACAGTACCCTCAAACATTGCATCGCCCAATTTCCTTATTGAAGATGAGGCCCACAGTTACGTCACCGTTCTGGAGTCAGGCAAATCAAAAGTATGCATCAAAGGCCGTAAGGTTCTCATACCACTCCGAAAGTGGAAGAATCTGACTGCACAGGGAGACATATCCGTAACCATATATGAAAAAAGAGAGAAAGGATGGGCCAGGATGAAGCCATTCAGCATATATGTATCCGATGAGATTGATTCATATCTCACTTATCGTCTCATTCCCCCATCGTTCATGTCATACCAAAGACTCTCCATCAACCAGAGAGACCTGACCTCTTTCAAGGAGAAGGTTGTTTATGCCAATTCCATGTCAGCCGCCGATGACAGCCGCCAGTGCATTAACTGCCACAACTTCCGTAACTGGAAGACTGATGAGATGCAGTTTCATATCCGTCTGGAGCAGGGAGGCACCGTAATGTACCGCAACGGCAAACTCTCCAAACTGAACCATAAGACAGACTCCACGATATCAGCGGCAGTATATCCGTCTTGGCATCCATACAAAAATTACATAGCCTACTCCAACAATCAGACCTTCCAGAACATCCATACCAATAATACGGACAGGATGGAAGCGTTTGATGAAGAGAGTGACCTTATTCTCTATGACCTGGATAACAACAGTGTGAGTATAATAGAGAATGATGCAGATGAAATGGAGTGCCATCCCAACTGGACTCCAGATGGAAAAACGCTCTATTACGTATCTGCCTACATAGGTGATCCGGATCAGTTTATGAGCAGAGGCGGCGCCGCATTCAATAACAATGAGGTCAAGTACAGCCTCTATTACCGACGTTTCAATCCCGATAACAAGGAATGGGGTAAGGAGACTCTGGTCTATGATGCAGCCGCACTTGACAGCAGCATTACATGGCCACGTGTATCTCCCGACGGCACTAAACTTCTGGCCTGCATTGCTTCACACGGAGTGTTCCCTCCCTACCAAAGTGAAGCAGACCTCATTATGTTTGATCTTACCAATGGCACACACAGGTATCTTGATGAAGTGAACAGTGATTTAGCTGAGAGCTACCACTCCTGGAACAGCACCGGAAAATGGATAGTATTCAGTACACGACGTGAAGACGGAATGTACACCCGCCTCTATCTTTCTCATCTCAATGATGACGGAACATTCACCAAGCCATTCCCCGTGCCTCAGAAAGATCCGCAGCACTCCCTTAAGTTCATGTTTTCATATAACATACCGGAGTTCACCATTGAGCCTGTCAAGGTCTCAGCCAGAGAGCTTGCAGCGTTTATCAGGAGCAATGATGCCCAGCCGGTCAATTATGAACAAAAAAGAGAAGAATGACACTAATTCAAAAAATACTCAGGACTCTCATTACAGCAATATGCCTGTTTCTGGTTGTGCCAGCCAGTGCCGTTGACAAAGACGGCAATTTTGTGCTTGTCATTGACCCCGGGCATGGCGGAAAGGATCCCGGAGCAGTAAACGGCAAGAATCAGGAGAAAACCATCAATCTCAACGTGGCGCTCAAGATGGGCAGGCTCATAGAGGATAACTGCAAGAACGTTAAGGTTATATATACCCGTAAGACTGATGTCTTTGTTGAGCTGTACAAACGTGCCGACATTGCCAATAAGGCAGGTGCTGACATGTTCATCTCCGTTCATACAAACTCAGCCAAAAACAAGTCAGCAAACGGAGCTGAGACCTACCTTCTGGGTGTTGAAGAGAACCGTGCAAGTGCAAATCTGAATGTAGCCCTAGAGGAGAATAAGGCCATTCTGTTTGAGAATGACTATGAAACTCACTATGAGGGATATGACCCTAACAGTCCGGAAAGCATGATAATATTTGAGTTCATGCAGAGTGAGTACCAGAAGGAAAGCCTCAAGATGGCCACCTTTAACCAGAATCAGATGGCAAAATCCGCAAAGCGACCTGACAGAGGTGTACATCAGGCTGGATACCTGGTTCTTTGGAAAAGCGCCATGCCAAGCATTCTGATAGAGCTTGGTTTCATATCAAACGATGCAGAATGCAAATACCTTGTTTCACAAAAAGGCGTTGATGAGATGGGACAGAGTCTTTACAAGGCATTCTGTGAGTATCTGGATTATCACAACAAGCAGTTGGATAAAGCGGTGCCCACCTCGCAGGCTATCGGTAATGAAGACACAGACAAGTCAGAATCCCTCCCAGTGTACAAAGTACAGTTCATGAGTCTTAAGAATCCGCTCAAAAGTAATGACAAAAGACTGAAGGCATACTCAAATGTCAGTTACTTTAAAGAGAGTGGAGTGTGCAAATATACATGTGGTGATACAACTGATTATGATGCCATCCTAAAGACGAAGGCTGAGGTCCAAAAAAAATACAAGGACGCGTTCGTAATAGCCTTTTACAAAGGGAAGAAAATAAGCGTAAAAGAAGCCAGGGAAATTGAAGCAAAAAATAAATAAATCCGTTATATTTATTCATCGCGATATTCGTCCCCAAAATAGATTTCATCCAAATAAGCACATTTTGTGAATTTGCAAATTGCCATAAAACAATCTTGCCTGAAACACACTGCAAGCAAGGGATAATAAGCCTGCAAAAGCACTTCAGTTGGAAGTTATCAACAGGTTACAAACTTGATATTCAAGAGATTATAAAAAATCAATAGTCTGTTTTCAACCTTTTTAAGACTGTTTTCCAAGTGCCTAATTCCCAACACTTTACAGAAACCGTTTTTTTGAGGAAAACAAATGCGTTTGCGCAAATGAAATAAGATTATCAATTTTGCATCACTGAGTTCAAGAAAGAGAAAAAGCAATAGACCTAATTCCTTTTCTGAATCCAAAATGACTATAATGCTTTGTCCAAAACAATGACAGGAAACGAACTGAAAACAAACTGGGATTTATGTCTGGATTTTATCCGTGACAACGTTTCAGAAACCATTTTCAAAACATGGTTCTCTGTCATCGAACCCGTTTCAATGGACAAAGGCGAACTGATCATTCAGGTTCCAAGTCCGTTTGTATATGAGTTTCTTGAGCAGAACTGCATTGACGTAATCAAGGCAGCTCTCACTAAGGTATTCGGCAAGGGTACACAACTTATGTACAGTATCCTTACGGACAAGGAGAACAACATCAATCAGAAAGTGGGTTCAGACAACGCATTGTCTAATATTAAAGGTACTGCAGAGACCGGCAATAAGGCTCCTTCAGTAAATGATGCGCCATTGGTCCAGGATCTCAATCCTCAACTTGACCCCAACTACAGTTTTGAGAACTTTGTGGAGGGTATCAGCAATAAACTGGCTCGCACAGCAGGTGAGACAATCGCACTCAACCCGGCAAGCACAGCATTCAACCCTCTGTTCATATATGGTTCATCGGGCGTAGGTAAGACACATCTGGTAACAGCCATAGGTAGAAAAGTCAAGGAACTTCACCCTGAAAAGAGAGTGCTCTATGTATCTGCACACCTTTTCATGGTTCAGTACGTGGATTCTGTCAAGAACAACACCACAAATGATTTCATTCATTTCTACCAGTCAATTGACGTACTGATAATAGATGATATGCAGGAGATGGCAGGTCAGGCCAAGACACAGAACACCTTCTTCCATATATTCAATTATCTGCACCTGAATCATAAGCAGCTCATACTCACAAGTGACCGTCCACCCAAGGACATGAAAGACCTGGAAGAGAGGCTTATCACCCGCTTTAAGTGGGGTCTGGTAGCTGAACTGGAAAAACCTGATCTGGCGCTCAGAAAAGATATCCTTAGAGAGAAGACCAGACGTGACGGCCTTAAGTTCTCAGAACCGGTAATAGATTATATTGCAGAAAAGGTTAGAGATAATGTCCGTGACCTTGAGGGTGTCATAGTATCACTCATGGCATATTCAACAATCTACGGTAAGGAGATTGACCTGAATCTGACTCATGAAGTGATAGAAAAGAGCCAGCATCACGAGCAGAAGCCTATCACAATTGAATCAATAATCACAAAAGTCTGTGACTATTATAACATTGACGAGCAATCCATCCAGACCAAATCCCGCAAGCACGAGATTGTTCAGGTAAGACAGATAAGCATGTATCTGGCCAAGAAATATCTGGATTACTCCACCTCTAAGATTGGCGCCTATATAGGCAAGCGTGATCATGCCACGGTTCTGCATGCCTGCAATATGGTTCGTGACCAGATTCAGGTTGACAAGAACTTCAAGGCCGATATGGAGAATATTGAGAGCGGCCTGCGCTGCTGATTTCCCCATCCACTTTATCACATGACAATCAGCGAACAGACTATAACATTGGACAGTCTGCGGTTCTATGCCTATCACGGTGCAGAGCCGCAGGAGGCTATTGTTGGAGCCTGGTACACGGTCAGCATCTCAATGAAAGCCGATGCCACCGCCGCCATACTGAATGATGACCTTAACGGCACCGTAAACTATGCCAAGGTAACCGATGTGGTAAAACTGCAGATGCAGATACGTTCCGCCCTCCTGGAGCATGTAGCCGGCCGCATTGCCAATTCCATCCTGGACAGTTTCCCCACCGTCCAATCAGTTACGGTAACCGTTAGCAAGGTTAACCCTCCTGTCGGTACCCCCTGCACCGCAGCAAGCTTTACCCTTGCAGTCACCAGGTAGGCTTCAAGTAGCAACCCAGTAAAACAATACCCTCGCTAGCTTTGCTCGCGAGGGTATTGTTTTACTGGGTGCAAATGGAAACCTTATTATACCTCAATAGGTTTATACTTAGGAACCAACAGCTTCATAACCGTCCAACCAATCAGGTAAGCCACAGCACAAATGCAGAACACAATCATGTAACCAGCTTCCTTGCCCTCAAAGCCCAGGAAACTGAAAGCGGAACCCATGGCATCGCTCTTGGTAAACAGCATACCGGCACCCTTGTTGATCATGAATGATGCCAGACCACCCATTGTGGTACCGACACCGGTAATGGTTCCGATAGTTGACTTTGGGAACATATCACCGATTGTTGAGTAGAGGTTTGCTGACCAAGCCTGATGTCCGGCACCTGCCAGACCTATGATGATGGCAGGGAACCATGCGCTGTACTTACCCAGAGGCTGCGCAAACAGAGCCATCAGCGGGAAGAAAGCGAATATGAGCATAGCCTTCATACGGCCTGAGTAAGGCTCCATACCCTTCTTCTCCACAAAGAGCTTGGGAAGATAACCGCCGCCTATACTTACCACGGTAACAATCAGATAGAGTACAAATATAAGCAGGATAGCCTCATTTGAGTCTGAGCGGTATCCGTACTGGTCGCTGAAATATGCAGGAGCCCAGAACAGGAAGAACCACCAAACGCCGTCTGTAAAGAACTTTCCGCAGATGAAAGCCCAGGTCTGACGGAATGTAAAGCACTTGAAGAAAGGAATAGACTTCTCCTCCTTCTGGGGCTCTGCAGCCTTGGCGGCAGCCAGCTCGGAGGCATCATCCTGATGGATATACTCCAACTCAGCCTGGTTCACGAACTTGGACTGCTCTGGCTTACGATAGAGTCCAAACCAGAAGAACATCCATACAAAGCCCAGGGCACCGATGATTATGAACGCCATCTCCCAGCCCCACAATGCAGCCAGCTTAGGAATACATGCAGGAGCTGCCAGCGCACCTACCGATGCTCCGGCATTGAATATCGATGTGGCGAATGCACGGTCCTTCTTGGGGAAATACTCAGCCGTAACCTTGATTGCAGCCGGGAAGTTTCCGGATTCACCAAGAGCCAGTACCGCACGGCAGAAAATGAACATATAGACCGATACGGTCGATACAATCAGCGTGAGGTCGGCCGAGCTCTTTACAGCCTCCATGGAATCAACACCCACCCATTTCAATGAGGCCCATCCGCAAGCTGCATGCAGGCAGGCACCCACAGACCAGATGAATATGGCCCACAGATAACCCTTACGGGTACCCAGCTTGTCAATGAACTTGCCGCTGAACAGACATGCCACAGCATAGAAAATTGAGAAGAAACCTGTTATGGTTCCATACTGGCTGTCGGTCCATGCAAAATCAGCTGAAATAAAATCCTTCCACGTAAGTGAAAGCACCTGACGGTCCAGGTAATTGACTGTTGTGGCCACAAAAAGAAGGGCGCACAGCCACCAGCGGAAATTAGTCATCCGCTGAGCGTTTGAGTTTGTTTTTGAAGTTGTCATATCATTTTTTAGGTTAGTTATTCCGTGTAATAGACGCGCTTGACGCGGATGGATACAGTGGATATGATCTCATACGGAATGGTACCCAATATATCCGAAAGTACATGAACCGGCAGGTTGGGACCGAAAATCTCAACGCTGTCACCCTCCTGGCACTCAATGTCTGTTACATCAATCATGCAGACATCCATGCATATATTGCCCACGTAATAGGCCTTCTGTCCGTTCACAAGACAATAGGCCTTACCATTACCCAAGTGTCGGTCCAGGCCATCGGCATAACCGATTGGAATGGCAGCTATACGTGTATGTTTGGTTATCTTACCCTTGCGGCTGTAGCCCACGGTCTCACCCTTCTCCAACTCACGTATCTGAAGTATGGTAGTCTTGAGCGTGCAGACAGTCTCAAGCGGCTGGTTGTCAAGCGGGTTGATACCGTAAAGGCCCAGACCCAGACGAACCATATCGTAATGTACATCGGGGAACCTCTCTATACCTGCCGAGTTGCAGATATGACGCAGTATATGATGCTTGAAAGCAGCCTGCAATGCATCGGCAGCCTGATTGAAACGCTCTATCTGGAGTTTGCTGAAATCATCAAATTCACTGCTGTCACTGCCCACAAAATGTGAAAAGACAGAGCACGGTATCACAGCTGTCTGTCTCTTAAGGCGATGTACAAGTTCCGGCATATCATCAGGAGCAAATCCCAAACGGTGCATGCCCGTATCTATCTTGATGTGTATCGGAAAGTTAGTCACACCGTTGTGCTCGGCTGCACGGATAATCATATCCAAAAGGTGAAAACTATAGACCTCAGGCTCCAATTTATAGTCAAACAGCGTACCGAATGATGTACGTTCCGGATTCATCACCATAATACTGGTTGTAATGCCGGCTTTACGTAGTTCAGCACCCTCATCAGCCACGGCCACTGCCAGATAATCCACCAAACGGTCCTGAAGTGTCTTAGCCACTTCTATGGCACCTGCACCGTATGCTGAAGCCTTGACCATGCACACTATACCCGTATCTATCTTGAGCATACCGCGATAACGGTCCAAATTATCAGCCAGAGCCTGCAGGTTAACTTCCAGAATGGTTTCATGCACCTTAAGTTCCAAACGCTCGGCAATCCTGTCAAACTCAAACACGCGGGCGCCCTTAATGAGCACAATCTCATTATGGAATCCCTTTAGCATACCAGACTTCAGGAACTCCTTGGTAGTATTGAAGAAATACTTTTCAGGCACATCGAACCGCTTGGCCTCCGACGATATATCCTCACCTATACCTATCAGTTTGGTTATGCCGCGGCTCTCCACCAATTGTGCCACCTTACGATACAATTCATGCACTGACCAACCGGACTGCAGGATATCTGAAAGAATCAGGGTATGGCTCCGTGATTCACCATCCTTGCGACGTGCCATAAAGTCCAGGGCAATACCTAAAGACGATATATCTGAATTATAGCTGTCATTTATGATTATGCAGTTCTGCTTGCCGTCCTTTACCTCCAGACGCATAGCCAGAGGCTCCAGTTTGGCCATACGCTCAGTTATCTTTTCAGGCGGTACCATCAGATATATGCACACCGCCAGGCAGTGCAGCACATCCTCTATTGATGCATCATCAATAAATGGAATGGTAAATTTATTTTCAAGACCTATGTAACGGTAAGTTATCTCGGTAGAATCAGTTCCTTTCACTACCGATGATATATAAAGCGGCTTGTCCTGATCCTTACGTGACCAGGCTATCTCACGGGCGGTAATGATGGATTTATCTACACAACTCTGTATAAGATCGTTGTCACAATTGTATATGACTACATCACAATCCTGAAAGAGACGCAGCTTCTCACTACATTTCTCCTGGAGAGACTGGAAATTCTCCTGATGAGCCAGTCCTATATTGGAAAGGACTCCTATGGTAGGCTTGATGATCTTCCACAACTGACGCATCTCATCCTTCTTGGAGATACCCGCCTCAAATATACCTATCTCTGACTGTTTGTTGAGTAACCAGACTGAAAGCGGTACACCTATCTGCGAGTTATAACTCCTGGGAGAACGCGTCACGGCATAATCGGGTTCCAGAAGTTGGTAAAGCCACTCCTTTATCATGGTCTTGCCGTTACTTCCCGTTACACCTATCACCGGAATGTTAAAGTTTTTCCTATGAGCGGCAGCCAGGGTCTGCAAAGCGGCAAGGGTATCCCGTACCATCAGGAAATTTGACTCTTTATAATCGCCCAAATTGTCCGGCAGATAGCTTACCACAAAGTTTCTTACTCCACGGCTATACAGGTCACGGATATAGTTGTGCCCGTCATTTCTTTTAGTTATCAAAGCAAAAAAAAGAGTCTCGGCGGGAAAGCAAAGTGAACGGCTGTCAGTAAGTAGCCAGGATATCTTAGCGGGACAGAAACCATATCTTTCAGCTCCTGTCATCTGCACAATATCATCAATGGAATATGTCATTTTACCGGTTATGTTTCCAATTTGTCAAAGATAACTATTATTCCTTTTAGTTGTCCCTCAACTCACCCTAACCTTACCCCACCATATTAAAAAAAGCATTACATAGAGTATATTCATACTATTTTTGGTACATTTGCCGTTTGAAAGACAAATTATACAGGATGCAGAAGACAGAAGAGGAACATTCACAGGTAAACCTGCTAAAGCAAATTGATTCACCTAGAGACCTCAGGAAACTCTCTACTGAACAGTTGCCACAGGTGTGCAGTGAGCTCAGACAGATGATTATTGATGAACTCTCACACAATCCCGGGCACTTTGGTTCCAGCCTTGGCACCATTGAACTTACTGTAGCTCTGCATTATGTATTCAACACCCCCGATGACCGTATCGTATGGGATGTAGGCCACCAGGCATATGGTCATAAGATCCTTACCGGACGACGTGACCGCTTCTGCACCAACCGCAAACTGGGCGGACTCAGGCCTTTCCCCTCTCCCGACGAGAGTGAATATGACACCTTTACCGCCGGACATGCCTCAAACTCCATTTCTGCGGCATTGGGTATGGCTGTGGCCGATAAGCGCAACGGCAAGGCATCCCGTCGTGTAGTAGCCGTAATAGGTGACGGAGCCATGAGCGGCGGCCTGGCTTTTGAGGGTATAAACAACGCTTCAATCACAGACAATGACCTGCTCATCATCCTGAATGACAATGATATGAGCATATCACAGAGCGTAGGCGGAATGCGCAGTTACCTCACACAGCTGCAAACCTCACGCTCATATAACAAGTTCCGTTTCTACGTATCAAGGATACTCCTGAAAATGGGACTCATGAATGACCGGAAGCGCCGCAACATCATTCGCCGTAACAACCACATCAAGCTCAAGGTTACCCAACAGAACAACATGTTTGAGGGTATGGATATACGCTATTTCGGCCCCGTGGATGGACATAACGTCCAGAATTTGGTACGCATACTCTCCAATATCAAGAATATGCACGGGCCTAAATTGCTGCACATAAAGACAATAAAGGGTAAGGGATATGAGCCGGCCGAGAAGGATTCCGCCATCTGGCATGCCCCCGGACTCTTTGACAAGGTTACAGGTGAACGCATAGTACGTAACGGTGACGGCCTGCCGCCACTCTTCCAGGATGTATTCGGTGAGACCTTGCTGGAACTGATGCGTGAAAACAGCAAAATCATAGGCATCACCCCGGCCATGCCCATAGGCTGCAGCATGGATATCCCCATGAAAGTCTATCCTGACCGTTGTTTTGACGTAGGTATAGCAGAGGGCCATGCCGTTACATTCTCCGGCGGTCTGGCCAAGGAGGGTATGATGCCGTTCTGCAACATCTACTCATCATTCATGCAGCGCGCCTATGACAACGTCATACATGATGTGGCCATTCAGAAACTGAACGTGGTGATCTGTCTGGACCGCGCCGGCCTGGTAGGTGAAGACGGGCCCACACACCACGGAGCCTTTGACCTGGCGTTCCTGCGTCCCATTCCCAATCTGACTATAGCTTCTCCGTACGATGAGATTGAATTGCGCAACCTCATGTACACTGCCCAGCTCCCTGACCAAGGGCCATTCATCATCCGATATCCCCGTGGTCGCGGCATACTTACAGACTGGCGTAAGCCTTTTGAACCTATAGTTGTAGGTAAAGGCCGTAAGATCAAAGAGGGAGATGACGTAGCAGTACTCTCTATCGGCCCTATAGGCAATCTGGCAGAGCAAGCCATCTGTAGCTGGGAAAAAGAGAGCGGAAAAACCGCTGCACTCTATGATATGCGTTTCCTTAAACCCATTGATACCGACATACTCAATGAGGTAGGAAAGAAATACAGCCGCATCATTACCATTGAAAACGGCACGGTAACCGGAGGACTGGGTACTGCCGTAGTGGAATATATGATGGATAACGGCTTCACTCCAACAATAAGACGTCTGGGCCTGCCCGACCGCTTTATTGAGCACGGCTCCACGCCTCAACTGCTGCATATCTGTAACATTGATGAGAATGCAGTTATCAGCGCCCTAAAGGAGCTGACTTCAGGACCTAAACAGACAGAAGTATGAAAATCGTTATTGCAGGAGCGGGAAATGTAGGCATTCATCTGGCCAAGCTCCTGGCAGGTGAGAATCAGGACATTACCCTCATAGACGAGAGCGAGCATAAGCTGAGCCGTCTTGACTCCAGTTTTGACCTGCTTACCATCCAGGAATCACCGTTGTCATTTCACGGTCTCAAGGAGGCCGGCGCTGACAGTGCTGACCTGTTCGTGGCCGTCACTCCTGATGAAAGCCGCAACCTCATGTCCTGCCAGCTGGCACACTATCTGGGAGCCAAGAAAACCGTAGCCCGCATAGACAACTACGAATATCTTCAGCCCAAGCACAAGGAGTTTTTCACCGATATGGGTGTAAATTCCCTTATCTATCCAGAGATGCTTGCTGCCAAGGATATCGTGGATGGCATGAAGCTTAGCTGGATACGCCAGTGGTGGGAATTTGCCGGAGGAGCACTAGTCATGATGGGCATCAAACTCCGTGACAATGCGCAGATTCTTGACAAGCCGCTCTCACAACTGGGTAAGGAACGTCCATATCATATCGTAGCTATACTCAGGGAGGGAGAAACAATCATCCCCAGCGGTTCAGATACGATACAGGCCGGTGACCTGGTATATTTCATGACAATGAAAAAACACATCCCGCACATCCGCAAGATAGCCGGTAAGGAAGAACTGCCCGATGTACGTGACGTTATAATAATGGGTGGAAGCCGAATAGCCGTCCGCACGGCAAAACTCATGCCTGACTATATGAACCTCAAGATTATAGAGAGCGATCTGGACAAGTGCAACCGTCTGACCGAGCTCTGTGATGACAGGGTCATGATAATAAACGGTGACGGCCGTGATCCCAGCCTGCTGATGAGTGAAGGAATACAACATACTGAGGCATTCGTAGCCCTGACAGACAATTCAGAGACCAATATCCTGGCTTGTCTGGCTGCCAAACGTTTCGGCGTCACCAAAACAATCGCTGAAGTTGAGAACATTGACTACATCAATATGGCTGAAAAGCTGGATATCGGAACTGTCATCAACAAGAAGAAGATCGCTGCCAGCCATATCTACCAGATGATGCTTGACGCCGATGTCACCAACGTAAAGTGCCTCACCTTTGCCAATGCCGATGTAGCCGAGTTCAACGTCATGCCAGGCGCTAAGATAACCCGCAATCTGATCAAGGACATATCACTCCCGCGCGGTGTCACCATTGGCGGACTTATACGTGACAAAGAGGCTATCCTGGTAACAGGTGACACACAGATTCAGGAAGGTGACCACGTAGTGGTATTCTGTCTGGAAGGCATGATCAAAACAATAGAAAAGTATTTCAATTGATACACTTCAGGATCATACACCGCATATTGGGTGTCCTGCTTCTAATTGAATCAGGAATAATGATGGCATGCGCCCTTATTCCACTTTTTTATGGTGAGGATGACCTGTTCGGGTTCATCATGGCGTCACTAATGAGCGCCTGCTGCGGCATGGCCTTGCTGCTGCTTGGCAAGAGTGCCCGCAAGAATGAAGGTGCCATGACGCGCCGTGACGGCTATATAGTAGTGGCTGTCAGCTGGGTTCTCTTCTCTGTGTTCGGCTCACTACCCTATTTCATAAGCAAATACATCCCCAATTTCACCGATGCCTTCTTTGAAACCATGTCAGGATTCACCACTACCGGTGCCACCATACTGGATGATATTGAGGCCATGCCTCACGGACTGCTGTTCTGGCGCAGCCTGACACAGTGGATAGGAGGCTTGGGAATAGTGTTCTTCACGGTAGCCGTATTGCCTATATTTGGTGTAGGTGAGGTGCAGCTTTTTGCTGCTGAGGCAATAGGCCCCACGCACGGCAAGCTTCATCCCAGGATAAGCGTCAGCGGCCGTTGGATCATAACCGTATATATCCTTATCACCGTACTCTGCGCCATTTGCCTTAGATTCTGCGGAATGGGCATATTTGACAGTATAAATCACGCTTTATGTACCGCAGCCACAGGAGGGTTCTCTACCAAGAATGCCAGCATAGCCTACTTCAACTCTCACGCCGTAGAATATGTCATCACATTCTTCATGTTCCTGTCTGGCATCAACTACGGATTGCTATTCTTTGTGGTATTCCAAGGTAAGATACACAAACTCATTGAGGATACCCAGTTCAAATGGTATCTGTTGTTTCTGGGCCTCTTTACCTTGATAGTGGGTGTAAGCCTGTTCATCTCCACACCATATAACGGAGCGGAATCACTGCGCAACGCACTGTTCCATGTAACAGCTATCATAACCACTACAGGCTTTACATCTACAGACTATACCCTATGGCCGCCGTTTATCTGGATGATACTGGGATTGTGCATGTACCTAGGAGCCTGCGCAGGCTCTACCACAGGTGGTATGAAATCTATCCGTATAGCCATCCTGCTTAAATCCATGCGCAATGAGTTCAACCGCATACTGCATCCCAATGCCATACTTCCGGTCCGCGCAAACGGCAAGGTGATAGCGCAATCAACACGTCAGAGCGTGCTCACGTTCAGCATATTCTTCTTTGCACTTGTGTTTGTGGGATGGTTCTTCTATCTGGCTATCGGCATTGACATAGCTGAAGCATACGGCATTTCACTGTCCTGCCTTAGCAATATAGGTCTGACTATAGGATATCACGGATGTAACATTCCGTGGGATGACATGCCCACCATAGGCAAGTGGTTCTCAACTTTCCTTATGCTGGTGGGCCGACTTGAGGTCTTCAGCGTCCTGCTGGTTCTCACCCCCTCCTTCTGGAAGCGTCGCTAAGAATTCACGCACATCAGCACGCATACGTTCATACATCTCACACTCCCTGTAGTGTGTGTTCTTCCTGATAGCCTCGGCCAGTCCCATCTGGCTGTGTTGGTATGCGCTTATCTCGTTCCTGTACTGCTGGTTATGCACGGCAAGCCGGCTTATCTCCGCTTCACGTTCCTGGCGCAAAGCAGTGCATACCGGCATCAGCAGTTTCATTATTACATTTTCAATAAGGTGGTGACCCTGCAGGAACAGATAGGTATTGCTTTCCGTAACCCCCATTCCGGTCAGTTCCTGCCTTAAGGCCGCAACCTCAGGTATTGCCTGCGGGTAATGGCCCTCCAACCATCTCAGCTTACGTGCCACACGCTCCTGAACGCCCACAATTGCACCCTGCGGACGCCTCACATCAACACTCTTTATGCGGATATCTATGTTCAGGTCCTGCATGCTGAACTGGTTATGCAGTTTCTTGCGGTAGAACCACACATTCCACACAAACAGCGGATATACAGCCCTTGAATAGAGCTCCATAAAGGCGGGGAAATCTATCAGCCTATGGTCATTGAGTGTGCACTGCACACATATCTGGTGCAGACTCCCCGCCCAGCACTGATAGTTCTCGATGGCGTATGTATAGGTCTGTATGACGTACGGGCTTGTAATAATCTCCTTCGATGTCTGGGTGACACCCTGCAACAGCCAGTCATAATCACTGTCCACACAGGCTATCAGACTATTTCCCAACCCATTATGCTCTATACAGGAACGCAAAGCTGATTTCTTGCCTTTGGTAAGCCCGCCCCTGTTAGGCAGCATTATCTGGAAATAATGGTTAGGAGTCTCAAACTCATCAAGCAGCAACCGCCAGAAAGAGACATCATCATAACTCTCCACAAAGGCAATGATACGGCCTCGGCGCTTATTGGGCAGAAGCCTATCGGCAGCCTCAAAATATCGGGAGTTAATATTGTCAGTCAGTCTCTTCATGCCAAATGATTTTTCACTTTACCGTTATGTCATCCACATCGGTCACAGCATCCATCCAGCCATCCATTATGAGAGCCGGCGAGTGCGTGGTCATAATAATCTGCACATTGGGATTAAGTGAACGCACGCGCTGTATAAGCTGCTGCTGCCATTCTATATGAAGTGATATCTCAGGCTCATCCATAAGCAGTACACAAGGATGCATATCCTGTACAAGCGTGGTAAGCATTATCACAAGCAACTGTTTCTCACCCGATGAAAGTTTATAAGGCTCAAGAGATGAACCGAACTGGTCAAACCTTATCTCATTGCTGGTACGGTCAATCTTCTTACCGGTATCCGTAAACAGTTCATCCATATAATCCATGAACTTTATTCGGGGGGCCGATATCTGTTGGGCCTCCATTATCTTGTCCGGATCACCGGATGTAAGGAGTTGTATGGTACGGTTGCCAATGTTTACCTGATAATCCAGATAGCGGCGCTGCAACTTGTAGAGTTGCCAGTCAAGTTCTGAGACCACACTCTTGTCAGACATCTTTTCCAGCAGGTTGCTATGCATGAGCGGCCGGTCTATGCTGCGTATCACATCATATCTGAGCTTATCTGCGCCATCAGGATAAAAATCCACCGTCACCTCCGGGCTCTCATCCTTACCCTCACCTGCAAGATAATCCAGACGGGACACAGTCTTGTTAAGAATAGTACTCTTACCAGTACCGTTTACACCGCTCAGTATGTTTACGTCAGGACGCAGATTCCATACTATATGCTTCCTGCCCCAAAGGGAATTGATCTCTATCCGGCTTATGCCGTCAGCATACCTGTTTTCCATAATGAATGTCAGTTTATGGTTTACATCCGTAAAAGTATAAAAAAAAGAAGAGTAGCCTATTGGTTGCTCTTCTCTTTTTTTGGCGGCGCGTGATTCACATCAAACGATACCCAATGATATTTATAAAAAGGACTATCTTACATTCAAACGCGACTACCCGGCAGATACCCGCCTTCGTAATCGCGCTACAAAGATATTCTTTATTTTTTATGTTGTATGTTTTTGAGAGGTATTTAAATGAATTTTTGCAGTTTATAACACTTTATAGAGCCTTTTTCAAAGCAAAGATGCTAAAATCGCCCCTCAATATCGAGATTTTCAAGAAGACTCAAGTACACTGGAACCGCCTGTTTCAACTCTGAAAGTGTAACAAATTCATCGGCAGTATGTGAACGTGCAGAGTCACCCGGGCCCATCTTGAATGATGGACAATCCAGTATGGCCTGGTCTGAAAGCGTAGGTGAGCCGTAGGGCTTAAGACCCATGCTGACAGCCTTCCGTATTATCGGATGGTTCACCTCTATCTTTGATGAGTTCAGATTGAATGAGCGGGCCTTCACCTCACACCACTCAGGCAGCATACCGCTTATAATGTCAAACACCTCATGATTTGAGTAGAGTTCATTGGTGCGAACATCAGCAGTGAACGTACATATATCAGGAATCACATTATGCTGCGTCCCGGCATTTATCATCGTAATGGTAAACTTGACCGGGCCAAGCAGATCAGAAACCTTGTCAAACTTGAAAGTGCGCAGTTTCTCTATCAGTTCTGTAGCACGGTAAAGGGCATTTATACCCTCATTGCGTGCAGCATGCCCGGCCTTTCCGTGAACCGTGAAATCCAGCACCATAAGCCCCTTCTCAGCCACTGCCGGCTGCATACCGGTAGGCTCACCTATCAGAGCCACATCTATATGCGGCAGGCTCTGCACGGCCAGTTTCATTCCGCCCTGTCCGTTCACCTCCTCTTCAACAGTAGCCAGGAACAATACATTATACGGCTGCGGCTTACTGTCAAGTTCATAGAATGTGTAAAGCAGCGAAACCAGCCCTGCACCGTCATCATTGCTGCCCAACCCATAGAGTTTTCCATCCTCCTCTGTAGGAGTGAACGGGTCTTTGGTCCAACCTGCCACAGGCTTTACGGTATCAATATGGCTGTTCAGGAGCAGAGTAGGCTTGTCCTGGCTATATGAATGGCCATAGCAGAGCAGATTAAGCCCTATGCATTCCGGCTTATATCCATGACTCTCCATATCAGCCTTCATTATGGCCGATGCCTCTTGCTCAGACCGTGTTACTGACGGAGTGGCAATAAGTTTCTTGAGCAGTTCCAGTTGCTGGCTGAATGATTGTTTCATGCCGCTAAAGGTATGGAGTTTTTATGAGATTTCACCCCTTTCGCGGGCCGAAAGTTCCCTTATTATGCTGATTGCAAAGGGCAAGGCAATGGAGAATGTTATCACATCGGCCGTAGCCATTGTAGCCTCCAGCCCCTCCAGGCCCCATATTGCAGGCATAATGAAGAATATGGGATAGAACGCAAACCCGTGTCGGCTCATGGCCAGGATTGTGGCTCGTCCGGTACGGCGTATGTTCTGCAGCAGCATGTTGGTAGGTGTTGTCAGGCCCACAAGCGGGAATGCCACACACTGCCAGCGCAGCACCACTGCACCTATGCGGATAAGTTCAGGATCCTCATCACGGAAAAAAGATATTATCTCAGGAGCGAATACCCATCCCAATGTGGACATCACAATCAGCACAATCACGCACACCTGTATGGTGAACATGTATGACTGCTTTACACGGCCGTACAGACGGGCGCCCCAGTTGAATCCGCAAACCGGCTGGAAGCCCTGCCCCACGCCAAGTATCACCGCCATAGCACACTGCATGATCCTGGCCACCACTGTAAAGGCAGCAATTGTCGATGCCTCCTGCCCCTGCAGCGCATAACTGGCAGCCGCCCAGTTCATGCATATAGCCGATATGCTGGAGAGCGACTGACGCATCAGCGACGGCAGCCCGCCCGCCCCAATCTCGCGGTAACGTTCCATTGACGGAGCAAAGTTGCGTAACCTGATATGCACATTACCCGGCAATGTGGTAGCCCACAGCAGCAGGCACCATGATATGAACTGACTTATGAGTGTAGCAAGAGACGCGCCGCTCACCCCCATCTCCAACCGGTTTATAAGAAGCCAGTCAAAGAATATGTTAAGCACCGCACCGGCCGCGATTCCAATCATGGCCAGCATTGCATTGCCCTGCAGACGCAGCTGGTTGTTGAGCGTCATCTGTGATATCAGGAACGGGGTTGCTATAAGAATCCACCTCAGATAGGCATTAGAGTAAGGCACCACATCGGGCGTGGCACCCAGCATACGTGACAGAGGTGTCACGAACAGCATGCCCAGCACCATGAACACCAGTCCTATAAGGAACGATGACAGGAATCCGGTGGCCGCCATCTTGCCAGCCCCATCGGCATCACGGGCACCCAGCGCACGGGACATGTAGTTGCCCGATCCATGCCCAAAAAAGAATCCCGTAGCCTGTATGAGTGACTGATATGCGAAAGCCACACCTACACCCGCCGTAGCGACAGTGCTGATGTGGCCCACAAACCATGAATCTACAATATTGTAGATGGCTGATATTGACATACTGATTATGGTGGGCACGGCAAGACTGAGAACCAACCTGGGTACCGGAGTTTCCGTGAGCCTGCGGTAGCGGGCCTCACTCTTCAGTATGTCACTTTTATCGTTATGCACCAGAGTCTATGACACAATAGTATCAGTTCCCTGTGTCATGCTACAAAAGTACTCATTATTTGTAATACTCTGTGCTTTCCGGAGTCCAACCCATGACAACCGATGCATGTCCTTCAACCTGTGACTTGGCCAGGTCGATGAAGACGCGGAGCGGTTTGTCAAACAGATCAGGAGTCTCGATGGAGTCACGCAGCAGCAGGGTGCTCATTACGCAGTAGGCTGCGCTCTCCATCAGGCGACGGCCGCAGAAATCATTAACCTCAGTCTCCTTCTGATCCAGTACATGAGCTGTCATGGCATCCAGTTTCTCAACCAGAGCGCTGATGGCGGCCTTAGTCTCTGAATCAGGCAGTGTGGCCAGCATATCCTTTACGTACTGTGAATATACACCGCTGGTTACGTAACGCAGGGCTGCTACGACCTGCAACTGTGTGGTACCCTCATAGATTGAGGTGATACGTGCATCTCGGTACAAGCGCTCGCAGGCATAGTCACGCATAAAGCCTGAACCGCCGTGAATCTGAATGCTGTCATATGCGTTCTGATTGGCAAACTCACTGGTCATACCCTTAGTGATAGGTGTCAGGGCATCGGCCAGACGGCTGTAACGCTTGCTCTCCTGACGCTCCTCAGGGGTGAGTGTGCGCACCTTGGCAATCTGGTCAAGTGACTTGTAGATATCAACGTAACGTGAGGTCTCATACATGAGTGAACGTGAAGCCTCAATCTTGGCCTTCATCACAGCCAGCATTTGATATACTGCCGGGAACGTGTCAATGGCACGTCCAAACTGGCGGCGCTCTGCGGCATATGACGTAGCCTCACGCCAAGCTGCATCCTGAATACCTACGCTCTGTGTTGCTATACCCAAGCGTGCACCATTCATCAATGACATCACATATTTGATAAGACCTAAGCGGCGGTCACCGCAAAGTTCTGCCTTGGCATTGTTGAACACCAGCTCGCATGTGGGTGATCCGTGAATACCCATCTTATCCTCAATACGGCGAACATTCACGCCGCCGTTGCGCTTGTCATAGATAAAGAGTGACAGGCCGCGGCCATCGGTGGTACCCTCTTCACTGCGGGCCAGAACCAGGTGGATATCACTGTCACCGTTGGTGATGAAACGCTTTACACCGTTCAGGCGCCAGCAACCGTTCTCAACATCCTCAGTAGCCTTGAGCATCACGCTCTGAAGGTCACTTCCTGCATCGGGCTCGGTAAGGTCCATTGACATGGTGGCACCGTTGCTTGCCATAGTAAGGTATTTCTCTTTCTGTTCAGGTGAGCCGAACTCGTTGATGGTATCGGCACATGACTGAAGGCCCCATACGTTCTGGAATGATGCATCGGCCCTGGAAATCATCTCACCTACTGCGCTGAATACTGTCACGGGCATATTGAGTCCGCCATACTGACGGGGCAGTCCGAATCCGGACAATCCGGCCTGATGCATAACCTTAAGGTCCTGTGCAGTACCCTCAGAGTACTGTACGCGGCCACCGCTGCAATGTGAGCCTTCACGATCTACGCTCTCGGCATTGGGAGCAATCACATCATCGCACACGCTTCCGGTAAGTTCCAGCACACGGTCGTAGTTGTCCATTGCATCCTCAAAGTTCTGGGGTGCGTAGTCATATTTGCCAGACTCAGCATAGAAGTTCTCCTTAAGCTCCACTATGCGCTCCATAAGCGGAGAGTGCATGCGGGCTTCAAGTTCAGGGGTATCTTTATATCTGTTCATTTTGAAATCTCTTTGTAGTGACGGATCAGTTTAGGAATCACATCCTCAACGCGGCCTGTTATCACATAATCGGCGATGGCGTTGATGGGAGCATCAGGATCCTGGTTGATTGACATTATCAGGCTACTCTCACGCATGCCTGCTATATGCTGGATCTGGCCCGATATGCCGCAGGCAATGTAGAGCTTGGGCCTTACGGTTATACCAGTCTGACCTATCTGGCGGTCATGATCCACAAAACCGGCATCCACTGCGGCACGGCTTGCACCGACCTCAGCATGCAGGGCATCGGCCAACTTGTAAAGCATCTCAAAGCCCTCACGGCTGCCCATTCCGTAACCTCCTGCTACCACGATGCTGGCGGTATCCAGATGGTGTGACGGCTTCTGCATATGGCGGTCTATCACGCTCACGGCCATATCGGCTGCGCTTACGTAATCGCTCACCTTGTGGTTCTTTATCTCACCCTTGCCCTTTCCGGCGGGCTCGTTCTTCATCACGCCCTGACGTACGGTTGCCATCTGGGGACGATGATCTGGGTTGACGATTGTTGCAATGATATTGCCACCGAATGCAGGACGTATCTGATAGAGCAGGTTCTCATAAACCTTGCCTGTCTTTTTGTCTTCATACTCACCAATCTCCAGGTTAGTGCAATCGGCGGTAAGTCCGCTACCCAGTGCCGATGAAACCCTGGGACCCAGGTCACGGCCTATCACGGTTGCACCCATGAGTGCAATCTGCGGCTGCTCCTCCTGGAACAGCTTGACCAGGATTGCTGAATGAGGTGCTGTGGTATAAGGTGCCAGACACTTGTCATCAAATACGTGCAGTACATCCACTCCGTACTGGAGTATCTGGTTCTCAATTCCCTTAAGGTTACTGCCTGCGGCAATTGCCTCAAGCTGTACACCCAGCTGATTAGCTAATGAACGGCCCTTTGTAAGCAGTTCCTGACTGACCGGAGCCACCTGTGCCCCTTCCAGTTCGCAATATACAAATACGCTGTTCATGGCTTATCCTATTATGTGGTTTACGGCCAGTTCATCTACCAGAGCTGCTATATCGGCATCGCTGTCGCCGTAGCGCTTGCTCTCCTTGGCCTGGAATACTATGTTCTCAATCTTCTTTACCTTGGTGGGTGAACCTGAGAGTCCGCACTTGGCGGGATCGGCATTGACATCGGCCACGGTCCATGCGGGCACCTCATAGTTCTTGCGGCCCATCAGCAACTTGGCGTTGCGGGGGCGGCAGGGGGCGGCGCTTCCGTTAACGGTGAGCACGCAGGGCAGTGGGGCTTTCACGGTCTCCACACCACCGGTTATGACGCGCTTTACAGTCACAGACTTGCTGTCCATATCCAGCACCTCCTCAACGTAGGTTATCTGGTTCAGGCCCAGTTTCTCAGCCACCTGCGGGCCTACCTGGGCGGTATCACCGTCAATGGCTTGACGGCCACCTATTATTATATCGTACTTGCCTATCTTGCGGATTGCGGTTGACAGGGCGTATGATGTAGCCAGTGTATCAGCACCTGCAAAGAGGCGGTCTGTAAGCAGATAACCGCCGTCAGCTCCGCGATATACGCCCTCCATCACTATCTCTTTTGCTCTCTCAGGACCCATTGTGAGCATTGTCACTGTACTGCCGGGAAAGCGGTCCTTGATGGCAAGGGCCTGCTCCAGGGCATTGAGGTCCTCCGGGTTGAACACTGCCGGAAGTGCGGCACGGTTAATGGTGCCGTCGGCATTCATGGCGTCCTTACCCACCTGACGGGTATCGGGCACCTGCTTTGCCAAAACTATTATACTGAACTTATCCATAGATGGGTGCAAAGATACGGATTAACAGTCCGATGGCTGATTGGGGGAAGGACAAAACGGAGCGTTTTGCACAGTCTCTCCTATTTTGTAAACTCCGCTGGATATTAGTCCTCGAGCATGGATTTCTGGTTCCTGCGCTCCAGGTGGTGGAACTCGCTGTCTGTCTTGATAGTGGCTATGGTGGCTATTACGGCGTTGTAGAGCTCGCTACCCTCACGATAATCGCCGGGGCAGGCAAAGTTTACGCGGCCTCTCTGAACCAGGTTGCGGGCCTGTGCACGGCTGGAATCGCTTTCGGGCTTGTAGATGGCTATTGAGCGGCCACCTTCACTCTTGACTATGCGCATACTGGGTATGTCGGTCTCACCGTCGCCAAAGTAGATCATGTTCTGGAACGGGACGGGACGGCCTTCATCGGGCATTGAATCATTAATCTGGGCATTACGCCAGATCTCATGAATACCCTTGTTTATCATGAATATGAACTGGGTCTTGGAGGTGAAATCCACTGCCACGGCGGGCCAGACGGCCTTGTCATTCTCATACATGAAAGAGCATGCGTAAATCTGCTTGAAGTATTTTGCTATCGATGTGCCCTCAATAAGTTCCTTAAGGCCCGATGATATTATGTAGTGCTCCACGTTCACTCCCATCTCGGCGCCCTTGCGGTTTATCAGCTCAAACCACTGCTCCACTCCTGGAAAGAATCCTATTCCACGCCCAAACTCCACGAACTGCTGACGACGGATGCTTATTCCGTTCTCCTGAGCCTTATCCACCATCAGTTTCATGTAGGCCAGGATTGTACTGGACTGCTGCTTCTCTGCCAGTCCGTGCGATGCCTTCCAGAATGACTCCTTATCTGTGAGCCCTATGGCATCCATAAAGTCATACTCCTGCATATATGACGGAGACAGTGTTCCGTCAAAATCATACATCAAGGCTACCGTGGGTCTTTCCATACTGTTCTGTTAATAGGTCACACAAAGATAACCATAGTATGATAGACTACAAACAAAAAGGGAAACTGAAAAAATTCAGCTAAAAAATTTGGCTAACCCAGCTAAATGTTTTAGCTTTGCAGTGAAAATCATTAGTTGACGTGTCTTATGAGAAAACTGACATCAAAAGAAAAGGTCATTATGGAGCACTATTGGGCTCATGGTCCTATGTTTGTAAGGGAGTTGCAGGAGCTTTATCCGGACCCCAAACCTAGTTTCAGCACACTATCCACACAGGTTCGCACACTGCAGGCCGACGGGTTCATGGACCACGAGGCTTTTGGCAGCAACTACCGCTATTTTGCGACAGTAAGCAAGGAGGAGTACCGGGCATCGGGCCTGGGCGGACTGGTAGATGAGTTTTTCAGCAGTTCATACAAGAACGTGGTTATGACATTCCTTAAGGAGGATAAACTCTCCGTAGATGAACTTAAGGACATTATCGATCAGATTGAATCAGGCAAATGATTATGGAGGCATTCTTTATATATATACTAAAGGTGGCTGTACTTACCGCCGCTTTTGGAATACTGTATCACTATCTGCTCAAGAAAGAGACCTTCCACCGCTTTAACCGCATGGTACTGGCCGCTTCTCTCCTGTTGGCATATATCCTCCCCTTCTTTGTGATATCAGTAAGCTGGTCCGGCAGGAAACTGGCAGAGGATGAGTATCAGAAATATCAAAACACGCAGGGTTATGAGTGGTTCAGCGGTCCTACGCAGCCATCTCAGATTGATTACACCACTGCCAGTGTTCAGAGCCAGGCTAATCCGGTTGAGACAGCCGCCCCCGAAGAGCTGAACGTGCCGGCAGTAGAGTATCAGGAGGAGGGACAGAGAAACTGGGTTCTGCTCATTCTGGGAATAGTATATACCGCCGGCGTCATATTCATTCTGGTAACGCGCTTTGAATCAATAATCAAGGTAAGGAGGATTATCAGGAACGGACGCAGCATTGAAAATAACGGCAAGTGGAACATAATTGTGTCAGAGTCCGATATCCAGCCGTTCAACTGGATGAAAGACATTGTATTGCCCAATGACCCCACTGTTCTGAATGACCCCGTCATTGTGGAGCATGAGAAAGCTCACATAGCATTCGGACACTCGTATGAGCTGCTCATATTTGACATAATCACATTCCCCCAGTGGTTCAACCCCGCCATCTGGATGATGCGCCGTGACCTTTGCGCCGTACATGAGTTCCAGGTTGATGCCGATGTCATAGATAAAGGATATGACCGCAAAGGATACCAGTACTCACTGCTCTATCACGCTGTAGGCCTTAAGGCCATAGCCATAGCATGCGGATTCCGTCTGAACAGCCTTCAGGACCGTATCAAGATGATGAACAGGCCGGCTTCATCGGCCCGCAGGATAGCCAGGATCATATATGTCCCGCTCATTGCATTGGTTGCCATTCTTCTGTGGGCCAGAAAG
The DNA here is from genome assembly GCA_902763885.1 of uncultured Bacteroidales bacterium. Lineage (GTDB taxonomy): Bacteria > Bacteroidota > Bacteroidia > Bacteroidales > Bacteroidaceae > Colenecus. The sequence continues at coordinate 207,994 of CACWTU010000002.1, read as the reverse complement.
ACCGATTATGTGGATATGGGAACCAGTGTCATGTGGGCGACATGCAATCTGGGAGCTGACAGCCCGGATGAACTTGGAGATTATTATGCGTGGGGAGAGACTGAGGCAAAAGACCTATACTCACTTGACAACTACGCATGGAAGGATTCATCGGCCCGTATTCCGCTTGAGCCCCGGTTTGATGCGGCGACAAGAAAACTGGGAAGGAAGTGGCGCATACCTACCCATGTTGAATGGGAGGAGCTGCTCAACAGCTGTGACAGGACCTGGATCAGCATGAACGGCACAGAAGGACTTCTGCTCAAAAGCCGCAAGAACGGGAATACGCTGTTCCTGCCTGCAGCCGACTGTCATCTGGAAGATAAAGACCTAAGTAACACAGTAGGAGCTTATTGGACCGACACCGCCGTTGATGAGATTGTTGTGGGCATAAATCAAAAAAACTGGAATGGTACCATGCAATGGTGCAGCAACGCCATGAGCCGTCTGCGTGAGAGCCGTAGAGAGAAAGCTCTACCCGATGACAAGGCCACTATGGTCTTATTTGACAGCATCAATCTCACCATGGGCAGTGATTACAGATATGCCGGTCTCTCCATCAGACCTGTAAAAGCCGGCTATAAGAGAGTGACAAAAAAAGGTAACCTCGAGTTTATGAGCCGGAAAAAAAGAGACAGAAAACTTACCAAGATAGCAAGTGATGCTATCCTCGAGGTAGGCTCTGACTACTATAGAGAAGATACAGTCCCTGTAATAACCGGACCTTTCACTTTTTCCTGGAAAGAGACAGGTGGACAGATGTATATTGAGCAGGAAGGCCGCAGATACTTCCTGGTTACATATCCATATGACAATGAAAAGGAGGAGGTCAAGATTGCCCAGCCCTTCACTGCACAGGTTCTTATCTGGGCCGATAACGGAGAAATCGGTCACATAAACTTTGGAAACGGTTTAGGATACAATTTCTTTACCGACAATACTTATGAGCATGCCATTACCAGCAACACCTATCCCAATCTGGATTATGACAAGCCTTATAAGGAAAAGATACATATGCCGTTCCAGTATCAGCAGTATCATTCCGGCAGGATATCAGGAGAGAATAAGACCCTGATCAACGCCCCCTTCACTTATATCACCGGAACAATAAAAGACGTTGAAGGAAACCCGGTCCGGGATGCAGTAGTTATGGTTGTAGATTCTACCGGCCAGCAGGTAGCTGTAGGTACGTCAAACGTCATCGGATACTTTGATGTTATCAAGAACGATATCCTTAGAGACTCTACCCATGAATTCAGTATGCGTGTCTTTTACTCTGCCATACTGTGCCAGGAGCAGAAAATCCATGGAAACGTTTATGAGATAACCCTTGAGGAGTAATAATAATGGAGCCATTCCCCGTAAGGATGGCTCCATTAATTCAAGGAATAAGCAGCGATGAGTCGCCGTAACTGAGGAAACGGAAGTCATGACTAAGGGCATAACGGTAGATGGTTTTCCAGTCTCCGTTTACAAAGGCCGAGACCAGCAGGAGCAGTGTGCTCTGTGGCTGATGGAAATTGGTGACCATCATCTTTACGATGTGGTACTTGTAGCCCGGCGCTATGATTATCTGAGTGCTGGTCTTGAGAACATCCAGACTATGGCGGTTCAGGTAATCCAGGATATGCTGCAAGGATTCAACTGAACTCATTGTGGGAGCGGTCTCATACGGAGTCCACTGGTTAACGTGCATATCCTCCTCAGTAGCATCAGGGTGAGTGCTCAAATAGACACCTATGTAGTAAAGACTCTCAATGGTGCGAACCGATGTGGTACCCACGGCTATGGTTTCACCACCATGTGCAATCAGTTTCTCAATAGTTGAGCGACGCACCGCAATGAACTCAGTATGCATCTCATGCCCACTGATCTCTTCCGATTTCACCGGACGGAAGGTACCCGCACCTACATGCAGGGTCAGTTCCTCACGATCAATTCCATGAGCATCCAGATCACGGAGCACTCGCTCAGTAAAATGCAGTCCGGCAGTTGGAGCCGCCACGCTGCCCTTTATCTTTGAATAAACAGTCTGATAAGTAGTCTTGTCACTCTCCTGCGATTCGCGGTTCAGATATGGAGGAATAGGAATCTCACCCGCAGCCTCAAGCAGCTCAGCCCAGCTCACACCGCCGTCCCACTTAAAGTCAATCCTATGACTGGTACCATGCATCGGCCCACGCTCAGCAGTGAGAGTAACTGTTTTTCCGCCCATTTCAACGGTGGATTTAAGCACAGGAGTATCATCTTTCCAACGCTTAAGATTACCCACTAAACAGTACCAACTGCATGATGAGGTCTGCGTAAACATAACCTGATAATCACTCGGATCTGCCGGCTCCAAAAGGAAAATCTCAATGAGAGCTCCGGTAGATTTAGGTCCGCCAGTAGCCTCCTTACGGAAATGCAGACGCGCCTGAATCACCTTAGTGTTATTGAACACCATCAGAGCCCCTGCCGGCAGATACTGAGGCAAGTTACGGAACACATCCTCACTAACCTCCCCATGCCTGTACAGCAACAGCTTTGAACTGTCCCTCTCCGCCAGCGGAAATTTAGCGATCCGCTCATCCGGAAGCGGATAATTAAACTCGCTTATCTTAATATGTTTTACGCTCTCTTCCATTTCCGCCTGCAAAGATAGCAAAATATGATAATGCTTCATTTTGCAGGAGCCGAACCTTCAGTTCGGGGACCATTGTGGAGAGGCGTAAGCGGAGAGCCACGGAGGATCCCGTTAAGAACGGCGTTTGTTCGAGGAACGTTCGGCCACGCAGGGGACGATAAGGACGAGTTCGCCGTTTAGGGTCCGTAGGGGTTCGGAGTAGCCTCGGAGCGTTGTGTCCCCGAACTGAAGGTTTGGCGGTGGTTATTTTGCGAGCGCCAAAGTAAAAACAGAAACCTTAATCTCAGGAACCGCAGCCTCAATAGTGTCAATCATGGAGCAGAGCGTGGCTCCGGTAGTGATAACATCATCGATGATAAGGATGTGTTTGCCACGGAGAGCATCAGCATCCGCCACCCTGAATAAGCCCTGAGCATTACTCCACCGCTGATATTTGCCAAGCCCGGCCTGGTGCGAATGCTCCGCCTCACGTACCACCGCGCTCCCTATAATAGGCAGCCCCGTAACCTGCCGGATACCCTTTGCAATGAAGACGCACTGATTATACCCGCGTTGTATCTCTTTCCTGAAAGTAAGCGGCAACGGCACCAAGCAGTCTATCCCCTCAAAAAAGCCTTTCTCCTTAAGTTCCGCAGCACCTATCCGCGCCAGCCACTGCCCCACCTTGGGGTGATGCCAATATTTGAGATGAAACAGGATGTTACGGTAATCACTCTCCTTACTGTATTGCATCAATGATACCGCCCGCACAAGACTTTTCTCAGTAAGGAGCATCTTCTCAGTAGGATTGATCACATCCTTATTATATTCCAACCGCGGCATATTCAGGAAACAGGTTATGCAGAGCTCATTCTCAGAGGGATCAAGCCTATGGCCGCACACCTTGCAGTAATGCGGAAACACAAAATCAAGTAGCATGCGTATCAGTCCGGGACGTCTGTAACCACGCGGACCAGTAGAATCATTTTTCATGATTGTCAGGATAATATGTCAGCGTCATCGGTCAGATCCAACACCTTACGTACAAGTGACGGCTCATACCCGCGTCCGCAGACGGTTTTCATGGTTTTCATCTTACGCTCATACTCAGTAGCACCCTTAACGGTACGGTATCTGGACTGCACCACATCCTTAAGAGCAGCCATATACTCATCCTCATCAATTGATGAAAGAGCCTCATCGGCTACACCCTGAGGTATACGTTTCTGCCATAGTGCCTGTGCAATCTTGGCCCTGCCCCACTTGGCAAAACGCACCTTATCATGCACAAAAGCCCGGGCATAACGTAGCTCATCAATATATTCCTCCTTGACAAGGTATTTAAGGATACGGTCAATATCCTCACTCTCTACATTGTGTCTCTCAAGCATTGCCCTGACTTCAAGACAGCAATGCTCCGCTCCCGAACAATATCGTTCGGCAAGTGTCTTTCCTTCAGATTCTGTCATAGTATCGCTTTTATCATACGCAGCTTCCCGTAAATGTCACTGCGCAGTTCAACATTATGGTATCCCGCCTGTTCAAGCATCATCTTAAGGTCCGATGCCTCTATCGGGTTGATTTCAAAATATAGCGCACCTCCCGGTACAAGTGCTTTCTTTCCGAAACCGGCAATTGCCCTGTAAAACATAAGCGGCTCAGCGTCAGGAACAAACAGGGCCGTATGCGGTTCATGGTCAAGCACGGTGCTCTCCATCTGTGCCTTCTCCGATTCCAGTACATACGGTGGATTGCTCACAATAACATTAAACCTGCAATCCCCATCCGGAGCATCCAGTATATCCACCTTACGGAACTCCACACCCGTGCCATTGAGCCTGCTGTTCTCACATGCCACCTCAAGTGCACCTTCACTGATATCCCATCCCTGCACCTTCCAATGCGGCAGGTTATGGGCCAATGTTACGGCAATGCATCCGCTGCCGGTTCCTATATCAAGCAGGGAGCCGTTTGCAGCAGCATCCCGTGTAACCCATTCCACAAGTTCAGCAGTCTCAGGCCGCGGAATAAGGACACGGCTGTCAACCCTGAATGTCAGCCCGCAGAATGGAGTTAAACCTATAACATATTGCAGAGGTTCCCCCTGAGCAAGACGCATCAAGGCCGCATCAAGTTTCCTGTCACGCTCAGCATCAGGAGTCAAAGTCTCCTTTGTAAAATATGTAAGGCTGCTTATCCCAAGCAGTTCCAGGCACAAAGCTTTTTTTACCGATTCAAGTTCTGCCGTATCATACAGACCAGCAAGCCTCTTGTCTATATTTGACAGAACCCTATTCATCCACCTGACCCTACTCTCTTACCTTTACGTAAAATGTTTTTGTGCTGGCAGAGCCAAAGAGAGCACCCCCTTCTGTAGTCATGGAGAATTTGAATGATGCACTCATTGATACACTGAAAGTACCGGCTTCAGTAAATCTGAATTTGCAGGAAGGAGCCTCTGTTATTGTCTTGGAATTGTCCGGTGCAGTCTTTCTGACAATTTTATAGCCGTTCTCAAATTCAGAACATTTCCATGTATAATCAGCATGATAGATTCTGTGACCGGGATCAAGCACCTGGGCTGTCATCGTGACCTCCTGACCTACTTTAGGATTGGATGGAGAGAAAACAATATTGCCATACACGGCAGGATATGCATACTCCTCATCTTTCCTGCAACCCGTCACCATGAGCATCAATGCTACCATGGCTATCAATATCTTACTCGTTTTCATATCATTATGCTATTTCAAGTGCCACTTTCATCATATTTGTAAAACTGGAACGACGCTCCTCGGTAGATGCATACTTGCGGTGTACCAACTGATCGGATATGGTGCAGATGGTAAGCGCCTTCTTGCCTGCAGCCGCCGCATTGATATACAGTCCGGCCGATTCCATCTCAACCGCCTTCACGCCGAACTTACCCCAATTCATCTGCTTGTCTGATTCATCATAGAACACATCGGCACTGTATATGTTGCCTACCTGGAACGGAAAACCGTTCTCACGGGCCACTTGCGCAGCTTTTTCAAGCAGGTCAAAACTTGCTATAGGAGCAAACTTGGCAGGGAAACCATACTGGTGTCCGTAATCTGAATCCGTACAGGCAGCCTGGGCAAAAAGCATATCCCCTATCTTCATGTCTGCAGTCAAGGCACCTGCAGTGCCAACCCTGATGATATTCTCTACATCATAGAAGTTGAACAGCTCATATGAGTATATACCTATTGAAGGAATACCCATGCCGTGTCCCATAACTGATACACGCTTGCCCTTGTAGAAACCTGTAAATCCCAGCATTCCACGAACCTCATTGAAGAGAACCGGATTATCCATATACTTCTCAGCAATGAACTTGGCGCGGAGCGGGTCACCGCACATGATAACTGTATTGGCAATATCACCATACTGTGCCGAGATATGTGCCGACGGGGTATCTTCCTTACTCATAATTATATCTTTTCTTCAAGAGGAGGTGATACAATGCACCCCTCAATGTAATCAATCTTTTTTACGTCTGTCTTGGCCGGAGCCACGTTTATCTTGTGCCCCTCAATGCTGATACGCCCCTCAGCATACCACTGCAGAGCCTGCGGGAATATACGATGCTCCATGCGGTGAATCTGAGCCTCAAGTTCATCAACTGTACCGTTCACAGGCACGGCAGCCTGAATTATCACCGGGCCTGCATCAAGCTCAATCGTTACCAGATGAACTGAGCAGCCTGTCACACGTACGCCATGCTCATATGCATCAACAATAGCGGTTGCACCCTTGAAACTGGGTAACAGAGCCGGATGCAGATTGAGGATACGGCCATAATACGCATTGACAAACACCTCACTCAGAATACGCATCCAGCCAGCCAATGCAATGGTATCAACATCATATTTTTTCAATGCCTCAACTACCAATGCATCATATTCCGCACGGTTACGGTGTCCCTTGGAGGGTACAATCTCCACAGGCACACCCAGCTTGCGGGCGCGCTCTATCACGCCGGCATCCGTTTTGTTGGTAAGTACCACCTTAACTTCAGCATCAAGCCTCCCTGCACGCACCGCCTCAATTATAGCCTGCGCGTTGGTTCCGTTGGCCGATGCAAGTATCGCTAACTTAATCATACTCCCGCAAAAGTAGAACAATAAATTGAGAATTGAAAATTGAAAATTGAAACCAAGCACCTGCGTAATAGCCCGCGACATTAAAAAGGGCGCGAAAAAAATTTTCGCACCCTTTTTACAATTTTCAATTCTCAATTTTCAATTGATGGAATGATGAAATCGGCTCGCCGATTACATCATTCCATCCATGCCGCCCATTCCGGGAGCCATGGCAGGCATAGGTTTATCTTCCTTCTTCTCTACGATTACGCACTCGGTTGTCAGGAACATACCTGCTATTGAAGCGGCGTTCTCAAGAGCCACACGTGTCACCTTGGCGGGATCAACCACGCCGGCTTTTACCAGGTCCTCATAGCGGTCATAGCGTGCGTTGTAACCAAAGTCACCCTTGCCCTCCATAACCTTCTGAACCACTACAGAACCCTCCTTGCCTGCGTTGAATACAATCTGACGCAGAGGCTCCTCTATGGCGCGGCGGATAATCTGGATACCGGTGGTCTCATCGGCATTGTCACCTTTCAGCTTGTCAAGGGCGCTGATGGCACGGATGTAAGCTACACCGCCACCTGCTACGATACCCTCCTCAATGGCTGCACGGGTAGCGCACAGAGCATCGTCAACGCGGTCTTTCTTCTCCTTCATCTCAGTCTCAGAGGGAGCACCCACCTTGATTACTGCAACACCACCTGACAGTTTGGCAAGACGCTCCTGGAGCTTCTCCTTGTCATAGTCACTTGTGGTGGTCTTGATCTGAGCCTTGATCTGAGCTACGCGATCAGCGATCTTGGCCTTCTCACCCTTACCGTTAACGATAGTGGTGTTATCCTTGGTGATGGTTATCTTCTCAGCAGTACCAAGCATATCCATTGTTGCCTGCTCCAGCTTTACGCCACGCTCCTCGCTGATTACGAATCCACCGGTCAATACGGCGATATCCTCAAGCATCTCCTTACGGCGGTCACCGAATCCGGGTGCCTTAACGGCGCAGATCTTCAAACCTGAACGCAGACGGTTTACAACCAGGGTGGTCAAAGCCTCAGAATCAACATCCTCAGCAATAATCAACAGAGGACGGCCTGACTGTACGGCGGGCTCCAGGATAGGAAGCAGGTCCTTGAGGTTTGATATCTTCTTGTCATGGATAAGAATCAGAGGATTCTCCATAACGCAGTTCATCTTCTCTGTATCGGTTACAAAGTATGATGACAGGTAACCGCGGTCAAACTGCATACCCTCAACAACGTCGATGTATGTGTCACGACCCTTAGCCTCCTCAATAGTGATTACACCATCCTTTGAAACCTTCTGCATAGCCTCGGCAATGTGCTTACCAATCTCAGCATCGTTATTTGCAGAAATTGTAGCTACCTGCTCAATCTTGTCAAAGTTGTCACCAACAGCCTTTGACTGTTTCTTGATGTTCTCAACAACAGCTGCAACGGCCTTGTCGATACCGCGCTTCAGGTCCATGGGATTGGCACCTGCGGTAACGTTCTTAAGACCAACGTTTACTATGCTCTGAGCCAGAACAGTTGCGGTGGTTGTACCGTCACCTGCATCCTCACCGGTCTTAGAGGCTACTGACTTTACCAGCTGTGCGCCGGTGTTCTTGAATGAATCGGCCAGCTCAATCTCCTTGGCTACGGTAACACCGTCCTTGGTGATCTGAGGAGCACCGAACTTCTTCTCTATGATAACGTTGCGACCCTTAGGTCCAAGTGTAACCTTGACTGCATTTGCAAGCTCGTCAACACCCTGACGCATCAGGTCGCGGGCATCAGTATTGAAAAGTATCTCTTTTGCTGCCATAATTGTATCTCCTTATTATTTTTCAACCACAGCCAGAACATCACTCTGGCGCATAATCAGATATTTTGTTCCCTCAACTTCAAGCTCAGTGCCTGAATATTTGCCATAGAGCACCTGGTCACCTTTCTTGAGTACCATAGCCTCATCCTTGGTGCCGTTACCTACTGCAATTACTTCACCCTTAAGAGGTTTCTCCTTTGCTGTGTCAGGGATGATTATACCCCCGATGGTCTTCTCCTCAGCAGCTGCCGGGAGTATCAGAACGCGGTCTGAAAGCGGTTTAATGTTCATATCGATATATTTTTGAGTTATTTGTTTCTGCCAAAAGCCCCTAATCGGGCATTGAGGATAGTACCAAAAATATGCCAAACCGCCATACGGGGCAATGTGTCACCCCATGCTGACAGTTTGGCACAATATAAATTTCATTTATCTGACATTGTCTGTCAGATACTTGGAGAGTTCCGCCGCCTGCATATTACGCTGGAACGAGCCTTTACGGAATACCGTTATTATACCCGTTTCTTCCGATACCACCACAGCCACCGCATTGGTCTTCTCTGATATACCCATCGCGGAACGGTGACGCAGTCCGAACTCCTTAGGCAACTCCTCTGACTGAGACAACGGGAGTATGCATGCTGCCGCTTCTATTCGGTCATTCGTAATTATCATGGCTCCGTCATGAAGAGGGCTGTTCTTGAAAAAGATGTTCTCAATAAGCAGCTGGTTCATATCGGCATTGACCAGTTCACCCGACTCTATAACGTCATGCAGCTCATCATTCTGCCCTATTACAATCAGGGCGCCCTCTTTCCTGCGGCTCATACTGTCACAGGCCCTTACTATAGGCTCCCACTTGGTGGCATCGCCCTGAGCGTGATGCCTGCGCACGAGCCAATGGAAAAGCTTGCGGGTACGTGTCGTAGTGCCGATGTCGCGGAAGAAGTGGCGTATGTCATCGGCAAACAGTACAATCAGCGCAATAACACCCACGTCTACCAACTTGTCAAGCACGGCTCCCAAGAGTTGCATCTTGAGTACCTGCGATACTATCATCCAAACAAATATGAATACCAGTATTCCTATGAACATATTGAGTGATCCTGTCCTCTTCATCAGTTTGTAGAGATAGAACAGGAGCAGCGAGACGCATAATACGTCAATTATGTCCTTGATTCCGAATGATACGAAGTAATCAACCATTTTTCAAATTGAAAATTTTTGAAGCAGCGAGAGGAGAGAAAGTTTACTTTCTATCCCGAGTCGCGAAAAAAATCATAAAACGTAGTTTTATAATTGATAATTGAGAATTAATTTAGGGCTTGTACAATCTTAATGGTGTGGACGGCTTCCCGGACATCATGGACACGGAGCCAGTCTGCACCGTTCAATAACGCGACCGTATTCATCGCTATTGTAGCCGGAAGAGCCTCGGCAGGAGTGATACCCAACAGTTTCCACGCCATCGATTTGCGTGACAGGCCCGACAGTATGGGCAGACCAAACTGCCGCAATTCACCCTGATGGGCCAGTATGGTGTAGTTCTGCTCCAAAGTCTTTCCGAACCCGTACCCTGGGTCCAGAATCACCTTATTCTGAACATCTATTCCGGCACTCTCCATCTCCTTCAGTTTACCCTTAAAGAAAGCTATCATCTCCCCTACCGGATCCTTCCTGATATCCTCTGCCCACATAAGCACATACTGCGCACCTGTATCCGCCACCACCTTATACATATCGGCATTACCTCCGTAAACATCATTTATGATACCTACGTTCCACTCACGGATACAGCGTTCCGCTATCCGTGGACGGTAGGTATCAACTGACAGCAATATGTCGGGGAACTCCGCCCTTATGGCATCAAGCCCCCACTCGAGGCGTTCCATTTCCTGTTCCTCTGTAGCCTGAACGGCATTAGGACGGGTGGAGCAGCCACCCACATCTATTGCATCGGCCCCTTGGGAAATCATCTGCCGGACACGCTCCACAAGAGTCTGCCTGTCCTGCACACGTGATCCGCTCCAAAAGGAATCAGGTGTAACATTTACTATGCCCAGTATCTTTTTCATACAAAAGAGTACCAAAGGGGACAGACCCCAATGGTACTATTTTTTCTCTGAGTCTAAGAAGGCCTGGACCTGCTCGGCAATCTTGGTCATACCGGCAGCCGTGGGGTGATTCATACGCTTCTCAATGCCGTCAACTGCAATCACCGGAACACCGTAGTGCTTGCATATCTCCCTCATTGACTCACCCAGATTCTCACTCATTCCGTCATTCAGCAGAGAGTATATCTTCATCTTGGGATAGAGTTTCTTAAGGTTGTCAAGCAGATATGCAAATGCAGGACGATAGAAATAGAGATCCTCCTTTGTCCAGTCTGAATACTTGTAATCACCGAAAGGCTCGTGTGTCCAGTCATCATTGGTTCCGCCGAATATGAACAGGATATCGGGAGCGCCGATGCAGTTCAGACGGGTCACAAATGCACGGTCTGAGTAGTCATCGTGGTTGTAACCGCGGCAGCAAACGGTACTGCCCGACCATGAATCATTCTTTTCAAGCACCCATCCGTTCTTGGCAATCACCTGAGCCCACCACTGCTGGCCCTGCTCGGTAACACCGCAGAACTGGTTGGGATAGAACGTGTCATAATACTTGGGCATGGAACCCGTAAAAGTTGAATAGGAGTCACCCATGACAGAGACCTTCAACTGTGCGGACATGATTCCGCAAACAAGAACACTTGCAAAAAGAGCTACTAATTTTTTCATATCTAATATTAATTGGTTTATAATTCAATTTTCAATTGACACGTTAGGGACAGACCCTTCTGTGCCATTGACACGTTAGGGACAGACCCTTCTGTGCCATTTTCATAACACAGAAGGGTCAGTCCCTAATGTGCCAAGTTTTATACTGTTGGAGCCTTTGATTAGGATTGTACGTCCCGTTACAGGTTCCCTTTTAAGTTCATCTTTCACAGCCTCTACATCCGAGAAAAGCCTGAATCCTGAATCGGCCGCAACCTTGGCAAACTCCTCGCCCACCAGCCACACGCAGTCAAATCCCTTCTGTCTAAGCATCTCCACTATATGCCTGTGCTCTGCTTCCGATACCTCTCCAAGTTCACGCATATCACCCAATATGAGCATCTTGTTATCCGCCTTGATCATGCTGAAATTCTCAATCGCAGCGGCCATGCTGGTAGGATTGGCGTTATATGCATCAACCACCAGACGGTTGCGCCCGGTCTCAGTAAGCTGTGAGCGGTTGTTCTGAGGCTTATAGTTTGCCACTGCGTCCGATGCATTCTGTTCCGATACTCCGAACTTAAGTCCTACAGTTATTGCAGCAAGAGCATTATCAACATTATATGCGCCAATAAGGTTGGTCTGGACCGTATGCCACTCTCCACCCTTACTGCGCCAGCGGAACTTGACAAACGGATTGCACTCCAGCACCTCACCCTCCACAAGCAGACCCTCCTGCCCGGGTTTACCATATTCTATAATAGGCAGCCCCGCACACATCTGCTGCAAATGTTCATTGTCACGGTTCACGAATGCCGTGCCGTTATGTTCACGCAGCCAGTCATAGAGTTCACCCTTGGTACGTTTCACCCCCTCAAATGAGCCGAATCCCAAAAGATGCGCCTTACCTACATTGGTTATAAGCCCGTAGTCAGGCTGGCTTACCTCCACCAACTCCTTGATATCGCCAGGATGGCTGGCGCCCATCTCCACAATGGCATACTCATGCTCCGGCGTTAGTCCAAGTACGGTTAAAGGTACACCTATCGAGTTGTTGAGATTTCCTTGGGTACACAATATATTATAGGTGGTACCCATTACGGCATTGGTGAGTTCCTTGGTGGTGGTCTTGCCGTTTGTTCCGGTAATGCCTATTACGGTAGTACCCAACTTCCTGCGGTGATATGCCGCCATCTGCTGCAGAGTAGCAAGCACATTATCCACCAGAATCATGCGTGCATCAGTGGCGTCATACAGTTCCTTATTGTCCATTACAGCATAAGGGCAACCCTGCTCCAATGCCCCGCGTACAAACTCATTGCCGTCAAAACGCTCACCCTTAAGGGCAAAGAACATAAGTCCCGGGCCGCATTTGCGGCTATCGGTAGTAACGCCCGTGCACTCCCTAAACCTGCTGTATATCTCTTTTATTATCATTGTTCTGCAAATATAGTGCAAGCCGAGAGGAGAAAAAAGGAACTTGTTCATTTTTTATCCCGAGGCGCAGCCTATATTCAGTCGAAGACTAAACTTACATAAAATCTACTTACTTTACGCACAGCCTATAATAATTCATATTTTTAAGTTCAAGCCGAGAGAAGAAAAATGGTATAAAATCCGATTTTTTTTCATTTTTTCTTTCTATTAACAAAAATTCATTATATTTGCCACATCAAAGTTAACCAAATAATTTTGAAAACTATTAAACATTATTCATTATCAACTAATTAAAAGGAATTATGAAGAAGTTTTTATTCGCAGTTGCAGCTTTAGCAACAAGTTTGACCGCTAGTGCACAGTTATGGGTAGGTGGTTCTTTAGATTTTGAAAATTCAAAGCAATGGCAGAACGAAAAATCAAGAACGGATTGGGGTATCAGCCCTAAAATCGGTTACGCCCTTGATGATGCTCTTGAGGTTGGTTTGGGATTTGGCATTAGAGGTGCAAGTTTTGAGAACAATGCTGAAACCAAAAGTTCTCAATTAAGTTTTTCAGTTGCTCCTTTTGTAAGATATACATACCTCTCAGAGGGAAACTTCAGTCTGTTCATTGAGGGCAATGTAAGTTATTATTACTATTCAGGTAAGCAAGAACCCAAGGTAGGCGACACACAGAAAACCAGCAACTGGAATTTTGGAGTCAACATTTTACCTGGTTTCAAATATACTTTGACAGACCACTTTGCATTGGTTGCTACATTTGGAAGATTATCATATACTCATAGTCAACCCGATAAAGATATTAACCCATGGATTGGCAATCAGAACGATCTTGAATTCAATATCAGCTCAGGTTATGGTATTGGATTGTATTACACATTCTAAACAAATTTCAAATCATAAAGACAGCCGGCCACAAGGTCGGCTGTCTTGTTTTTATGACAACCCGAGTCAACTTTTTTAGGGAAACGCTAAATGCAACAGTTTTGCAGCGCTTTTTTGAACCATCGCATACCATGATAGCCATACTTTTGTGCAAAACATCACAAAACTATGCACAAACTTTTCCGATACACTTTACTGTCAGCACTGCTCCTTGGTGCCACCTTTTCCGTCAACGCACGCAAGTACACTTATGATAAGGAGTGGAACAAGGTTGACTCACTCATCAACAGACATGACCAGGTCAAGTCAATAGATGCCGTTCATCAAATCATGGATAAGGCGCAGGCTGATGGCAACTGCCATGAGATATTGCGCTGCGCCCTTATGATAAACCGTCTGGACGCGCCGGACCGTAGCAAGCCCAATTACACTATTGATTCATACCTGCTGTTTGACTCACTTACAACAGTGATGGATGATGACGGCCTTAAGGCTATCTGTCATTATCTGCAGGCCTTCTGTCTTGATGAATACGCCAGAGCCAACAGTTTCAGGATACCTGCCAATAACAGGCTTGATCTGGACATTGACCAGCTCAGAGACAAACTGTTCTTTCACTTTAAGCAAGCCTTCAAGTTGGCCGGGCGTAAGCGCACAAAAGATTACGCCGCATTCATCCCTGACTGCAACGAGAATTATATGAAGGTACGTCCGGCATTAAAAGACGTATTGCTGGAAAGTGCATGCATAAACCTGGGTGCAGATGACTGGGGTAACAATCATCTGTATAATGATGATGACCATCTGTTAGGCACCTCAAAAGAGTTTGTAAAAGCCCGCCAAGCTGGCCCCGGCCGGATAAGCGAATGGAAACTGTATGTGCTCCGTCTGCTGACTGAAAACAACCTCAAGGCTAATGCCGATATACGTGCCAGCATAGACCTAAAACGTCTTACAACCATTTACGAGTGCCTTTCAACCAAGAATTGGATATCTGTATCTGAAAAGGTTGAGAAACTGGCAGACTCATACCGGGGCAAAAGCCTCTATTCAGCCGGAATCTATGCGCTTGCCGCCAAGGTCCTGATTGAGCATGTCATTAATGAGACATCAATAGACAAACAGCAGCGCAGCCAACTGTCAGTACACGCACATGAACTTCTTGAAACCGCAATAGGAATCTGGCCTGACAGCCAGACTGCGCATAACTGCCGCGAACTCCTGAATCAATTGAAAAGACAATCAGTTAGCATTTCATTTGACAGGATTCAGCGTGCCGATATGCCAAATCTGGCTGTCCTCAGGTTCTCCAATATGGATACCGTCTGGTTCAAGGCCGTAAAATATGACCAGACCAAGCATCCTATCCTCTCTCATATGTTATATAACAACCAGACTATGAAGGAACTCCAGGATAATCCCGATATGCAGGAAACAGCGCGCTGGAGCGTAGCCACAGACAACCGTGGTGACTATATAGAACACACCATGTGGATGTCACTGCCCGCACTCAAGAAAGGAGATTACATCATCTATGCATCGGCCGACAAGGATTTTCCCAATGACAGCTGTTTCAGCTGCCGTCTGCTCACAAGCAGCCGCCTGATGTTCACACCCACATATCTGACTGACAGCGACACCCTCTGCAGCCTGACAGGATTCGTCCATGATGTAGCAACCGGAGATGCAGTATCAGAATGCAGCTATACCATTTTAGGTTTTGATGAAAAAGAAACTCCCGATATCACTATCAACGGACAGACCGCAGCCGACGGCTTCCTGGATATAAAATATCCCATAAGATCAAACGATTATGATTTCATGCTTTGTATAGATTATGACGGAGAAACTGATACTCTACTCTTTGAGGCACGTAACATAAATGGGTATTACCGACAGTACTCCAAAGGGCCTATACACATAAAGATCAACACCGACAGGGCCATATACCGCCCAGGTGACACCGTGCATTACTGCGGTATAGTATCAGAGACTCCCGCTGATTTGGACGGCCGTGTAAAAGCCGGCATTCCTGTAGCAGTTTTTGTTTCAGGAAGAGATGAGTTTCTCATACAGGAAACCGTATCAGATGCTCACGGTCTGTTTGAAGGCATCTGGCCCATCCCTTCCGAATGCCGTCCGGGAAGGGTTGAACTGAATGCCATCAGCTATCCCTATGGTGAGAACCCTGATTCTTTAATGCACCTTTATGATGAACGTAATGTATTTCTGCGCCTGCCGGGATATAAGCAAAATATAATGATAGAATCTTACTCCAGGAACCTTCTGGAACTCACATTTGACAAGATGCTCACTCCGCCCGTTCAGGGAGCTGAGGCCGAATGCACCGGTAAAGTTCTCACCCCGCTTGGCAATCCCATAGGGGGAGCACGTATCCAATGGAGCACAAGCATATGGGAGAGGGATGAACAATCCTTCACTACAACCAACCGGGAGCTGATTCTTGAAACCGGAGAGACAGAGACCTTGCCTGACGGCACTTTCCGGATCCTTTTCAAGGCCGATGCCCGCGGCAGAGACTATGTTGACATTAAGCTCCGGGTGACAGACCAGAACGGAGAGACCCATGAGTTCAGCAACGATTACTCCATGTCTGCCGGGACCGATCTGGATATTACGGCAGAAAATATAATCAACAGCCCTGATGATGTGTTCCTGACTGTCCGTCCATACAATTACTATCCTGATTCAGGTCAGTACCGCATTAAAGTAGAGGCTTTGAAACCGAATTACGGAGAAGGGATGGAAATTTATAATACGTTTGATATCAAAGGGTATGAACGGGCAGAGATGTCAGAGCATGCATTGGCAGAAGGTACGCTCTCCACCTTGTTCCCCGCATATGAATTTGGGCTCCCGTCAGAGCCTCAGGTCTCATACACCATCCTGGACAGCCTGTTTGCGTTCCACAACAATGACACCACACAGATACGCGTGCCCGGCATAAAGACCGGATATTACAGAATAACCGTCACATCAGATGACGCATTCATCAGCCATATTGCCGGCAAATCATTTTATTCAGAAAGAGGAAATGCAGGCAGCAGGACACAGGATCTGTTTGTCTCTGTAGGCAATGCTGATGATACACTCTCTACCAATGGGCTTCTCTATCTGAATAGCCGTCAGATAATCCTGCAGGATGGCGATACCGCAAAAGTCCGCATCGGAAGCCCCTATCCGGGAACTGTCATCCGTTATGACATCATTAACCGTAACGGCAGCCTGAAGCATGGCACTATGGTATCTGACGGACTTCTGCACACCCTGTCGCTCCCGGTGGATGAAGACCTGTGCGGCAGCATACTGGTTGTTGCAACTGCCTTCAGGGATGGTATCAAAGCCAAATCATTTACAGCCCAATACATACCCTATTACACCAAACACCTCAAATATGAACTCACCACGTTCCGCAGCAACCTTACAAGCGGAAGCGAGGAGAGCTGGACTTTCAGGTTCACTGACAGACTGGGCAACCCCGTACGGGCATCGGTATTGGTTGACATGTATGATTCAGTACTGGATAAACTGCGTTATAACAATTGGGATTTTTACCCTTGGCTGAATATGAATTTCACCAAACAGGACCCCATCCGCATAGAGCAGGCCTATAGAAACGTATCCACCCCCAAAAGGGCTACATTCTATGAAGGTCTTAAGACAATGGGGCTTGGAATAGCCAATCCCTTATTGACGCCAATGGAGGAACGCGGATTGCCCATACCGTTAAGAGAGGTGAGTTCAAGTTCAAGCTATGCCAATAACATTCCCTCACTCCTTGACAATAACAGCATGATAGCCTCATCAGACAAGCTCAGTCAGATTTCAGAACAGTCTATCAGAAAGAACCTGAGCCACACTGGGCTCTACCTTACCCACCCTAAAACCGATGAAAACGGCGTGGTGACAATAAAGTTCCGCGCTCCGGAGCTGCTTACCCGCTGGAACCTGCAGGTTCTTGCATATACTGATGACCTGCTGACAACAGGATTCAGAGGTTATGTAACCACATCAAGACCTCTTATGATTGAGCCTGCCGCACTCCGATTCTTCCGTCAGGGTGATGTCACCGATTTTTCCCAGAAGATAACCAACACCCACACTGATGACCTTGAGGTGACTGTTCTGTTGCGCTTTAAGGATGCAGAGAACGGCCTTCCGCTTGACCTTACCGCAGGTGACAGCGTCAAGACAATAACCGTAAAAGCCGGAGGCAGTGTTACCATTCCATTCAGGCTGACTATCCCTGATGGAGTCCATTCACTCACCTATACTGCCATTGCCACTGCCCCGGGTTTCTCTGACGGACAGCAGGAGACCATTCCCGTCCTTTCCAACCGCGTTCAGGTAACTAGGAGCATGTCACTCTTCAACAACGGCAATGAGAAACGGACTTTCCGCTCCGATGCTCCGCAGACATCGGCCTCAGGAAAGGTTTTTGATGAGACACTTACACTCCAATATCATTCTCTGCCCATCTGGTATGCCCTTGAGGCGCTGCCCACTCTAACAGAGAACGATAGCCCTGACAATCTCAGCCTGGCATACGACTTTGCAGCCCAGGCCATGACATATCTGATAGCTGACCTCTACCCCGCAGCTAAAGGCAGACTTAAAAAGGAACAGTATGATGAGAATCTGATGAAACAGAATGTTGAGAATTATTATGACCTTATTCTGGAGCGCCAGAACCAGGACGGAGGCTGGCCATGGATGCCGGGAGGAAAATCCAGCGTCTATGTCACCTCGCTGATACTCTATGTCTATGAATTCATGGAGGCGGCATCGGACTACTCCTACTACAGAGGTTTGGAGTTCCTTGCATCCCAAATAGATGAAAGCGTTTCACGTCCGTCTCATTCAGACATCATGTTCCTCTATCTCTGTTCCGCCCGTCTGAAAGAGACAAGAGGCTATATCTCCACCAATTTCAAAGAGAAATATGACAGACTGCTTGCAGAGGCAAAGAAATACAATTACAATCATGAGGACCTCTACTACCGCGCACTGCTCATTCAGTTATTCATGAGTACAGGCAATACTAATATTGCAAATAACCTGGCAAAAAAACTGCTTGCAGAATCTGAATACAACGATGAAATGGGCCGTTTCTGGCAGCAGAACCGGGGCGGTTACCTCTGGCATGAGGCCCCCATTGAGACCCAGGCCATACTGATACGCGCCCTCATGGCCGCAGGCTATGAGCGTGAGGCCAATGAAGCCGCCCGCTGGCTACTCAAGCAGAAAGAGACCACAGGATGGGAGTCAACCCCCGCCACTGCCGCCGCAATAATGGCCCTGCTTGAGACCGCAAGCGGTTCACTGCCCGATGATATCTCCGACGTTACCGTCACCGTAGGCAATGACCGTATTAAGTCCGGAACCGATAGCAATAAGGACGGCTATATGAGCCGCACATGGAACGGCCCCGTTACTCCTGACAAGAGCGTAATAACCGTATCAAGCAGCCATAAAGGCATAAGTTGGGGAGCACTCTACCATACCTTCACCCAGAATCTGGAAGATGTTAAGAACAGCGGTAACGGCATGCAGCTCAAGCGCACCCTCTGGCGTGTTGTGACTGATGCACAGGGTGAGCGTCTTGAAGAGGTAACACCCGGTACCATGCTCCGCAAGGGTGACCGCATAAAAGTAAAGCTTGACCTTACGCTTGACCGCACCTATGAATACCTGCAGCTTAAGAGTGAGCGTGCCGCATCAATGGAGCCCGTAAGCACCGACGCCGGCTACACCTATAACCTGATGCACGACATCCTCTACTATCGCGCACCAACCAACACCTCCGATGACCTCTACATAGAACGTCTGGAATCAGGCTCCTACACCATAGAATATGACCTCTACATCCAGAAAACCGGCACCTACAGCATGGGCCTGGCCACCATCCAGTGCCTCTACGCCCCCGCCTACCGCGCCATCACCCCCAACACCATCCTCAATGTAGAATAACGCAACGCAAAGGGGACGGTTCTGTTCGCGAACAGAACCGTCCCCTTTGCGTTGTACGGGCGATAGGACTCGAACCTACACATCTTCGATACTAGATCCTAAGTCTAGCGCGTCTACCAATTCCGCCACGCCCGCAAGTAAAAGCGCGCCCCCAACCGGAACGCGCTGCAAAAGTAATTCATTTAACCGTAAAAACCAAGATTTGGTTACGGGTTTACAATCTGGTCATTGATAAGTTTACGGGCGTATTCAATGTAAGTGTCAATCCCGGCTTTGACATCATCCTCATCCATGTCAAGCCTGATATCAGGTGCAATACCCATCTCAATATGCTGCTTTGATACATCGAATGTGGGAGCTGATGAAAACCTCACGACCCAGCCGTTAGGCAATTCAGACGTAAACGGGAAACCGCCGCCACCACCGGTAGAATCACCTAAAACAGTTACATTAGGCAGATTCTTCATGATATTGACAAAATCATTAGTACTGCTGAAACAACCTCTGTTGGTTAGCAGAATAACCGGTTTCACCCATCTGAGATTGTGTCTGTCAGGTTCCAGCCAATTCTCCTCCAAATCTGAAAAATCATTATGACCCGGGCCGTTCTTATAGCATGAATAACCTGTAAGAACACGTTCTTCAGTAAACTTGGAAGCAATCTGATCTGCATTTAATGTGTTTCCGCCTCCGTTGTCACGTACATCAATGATCAAGCCGTTACATAAGGCAAGGGTATTGAACATTGAATTGAACCGACTGTCAGATACTCCCCCCAGGAAACTCTTTATTACCAGATAACCTATGTTATCAGTAAAAAGCCGGTAAGAAATATCCTCACCTGCAATGATATAATCCTTTCCAAGATAAGCCCTCTGCAGATCCTCTGAGAAATTGTCAGGATAATCAGTTTTCCAACTCCAGTTCCTGCCCATATCATATTGACTGTAAAGGTTCACATGCCCATCCCTCAATTCACCTATCATTGAGCAAAGCACCTCAAACAATGCACGGCTGCTCATATTATCCGATATGGAGACGCTATACTTATTATACACCGCGTTCCAATCTACACCCAGCTCCTTCTGCTTGAGATCAAAAAAACAGTAGTGCTTGTCCATAATCGTCCACAAAGCAGAGAAGACTCCACGCGGTGTATTGATGAATTCCGCATAATCATCATCACTGCTCCGGGTACACGACATGATTGACGGCACCATCAATGCCATCAAAAGAACAGCAGCCAGGTATAATCTCAATCTTTTCATTGCCGTAAGTTCTTTTTTGCCAATCTGTGGACGAAACCAATCGTAAAGCAGGTATCCGTAAGACGCGTCAGGTGACCTCCCAGTTTATTGCCAAGGTAGTCAAGATTATATCCCACTCTTATGCTGCCGCCACGTACTGGACAGATAACATTCACCTGTCCGTTCAAGCCAAAGCAATTACCAAACCAAGCAAAATGAATCAGGCTTGTGTATTGATTGTATTTGTACACGAACCAATAAGGCTGGTCATAATTGGGAGCCGGAGCTATGCCTATCAACGGTGAGAACATATTCACCTGAACGGCAAGCGGATAATTCCGGATCTTAAAACGCCCTACATAATCAGCACATAAGCCCAATGACAGATAGCCGTCGCCGGTGGCCGTATTGTTTGAATTGGACATGTCATACAGACCGCATAGCTTGAACATGGCCGATGGGCCCAGAAGCAGGTCAGAAGACTCTGTGTGAACAACATTCCATTCCCGTGAGTAGAAATAATCCACAGAAGCATAAAGGATGCGGCTACCTACCATGCTTTCAGGCCTACCGAACAATACTGATGAATGAGTCCTACCGAATCCTGATTTCCCGTCAGGTACAGCCCCTTTCCAGCTGTCCCACTGCAGTGACCCTGTAAGACCGCTGTAAGAGAGCTCTGAGATATACGTCTCCCTCTCCCAGCTCTTTCCTATACCTACAGAAAAAGCATCAATCCTTTCCTTATGTTCAGGTAGTTCCCAAGCCAATGACTGGCCTGCTGCCGGCAAAACCAATGCCGGAATGAAAGCCAGACAAAAGAACACTGACAGAATCTTAGAACAGAGAGAGCTGTCCGTCGTCAGGAATATTGTTTTTTTCATCATCGGATTCAGAAATATCTGATTCTTCTGCATCATTTACATCAGATTCGGGTTCAGGCTCAGGTTCAGGCATACGCAGCGGCTCCAGCTCCTCCACATCATTAACATTGAATGCGGTAACCCTGCGGCCGCGGGCTTTTACCCCCTTGATGCCGACAAACGTCTCAGCATCAATCTCCATAGGTTCACGGAAACTGTCAGCTCCGCCCAAAGTAACAAGTACACGCGGATATACGGTATCTGTAAGCAGCACAAGCTTACTGCCTTTCTCATCACCCAGAATGTTGATGCGCTTGGCTGACGGATCCAGATTGAATCTCTTGAGATAGAGATAGCCCTTTTGTGAAGCATCAAACAGAAGTGCAGTCCACACCTTACCCTGATCATATTTCTCAATGCGCAGAAGGCCGGCATCAAAATGACAGTTGGCATCTGGAGCAGTGGTATAATACTCTCCGTCAGCGTTCACCACAAGCAGAAGGTCATCACTGTCAAACTCACCCAGATACTCACCGTGCCCGTCAAAGTCAAGCCTCAGTATATCCTTGTCAAACCATACCTTACGGCCACCCAGCGTTGATGTACCCTGTGACTTGAGCCCTATGCGCTGCACCTCATTACGTGTGAGCAGGTTACCCATTGACTGACGGCCCTTGATCATCAGGTCGCTGAAATCCTTGTCAAATACAGGTTTTTTGAGTTTAGGATTGGGTTTGAGCGTTATCTTGATAACCTCAGCCTCACCATTGTGGTTGGCACTGAAGTAGCAGATCTTGGAGCCGGCCTTACCTTGTGTCAGGTCATACTCCTTGTCACGGGTCAAGCCGGTAGCGGCAAACCTCTTCATGAAATAGGCGCCGTTCCTGCCGTCACGATATACTACATTATATATGGTACGTTTGTCATTCTTTTTGAACACGTCAAGATAGAGCACACCCTGACCTACAAAAAGTTTGTCAGCCACCTTGACAACCTTGTACTTTCCGTCCTTGTAGAACAGGATAATGTCATCAATCTCAGAGCAGTTGCATACATATTCGTCTTTCTTGAGCTCCATGCCTATGAATCCGTCAGCACGGTTTATGTACAGCTTCTGATTAGCCTCAATGACCTTTGTAGCTACGATTGTGTCAAAATTCTTTATCTCGGTACGGCGCGGATAGGCAGGGCCGTACTTATCCTTGAGCATATTGAACCAGCGTATGGTCACACCCACCATATTTGACAAATCCTTGTCAATGCGTGCGATGTCAGCCTTCATCTTGGCAATTGCCTCCTCTGCCTTGTCCTTGTTGAACTTGAGGATACGGGCCATCTTTATCTCCATCAGCTTGAGGATATCCTCCTTGGTAACCTCACGTATCATATGCGGATAGTAAGGCGTCAGGCGGTCATCAATATGCTCACAGGCGGCATCCATAGTGGGAGCCTCTTCAAACTCACGGTCCTTATAGATGCGCTCCTCAATAAATATCTTCTCAAGTGATGCAAAATGCAGCTGCTCAAGCAGTTCCCCACGCTCTATCTCAAGCTCACGACGCAGCAGTTCAAGCGTATTGTCAACTGATTTGCGCAGCACATCGCTCACCGTAAGGAAATGAGGCTTGTTCTCATCAATCACGCAGCAGTTGGGTGAAATGCTTACCTCACAGTTGGTAAACGCATAGAGAGCATCTATCGTCTTGTCACTTGACACGCCGGGAGCCAATGATATGCGTATCTCCACCTTATCGGCCGTAAGGTTCTCCACCTTGCGGATCTTGATTTTACCCTTTTCACCGGCCTTTACGATTGACTCGCACAGGGTCATCACGTTCTCACCGTACGGAATCTCGTTTATCACGAGAGTCTTGTTATCGGCCTCCTTGGATATCTTGGCACGGATGCGTACCATACCGCCGCGCTCTCCGTCGTTGTAGCGTGAAACATCAACGGCACCGCCTGTCTGGAAATCAGGATAAAGGTGGAACTCCTCACCGCGCAGATATGATACAGCAGCATCGCAAAGTTCATTGAAGTTATGAGGCAGAATCTTGCATGATAGACCTACGGCAATACCCTCAGCACCCTGAGCCAGCAGCAATGGGAACTTGACCGGCAGTGTGACCGGCTCCTTGTTACGGCCGTCGTATGAGGCCTTCCATTCAGTGGTCTTAGGGTTAAACAGGGTCTCGAGAGCGAACTTTGAAAGACGGGCCTCAATATATCGCGGAGCAGCGGCACGATGACCGGTAAGGATGTTTCCCCAGTTACCCTGACACTCTATAAGCAGGTCCTTCTGGCCCATCTGAACCAGAGCATCGCCTATTGAGGCATCGCCATGAGGATGGAACTGCATAGTGTGACCCACAATGTTGGCCACCTTGTTGAAACGTCCGTCATCCAGGCGTTTCATGGAGTGCAGGATACGTCTCTGCACCGGCTTCAGGCCATCCACAAAATGCGGCACGGCACGTTCCAGGATAACATATGAGGCATAATCAAGGAACCAGCCCTGATACATACCTGAAAGTCTGTGTCTGATCATGCCGTTGTCATCCTTGACAGGCTGGTATGAAGAGTGCCCTGCTTCCTGGCCTTCATCATCGGTCTCTACTATATTGTCAAGTTCGTCGCTCATTCGCAAAAAAATGTCTTTGGACGCGAAATTACTGCTTTTCAGCGACAATTCCCAATCCAAAACGTCCAACTTGACCCGCTCAGGGCATTAACTTTTCAACAGATCGGCATATTTCATTCACTCTGTCACCTCACTTCAAAGCAAGCTTAATTACCCTTTTTTAAGACTACAGACTCCCTTTTATATTAAATAAAAGAGTACCTTTGCGGAAATTTTCGGAAAAAAGCTGATTATGGCACAAGAAGACGTTTTCAAAAAGATTGTAGCGCATTGCAAGGAGTACGGTTTCGTATTCCCTTCAAGTGAGATTTATGATGGATTAGGAGCTGTCTATGACTACGGACAGTTAGGCGTTGAGATGAAAAACAACATCAAGACCTACTGGTGGCAGAGCATGGTCCTGCTGCATGACAACATTGTAGGTATAGACTCCGCAATATTCATGCACCCCACCATCTGGAAGGCATCAGGTCATGTTGACGCATTCAATGACCCCCTGATTGACAACCGCGACTCCAAGAAGCGTTATCGCGCCGACGTTCTCATTGAAGACCAGATAGCCAAATATGATGAGAAGATAGAAAAGGAGGTAGCCAAGGCACGCAAGCGTTTCGGTGACTCTTTTGATGAGGCCAAGTACCGTGCCACCAGTGCAAATGTTCTGGAACACATAGCCAAGCGTGATGCCCTGCATGACCGTTACAAGAAGGCCATGAATGAGACCAATCTTGAGGAACTCAAGCAGATTATCCTGGATGAGGGTATTGTTTGCCCCATCAGCGGCACCCGTAACTGGACCGATGTACGCCAGTTCAACCTTATGTTCTCAACTGAGATGGGTTCCACAGCTGACGGCTCAATGAAGATCTACCTGCGTCCTGAGACCGCTCAGGGTATCTTTGTAAACTACCTGAACGTTCAGAAGACAGGCCGCATGAAGATTCCTTTCGGAATAGCCCAGATAGGTAAGGCTTTCCGTAACGAGATGAGCAGATGGAGATGCAGTTCTTCATCAAGCCCGGCACTGAGCTTGACTGGTTTGCCAAGTGGAAGGAGACCCGCATGAAATGGCATCAGGCTCTCGGATTCGGCGCAGACCACTACCGTTTCCACGATCATGACAAGCTTGCACACTACGCCAACGCAGCAACAGATATCGAGTTCCTCATGCCGTTCGGTTTCAAGGAGGTGGAGGGTATCCATAGCCGCACCAACTTTGACCTCTCACAGCATGAGAAGTTCAGCGGCAAGAGCATCAAATACTTTGATCCCGAGACCAACGAGAGCTACACTCCGTTCGTAATCGAGACCTCTATCGGTGTTGACCGCATGTTCCTGAGCGTTATGTGCGCATCATATGAGGAGCAGGCCCTTGAGAACGGTGAGACCCGCGTGGTTCTGCACTTGCCAGCACCTCTTGCTCCTGTTAAGCTGGCTATCCTGCCTCTCGTAAAGAAAGACGGACTGCCAGAGCTGGCACGCAGCATCCAGAACGACCTCAAGTTCCACTTCAACTGCCAGTATGATGAGAAGGATTCAATAGGCAAGCGTTACCGCCGTCAGGATGCCATAGGTACCCCGTTCTGCGTAACAGTTGATCATCAGTCACTTGAGGACCAGACCGTAACCCTGCGCAACCGTGACACCATGGAGCAGCAGCGCGTAAAGATTGCAGACCTCTGCAATATCCTTTCAGATACCGTTTCAATAACCAGCGTACTCAAGACACTCTGATCATGAAGCGTATCCTTGCAATATCTGTTCTGCTGGCATCCGCTCTGTTCTCCTTTATCTCATGCTCTGAGACCAAGGAGACCGATGACCATGCCAACTGGAAAGACCGCAATGCCAGCTTTATATCAAGCATTGCCTCTCAGTGCAGTGACCTGACGCCTCAGACCGCAGCAGAAGGACAGATGTTCAGGCTACTCTCTTACAAGCTTGACAATGCAAGGCAGTGGGGAGACGGTTCATACGTTTACTGCAAGGTTATCAGGAAAGGCACGGGTACCGTATCGCCTAACTTCACAGACAGCATACGTATCAATTATCGCGTACGTCTGATGCCCACCGACAATTATCCTGAAGGACAGGTGGTTGACCGTTCATTCGTGACCGCCAACCTTAATCCTGAAATGAATATTCCTTCATCATTCAAGGTATCCTCATTGATAGACGGGGCCGCAACTGCCATCATGAACATGCATTGCGGTGACTACTGGATAGTGTATATCCCTTATGGTCTCGGATATGGAACAAATGACAGATCCAGCATCCCAGGCTACTCGGCTTTGATATATGAGATCAACCTCACGGAATTTGCAGTTCCGGGGCAGAGTCTTTCCAAGAGATAATATTTATACCAAACATACCAATAACAAATTACAATTATGGCAAAAATTAGAGGTGCTGTTACAGTTGACAACGAGCGTTGTAAAGGCTGTGAATTGTGTGTCTCTACCTGTGACAAACAGGTATTGGGCATGTCAACAGCCGTCAACAGCAAGGGTTACCACTATGCTTATATGGTAAACCCTGAAGCATGCATTGGTTGCACAAACTGCGGCATTATCTGCCCAGACGGAGTTATTTCAGTCTATAGGGTAAAAGTAGAGGAGTAATTATGGAAGAAAGAGAAATGAGACTTATGAAAGGCAACGAGGCAATTGCCGAGGCCGCTATCCGCGCCGGTGCCGATGCCTTTTACGGTTACCCCATCACTCCGCAGACGGAGGTAATGGAGTATCTTATGGAGACCGATGCCACCGCACGTACAGGCATGGCAGTTCTCCAGGCCGAGAGTGAAGTTTCCGCCATCAACATGGTCTATGGCGGTGCATCCACAGGACACAGAGTTATGACATCCTCATCCAGCCCCGGCATAAGCCTGATGGCAGAGGGTATATCATATCTGGCAGGAGCTGAGCTTCCATGCCTGCTTATCAACGTATCACGCGGAGGTCCCGGACTTGGAACCATCCAGCCCAGCCAGGCTGACTATTTCCAGACTGTAAAGGGCGGTGGTCATGGTGACTACAAATTGCTCACCCTGGCTCCCTCATCAGTTCAGGAACTGGCTGATTTCATCGCACTGGGATTTGACCTTGCGTTCAAATACCGCAACCCCACGATGATCCTGGCCGACGGTGCCCTGGGTCAGATGATGGAGAAGATATACCTGCCCGCACAGCGTCCCCGTATGACCGAGTATCCTGACTGGGCCACCAACGGTACCCCTGAGGGAAAGGAACGTCGTTTCATCACCTCCCTGAACCTGCTTCCGCAGGAGCATGAACTGGTGAACATCCGCTTGCAGAAGAAATACCGCGAGATGGAGCAGAACGAGGTACGTTACGAGATGATTCAATGCGATGACGCTGACTACGTAATAGTAGCATTCGGTATCATCGCCCGTATAGCACAGAAGAGCATTGAGCTGGCTCGCGCCAAAGGCCACAAGATCGGTCTGTTCCGCCCCATCTCACTCTATCCTTTCCCCTATGACCAGATACGCGAGCTGGCTGACAACCCACGCATCAAGGGCCTCTTCTCTGTTGAGCTGAGCGCCGGTCAGATGATTGAGGATATCCGTCTGGCTGTTGAGGGCCGCAAGCCCGTAGGCTTCTTTGGCCGTCTGGGCGGTATGGTTCCCACACCAGAGGAGATTGAGACTGCTCTCTACAATTACTTTAATATCAAATGAGCACAGCAATGGAAGTAAACGATATAATCAAACCTGAGAATCTGGTCTATCAGAAAAGCCGTCTGATGGCTGAGAAGCAGTTCAACTTCTGCCCCGGCTGCGGCCACGGTGTAGTGGTACGTACCATTGCCGAGGTTATTGAGGAGATGGGCATAGAGCATGACGTAATAGGCATCTCACCGGTAGGATGCTCAGTATTCCTCTATGATTTCTATAAGTTCGATGTAGTTGAGGCTGCTCACGGACGTGCCTGCGCCGTTGCAACCGGTATCAAGCGCGTTCAGCCCGATAAGTTCGTCTTCACCTATCAGGGTGACGGTGACCTGGCTGCCATCGGTACAGGTGAGACCATGCACGCCTGCAACCGCGGTGAGAACATCGTGATAGTATTCATCAACAACGGTATCTACGGTATGACCGGCGGTCAGATGGCCCCCACCACTCTGGAGGGAATGAAGACCACCACCTGCCCACGCGGCCGTGACGTCAAGACCATGGGTTACCCCCTCAATATCACCCCGCTGCTGGCTCAGCTGGACGGTGTTTGCTACGTGACACGTCACTCAGTTCACACCCCCGCCAATGTACGCAAGCTCAAGAAGGCACTGCGTCAGGCATTTGAGAACCAGCGCGACAAGAAGGGGACATCAATCGTTGAGGTTGTTTCCAACTGTAACTCAGGCTGGGGTCTCACTCCCAAACAGGCAAACGACTGGATGGTCGAGAATATGTTCAAGAAATATCCTCTGGGCGACATGAAGGTTGACGGTAAAATCGTCATGGACATGAACGCTCCCAGATAACCCGGAAAAGAGACACATATTATGACAGAAGAGATAATCATAGCCGGATTCGGAGGACAGGGTGTCCTCTCAATGGGTAAGATAATAGCATATTCAGGCCTCATGCAGGGTCTGGAAGTGTCATGGATGCCGTCATACGGTCCTGAGATCCGTGGCGGCACAGCCAATGTAACGGTTATCCTGAGTGACAGCCGCATCAGCTCACCTATCCTGCAGAAGTTCAGCACCGCTATCATCCTGAACCAGCAGTCAATGGACAAGTTTGAGCCTATGGTAAAGCCCGGTGGCGTACTCATCTACACCCCCAGCACCATTACCCGTAAGCCCACACGTACTGACATTACCATCTACCCCATCAAGGCCATCGAGGAGGCAGCCAAGATCAACGCCTCAAAGGTAGCCAACATGTTCCTGCTTGGAGCGTTCATGAAGATACGCCCCATACTGGATGTGGAGTACGTTATGGAAGGCATCAAGCACTCCGTATCAGAGCGTAACTGGAAGTACCTGCCCCTGAACGAGAAAGCCATCAAGGCTGGAATGGAGCTGGTAAAGTAAATTAACTTGATTTATCCCGATGAAAAAATTCGGAATAACACTCATCATGGCGGCCGCATTGTGTTTAGACAGTGCGGCAGCCTTGCCTTTTAGACTTGACCTGGATCAGTTCTCAATTAATCCGGAGCTATATGCTTTCAAACCGGACCTGAGCGTTTCATTTGAGACAGGAACTACAGGAATAGGAGTGGGTCTTGAGTCACGCCTGAATCAATATTTCGGGGTACGCACAAGCTTTACCTGGATGCCTCATTTTGAGGTGCCTCTTCATTTCAGGATACAAGTTGGAGATGATGATAATCCCGATTATGACAGTCAGGGGCGTTCCCGTTTTGAGCGTATGGCCAGTGAATTGGAAGAGATAACAGGCTTTAAGATTTCCCAGCAGGTTGAGATGATAGGTGAACCCAATATGTACAACTTCAAGCTGCTCATTGACGTACATCCCTTCAAAGACAAGAGATGGTATATCACCACAGGTTTCTATGCCGGTTCTTCAGTTATTGGCCGTGCACAGAACCGCCCGGAGGATATGACCACGCTTATTGCTGCCGCCATGTACAACAACATCTATGACAATGTATATGATACAGAGTATAATGATGATGC
The DNA here is from genome assembly GCA_902763885.1 of uncultured Bacteroidales bacterium. Taxonomy (GTDB): domain Bacteria; phylum Bacteroidota; class Bacteroidia; order Bacteroidales; family Bacteroidaceae; genus Colenecus. The sequence continues at coordinate 177,916 of CACWTU010000002.1, read as the reverse complement.
TGAACCTCACGGCGTAATCCTGGGTGTTGAATTATCACAGGAAATAACGGATAAGATATTTGATGCCGGCCGTATGGGGATGCACGTAGGTGACTTTAAGGACCAGACTGACATAAACGGTAAGCCCGTCCGCTATAAGATGGAACCTGGAGCCGATAATATGGTCAAGGCAGAAATGGTGGTAAATTCCTTCAAGCCATATCTGGGTGGCGGATTCAGCGGTCAACTAAGCAAGAACGATGACCGTTTCAGATTTGCCGTTGACTGTGGAATCATCTTTTGGGGCGGGACACCAAAAATATACACCCATGACGGGACTGAGATAGTGCATGACCTGACCAACTTAAATCACCAGATAGAAGACTACGTAAAACTTATCCGCCCACTTAAAGTATTCCCCCTGCTGAATGTGAGCCTGACATACAGAATATTCAAGTAAAAAAAAGAAAGCCCTGATGAGGCTTTCTTTTTTTATAAATTCCTGTGTCCGTTATTCCACCTTTACCTTCTTGCGGTCAATGATATAAACGCCAGGATCTAAGTTATTAATCTCCTCAGAGGTAAGCATTCCGATGAACTTTCCGGAAATGGAATAGACCTCTTTAAGACGTGAGTAGGTAGCACTATGAACTGCCGCATTTGCACGTTCAGCCAATATCTCAGCATACTGTTCCTCTGTAATGACAGGAATTTCCTTAGGACAATCTGAGCCAACTATAAGATAAGACTGGTTGGCTGCAAGATACTGTATTCCGTTTTCAGCAGTTTCCTTAGAGAGTACGTAGCCCAGACGACCATCCGCCATCTTGCCAAGCACCCTCATGGTTTTGCTGTCAAATTCTGTCCTGGCATCCGGCGATATCTTATTTCGGGTACGATTATTGAAATATACACCCCTTAACTTATTGTCAGTAGGAAGAGTAGTATGATTATATTTCAGATCCAGTTTATTCTGGGCCGTAACACTTGATGCACATTCTATGAATACAGGCATATTGGCCGGTATGACACTGCCGGTAAACTCCTTAAGTACGGCCCCCGCCGTGTCCACAACAGATATATACCAGACTTTCATGTCTTCTGACACCGGCGTAAAACCGAAATCAGCATAAAAAGGCTGATAAAACTTGCCGTCAACCTCAATTGAGGGAGTTATACCAAACCATTCATCGGTTGTGACATCAAGTTTGGTTCCTATCCAGTTTCGGTAAGTACCGGAGCCGTCTGTTCCCATTTTGCCTTTATCCATATCAAGGGTTGTATTGGCATCACAAAGGGATTTTTTTACGCCTTCTTTGGTAACAGTCAGCTGATAGTATCCGTTTCCTACCGTCACAGTAAGATATTCCTTGAACATCTTATATATTCCCATTCCCTGGCCCTGCAAATCATATTGATTATTACCATGATTCTCAACATATACAACAGATCCAGGATCAGAAAACCTACTATGCCCCGGCGACTCTTTCCATAACTCAATAGCACCCATCTCCGCATCAAGAGCAGCCCAGTTAATAGAGCCGGTGTTATCACGGACATAAACATATCTTTCAGTTTTCATATTCTGGATCCTATAATAGCCGCTCTCGGCAGCCTTTTGGGCATTAATGAAAACCGTTATAAAAGACAAAGCTATGATTATCAGATTCTTCATATATAAAAAAATGGACTTGCCTGTAAACCTGCCAAAAGGCTACAGGCAAGTCCATATTAAAGGTAATAGTATTATTTAACTACGCAGATGCAGACACGGTTAAGTGAAATATCATCCTGATGAACTGCGAAGCTTGAACCATGAGCTGCAGTAGTGATACGTGACTCATCTATGCCAGCCTCAATAAGAGCATTCTTGACAGTCTCTGCACGACGCTCTGAAATCTTCTGGTTATAAGAAGCAGTACCTGTAGCACTGTCAGCATAGGCAGAGATGCTGATCTTGGCATTCGGATCTTTCTTGAGAGCCTCAATAATATGCTCAATCTTGTATCTCTCTGTCTTCTCATAAGTGTGCTTGTTGATAAGGAAGTAAATCTCCTCGTAAATCTCTGTCTTAGCAACAGCCTTCTCTACGACCTTCTCTACGACCTTCTCAACAACATTATCCTCAGGATTGCACTTAGGAGCATAATTTGCAGCTTCTGATATAGGTATCATCTTGGGAGCTGGCTTCTCGGTATATGTCTGACCGAAGCAGTACTTCACACCAACCAGGCAGTTGAAATACCAGTCCCAGTTGTTAGCCTGCTTGGAGTTGTATTTGTCAGACAGGGTATTTGCCTGGAACTCCAAACCTAATGCCAGGTTGTCATTGATATGCCAATCTACATAAGCACCTACACGACCTACCACGTATGGACCCTTATCATCAGCCCACTTGATAATCTTGTTATCAACATAATTCGGATCTGTAGCTGTTGCATAAGGATATGCTGCATTATAAGCTGCAATCATATCGTTTCTGGCATCCTTAACATTATCCTTTCCAAACGGAATGTTCAATCCTATACCGGCCAAAACTCCGGCATTTATCTTACGTGGTTTGAATCCACCGATCAGGTTAGTAAGATCAAACATTACATCAACAGAGGGAGCTACAAAATTCCAGCTCCAATCATACTGTTTGCCATCAGGAGAATATTTACCCTCTGAGCCAGCTTTACTCTTCCATGCATTGATTGAGAAACGACCGGCAATTACAGGAGTAAACTCATATCCTACAGCAAGTTCTGCGTCAAGACTCAAAAGATCTGTAAAGGAAACCTCTCCAAGAGTGTATTGACCGCCGAACTGGCCCTGTATGAACCAATGGGGATTGAATTCATACTCGAACTGCTCGTCTGCATCATCCTGTGCCACCATCGGAAGCACAGCCATAAGTGCAGCAGCTGCGATTATATAAAACTTTTTCATTGTTCTTTCTGTTTAAAGGTTACTTTACATTCACATAGAACTTGCGGTGGTACATGTAACCACTATAGTCAATGGTAGAAATCAAGATTTCATAGATACCCTTCTTAGTAGGCACAAACTTTACAATCTTTGTATCACCATCCAGGATCTTGCCGAAATCACCAGCCTTGTTAACAGTATTCTTTATGTAATCAGCATTCTGGTCATCCTTCTGGTAATCCTTACCCGTTGAAGCATCCTTGAAGTTAGTAACTGCAATATACTTCTTGTAAGAAGGTGTTACAATTTCATTTGTAAGTGATGTTATCACAAGCTCATGAGTACCTGTTCCTGCGATCGGAGTAGGAATGCCCTTTGACTTACTTACCGGATGGAAATCACCATTAGCGGCATACATCAGCATAGGCTGTGTAAGTGTTCTGCCCAGACCATCAACACGTTCATAATAACTATTCAACTTATTAGCAAGTTTTTCAACCTTCTTGACGAACTTGTTGTTACCGATCTGTGTCTTAATGTCACCTACAATATCAGTTACAGTCTGGTCAACAGAACCTTGTATAGAATTCAACATCTTGTTGACCTGACTCTGAATCTGATCCTGAATATTATTGACAAGACTATTAATCTTACCGTTTACATTCTTGAGAGAGATATTAACACTGTCAAGGAGATGCTTTATATTACCATTCAACGTAGTATAGATTGAATCAATGTGAACGTAGGTTGAATGTACGATATGTAAAGAATCGTCAACGGTAGCATTTCCCTTCAAATGAATTGAATCGCCCTTAAGTGTATCATCTATTACAACATCAGCAGTCATAGTAACCGGCACATACAAATCTATTGTCACCTTCAAGGAATCTGCCTTGTCAGGAAGTGAGAACTTAACGGTATCAATAGAGATTGTTATGTCATCAATCTTGATAGTATCAAAATTCAAGGTGAAAGAAGGCACATTAAGCTCATTCAACAAATAATGGATAGGATTATTTGGAATGTCATAATTAGGAATCTTACCGGATATCTTATCTACAATATTGTATGAAAGCGGTTTAATAGTTGCAACAGCAAGATTGTATTCTGAAGTTGCACTATGAGTACCGAACTTATCCTCCCATGTTACATACAGGGCATTTGCATCAAGTACTCCATCTACAGAGTTAAGCATTGTAGATGCCAGGTTTCCAAGGTCAATACCGTCACGGAAATTCTTGACATCCTTAGCCACTGCAGCAAGTGCTGACTCATCCAGATTTGGTCTGAGGCTATAAGCGTCAGATGCGGCAATGTTAACATCGGCCTGATAGAAACCATTTACAGTATTGATATCATCCGCAACAACCTGTGATGCGTTCTTGGCTGCAGTATAACCGAATGTCAGTTTCTCCTTTGATTTCCTTACGCTGTCAATAGTAACAGGAGTCTTGTCACCCAGGCTGTTTATAAGATAGAAGTGATATGTGCTGTCAATCTTAACATCGTTCGGGTTCAATGTAAAGTAAAGTTTACCGGCATTATCTGATGCATTTCCACCACTGATAACACTCTCACCATCTAATGACTGCTCAAAAGTAAGAGGAATAACTGCGGCATCTTTTGAAGAAATTACATCTGAACCTTTCAAGCCAGGCATCCTTGTCGGGAAGTCAGCTCCATTGAATTTAGTGGAATATGCCATAAGGATATTTGACCTTACACCAATAGGCAGGGCGAATGAGCCGAATACATCGTTCTTTGTACCCTGTATTATGATGCTGCTGATGCGTTTCATCTCAGCATCTCTCAGGCTATCAACTTCAAGCTCAAGGGTATCAACTCTCAGCTCAAGTGAATCCATACGGAGTTCAAGTGAATCAAGACGGAGATCAATTGAATCAAGACGGATCTTATGAGACTTCAATGTACTGTCAATTACATTCAATGTATCGTTAATCTGCTGAATCCTATTCCAGTTCAGTCTCATTGTGTCAAGGCATGCATCAATACGCTTATTGATTGCACTGTCTGCCTTATTATATTCCTTAATGACACTATCAATCCTGTCATTCAAAGCAACCTTAACACGATTGGCAACGGTGTCAGCCCAAGCCATTGCGGTGTCACGATAATCCTTAGCCAAAGAGTCAAGCTGATAAGTTACCTTAGCCAGACTGTCAATTCTTGCAGTATGAACTGAATCCTGCTTGATCAGCTCCTTAATTGATACATTGATTATTGAATCATGCTTGAACAGGGTGTCAATTGATGCCTGCTGTGCAGAATCAGCCTTCTTATACTCTTTGATGACGCTGTCAATCCTGACCTGAGTAAGAGAATCCTTTACCTTTATTACAGAATCCAGCATCTTAATGCTGTCAAGTCTGATATAGATTTTCTCTACACTCCTGTTAAGCATCAGAATGGTGTCATAAGCCAATTTAAGAGAATCACCCCATCCAAATCTCAACTGTCTCAATGAATCTGCAATTGAATATGCGGAATCAGCGGTAACAGCTACATTTGACAAACGCTTGTTAAGGTAATTGATAACGTTTTGAATACCCTTAAACGTCTTGTTTGCGCTGTCTGCACTTACTACAGTGTCTTTCAGGACATCGCCCAGATATTCATAAAGAACGGCAATGCTGTCCTTAATATTACTTGGAGTACAAGCGCACTCCTTAATACGACCTAATCTTGCTTTGATAGAGTCAATAGTATCTGACAAATTCTCGCAATTTTGATTAAGCTTATTCTCAAGGTTCTCTACCCTGATGTCTAAAGCAAAATCATCGTAGTCCTTACACGAACCGACGAACACCAAACCAATTATAAAACTGGAAAGGATCAGAAAACAAATTAATCTTTTTTTCATTTTGTATAACGTTATAAATCAATTATCTATGATAGCCCTATAACATTTGGGCAGACTCCTCCCTTACGAGTAAGGTTCGGAATCATCGTGCAAATGTAGAGAAAAAATCTATATATTTTAAAAAAACGTAAAAAAATCGACTTTTTAACACATTTTTTTTGAAGCGTCCTTATCGCGAATCTCCACCCTGCGTATCTTTCCGCTTATGGTTTTGGGCAGTTCATCCACGAATTCCACTACGCGCGGATATTTATAAGGTGCAGATACCTTTTTTACATGATTCTGGATCTCCTTTATCAGAGCCTCCTTGTCAGGGTAGTCACGATACTCCTTGGACAGGATGATGGTAGCCTTTACCACCTGGCCGCGGACATCATCGGGAACACCTGTCACGGCACACTCCACAACTGCAGGGTGTGTCATAAGGGCACTCTCCACCTCAAACGGTCCTATACGGTAGCCTGAACTCTTGATGACATCATCAGTACGGCCCACGAACCAGTAATAGCCGTCACCGTCACGCCAAGCCACATCACCCGTATGGTAAATGCCGTTGTTATGGACAGTCTTGGTAAGCTCCGGATCATGATAATACTCCTCAAACAGTCCCAGAGGGATACGTTTGTCTGTGTGCAAGATGATTTCACCGCTTTCACCGTCCTCTGCCGAGCGGCCGTCATTGGTGAGCAGATCCATATCGTATGCAGGATTGGGTACTCCCAATGAACCCGGTTTGGGTTTCATCCATGGGAATGTACCTATGGTCATAGCCGTCTCAGTCTGGCCGAATCCCTCATGTATATCCAGACCCGTATGCTCCTTCCAGAAGTCAAATACGCTGGGATTGAGCGGCTCACCTGCAGTAGTGCAGTATTTAAGCGCACTCAAATCATATTGTGACAGATCCTCACGTATCAGATAACGGTAGATAGTAGGAGGTGCACAGAATGATGTAACCTTGTATTTAGCCATTGCCTCCAGAATGTTGGCCGGAGTGAACTTCTCGTGGTCATATACAAACACAGCTGCTCCTGACAGCCACTGTCCGTAGAGCTTGCCCCATACAGCCTTACCCCAGCCGGTATCGGCCACAGTAAGGTGAAGACTGTTCTCGTTAACATTATGCCAATACTTGGCTGTAACGATATGTCCCAGCGGATAAAGGAAGTTGTGGGCCACCATCTTGGGGTTTCCGCTTGAACCTGATGTAAAGTACAACAGTGATATGTCACGATTGTCATTGACATGAGCCGGACGCACAAACTCAGGAGCGTTCTTCATGCCTTCATCCATACTGTGCCAGTTGCCCTCACAGTAAGAGCCGGTAGCCACCAGCACCTTGACTGAAGGAGAGTCCTTGAGGCAGTCATTGACATGCTGTATCATGATAGGCTCATCGGCAGAGACTATCATCTTTATCTTTGCCGAGTTGGCTCTATAAATAAGGTCTTTGGGAGTAAGCAGATGAGTAGCCGGAATAGCCACGGCACCCAGCTTGTGCAGAGCCACGATTGAGAACCAGAACTCGGCACGGCGCTTGAGCATCATCATCACGCAGTCACCCTTGCCAATGCCAAGCGTCTGGTAGAATGATGCCACCTGGTCTGACTTGCGCTTTATATCGGCAAATGTATAACGCTGCTCTGCACCCTCATCATTGGTCCAAAGCAGAGCCAGTTTATCAGGATTTGTCCTGGCCCATTCATCAACCACATCGTAGCCGAAATTGAAGTTGTCAGGTACTATTATCTTGAAATTCTCCCTGAAATCCTCAAGAGAGTCAAACTCAACTTTCTGTAAATATTTTTCAAGCATCGCAAAAATCAGAATATGATAGCAAGGAATCTGGCAGGCTCACCGTTGAGTGCCCTCATTCCGTGCGGTTGTGTTGAATCAAAGTATATGCTGTCACCGGGGTTCAGGATCAGGTCCTTGCCTCCTATACTCAAGAATAGCGTGCCCTTAAGCACCAGGTTGAACTCCTGTCCTTCATGTGAGTTAAGATGCATCTCACTCTCCATCTTGGGATCAACGGTCACTATGAAAGGTGATGCCTTGGCATGTTTGAATCCCATGGCAAGAGCCTGATATTTGTAGGCTTTCTGTCTCTCAATAACGGGACCCTTGCCCTTACGTACCAGCCAGTAGCTGCTCATATTGGGAGCATCGCCGGCAAACAGTTCCAGAGGCTCAACGCCAAGTACGTTTGCTGCATTGCACAGGAAGTTCATGGGGATATCTGACTCTCCTGACTCATATTGTTTCAACTCATCGGGAGTGATGCCGCACTTTGAAGCAACCTCCTCAATGGTCATGTCAAGGTCTTCACGCAACCCGCGAAGACGCATGGCCATCTGCTTTATTTGTTCGTTTATTTCCATATCAGACCACTTCTATTCCCTTTTCCTCGCAAAGCTTAAGGCTAAGTTCGCGAAGCTTGAATTTCTGAATCTTTCCGCTGCCAGTAAGCGGGTATTCCTTTACAAAGAACACATATTTAGGAATCTTGTAACGGGCTATCTTGCCGCGGCACCAGTCACGAACCTCCTCTTCAGTAAGGCTGGCACCCTCATCCAGAATGATGAATGCACCCACCTCCTCGCCATATTTCTTGGAGGGTACGCCTGCCACCTGAACGTCACGCACACCGGGCAGATGATAGAGGAATTCCTCTATCTCACGCGGGTAGATATTCTCACCGCCACGTATTATCATATCCTTGATACGGCCGGTGATGCGGTAGTTACCGTTCTCATCCATGATGCCCAGGTCACCTGAGTGCAGATAACCGTTCTCGTCAATGACCTCAGCGGTAGCAGTGGGATTCTTGTAGTAACCCTTCATCACGTTGAAGCCCTTGCAGCACATCTCACCCTGAGTACCAACAGGAACCTCCTTGTTGGTCTCGGGATCAAGTACCTTAACATCAACGAACTCATAGTCACGGCCCACAGTAGTGTAACGTACCTCATCAGGATCGTCAATACGGGTCTGGCTCATACCGGGTGATGACTCCGTAAGACCATATACGCTTGTAACGTGCAGATACATCTTCTCCTCAACCTTACGCATCAGCTCAATCGGGCAGAGTGAACCGGCCATGATACCTGTACGCAGGCATGAGAGATCAAACATATCAAACATGGGGTGGTTCAACTCAGCTATGAACATGGTGGGAACACCGTACAGGGCTGTACAACGCTCCTTATGGACCGATGCCAGCGTAACCAACGGATCAAAGCGCTCCACCAGAACCTCAGTACAACCATGTGTGAGGCAGTTCATGGTGGCCAGCACCACGCCGAAGCAGTGGAACAGTGGTACACATACGCAGAGTTTGTCATCCTGAGTGAATTTCATGTGCTCACCTGTCAGGAAACCGTCATTGGCTATGTTGTAATGGGTAAGCATTACACCCTTGGGGAATCCTGTAGTACCCGATGTATATTGCATATTCACTACGTCGTGGCAGTTCACTGACTTGCGCAGACGCATGAACTCATCATCATCAGTATTTTCACCCAGCAGCAATATCTCTGCAGTATTGTACATACCGCGATACTTCTCCTGGCCTATATATACCACATTCTTGAGTTTGGGGAAACGCTTGCTCTCCAGGTGTCCGCGCTGGCATTCACGCAGCTCAGGCAGCATGGTGTAAGCCATATCCACGTAGTTGCTCTCCCACGTGCCGTCAGTAAGGCAGAGGGTGTGCATATCGGAGTCCTTGCACAGATACTCCAGCTCATTCTGCTTGTAGTTGGTGTTTACAGTGATACACACGGCACCTATCTTGGCGCATGCATACAGGAAAGTAAGCCAGTCAGGCACGTTCTGAGCCCACAGGCCTACATGAGTACCCTTGGTCACACCGATGGCTATAAGACCGCGGGCCATGTCATCAACCCTCTCGTTGAACTGTTTCCAGGTAAACCTGAGGTCGCGGTCAGAATATACTATGTATTCCTTATCGGGAGTAACCTGAGCCCAATGCTCAAGCCAGTCTCCCAATGTCTTTTCTGATAACTGATACATCTTTCAGATTAAATTGGAGTATAGACAACAGCAAGGATGCGGGCCTTCTGGCCGTTATATCCGTGCACATGGTGTTTTACGATGGAATCATAGTAGATGCTGTCACCCTTCTCAAGAACATAGGTGTTCTTGCCGTAGTTGATCTCCACCTGACCCTCAAGCACATAGATAAACTCCTCACCCTCATGGGTTGAGAGGTCAAACTTGGGATTCTCATTAGGCAGGATATCTATCACGAAAGGCTCCAGATGACGGTTGTCCTTACCCTCAGAGAGTGAGTGATATATCATATTCTCATGACCACCTGATGCATGGTTTGAGAACCTTACGCTCTCATGCTCCTCGGCCGCACGGCTTACCACTGCACCTACGCTCTGCTGGTCATCCAGGAAAGTACCTAGTCGTACGCCTAGAACACGTGCAATCTTGATTAGGGGAGCCAGACCCGGCAGCGGGCCGTCTTCCTCAATAGCCTTGACTTGTTCCAAAGGTAGCTGTGCGCGCTCGGCAAGCACCTCAATCTCCATCTGTTTTGATTCCCTAAGGGAGCGGATTTTCTTTCCGACTGGTACTTTAGTATTCATTAATTTTGTATTTATATACGGAACATTCCGTTTCAACCGGCAAAATTACAAAAACCCTCTGAATTGAACGCATTCCGATATATAATACTTATAGAGAAATGACTTAAAATTATTATTTTTAAACAATGTGGTATCAACCTTTTTCATTATCTTTGTATGCTTTACAAAACACAGAAAATGACAGACGAAATCACAAACGGACAGGCTAATTATTCCGCGCAGAACATCCAGGTTCTGGAAGGTCTTGAGGCAGTGCGCAAGCGCCCTGCCATGTACATAGGTGACATAAGCGAAAAAGGTCTGCACCACTTGGTATATGAGGTAGTCGATAACTCAATCGACGAGTCCATGGCCGGATACTGCACCCATATCGAGGTGGCCATCAACAAGGACGGCTCCATAACCGTTCAGGATAACGGTCGTGGCATCCCGGTTGATATGCATCCCAAGGAGCACAAATCGGCCCTTGAGGTGGTAATGACGGTCCTCCATGCCGGCGGTAAGTTTGACAAGGGTTCATATAAGGTATCAGGCGGTCTGCACGGCGTAGGTGTATCATGCGTAAACGCCCTCTCCACCAAGATGATAACCGAAGTATTCCGTGACGGCAAGGTATATCGCCAGGAGTACGCCTGCGGTAAGCCTGTCACCGGCGTTGAGTGCGTCGGCACCACAGATATCAACGGTACCCGCCAGACATTCTGGCCCGACGGTTCCATATTTACCACAACTGAATATAAATACGATATCCTGGCAGCCCGCCTGCATGAGTTGGCATTTCTGAATGCCGGCCTACGCATCTCCCTGACTGACTACCGTGTAATGGAGGAGGGTGAGCCCAAGAAAGATACATATTTCTCAAACGAGGGCCTCAAGGAGTTCGTGTCTTACATCGATGAGAACCGCGTTCATCTTATCCAGGAGCCCATCTACCTGAATACAGAAAAGCAGGGCGTACCCATTGAAGTGGCCATTCTCTACAACACAGAGTACAAGGAAACCATCCGTTCATTCGTAAACAACATCAACACAATAGAAGGCGGTACCCACCTGGTAGGTTTCCGCACTGCACTTACCCGCACGCTCAAGAAGTATGCCGATGACAACAAGTTCCTAGAGAAAGCCAAGGTAGAGATTGAGGGTGAGGATTTCCGTGAAGGTCTTACAGCCGTCATCTCAGTAAAGGTTTCAGAGCCTCAGTTTGAGGGTCAGACCAAGACCAAACTGGGTAACAGTGAGGTAGCCGGTGCCGTACAGCAGGCTGTAGGTGAGGCTCTCACATTCTATCTTGAGGAGCACCCCAAGGAGGCCAAGCTGATTGTTGACAAGGTCATCCTTGCAGCTCAGGCACGTGTGGCTGCCCGTAAGGCACGCGAGAGCGTACAGCGCAAAAGCCCGCTCTCAGGCAGCGGACTTCCCGGCAAGCTGGCTGACTGCTCCGATAAGGATCCCGCCAACTGCGAGCTCTTTATCGTGGAGGGTGACTCTGCAGGCGGCAGCGCCAAGCAGGGCCGTGACCGTCACACCCAGGCTATCCTGCCTATCCGCGGTAAGATTTTCAACGTAGAGCGCGTAATGTGGCACAAGGCCTTTGACCATGAGGAGGTAAACAACATCATACAGGCCCTGGGCGTACGCTTCGGCCTCAACCCTGATGACTCCAAGGCTGCCAACTATGACAAGCTGCGTTACTATAAGGTAATCATCATGACTGATGCCGATGTCGATGGTTCACACATCGACACCCTTATAATGACCCTGTTCTTCCGCTATATGCCGGAACTCATCGAGAATGGTCACCTCTACATAGCCACCCCGCCCCTCTACCTCTGTACCAAGGGCAAGGTTAAGGAGTACTGCTATGATGATGTACAGCGTCAGCGTTTCATTGACCAGTATGGTGCAGGATTGGAATCAAACATCATTACACAGCGCTATAAAGGTTTGGGTGAGATGAACCCCGAGCAACTCTGGGACACCACAATGAACCCTGAGAACCGTCTGCTCAAGCAGGTTCACATCCAGGATGCAGCCGAGGCTGACCGCATATTCTCGATGCTTATGGGTGAGGACGTGGGGACACGTAGAGAATTCATAGAGCGTAACGCAACCTACGCTAATATTGATGCGTAAGTAGGCCATCCGGCAGAAACTCGCAGCTTCGCAGCTCGGTGTTTTTTGACTTTTTTGGCTTCGCCTCAAAAGTCGTTGGATGGAAACTTTTCTGCGTATTAGATACACGACATTTTTTTAGTTTGGGGCGGCGACGCCCCAAACCCGTTTCATTCCACTTCGTTCCATTTCACTCTGCCGGCCTCCGGCCGGGTAAAACCAAAATGTTTACGCTTTGCTAAAACCTTTTGGTTTTACTGAGTGCAGCTGGAAACCTATCTACAGATTAGAACCACGCTCAGGGAAACCTATCTGCAGATTAGAATCACGCACGTGGACACGCAGGTGCGGTAGTATTGAAAAAAAGGAAACAAAAAAGGTTGGAAGAAATTCCAACCTGTTTTTTTGATCCAAAAATGGCACAAAGGGGACTGTCCCTATTGTGTCACGCGAGCTTAGCGATGTGAGCGCAGAGCTTTGACTTGAGGTTAGCGGCCTTGTTCTTGTGGATGAGCTTGGTCTTAGCCAGCTTATCAAGAAGCTTCTGAACCTTAGGATAGGTTGCAACGGCCTCCTCCTTGTTGGTCATGGCGCGAAACTCTGACGAACTGCATTACGCATGGTCTTTGCATAATAACGGTTGTGAAGTCTTCTCTTCTCGCTCTTTCTGATAGCCTTCAAGGCTGATTTGTGGTTTGCCATTATAAATCAATTATTTATTTGTTATCACTTTGTAGCGCGTATGAGAGTCGAACTCATCTTGCAAGAATGAAAATCTTGAGTACTAGCCGATATACGAACGCGCCATCCTTTCCGGTAAGCCTCGAGAGGCTGCCCTATAAAGCGGATGCAAAAGTAGTTACATTTTTCCAATTCACAAACAATCTCTCTTAATTTTTTAGATTATTACGAGGTTTCACTTCCGATAACTATTTTTGTACTGACAAACAGCCTGCTGCATGTACATTCCGGAAAAAGGCATAATGATAGGAGCAGTCCGTCATAACGACAGGACCAGCGTGGCGCACATATTCACAAGTGCCCACGGCATGGTACCGTTCATCTGGTTCATGTCCAAAAGCGGAAAGAATGCCAGCCGTAACACCCTTTTACAGTCCCTTACGCAACTGGAATTTCAGGCCGAATATATCCCCACGGAATCACTCCAACACATCAAGGAGATAAAAAACCTTGCCCCTTACAGGGATATTCCACGTAACCCGCATAAGAGCGCCATTGCGCTTTTCCTGTCAGAGTTCCTCACATACGCACTGAAAGGTGAGCAGAACAACCCTCCCCTGTTCCGATATCTTACCGAATCCCTGAATTGGTTTGATAACGCTCCTAATGGCAGCTACGCCAACTTCCACATAGCATTCATGATCGGAACGGCCACATACACAGGTGTATGCCCCAATGCCGATGATTATCACCCCGGATATGTGCTGGACCTGAGGGAAGGCTGTTTCTGCTCACTGGAGCCCAAGCACACCGAATGGATAGACCCGCAGCTCTCATACAAGCTGCACATGCTTATGACCTGCAGCTTTGACGGAATAAAAGATGCGCCCCTGACAAGTCAGGAGCGCGTCATGCTGCTTAATGCACTTAACAACTGGTTCCGTCTGCACGTACCGGCCTTTCCGGTTCTCAAATCAATTGAGGTGCTTGAAACCGTATTCGGCTAAGCGCGAAGAGCCTTGATCTCAGCTAGTTCCACTGAATTTCTGAGATAAGAAGGAGATGCTTCAATAGCATCTATCAGGGCGTCATTGTCAAGATCATTATCAGACAATTCGTAAAGATAGAGCTGGCGCTTGTCAACGCGATCACCATACAGATCCTCTATCACGCGATCTGTCTCATCCTCATCCTCCATTTCCGGAATGCTCTCCATTCCGAATCCGGTAGCCAGAACCGTTATCTTAACCTCTTCAGTTAGAGTATCATCATTGGCAAGGCCCCAAATGACCTCTATATTCTTATCCTCAAACTTATCCATGAAGTGACGCACCTCATTCATCTCATCAAGCATAAGCTGATGCTCGGCATGCGTACTCTGATATATGTTGAACAGTATCTTCTTGGACCTATGGATATCATTGTTATAAAGCAGAGGGGATTTGAGTGCTGAATCCAATGCCTGGTTGACGCGATTCTCACCCTTGGCAATTCCTGTACTCATTATAGCCACACCACCATTGCTCAATATCTTCTTAACATCACGGAAGTCAAGGTTTATTATACCACGGCAGGTAATAAGTTCAGCTATGCTCTTGGTTGCAGTGGTCAAGGTCTCATCAACATACTTGAATCCGTTTGCCACACTCTGGTCAGGATATATCTCAAGCAGTTTCTCATTGCTGATCACAAGCAGGGCATCTACATACTGAGACATATCCCTGACACCTCTAAGCGCCTGCTTGATTTTGGGGCGCTGCTCAAACTTGAACGGTATGGTTACGATACCTACTGTGAGCATTCCGCATTCCTTGGCACACTTTGCTATCACAGGGGCTGCACCGGTTCCGGTTCCACCGCCCATTCCTGCAGTGATGAACACCATCTGTGTTTCATCCTTGAACTGAGCCTTAATATCTTCAATACTCTCCTCGGCAGCCTTACGGGCCACGGCGGGGTCATTTCCTGCGCCAAGACCATTGGTGGTCTGTCGGCCTAATTGGAGCTTGATAGGGATATCTGAGTCCACCAATGCCTGTTGGTCAGTATTGGCAATGACGAATACCACATCATGAATACCTTCACGGTACATATTCTTGACAGCATTGCCACCGCCGCCGCCCACACCGATAACCTTGATTATCTTACGTGATTCAGTAGGGAAATCAAACGGAAGAATCCCATTCTCCTCAAAATCTTTAATGTCCTGGTTCATAGTCACAATCAATTATCAGTGTTCTCTGATTTAGGCTCCTTCTCCTCCTTGTCATCAAAGAAGTTCTCACCCATATTCATAAAGTTATCATACCAACGTTTGAAAACGCTGGGCTTTTTCTCTTTCTTCTTGGTCTCAGCTTCCTCTTCCTTAGCAGTCTCCTCCTCCATTCTGGCTGCAGCCTCCTCACGTTTCTGTTGTTCCTTGCGGTCGCGCTCCTCCTGAGCACTCTCGCCTTCTTCTGTAAACAGGTCCTGCTGAACAATCCTGTCCTGATCCTCAGCAGTGATGTTATCTATCGCATCCATCTTTGGCAATGGCTCCCGCAGTTCACAGCAGCTTTCATCTCCCTTGGCCAGGACTGACAGAAGCGCCAATTGGGAACCGTCACCGCGTTTCCATCTGGGTTCAGCCCAAACTACGCCGCAAGCAGGCTCTAACACTATACGCGGTTTACGCATAGAAGGCATCAGTTTGATGAATATCTTATCCAGTTGGCGCAACTGTGAACCGCCACCTGTCAGAACAACTCCTGCATACAGGACCTCACCATACCCTGAGGCCTTGATCTGAGAGTAAACATTGCGTATTATCTCCTCATTTCTGGCTTCAATTATATCACCTATATTCTTCAGAGGGATTGAATGGTCATTGACAGTAATTGTCTCACCTGAATCCTGACTGCCTATCAGATTACATAGTCCATAGGCGCACTTAAGCTGTTCAGCCTGCTCAAGCTCTATCTTGAGTATTGAAGAAAGGTCACGGGTAATAAGTGCACTGCCCAACGGGATAACCCTGAGATAGCGTAACAGGCCGTTCTTATAGACTGATACAGTAGTGGTATCTGCACCGTAATCCACCAAGGCACAACCCTGCTGAAGGTCATCTTCAGTGAGCACCGCCTCAGCCTGTGCCATAGGGGCTACATAACCGTCAACAATCTCCACCTGGGCTGCCATGAAACACTGTGCTATATAATCTGCCACCTGTTTCTTAAGCAGGATATTCAGATAATTACCTTTCAATGAACAGCACGCCACACCCATAGGGTCTGTCTCCGTACCACGTTTGTTGTCAACGATATACTCCTGTGACTCCTGGAACAGGTTAACATAACCGTCATAATCTATCTCACTGCACTGCTGGAACATATCATCCAGAACCTCCTGGCTCACCACAGTCTCCTCATCAAATTTGTGTTCCACCTTGCTTATGACAGACCTGAGCCCTTTGGCATTATAGCCTACATAGACCTTTTCTATCTTGGCTGACAGGATTGTGTTAAGCCTTTCCACCACCTCCGCTATTGCATTGGCAGTCTTGTCCAGATTATAAACAGCACCATGCCTTATGCAGGATGATGATGGCACGCTGGCATACGCCAGAACATTGAGAGAACCGTCATACATCTTCTGACCGGCCACTCCTGAGATCTTGGATGAACCAAGCTCAATAGCAACAATTACTTTGTCGTTTCCCATTTATATTATTTTCGTTTCTTACACACAACCTGATTCTCATAGGCCACACTTATGGAACGATACTTGTTCCAACCCACATTGTCAAGCCCCTTCTCATAAAAGTTCATCAGACGCTCCAGCTTATCCTCAATATTATCGGACGTACCCAATATAAGCAGATGGTCACCCACCCTTGGCACCAACTCAATCTGCTTGTCTGACGTAACGTTTATCTGCTCCACCTGTGCCTTCCAGAACTCTGAACGGTCTATGGCACGTACCACCTCCAGGAGTTCCTTTGATGCGAACTCTCTGTCTATATATCCAGTAGCCACAGGTAGCTGTACCGCCAATGAGTGCTGTGAAAGTATCTCGCCATGGCTATCCACATAGAAATCCTGTCCACGGTTATTCAGAACACGTACCAGAGGCACCTTTCCCGACAGGTTTATCCTGAGCATATCACCGCCGGTCTTATAGCATTGCGCCTTACCCACCAACGGATGCAGTGCCAATGTCTGTTCTATAGCTTCCACATCTATTGCCTCAAGCGGAGACCCTATAGGATCCAGAGAATGCTCCTTAAGAAGACTCAGAACCATATCCTCATCAATCAGGTCAAAATGAAGACTGTCCGTAATATGCAGGTCAACGCCACTGCACAAACGGACATCCTCATGCCTGTTTGTCATTCCCAGGACGGAATATACCATATATCCCGCCAGTAGAAACACCGTCAATATGGATAGAATCTTCTTTACCACCTTTCTTACTTGAGTATCTTTGTTATGGTTTCCACATAATCCTCCAAATCACCGGCACCAAGTGTAACCAGAACCTGAATGTCATCCTTTATTGACTCCACAAGTTCAGGTACCTGATTCCTGGATATTATGCCTTTACAAACTCCTGGCTTCATGTTGTCTGCCAGAAGATTACTTGTAACTCCCGGTATGGGTTGTTCACGCGCTGGATAAATCTCCAGGAGCCAGACCTCATCAAACAGTGAGAGACTCTCAGCAAACTCGTTGTAGAAATCTCTGGTACGGGTATATAGATGCGGCTGGAATATGCATGTTATCTTACGGTCTGCATAGAGCTTACGCAGTGACAGGGCGCACTGGCGTATCTCCTCCGGATGATGGGCATAATCGCTCAGATAAACCTTATCAGCACTCTTTACATGAAAGTCAAAGCGACGGTCACATCCACGGAACGATGCTATACGCTCACGGATCACATCATCTGATGCGCCGCTCAATTGAGCCATAGCCATGGCAGCCACAGCATTCTCCACATTGATGGGAATAGGCACACCCAGCTCAACATCAGCAATACTGCCAAGCGGGGATACATAGTCAAACCTCAGTTCACCGTTGCCGATCCTGATGTTTGCAGCATGGAATGTACCCTCATCCAGTCCGTATGTATGGAGGTTCACGCCATCCTGGAGCTGGGGCCTGATCTTCTCTTCCAATCCCACATGGAGTATAAGGTCACCGCCCGGCTTTATGAGCGATGTATATTTACGGAAGCTCTCCACATATGCCTCATATGTACCGTAGATATCCAGATGATCGGGATCAACGGCAGTGATGACAGAACGCAAGGGAGTGAGATGATGGAACGAACGGTCAAACTCATCGGCCTCAATAACCACACGGCGGCTCTTATTGCTTACCATCAGGTTACTGCCTATGTTCTTGAGTATTCCGCCCAGGAACGCATTGCACCTCTCCGGAGTGCCGTCAAGGATATGTGCAACCATTGATGATGTGGTGGTCTTGCCGTGTGTACCTGCCACACACAAGCCGTCAAGAGAGCGTGTCAGAGTACCCAGTACCTGGGCGCGTTTCTGCACATCAAAGCAGTGAATGTTGAACCAACGCAATATCTTGTTATCAGCAGGAATAGCCGGAGTATATACCACAAGAGTTGAATTAGGATCCCTGAAGCACTCATCCACCTTATTTACATCATCCTCAAAACCAATCCTTGCACCCTCCTTTATCAGGGCCGATGTAAGATCCGTAGAGGTCTTGTCATAACCTCCCACCTGACATCCTCTATTTAGGAAATAGCGGACAAGAGCGCTCATGCCAATGCCGCCTGCTCCCACAAAATATACTGACTTTATATCATCCAGCTTTAGTGTGCCACAACCGTAACCGGCCAGTTTAAGTACCTCATTTGCAATAACCTCGGCCGAATCATACATGGCAAGTTTGAGTATATTCTCATGCAGTTGTACCAGGTGTGCCTCATCCTTAACCAGGTCAACGGCTGCCGGAATAAGTTCCTTACGGGCATCCACGTCACGGATATGTATTGCGGCATCCCTATCAGCCAGTGCTAGCGCATTCTTGGTCTGATGATCCTCAGCAACATTGGGTGACGGCACCAGTATGACCGGTTTGCCCAACAGACACAGTTCAGATATGGTTCCGGCACCGGCACGTGATATAACCAGGTCTGCGGCTGCGTATGCCTGATCCATATCCTGCACAAACTCCGTAGGGAAAAGATTGGATACCTTAGGCTGATCTGCAAGACGCTGTTTCATCTCCTCAAAATAGAACTTGCCGGTCTGCCATACAAACTGCACGTCATCTGACATACGTATCAGGTCCAGATTAGCCATTACGCTCTCATTAAGAGTGCGTGCTCCCAAACTGCCGCCCACAATGAGTACTATACGCTTGGAAGCATCAAGCCCCATCTTACGGGCAGCCTCCTTACGTGTCATGCCACCTTTGGTAAGATTGGGACGTACCGGATTACCGGTCTTAAGAATCTTGTCGGCAGGGAAGAACCTGTCCATACCATCATAAGCCACACATATACGGGCCGCCTTCTTGGCCAGGATCTTGTTGGTCACGCCTGCGTATGAGTTCTGTTCCTGCAACAGCGTAGGTATGCCCATCTTGCCTGCAATGCGCAATGTGGGACCGCTGGCATAACCACCCACGCCCACGGCTACCATAGGCTTGAACTGACGGATAATACGGCGTGCCATTATTTGGCTGCGTATTATCTTGAACAGAACCACTATGTTCTTGAACGGATTCTTACGGTCAAACCCACATATAGGCAGACCTTTGATATCAAACCCGGCAGCAGGAACACGCTGCATCTCCATGCGTCCCTGTGCCCCCACAAACAGGATCTCAGCATCAGGGTTCAATGATTTGATGGCATGAGCTATTGAGATGGCCGGGAATATATGTCCTCCCGTGCCTCCTCCACTTATTATTATTCTTGGTTTTGCATCCATATTCAGGATTCGGTTATATCGTCAAATGATTCTTTTCCTTCTATAGGCGTGGGAACATCGGTTTCAGTTCCCAGTACATACTCTCCACGCTCCTCTTTTTCCAACGTATTGCTTATGCCAAGCAGCATGCCCATGCAGAAACTTGTCATCAGCACAGACGTACCGCCCTTGCTTATAAGAGGCAGCGGCTGGCCCGTTACAGGGAACAGACCCACGGCAACAGACATGTTAATGAATGCCTGCAAGCCTATGAGCATACCCAGTCCCATAGCCAGATATGCCGGATATTTCTCCCTGCACTTGGTTGCCAAACGCCCTACCCTGAAGAGCAGTATGACATAGACCAGCATGACAACTATTCCGCCGGCCATGCCAAGTTCCTCTATTATTATCGCATAGATAAAGTCACAACTGGCCTCCTGCAGATAGTCACGTTCAACAGAGTTACCAGGCCCTTTACCCAGTATGTTACTGGTTGCAATGGCTATATTGGCATGTGTCTCCTGAGGTTTCTCAGGCGCAACTATCTTGGCATATTCATATGCCGTGGGAGTTCCTTCACTTCCCGGCTGGAAGAAATCCTGCAATCTGGCCTGCCAGGTAGTGGCACGTGACGGAATTATCTTGGAGTCACGTATGGTCTGTGCCGGAACGAACAAAAGTACCACTAAGGCTACAATTCCTGCTGCCGCCACTACACCTGACAAAGCCAATATACGCCGCCAGGCAATTCCGCCCAATATCATCATTACGAATATCACTCCGGCCAGCAGTACCGCTGTCGACAGGTTCTCACCTACTATCAGCAGACATACCAGCCCTGTCAGTGCCATTATTTTCCAGAACGTATTGGACTGGCTCAGCTCATCGTCAGGTTTTAGTTTTGACAGCCAGTATGCCACTGACATGATGACCGCAATCTTACCCACCTCTGAAGGCTGCAACTGGAAGAAACCTAAGTTTATCCAGCGTTCAGCGCCCGATGAACTGGCACTCTGTATTGAAAGGTAAGCCAACAGGATAATTGATACCGGCACAAGCAGTACGGGGAACAGCCTGTACCATTTATAGTGCAGCAAATGAAGAACGTACATAACCGCTACGCCCATACACAGATGTATGGTATGCGATATGATGGGAGCCAGAAAACTGCTCTTACCGAACGTAAGACGGCTACTTGCACTGAACACCTCAACAAGTGAGATGCAGCACAGTATTATAACCATTGCCCAAATAGTCGGGTCGCCGTTCAGCAGTTGCCTGCGTTCCTTTTTCTCTTCATTTATCTCCATATCACATCTTTCTTTTTACAGGGCTCTCACGCAAGCCTTGAACTGTTCGCCACGGTCCTCATAGCTCTTGAATAGGTCAAAACTTGCACAGCAGGGGCTGAGCAATACTATCTGACCCTTTTGAGCCATCTTGTAAGCAGCATCCACAGCATCTTTCATTGACTGTACATCGGCCACAGGAAGGCCAAAGCTGTCAAAGAAACCGTGCAGTTTCTCATTATGCAGGCCCATATAGACCAGACCGCAGCATTTCTCGCGTACCAGATCAGCTATCTCATTGTAGTCATTACCCTTATCCTTGCCGCCCAGTATCAGTACGCACTTTACAGGCATGCTCTGCAGGGCATACCAGCAGCTGTTCACATTGGTAGCCTTGGAGTCATTTATAAAGTCTATGCCGTTCACTCTTGTAACGCGCTCCAGACGATGCTCCACACCCTGGAATGTCTGCAGAGCCTTGCGTATGGTCTCACTCTTTATGCCGGCGATATTGGCCGATATACCGGCAGCCATTGAGTTGTACAGGTTATGCTTGCCGGTAAGTGCCAGCGACTCCTGCTCCATATTGAAGGCGTACGGCTTGTTGAAATAGAGAGTGCCGTCCTCAACGTATGCAGCCAGATCCTCTTTCTTAGCCTCAGCAAACGGATAGAGGGTAGCCTTTAGTCCGTACTTCTTGAGTTCACGGGTAATGATGGGGTCATCACTCCAATAGACAAATGCATCATCCTTGGTCTGGTTACGAATAACGCGCATCTTGGCATCCACGTAGTTCTGCATTTCATAGTCATAACGGTCCAGATGATCAGGAGTTATGTTCATGAGGATGGCTATATCAGCCTTGAAATCATACATGTTGTCAAGCTGGAAACTGCTCAGTTCAATCACATAGTAATCAAAGTTCTTCTCAGCCACCTGCCATGCCAGACTGCTTCCGATGTTACCGGCCAGACCCACGTTCATGCCCGCCATCTTGAAGATATGGTAAATGAGCGATGTGGTTGTAGTCTTGCCGTTTGAGCCGGTTATACATATCATCTTGGCATTTGTATATCTGCCTGCAAACTCTATCTCCGATATGATGGGCGTGCCCTGGGCCATGAGTTTCTGAATGATGGGAGCCTCCTTGGGGATGCCGGGGCTCTTGATCACCTCATCGGCAGCAAGGATACGCGCCTCAGTATGCTGTTTCTGTTCCCATTTAATACCACGCAGGTCCAGTTCGTTACGATAATGCGCCTTTATCTCTGAAAGGTCCGATACAAACACGTCAAACCCTTTGGCTTTTGCCAATATGGCGGCACCTGTACCGCTCTCACCTGCACCCAGTACAACAATTTTCTTTGCCATTTCAATTATCTGATTTTCAAGGTCAATATTGTAAGCGCTGCAAGACCTATGCTTATGATCCAGGCCCTGAGCGTTATCTTGGTCTCTAACTGTAACTTATTGTCATTACCCTGGAACTTTACCGTACTGCCGGGATCGGCCTTCAGGACCTGTTCCATGCTTGTACGGTAATGATCATGTATGGGCGTACGTTTCCAAATACGCTGATGCACGCCCTTGCGTTTGCCCAGCTTGTAGTAAAATCGCTGACATATCACTGAGAGGCTCTCCACCACGAACACGCCGCACAATATCGGCAGTAGCAGTTCCTTGTGTATGCAGAGTGCAGCCACAGCTATTATTCCACCTATGGTAAGACTGCCTGTATCACCCATGAATATCTGTGCCGGATAGGAGTTGAACCAAAGGAAACCTATAAGGGCACCCACAAACGTGCACAAATAGATTACCACCTCCTGGCTGCCGGGAATGTACATCAGGTCAAAGTGACTTGCCGTGACAACGTTACTTGACACGTATGCCAGAACACCAAGCGTCACGCCTATTATCGCAGAATTACCTGCCGCCATGCCGTCCATACCGTCATTCAGGTTTGAGCCGTTTGATATAGCCGTCACGATGAACAGTGTAAGCAGTACAAAAAATATCCAACCTGCCGGATACTTGGCTTTCTCTCCCAACCAACTGAAAGCGTCGGCATAATTCAGATTATGGTTCTTGAAGAACGGGATGGTGGTACGGGTGGACTTGACATCGGGAGTCTTGATAACCACCTCGGTATTGTTCTCTATACGGGTCTCTACCTTCTCATTAATGACCACCTGAGGACTGTAACGGAGTGTAAGGCCCACTATCAGACCTAAAGCCAACTGCCCGGCCACCTTGAACCAGCCGTTCAATCCATCCTTGTTCTTACGGAAGGTCTTGATGTAGTCATCAGCAAAACCGATGGCACCTAAAATGACAGTAGTTATGATCATCAGCCACATATAGATGTTCTTAAGGTCACCTATCAGGAGGCAAGGCACAAGGATTGCCACTATTATTATGACGCCACCCATAGTAGGCACACCCTTCTTGGCTACGCCAAAGGGATCCAGCTTTACGTCACGCTGAGTCTCTGATATGTTTTTCCTTTTCAGCACGTCAATGAAATGACTGCCGAACCAGCACGATACCACAAGTGACAGTACCAACGCAGATATGGCCCTGAACGTCACATACTGGAACATTCCTCCTCCGGGAATATCAATCCCGGCATTCTTTAGGTATTCAAAGAGACTGTATAACATTCTTCAAATTGAAAATTGAGAATTGAAAATTGAAAATTTAGAATTACTCCATTTACTTTATTAAAAACAATCACGGATGACTTCGTGGTCGTCAAAATGGTGTTTTACTCCCTTTACGTCCTGATAATCCTCATGGCCCTTGCCTGCCACTAGTATCACATCACCGGGCTGAGCCATCATACACGCGGTACGTATGGCCTCACGGCGGTCAACAATCGTTATCACCTTCTGCATATCCTCTTTGGTAAGACCAGCCAGCATATCATTGATGATATCCTGCGGCTCCTCAAAACGGGGATTATCTGATGTAATGATAACCTTGTCACTGTACTTCACGCTCTCCTTTGCCATGAGCGGACGCTTACCCTTGTCACGGTTTCCGCCTGCACCCACCACCGTGATTATCTGTCCTTTTTTGTCCAGCACATCAACAATGGTTGTGAGCACATTGGTAAGCGCATCGGGAGTATGGGCGTAATCAACAATGGCGGTAAAGCCTTTGGGTGAGCGTATGGCATCAAACCTGCCGTTCACAGGCACCAGCGTACTCATTACGGTAAGCACCTCCATAGGATCGCGGCCCAGGTTCACGGCTGTACCGTAAACTGCCAGCAGGTTACTTGCATTGAACTTGCCTATGAACTTAAGGAACACCTCGCGGCCGTTTATCTCAAGCAGCATACCGTCAAAACCGGATTCCAGCAGACGGCCCTTGAAGTCACTCATGCTGCGCAATGAGTATGTGGTAACCTTTGCCTTGGTGTTCTGTGCCATTACCAGCCCGTTCTTGTCATCCAGGTTGGTAACCACAAAAGCCTCCTTGGGCAGATCATCAAAGAACTTCTTCTTGGCTTTGAGGTAGTTCTCAACCGTCTTGTGGTAATCCAGATGATCACGGGTAAGATTTGTGAATATGCCACCTGCATATTTGAGTCCGCCTATGCGTTTCTGCACTATGGCATGTGAACTGCACTCCATGAACACGTATTTGCAACCCTCATCGGCCATACGACCCAGCAGACGGTTCAGTGTTACGGCATCAGGTGTGGTATGATCAGCAGGTATCGGCTCTCCGTCAATATAATTGCAGACGGTTGAAACCAGTCCGCATTTGTAACCGAACGCCCGGAACATGTTATATAACAAGGTTGCAATGGTGGTCTTGCCGTTTGTTCCCGTCACACCCACCAGTTTGACCTTATCGGTAGGATTACCAAAGAACCTTGTGGAGACAATTCCCACAACATCCTCACAATCCGGCACCTGTATGTATGTAACGCCATCTGCAGGCTGCTCAGGCAATACCTCACAAAGCACCGAGCCAGCTCCCAGTTCTACTGCCTTGGGTATGAACTGATGGCCGTCAACGGTAGTACCGCGCATAGCCACGAACAGACACCCTTTACCCACCTTGCGTGAATCAAGCTGGATATCAGTAACAGTCACTGCGGTATCACCGACAGTCCTGACTACCTTAAGTCCTGATACAAGTTCTCCTATTGTCACCATATATCTCACATTGATAATGTCAATTGTATTCTGTCACCCCTGCGGTAACGGGTATTTTTCTGCAGGCTCTGGCTCTTTACCTTGCCCACTCCGCTGATGTTAACCCTCATTCCCATCTTCTCCAACAGATAGAGTGCATCCGATGCTCCCATGCCGCGCACATCAGGAACCAGCCCCTCAGCGTACTCCACATGCTTCATCACATAACGTCCCGAATCCGAGCTTACACTCCCCCATACCGTATCTGCCACGGCGCGGTCAATACGGCTCATCAGATTCTTCTTGCCAAGCCCCTTGAGTACGGTACCCGCCTTGGCCAGATCACCCGGCAGGACCTTAGGTATGAACTGGCGGGTTGAATCAAATGCCTCCTTCACATCCCTGATGTTACGGTTTGCCATAACCTTCTCTGATATCTCATGGAATACAGGAGCCGCCCAGGTGGCACCGCCGGCAGCACCGCCATCGGTACGTATGGATACTATACATGAGTACTGCGGATTATCGGCCGGGAAGTATCCGCAGAACGATACCATATGAGTCTGTCTCCCGCTCTTATAACCCCCTGCGCCCTGTGAGAGCTGTGCCGTTCCGGTCTTTCCGGCCACAGGAAAATATTTGGAACTTGCATTCTTTCCTGTGCCGTTCTGAACCACGTTTTCAAGTAGGAACCTCACTTTTTCAAGCGTCTCATCCTTACACATGTGCCGTTTCACTACCTCAACCGGGAATTCCTGTACTACCTCACCTTCACGGGTTACTTCCGTAACCAGACGTGGAGCCACCATACACCCTCCGTTAGCCACACCATTGTAGAAAGCAAGAGTGTTTATCACAGGCAGCTGGGTGTTATATCCTATTGACATCCAGGGCAGACGGGTAGCATCCCAATAACCGTCACGCTTTATCACCGGAGCAGCAGTTCCTGTAAGCTGAAGGTCAAAATGGGTATTGATGCCCGTACGGCATATTCCATCCACAAAAGCCTGCGGATTATCCTTGTACGCTGCATTTATCAGTTTGGATGTTCCTATGTTACATGAATTCTGGATAATTCCTACCACAGTAAGCCATCCGTAATTCTTGCTTGCATCCGTCATCCGGGCGCCTCCAAAGCCAGTATATAAGCCATGCTCACAGTAAACACTGTCTGTAAGTGAAATCTTGCCGTCATCAAGAGCCACCATCATGGATACAGGCTTGAACGTGGAACCCGGCTCAAACAACTCCTTTACGGCATTGTTCTGTATCTCGCTGAACTGGCCTGATTCCGTCTTGGTAAGACTGGCAATAGCCTTTATATCACCAGTGGGTACTTCCATAAGCACTACTATGCCCGATGCTGCGTTCCTGAATTCAAGCTGCTTACGCAAAGCCACCTCAGCAATGTCCTGCATATCCACATTGATGGTTGTGTGTATGTCACAACCGTCTATCTGGGGGATATCGGCAATCATACGGGTTACATTCTGTACCTTCTCCTGATGACCGCGCCCGGGAACACCACGCAGGAGAGAATCAAATGACAGTTCCAGACCGTTTCTGGCTGAATCCTTGGCCTCAAACATACTCCCGATGGTTCTTGCAGCAAGAGCTCCAAAAGGTTTCTGGCGTGAGATCTTGGACTCGGCACTGAAGAACCACCCCTCATACTTGGGCTTGAGCCATACAGTCTTGGCCAATGACTTATACTGATTATATGTTATGGGATAAGAGTTACGTGAACCACCAGGCAAAAGCATCCATGAATGGGATTTGGCAGCATGCCCCTTCTCATAATGAGTGGCAAATTCCTGCACTGAATACTGCGGGAATATCTCATGCATCTGGTGCGCGAACTCTGCCAGATGTCTTGAGTAGAGTGTATCCTTGCGCTCCTGATCCTTCTTGCCACGAACCTCATCCTTCTCGGCAGTACGGAAATCCAGGAACACACGGTACTGTTTCATACTGCTTGCCAGAAGCAACCCCTCATCACTCAGGATATTACCGCGACGCGGCTCAATCACCCTGTTCACGGGAGTCATGTTCTTGGACACATCGTTCCAGTACTGTCTCTCCCCAAACATGACAAAAGCCATCTTCACTATGATGAATATGCCCCACACCAACATGAGCAGGAACAGAGAGAGGTATTTACGTGACACCCTCTTCTTCTCCTGTGAACGAGTCTCCTTATCTTTCATCTCTCTCATTTGGGCAGACGGTACGGCGGTTCTGTTATAGGTTGCAATCCTGAGCCATTTCTGGCTGCTGCTTTCTCTACATATGACGGCTTGCTCTTGGCCGATACATCACTCGTGGTGTTCAGAGTCTGATATTCCATATCCACCAGCTCACGTCTCAACCTCTCAGCATACGCCTGGTCACGCTGATATGCATATCGGTTTCCGATGTAAAAGATGATGCAAACCAGCACCTCCAGCAGCAACCAGATGTTACGGTTGATGAAATCAGGCACGGACTGCATCAATCCTTTCTTCCTTACGGTCTTATCAGCGTTATTGTCCTCCATATCACAACTTCTCGGCAATTCTCAGTTTTGCGCTGCGGGAACGCGGGTTGGCGGCCTGCTCTGCAGCATCGGGAACAACAGGTTTCCCGATAGCCTTAAACGGCACTTCACGGTTTCCGTAGAAATCAGTCTTTATCTCACCCTCTATGTTTCCGCTTTTCATCAGGTTCTTGACCATGCGATCCTCAATGGAGTGATATGTTATCACCACCAATCGGCCACCTTTGTCAAGCAACCCCACAGCACCTGTCAGCATTTCGCGCAGGGCATCAACCTCATGGTTCACCTCCATGCGCAGCGCCTGGAACAGTTTTGCGGTATCCTTTTTTTCACGTTCACGGCCTATTACGGGACGTATGGCATCCAGTAACTGGGTTACAGTCTCCAAACGGCCGTTCTTACGGGCCTTGCCTATAGTCTGTGCTATCTGACGGCCGTTCTGCAACTCTCCGTACAGCCAGAACAGTTGCGCCAGACGTTCCTCAGGATATTCATTAAGTATATCCGATGCCTTTATCCCCTCCTTCTGGTTCATGCGCATATCAATAGGCCCCTCAAAACGGAATGAGAACCCACGGGTACTGTCATCAAAATGATGCCATGACACCCCCAGATCAGCCAGTATGCCATTCACCTTTTCATGCCCATACCAGCGCATGAAATTGCTCATATAGCGGAAATTGGAATAAACAAACGTAAACCGGTCATCCTTGATTATGTTATTCATGGCATCGGCATCCTGATCAAAACCGTACAGATGACCCTTGTTACTGAGTATGGACACTATTTCGCGCGAGTGGCCACCACCACCGAAGGTGGCATCCACATAGACCCCGTCAGGGTCCACCACAAGCCCTTCTACGCTTTGTTTGAGAAGGACCGGCACATGATATGTCCCGATTGTGTCCACTTACCTGTTATGTATGTTGCATGTATCACTCAGTCATGAATTTTTTCAGACTATCGGCAAACTCGCTGTCTGAAATGAACGGCTGGCTGCCTGTACCTGCGGCTATATCAGGAGCCCATATCTCTATGGTCTGCTCCATACCCACAAACAGCGCATCCTGCTTAATGCCCACCTTGTCAAGCAACGCCTGTGGCAGCAGCATACGACCATTGCTGTCCAGCTGCACCTCCTGAGCCTCTGACACCAGTTTGCGATATACCATCTGCTGATTTCCGTCAAAACGGTTCAACTTGGCCCGCACTCCGGCTATCTCCTCCTGCCACTGCTGTGCAGGATATACCACAAGACAGTTCTCAAAGTAATCCTTGCGGACCACTAAGGTCTGGACACCGGACTGCTGCAGTATGCGGCGGAATCCGGCCGGCATGAATGCCCTGTTCTTGGCATCCAGACGCACTGGGAACTGACCTATGAAACTCATTCTTTGCTGATAATCGATATTCGGATTCAAAGTTATAACTTTTCACTCCACTTCCACCCACATTTCCCCACTTTTTATTTAAAAAAGTTTTTAACTACCTGTTGATAACTCAGCGGACTGATGATTAGAATCTTAGCTGCAGATGGTTAAAGCATTACTTTTGGGAAGTTTATCAGGATGTTGATAAATTGAAAATTGAAAATTGAAAATTAACCATGCGGTGCGTAACACCCGCGACATTAAAAAATGACGGTCCATTCGGATCGTCATTTTTTATAATTTTCAATTTTCAATTCTCAATTATCAATTATCTCTTGAGCCCGTTTGAGAGCGATATTTATGTGGCTGCAGATATTCTCCTTCCCCACAATATCATCCATCCCCGCATCCTCAATAACCTTCATAACCTGGGGATTCACGCCGGAAAGGACTACCTTGACACCCATCTGAGAGCACATGCGGCACATGTTCTGCAGGTTGTGAACACCGGTTGAATCAATGAACGGAACCTTACGCATACGGATTATGCG
The DNA here is from genome assembly GCA_902763885.1 of uncultured Bacteroidales bacterium. Classification (GTDB taxonomy): domain Bacteria; phylum Bacteroidota; class Bacteroidia; order Bacteroidales; family Bacteroidaceae; genus Colenecus. The sequence continues at coordinate 147,903 of CACWTU010000002.1, read as the reverse complement.
CACCTTGGCGCGACCACCCATATCGCCCATCATCTCCTCAAACTTGTTACCTATGCCAAAGAAATACGGACCGTTAATCTCATACACCTTGACACCCTCAGGAATAACCAGATGCTCTAGGTTACCCTGCACGTCAGTATCGGCACTTGGGTCAATCTCATCGCTCAACACTGAAACATTGGTGGTCTCAGCCATACGTTTCATGCAGAGCAGGCAGGCAATCAGGACACCAACTTCAATTGCAATGGTAAGGTCGAATATCACCGTGAGGAAGAATGTAACCAACAGTACTACGATATCGGACTTGGGGTTCTTGAGTATGGCCTTGAAACTGCGCCATTCACTCATGTTATATGATACCACAACCAGAATACCGGCCAGGCAAGCCATGGGGATGAACTTGACAAGCGGCATCAGGAAGAGGTAGATGAGAGCCAAGACAATGGCGTGCGCGATTCCGGCAATGGGAGTGCGCCCGCCGTTGTTGATGTTGGTCATGGTTCGTGCTATTGCGCCTGTGGCAGGTATTCCGCCTATCAGAGGCGATACCATATTGGCAATACCCTGTGCCACAAGTTCCTGGTTACTGTCATGACGGTCGCCAATCACACCATCGGCCACAGCTGCCGAGAGCAATGACTCTATTGCACCCAGCATGGCAATCACCATAGCGGGCTGAGCCAGACGCGTAATGTTTTCCCAACTGATTTTGGGTACCTCGGCCTGCGGCAGTTCTGTTGATATTGAGAAACGGTCACCGATGGTCTCAACGCCCTCCACGCCTAAGCTGCGCAGTATGAGGCAGACAACTGTCATAATGATGATTGCCGCCAGAGAACCAGGAAGTTTTCGACTGATCTTAGGAGTAAAAATAATGATCAGTATGCTGCCCACGCCTATCAGCAGTGACCACCAGCTCACAGTGTCAAAATGCTGGAAATAGACAGCCCATTTATCAATGAAACCAGCCGGAACACTCTCTATCTGGAGTCCGAACAGATCCTTTATCTGTGTTGCGAATATTGTAAGGGCAATACCGCTTGTAAAACCTACCACAATGGGATAAGGAATATACTTGATTATGGTTCCCAAATGCAGGACACCCATCAGGATCAGGAATGCACCCGCCATAAACGTGGCTATGCAGAGCCCGCTCATGCCGTATTCCTGAATTATTCCATACACAATTACAATAAACGCTCCTGTAGGACCGCCTATCTGCACCTTGCTTCCGCCAAAGAAAGAGATGATGAAACCTGCTACGATAGCAGTGAGAATACCCGCCTCAGGAGTAGCTCCCGATGCGATACCGAATGCGATGGCAAGTGGCAGAGCCACTATACCTACAATTACACCTGCAAGCAGGTCCTGAACAAGAGTTTGTTTGTCATAACCGTTCTTAAGAGTAGAGAACAGTTTAGGTTGGAAACCTCTAAGATTCATAAAGTTACATCATTTACGCCGACCGTTTGCCGACATTGTTAATTTAACACTTTTCGTTTTCGGCCGCGAAATTACACATTTCCAGCCCTCATTGTAACACCTGCCCTACGCGCATTACATATAATTACCACAATTATACAATTTTAACCTCATTTGCCATATGGAGATTCCAAAAGAGCATCAGGCTAATATTGCATTTTCAGGAAAATGGTGTACCTTTGCCATGCTTTCAGTTCAGGAGAGCAGGATTTGATCCTTTAGCTCAGTTGGTTTAGAGCGCTTGCTTGACAGGCAAGAGGTCAGCAGTTCAAATCTGCTAAGGATCACAACGAGGCGGCTTTGCCGCCTTTTTCGTTGTGATCCTTAGCAGGTTTGAACTATTTCCTTTTTTTATTTTGCTTCGCAAAAGCGCTCACTCCGCTCGCTTGGCGGCCCTCCGGGACCGCGTGGCCCAAAAGGGACAGTCCCCCTTGTGCCATTTTTAAAAAACGGCACAAGGGGGACTGTCCCTTTTGGGTCACCAGTTTTGGTTTAGGATGTAGGGGATGCCGGAGGCGGTGATGCCGGCTCCGCTGATGTTGAACCGGGTGCTGTAGCTGTTGTTGTAAAACTCCACTTGAGCGGAACCGGTTGAATCAGTCACAACATTGGGATTCCAGTAGATGGTGCGACGATAATCCACATCACCGGGGATAGGACCTTCAGGATACTCCGGAGAGTAGAAAACATATGGAATTGAGTAGCCGTCTATTGTGGTGATGCGTTTGTTTATGTTATAGATGTCTCCCTTTTTACCCAGGTCTTTACGCTCCTTTACAAGGATGTCAATAAGCAGATACCGCTCGTTCATTTCACGGTCAAACTCCGGGGCGTATTCCTTGATGGAGATAAAAGGAGACGTTAGGGGATTTCTCATGTCCTTGGGCATCAAGGTGCATTCCTTAAGTATATCGGCCATAGATACAAGATCATCGTAAACCAGAATGCTTTTAAGGTACTTGGTGTCAGGGTTGGCATTTGAGCCGGCATAATAGAAGCTGTTGGCATCATGGATGTAGAAGAATGGCTTGTATCCGTTTATCAGTACCCCGTCATTTAGCGTATTGAAGAACGCATAGCCTTTGTCAATAAGGTAGCCCATCATATCGGTAGTGTATTCACCCTTGTCCATTTCAACCTCCGCATCCGTGCCTACATCATAGGCGGTAAATGTAAAGTAGTCTATGTACTTGCGTTTCTCGCTTATGTCAACGTCAGGCAACAAGATACCTTCATCGACATTAATGACAGCGGGAAGTTGGTCATCTATATCCTGCTGTTTTATACCATGGGATTGGACAGGCATGCTCAGCCTGCTGTTGAATACAAGTTCCTGCTGCAAATATGGACGTATGGCCGGTTTCATGGAACGCTCAAACATGATACGAGCATCGGGGCCTATCAGGCGTTTGCGCGCTTTGGCATGAATTCCAAATGAAGCCCTGCCATAGAATTCCGGTTCTATATCTATGCTGAAATAGCCCGATGTATCAGTTGCGCAGGAGTATTTCCGGGTGATACGCTCATCCTGTAGCTGCATGACCAACAGGGCATTTATCTTTATGCCCGCAAGAGTCTTCTTGCCTGATGAGTTCAGTATCCAACCGTTCATTGCCAATGACTCTTCAACATGATGTGACCCGCTAAAGTCCTTCTGTCCGGTCATGGTCATCCAGTCATAACGTTCCCATCCCTGCACAAGCATGAGCAGGTCAAGAGCCTGGTCGCGTTCAGGAGCATCTGATTCAAAATACCATGAAGGATTCTCGATGAGACCTTTAAGTTCCGATGAAAGCAAGAGTGATGTACGCAAATCATCAGCACACGCGTTAGCCTGACCACGGACATCACGCACGGAGAGACAGAAACTGTTCTGTAAAGGATTGCCTTGCCCATCCTTGAGACTGAAACTTAACGCAACTTTCTCAAACGGATTGTAGTATTGTTTGTCCGGGATGACCTCTAATATCGGAGCCTTGAATTCCTGGCTGTGATGGTAGATGGAACGGCTGGCGTAGATATTACCTGCACTGTCAAATATGTGTATGCGGCATACTCCTTCAGGTACGCCGCGCATAGAAATGGTTTTCTCTACAGGTTGGTTTATATCAAAAGTACAGAAATCCAACAGTTCACCCCGACAGGTCAAAGTCATGCCGATGCAGTTGTCTGCCAAACCTGATGTACAGTCAACTTTAAGTTTTACGCTATCCGTGCCGTAAGGATTAACGGAGAGAGCACAGCCTATACTCTCTGTGCGTGGCAGTTCAAAAGTTTGTGATTTATCTCCTACGGTTATTTCAACCAGATTGCGATTGTTCTGGGGTATGAATGTAAAGAAGCCCATGCCATCATGGAGCGTTGAGAAGGTCAGGCCACTGCTTTTAAGAACCCCTGTGGCGTCAACCCCTAATCCGGTATCATCAGTTATCTTGAAAGCTATGCGGCAGGGCTTGCCCATTACGATATGACCGCCTTCAGGATAGAACGAGCAGTTGATTTTGTTTGGCTTTTCAGTCTTGGGCCGGAGTTCCCAAGATTCCCGCTTGTGCTGTTTAATGGTGGGGTTCTCTGTGTAGTAGCCTCCCTCCTGCTGGGGTTTCTCATAAACGGCAAACACGCGTGAGAACACGCTTTCCTCACTGAAGTTGAGCATATAGTTGGTATATGCACGGACCTCATAGAAGCCGCTGGGATAACCAATTCTTCCACGCTTCTCATTTGCTTGTGACACAGTACCGTCCAGGAGGGAGAAAGAACCATCGGCCTGGCCATCCTCAATCTTGAGTTTTTGTTGTTTGAGCAATGTGCCTGTAGGTGATATCAGGTCTACATAAAGGACCTTGCTCTGCGCACGCTGCAGTGTGGTTACGCTTACCACAAAAGCCTTAAACCAAATAGTCTCTCCGCTGTAATATGACGTGTTGTCAAATTGTAGATAGACCTTTTCCTGCGGAAATATGCTGTTGAAGTGGTGTATGTTGCCCGCAAAACGCATCAGATCACCAGTGACGCCAGCTGATTCATTAGAACCCTGCATGTCAATATCCTCCGCACTCACATGAGGAAAGCACAGGACTAAGGTCAGGGTTAAAGCAATCAGGCGTCTCATTACAGCAAAGAAAAAACAATTGCACTTAAAATCAAACAAATCAGGTGAAAAATGGCCCAAAAGGGACAGTCCCTTTTGGGTCACCAATTCTGGTTAAGGATATAGGGGATGCCGGAGGCGGTGATGCCGGCAGCATTGATGGTGAAGCGGCGGGTGAAGCTGTTGTTGTAGAACTCGACGCGGGCGTGGCCTTCTTCATCGGTTATCACGTTGGGATTCCAGTAGAGCGTGCGGCGCGCATCTACATTACCTTCTATAGGTCCTTCCGGATACTGGGGTGAATAGAAACTGACTGGTCTTGAGTAGCCTTGTACTTTAATAACCCTGCGTCCCATATCACGGATCTCTCCATAGAACAGCAGATTCTTGTCTTCTTTGATCTGTATGTCTATCAGATAATACCTATCCCAACTTGTTTCAACCTTCTGGAACCACTCGGTATCAATGTGCTTTCTATGATAGTCATTAAGCAGTGGAGTTAATCGGGTCAGTTCGTGTAGAGTCATGGGCTGGTCATAAACAAGAATGCTCTTGACATCTATCATATCTATCTGCATGGGATTGTCAAATGGTTTCTTGTCAAGCAATTTCTTCTGGTTATGCACATAAAAGAAGGGTTTTACTCCATTCTCAATGTACATGTCACCGTCTTTTACCCCATCTATATATTCATTTCCAAATCTGATACCACGATCCAGGAAATACCCTTCAACATTAGTGGTGTATTCTCCCATATCAAGTTCATTCTCTGCATCCTCCTCTGCGTCAAATGATGTAAAGGTATCATAATCAATGAACTGACGTTTTCCTGCTTCAGCCTCAACATCAACGGCATCAAGAACAATTCCTTGATCCATACTTATCAATTTAGGTTGGTCATCCTCCATTGAATCAAACTTATAGCCGACCAATTGGAGCTTGTTATGGTTCAGGTCCATCTCCTGTTTCAGGAATGGTCTGGGTGCAGGACGTTCAGCACGTTCAAGCGTAATTCTTTTATGCCTCTCATACTTGGACTGGCCGCTACGCTTGGTTGACATCAGGTTGATGGTGAACTTGCCCTCGCCGTAAAAGTCAGACAAATCAAAGCCAAAATAGCCCGTAGAGTCAGTACGATGTTTAAACTTGTCAATAGACCAGAAAGTCTTTTTATCCGGTACCAGCGTTGCATATATGTCTATATCAGCTACCGGTTTACGTTTGTGATATGACTGTATCCATCCGTTCAAGGTCAGGCCGGTCTCAATACGGTGTTTCTCTTCAAAATCCTTAAGTCCGGTCATAGTCTGCCATTCGTAGCGCTCCCAACCCTGCACTAAAGTAAGCAGGTTCAATGCCTCCCGATGCTCCTTATCATTTGATTCCAGATACCATGCCGGATCATGAATGTATCCCCTCAGGTCCGATGACAGCAGCAGGTTGGTCAGCAGGTTATCGTTCATACCGTTGCCGTAGTCTGCGACATCACGTACTGACAGACAGAAACGGTCACGCAAAGGAATACCATCCTTGTCATTCAGTTTGAACTCCAGAACTTCTTTGCCGAATGCCTGGTGTGACAAGCTGTCGGTATTGGCAATGATTGTAGGACTTCTGAATTCATCATTGTTGTGGAATATACTGCGTGATGAGAGAATCATACCATTCCTGTCATACAAAGTCATCCTGCAGACACCAATGGGCCAGGATGAACAGTCAATGTTCAAGTTGGAGTCAATACTGTCCTTTATCTCCTCAAAGTAGATTATATCACCACGACAGGTTACCGTCAATGCCACAGGTTCGCCCTTACGGTCCAGCGTCCTCCAGATATTTACCTGTAATAATGAATCTGAACTTGAATTGGTAATCATTGAGTATCCGCTCCTTACAGGCTTTGGCAAGATGAAACGGGTGCTCTTGCCATCAGGTGTAATGAATTGAACCGTCCCTGCTCCTTTGGGAGTGATAATGAAGGAGCCCATACCGTCATGAACAGTTAAAACAGAGTCATCCAGACCCGGCACAACCAAGGTTCCTTTTATGCCGAATGCATCACCGCCTGTAACCTTGAATGCCACCTTGCACGGGAGTCCGTTTATCAGGTCACCACCTTCAGGATAGAATGATACATGCACACTGTTATTATGTCCTTTTGTAGCATCAGATTCCTTACGGATATTCTCTACAAGGGAATTATCCTGATAGCTTACTACATGTGACTTGTCATAGTCTCCCACATATTTGGGCTGGGTATATACGGGTATTACTCGTGAGAATATGGCCTCGGGACTAAAGTCGAGCATATTTTGCGTATAAGCACGTATCTCATAGAAACCACTGGGATATGCCACAACACCGCGTTTTTCACGTGACTGGGCTGTACCTTCGTCAATAAGAGAAATGGAGCCATCGGCCTGACCATCAACAATCTCCAGCTTCTGTTGCATGAGCAACTGTCCCGTCGGTGCCAGGAAGTCCACATACAGTACACCGCTGGGGGCACGTTCCAACGTTGTGGCGTGAGTTATGAATGCCTTGAACCAGATATCCTCACCCTGAAAGTATGCTGTGTTATCAAACTCCAGATAGACCTTCTCCTGCGGGAACAGCTCATTGAACTGCCTTATATTGCCGGCAAAACGCATAAGCTCCTTTGTATAGCTTGATGAATCCTTTACTGCCAATTCATACCTTACCCTCTCTTTACTCTCTTTCCTTTCACTTACCGCTGGCGTATAGTCATCGGGCAAACATGCTCCGACCTTCTTTTCCGATATGCAACCACCAAACAGTATGTTATTATCGGCCACGCCCCCATCTTTATAGAAGATACAGGTATCCTGCCACATAAGAATCGTTGATTCAGAGAAATCCTTATGTCTAAGGGCATCACTGCTTTCCTTCAGATCCAACGGTGAGCCGTCACGCTGCTGATAGTATCTCAAAAAAAGAACCGGCCCCTTCAATCCATAGATCATCATCCTGTTATTGCCCAGGAATAGAGAATGCTCCTTTATATCTACCGGGAAAGACTCTGGCACAGGAATAGTGTCTCTATTTACTACCTCCATGATGAGTTCCTTTGTAAACAGATTGTATCCGTTCTCCGCCAGCCGGTCCTCATAGAAAGACCTCAAGAAATGCTGGCTTGAGTTCCAATATGCCTTCCGGCGGTTTTCCTCAATTCTCTGAGCCTGCCGTCTTTTAAGGTTATCATAGGGCTTGTAGTAAAAGTAGCCCAGTATATCACACAGCGTACGGTTGTTAATATCAAGAGTACCACCTATACCACTCGAGCAGCGGGTTTTAGTATTTGTAGTCTTGAACTCTACCAGGTCCACATACAACTCATATCCCAGCAAAGGAAGATCAATCAATATGGGTTCACTGGCCCGTGCCCTGAATACTGTAGTTATCTCGCTTGATTCTACGGCTCTTTTATCTTCTATCTCTACAGGACGTGAAGATTCAGATATGTCTATCGTAATGACCTGTTCATTCTTTATGACCGCATTACGTCCCCAGTAGTCATCACCCAGGAACATACGTTTAAAATAGTTCAGGTCTCTTTTCTTGACCTTGCCCGATATCACTACCTCCGGCAATTTGTCATTGGTTTCAAGAGCAACTGTCATTTTATCCGGAACCCGATCCAGATCACGGGCTTGCGGCTTATATCCCACAAAACTGAATACAACAGTAGTCGGAAACGACACATCTTTCAGCTCAAAACGGCCGTCTTTATCGGTAGTGGTTCCTTTAGTCGTACCATTAATATAAACTGTAGCAGAAGGAAGAGGCTCTCTGGTTTTACTGTCAACGACATATCCTGTAATGGTGTTCTGTCCATACAGGATAGCAGGGATTAGGGATAATAATGCAAACAACAATCTTTTCATATTACCAGTTTTGGTTTAGGACATATGGGATGCCGGAGGCGGTGATGCCGGCAGCATTGATGGTGAAGCGGCGGGTGAAGCTGTTGTTGTAGAACTCCACGCGGGCGTGGCCTTCTTCATCGGTTATCACGTTGGGATTCCAATAGAGGGTGCGGCGTGCATCAACATTTCCTTCTATGGGTCCATCGGGGTACTCGGGAGCATAGAACTGCACGGTACGGGTGAATCCTTTGACGGTGGTGCTCCTGCGGCCAAGATTACGGATTTCATTGTAAAAGAGCAGTTCCCGGTCATTCTTGATCTGTATGTCAACCACATAGAACCTATCCCACGTAAGGATCACCCAGCTGAAAAAGTCATGAATGAATATTTCTGATCCGGTAAGTTTATTGCTTTTGGGCAATCCCGGAGGACATTCGCCAGCATGTTTTCTACTCCATTCTACCGTCAAAGGAATCAGATCCACAAAATCTCTTGGATACATGGGATTATCATAAAGAATGATGCTCTTGACATCAATCATATCGATATGTAAGGGTCTGTCAAATGGTTTATGTTCAAGCATCTTTTCCTGATTGTGTACATAAAAGAAGGGGTGGATACCTTTCTCAACATATGTCCCGCTTTCTTCTCCTTCTTCTGCAATTTCCACAAAATTATCTTCTGCATCTGTTATGAATCTGATACCGCGGTCCAAAAAGTATCCCTCAACATCAGTGGTGTATTCACCCTGATCCAGTTCAAACTCCGAATCCTCCTCAGCCTCAAAAGACGTGAAGGTGTCATAATCAATGAAACGAAGTTTTCCACTCTCCTCTTCTATATCAACGTCATCAATCATCTTTCCCAGTTTACGGCGCTGGGCAGGGGTAAGGTCATAATCAGTATAATCAACCTTATAGTCTAACACTTGAGATGTGTTGTGGTCAAGGTCTGTCTCCTGCTTATAGAACGGTCTGGGCTCAGGTCTGTCAGCGCGCTCAAAACGGATGCGTTTACCTGTCTTATACTTGGATTCACCGTTCTTATTTGTTCCCATCACATGGATGGTAAAATTGCCGTTTCCATAAAAGTCAGAGAGGTCAAACCCAAAGTAACCGGTAGAATCAGTCTGGTAATCAAAGGATTCAAACAGAGTCTTGTCATCATTAGGCATCAGTGCCGCATAGATGCTTATGTCCGATACAGGCTGACGTCTTCCGTATGACAGTATCCAGCCGTTCATGGTGAGACCTTCCTCTATGCGGTGCTTCTCCTTAAACTCTTTCTGTCCTGTCATAGTCTGCCACTCATAACGTTCCCAGCCTTGCACCAGAGTCAACAGATTTAAAGCCTCCCGATGCTCCTCATCATTGGATTCAAGGTACCAGGCGGGGTCATGAATGTATCCTCTCAGGTCAGATGAAAGTAGCAAATTGGTCTGCAAGTTATCGGTCTGTCCGCCGCCATAATCCGCAGCATCACGTACTGACAGGCAGAAACGGTCACGCAGAGGATTGCCGGACTCATCAGTAAGTTTGAACTCAATGACCTCTTTGTCGCAAGACTGGTGTGACAAGCTATCTGTATTGACCGCTATCGTGGGACTGTTCAAATTCCCACTGCCATGGAATATACTGCGTGATGAAAGAATCCTACCCTCCTTATTGAAAAGAGTTAATCGGCATATACCAACCGGCCAATCTGAGCAGTCTATGTTTAACTGACTGTTCTCAACATCCTTTATCTCCTCAAAATAAATCACCTCACCACGACAGGTTACGGCAAACGCCGTCTGCTCACCTATACGGTCCTGCGTACGCCAGATGTTCACTTGCAAATGTGAGTCAGATAGCATATCGGATATCATGGAGTATCCGCTGATTTCTACAAAAGGCAGCACGGTTTGGTATTTCTTGTCACTGCCTGATGGAAAGAAATCCGTATTAGTATAGTCTCCTGCGGGAGTTATCAAGAATGAACCCATACCGTCATGAACGGTACGCACAGAATCCCAAACACCTGCAACCACCAGAGTTCCTTCAATGCCGAACGCATCACTGCCTATGGCCTTGAATGCCACTCTGCAGGGCAGGCCCTTGACAAAATTGCCTCCCTCAGGATAGAATGACACCATGACGTCTTTACCACGCCATTTTTGTTCTCTTTGTTCTTTTTGTTCTTTATATTCACCACGTATCTTTGTCACGAGGGGATTATCCTCATTGCTGACCACATGTGAGCGGTCATACTCTCCTACAAACTTTGGTTGGGTATAGACGGGAATTACTCGTGAGAAAATAGCTTCGGGACTGAAGTCCAGCATATTCTGGGTGTAGGCTCTTATCTCATAGAATCCGCTGGGGTATGCCACAATGCCGCGTTTCTCACGTGTCTGCTGAGTGCCGGCATCAAGCAAAGATATTACGCCGTCAGCCTGACCCGCCTCAATCTTTAGTTTCTGCTGAAGGATGAGCTGGCCGGTAGGTGCCAGGAAATCTACATAAAGAACCCCGCTGGGCGCACGTTCCAGAGAAGTGGCATGTGTGACAAAAGCCTTGAACCATATGTTCTCGCCCTGGAAATAGGCCGTATTGTCAAATTCAAGATATACCTTCTCCTGGGGAAATATGCTATTGAACCGGTTGATGTTATCAGTAAACTTAATCAGATTATCGGCGTAATCCATAGATTGGACCGCATAAGTCCTGCTTGTATCAGCAGGAGGACAGTAATCACCAGGAAGGCTGGCTCCCACTCTCTTCTTTGATATTTCACCGGTAAACCTTATGTTGTTGTCTATCACTATTCCCTCTTTAAGGAATGTGCAGCCTTCTTCCAGAAAAGTTATCCCGGACTCCGTGTAATGGCGGATTCCTTTTACTCTTTCCTTAAAGTTCATGGGAGAACCGTCACCTCTATGGTAGTACCTTATCTTGAGCTCCTTGTCCTTCAGGCCGGAAATCTGAATCGTATTGTCTCCTACGCCGGTAGAGTGTTCATTGACATCGACTGGTAAAGACATTGATATCTTTCTCTTACCTTTTTCAATTGTTTCAGGCACGGTCAGTATGTATCCGTTCTCGGCCAAACTGTTCTGGGCAAAAGACCTCAGGAAATGCTGGCTTGAACCCCAATATGCTCTTTGACGATTTGAGACTATGCTTTGAGCCTGACGTTTTTTAAGTTTCTCATAAGGCTTGTAGTAAAAGTAGCCCAGCATATCACATGAAGAGACATTGTTTACCTGCTCAACAGTGAATCTTACCAGATCCACATAAAGTTCATATCCCAGTAGAGGCATATCAATTATCAGGGGTTCATACGCCCATGCAGTAAATACGCTCGTAACCACTTTTACCGTATCCAGATATTTTTCATGTTTCTCAACCACATCAACAGAAAGGTAATCTTTTGCGAATCTGGCCTGGCCTATCTGTCTGGTTTGATATGAATATTGGTATGATCTGTCAAACATCAGTACATTTTCATTCTTTATGGTGGCACGCTTGCCCCATTTGTCATCACCCAGGAACATGGTCTTGAAATAGTCCAGATTTACTTTATCAACCCTGTTGGCCTTGCCCGATACAACAATCTCAGGCAATTCAATATTTGGAGAGAGAGTTATTGTAAGCATTCCCGGATTACGGTCCAGCTCCATTGCCTTGGCTTGATAACCCACAAAACTGAACACAACCGTAGCGGGAAAGGATACATCTTTCAACTCAAAACGTCCATCGGAATCTGTGGTGGTACCCTGAGTTGTGCCATTAATATAAACCGTAGCAGATGGCAGCGGCTCCTGAGTGAGGCTGTCAAGAACAACGCCTGTAACGGTACTCTGCCCAAACATAAATGCGGGCATAAGGGATAAGAAAGCAAACAAAAGGACTCTTTGCATCATAAGCAGGGTTATTGGTCTCTATATATAGGTTGCAAAAACTTACCAAAAGTAAAACTAATAATGCTAAAAATGAGACTCAATAGGAATAAATCAGAGGGCAAGGTTTGGGGCGGATTCGCTGACGCGCACCCGCAAACCCCTGCGGGGCGGATTCGCTGACGCGCATCCGCAATCCCCTGCGGGGCGGATTCGCTGACGCGCATCCGCAATCCCCTGCGGGGAGCTAACTGGGCAAAGCAAATTACATCCAGGCTACGCCAGGATGAGTTTTATTTGCAGTCGGCCCCTAATGCAAGCAAGCTTGCCTTGTGGCCGACTACAAATAAAACGACCACCCTCACGGGTGGTCATTTGCTTTGTGTTTCGTGGCGGATTCGAACCGCCGACCTCTTGCGTGTGAAGCAAGCGCTCTGAACCGGCTGAGCTAACGAAACATTGGCGGAGTGAGGTCGAGCGAAGCTCAACTTCATTAAACCGAACGCAAATATACTCCTTTTTTACAATATCTGTCCCAGGGAATCTTTTTATTCGGTGTAAAAAACACGTTTACCAGTATTCTATAACGCGTTCAAGGTTCTCAACGGGCAGATGGTTGCGGTTGGATGTGCGTGCCTTAATCCAGTTCCCCTTTTCATCAAACTCTGAGTACTTTGTATAGATTATCTCTTCTTGCTTTTCATCTGATGTGGTAACATGTTTCTCAATCAGATTGCAATTATCATCGTAAATATTCAACTGATAAGCCTCAAAACCGGTTTGGGGATGTTTCTCCTTTACCTCTATAGGATAACCTTTGCGGTCTGTCTTTATTATGCTTATGTTTACAATCTCACCATCCTCAATAACAACGGTTTTGTGTCTGCGTCCAAAGGAGCTCTTCTTTACCACCATTCTCACTGTATTGCCAAGCACCTCCTTATTATATTCCAATGTGCGTTTGGTGTGTGACAACAGATTAAGGCGGGCTATAACCCTGTTTCCGGATTTCTGGGTGCTGCGTATGCACACACCTTTATCAAACAGGCTCTCAGCTTCGCCAAGCACTATACCGGCACTATCCATCTGCGCAGAACAGATCTCATTACCATTGATATCATAAGCTGACGCCTCCACTGACATGACATCGGAATACGCCCTGTTTCCGTGCCACATCTCCGGCTCCTTGTGTATTACGGTAACTTTCTGGACACGCCCTTTCATGCCTCCGAACGGTATCTCCTGATAGCCGCTGCCACAAGATGACATTACAGAAGCTATAACAGCCAGAATGACACAATATCTGATAATTGACCTTGATTTCATATTTATATAATGTTCTGTTTCTTCATTTCATTCACCGTCAGTTCCAGTTCATCATACCACTCCTGGCCGAAGCGGCGGATCAATGGCTCTTTCAGGCACTTATACACGGGGATATGCTCTCTGTGTCCCTTGATGACTGCAGCCTGACACACATCCCAACGGTTATAATTCAGTCCCCAGTATGCACCCAGTTTCTTGACGCGGATGGGATAGAGATGACAGGAAACCGGTTTCATGAAACTCACCTTACCCTCGCGATATGCCTTCTCAATGGCACAGTAACAACATCCATCCTCATCATAGCAGGTAAACACGCAGTCCTTGCCGTTCACTATCTGGGTTACCAGTTCCCCCTCAGGGTCCGGGTATGCAATACCTCTCTCCTCTATCGCCTTTATGGCATCGGCCGATAACATATCCCTGATCTGCGGCAGCAACTGCTCAATCTGTGCGATTTCATCGGTAGTTACCGGAGCACCGGCATCGCCCTCGATGCAGCAGGCGCCGTGACATTTCTTAAGGTCACAGCAGAACTCCTTGGTTATGACATCGAGCGATACTATTGTGTCTTGGATCTGTACCATCGGCGGTTTACATTCAGGATGGCAAAAGTAATGATTTTATTGCTATCTTAGCGGCAAATTAGGCAAATCATGTGGTTAACCGTACTGATAGTGCTGGCTGTTATTCTTGGCGTGGCAGGTATAATAGGCAGCATCGTTCCGGGGCTTCCCGGGCCACCGCTCAGCTGGGTAGGTGTGCTGCTGGCTTTCCTGAGCCATAAGTTAGGTGGGGCCGATATGTCCCTTACTTTTGTGCTTATCTGGCTTGGAGTGACAATTATCGTTACAATACTTGACTACATCGTTCCCGCCAAATTCACCAAGTTGGCCGGCGGAACCAAGGCCGGAAGCCAGGGAGCACTGATAGGAATGATTATAGGAATGTTCCTTACACCCATAGGTATGATCCCGTGCAGCCTTTTAGGTGCTTTCCTTGCCGAACTGTTTCAGTCAGAAAAGAGTGTCGGCGGGGCCTTGAAGTCTTCTCTGGGCACTTTTGCAGGTTTCCTGGTTGGCACAGGCATGAAACTTATTGTCACTGTAACCATGACATACTATATACTTTTCTAAAAAAAATTTTAACTTTGCCTGTCCTTTGCATATATTAAGTACAGATTATTACTTCTTAATTACACAATAATATGAAAAAACAGATTCTTCTTGCAGCGGCTGTCGTTATGTCGCTCACATGTTTCGCCCAGTTCCCGGGCGGTGGTGGTTTTCCTGGTGGCGGTATGCCTCCTATGGGTGGCGGTATGCCCCCGATGGGTGGTGGCGGATTCGGCGGTTTCGGCGGATTCGGTGGTCCTCAGGGCGGTGCCCAGGTTGAGTGCTCCGAGAAATTTACAGACATAAACTATGCCGGCGATGACGGTCAGGTTTATCACATGCTTGACATCTATCTGCCCAAGGAGGTTAAGGATAAGTATCCCGTGGTTGTACACATTTACGGTAGCGCATGGGGCAGCAACAGCTCAAAGGGTATGGCCGATGTGAACACTATCGGTCAGGCTCTCCTCAATGCCGGTTATGCAGTGGTTTGCCCTAACCACCGTTCAATTGCCGACGGCAAGTGGCCTGCTCAGGTTAACGATATCAAGGCCGTTATCCGCTTTATCCGCGCTAACGCAGCCAAGTACAAATTCGATACCTCATTCATCGCTATCTCAGGTTTCTCATCAGGTGGTCACCTGAGTGCCGTTACCGCTCTGTCAAACGGAGTCAAGATTGGCAAGTACGGCACAGCCGAATATGACATTGAGGGTAACGTAGGCCCCTACACCAAGGAGTCCAGTTATGTAAACGCATTCTGCGACTGGTCAGGTCCCACAGAGCTCCTGCAGATGGAGTGCGGTAACGCAATGGTATTCGGCGGCAAGGGCAACACTCCCGAGGAGCAGCTCATCGGCGCACCCAAGGAGGGCAATGAGGATAAGTTCATGCTGCTGAGTGCATCAGGTTTCCTGGATAAGAATGACGTAGCAGGTTACATGTTCCACGGTGATGCAGACTTTGTAGTTGCATCATGCGTAAGCCAGTATCTGTATGACAAGATGCAGGAGGCAGGCGTAGAGAGCTACATAGTACGCGTACCCGAGGGCAGCCACGGCGGCGCAGCCATGTACACCGAGGAGAACCTCAAGAAAATGACCGACTTCCTGGACGCTCAGCGCGCCAAGGCCAAGAAATAATCAAACTAAAAAAATGATACCAAAGGTGACAGACCCCAATGGTACTATTTTCAAAAATGATACCAAAGGGGACAGACCCCAATGGTATCATTTTTTTTACAGGTTAAAGAAGCGCTGAAGCTAAAGATTCCAGAACTGGGATATCAGCCTCTTTCATGCGACTCTTGATGGTAACCATAGGCTCTACTATCTCGATGTTGCTCATTGTGGAGAGCATCTCCTTCATGACGCGACCGGCTGATGGTGCCCATGAGCCGTTCTCAATGATAGCTACCTTGCGGTTACAGAAGCCTTTTATCTGCAGCCGATGCAGGAACTCATACATAGGAGTGAACAGCCCGGCATCATACGATGAAGCAGCCAATACAAGCTTGGAATGACGGAAAGCATCCTCAACGTTCTCAGCAAAATCAGAGCGGCACAAATCACTCACCTCAACACGGGGCGCACCCTTGGCACGCAGTATCTCAGCCAGCTTCTGAGCTGCCACCATTGTGCCGCCGTGAATGGAGGCACAGGCGATGAAGATACCCTCTGTCTCAACAGCATAGCTGCTCCATGTCTTATAAAGGTCAATGTACTCTGACAGGTTATCCTCAAGGATAGGGCCATGCAGAGGGCGGATACTCTTTATAGGAAGCTCAGCCAACTTACCCAGCAGGGTACGTACAGGAGCGCCATACTTACCTACAATATTGAAGTAGTAACGACGGGCCTCACATGCCCAGTCATCATCATCGCGACCATAGAATCCGCACTTGCTCAAGGCACCGAACTTACCCACGGCATCAGCGCTGTAGAGCGCACCCTCAGCCTCATCAAAAGAGACCATTACCTCCGGCCAGTGAACCATTGGGGCGCCGATGAACTTAAGGCTGTGGCTGCCCAGTTCAAGCACAGAGCCCTCCTTGACTGCCAGAGTGCGGCCCTCCACGTTGATATCCTCAAAGAACTGGCCAAGCATCTGGATAGCCTTGGCGCTGGCTACGAGAGTAATACTGGGATATGCCTCAAGAGCCCATGCAATAAGAGCAGAGTGATCCGGCTCCATGTGATGAACAACAAGATAATCAGGCTGGCGGCCTGCAAGAGCCTCACGGAGATTTGCCTTCCACTCATCAGCCTTACGTGCATCAGCCGTATCAAGTATAGCTACCTTGTCATCAAGTATCACGTATGAGTTATACGCCATTCCCTCAGGAACAATATACTGACTCTCAAACAGGTCCAAATCCAGGTCATCGACACCTATGTACCTTACTTTATCGCTCAGATTCTTTATCATAATCCAAAAATTTAGCAGACACAAACTTACAAAAATCTGCCGATTTTTATATGTTTGCAGATAAGTATTAACCTAAAGCAATCAATATTATGAGTAAGTATGTATGCGATATGTGCGGCTGGGAGTATGATCCCGCTGTAGGTTATCCTGAGGGTGGAATAGCACCGGGTACCCCCTGGGAGGAGATACCCGATGATTTTGTATGCCCCATGTGCGGCGTAGGCAAGGACGATTTCTCAGCTGAGTGATTCCTTTCCGGAACTTATCCCTGCAACAAACTTAATAAGCAGGGATCCTAAAATGCCGGCAGCCAGAGAGCCCATCAGGATGGCTATCTTGCCGGCATTTCTCATTTCCTCAACCTGAGCCACATCCTGGAAAGAGAGCGTATCAACGAATATTGACATAGTAAATCCGATACCACCCAGACAGGCCACCGCAAAGAACATGGCCCACCCCGCTTTCTCAGGCATCTCACAAAGACGCGTCTTAATAGCGGCAAAGCTGAAGAGTGTAATGCCTATCGGCTTGCCTAAAACTAGGCCAAGGAATATGCCAAGCCCTACTCCTCCTGTCAAGCCGGCTGTATTGAAAATATTGAAATATGTAAGGTCAGGTATCTCAACACCGGCATTGGCCAGTGCGAATATCGGCATTATGACAAAATTTACCCACGGTGAAAGAGCATGTTCTACTCGGTAGCTCATATTGAGTGAGCCATATGCGGTTTGGTGTATTTTACGCAACAGATGGCGCTGCGGCCCGTTGGGGAACATGGTCTCATCATCAATCTGGTCAAAAGAGAGCAGTTTCTGACTGAAGAACTTGATCTTGTGCAGCACGTATGAACGTTCAAAACGTGCCTCGGAAGGTATTATGAAAGCCATCACCACACCCGACATCGTAGCGTGAATTCCGGAATAGTAGAACAGGGCCCACACGATGGCAGCCAACAAAAGGTAAACCCAAACATGTTTCTGTCCGAAGTGCTTGAACAGCCACGCAACAAATATCACCACAACCGATAATGCCAAAAGAAGCATATTGATATGACCACCGTAGAAGAATGCTACCACGAGTATGGCGATTAGGTCATCGGCTATGGCAAGTGCAGTAAGGAAAACCTTAAGTGAAACCGGGACCCTGTCGCCCAAGACCGACAGGATGCATACTGCGAATGCTATATCAGTTGCAGTAGGAATACCCCAACCTGATGACGCTACAGTGCCGTGGTTTATCAATGTGTAGAACAATGCAGGCATTATGACTCCGCCGAATGCGGCAATAACCGGAAGCAGAGCCTTCTTTATCGAGGAGAGTTCACCATGTGCTACCTCACGCTTTATTTCCAGACCTACGGTAAAGAAGAAAACCACCATCAGCACATCGTTGATGATCTTCTCTATGGTCATTCCGTGAGGGAACAGCCAGTCAACACGGCCGTCAGGACTCTGGAAATGAATCTGTACGCTGGTCTCAAGGAAAGAGTGATAATAGAAACGTGTGGCAGGCAGATTAGCCAACAGCATTGCCACAATGACACAGACCATCAGGATTACGCCCTGAAACCAGGGCTGA
This sequence comes from uncultured Bacteroidales bacterium, assembly GCA_902763885.1. Classification (GTDB taxonomy): domain Bacteria; phylum Bacteroidota; class Bacteroidia; order Bacteroidales; family Bacteroidaceae; genus Colenecus. The sequence goes on along the minus strand of CACWTU010000002.1, from coordinate 129,123 downwards.
CGTGATAAATTGTCTCTTTTACGGTTGAACTGGAGCATGCTCCTGTTCCAAGTGTATATAGGAATCAGTTTCATCTGTTTTAGGGAACAAAAAACATAAGGCCGACGGCCTTGACTCAGGTCGTCGGCTATGATAATACAGTCTATGGTTTACTTTACAAGTACCTTGCCGTTCATCTCAGCAGGTATTGGCAGACCCATTATGGTGAGAATTGAAGGAGCCACATCGGCCAGGATACCGGACTCAACCTTGGCATCCTTGCGCGGGGTTACGTAGATAACCGGAACAGGATTCAGCGAGTGTGCCGTATTGGGGGTGCCGTCGGGGTTCAGGGCGTTGTCAGCATTACCGTGGTCGGCAATGATTATAGCCTCGTAATTATGGGCCTTGGCTGCCTCAATGACATCATGAACGCAGGCATCAACTGCAACGACCGCCTTCTCAATAGCCTCATATACGCCGGTATGACCAACCATATCACCGTTGGCAAAGTTCACTACGATAAAGTCATACTTATCAGTTCCGATGGCCTCGACCAGCTTGTCACGGACGATGTAGGCACTCATCTCGGGCTGCAGGTCATATGTGGCAACCTTGGGTGAGGGAACCAAGATGCGGTCCTCGCCCTCAAACGGGAGCTCACGGCCACCGTTAAGGAAGAATGTTACATGAGCATACTTCTCAGTCTCAGCTATGTGAAGCTGCTTGAGTCCCTGTGCTGACAGATACTCACCAAGAGTATTGTTTACGTTTTCCTTGTCAAACAGGATGTGAACACCGGTAAATGAAGCATCGTACGGAGTGAGGCAGTAGTACTGCAGACCGGGAATGGTATGCATACCCTCCTCGTTCATATCCTTCTGAGTCAGGACGATGGTGAGCTCCTTGGCGCGATCATTACGGAAGTTGAAGAAGATGATTGCATCACCCTCCTCTATGCGGCTGTCATAAGCCTCATTTACGATAGGCTTCATAAACTCATCAGTAACGCCCTCAGCATATGACTCCTCAACAGCCTTTACCATATCAGAAGCCTTACGGCCCTCACCGCCAACCAACTGGTCATATGCTATCTTGACACGCTCCCAGCGCTTGTCACGGTCCATTGCATAATAACGGCCGATTATGGTGGCTACCTTGTCACCACGCTTAACGAGCTGGTCAATGAAACCCTTACCGCTCTTGGGGTCGGTATCACGACCATCCATGAAGCAGTGTACGTATGTCTTGTCAATACCATACTCACGGGCTATGTCGGTAAGGCAGAACAGGTGCTCCAGTGAACTGTGAACACCACCGTCTGATACCAGACCCATAAGATGCAGCTTCTTGCCGTTCTCCTTGGCGTATGTGTAAGCAGATACGATCTCCTTGTTCTGGCGGATGCTGCCGTCAGCAATGGCACGGTTTACCTTGACCAGATCCTGATATACCACACGGCCGGCACCGATATTAAGGTGACCAACCTCCGAGTTACCCATCTGACCGTCAGGAAGACCTACGTTCTCACCCGATGCCAGCAACTGTGCATTAGGATAGTTGGCGTTCAGATAATCCATATAAGGAGTTGGTGTGTTGTAAATCACATCAGCCTTGGAGCGGTTACCTATGCCCCAGCCGTCAAGAATCATAAGGAGTGCTTTCTGTTTCATATATCGTATTTATTTAACCTTCAATTTTTTTGACTTGCAAAGGTAATACAAGACGGGGGGAGAACAAAATAAACTTGTTTGTTTTTTATCCCGATGTATAGTTTACCTTCAAAGCAAAGTTCAAAAATGGCTAAAAAAGAAAGGATGGCCTTATTAACGGCCACCCTTTCCATAAAAGATTTATGCTGTCCCGGCTGGTGATTATTTAAGCAGGGCTGCTATCTCTTTTATTCTACCTTTTAAATCTTCAATCGTTTGTACATCATAGATGCCACCACTTGACAATGGTTCAGTAGTAGGTACAAGAGAACCAAAAGCATTCTTGAACTTGGACAGGATTTCTCCTCCTATAGCCTTGATATCAAGTTCACCAAAATACTCCTGGAATGATACAGTTACAGGTCTCTTGTTATCATCATATGTATCAACCATAATGCGGAGACCGCAGTTCTTAAGGTTGTTCATAAAAGCATTAATATCGAGTGCTGTGGGGTTGATTACTTGCATCTCACCTGCAGATTCCGGATCATAAACAAACCTGATCTTAGCCTGAGGGGCATCGTAATCCTTAAAATACAGCTCGCCTTTAATACGTCTGTTAAAATATTCTGTCATTTGTCTGAATGAATTCCTTTCATCTTCGTTTTTAGGTTGGGTTATAATGAATGGTATAAGAGCATTTAGAATATCATTATCGGTAAGATCCACCGATGCCAACAGCGTAATGTCCTTATTGCCAAGAACCGCTTCAACATCTACGCCTCTCGCCATCCTGTCATTATTGGCTGTAAGCCATGGTAAAATGCCGTTAACAACATCCGTCCAGTCCATACCATCTTTTATGGTGGCATCAACCTTAGCCCTTATGGACAGGACATCAAAACCCAACATTTGTGCATTTGCATTCAGAATCAAGCCATTCTCCTTATCATAGTCAGCTTTTGCCAGAATGGAATACTTGTCAAGAGTAACACCTGCATTCAATGACAGTTTCTCTCCGTTGAGTATCAGTTTGGTGAGTTTGAACTTATCATTATCCTGTATTACTCCATTAATTCGTTTTTTGATAATTGAGCCACTTCCTTCAATCTGAACCTGGAAATCGGTCTTATACCCAATGTTGGCCGATAAAACGGTCTTGGAACCAATGGCTACCGATAACTCCAACGTATCGGGGAGAGTAATATTTGTTACCTCTTTGGTTAATGAATCAGTAAATTCAACCCTACTTTCAACATCATTATGACACTTAAAGACAATAACCGCATTTTCCTTGTTATTGAATCCGATAGTCAACTTGAACTGATCTGCCTTATAGTTTACATTTGAAAGAACAGGCTTGATTACAACTGAATCCCTAAAACCACCTTCACCGTCCGGGAACTGTATGGTATCCAGCATAAAATTCAGGGTTGCCTCAAAAAACAGTTCCTCAAAATCAACACGTTTATCCCCCTTAACAAACAGGAGCTCACGGATTGAAATAATTCTGTTTGCCAATTGCTCATCCTGCGCGGCAATTGATGCAAGGATAGAATCCAGACTAATAGTATTATCACCATATTCAGCCATGATATTTCTCAAAGCCTGGCCCAGATCCGTAAAATCAATGGATCGAACCACAGTATTCAGCGCTCCCGATAACCTGGCCTGCTGTTCTGATATAGTCAACGCATTGGTTACGGCAGTATCTCCCTGGGTATTGGTCGTATCTTTCTGACCTCCCTGATTGTCATCATTTCGCTCTATTAAATCATTTTTCTCTTTCTCATCACATGAAGTGAATGTACATACACCTACATACAGTGCAATCAAACAAAATAACAGCCTTCTCATAATTATGTGTTTTATTAATACTTGGGCAAAGTTAGCCCATTTTTCATAAAATACAAAAAATAGTTAAAACATCTGCTTTACACGTTCAATACCCTCCGCAAGTGAATCAATCTCGTGCTTTGTGTTATAGAAAGCAAATGAGGCCCTCACCGTACCCGGAATACCCAGACGGTCCATGAGCGGCTCAGCGCAGTGATGTCCTGTACGCACGGCAATACCCAGACGGTCCAGCAGCGTACCCATATCAGACGGATAGATATTGCCCACAAGGAATGAAACGACCGCACTACGATGTTCAGCATTTCCGATAATCCGCATATCAGGGATTCCATTCAGCCTTTCAATGGCATAACTGCATAGCTCAGATTCATATGCTGCTATGTTGTCCATCCCTATACCCTGAACATAATCCAGAGCCTTGGCCAATGCAATGGAGCCTACATAATCAGGTGTACCTGCCTCAAACTTGTACGGCAGTTCATTATATGTGGTCTTTTCAAAGGTGACACGCTTTATCATCTCGCCGCCTCCCTGATATGGGGGCATCTGCTCAAGTAACTCCTTGCGGCCGTACAGGACGCCTATTCCTGTAGGACCGTAAATCTTATGTCCGCTGAATGCGTAGAAATCTGCTCCAAGTTCCTGAACGTTCACCTTGATATGAGGTACAGACTGCGCACCGTCAACTGCCACCGGAATGCCATGTGAATGGGCCAGGCTGATTATCTCAGAGACAGGATTCACGGTACCCAACACATTTGAAACGTGCGTGATGCTTACCAGACGGGTCTTGTCTGAAACAAGAGCCTTGAAAGCCTCCAGATCAAGTTCTCCATTGTCAAGAACAGGAATAACCTTTATCCTGAAACCGTATCTCTCAGACTGGATTTGCCAAGGAACAATATTGCTGTGATGCTCCATTCCGGAGATAATCACCTCATCACCCTCTTTCAGGAATGCACTTGAAAATGAACTGGCAAGCAGATTGATACTCTCAGTAGTGCCACGGGTAAAGATAATCTCCTCCGTGCTGCCGGCGCCGATGAACTGACGCACCTTGTCACGTGCAGACTCCATCAAGTCTGTAGCATGCTGCGACAGGAAATGGATTCCACGATGAACGTTGGCATTCTCATTGCAGTATGCCTCACTTATGGCATCTATGACACACTGGGGCTTCTGGGTTGTGGCGGCATTGTCAAAATAGACAAGAGGTTTGCCATATACCTCACGTCCCAATATGGGGAAATCCCTACGTATTTTCTCTACATCAATCATATTATCTGCAGGCACGGCATCCCTCACACTGGGTGAGTTCTCCACGGAAACGTTTCTCAACAAGACGGTACAGACGGTCACGGAGAGGCTCCAGTTCCACCTTACCTATAACCTCGCCCACAAAGGCGAGCATAAGCATCATACGGGCCTCCTGCTGCGGAATTCCGCGCTGACGCATATAGAACAATGCCTTATCGTCAAGCTGGCCCACGGTAGCTCCGTGGCTGCATTTAACGTCATCGGCATATATCTCCAACTGAGGCTGTGTAAACATACGGGCCTCACGGGTAAGACAAATATTACGGTTGGTCTGCTGTGATGAGGTATGCTGTGCACCCTCACGAACCAGCACCTTGCCGGCAAAGGCACCTGTAGAACTCTCATCAAGCACATACTTGAACAGTTCACTGCTTGTGCAATCCGGCACGCGGTGGTCAACAAAGGTCATATTGTCCACATGCTGGCTCTTATCAGTAATGGCTACTCCGTTTAAAGAGAGTTCCGCGCCCTGACCGTCAAAAGTGACGCATACAGTGTTACGCGTCTGACCGTTATGAAGCGTAAGATTATCTACCGATACCTTACTGCCCGCATCCTGACTTATGTATAGTTCTGATGCACGCAGATTGGCGGTGTGGGTCTCCTCCAGGTCATAAAGTTCAAATATGGAATCCTGCCCTGCAATAATCTCAATCACCTGAGTGGTAAGATAGTTGTTCGCAGCCAGCGCATGATCACAAAGCAACAGTTTTGCCTGTGATGCCCGCCCCAGCACAACCAGAATCCTGCGGTTAACCATGAGGTCAACCTTGGAGCTGAGCAGGGTTATAAGCTGCAGAGGTTTCTCTATAGTAACGCCATCGGGCACATAGAGGATGAAACCGTCCTGTGCAAACAGCGTGTTGATGGCTGCGATACCAGGCTTGTCCATATCGGCCAACCTGCCGTAGAACTTCTCCACAAGGTCAGGACGATCCTGAGCGGCCTTCTTCAGGCTGCCGGCAAACACCCCCTCAGGAAGAGCGGCCTTAGACGCCGTATCTGAACTTGCAAAGGCATCATTGGCCAGGAAATAGAGTTGGGTGCTCAGGTTGGGTACACTGCACTTGAAAGCCTGCGCAAAATCAACAGGCATATCCAATCTTGCAAGGTTCATGCCCCAATCAGGCTCAAACCACTTTGAGATATCAGTATGAAGATACTCTTCAAGGCCTTTGTGAGGCAGACCATACTCTGCAAGACTGCCCAAAGCAGCATCACGCAGGGAGTTCATTATACCGGCGGAGCCACGCTCCACCAGTGCCCTGTTCTCCTTGAAAAGATCTATGTAATTCTGCGCCTGTTTCATTTCAGGGAATCCTCATATTCCTTAATCACCCAATCATAACCACGCTCCTCAAGTTCAAGAGCCAATTCTGGACCGGCAGTCTTGATTATCCGGCCCTGATAAAGTACATGAACGATATCGGGCTTTATATAATCCAGCAGACGCTGGTAATGGGTAATGACTATTACCGATGTCTCCGGGCTCTTAAGGCGGTTAACACCATCGGCAACAATGCGCAGGGCATCGATGTCAAGACCTGAATCAGTCTCGTCAAGTATGCTGAGTGACGGCTCAAGCATGGCCATCTGGAATATCTCGTTACGTTTCTTCTCACCACCGCTGAAACCCTCATTCACGGAGCGGTTCATGAACTTGGCGTCAAGCTTAACCATGTCACGCTTCTCCTTGATGAACTTGAGGAACTCCGTAGGGGCCATTGGCGGCAGGCCCTGATACTTGCGTTTCTCATTGATGGCGGTGCGCATAAAGTTGGTCATGCTCACACCCGGTATCTCAACCGGATACTGGAATGACATGAACAAGCCCTCATGACTGCGTTCCTCAGCACTCATCTCAAGCAGGTTCTTGCCCTTGAATGTAGCTGTTCCGCCTGTCACCTCATATGCAGGATGGCCCACAAGCACATTGCTCATGGTACTCTTTCCAGACCCGTTGGGGCCCATTATGGCATGTACCTCACCGGCATTCACCTCAAGGTTAATGCCCTTCAATATCTGTTTGCCGTTTATTGCGGCCTCAAGATTCTCTATCTTTAACATACTCATTTTAACCTACTGTATTTTCAAGTGACACCGAGAGCAGACGCTGAGCCTCAACCGCAAACTCCATAGGCAGTTTGTTGAGCACCTCCTTGGCGTAACCGTTAACAATAAGGCCGATGGCCTGTTCCATAGGTATGCCACGCTGGTTGCAGTAGAACAACTGGTCCTCAGATATCTTTGAGGTGGTTGCCTCATGTTCCACGATGGCAGTCTCATTCTTTACATCCATATAAGGGAAAGTATGGGCTCCGCACTGGCTCCCCAACAGCAGTGAATCACACTGGCTGTAGTTACGTGCTCCGTCAGCATGCTCACCCACCTTGATAAGTCCGCGGTAGGAGTTCTGGCTGTGTCCTGCCGATATTCCCTTGCTTATGACCGTACTCTTGGTATTACGGCCTATGTGTATCATCTTGGTACCCGTATCAGCCTGCTGCCAGTTATTGGTGAGAGCCACCGAGTAGAACTCACCCTGTGAGCCGTCACCCTGAAGCACACAGCTTGGGTACTTCCATGTGATGGCAGATCCCGTCTCCACCTGAGTCCAGGAGAGCTTGCTGTCAACACCCTTGAGCAGACCTCGTTTGGTTACAAAGTTATATACGCCACCCTTGCCGTTCTCATCACCCGGATACCAGTTCTGTACTGTGCTGTACTTAACCTCAGCGCGGTCCAGCACCACAATCTCAACGATAGCGGCATGCAGCTGGTTCTCATCGCGCATAGGTGCGGTGCAACCCTCCAAATAGGATACGTAGCTGTCATCATCGGCCACAATGAGCGTGCGCTCAAACTGACCTGTGCCGGCTGCGTTGATACGGAAGTATGTAGAGAGCTCCATGGGGCAACGTACGCCCTTGGGTATATATACGAATGAGCCGTCACTGAATACAGCGCTGTTCAGGGCGGCAAAGAAATTGTCACGGTAATTCACTACGCTGCCCAGATACTGACGTATCAGGTCCGGATGGTTCTTGACAGCCTCACCCATTGAGCAGAAAATGATTCCCTTCTCTGCCAGGGTCTTCTTGAAAGTGGTCTTGACCGATACTGAATCCATGACCGCATCAACGGCCACGCCTCCGCTCAGAGCAAGACGCTCCTCAAGCGGAATGCCCAGTTTGTCAAAGGTCTTCATCACCTGCGGATCAATCTCGTCCAGGTTCTTGGGCCCCTCCTTCTTGACTGTAGGGTCAGCGTAATATGATATGTTCTGATAGTCTATCTCAGGGATATCCAGATGTGCCCAGTGCGGCATCTCCATGGTAAGCCAGTGACGGTATGCCTTGAGCCTGAACTCAAGCAGCCACTCAGGCTCACCCTTACGCTCTGAAATGAGACGGACCGTGTCCTCGGTAAGGCCACGGTCTATTATCTCCGTATGAACATCGGTAGTAAAGCCGTAGCGGTACTTCTCGGCACTTATCTCCCTTATCAGACTATTGTCCTGTGTTTCAGAATTCACTTTTGTTTCAAACACTTTTTTGGTTGGATGAACCAGTGTTGCTGTTTCCTTTCTTGTTCTTCAATTCAGGAACAAGCTCCTCAGCGCTATCCTGTATCTTATCCCATGTCCATTGCAGGCAGAAACTTGTAACGTTTCTTACATACACATACATCTTGGACTGCCTCCTCTCAGAACGGTTGATATACTTTTCTGATAAACCGGTCATATCCAGAAGCATGATTACCAGGCCCATTATAAGCAGATACTTGAGCAGTCCGAAAGCCGCCCCCAGAATTCTGTCAATGAAACCCAGACTGGCCACATGTATCAGTTTTGAAAGAAGATTTCCCAACACGCCGCATATCAAGGGCACAACCAGAAGAATGATGAAGAATGCCATGATACTGGCAGGCCTGTCGGGCATGTTCATTGTCTCTCTCAGAAAATCAGCAAAGGGTTTGTAGAACAATGTTCCCAGAATTATTCCAAGGATTATTCCTAAAACGGCAAAAGCCTGTTTTGTCAACCCCTTGATGAATCCCATAACCATACCGGTTATAAGGAGACACAGGATAATGCAATCCAATACAGTCATAACCTGAACTTAAAGAGTCTGTTTTACCTCAATCTGAGTGAATGTCTCTATGATATCACCCTCCTTGATGTCATTGTATGATACTAAGCTCATACCGCACTCCATACCGGCCTGAACCTCCTTAACATCATCCTTGAAGCGTTTCAGAGCCTGTATGTCGCCTGTATGTATAACAATGCCGTCACGGATAACGCGGGCCTTGTCACTACGTGACACCTTACCCTCACGTACACGGCAACCGGCTACCATACCCACCTTTGATATATGGAACACCTCCATAACCTCAACGGTTGATGTAACCTCCTCCTTGACCTTGGGTGCAAGCAGACCCTCCATAGCGGCCTTGACCTCATCAATGGCATCATAGATGATTGAGTAGATGCGTATGTCAACATCATTCTGCTCAGCCAGACGCTTGGCGGGACCTGAAGGACGTACGTCAAAGCCAATGATAATGGCATTTGATGCCGATGCCAGGCTGACATCACTCTCAGAAATGGCACCTACGGCCTTGTGTATTACGTTGACCTGGATATTGGGAGTAGAGAGTTTTATGAGTGAATCGCTCAGAGCCTCTACAGAACCATCCACATCGGCCTTCACAATCAGGTTGAGCTCGTGGAAATCGCCCATCTTGATACGGCGTCCCAGCTCATCCAGAGTAAGTGTCTGTGCGGTACGTACACCCTGCTCACGCTGCAGCTGCTCACGCTTGCTTGTGATCTCACGGGCCTCACGCTCGCTGTCAACAACATGGAAACTTACACCGGCCTGCGGAGCACCGTTCAGACCAAGAATCAGCACAGGCTCTGCTGGAGCAGCTGATTTCATCTTCTGGTTACGCTCGTTGAACATAGCCTTGACCTTACCCCATGATGTTCCGGCAATAACGATATCACCCATCTTAAGGGTTCCGTTCGATACCAGCACGGTAGCCACGTAACCGCGGCCCTTATCCAGTGATGACTCGATGATAGTACCTGTAGCCTTACGGTTGGGGTTAGCCTTGAGGTCAAGCATCTCAGCCTCAAGCAGCACCTTCTCCATAAGTTCAGGAACACCTATACCCTTCTTGGCCGATATATCCTGGCTCTGATACTTACCTCCCCAGTCCTCTACCAGGAAGTTCATCTGTGCCAGTTCCTGCTTGATACGCTCAGGATCAGCAGCAGGTTTATCAACCTTATTGATGGCAAATACTATAGGTACACCGGCTGCAGTGGCATGTGCGATAGCCTCCTTGGTCTGGGGCATCACGTTGTCATCGGCAGCAACGATAATGATTGCTATATCGGTTACCTGGGCACCACGGGCACGCATGGCGGTGAAAGCCTCATGACCCGGAGTATCCAGGAAGGTGATGTGACGTCCATCATCCAGCTTCACGTTGTAAGCACCGATGTGCTGTGTGATACCACCGGCCTCACCGGCAATGACGTTTGACTTGCGGATGTAGTCCAGCAGAGATGTCTTACCATGGTCAACGTGACCCATAACTGTTACGATAGGTGCGCGCGGTACCAGATCCTCCTCCTTATCGGCCTCCTCACTGATCTGCTGTGCAACCTCAGCGCTCACAAAGTCTGTTGTGAAACCGTATTCATCGGCCACGATATTAATTGTCTCGGCATCCAGACGCTGGTTGATTGACACCATCATACCCACGTTCATACAGGTGGCAATAACCTGGGTCACGGGTATGTTCATCATGGTGGCCAGCTCATTGGCTGTCACGAACTCGGTAAGTTTCAATACCTTGCTCTCTGCCATCTCCTGCTCCAGAGCCTCCATCTGACGCTGCTGAACCTGCTCACGCTTGTCCTTGCGGTACTTTGAAGACTTGGTCTTGCCTTTCTGGAATGATGAGAATGTATCTCTGATCTGACGGTTTACGTCCTCATTTGAGAACTCGTTCTTATCAATCTTGTTATGACGATGATCCTTGCCGTTGCGGCCTCCACCCTTCTGTGAATCCTTGCCACGGTTCTCACCGCCTCCGGGCTGACTGTAATTCTCAGCCTTGGTGATATCCACCTTCTCACCGCCTATACGAACGCGGTTCTTCTTGCGTGGAGCATCACCTCCCTGTGATTTCTCACCCGGCTTGATTTCCTTGATGAGTGACTCCTTGAACTGCTGACGCTGTTGCTGGCGCTGCAGTTCCTTGGCCTCACGCTCCTTTTTCTTCTCCTCCTTAGACTTCTTCTTGGGACGGGTTGACTGGTTGATGGCTGCCAGGTCAATCTTTCCAACGGTCTTGAGCTTAAGACCTCCATCCTCAGGAGCGGCAATCTTGAACACCTCTTCCTCAACAGGCTGTTCAGGTTCAGGAGCAGCTGTCACCACAGGCTCTGCCTTTACAGGCTCTTCCTTTGGCTCAGGCTTTACAGGCTCTGCCATAGGTGCTGGTGCCGGAGCTGGCTCAGGCTCGCTCTTGACAGGTTCTGCCTTTGGAGCAGGAGCAGGCTTAGCCGGTTTGGCCGGTTCTACCTTGGCAGGTTTCTCCACCTTGGCTGGAACAGGTTTCTCCTTGGCAGGCTCTGACGGTGCAGGTTTGGCCTTAGGAGCAGGCTTCTCCTGTACGGGGGTCTCTGCCTTGGGAGTGTCAAGATTGATCTTACCCACAGTCTTGAACTTGATGACCGGTTCCTCCGGGATGACAGTCTCTATCATCTCAGGCTCCGGTGCCTTCTTGACCGGTTTCTCCTCCTTGACAGGTTCCTCTGGGGCTACCTTACGGCTCTGGCGGTCCTGCAGGAAACGGTTAGCCTCCTCACGGATAGTCTTATCCTGACTGAATTCTGCTACAAGCAGATTATACTGCTCATCTGAAAGTTTCTGATTCAGATCTTCAGTCACATCGCCAAAACCCTTCTTATGCAGGAACTCAACCAATGTTGACGCTCCCACATTCAACTCTCTCGTTACTTTACTTATTCTTATCGCCATCTATAAAAATATCTTGTTGTTTGAGGACTCAGCCCCTATTGTTTGGAATCTATTTAAGTTCGCTTAAACGGATTCTTATTGCTTAATGAACTTCTGGAACTCCTCTTCATCAGAGAACTCACGTGCCAGAATGTCAAGTATCTCGTCAACCTGCTCCTCTTCCAGATCAACTGACTCAGTCAGTATCTCACGGTCAGCGCGCAGTACAGCCTTGGCGGTCTCAAAGCCTGCATCATGCAGTGCATCTACCACCCAATCCTCTATGTCGCCACGGAAATCATCCAGATAGATATCCTCCTCAGATACCTCTGATTCAAGTTCACGATATACATCAATGGTATACTCGGTAAGCATGCTGGCCAGCTTGATGTTAAGACCGCTCTTACCTATAGCAAGTGATACCTGATCCTGCTTGAGATAAACCTCTGCACGACGAGCCTCCGTATCCAGCTTAAGCTCAGAAACCTTGGCAGGACTCAGGGCACGCTTGATGAAGAGCTCGATATTTGAAGTGTAGTTGATAACGTCAATGTTCTCATTGCGCAACTCACGTACAATGCCGTGTATGCGTGAACCCTTTACACCTACGCAGGCGCCTACGGGATCGATACGGTCATCATATGACTCAACGGCAATCTTGGCACGCTCACCCGGTATGCGTACAATCTTCTTGATTGTGATAAGACCATCGGCAATCTCAGGAACCTCCTGCTCAAGCAGACGCTGCAGGAACAGAGGTGATGTGCGGCTCAACATGATCTTGGGGTTGTTCACGTTGTCAACGCGATCCACCACTGCACGTACGCTCTCACCCTTACGGAAGAAATCACTGGGAATCTGGTCAGTCTTGCTCAGAAGCAGTTCATTACCCTCATCATCCAGAAGCAGGATCTCCTTCTTCCATATCTGATAAACCTCACCGGTTACGATGGTGCCTATCTTCTCAACATACTTGTTGTAGAGGCTGTCTTTCTCAAGCTCCAGAATCTTTGAAGCAAGAGTCTGACGCAGGTTCAGGATAGCCCTACGACCGAACTTAGAGAAATCAACCTGCTCAGAAACCTCCTCGCCTACCTCAAAGTCCTCATCAATCTGACGGGCCTCAGTAAGTGAAATCTGAGTGTTTGAATCCTCCAGATCCTTGTCATCAACAACTATGCGGGAACGCTGTATCTCACAGTCACCCTTATCGGGGTTGACAATGACAGAGTAATTCTCATCTGTTCCGAACATCTTTGAGATAACACTGCGGAAACTCTCCTCAAGGACTGAGACCAGCGTCATGCGGTCAATGTTCTTCAGTTCCTTGAACTCCTGAAAGGTATCGATCAATGAGATCGTCTCTTCTTTCTTAGTAGCCATTTTACTTTAAACTTATTACGTATTTTACATATTTCACTTCATCATAGCCGAATGGAATCTCCACATCGACTGTCTTGGGACGTTTGCTGCCCTCAACCTTCTGCTTCTGCTGAGTCTTGACGGCAAATCCCTTTTCATCGGCAGACACAAGTATTCCCTTGAGCTTGGCTCCGCTCTTGGGGAGTACCTCAACCTCCTGACCTATGTGGTTTATGTACTGCTGGAGCACCTTGAACGGCTGGCCTATTCCGGCGGAGCCCACCTCCAACTCATAATCCTCAACATCACGGTCAAGAGATGATTCAATAAAACGGCTCAAATCCACGCAATCGTCAATCCAAACACCCTCCGCCTGGTCTATCTCAACCACGATACGGTTATCAGGAGTAACGTCAACGTCAACAAGAAAATAACCTTCCTTGCTGTCAAGCCACTGTTTTGCAATGTCGATAACTTTTTGTCTGTCAATCATATACGATTAAATACTTGTTTGGGATAAGTGGTGTATGGCAACAAAAAAGAGGCCCTCGGCCTCTCCACACATCATCTTATCGGGTGCAAAGATAGTGTCATTTCTCTTTTTAACCAAACTTTTCGTAGAAAAAAGCCATCCGGCAGTTCGTTGGGGCACAAAGGGGACGGTTCTTTTTGTGCCCCTGAAGGAGCACAAAAAGAACCGTCCCCAGTTAAATCGCTAACTTTATCAGTAGCCGAGATAGCCCAGCATGCGGGCGGCATAGCGGCGACCAAACTCACGCAGACCCTTGGCATTGAAGTGCAGATGGTCACGACCGGCCTCACATCCGTATGCAGGAACAACCATAGCCTGCGGCAGGGTCTCAGGCAGAGTAGCCATTACCTTATTGTGGTCGGCGCATGCACCACGCTGATCGGCAGGAACAACCTCACCTGAAAGCAGAGGAATTGAACCGGCCTCAAGACCCAGGTCAGCCAGGATGTCATCATAGACCTTTTTTACGTTGGCAGGCCACTGCGGATCATTGGTGTTGGTCTCACCCTGATGCAGCAGGATGCCCTTGATTACACCATCCTTCTGAGCCTTCTTGCAGAGCTCGATAAGACGGTTGTATGGGTTACCTCCGTATTCCTTGCAGATATTCTGCATCCATCCAGCCTGCTTGGGAATGTACTCCTCACACTTGTCCTTGTCAAAGAGGTCAATTGAACAACCGGCCACAGCAACCATGACAACACCTATCTTTACGTTCTCAGGCATATTCTGAACCATGGTACGGCCAAAATAATCGGCAGGTGTAAGACCTGTGCTGGGACGTGCCAATGGCGGAACGGCTGTACGCCACTCACCCATCTTGCTGTCAGGGAAGTCAACAGCGTTCATAGTCACAAAACGTGGGCTGACATTCTCCTTGTCTATCTGCTCAGGACGGGGGTTACCCTCCATGTTTGATTGACCTATGCAAATGTAAATGTGAAAGTTGGGATCCGGCTGAGCCAGAGCCTTAAACGGAGCCAGCATCAAAGCTGCCAGCAGAATAATTCCAGATTTCTTCATAATATTGTTCAGTTAATTTGATTAGTGGTGCAATTTTCGGAATATTTGGTGATTCTTACAAGAAAAACGGATAGTTTTGTGCCAAAATTACGTTTATGAAAAGAAAATCGACAAGAGCGAACAATGCATTTCTGCTTGGATCGATACTGATGATAGTTCTGGTACTTGTTGTTGTGGTGCTATTCCTGTTCATGTCATTCAAACTATATGACAAGAAGAACACCTACAAAAGTGACCGATATGAGATAATACTTGGCAGTTCCACCCTGGGCAGTCCACTCACAGTCTATATGAATGACAGCCTGCTGTTTAACGGAACTCCACAATCCACACTCACACTTTCAGTGGGTAGGTTTGAAGAAGAAAGCAGCCTACTCGTTGTGGATGGAGAAACAGATAAGGTTACAACGATAGAACTGTCAAAGCATTCTGAAACAGTGCAGATAGGCAAAAACAAAGACGGTTTTTACAGGGAGCAGCAACAATAACCTATTTTGCAGGCGCCGATAATATAGAAGCGTAACGCTTACTGTCATCGAGCAGATTGACAGCCTCAACAAGGAACTTATCGGTTTTCATATTCTGGGCCACTGCACCACGCTGGTAATAGTAACGCAATACTATCTCCATGGAGATGAGACGTTCCAGATCAGAGCGGAACACATCCAGGTCATTCTTTAAGTCATACTGAAGTTTCTCTTCAAGAGCATCAAACTCTGCCTGAGCCTTTTCAGCCAGCCCCTCCTTTTGGGCTATCTTGACAAGTGAAGCCAATGCCTTGCTGCTGTTGCTCTCAAACTTGAAATCTGAGTTGCAGACAAAGTCCTTAAAAGCGTTGTAGTCTTCATCTGACAGTTTAAACTCACCCATGGGAGCTATCGAGGGATGCTTGGCACACCAGTCATTCACGAAATCAAACAGCACCACATTCTGGGAAATATAATATAGGATATCAGGCATGGTATCCTGCTTGCATTCCACATCAGGACGTATTCCGCCGCCATCACGTACCGGCCGGCCGGCAGCAGTATAAAATACCTTGGTCAAGCTATCCGGTATATGCTGTGCCTGACCACTCTCATTACGCTTGGAGTAGTCAATCTCCTGTATGCAACGGCCGCTGGGAATGTAATATTTTGCAGTGGTAACCTTGAGGGTTCCATTGAATGACAGCATACGCGTGGTCTGTACCAACCCCTTGCCGAATGTACGTGCGCCCACTATAACGGCACGGTCCAGATCCTGAAGGCTTCCGGACACAATCTCAGATGCTGAGGCCGATTGGTCATCGGTCATAACCACCAAAGGTATTTTCTCATCAATGGGATTACGCTGTGTTACGTATGTTGACGCCGCCTGCGGAATCTTGCCGCGGGTCTCCACCAGTTTTGTCCCTTTGGGAACAAACAGGCCTACTATATCCACAGCCTCCTGCAACAGGCCTCCGCCATTGCCACGTAAATCAAGGATTATACCCTTGGCACCCTTTTCTTTAAGTTCAACCAGAGCCTCCATTACACTGCGCGAGCAGTTCTCAGTAAATGATTCCAGAAGAATATATCCGTAGCCATGCCACATACAATAATATGGAACGGCAGGCAGGGCAATAACACTGCGTACCACATCCACATCTATTGAATCCTCAACTCCGGGTCTGCGTACGGTCACCGTAAGTTTGGAACCGGCTTCTCCACGCAGATGGTCGCTCACATAAGATGAAGCCTTGCCTTTCATGCTCTCACCGTTTATCCTGAGAATCTCATCACCTGCCTTGAGACCATACTTGGCGGCAGGCATATTCTCATAAGGCTCATCTATATATATGTAATCTCGGTTGGCATACTGACGAATGATGGCGCCAATGCCGGCATACTTGCCGGTAGTCATCATCTTAAGGTCATTCATATCCTTCTCAGGATAGTACTCAGTATAGGGGTCTATACCGCGAAGCATAGCCTGGATACCGCTCTCAATAGTCTTGGAAGGGTTTATTGTATCCACATAAAAGCGATCCAACTCACTTACTATCTCATGGAATATCTCCAGATTCTTGGACAGCTCAAAATTATGGTCCTCTACCTTCTGGGCCACAGCTGCCAATGATGTAAATGACAATATCATGATAAGGGCTAAACCCTTTATAAATCTCTTCATAGCAATTGAAATCTCCGTTAGTATTCTGCGAAGATATATATTTTTTGGTTCCTAACCCCATTTTTTTTGCCCTTTGGTGTTGGATATTTCAAAAAAGGCGGTAAATTTGCACCGCGTTTGAGAGCAGTATTGCTCCGAATGTGGCAAAAAGCTTCTTTAGCTCAGTTGGTTAGAGCATCTGACTGTTAATCAGGGGGTCCTAGGTTCAAGTCCTAGAAGGAGCGCTGGTCAGTTCCAATTTCTTGGAACTGATTTTTTTATAGGCCAGGTTTCTGGCTTATAAAAAAACTCGCCGCCGTTGATAACGGTAGCGAGTTGAATAAAAACTCCTTTCTCAGAGCAATTATTTCAATAAGCTCTTCAGAATAGCGTATGAATAGCAATCCTTACCCTTATTCCATTGTACAATGGCGTGATTATCGGATTTGATATCAACAATAGCATCACAATATCCTTGATTTTGCAATTCATGCTGTACTATAGCACATCTGGCTGCCATACAAGCATGCGCTGAATCAAAGTCCCTATATGCATAGGTGTGAATGTAATAGTTGTTTTTGATTTCAGTCACCACATGAATCTGCTTAACTTTATTAACCAGATTCAATCTCTCCTTTAAACGTTCAAACATAGTTAACAATTATTGGTTATAGGTTAATAATTAGTGTCAATTATTGCGGGAGGACAGTCACCTCTGTTGCAAAGATATAAAAGGAAAATACATTTTCAGCAATACCAAGGAGGGTTTTTTTAATAACACTTATCAGAATTATGAATATATATACGCTTTCAGAAGGCATTTAGCAGGAAAAGAGCTATTAAATCTCCTTCCTTATTTTTACTTAAATTTGTGAATTAATTTCCGGAACAGACGGATAGGTTTTGTGACAGCATGTCCTATCTTCAGATCCAGTTCCTCTGTATGATTGTATCTGATTGGTGTAATGATTGCCATTTTATTGAAAACATACTCGCGGTATATTTCTGAGTGATTATCAATTATTTGATTAGCAACAGCAGACTGATTCCTATGGGTCACATCGATCGTCATGGAATTTCTTTTAACCCTATAATAGAATAATACTTTAGGGATTTGATAAACTACAGAATCTTTATCCAGAAGGTTAAGCAGAAAATCCCAGTCTTCAAATCCATGCTTCATATTCTCATTGTATCCCCCCGCTTTATCATAATCTGAACGTCTGTAAACACAAGAACAAAAAATAGTGTTATTAAAAATAAAATCATCCCATTTGTATTTGGGGAGGTCCCAATATCTGTTTTCCAAGCCAAACAACCTGGCTTCACAATAAACAAGTTTTGTATCAGGATACTCAGCAAACCTTTTCATTGCCAGCTCTGCATACCTCGGCATTATCAGGTCATCACTATCCAATGGGAGTATATATGTACCTGAAGAAGCCTTGACACCTGCATTTCTGGCAGCACTCAACCCTTTATTTTTCTGTTCAAGCAGTTTAAAGCGGGAGTCAAGCTCTACATATTTCTGAGCTACTTCCGATGTATTGTCAGGCGACCCGTCATTGACAATAATGCATTCCCACTCCTGATAAGTCTGCTTTAGGACTGAATCAAGCGTATGCGGAAGAGTTTCCGATTGATTATAGCATGGAACAATTATAGACAGAACAGGTTTCATAATAATTACAAGGAATCTTATTTATATCAGCTATTTGAAAATAATTTCTCAATAAATCTCCATGGAGCAAGCAGAAAACGCCCCACACGGTATTCAGGAGTTTTTCTCATCCTCCTCAACATCTCCTGATAAATTGAAGCCTGTCTTTCTGTAAAAGAGTTTATGGCCGATCCTTTATCCGTTTGACATTCATGATCAAACAAATAAATGAGATCAAGCTTCAACAAGCTTTTATAGAAATTGACTCCAAAAACGCTTTTGCCTGCCGAAAGGCCATTACCTCCAATTCTGTAACCAACTGTTTCCTTATCAAGAAAATCCAGTTTAACTCCTTTTTCAGTAAGCATTATCCACATTGGCCAATCTTCCATGAAAGGAATCCTTTCATCAAACCTTATTCCCATATCACGCATGCTCTGTATACGGAAAAAGCATGTCGGAGCAGGTGGATTACTGTTTTTTTCAAGCAGTCTTTTATGTTGTTCTTCAACCGGCAAACTGAATATTGAATAATCCAGAACAGGTTTGTGACGCCTGACATAACGTCTCTTTCCAATAAAAGACATTTTACTGAAAACCACTGTCGATGATGGATTGTTCTCCATGAAGACAACATTGTTCCCGATACAATCCGGCAACAGACAATCGTCTGCGGCAATTATTTTGAAGAATTCCGTTTTACATGCATCCCACGCCCTGTTACAATTACCGGTCACGCCAGTGTTTGTACTTGAATTTATAATCTCTGCCGATATAAAACGATCAGCATTCTTCTTAATCCATCGATTACAGATGTTTACTGTATCATCAGTTGAACAGTCATCGCTTACGATCAATCTGATTTGGTCATAAGTCTGTGCTTTAATACTCTCCAGAGTTTGTATTACAGTCTTGGAAGAATTGTAAGCAATTACCGCAACAGTTACTTCCGGCTTATTCTGTTTTTCCATTTGACGGATTTGTTTTTTCAGAGACAAGAAATCTGAATCAAAAACCATTGAGTAATGAAACCACCTTTTCAACTTCATTCATTTTTATTGCAGGACCTATGGGAAGACTTAGTTCATGATCCGCAATATACTCAGTCCGGGGCAGGCTCATACTATTCCACTCTTTATAACATTCCTGCTTATGTGGAGGGATAGGATAATGAATTACAGTACCCACACCGTTTGCCTCCAGATAATCATGCAATTCATCACGTCTCTCACAGAAGACAGGAAACAGATGATAAACATTCTGTTCATCCGGAATCAAATCCGGCAGTTTTATTGTGGGGTTAGAGATATGCTCATAGTAAAAATGCGCCACCTCCTTACGATGAGCGTTATCCTCAACAAGATACCTTAGCTTCACATCAAGCACTGCAGCCTGTATCTCATCCAAACGGCTGTTGCGGCCTGTGTATTTAAAAACGTATTTCTTCTGAGATCCATAGTTGGCAAGTGCACGTACAGCGCCAGCCAGTTCAGGATCATTTGTTGTCACTGCACCACCATCACCAAGGGCACCAAGATTCTTCCCGGGATAGAAACTATGTCCGGCAGCATCACCTATTGAACCTGTAACGCGGCCATCTTTATGTTTGCACCCATGAGCCTGGGCATTGTCCTCTATAAGTTTCAGATTATACTTCTGACAGAGCGCACCTATCTTCTTCGTATAGGCATTGCGACCATATAGATGGACTATAGCAATAGCTTTTGTTTTTGGAGTGATAGCAGCCTCAATAAGGTCATCATCTATCTCCAACGTATTGAGTTTAGGCTCCACAAGGAAGGGCTTCAATCCATTCTCGGTGATAGCAAGGATGGTGGCAATGTAAGTGTTTGCCGGAACAATCACCTCATCACCAGGCTTCATCACACCCAACTCGATATATGCACGGAAAATCCAGATGAGCGCATCCAGGCCATTGGCACAACCTATGCAATACTTTGTTCCTATAAACTTGGCAAAGTCTGCCTCAAATCTCTCATTCTCCTTACCCTGCAGATACCATCCGCTATTCACAACACGACTGACAGCCTCATTGATTTCCGCCCCATGCAGGTCAGTGACATCCTTCAGTGACAAAAACGGTACATTCATCAATCACTTATTTAAAACTTTCCTAAAAATCCCGGCATCAATAACAAAACCCGACTGGACATTGTTGGGATTATCTGTTTTTCCGCACAGATACTCCATATCCAGATTCAAATGGCCCGCAATATTTGAAAAAACAGTCAGATTCCAGTGGCTGGATGTAAGTACCAGGATCTTACAACCTGGTTTGCAGCACACGATATTTGACAAAGCCGCGCCGGATGCCGCAATAATGCTGTCCACCTGTGAAAACAATGCAAACTGTTCTCTTATAGAGTACTGCTCAGGATAAACTACAGTATATCCATACTGACATGCTATCTTTATCAGTTCATCCTCATTATAACTCCGATTCTGCGTAACCTTACGCGAAATAAAAATCTTGTTTGCAGTTTGTGTGGATAAAGGTGATTCCACACCTTTTGCATAATCTAAAAATCTGGAACGCAAATATCTTAATCCATTGCCGTCAAAATAACAGTCTTCATCTGCTATTTTGTTCATATCCCAGAAGTTGGGTGGAATTTGATGAACAAATGAAGGATAATACAGGGTTTCCACCCTGCACGATTCCAGCTCTTCCAGAAAATAGGCCTTCCTGTTGCCTTTCAGCAAATCAAATATTTCATTCAACTGAGGAACTTTTTTTACGACAGCATCCACCAGCAAAGGAATGTCCTCAGGAATATTTGCTGCATCTATGAGATAAAACTTCTGAGCTATCTCGTAAATAAAATGATAAAAATTCCAGGAATAGTTACCGAACAAGGAAACAGCCTTATCAAAAGAAGTGCCAAAGTCATAATAGGCTGCAAAATACAGCATTCCAAGTCTTCTGGGAGCCCGCATCTCTGCATGATGGCATTTTCGCAAAATCAAACCCGGATCAGTAATCCTGAATCTGCCTCCCTTGAGCAAATCATAAATAATCCTTTTGTTTGCAATGATTACATTTGAAGACCCGATGATTCTTGCATTTGATACAGAAGCAATATATTGTTCATGAGTCTTGCAGACGCCAGGCTTGCTACTTTCCTCATCAATAAAGGAGACAGGATAAACCGCAGTCTCTTGCTGTCTAAACAGAATCTTTAACGAGCAGTTCTTATTCCGGCTGCAGAAATGCTTGAAATCTGTAACTGCAAGACATCTTACTCTGCGTTGGGGTCTATCCTTATTCTTCCTGAAAAACAACATCAGCAAAAGCTATAATGAATGAGTCTATCTTAAAAATCAACTTTCCTAATAAACCGCGCTGGATTTCCCATCCACAATTCTCCCGCCGGAATATCTTTTGTCACAACACTTCCTGCTGCTACAAATGCTCTCTCCCCAATGGTCAATCCGGGCAGAATCACAGAACCTGCTCCAATGGTGGCACCTTTACACACCCTGGTTTTAAGGATTTCCCAGTTCTTGTTTTTGGAACGCGGGAACTTATCATTTGTGAATGTAACATTAGAACCAATCATTACATTATCCTCCAAAGTAATGCCATCCCACACTTGAACGCCGCATTTTATTGTGACATTGTTTCCTATTTCCACTTGGTTTTCTATCAGGACATTTGCGCAAATGTTACAATTCTCCCCAATTTTACAATTTGGAAATATGACGCAAAACTGCCAGATATTGGTACTTTCCGGCACATTCACATTCATACAATCTGCTAGCCTATGTATCATCTGTCCGTTTTATTTTGATCTGAAATCCAGAAATTCCTGATAATCCCTGATATAGTCATCGGCATCATACAAATCTGATGCCAGAACCATACAGACAGCTCCCGATGAGAAATCATCCAGATCACGCCACATTCCAGGCATTACGCAAAGACCCTGATAAGGTCTGTTGAGAATAAAGGAACGTTTGGTGGTACCGTCATCCAGTGTTACCCTGAAACTGCCGCTTGCTGCCACTATCAGCTGTTTCAATGACCTGTGGGCATGTGATCCGCGGCTTTCACCTCCAGGAACATCATATATATAATATACCCTTTTTACATCAAACGGCAGAGTCTTATTGTTTTCAACGACAGTAAGATTACCCTTACGGTCACTGTGATGCTTGTCCAGTTCTATTACAGTACAATCAGATACACTATAATATGCCATCCTTTTTCATTTTTATGAATTCACAATAATCACGGATGTAATCCCCCTGATCATATTTGACAGAACCAAACTCAAGTGCAACGGAGTTGGTTGAAAAATTATCCATAGAGCGCCACAATCCTTTAGGGATATACAATCCGAAATAAGACCTGTTCAATGTAACTGTTTTCTTGTTTTTACCATCGTCCACAATCACATCAAACGCGCCTGAGAGTGATACTATAAACTCTTCATTCTCACGGAAAGCATGTCCTCCCCTCTCTTCTCCTCCGGGAACGTCATATATCCAATACACCCTCTGTATTTCAAAAGGTAT
Organism: uncultured Bacteroidales bacterium; assembly: GCA_902763885.1. Lineage (GTDB taxonomy): Bacteria > Bacteroidota > Bacteroidia > Bacteroidales > Bacteroidaceae > Colenecus. Next base: position 106,029 of record CACWTU010000002.1, on the reverse strand, counting down.
CTGGCTGAACTGTTCGGCAAATGAAAGGTTGCCGCGTACATCCAGGAACTTAGGCAGCTCAATGATCTTTACGTCATCAATTGTCATCGCACTTTATATAACTGATTCCAAAAATAATACATTTTTTATTTTCCCTCAACTTTAACTCCACGCTGGCCGATAAAAATTGAGAGAAGCATGCATATTCCTACGGCAAAAGGATAATAGAGATAGGGTATTATCTCCGTGGCGGCCAGACCGGTAAGGCCGGCTGCCATCAGAAGCTGGGCTCCGTACGGAATCAGGCCCTGTACAAAGCAGCCGGATATATCCATCAGGCTGGCTGCGCGACGTTTGGGTATGCTGAACTTTTCTGCAATGTCATTTGCAATGCTGCCCACCGTAATTATGGCGATGGTGTTGTTGGCGGTACACAGATTGGCCAATGCGGTAAGCAGGCCTATGCTCAACTCCGCACCGCGTTTGCCATGTGCCCTCTTGACCACGGCACGCATTAAATATTCCAGGCCTCCGTTATGTTTTATTATTCCCAACATGCCGCCAGCCAGTAGAGTGACGATTATCAGATCCCCCATGCCTGCAATACCCTGCCCCATTGAACTGAGCCAGCCAATCCAGTCCAATGAACCGGTAACAAAGCCCACCACAGCGTTAAGCAGCAATCCCAGCACAAGCACCAGCATCACATCCATACCAACAAGAGCCAAGACTATGACTGAAATATACGGCAACAGTTTGAGCCACTCTATGGGATGCGTATCGGACTCTGCATTCAGGCTCATGCCCTTAAAGATATAAATACCCGTAATGACAAGCACGGCAGGCAGCACAATCATGAAATTGGCGCGGAACTTGTCACGCATGGCGCACCCTACGGCACGTGTAGCGGCTATGGTGGTATCAGATATGAACGATAGGTTATCACCAAAGAATGAACCTCCCACTATCAAGGCGGCCATCAAAGCCTGACTAAGCCCTGTCTGCTGAGCTATCCCGTTAGCTATAGGTACCAATGCCACGATAGTGCCCACGCTTGTTCCTATGGCCATTGACACAAAACATGCAGTAAGAAACATTCCCGCAAGCAGAAAGCGCGCCGGAATGATACTCATGGTAAAGTTTACCGTGGCATCAATGGAACCTATCTCCTTGGCAGAACCCGCAAAAGCGCCTGCCAACATGAAGATCCACCCCATAAGCATGATGTTCCAATGCCCTGCGCTCTCAGAGAACACGCTTATGCGGTTACTTATCCTGCCGGGAGTGACGGCAATGGCATAAACTGAAGCTATCAGGAAAGCCGATGATACCGGTATCTTATAGAAATCACCCACTATCAGGGATGATACCAGATAAACCAGCAGAAAAACCACGATGGGACTCAATGCCAGGAGTCCGGACATTTTATTTTTCTCAGCTACCATCATATTCAAAAAAGGACCGCCATACTTAGCGGTCCTGCAAAGTTATGAGTATTTTTCGCCATATTTAACCATGGCGTCATTTATATATCGCTTAAAGTCTGTCTCATTGTTACGGCGGCAGATAACCAGCACATCATCTGTATCAACCACAAGGAAATCTGAAAGGTCATCAATGACCACCAGTTTTTTCTCCTTATTGCACAGGAACATGCTGTTCTTACAGTTATAGACCTGATAATTGTACATACCCAACACATTGCCTTCATCATCTTTAGCGCAATAATCATAGAGCAAATCCCAACTCTCAATATCATTGAAGCGGAAATCACCTATTGCCATGCAAACCTTATCGGTTTTTTCAAGTATGCCATAGTCTATTGATATGCGCGGGAAAGCCTCATATACTGAGTACAGGATGCTGCGACGCTCATCACGGCTGTGTTTATTGTCATAGATACGGTTGAACTGCGCCACCATCTCAGGCAGGCAAGCCTTGGCAATGTCTATAAAAGCACTGGCATTCCACATCAGTATGCCTGAGTTCCAGTAGAACTCACCGCTGTCCACAAACACCTTGGCAAATGATTCCTCCGGTTTTTCCGTGAATGTACGCACGCTGTATATGCCATCAGCCTTCTGCTCATCAATCTGGATATAGCCGAAACGTGTTTCAGGTCTGGTGGGCCTGATACCTACTGTCAAGATACAATTATTATCCTTGACAAAAGACATTCCACGTTCTATCACATTGACATATGGCGTCTCATCGATGATAACCAGATCTGACGGCACGAACAGTATGTTTGCATTCGGGTTGATGTCATGGATGTGGTATGATGAGAGCAGTATACTGGGAGCAGTCCCCTTCATTACCGGTTCCCTAAGTACCTGAAGCGGATTCAGGTCAGGCAACAGCCTGCACACATCCTCATAAAAATCAAGATTTGTGGAAACTATGATATTCTCCTCAGGAAATATGCGCCTCATCCTCTCTACAGTCTCCTTGAGTAACGTATGACCATTGTTATTGAAATCAAGGAACTGCTTGGGCATACCCTTGCGGCTCAAAGGCCAAAGTCTGGTGCCGAAACCTCCCGCCAGCACAACACAGTAATTATCTGATCCTAACATATAGTACTTCTTATAATCGTGTTGGTAATGAATCCTTATCTATGGATAGTCTGTTACGAAGATAATGCTTATTTGGATATCGGCAAGCAATTGGCTGTTAAAAACGCGCCAAAGCAAAAAAATCCTGCCGGTTCCACATTGTTTCAGCAAATTGTTGTACCTTCGCGGCGGTTTTGATACCAAGCCCAGATGGCGGAATCGGTAGACGCGCTGGTCTCAAACACCAGTGGGGCGACCCGTGCCGGTTCGACCCCGGCTCTGGGTACAAGAAAAGGGAGGTCCAAAAACCTCCCTTTTCTTGTACCCAGAGCCGGGGCCGAACCCATACCTTTTTTTAGTTCGCCACAGCGAACGCGCTCCCTATGGTCGCTTGGCGGCCCTCCGGGACCGCTCTCACCCTCCGGGTTCGCCCCAATACGTTTTCTCGCTGGTGGTTTATCTTTATAAATGATCATTACAAGCTTGCAAAGAATTGACAAGGTTGGTTTCTTTGCTTACCTTTGTAAAAACCAATAATAATTATGAGATAACAATATGGAACAGAGTAAAATCTTAATTTACCAAACAGATGATGGACGTACTCAGATTGATGTCCGTCTTGAGAATGATACCGTATGGCTTACACAAACTCAAATGGCCGATCTATTCAAGTCCTCTAGAACAAACATCATTGAACACATTCAAAATATCTATACGGATGGAGAATTGAATGAAAAATCAACATGTCGGAAAATCCGACAGGTTCGGCAAGAAGGTAAACGTACTGTTAACCGTGAGATTACTATGTTTAATCTCGATATGATCATTTCGGTTGGATATAAAGTCAACTCCAAACGAGGAGTAAGATTCCGCCAGTGGGCCAATGAAGTATTGAAACAATATCTCATCAAGGGTTATGCCGTTAACGAGCGCATGCGCCGTGAGCAGATTGCCGAACTACGCCAACTGGTGAGTATGCTTGGACGTACAATCCAGAATCAGCCCCTAATTTCAACCGATGAGACCAACGCCCTGTTCGAAGTAGTAACTGACTACACATACGCACTGGATACGCTTGATAACTACGACTATCAGCGTTTGACAATTAGCCAAACCACCCAAGAGGAACGTTTCCATGCTACCTATGAAAACGCTATGGAAGAGATCGTAAAGCTACGCAACCGGTTTGGTGGCTCCACCCTGTTCGGCAATGAGAAAGATGATTCTTTCAAGAGCAGCATCGGACAAATCTACCAGACATTTGGAGGAGAAGAACTCTACCCCAGTGTGGAGGAGAAGGCTGCTATGCTACTTTATCTGGTAACCAAGAACCACTCTTTCAGTGACGGCAACAAGCGCATTGCTGCAACATTGTTCCTTTGGTTCCTCAATGAGAACCGTATCCTTTACAGACCCGATGGCTCTAAACGTTTGCCCGATAACACACTGGTCGCTCTTACATTGATGATTGCTGAGAGCCGCCCCGAGGAAAAGGATATCATGGTTAAAGTTGTGGTTAACCTTATTAACCAAAACAACTAACAGAACCGCTTATACTTCGCTGCCAGTCTGCACAGCACATCCAGCTCCTCTATGAGTCTGGTTCGAAAACAGGTATCCTTCAGGGTACAAGAAAGGGAGGTTTTCGGACCTCCCTTTTCTTGTACCCGCCGCCGGGGCCGAACCCTTTCCTTTTTTTAGTTCGCCACAGCGAACAGGGCGGCCCTCCGGGACCGCTCTCGCTCGCATACTTGCTTCGCCCCAATACGTTTTCTCGCGTATTACGGGCAGACTGGACGGACGGATTTGGGCAGATGGCGAGAAGTAACAGATTTCTTGTACTCAAAACGGTCTATAAAGAAACCAGATGCCGGTCTGTAATAATTTTCAGTAGAGCGTGAACTTGACCAATAATCTCCTCTGTTTCCAAATAAATCAAACTCATTTTCCATTCTAAGATAGCTGCCTGAAGCGGGCAGGAATATGGAGCGGTCTTTATAACCGGGTTTCTTACCGCTAATTCTATAACCTCCCATCCCGTTTACTTCTACCCATTTCCACGCACAATCCTCCATTAGTTCTTCCCATTCCTCAGCTGTAGGCATACGCCATTTTCCGCCCCATTTTACATGTGCCACATCATCTTCGGGGTCAAGAATCATTTTATCATCGGTAAAACCATCCTTCCCATCCAAACTATTACTATTGTATTTGTTGATACGATAGTAATCATCACTATCATAGAACTTATAATTTTCTACAATATAATTATCCTTCTCTTCAAGCTCACCCCACGCATTGTGACAACCAGCCTCCTCAGGCTTGCTGGCCCCCACATTACAGGTGGCCCACTTTACGCTCAGCCCCAGGTCAACGTACTCGTGGCCGTTCTCCACGTTGTTGCGTTGCTGAGCACTAACTGAAACATAGAGGAACAGCAACAATACAAGGAATATGAATTTTGACGCTTTCATAATTGTTATTTAGGGCAGACCGGACGGATAGGATAACCGTTGAATTGAGCACTGGCTCCCAAACTAAAACCGCCCGAGGCAAAGCTGATAACATACGGACAATTAGGAGAGTTAGGACTGGACGGCCTGAGAGAACTGGACCAGTAAAGTCCGTGATCATCCTGTCTATTGTTGAAGTTTGCGTTACCCCAACCGACAGCAGGCAGAAATATTGACCGATCCGTATAACCATGCATATTGCTTGTTACCTTGTATCCGTTAACCCCATTAATTGTAGTCCAAGTCCATGTACAGCTGTCCATAAGTTCCCGGAACTCATCTACTGTAGGCATACGCCAGTTCCCGCCCCACCTGACGTGAGCAGCATCATCAATCATTTCAAGTGTGGTTAAACTGTCTACAACCCCAGTGATAATATCCGTGTTATACTTAGAGAGCTTGATATTTTTAAAGAAATCGTCACCACTGATGCGGAACCGGTAGTTTTCCCATGTATATTCTGATTTGGGTTCCGTCTCACCCCAGGCATAATAATCACCGTAACCCTCTGGCTTATCGGCCCCTACGTTACATGTGGCCCATTTGACGTTCAGGCCCAGGTCAACGTACTCGTGGCCATTCTCCATGTTTTTGGATTGCTGAGCGCCTGCCGGAACAAGATAGAACCATGTTGTATCCATTTCTATTATCTGTCCACCCTGACGTAAGAATTCCTCCATTTCCTCATCACTAATGGGCTTTGGTGCCCAGCGGGGCCTTACAGGAGTATGATTGAACTTGAGGTACTGCTCTAACCAAAGGCTGTCCGGGATTTGGTCAATTGTTCTGTCTGCCGCCATCTTTTTTGTAAATACGGTTACATTAGGACTTCCCATCTCAGACCAGGGGATTGTAGTATTTTTAACTGCTCTTTTAAGGGTCTTCTTGACCGATGCATGCAGACGGTTAGCCAGTTTGGAATCAATACGGATTGTATCGGACTGTACCTGATCATCATCACAATAGTATTTAAGCACCATCATGTAACCGTCATTATCACGCATAAGATAAATACCGTAAGGATAAAAATCCCATATTCCGTTAACCGTGTAGCCACAGATATAATCATCGGCAAGAATATTATATATGGGTGGAATGATTTCGCCCTCTTTAGGAGTCTCAGGCTTGCCCCACTTTACTCTTAAACAGAAATACTCCCTACCGTCATAGTCTTGTGCAAACACGCAAGTAACAACTGTCTGCAGGAACAGCAGCAATGCTAGGAATATGAGTTTTGACGCTTTCATCAGAATTGAATTTGTGACAAAAGTATCACTCAAATAAGCAAAGGCCAAGAATTAGGCGTTGCAAAACTGTTGCAATCGTTATATCGCGGGTTCCTTTGTTCTCTGACCTATTTTCATGTACAGAACCTGACAGAGGAACTCAACTCAATTTGTCTTCTTTAAAAGATTTACTATCGGACTATTATGTGACTGAGGGCTTGTTTTACGTTCTCACCCGGATAATAACGGATCATCAGTTGTGCATATCCTTCAGGGAGGTCATCGGGAACTGACAACCAAGGGATTTCATCATAGAATTTCTTGTCTTCTATTGTGATAATGATGGTTCCGCTTTTAAGTTTATAGTCTTCAGGATACTTGAAGCCTTGTATTTCCCCATATACGGTTCTGTCATTAAAAATTATCTTTGAAACTGTCTTTTTCTGTTTTTTTGTAATGAGTTTACCGTCTTTATTCTCCTTTACTCCCGGAAGTTGAGACAGGAAATCCTTTAATGTGGTACCCTCTGATATTTTATATGTCTTTAATTTATACGGATAAGCACTGGCATCTGATTGAGCCTTATCATCCTCAGACACGGATTCAACCTCCATTACAAACTCATTTTTCCTTACTTTACGCGCACGGTTTAATATAGGCTTACCGTCTACTGTGACGCTACCGTCATCATGTACCTCTACTCCCGGAAGTTTGCGAATCAGTTGTTCAATAGACTCTCCTACAGGTAGTCTATATGGAGTAAAGACTGAATCAGGTAAAAACTCATAGTCTTCTATACGAGCAACAACAGGCTCGACAGGGTGATTATTAGCATTGACTCTACGAGTAATTTCTTCTAAGAGCCGTGCAGCGTCTGTTATGGTGTCATCCTCGCTAAAGACAACCTTACCGTTTACAACCATTTGATGTACTTCTTTACCATTTACCTCCAGGACACCATTATCATTAATCTTCCAAGCATCCGGATTCCTCCTGATAACTTCTTCTGCAGACGCTTTTTCATCATATAACGCGGAATCAAAAAACGATTTAGGTTCAACTATCTTTACTCTTAAGGCCTTAATAGCAGGATCCGGGTCGCCTTTTCCGTATCTCATAGTTATTTTACCAAGGTCTTTGATGTATGTGCCAGGACTGAGTGTAAAGTTTTTGGGGGCATTGAAATAATAATCAAATATAGTACGTAGTACATAGTCGCCGGCTTTAAGATTACCAATGGTGAAAGAGCCGTTGTCATCTGTAGTATCACCGCCACAAAATATGGTGTCGTTTCCAGTTATCTGATAAACTGATACTGCTACCGAACAAATAGGTTCTGCTGTATCAAAATCCCAAACCGAACCTTTAACTGAATAATCCTGTGCAGAAATGCAGAATGACATGAGCACCGATGCCAATATAAACAGAAGGACTCTCTTACTCATAATGCAATAAAATTAAGATTTATTTTTCGGCTCTTCTTGCTTTGCGGCGTTCTTTTTTATTTTGCTTTTCCAATTTCCTCACCATTTTTTTATTTTGCTTTCCCACTTTCCTGACCAATTCCGGTGGCCCATATGCCGTCTGTCTATAAAGATCGCTCTCTTTGGGATACGCACGAACTTTATCTATCATATCGGCTGTGAGCTGAGTCAGAGCAACTGTATCTCTTTTTACAGATACAGCATCCTTGGTGTTTACTTGAGAACGGTTAACGGCCGAAGTAGTCTTACAGGAGTTGCAAAACAGAGAAAGCAGCAAAAGCGTTACGCCTGAAACCACGTGACTCCACCTGCGGGAGAGCCATATTTTGATTCTACGAATCTTCATAGAAATTTCTTTGGTTGTTTGCTATCTAAACTGATTTATACGGAAAATGCGTCTTGTGTTAAAGGCACATTTTATAATAAAACATAAATGTGACACAGGGAAACGATACTTTTGTGCTCGATACTTTTGTGCTATATAAGATGCCTTGAGTTCCTGCGAAAGGAATGAACTCTGGATTTCTTTTTCAAACTTATGAAGAAGATCCACCTACTTTTTCTTAGTCCGGGGACAGTCCCCAATTGTACTGCTTTCACGTGCACGGGATAGTTATCTATAGATTTCCTGAAATAGGGAAATCATGTTTTCCGCAGTAATGTGCGTTTCATTCATCGTAACCCAATAATGCCCTTCATAATAGGACAAATCAGGCTTTTTCACATCATTCTTAATGAAATAAGTTATGCGCTGGTTTTTATCAAGAAGATCTGTTTTGGTATATATCCAATCCGCAACATCCAGGAATATCTCACCGTATTTGTCCAAATACAATTGCTTGTATTTCTTTTTGTATCTTATATAATTGTGCTTCTTCCTTTCCTTAAATTTATATTTATCAAACAGGAAGGTTACCTGCATATTAACTTGCCCGGAATCGGTTTTAGCGTGATAAGTTATTCGATATGAGCCATTTGACACCCAGACTCCTGTATGAATGTAGGCTACATGCTCCGACACGCCTGAATTATTACCTTCAGAATTGTTATCCTGAGCAGACACATAGACAGCAGCTGCTTGCAAAAGCAGCATTGTAAACAGGAGGATTATATTCTTTCTCCTACGGATTTTCATAACTGCACATTATAGGCCAATGATACTACAGCAAAGATTTTCTTCATATCTGATTTGCTGCAAAACTATATGTATACGTGATGAGATACAAGGATTTGGCGTTGCAAAACCGTTGCAACATGCACACAAGTAAAAAGGAAACGGGCCCACACGGGTCCGTTTCTTTTTTTAAATGACACAGGGAAACGACCCTTCTGTGTCAAAAATCAAACACCCAATTGGCTGGTTTCTTGTCAATACGCAGCAGATAATACTCACGGTACGGTTCCTGGAGCAATGAGGCGTATTTCCTGGTAAGGCTTTTGATGTCATCAAGCTTGGTTTTTATCCTTTCTGTGTCTTTGTAACCGATGGCATTATATATTGCTTTCACTACTGATACGAGCGCTGCATTGTTGCCACCTTTTGGCGACCAGCATTTAGCGCCGTATTGCCTGTTGAAGAATTTATAAAAAGTGCCGTCAAGACCTACAACCGATGCCATTACTCCATCACCTGACTTAAAGCTATCCAACTTCTGCTGCATCCATTTCTTATCTGGAAGATTGCTGGCGGAATACACAGCCGCATCAATCAGCGTCTGCATCCTGTATGCCAAATCCTCATCTATCTCCAGTACATGTGGATTCTGCTGATTCTGCACCATCAGCTCAACCCGAAACTTCTCCGATTGCCGGTTGAAATAACACTTTATCTCATAGCTCTCCTCAAAAGAAGGCTCCTCTCTTATGCTCCAGCACTCGGTGTCATACGTTCTTGGGTTATTCCTTATAGCCTTCATCTGGTTTTCAAAGCCTTCAGGATCTTCAAGTATGTTTCCTACATATACCGCCTCATATTTAGGGAGAGTAATGTCGCAAGGTTGTAAATACTCATTCGTTCCCTGTGACATAACAGGCATAGCAAGTGTCAGCATCAGGCCGGATACAGCCAGTTTAAATACTCTTTTATTCATAGTTCCATCATTTATTATTATCGGATAAAGGTTTCAGTCTCACCTCATAAGTGCTGCGGTCAATCGGATATCTCTGAGTCTCATACCCTTCGGCCTCAAAAGTCAGACAGTCCTCCAGGTTTCTTATTCCAAACAGGTTAAAGAAACCGTCATCATAGTCTGCATAGTAAATGTTAACCGCACGGTCCACAATATCGCGCTCACACACTCTTACCTTGCCTTTGATAACCTTACCTTCTACATCCAGGATATGCCCGTTAATCCTGCCGCCCAATATTGGAGCAGAAGCTATTGGCTTGTGCACCTCTTCAATATTCTTACGGCGCAAAGAATCTAACTGCTCACTAGTCATCTGGCTAAATTGGTTAATAAGCTCAAGTGTCTCATTCAGTCTGACCTGCAAATCCGCACTGTCTTTTGCTGCATCCGTCTGCTGGGCACTTACGGTAATTGAGACTGACATAAGTATGAATGTCAACATCAGGATAATCTTTCTCATAATGCTATTTTTGGTTGTTTACTATCTAAACTGAAATAAATGAAAAATACGTCTTCACATTCACACAAAAAATACAATTGGGGACTGTCCCCAATTGTACTCTTTGTACTATTTTGTTACAGCGCGGATAAAGGCACCGCTGAACCGGAGGTATGGTTCAATGTGTATTTTTGCCCATCTTATCCCTTCAAGCAGCCCTCCGTGGTCTGCCCACCCTATGCCAAGATTCACCTCATCATCGGAGGTGCCGGTCTCATACTGGCTGAAACGCAATGTCACACAAGAATTAACACGTCTGGAACTTAAGTCCGATGTCATATATATGGCACTTGAACTATCTGTATACGGAAGGAATATTGAGTTCGATGTATATCCCGGAACCTTGCTGGTTATGAGATACCCTTTTACGCCGTTCCGGGTGGTTTCTGTCCACTCACATTTCTCAAACAACTCAGCATACTCCTCCTTGGTGGGCATACGCCAACTGCCGCCCCAGTTCACATGGGCAGCGTCATCCTCAGGTTCCAGCCTGGTCTTGCCGTCCATGAATGAAGCACCGTCCCATTGGTCAATCTTGTCAGCATACTTTGAGTACCACCATCTGTTTTCTGACGGATAAGCTTTCATATGCTTATAGTTTATACGCGAATAATAGGTCTTGACTGTTGTCTCACCCCACGCAATACGGGCGCCTATATCCTCAGGGGCATCCGCCCCCACATTACAGTCTGCCCAGCGCACGCTCAGCCCCAGATCTACCGCAGCCGAATGGGTCAAACGCTTTATGGGGTCCGGTTTTATCTCCTTGCGTTTGCCCGCTGATGCCGGCAGGTCTATTACAGGTCTGATTGTATAACCAAAACACCTGCTGTTACCACCCAAAGACTCACCCAAGGTCGATGTCCAGTAATTAGCGCCTCCACCTGAAACGGTGTTCATGGAACGCTCCAGATTGTATGAATCCTTATAACCTGCTGCGGGCAGGAATATGCTGCGTCCTTCAAATCCCGGCACCTTGCTGGTAATAATGTAACCGCAGCTGTCAATCCTGTCTATATATTTCCATTCACACCGGTTCTGGAGTTCCCACAGCTCATCGGCAGTAGGCATACGCCAACCTCCTCCCAGCATCACCGTTGCAGCATCATCCTCAGGCTCAAGAGTACTCTTGTAATCAAGCGGGTAATAGGGATGACCCACCAGCCCGAAATTATACTTTCTGTACTCATTTGATGATTTTCCAAATTTGTATCTCTCAATAGTATACAGACCATCCTTGGGGCTTGTCTCACCCCACGCCAGATAGGCGCCCGCTTCATGCGGCTGTGATGCTCCCAGATTGGCCGATGCCCACTTGACGCTCAGCCCCAGATCAACAGCCTCAGGACTGGGTACGGTAACTGTCACTTTCATCTGTGCCTTTTGGCCGTCATACTCTGCCATGATATAACATGAACCCAAGCCGGTAGCCGTTACAGTACCGTTCTCACTCACTACTGCCACCCCGGGATCTGATGAGCTCCATGTAAACAAAGTGCTCTCCATCGGCCGATGCGACTCTTTATCCAGAGCCTTTACCTTCTTGATCTCACCGTATTTGAGCGCCTCATCACGCTTAGAGAGCTCAAATGAACCGGTAGAGCCGGCAACATTCTCCCTGACCACACGTATGTTCAATCCCTTATATCGGCATTGGCCATAAAACAAAGGAGTAGTACCGATAGAATCAGTAATAGCCTCACCTCTTAAACGGGCAAGGTCATTATTCATTGACCTGCTTGTGCTCACGGCATCGGCAAAACCCTCATCTTGGGGTGCCGATGTCCACATCCAACAGCTCAACCCCAATTCCTTATGCTCACTACCTTCTATATATCCGCCGTAAGGGATTAAGATACTGCGGTCCTCATAACCTGCAATCTTACTTGTATATCTGATACAGATAACATCGTTCACCGTTACGGTATCATAATGGCAGTTCAAATACAGTTCATTATATTCAGCCGATGTGGGGATACGCCAATCACTGCCCCAGAGAGTTGTCGCGGCATCATCAATGGGCTCAAAACGCTTGGTGTTCCTGTCAGGAGATATATACTCCTTTTCCTTATAGGTTCTATCATAACGCTGATAAGTAACCTCTCCTATATGATATTTACTTACTGAATCCTCAGTTGAAGGGTCAAAGTAACGGTAGTTCTCCCAAGTGTAGCTTTCCTTGGGTTCCAACTCACCCCAGGCATAATAGTCGCCGTAGTCCTCAGGCTTATCGGCCCCCACATTACAGGTAGCCCATTTTACGCTAAGGCCCAGGTCAACATATTCAAGATTTACTCTACCCATACCCTCAAAGCCGGAATAAGGACCGTCTATGTATTGTGAGGGATAGAGCACTTCATCCTGGATTTTGATCTTAATATCAAAATAGGTTTTGTCAATAGGGAGGTTAACGGTATCATACATTTCATACGTAACCTGAATCCTGTCTTTCGGATTGACAAGACGGAAAGAGAATTCACCTTTCTTATTAGTTTTCCTTTTTCTTACGGTTTTGCCCGATGAATCCTTCTCTTCAACCTTGACCTTCCACATGGGCGCTATGTCATCTGATATTATCCCGGATATCTTATCACCAGCCTTAGGCTTACTCTGCGCAAACTGGGATATAGAAACTGCCTGCAAAAGCAGCATTACAAGTAGGAGGACTAAATGCTTTCTCATATTCTTTGTTGTTTCTGCTGCAAATGTAAATGCTTATAGTATCGCAAAACAACAAACAGGCGCTGCAAAACTGTTGCAATCACTTTACACCCTTATACTTCGCTGCCAGTCTGCACAGTACATCTAACTCCTCTATGAGTTTGGTTCGAAAACTGGTATCCTTCAGGGTACAAAAAAGGTACCATTGGGGACAGACCCCAATGGTACTCTTTTTATTTGCCACTCAGATTTGGTCACCTCTTGGTTACTTTTTTCAATTGGCCGATGCTGCTGTCAGGCATTGATTGTTGTTTCAATTAGCATTTTGCATTGTTGGCTACCTCGTATTTACAATTTAACAAGGTGAGTTATCCAGTCTGCCATTGGATTGGGAATACTATATAGCCCGCCGTTTTCTTGTAAGTTGTTCATGGATATACGGATGCGGCGACTGGGGCTATATTTCTCTGTATAGACAGAAAGACTCCGACCTGCTGTGTTACCTTCGGCCTTTACTTCCACGGGAATCACCCCGCCGTCCACATCGATAAGGAATTCTATCTCAGCCCTGCCATCCGAGCTCCAATAGTAAGGCTTCTCTCCTCTCAATTGCGGCAATAGGGACTGCAACACGACATTCTCAGCCATTGCACCCTTAAACTCCGTATAACCGGCATTCCGGTTCTGAATCACATCGGCCTTGACCCCGGCCAAACGGCGCAGGATACCGCAGTCGTAGGCGTAAAACTTGAAAGCCTCATGCTCCTCATAGCCGCTCAGCGGAATGCCAGGCTTGGAGACATTAAATATCTGATACGCCAGACCGGCATCAACTAGCCACGTTAGTGCTGATTCATAATCTTTAGCCCGGGCTCCAGTACGTATGACGCGGTATATGAACTTACGGTTTTCCTTGCTGAGCTGAGCGGGAAGGCTGTGCCATACGGCACGGATGCGGGTTACCTCCTGCGGCTCCGCGTACTTGGAAAAGTCAACCTCGTTCAGATCCAGAATGTCTTGTAGGGCGGAATCAATATCCGCCATACCCGCCCCATCCAGCATCAGTGATGCAGATTCCGGCATTCCCCCACAAATCAGATATCGACGGTATTCAGATGCCAACTTGTTGAATATGACAGTAGGGAGATGCTCCGGCGCCTCAAGTTTGTCCACAAATTCAAATGCGGTTGGATCGGCCATTCGCATGAATTCCCTAAAAGTGACAGGATACATATCCACCTTATTCACCTTCCCTACGGGAACTTTCATGTGTTTACGCTTTACGGCTACGCCAAGCAGAGAACCAGCAGCAATGATATGATACCGTGGCGCATCCTCGCAAAAGTATTTCAGTGAATTGAATACCTCCTCACTCTCCTGTATTTCATCAAAAAAAATAAGGGTTTTGTCAGGAAGAAGAGGAGCATCACTGTATGCCTGGAGCTCCTTGATGACGCGGGCCGGCTCCTTTGAGACGCGGAATGCATCAATGATTTCAGGACTGCGGTCCAAATCAAATTTTACAAAGTGTTCGTAACAGGTTTTTCCGAACTGCTCCACCGCCCATGTCTTTCCAATCTGACGTGCACCCTGTAGTAGCATCGGCTTACGTCGAGGTGATTCCTTCCAATTCTGAAAGGTTTCAATAATGTCTCTTTTAATCTCCATAATCTACAATTAAGTGCAGAATAATGCCGACTCAAAACACTTTTCTGCATTTATTCGCAAAAATAGGATCATTTCCGCATCTAACCAAATATATTATATGAAAAAAGCCTACTTGCCGAGATAGAACCTATTCCTTATTTAGTTCGCCACAGCGAACGTGGCGGCCTACTCGGCCGCTCTCGCTCGAGGACTCGCTCGCCCCAATACGTTTGCACATTTGTACCCTGAGCCAGGGTCGAACCTCTTCTATTTTAGTTCAACTTTTTTCAGGGGGAAGAAGACCGGCATAATGATGACGATAGCTACTACGGAGAATAGCATTCCGCTCATTACGCCTATGGCAAAACTGTACCAGAAGGGTGCTGCTGTTCCGTCAAAAAGGAACGGAATCAGGCCCAGTACTGTACTCAAAATGGTAAGCATGGTAGGCACAATCTTACGGTTGAAAGCCTTGATGTAGGTCTTAAGGTCTGCATGGCCGGAGTTGCCGGATATGGTACGGAACTCTGAAGTAAGGTATATGCCGGCGTTTACTGTTATACCGCATAGCATAATCAAAGCGGCATATCCGCCTTGCCCGAAATTCACGCTGAAAATGGGGAATGCCAGGAACAGACCGATAAAGCTTACCGGAACAAGCAGCACTATGACCAACGGCTGACGCAGAGACTCAAACAACATGGAACAGATCATGAATATAACCAGAATGACCACAAAAATGAGTGCGGTACGCTGTTTCTGTGTCTGCCACCAGCCATAATCACTGCGGTCACTCCCCGCATGGAATCCCATGGGCAGACGGTCATTCATTTTCTTGATAACATCACGTTCCATACGGTTCAGAAGGTCATAAGAGCCTATGAACTCGTAGCCTACTGATATGGTATATTCCTGATTCCTGCGCTCAATGTTGAGTCCGGTGCGACGTTTGGTAATGCTCCCTATGTCATTGAGACGGGTCTGAATGCTGTCAATGCTGATCATGTCATTACGTATGTGCCACAGGTCAAAATAATCACGCTCACTTGATACAAGCCTTACCGGCACGTCACTCTGCCCGTCAAATACAGCACCCGCAGAATTGTCATAAAGCTGCTCTCCCAGGAAAGAGAAATAACCGTTAAGGTTCATTCCGGTGCGGGCTATCCGCTCCCTGTCATAGTCTATACAGAACTCATTCCTTACATATGAACTGTATCCTGCCGAGAATCCGGCCTGACCGTTCACTCTACGGTTTATCTTGAGTGAATCTATCAATTCCTCTGCATAACGGTACAGCAGGTCATAGTTATACCCATACAGCTGTATGGAATGTGACCAGCTTGTACGGTAAATGTTGTTGGTGAGATACTGGTCATTATCGTCAAGAGCCGGAATACTCCAGGTGGCTCCGCCATAACGTGTAGCCTTGGCCCACAGCTGCTGCTTGAGTTGCAAGGGGAACCTTGTAAACTCATACTCCTTCTTGAACCTTATCTCAAGTGTACCGGATGTGCCGCTCAAGCTGGTGCGGAACATGCTTATCTCATCAAACTGCTGGAGCCAATTCTCCATCTCACTCACGATGTCATTAAGTTGCTGTACAGTATAACCCTCAGGCATATTTGCATATACACGCAATACCACCTCCGGCCGCTCCTCACGACTGTATGACATACGGCCGTTACCATGTTTCTGGAACAGGTTAAGTGCACCTCCCAACGGATACTCAAACCATTTCTTGTTCCTCTGATACCACTTGCCGCCTATGGTCTTGTTATAGAGCCCCACCAGACCACCCTTGTTAAGATCATCACCATCATAGGTATCCTTATGCTTAACCGATGCCGGAAGCAACTGTATAGGTATGCCGAACAGGAGCAGTAAGGCTACCACATATATCCATCTGTGTGCACGGCTCCATATCACGAACCTCTCATACCGAGCTGTAATAAGCACCAGCCTGCGCCTGCGTTTCATGGTGTTCTTTACCACACCCTTTCTGCCCAACGGAATCTTCTGCAGCAGAGCCGGCACGAACAGGAACGCAATTATCATAGACAGGGTGAGGTTAATCACTATCACCCAAATGAAATCAGTCAGATCCTCCCTTGCACTCTTGGGCAGGAAGAATATTATGAGCAATGCGGCAATAGTGGTAAACAATGCACCTATGATAGAGACCATAACCTTGCGGTTACCATAATATGAATAATGGTCTGCTATGACTATGGCGGTATCTATTATGATGCCGAGTGACACCGTGATGCCAGCCATTGAATAGAGCTCAATATCAATGTTGAACAGGTTGTAGAAAATGAATGCGCTCAGAAGATTGGCCGTGATGGTAAGCCCTATCACGCACAGATATCTGAAACTGCGGCTCACGGCAAGCACAAACAACAGCAGAATGGCAAGTGATATTATGGCACGGAAGAATATCTTCTGTATCTCATTGTTTAAATCTTCTGACGCATCATAGTTGAGCCTTATGGCAAAGTTGTCAGGGAAAGTGGCCTTAAGCTCATCCATGCGTGCCTTAACTTCATTTGCTACAGCAAGCGTATTGATGCCGTCCTCACCTTCAATAGTCAGGTCAATGGTGTTAAGGCCGTTGATACGGTTGTAGCTTAACGGCTTCTGTTCACGGTAAGTCACAGTGGCAAAATCACCTATACTGTACAACCTTCCGTTCACTTTCTTTACGGGGATACGCTCCAGCTCACTCTGCAGGCTCATTGATTTAAGGCGTACCAGCATAAGCTTGTCACCCACAATCTCAGTTCCTACTATACTGTTCTGGAAATAATTGCTCAGAGGCTGGCTCAGGTCACTTGGCCTTAGACCCACTGCACGCAGTGAATTGGGATCAAAGGTAACCACCCACTCAAACGGCATGGCACCCGATGTATTGACGCTCTCCACACCCTGAATGCGTGAAAGCGGCGTAACCAGATGCTCCTTGGCATAACGTACTATCTCTGCCGGAGGCATATCGGCATTAATGGTGTACTGCAGGATAGTGGTAGCCTCACCACCGCCACGTCCCGCTGATCCGCTTACCCTGGGCTTGACACCCTCAGGCAGTTTAGACTGTATCTGACGCATACGGGTGGATATATCAAAACGTGTCGTCTCCATGTTGGTACCCTCCTTGAAGGTCAAGTACACATTTCCACCTCCGTTATATGATGATGCCTGTATATCACTTACACCGGCCACAGTATTCAGTGCACCCTCTACTACCGATGTCACCTCACTCTCCACCACACGTGCTGAAGCATCCGGGTATGAGAAATATACAGAGATGGTCTGCATGGAAGATCTAGGCTGATACTGGATATTAAGCATAGGGATGCAAGCAGCTCCCACCAGCATCAGGACTACCATTATAAGGATAACGGAAAAAGCATGGCTTTTTCCTGTCGTAGGCTGTTGGCTCATCGGTCAGACTTCTTGTAGATTACGTAATAAGCCAGAGGTACAAAGAACACGCTCACAAACGTACCGGCTATCATACCGCTTATCAAAGCCAATGACAATGGATACTGAAGGTCACTACCCATATCACCGCGCACCAGGAACGGAGCGATAGCAAGTATGGTAGTGAGTGAAGTCATTACAATAGCTTTGAGCCTGCGGCTGCCAGCCTCCAGTATAGCATGCTTGAGCCCAAACCCCTTCTCACGCAGACGGTTGATAGTATCAACCTTAAGTATGGAGTCATTGATCACGATACCGCACATAACCACCATACCTATCATTGACATCAGGTTAAGACTCTCACCAAACAGCCAGAGCACAGCCAGTACCGCAAAGATGTCAATTATTAGCTCACTCATAATGATGAACGGCTGGACAAGACTCTCAAACTGAGCCGCCAGAATAAAGAATAGCAGAAGTATGGAAACCAGAAGCACCATACACAATTCCTTTATCATCTCGCGGTTGCTGAAATATGAACCCGTGAATGACACATCAAAACGGTCATCCTGGCGTACCACATTCTGAATGTTCTCCATGGCACGGCGGGCTTCACGACCCTTAACATCAAGCACCAGCGGATAGTACTCACCATCCACACCGCTTGTTATCTGCTTCAGGTCACGGTTACGTGTCTCCTTAAGCAGTATCTCAAGCGGTACACGGCCGCCTGAGGTTTCAATATAACTGCCCTGTATAAGGTCACGTGCCTCTTTCTCACCCACACCTATGACCACGGGCATAGATATGTCACCCTTTGATATGCGCAGCACTGAGCTGGCGTTCATGGAGTTCTGCAGATACCCGAGAATCTGGCTGAAACTTACGTTGTAGAGGGCCAGTTTTTCAGGGTCAGTTACCAATTCAATATACTCATTCCACTCTGCAGGCTGAACTGTAATACCGGGCAAGGCATCACGTATATCAAAGAGCAGTGTGGTGAGCTGGTCAGGTTCAGGCATCTTGCCGTTACTGCATTTTAGGCGTGCCACCACCGGAGCCTCCTTCTCAGAGAACAGCATATCAAATATATTGCCCGATGCCTGAGTGGTGCATACCGCCTCACGCCAGTTGCTGTGAATGAAATCGGCCACGCGTGATTCTATCTCCTTTATATCATCCACACTTCCGGCCTTAAGATAGATTATGGCCTCACTTATGCCTGTTTCACGGGTATGTGACAGAGCAAATTGCTGGGCACCGGTCATTGAGGTATATTGTTCCACAAGATCAGGGAACTGAGCCACAATCTTCTCGCAGCGGCTGTTGTTCTCCTCTACTGATACCCTCTCATTCCACTCAATGTTTACCAGCGTATCACTGTGTGACAGTGCCGGCAGTTTCTGCTTGTCCAATCCTTTGAACAGTACGCCAATTACCAACAATGAAACGCCGAATATGCACCACATCACACCTCTGTGGCGGAAGAACCAACTCATTATGCGCTCATAACCCGATGTCATTCCGCCCACACTTATCTTCTGTATAAATTTATTGGGAGTAAAACAGGTCTGATTTCTGTAGAACAGATAATAGAACACCGGTATAACCAACACTGATACAATAAGGGCCGAAACCAATGTTATGGTAACAGCCATAGCCTCATCATAGAACAGGGCTCCTGCTATGCCACTCATAAAAATAAGAGGCAGGAATATGGCGCAGGTAGTAAGCACAGAGCTGAGCATAGGTGTGAATACCTCCTGGGTGCCATATACGCAGGCATCGGCCAGAGGCTCACCCTTCTGCCAGCGCTGAGTTATGTTGTCAATGGTGATGATGGAGTTATCCACCATCATACCCAGACCCAGCACCAGACCGGAAAGTGATATGATGTTTATGGTTATGCCTATTACATAGAATAGCAGAAATGACAGTATGAGCGCAGTAGGTATGGTTATGACCACAAGCATGGGGCTGCGTACATCCTGCATAAAGAAGAATATGATAAGACATGCAAACAGTGCGCCAAAGAGCAGGTTCTTTATCATATTGTTTATGGAGTAGTCCAGCAACTCAGTCTGGTCACGTGTAACGGTGAAATCCATATCGGGATAATCATGAGTGAAGGTTTCCATCAGTTTGCTTATCCCTTTGCGCAGATCAGCCATGCGGGCATCTGTACGTTTTATAACAGCCAGTGTCACGCACTGATGGCCGTCACTTGTAACCATGCCCTTGATTTTCTGCTGCTCCTCACGCACCTCTGCCAGGTCCTTTATCTGATATACGCGGTCACGAATCTTTATATATACGTTCTCCACATCCTCACGCGTCACCACCGTTGATTCAAAACGCACGTTGAAACGGTACTCACCGTCACGTATGGAGAGATTGCCCAAGCGTACGTTAGCACCCTGAATGGCACTGCTCAGCTGGTTCTCATCTATGCCGATGGCACGCAGCTTCTCCATATCAGGTATTACCAGAAGCTGCGGGAACACCTGTCCTGAAATATCCACCATTGCCACCTCAGGAAGTTGCTCCAATCGGCGTACAATAACCTGACGCGTAAAGTCACTCATCTCAAGGAACCTCAGGCCGGCAGCGTCACCGTTCTTAAGGCTTACGTTGACAAAGAATGCCGGAATATCCGTTGCACTTGCACGGGCTATTGTGGGGCGTTCCTCATTGCCACGCCAGCTGGAGACAGCATTGTCCACACGCTCATTCACATCAATGAAAACGTAATCAGCATCAGCGCCATACTCAAAGGTCATCTGTATAAGGCCGCTTCCGTCACGTGCCGTACATGTGATATCGGTAAGATGAGGCACCTGCACCAACTCTGAGCGCAGGCCATTAAGCATGGTCTCATTAAGTTCACGTGCACTGCGGTCAGGCGATGTAACCTGCACCGTGATCTGCGGGATATCAATATCAGGTACCAGCGATACCGGCAGTTTCTTTATTGCCACTATGCCAAGCACCATAACCGCTATCAGCACCATAGTCACCGCTATGGGCCGTTGTATCAGAGTCTTGAACATGGCTATTCAACAATTACCACAGATGCATTATCACCCAGATTCAGGTTACCGCTGGTTATGACAAGGTCTCCCACGTTAATCTCGGCACCGCGGTCCTTGTTAGCCTCAATCACATGCTCAGTGGTGTTTGACATAAGCACGTTCACGTATGTCCACTCACTCTTACCGTCCTTGTAACGGAACAGCACCTCCAGATTATCACGTATCACAACCGCACTCTTGGGTACCACAAGCTGGTTTGGCAGGCTGTTCTCAACCGTGATGCGTACGTTCATACCGTCTATCAGCTCATCAGAGCCGGGCACCTGTGCCGTAACGGCTATCTGGCCGTTCTGGTCAACAGTGGGGTTGATTGAAATGATTGAACCCTTAAGCACCACATCACTGTTTACAAAAGGTGACACCAGCACCTGCTGGCCGGTGTGTACAAACTTATACTCAGTCTCCAGTACGCTGAAACGCACCAGATAGCGGCTGTCATCTATCAGGGTGCATAACTGCCCACCCTGCTCATGTACACGTCCCTTAAGACTGGCCACCTTACCGCTGAACGGAGCCTTGAGGTCACAATCACGGTAAGTGCGCTCGGCATTTTCAAGAGCCATGCGTGCATCTATGAAACCGGTATTGATATAAATCTTACGCTTCTGATCCGCGGGAATGCTGGCTGTATCAGCCAGGGTATAGTTATAGTCCAGCAGACGGTCAGCCAATGTCATCTCAGCCTTGCTGAATGAAATACGGGCCTGCTCCAACTGACGCTTAGGCTGATCCTTGTCAAGAGAGGCAAGTATCTGCCCCTTCTGAACCTTCTGTCCGTCACGAACATCGATCTGAGCCACAGTACCCTGGGTGGCAAACTGTACCGTCACCTTGCTCTGTGCCTCCAATCGGCCGTTACACACCAGCTGCTTGTTAAACGTCTTGCGTTCCAGAGGGACCACCGTCACCTCATTCTTCTCCTTATCATATTTGCCGCGTGCCATCTCAGTCTCATCCTGAACGGCATCCTTATTATCTTTCTTAGACTTGCAGCTGCAAACAAGAACTGCAACAACCAGAACTCCAATTATCTTATATGCTTTCATACCTTTAATTTTTCAAGTTTATTTTATCAATTCATCAAACTCCGCACTGATATCCATGCCCGTTATGTAATCATAAAGCGTGGCGCGACGTATATCGTAATAATAACTCCAGAAACTTGCCACCTTACTCTGGTAAGTACTCAGGGCAGTGTCACGCTTATCCTTTAGCTGATCAAGCTGAGACATGGTCATGCTGCCGCTGCTGAAATTCCTTAGAGCCAGTTCATAGCTGTCCTCAGCCAGCTGTGCGGCACGCTTGGCAATCTCACACTGGCTGCGCTGGTCATTGAACTGCATTACCTTGGTATATAAGTCCTGACGGTAATCAATCATATCCTGCTCCAGAGTGTTGCGTTTGGTCAGAGCCTGTGCCTGTGCCATACGCAGGTTTCCGCGTGCCTGACCCCAATCAAGAATAGGGATGGTAAGCCTCACACCCACCTGTTCCTGATCCTTAAGCTCAACAAAAGCATCATTAAATTTACTTGCTGTACCGCTCAATCCTAACGTAGCACTCAGTGTTGCGTTGAACCCGCTGTTGGCTTTTGCCCTGGCCACACTCTCATCACTCTGTATGTACTGGACCTCCTGCCTGAGACGGAACGATGAGTTCTCAAGGGCACGCTCCAGCACATCCTCATAATCAAGAACCAACTCAGGGATAAAGTAGTCAATAATAAGTTTCAGTTCAGTATCCTCCTGATAACCGATGTAAGAACAGAGACGGTTCATTGTGGTACGCAGGCTTACGCGGCTGTTACTCAAACTGAGAGAGTCATTAAGCACCCTCACCTCAATCTGCATCAGCTGGTCAAGAGTAATGGTACCCATTTCAAAACGGGTCTGACCGGCCTCATACAGACGCTTGCCCTCCTCAAAACTCTTTTGAGCCCGTTCATAGTTCTCTTTAGCATTAACGCACTGCCAGAACAGGGCAATGGCATTCTGGCTGAGCTGCTCCATATTCTCTATGTACTGCCTCTTGGCAATCTCATACTGTTTAGGCTCAGTCTGCTTGCTCCACTTGAACTCATTGAAACCCAGGATATCCTGAGAGTATGACAGATACACAGGTCTTGAATAATAGGTAGTCAACCTGTTAGGATTGTACTGGTCTGTACGTGACAAAGAGGTATTCAGTGAGATTCTACCACCGGTAAGAGGGATGTTCTGACTGAAGTTAAGGGCCACATCATTGTTCATGCTGTAATCAGCCACATAGCTCCATTCACCCGTCTGGTAGTTCTGCACCTTGTTCAGCGTGCGGTTAAAAGTACCGACATTGGCAGTCATGTTCAACTGAGGCAACATCCTGGCCTTATATGACCGGAATCCCCAATACGATGCTGCAAAATTGTTCTTGTTGTTCATGGCTGTTATGGAGTGCTCCTGCGCCAGATCTACCACCTGCTGCATAGTAAGCGTACGCGGCACTATGACTTGCGCCCCGCAAAATGTATTCACTCCTAAAGCCAGAAACAGAACTGAGATTTTAGAAAAAGACATTTTCATATTTGTTTCTGCAAACAATGATTGTTAATAATCAGGTTTATGTTTTCGCAAAGATAATGGAATATATTTCCTTGCACTATTTCATTCCCCATTTTTTTAAATGAAACCTTACCACCACTCTATCTCTCCGTTTTCTCTCAGTATGAACGGACGCTCATTAGTACCCCTGGTATAGTTTCGCAACCACAGCAATGTGTTGAGCGGTATCCTGTCATAATGCAATGAATTGTCTTCTGCTTCATGGCAGCCAAGTGAACACCATTCAGCACCGTTAAAAAAGAGCAATTCATAATAATTGCCCGGACATATATCATTGTCATCGCTACGGGGGGATACACTTGCAAAACAGACTTTGACGGGCTTACCCATATCCATCCCCACCCAGTTGCCATCCGGCTGGTTTATCTCAAAGTTTGAAAGCAGGTTACCGTCATAGGCACGCTCAATGGCATCCTCACCGGCTTCAGCGTTTGCTATTCCACTCCCCGTCATCTTTCCGCCGTCCGCATCATGGAATGATAGTTCAGCAATACTTCCCCATGAACCGTTCGGACTCAGATAACGCCAGTATCTGTATGGATGTGGTGCGTCCAACTCTATAAGATATGGAATATCTGTATCCTTAATAGTATATAGTGTTACCGCATCCTTGAAATCAGGAGTGTCTGAGCATTGCAGTTTGCCTCCTATCAGGCGACGACGCATATCTGCAACATTATATGATTCATAGTACTTACGGCGCAAGTCTTTGCTTACCGTAACTCTTTCAGAACTCCTAACATATTTCACCGTGCCACTCTTCTGCAGTATGAAAGGATCACTTATGGGTATCAGTTTCTTACCGTCATAACCAAGTGCTATGTACAACATGTTCCGCCCCATATTCCTGAAACAGGCCTTTCCTTTTTTTAGCCGGCCGTAATCAAGGACTTTCCATTTAGGGCCTCCGTCATTCACCGCCATAGCGATATAAACATACTTGCGGTCCTTGAGCTTAATGCTGCGGTCAATCTCTATCTGTAGGTCCGATGTCAGATTGTAATGACTGGTGACATCCTGCTGACACAGGTCAAAAGGATACACATACTTGGCTTTATTCCTGTATTTCACCATGTCACGATTAATGGTATAGCTGTTACGCCACACCTTGGGTATGCGCTCGTATGGATAAAACTGAAATCCGGCACCCAGGATAAGGGAGTTTATGGTAGGCTGCTCACGGCCCCGGTCATCAAGGAAAACATACCAACTGTGCCCTTCGCTGTTACGGCCCCAAGCGGGTACCTGATCCACAACGGCAGGCAAGCCCAGGCTACGGAACACTGCCGTTCCCATGGTGACATAATCCTTGCAGGTGCCATAAGTCATGCGCACCCAGGTGGCGGCACTGCGCATAGGGATGCTGCCGCGGTCTTCCCATATTATGCGATGTCCTATATCAGAGAGTTTGGAATGCAATTCATTGCGCACTATCTCTATTGCCCCGTATATGCTGTTGCGCTTTACATCTGTTTCAGGTATAGTACTGATACTGTCGCTGTAATGTATTGACAATGTATCACGCCACGCATCCAGGCTCTGCATCTCTGTTACCTTATACGGAAGTATCCAGTCACGGAATTCATCAAAGGTAAGGTGTTTGGACCACGGACGGGTACGCCACTCTTGAAAGGCATTATCTATACTGCTGATAAGATAATCGGCAGTCATTATCCTGACATCAGAGATGATGTCTTTTGTTATTCCCGCATACTCCATATCGCTTATCTGCCTCAAGGTGTCACGCTGCCAGTCAGGATTGGGGCCTGTGCCCAGAATCTCAAGCGCCTTGCGGTAATAGCTGTTTATGGCTGCGGCATCACGGTATGAATAGTGGGCCGGCATGTTGATTATAAGATACTTGGCGGCCTCAAGTTTCTCTGAATCCTTATCTTCAACGCTGTAATGATGCAGTACCGCCTTGAGTTCATTTTTGTTTTCTCCTGCAGCATTCAGGGCATAATGAAGATATCTGCTCTCTTTAGTGCAACTTGCGCACAACAAAATGCATAGAGCTGTTATTATAACGTTTTTCATAAGGCGTTGTTTTTCCATTTGTCAAGATGTACGGAATTGATGGTGTCGGCATTTATATATTCCAAAGAACCATCCTTGTGTAATATAAAGGGTTCTGACAGATTTATCAACCTGTTTCCTTCATAACCCATCACTCTGTAAAGCACTTCGCGCCCCATGTCATGGAAACAGGCCTTTCCACGCTTCATAGTCCCAAAATCAACTATCTGCCAAGGGTTTCTGTCATCCCTTACGGCCGATGCTATCAGGACATACATGTCATTGAGCTTTATTCTCGGTACCATATCTATAGGAATCTCCAGATCACTGGTCAGGAAATACTTTGAGGTTACATCTTTCTTACCCAATTCAAAAGGATAACAGAATTTGGCATAGCGTAAATAATCCAGACGCTCCTTGTTTATGGCATAAGTGTTGCGATATACTTTTGGACCGCGTTCATCGGGAAAGAAACCGCCGCCAATCATTGTGGCCAGATCCCACTCAGAGGTTAGTTCCTCTCCTCTATCAGAGAGTATCACATACCATTTTGTGGCGGCAGTATAACGTGAGCCCACCGGAGTCTCATCAAGTACAGCGGGTACACCGGCCGCACGGAAAGCCAGCACGGCTGTCAGGGCATAATCAGGAATGTCACCAAAGGTCTGGCTTACCTGTAGGTGAGCCGTCAGCAACGGTAAGCCTGCCCGTGTATAGAGACCATGGCGATTAAGTACATGATAGGCTTCATTGCGTATCATTTCAGCAACGCCTAAGGTTGTATTGTATTCGACATCATTTTTTACCGGATGCTCCAGGCATGTGCCGAAATGGGCTAACATCGTATCACGCCACGCATCCAGTTCCTGAAACTCGACCGCCTTATATGGAAGCAACCATTCCAGATAATCTTCAAAGCTCAAATGGCTGGCCCACGGACATGTTTTCCATTGGGCATATGATTTGTCTATATTGTCAATAAGATAATCTGCCTTTACAATCTCAATATCTCTGGTTTTAAGGAAAGGCATAGCAACGAATCTGCTGTCTGTTTTGGCAAGCAGGCTGTCACGTTGCTGTTCCGGAGTAAGTGAAGTATCAGCAAGAATACTGTCTGCATAAGCATAATAACTGTATATCTCAGAGCTGCTGTAAGAATAATGACCTGGCATATTCTCTATCAGGAACTGAGCGGCAGCTAATTTTTCAGGGTTGGGGTCTTCAAACATATAATGTCTTAAAGCGTTTTCCAACTCCTCCTTGTTATCATAGGCATAATATAGTGCCGTTGATAAATCCGAACGCTTATAGCAAGTGCAAAACAAGGCTATCACGGCCCCAAGCAGGACCAAACAAAATTTTTTCATTTGTAATTAAAAGATTTTATACGAATATGTTATTGAAAAAATTCACCAAGGAAAGAAGCGTTTTAATTCACGATACCTATTATGAAATCATCGGGAATGAACCCCCAGTAACGAGAGTCATTGGAATCAAGACTGTTATCACCTAATGCAAAGTAGTAGTCATGCCTGAAAGTATGGGCTTTCAAGGTGGAGTCCGGCCAGGAACCTGTCTCATACTCTATTACCGGGCCGTATATGGCGCGATTCAGAGAATCAAGCTCTATGGTCTCACCTTTGCCCGGCACATACAGAGGGCCGAAATCCTTCATATTCCATATAGGTAGGGTAAAAGGCATGGTTTTCATGAATTTCTGATGCCACAGCACGCTGTCCGGCGTGTTTTTTAAAACCAACTGGTTTTCCAATACCCCAATCGTACCGGAATTGTGATTGTTCCAGTTTACACCATCATGGATACCTATGGTATCGCCAGGTGTACCCAGCACACGCTTGCAATAGACATAGTTGATTTTGAACTCTATCTTGGTCCATTTGTCATAACCTAGCGGATAGTTGAAACAGATAACGTCACCCGGACGTATCTTTCTGATGCCCGGCATACGGAAACATTTGAGAGGTGAGTGATCATCAAATTTCAATGAGGTATATATCCTGCCGCCAAACAGCAATTTGTTAACCCACACCTTATCACCCGGCACAAGAGTAGGCCGCATTGAATCAGACGGAATACTGAAACGCTCCGCAATGAATATACGCCTTCCATAGTGCAATGACACAAGCGCTACAGCACATATCATCACCTTCCACAGGATATTTACAATCCTATCACCAATGGTTTTTTCCTCACCACTCTTCTTTTTCTCTTCTGACTCAATCATCTTATCTTGAATGACATTAATACTCTTTTCTTAGTTCTCTTATCTCCGAACGCAAGCGAGCGGTCTGTACTGATTCAACTTTCGGAACAAAACGCTCTATCTTATCGGCCATATTATGGAAACGTGCTGTATCTCCCTCTGTATGATACAGTTTGGCCATCAGGTATAGAGGATACAGACGGTTGGGTACCATATAGAAAGCATGCTTGTACCTGTATTCAGCCTCACGGTATTTACCTTGCATCAGGCTGTTGTTACCCATCACGTTCCAGAACATTGGGTCACAGCTTATTAAAGTCCCTATGGTGAGCAAAGAGTCACTCATGGTATAATTACCGCCTTCGTTCAATGACTGTCCAAACTCAAAAATGACCTTTTCATCGTATAATCCGTCTGGAAAAGAACCATAATCGAGTATGGCATATCTGTTCAGTCTGTTTTCAAACAACCCCTTTATTCCCGAAGTACGGAACCTGAAATTCATACCGTTAACCTCAGAAATATGAGAGCGATATACAGGTATCAATACCCCTATCATCAGCAGGAAAAAGACCATGTTTGCTCCCTTGCCACTTGTTTCAGTGTCATATGAAGCCAGACATATAACAAACAGCGTCAACAATACACCAATCTCAAACGGGTATGAAAAACAGGCAAACACTGAGACTGCAATAAGAGGATAGCACCAACAGCTGTTACTCCTATATGTACAAACTATGCCAGCTACCACCAGACCTATTAACAAGATCATTGCTATAGGCCCGCATTCCACTCCCATCTTCAGATACTCGTTGAAAGCGTTTGAAGGACAATCAGCAACCCTACGCAGATTTTCCGGTATTCTGTCAATATCCATCCCGCCAACACCATCATCCAGATAATCAGCAAAGAAATGCGCTTGTGCCTCTCCATAGGCTCCACCGTAATTACCCCATCCTACTCCGTTCAATCCGCCGGTCATAATCATGCGCATATTGATACGTGCCATCAACAGCCTGCCATCGGCCGATGGTTTCTTGACCAGATATGCACCTGCACCGAGCAGTGAAACCGCCAGAGTGAGATAAATCCAGTTCCTGCGGATAAAAGCAGAGAAATCATCCCTTTTCATTAACAGCAATAACATGCTGACCGCAAAAGACAGCACAGATGCCCTGCTCAATGTACAAACCATCAGTATGGATGTCAAACCAGACAGAGCTGCAAGCAGAATCCGGAAAAACTTATTTGATTCACCTGTCCAAACTGCAATAAACAGGCTTGCGCACACAGAAAGGAAGCAACCAAACGGGCCGGAATTGGAGAAAGAACCTTTGCATATTTCCTGTCCTCTTACCTTTCCTAAGTTCTGGAACAGTTGGCTATAACCCAGATACATCTCTCTTACACAGAATACCACTATTACCAAAAGGAGCAAATATGATGTCCACTTATGGTTCAAGCTAAACAGTATCCGCAGCACACAATAGGCAATAAGCAACGGCTCCACCATCACCAAAGGACGGTATCCGCTATGCTGAGTACCATCAATTGACGCATAGATCAACACAATTGACATCAGCAACACCAGTCCATCCACAACGGTTAAATGAATGCCTGATCCTTTACTTATTGCTTTTATTCTATTCATTTCTCTGCGTAACCTTTTATAACCACAGTATCCGGTTCCTCCATATCTTCTCTTTGCAGATAAAGAATTCTCTCATATGCCCCAGAACTGTTAATCTGGAAAGATATCTTCACTTTCTTTCTGCCGTGAGGTTTTACGGTCAATTGTTCAGGGGTGGCTCTTGTACAGTCACACTCAGGAATAATATCCAGTTTTATTGGTTCTGAACTCCTGTTGCGTATCTTGAGAGTGGTGTGTACAGAATCAAAAACCACAGAATTCTCTACTGTTATCAGTCTGGGATATTCCATTGCGGTATCCTTGCCTTCACATCCACACGCAACCATACAGACTATCAATGCCCATCCTGCCAACTTCATATCTCCTGCGTGGTTTGAGTTTGTTTAATGCAGCAATCCATAAACCTCTTGTCAAACAGGGAACCCGCAAACAGCACTCTGTCCAAAGAGTCTGTAACGATACCGTAAATACCTAAATATTCCGGCATCCAAGGATTCTTTATCATCAATGAATCGTCAGATGTAATAACCACCCTGAAATAATCGTCAAAATGGTTATGGTAATCCTTGACTAAACTGGAATCAATCTCTACAGGCGGATGATACAGCAACATAGGTCTGGAAGTGCCAACTGAATCATGCATATATTGTGCAACCTCCTTAATGGCATTTTCAGAACATGCAGCACATGTGCCTGCTTCCACATAAACTATTATCCCCTTAGCTTCTCTGCTTAATTCCAGCAATCCGTCTGAGGCATTAAGCATGCAACTGTCTTTCACTGATACATAAGGCAACTGAACTGGCATTTTACCAGACTTATGCCTATTCAGCACCAGCGTTGCTCCGCAAAAGCATCCTACACCTACAGCTGAATAAAGCAGCATTGTCAAAAGCGATGAAAAGAACTTATTGCTCTTATTGGTTTTCATGGCACTCAGATGTTTTTGTCAACCGTGTATGATAAAAGAATAGGATTATTGAATGGCTGAGCCTTCATTACCCGATATATCTCCTTAGCAAGATCTGATGCATTATCTGGATCAGTAATTATAGTCTCAGGATCACAATCAAAGGCTTTCATAAAGCGATCTCCTTTAACAAAACTGGCATTAATTCTTAAAGAAGTACCAGAAATAACAAAATGTCTATTGATAAATTTATCCTTATCTCTTATTACTAAAATTGGAGTATCATGCCAATTCTCTTCTGGATAGCACCAGTAAGTAAGTCGGGAATTAACATATATAGGATAATGACATCCGTCGCAAAAAGATGTTCGTTTTTCTGCCTCTTGTGTGATTTCATAACTATCTCCTTTCTTTATACATTTGATGAGACTTTTGGGAACACGCCAGTTTTCGTTGAAACTAAAAGAATCTAATTCTTTGGTCTCTCCCGTTGTTGTATCCAACAATAAAATTTTATTCTTGTAAACACCACAGAAAGGCATTAGAACACCATCCTCAGTTTTAACTAACTCATTAAACATTAAGCAAGAATCATCATAATAGCCAAACTTAAAACAACGTCTTATTATTTCACCTGTGGCTGTGGAAACGATACATAATCCATTAAAGCATTCTTTATAAGTATCGTCTTCCCAAAAAGAACAATTAGCCAATATCTCATCAGGATTAAGCGCTATCATACCTATAGTAGTATAAGTAATATCCGATGATCCCAAGAAAGACATTGATGGTACACTGTATTTTAAAAGCTTTTCATCATTTCTTACATACAATATCTTTGACTTTTCCTCGTAAGTAAAGTCATCAATATATGTATATTCTCCATGTCCACGTCCTACTGCATTAAGAACCGCTATAACAGTATCTCCTTGAATACAATATACAGTTTCACCGGCATCTCCAAGAATAAATGTATAATCTTCATAGCCTATCATTCTTTTTGCCCCATCCATTGGAACAGAACATTTTATAGGAATAATTTCTATATCTGAAGTAAGTGGACTCAAATCTATTTCTTCTATATCATCAAGATCCAATACATTTTCACTGTATTTATCTCCGCAAGCAGACATCATAAACGCTAAAATGATTGAGAGAAACAACATTTGTAAGTACGTTACCGGAAAAGTTTTTAAAGATTTATTCATATAATTACCTTGTTAAAGATTTAATAATTATACACTGACTATCATAACACATCATTACGATAGTCAGTGTATTTAGCTCATTTTAAGCAAATAAGCCTACAACCCATTTCCAAAAAGGAAGGCCACTAAAAATGACTTTCAATAAAGCTTCCAGCAGTTTCACAATAACAGTGGTTTTGCGAACTGGTGAATCGGAACTCATTTTACAAGTGGAGCCAGAATTACTTGTACACTCGTATTTTCCGCCCTCACCTTTAACTTTATGATATCCCTCCATTGTAATAGTATGGGCTTCATGATCAATCCATACCCTATGAGGATATGTACCTGTTTCCTGAATGGGATTCCCTGAACTTTCTCCCTCGGATAGAGCTTCAATGTTGTCTTCACTCAGAACTTTCATGGCAGAAGAATTATTAGCATACAATGCAAGACCTATTGAAAACATAACAATAGATGACAAAACAATTAATTTCTTTTTCATAATTTGATAATTTCTTGATAATAAATTTTATAAATGTTTTTTTAAGGAAAAGGATTATTTTCAAACCCTCTTTTTGCCGGATTAAGGCAAACAATAAACTCTGCTTTCCGGCTACTACTACAAGTGTTCCTTGAACACTGGAATAGCATAGTTGTTGACAAAAAATACTATCTTTGCATCATCCAAATTTTTAGTTTATACTTTAGATTTGGATGGAGAGGGGATTAAAACAGAGTACTTTGCAAGGGTCGCACTGTTTTTGTCCCTCTTTTTTTCCAAATCCGTTAGCTAACACTTTAAGTTTCCATTCTCATCTTAGCTTTTTTTTGAGATTCGCTTTGAATCAAAAGCAAGGGAACGCTTCCCCTCCGCTTTTGAAAGAAAGTACCGGAGTCTCGGTATTTATCAAATATGTTGTTCTCTTCAGAATTTATATTACTTATGAAATGGTTTTCACAAACGGCCACCAGGAGATATCACAGATTACTACCATCTCCGTACATATCCCGATGATGGCCGTTAGGAAAACACTAAGAAAATATAGATTAGTTTTTCACAGTATAGTCCAAGTAATATTGTGACACTGAGAGTTGATTTGAAGACACAAAGAGACTACATCCTACTTTTTTCAATTTGAAAGGATGTCCAATACTTGTCTTATTAAATGAAATAGGATACAAGCCTGACAGGGAGATCAATCCCCTTCTCTCCATATTAATTGAATAGAAGAGAAAAACAAACAAGGTTTTCATTGCAAAACAAGAAGTAAATGTTCATTTTAAATTAAAAATAGGTAAAAAAATAAAGCCATAACGAAGAATTAAATACCTCTTCTCGTTATGACTCCGATAAGTTTACGTGGCAAATATATGATGGTTTTTGAATCTATGCAACATTTCTGAAGATTTTTTTATAAAAAAAACTAACACTAATCATAAAAAAGGCCCCAAGTGCCTATCTTTGTGGGAAAACAATCCGATTTTTTTCATTTCTGGATCTATGTCAAATAGCAAGATGGCATCATTGGCCAAGGATACGGCCATATACGGAATAAGCAGCATCGTGGGCAGATTCATCAACTACTTGCTCACTCCTTTGTACACCAATGTGCTCAAGGCTCAGGGCGGAGAGTACGGAGCTATAACAAAGATGTATGCAGTTACTGCATTGTGCCTTGTCCTGCTTACATTCGGCATGGAGACCACAATGTTCAGGTTCGCCAACAAGGAGGGGCAGAAGCCTGCCAAAGTATTCTCTACCGCACTGATATCGGTAGGTATACTATCAGCCTTGTTCACAGCCGTCTGTATTATGAACAGGTTTGAGATCTGTGCTTTGCTGGGATACCCCCAACACCCCGAATATGTTACAGCTCTCTCTCTTGTAGTAGCTATAGATTCATTCCAGGCTATAGTGTTCTCTTACCTGAGATTCCTTAAAAGACCCATCAAGTTTGCCGCTCTCAAGCTTACCAACATATTCATGACCATAGCCCTTAACCTCATAGTCATACTGTGGTTCAAGGATATCTATCAGGATTACCCAACCCTGCTTGGTTGGTATGATCCCAACCTTGTAGTAAGATATGTATTCTATATCAACCTGTTCTGCTCAGCAAGCATCACTATAGGTCTGCTGCCTGAGATATCTCAGATCAAGAACGGTTTTGACACTAAACTATTCCGTCAGATGCTCTCATACACCTGGCCCATACTGATTCTGGGACTTGCAGGTATACTTAACCAGGTGGCCGATAAGATCTGTTTTACCTATATTATTAAAGGTGATGAAGGTGAGAGGCTGTTGGGTATCTACGGAAGCGCCGTCAAGGTTGCAATGATCATGTCCATGCTTACCCAGGCGTTCCGATACGCATATGAACCGCTTGTTTTCAGCACAGCCGCACATGACCGCGAGGGGCAGAACAAGGTTTATGCCGATGCCATGAAGTTCTTCATAATTTTTGCCCTGCTTGCATTCCTGGCGGTTATGTTCTATTTGGAAATTCTAAAGTTTATAATAGGCAGGACCTACTGGGAAGGACTTAAGGTGGTACCTATAGTCATGATGGCCGAGATTTTTATGGGAGTCTATTTCAACCTCTCATTCTGGTACAAGCTGATAGACCAGACATGGTGGGGAGCCGTATTCTCATTCATAGGCTGTGCGGTGCTTCTGGTCATAAACTTCATCTTTGTACCCAAATACGACTACATGGCCTGCGCCTGGGGCGGTTTTGCCGGCTACGGAGTATGCATGATACTCTCATACTTTGTGGGACAGAAAAAGAGTCCAATCAAATATCCTTTAGGAGAGATTGGCCTGTACGTACTGTTGGCTGCCGTGCTGTACGTGATTTACCTCTTTGTTGACAGCAAGTCGCTACCCCTGTGGCTGTCACTTCTTATCAACACCGGCCTTATCTGCATCTACCTGGCCTACCTCTTCAAGAAAGACCTCCCGCTCAAGTCCCTCCCTGTCATCGGCAAATATTTCCGCAGATAGAGGGAGGGGCACAAAAAGAACCGTCCCTTTTGTGCCCCTGTTAAAGTGCGGCGCGGATATCGGCTGCAATCTGCTGGAATTCCTCTGGGGTGAGTTTAAGTTTGGGATTGCTGAATAGCATATCCTTCTCACTCTGCATGGGGATGAGGTGGATATGTGCGTGGGGTACTTCAAGGCCAAGCACGGCCTCACCTACCTTGATGCAGTTGAACACCTTCTTCTGGGCTGCGGCAATCTTCTTGGCAAAGAGCTGCAGGTCACAGAGCTCCTGGTCAGTCAGGTCAAACAGATAGTCAACCTCACGCTTGGGGATGCACAGCACATGCCCCTTAACCAAAGGATTGATATCCAGGAACGCAAAACAGTTCTCTGTCTCTGCTATCTTGTAGCAAGGAATCTCACCTGCTATAATTCTGGAAAATATCGTCATAATGATATCTCAAGTATCTCAAAACCAATCTTGCCGCTGGGAATCTGAATCTCAACGGTCTCACCTACCTTGTGACCAAGCAAACCCTTGGCGATGGGAGTGTTGCTCGATATCTTACCTGCCTTGAGGTCAGCCTCGCTCTCCGGAACGATAGAATATACCATGGTGGCGTTATTCTTGGTGTTACGCAACTTAACCTTAGTAAGAATCTGCACGGTTGAGGTGTCAATCTTCTTCTCGTCAATGATCTTGGCATCGGCTATCTGGGCCTTGAGAGTAGCAATCTTGGCCTCAAGCATACCCTGTGCCTCCTTGGCTGCATCATACTCTGCATTCTCTGAAAGATCACCCTTATCACGGGCTTCAGCTATCTGCTGGATAATCTCCGGACGGCGAACGCCCTCAAGATACTGTAGTTCGGCTACCAGTTTCTTGTAGCCCTCTTCTGACATATATGCCATAATATCAATGTTTTATCAGTTCAACAATTAGGTTTTGACATGAGTAAAAAAGAATTCCAACAATCCAGTTCAGATGTTGGAACCCATTTTTTATGTTTCACGTTCTTAGGGCAAAGATAGCATTATTTTTACACTATCCCAACAAAACACGTTTTTTTTGCCCCTCACTCCAGTAGCTTGGCTATCTTCTCATCAAGTTCATCAGTACTGTCCGGACGATCTGCGATATTGCCATCGCGGTCTATCAGGAACACAGTAGGAATCTGAGTTACATTATATGATTTAAGGTATGATGATTTGAGGCTTGCCTCATCGTGAACACATACCCACGGCAGATTGGCAACGCCATTCATCCAATAACTCTCATCATCATCGACTGAAACCTGATAGATGGTAAAGCCTTGTTCTGCATACTTATCATACAGCCTTCTAAGCAACAATATATAGTTAGGTGAGAATTCTGTCTTGAATGCAGTGAAGTCTAACAATACAACCTTTCCTTTCTGGTCACTGAGCTTCTGAGAGCGTCCTTTATAGTCAGGCAACTCTATGTCTATTGAGCCAATCACCTCTACAAGGTTCGCGAACTGCTGGATTGCAGCTGCCCTAGCCTGCTCATTTACAGGTGAGGTCTTGCTCATCCCCTTCAAAGCCACATTATGCAGATGAGTGGTACGCTGGGCTTCAGGATACAGCATATCCATCTGCGTAGCTACCGCAGCATAGCATTTGGCATCCTGACGGTCTGTCTGCGGGTTGAACAGCATCTGACCGTTTATGCTCAGGAATAGAGCATAATAGGCATAAGGAGTACCTGGGTCAGGCATAATGAAATCAGTCAGGACATCTGACTTGAAGACATCAACCTTTTCTTTTACTCGTTCTGTAAGAATTGTAGGGTCAGGACTGTTATATTGGGAACTGAGACGTCTGAGATCCTGCAGCAGACCCATCTGCAACATGACAAGATCTTTCAGTCTGGAACTGTTCTCAGA
The DNA here is from genome assembly GCA_902763885.1 of uncultured Bacteroidales bacterium. Taxonomy (GTDB): domain Bacteria; phylum Bacteroidota; class Bacteroidia; order Bacteroidales; family Bacteroidaceae; genus Colenecus. The sequence continues at coordinate 69,340 of CACWTU010000002.1, read as the reverse complement.
GCCTTCAACGTTATATGATATCTGCATTACCGGCAGGCTGGCGGTAACCTTTACAGTCTCTGTTGAATCAATGGCCAGATTAACGACCTTGCCGTCAATACGCAGACGATAGAAATCAAAACAATCCTCAGGGGCAACCGGAGTAAAACTGAAAAGACCCTCCGCATCCAGTTTGACTGAATCAACAACCTCAACCTTATCCAGACCAAGATGATCCAGATAAAGCATCTTGCCATCAGCCTCAGCTATCTGGCCATTTAAAGTAAACCTGTCAACTTTGGGTTGACAGGCTACTATTAATAAGGTCAGAACAAGTAATGCAAGATTACTTCTCTTCATTGTTCTCATTATTCTCCTGCTGGTCGTTGCGGTGGTTATCGTGATGATGACGCGGGCCACGGTCCTGACGGGGACCTCTGTCCTGACGCTCACCGCGGTCCTGACGGGGTTGACGGGCGGGACGCTCCTCATAACCCTCAGGTTTCTCGATGAGAGCACGACGTGACAGTTTGAACTTACCGGTCTTGGGATCGATGTCAATCAGCTTGACCTGAATCTTGTCACCCTCCTTAATGCCGGTCTCCTCAATGGTCTCGTAACGCTTCCAGTCAATCTCTGAGATGTGCAGCAGACCGTCCTTACCAGGCAGGAACTCTACGAACAGACCGTAAGGCATTACTGAACGTACGGTACCGTCATAAACCTCACCAACCTCAGGAATTGCTACGATAGCACGGATCTTGGCCAAAGCAGCCTCGATGCTGTCGCGGTTGGATGCGGCAACCTCAATCTTGCCTACACCGTCAACCTCATCAATGCTGATGCTTGCACCGGTCTCCTCCTGCATGCCCTGGATGATCTTTCCGCCCGGGCCAATGACTGCGCCGATGAACTCCTTAGGAATGGTAAGGGTCTCGATGCGGGGAGCATGGGGCTTGAGATCTGCGCGAGGCTCAGGAATGGTCTCGGTGATCTTGCTCAGAATATATTCACGTCCGGCCTTGGCCTGAGCCAGAGCCTTCTCAAGGATCTCATATGACAGACCGTCGCACTTGATATCCATCTGTGTAGCGGTAAGTCCCTTTACGGTACCGGTGGTCTTGAAGTCCATATCACCCAGATGATCCTCATCACCAAGGATATCTGAAAGTACAGCGTACTTGTCCTCGCCCGGGTTCTTGATAAGACCCATTGCGATACCTGATACGGGGTTCTTGATCTTTACGCCGGCATCCATCAAAGCCAGTGTACCTGCGCACACGGTAGCCATTGATGAAGAACCGTTAGACTCAAGTATATCGGATACTACGCGAACGCAGTAAGGGTAATCCTCAGGGATCTGACCCTTAAGGGCACGCCATGCCAGATGTCCGTGACCTATCTCACGACGACCCAGACTACGCTGTGCCTTAGCCTCACCTGTGCAGAAGGGCGGGAAGTTGTAGTGAAGCAGGAAACGCTCATCGTGCTGATCCAGCACGTCATCAACCATCTTCTCGTCATCCTTGGTACCCAGTGTTACAGAGCAGAGAGCCTGTGTCTCACCACGGGTGAATATTGATGATCCGTGAGGTCCGGGCAGATAACCTACCTCGCACCAGATAGGACGGATATCGGTGGTCTTACGGCCATCCAGACGCTTACCCTCATCCAGAACACAACGACGCATTGCGTCACGCTCAACATCGTGGTAGTAACGGTCTATAAGAGCATCCTTCTCTGCCAACTCATCCTCACTCAGTTCAGGATGTGCTGCATGATACTGCTCCTTGAACTCATCACGTACAGCCTCAAAGTTGGCCTCACGTGAATGCTTATCGGTATTGCCCTCAGCTGCCAGGTTGTAAGACTTCTGGTAGCAGGCATCCTTTACAGCCTGACGCAGATCCTCGTCATTGACCTCGTGGCAGTACTCGCGCTTAACGGTCTTGCCAACCTCCTCAGTCAGTTCCATCTGGATCTTGCAGTGTTTCTTGATCTCGTCGTGAGCGGCCTTCATGGCACCAAGCAGGTCAGCCTCGCTAACCTCCTTCATCTCACCCTCAACCATCATGATGTTGTCATAGGTTGCGGCAACCATTACATCCATATCGGCCTCCTCAAGCTGCTTGAATGTGGGGTCAATCACGTACTCACCGTTTATACGGGCTACGCGGACCTCAGATATCGGACCCTGGAAAGGTATATCCGATACAGCCAGTGCTGCTGATGCTGCCAGACCGGCCAGAGCATCAGGCATCTGCTCTCCATCAGCGGAGAACAGTATGATGTTTACAAAAACTTCAGCGTGGTAATTGTCCGGAAACAAAGGACGCAATGCACGGTCTACAAGACGGCATGTAAGAATCTCATAATCAGAGGGACGGCCCTCACGTTTGGTAAAGCCGCCGGGATAACGTCCTATTGACGCATACTTCTCTCTGTACTCTACCTGCAGCGGCATGAAATCAGTTCCGGGAACTGCATCTTTGGCGGCACATACAGTGGCCAGGAGCATAGTTTTGCCACATGTCAGCATCACGGCTCCATCGGCTTGCTTTGCCAGTTTCCCGGTCTCCAGTTTGATGGTTCTTCCATCAGGAAGCTGGAACTCTTTTGTTACAATTTTCATCATTAAAATATTAAAAACATCTAATAAAAATATTCCTCTTATAGAGTAAATTGCGGCAAAAATAGTAAAAAAATGTGGTACGCGCCGCACGCGTACCACATTTTTTACTTTGGCTATTGGCTCAGTACGTTTTGTTTAGTCCCGAAACAGCCAAAGTATTTTTTTCATCCAATCCGAATATTTTGTATATTTGCGATTCAAACAACTGAATCTTCATTGAATAAAAGCAATGATTGAATCGATTAAGGACATAGTATCAAGAGAAGCTCAGGCCATACTGAATATTCCCATAGGCGATGAATATGAAAAAGCTGTGAATCTGATAGTTCACCACGTCCATGAACTTAACGGAAAGTTGATTACCAGCGGAATGGGAAAAGCCGGACAGATAGCCATGAACATGGCTACCACCTTCAGTTCAACCGGCACTCCTTCCATTTTCCTGCATCCGAGTGAAGCCCAGCATGGAGATCTGGGTATCCTCCAGAAAAATGACCTGTTCCTTCTGGTATCAAACTCAGGCAAGACCCGTGAGGTTCTTGAACTTATGGACTTGAGTCTGACACTTGACCCCACTCTGAAATTCATTGTACTTACCGGCAACACCTCAAGTCCGCTTGCACGTCAGGCTGATGTGGTACTATCTACCGGAAAGCCCGATGAGGTTTGCGCTTTGGGGCTGGCTCCCACCACAAGCACCACCGTCATGAACGTAATAGGTGACGCCCTCGTGGTTGAGACCATGAAAGCAATAGGTTTTACAGTTGAAGACTACAACAAGCGTCATCACGGAGGATATCTCGGAATACGGTCCAAGAAACTGCTATGAGAAAGGTTTTTGGAATAGGAGAAACAATTTTTGATATTCTTTTCCGTAACGGGAAACCTGTTGACGCGGTACCGGGAGGTTCTGTGTTCAATGGGCTGATTTCACTTGGAAGAATTGGCCTGGACTGTACTTTCATTACAGAAGTGGGTTCTGACCAGGTTGGGAACATCATTCTTGACTTTATGCATGAAAACAGCATCAACAGTGATTACGTATCATGCTATGAAGGAAAAAAAACAGCCATTTCACTGGCGTATTTAAACGAGCACAATGATGCCAAATACAGTTTCTACAAAGATTATCCCAACAACCGCCTTGACTTTACTTTTCCTGAAATAAAGCAGAACGACATAGTTGCTTTCGGTGCATACTTTGCCCTTAATCCCGTACTCAAAAGTAAAGTCCATCCTTTTCTGGAGTATGCCAAGAAACAGGGAGCGATACTTTACTATGACCTGAATTTCCGTGACAACCATGCACATGAAGTGGATAGTCTGAAAGAGACCTTCAGGAAAAACTTTGCATTGGCGGATATCGTACGCGGAAGCCATGAGGATTTCATCAACGTATTCGGGTTTGATGACTGTCAGAAGATTTATCAGGAAACCTCAAAATACTGTCCCAGACTTATCTGTACACGCGGAAAAGAGGGTGTAACAGTTATTGATCACGGTCAGGAATACAAATTCTGTTCACGCCCTATAACACCGGTAAGCACCATAGGTGCCGGTGACAATTTTAACGCAGGCATCATATACGGCTTGGTTGCAGAGAACATTTTCCAGAACAATCTTGATAACCTTACTAAAGACAACTGGAACAGACTTATCGGGTATGGTATAGAATTCGGGACTGAAGCCTGCATGAGCACTGAAAATTACGTAAGTAAGGATTTTGCTGACAAATACAAAATAAATCTCTGAAATGACAGATAACAGAACCAGTCCGGTCTTGAAAACCCCATTTTTGGTCATGATCAGGAACCTGGTTGTGGTCTATGCTGTTTTTCTTCTCTGTCATCCCATATTCATCTGGTATAACTGGAGCGCCCTTAAAGGCAGTATGAGCGGAATGTTCTGGCCCATGCTCAGAGGCTCACTTGTGTTTGATACATCAGGCATAATGTACATATGCTCCATCTATATCGTATTGCTCCTGTTTCCCTTTCATTTCAAAGAGAGACAATGGTACTATAAGTTTGTCAACATTATCCTGGTTGTACTGGTTTCTGCCGGAATACTGGCTAATCTGATTGACACGGTTTATTTCCCCTATTCCGGATGCCGCAGCACGCTTAAAGTCTTGGATGAGTTCAGCAATGAAAGTGGCGGACAGATTACATCAATCATATTCAAATCTCTTATCTCAAACTGGTATCTGGTACTATTGTACGCAGGCATTGTCTGGCTATTATGCAAATTGATAAAGACTCCCGACGTACTTAAATACCGTAAAACGTATGTTTACTATATCGTCAAGGCATGTTGTCTGGCTCTTAGCGGACTATGCATAGTGGCCGGCATCAGAGGAGGTCTGGCTCACAATATAAGGCCTATAACCATGAGCAATGCATACAGATATGTTTCAACACCTGCCCAGGCTGCAGCAATCCTGAACACACCGTTCTGTATCATCAGGACCGCAGGCAATGAAGACATGAAAGTACCTTCATACTTTAGTGAAGAAGAACTTGAAACAATTTACTCCCCGGTTATTTTTCCCGATTCCACCGCTGTTTTCAGGCCGATGAACGTGGTGGTTCTGATACTTGAAAGTTTTGGATCGGAGTATATCGGAGCCATGAATCCCGGCAAACAGGACATACATGATTGCACCCCGTTTGTTGATTCACTAATAGATGAGTCACTTACATTTGATGTGTCACTTGCCAACGGTCGGAAAAGCATAGATGCCATGCCATCAGTTCTGGCCGGAATCCCTATGCTCAAGGACCATCTGTTCCTTACTCCCACCATAATGTCAAAAGAGATTACGGGACTTGCCAAGGAACTATGTAATAAAGGTTATTACTCCGCTTTCTTCCATGGTGCTGACAACGGCTCGATGGGATTCCAGTCTTTCTCCAAGGTCATAGGCTACAATGATTATTTCGGGCTTGAGGATTTTGTAAAAAAACCGGAGTACGGAGGCAAAACCGTGTTTGATGGATATTGGGCCATTTGGGATGAGGAATTCCTGCAATATATGTGTGATATGATAGGTTCTTTCCAAGAGCCGTTCGTGGCATCGGCATTCACAGCCTCTTCACACCACCCGTACAACGTACCGGAACGTTATCAGGAGATATATCCGCAAGAAGGCAATCTGCCTATATATCGTGGAATACGATACTCAGACCATGCCCTCAAACTGTTTTTTGAAAAAGCCTCAAAACAGCCGTGGTTCAACAACACCCTTTTTGTACTTACCGCAGACCATACAAACCTTTCAGAACACCCGGATTACCAGTCTGATTACGGCAATTTCCGCGTACCGATCATTTTTTACTGTCCATCAGACAGTCTGAACGGCAGGCGTCAGGCAATAGCACAACAATCTGACATCTTTCCTTCCATTCTGGGTTATCTTGGATATGACAAACCTGTAATCAGCTTTGGCCAGGATCTCTTCAACACCCCCGATGATGAGACATGGGCTGCAAACCTGCAGAATGGCCTCTACTCATATTACATGGATGACTACGTACTCCAGTTTGATGGTGAAAACGAAACAGGGCTGTTTGCCTATAAACAAGACCCCACTTTAAAACAGAATCTCAAAGGTACCCAGCCTGAGACTGAGCAGGAGATGCTGAAGAATCTGAAAGCGCTGATCCAGCAGTACCTCATCTACATGACTTCAAAGTGACCCAATAGGGACAGTCCCCCTGTGCCATTTTTGAAAAAAAACGGCACAGGGGGACTGTCCCTATTGGGTCATCAATAAACTTTAACTTTCAGTTTGGCGTAAGCACGCTCTACTTTCTCAAGAGCCTTCTCCACACTTTCTGCACGAGCCAGAATCACACCCATACGGCGGTGGCCCTTAATGAACGGCTTGCCGAACAAGCGAATCTGAACATCGGGCTCAGAAAGGATCTCATCCAGATTCTCAAACTCAACCATTGTGGTATCGCCCTCAACAACGATTGCCTTTGATGCACTGGGACCGTAGAAATTGATCTTGGGGATAGGCAGACCAAGCACGGCACGTGCATGCAGGGCGAACTCTGAGAGATCCTGTGAAATCATAGTAACCATACCGGTGTCATGCGGACGCGGTGAGACCTCACTGAACAATACGTTGTCACCGCAAACGAACATCTCAACGCCAAAAATACCGTAACCGCCCAGAGCGTCAGTAATCTTCTTAGCGATATCCTGAGCCTGCGCAAGAGCCTTGTCAGTCATAGGCTGTGCCTGCCATGATTCACGGTAGTCACCGTCCACCTGATGGTGACCTATAGGATTCAGGAATGTGGTACCGCCGCTGTGACGTACGGTAAGCAGGGTAATCTCATAATCAAACTTTACGAATCCCTCTACGATAACCTCACCACCTCCGGCACGACCGCCCTCCTGGGCAATCTTCCATGAAGCGTCAGCATCAGCAGGAGTCTTGCAAACACTCTGACCGTGACCTGAAGAACTCATGATGGGCTTAACAACGCAGGGAGTACCTATCTCCTTGATGGCAGCATCAAACTCCTCACGTGTAGCGGCAAAACGATAATTTGATGTGGGCAAGCCCAGCTTCTCATGAGCCAACTGGCGTATGCCCTTACGGTTCATTGTAAGGAATGTGGCATTGGCGGTAGGAATAACGTTGTAACCCTCTTTCTCCAGTTTTACCAATTCAGGAGTAGCGATAGCCTCAACCTCCGGAATAATCATATCAGGCTTCTCCTTCTCAATAATCTCACGCAGACGTGCGCCGTCAAGCATAGACAGAACATAACTGCGGTGAGCCACCTGCATGGCAGGGGCGTTCTCATACCTGTCAAGGGCTATAACCTCAACACCATAACGCTGCAATTCAATTGCAACCTCCTTTCCCAGTTCACCTGAGCCGCACAGAAGTGCCTTCTTGGCAACCTTAGTGAGCGGAGTACCGATTTTTACCATTTTATAGTGATTTAAAAATACTTACAACTGCTGCATATCATGAAGCCTCTTGTAATAGCCGTTCAAAGCAATAAGCTGCTCATGAGTACCACGCTCAACAATCTTTCCCTCATGTAAGACACAGATTTCATCTGCATTCTTGATGGTAGAAAGGCGGTGAGCAATAGCTATTGTTGTACGGTCTTTCATAAGACGCTCCAATGCCTCCTGAACCAAACGCTCTGACTCTGTGTCAAGTGCACTTGTAGCCTCATCAAGAATCAGGATAGGCGGGTTCTTTAGTATGGCACGGGCAATACTCACACGCTGACGCTGTCCACCGGAAAGCAGGCAACCGCGGTCACCTATGTTGGTGTCATATCCGTTCTCTGTCTCCATGATGAAATCATGTGCATTGGCGATCTTGGCAGCAGCTATTACCTGTTCACGTGTGGCATTCTTGACTCCAAACGTTATGTTGTTGTAAAATGTGTCATTAAACAGGATAGCCTCCTGGTTGACATTACCCATGAGGCTGCGAAGTGATTTGAGGGACAAATTGCGTATATCCGTTCCGTCTATTGTTATCGAACCCTCGTCAACATCATAAAAACGGGGCAGCAGATCAACCATAGTTGACTTACCTGACCCGGACTGACCAACCAAAGCAATGGTTTTGCCACGTGGAATGGTAAGATTAATGTCATGCAGAACCTCACGTCCGTCCTCATATGAGAAATTTACGCCATTGTATTTGATTTCACCCTGGAATTCATCAATGGATACGGGATTCTCACAATCGGTTATGTTGTTTTCTGCCAGAAGGATCTTGTCAACCCTTTCCACGGAGGCAAGCCCCTTAGGGATGGCATAACTGGCTTTTGCAATATCCTTGACAGGATTGATTACACTATACAGAATGATAAGATAGTAGATGAATGTGGATGCGTCAATTGTTGCCTTGTTGCTGAGAATCAGAGTTCCACCGAACCACAGTACTATCACTATCAGCGCCGTGCCCAGGAATTCACTGACAGGGTGTGCAAGTGACTGTCTGAGACTTACACGGTTGCTTGCCTTGCGCAGCAGATTGCTCTTTTCAGCAAAACGGCCGGACATTTTCTTTTCTGCCAGGAAAGCCTTGATTACTCTCAGACCTCCAAGAGTTTCCTCAAGCTGTGACATGGTATCACTCCAACGCGACTGCACCTCAAGAGACTGAGCCTTAAGTTTACGTCCTATCACTCCCATTATCCAGATAATCAACGGACCTATCACAACAGTGAATACGGTCAGTTGCCAACTTGTTATTATCAAGGTTCCGACATAGACAATGACAAGAATGGGATTTTTGATAAGCATGTCGAGAGACTGGGAAATTGAATCCTCTATCACTGAAACATCATTGCTCATGCGTGTAATGATATCACCCTTGCGCTCCTTTGAGAAGAAACTCATGGGGAGACTGAGAATCTTGTCATACACCTTCATTCTCATATCACGTACCAAGCCGGTGCGTAAAGGAACCATGACTGCCGTTGAGGCATAGTAACAGGCTGTCTTGAAGAAAGTCATCACAATCAGGATCAATCCTAAAAGAAGCAAGGTCCTGGATGCTGAATATTTATCTATGAATTCAGTTACCCACCAATAGAAATTGTTTTTCAGGATATCAAAGTAATCACCAATCTCTGCTCCGGTCAATTCAATGTATTGATAAGTCTCTGCATCTTCAATTTGGAACAGGATCTTAAGAATAGGTACAATGAGAACGAATGAAAACACATTCAGGAATGCTGACAGAAGATTGAATATGACACTACCCACCAGATTGCGGCGATAGGGTCTGACAAAACGTCCCAAGAATGCAAATAATTCTTTCATTGACTATAAACGTTTGTTTGATGCGCGAAGATACAAATTTTATGCGGCCTAAAAAATGGTAAATGCATTATAAATAGGTAACTTTGCGCAATCTGTTGATAAGTTTTTATGAGCAAACCGTTCAAACTATACTTAACCATAGCACTATCACTTCTGTGCTTTCATGGATACAGCCAGAGACTACGCGCTGACATAGCCTTTGACGGCCTGTTTGACAACCGTGAGTTCAAGAAAGACATGCTCCCTCAGACCATCTACGGAATGCGCATCATGCCTGAGATTGGTATTGATTATGCAACTGCTGACCACGGCAACCACTCTCTTATGGCGGGAGTTTCAAAAATTTGGGAATATGGCTCCAAGGAGAGCATTGATCCGGATATCATACTTTACTACAAATATGGCGGTGAAAACTGGATTTCATACTTTGGAGCCATACCGCGCAACAATTTACAGCGTCAGTTACCCGATGCTTTCCTGTATGATTCCATCGCATTCTTTGAGCCCACAATAGGAGGAACATTGATACAGTACTATGACTGGAACTGGCAGACAGAGCTATACTGCAACTGGTTCAGCCGTCAGACAGAAACCCAGCGCGAGGCATTCCGCATTGTGTGGGACGGTCAGGTTGGCAAAAAAGTGATTGGCGGAGGATGGTTCGTAGCCATGACACATTTTGCCAAACCCAAGGAACCGGATCATTACATCTATGAGAAGTTCCAGTTCAACCCCTATCTGAGCCTGAACCTGACAGGAGTATTATCACCAGAACTGGTACTGAAAGCCAATGCAGGAGTACTATGTTCGCTGGTACGTTGCCGAAAAGAAGACAATTGGCACAGCCCCATAGGATTCTTGGGTGACGTACAGATAGGTTGGAAGATGTTTGACATAAAAAGCACCGTATTTGCAGGAGATGCACAACAACCGTTCATGGATGATCCGGAAGCAGGCCTCCTTTTCCATCGCAGTGACCCATTCTATAACCATACGTTCTATAACAAGACTGAACTGGGAATTCAGTTTGTGGCCGATGAAAACGTGCAGTTCGGGTTCCGCTGGAATCTGCATTTCACGCCTGACACCCCGATACATAACCAACAGCTTATAACGGTAAAATACAGATTGGGGATGAAGAAGACTCTCAAAAACATGAAATGAAGAGATTCCTGCTCATATCAGCCATACTGTTGCTTCCCCTAGCAGAAACCCGTGCCGGAATCAACCCTTTCAGACCCTATAAGCCTCTAAGTGAGATTGACTACACGCTGAACCGGTCTCTAGGTAAGGATACTGCCAGTATAGCCTACAAGCCGGAATCCTTCACGCAACGGATTTTTTTACCCGCGGGTCTGCTTACCGCCAGTATCCTGTTTGATGACTATCTTCTTGACAAACGCATTGTAAAGACAGGCGGCATAAAATCACCGGGCATGTGGTCAGCCAATATACTGCAATTGTCACCTGGCATATTACTATATGCACTTAAGGCTGGCGGACTTGAAAGCCGCAGTGACTGGCCCCGCATGATAACGGCGGATATTGCATCGGGAGCAATCCTGCTATCCGTTGTCCAGGCTGCCAAATATACATTCAAGAGAGAACGTCCTGACGGCCGTGCGTTCAATTCTTACCCATCGGGACATACAGCTACCGCATTCATGTTCGCACATATGCTCCATAAAGAGTACGGAGAGACTGTAAGCCCATGGATAAGCGTAGCCGGATACGGCATGGCCGCAACCACAGGCATATTCAGGGTTATCTCAAACCGTCATTGGGCTTCGGATGTCCTGGCCGGAGCAGCCTTAGGCATATTCTCAACTGAACTTGCATATGACCTTACCGATATCCTTTTTGGCGACCACGGCCTGAAAAAGTCCATAGTGGTTCCTGAAATTGAAGATATGCCGGAATGGAAATTCGGACTGTACTCCGACTACAGCATAGGGGCCGATATCTTTACATCCGGAGGATATGGCAACCCGAATGCCAAGCCGGCCTGCTCCATAGGAATAGACGCCTCCTGGATGCCATGGTACATAGGCCCCACCATCCGTGCCGGCCTCACCCAGATGAAATGGACCGGTTCAGATGACCTGTACCTGCCGCCTCAAGGGAGCGTCACTGATGTTTACACCTTGGGAGCTGGATTGGATATGGACATTCCGGTAATAAGCATGTTAAGCATAAACGGGCAAGCTATTGCCGGTTACTCACCCAGCACCAACAGCTACAGTTTCCAGTATCAGGATCAGCCGTTGGAATGGAATATTCCCAAAGGTTTTCACTGCTATGCAAACGTAGGTATGACCGTCAGGACATCATCGTTCTCAAGCATAACAGTACACGGCGGGCTTGATTATTATGATAAAGTGTGGAGGTCCTTTGTAATGGGGGCCCGGTTTAATTTCACATTCTGAATATGGCTAAATTTCTTTCATCGGTTCTTTTTGGTATCGTCTGGATATTCTCACTGCTCCCGCTGCCGGTGTTGTATCTGTTCTCCGATATCATATGGCTGTTAATGTATATCTTTCCCCCCCTGCGCTACAGAAAGAGCATTGTACGCAACAACCTGTCCCTCTCTTTTCCTGACAAGAGCAAGAGATGGCTGCGACGTACGGAACGCCGCTTTTACTATCAGTTTGCGTGTCAGTTTGTCGAGGCTCTCAAGACCGTATCTGCAAGCAAGCGCTGGATACTGCGTCACATGGAATTCACAGGAATGGACAAGCTGGTGCAGGAGACCATAAACGGCAGGTCAGGTATAGGTTATTTAGGCCATGTAGGCAATTGGGAATGGATACCCTCCATGAACCTTTTCTTCACGGATGTGAATGACTTTGTAGGAGGTCAGGTATATCACAGGCTGGAAAATCCCACCATAGAACTGTTCATGTACAAGCTGCGCAACAGATACGGAACAGTAAGCATACCTATGGAGCAGGTCATGCGACGTTTTTTAGGTTACAGGAAAGAAGGCAAGAAATACTTTATCGGAATGATTGCCGATCAGGTCCCTTTGTGGTGGAACATACATTATTGGACCAGGTTCCTGAATAGGGAGACACCCGTTTTTACAGGTGCTGAACGCCTGGCCCGAAAACTGGATCTGGAAATCTGGTACATGCACATAACAAGAAAACGCCGTGGCTATTACCGTTGTGACATTCAGCTTGTTTTTGAACACACAGGCGACTTGCCGGAATTTGCTGTGACGGAGAAATACATGCGTCTGCTTGAAGATAATATCCGCGAATGCCCTGAACTGTGGCTCTGGACCCATAACCGCTGGAAACGCACTAAAGAGGGATATAAGGAGTGGATTGCCACACACCCCGCCTATAAGGAGAAAAAAGCCGGAAAAGAGTAAGACCTTAGCGGGTCTCAAGGTCATCATACAAGGTCTGCAGGATGGCCTTACCCCTGTCAAGACGCAAATCAGAACCTACTGGGTCATTGATCAGGCATTGTCCCGAATCATCATCATACAGAGTAATTCCGGTACTGTCAATAAAACAGAGGCCGTTTGAGAATGTGTAGAATGAAAACGGGTATTTATATGTATCCGACAGCACATTGCGGCTGAAACGGAAATCGCTGAAATCAATACCCATCTGTGCCAGAATAGTGGCAGCCATATCGGGCTGTACGGTGAAACGGTCTATCACCTTAGTTTCCTTTACCGCACCCCCAAGCCAGAGGATGGGAATATGATGCACATGAGGATCAAAGGCGAATCCCTGCGGAGGGTAGCGGAACCCATGATCAGGAGTAATAACCAGAAGCAGATTGTCCCAGATTGGAGAGTTACGCAGACTGTCCACAAAAGCACCCAGACAACTGTCTGTGTAGGCAAATGAGTTACATATCTTGTCATCCAGCCTATGATAGGGAACCTCAAACGGCTCATGGCTGCTCAGACTCAGGTATCCGCCGAACCAGAGAGAGTCCTTACGTTCCTTTATCTCTGACAGCAGACGGCTGAACGTGATATCATCATTCACACCCCAAGCATTGGTCTTACGCTCCAGATGGGTGAATTCTGCATCCGATGTCACATGCTTGAAACCTGTGCCGTAAAGCCAACTGTTCATATTGGTGAAATTAATATCACCTCCATACATGAAATATGTCTCATAGCCTACCTCACGCAGTTTTCCGGGCAAAGACGGCAGAGCAGCACTCTTATTGGGGAGTTTCATGATTGAGGTCATGGGCAGGCCCGGATGACCGTTCATGACACATACCATACCCCTGTCTGTACGGAAACTTCCGGCATAGCAGTTGCTGAAGAAAATGCCCTGTGATATCAGACTGTCCAAACGTGGAGTGACATCAGGCCTGCCGCTTATGGCATGGACAAAATCACCTCCCATTCCCTCTATGACAAGAACAAGCACATTGGGCCGATCGGTATTGAGCAGTTTCTCAGTACCTTCAAGTGATGTATCATAAAGACCCTCGAACAGCTCACGGCGTCTGTCCTCTTCAAGATAATCATACCATTCTGAATAATCGGATGTCTTGCTCACTGAGCTGAGCAGACTGAATCCGGGATTGACGGCAGAGTGGTTCATGAACTGGTCAGAGGTGAAATAAGCATGACCCACATTCATGGTTGACTCCCTTATTCCGCCGCGAATGGCAAGGAAAAGAGGCCCGAACAGAAGTATGTACAATACAGTGACCGGTAGTCTTATGAGGACCTTGTTGTATGGAATCTCAATAGGTTTAAGCGCATAAACAAGCACCCTGTAGATCATCCATGCCACAAGCAGTATCACCAGAATGCCTATTATTACCATCAGGGGCGATACGCTTGCAACGGCCTCCTTGGGAGTCCTGAGATAAAACAGTACTGAAGCATCCAACTTGAACCCCCAGAAAGGATAAAGGGCTGCATCACCTACAAATATCAAAGAAAGCAGCAACGCTGCCAAAACATCATAGACCTGAATGATTCTCTTTACAGGAAAGGATCTGATCCAGATACCTATCACTATCAATAAAAGCGGGAAGATTGTCAGATAACCGGCCACCGACAGGTCAATGGGAATACCATGCCACATAACCCGTAGCCAGTCCATAATACCGTAATGACGATGGAAAGCACCAGCGTAGGCCATAAACAGAGGTTTCTGCAACACAAAGACAAGCACAAGACCAAGATAATGTCTCATCAGTGTGTAAAACCTTCCTGTCCGACTGTTACTTATCATATCCATGATTATTTCCGACCGAAATCAGCGGGTATCTCACCCCACTTTTGGGTCTCCCATTTAAGAATCACGTTCCTGTACGTATTTTCCTTAAGCCAACGTTCCGCACTCTCGATTCGATCAAACACCGCTTCTGTATCAGGAGTCCGTTCCAGTTTGGTACGGCACTTGCCGGCTTTGACCCATAAGATGGCATTGCGTGAATCACTGTATATCGGCCAATCAAGCCCACGGCTCTTGTAAAGCGCAAGCGCATGAACGATAGCCAGGAATTCACCTATGTTGTTGGTACCCAGGATAGGCCCGAAATGGAACTTCTCCTCCATATCGCCCAGATAAACGGCCCTGTATTCCATCTGCCCCGGATTTCCGCTGCAGGCGGCATCAACCGCAAGCGCCTGACGGATAACCTCCGGCGGAAGGGGTTTATCCTGTTTCTTTCGGCCTCCCTTGTGTTCAGGAGTCTTCTTCTCTATGAAATTTTCAGGAGGCATATTGATAGCTTCATTGGCCTCCTCGCGGGTATCGAAGCCCTTATATACGGCACCCTTCCAGCCCTCTACCTGCTGTTTGCAAGCCTCCCAGGAGTCATACACCCCCGGATTCAGACCAATCCAAACAACATAATACTTTTGTGACATGTCGCAAATTTAATCAAATCTTGCTATCGCTCACAGGGGACGGTTCTCTTTGTGCCCTTTCAAGGGCACAAAGAGAACCGTCCCCAACTAGCACTCGCAAAATTTATCAAAATCTCGAAGCCTCACATCCTCTCCGGAACCTCAATGCCCAGCAACCCGGTACCCAGCTTAAGTATCTTGCCCACATTCTGAGCCAGAACCAGACGGAACAGTTTCAGTTCACGGCTAGGCTCATGCATGATGCTGAAATCGTGATAGAACTGGTTGAACTCCTTGGCCAGGTCATAGCAGTAGTTTGCAATCACAGACGGATTATAATCATCAGCAGCCTGACGTACCACATCCTGGAATCCTATGAGCATCTGAATCAATCCAAGTTCCTTCTCTGATATCTGTGACTTCTCATCCGTATAGAGATTTGCATTCAGTTTGATTCCCTCTTCAGCGGCCTTACGCATGATAGAACGGATACGGGCATATGTGTATTGGATGAACGGTCCGGTATTGCCGTTGAAATCAATGGATTCCTTGGGGTTGAAGGTCATGTTCTTGCGGGCATCAACCTTAAGGATAAAATACTTCAAGGCACCCATTCCCACAATACGCATAATCTCATCGGTCTCCTCCTTGCTCAGACCGTCAAGTTTACCCAGTTCGGCCGATGTGGCACGTGCGGTGGCAATCATCTCGTCCATAAGGTCATCGGCATCAACCACCGTACCCTCACGACTCTTCATCTTGCCCTCCGGCAGTTCAACCATGCCGTATGAGAAGTGTACCAGACCCTTGCCCCACTTGAATCCAAGACGGTCAAGCAGTATGGAGAGCACCTGGAAATGGTAGTTCTGCTCATTACCCACTACGTAAATCATGCGGTCAATGGGGTAATCACGGAAACGGAGTTGTGCTGTACCTATATCCTGTGTCATATAGACCGATGTTCCGTCACTGCGCAGCAGCAGTTTCTGGTCCAGTCCGTTCTGAGTAAGGTCCGCCCATACAGAGCCATCCTCCTTGCGGAAGAAGAGTCCCTTCTCCAGACCCTCCATAACGGTTTTCTTACCCTCCAGATAGGTCTGTGACTCATAGTATATCTTGTCAAAGCTTACGCCCAGACGCTTGTAGGTCTCATCGAATCCGGCATATACCCAGCTGTTCATGCGCTCCCACAGGGCACGCACCTCAGGATCACCGGCCTCCCACTTGACCAGCATGGCATGAGCCTCCTGCATCAGAGGTGACTCCTTCTCTGCCTTGGCCTTAGCCTCCTCCTGAGCCTTCTCATCAAGTTCTGCATAGTTTGCAGGCAACAGGCTCTTGACCTCTGCACGGAAATGCTTATCGAACTCCACGTAGTAGTCACCTATCAGGTGATCACCCTTCTTACCTGTTGATTCAGGTGTGGCACCGTTACCCCACTTGAGCCAGGCAAGCATTGACTTGCAGATATGTATGCCACGGTCATTGACGATGTTGGTCTTGACCACCTTATAGCCGTTAGCCGCCATGATATTGGCAAGCGCACCTCCAAGCAGGTTGTTGCGCACATGGCCAAGATGAAGAGGTTTATTTGTATTAGGCGATGAATACTCTATCATCACCAGTGGGGAATCATCGGTAGCACTGCGCAAACCGTAGTTTTCATCGGCATTGATTCCGTTGAGCATATCCACCCAAACAGATGAGGATATTACCAGATTCAGGAATCCCTTGATAACGTTATAGGAACTTATCTCCTCTACGTTTTCCCTGAGCCACGTTCCTATCTCGGTAGCAGTCTGTTCAGGACCTTTGCGTGACATCTTAAGATAAGGGAACACCACAATTGTAAGATGGCCCTCAAACTCACGTTTGGTTTTCTGTACCTGTACTGTTGCAGCGTCAATTTCCTGGCCATAAAGCTCCTTGATGGCAACAACGGCCTTTTGTGCTATAAGTGTTTCTATTTTCATATATTTGATTTATGGTCTGCAAAGTTACTGAAAAAATGGCTACTTTTGCGGCTCATAACATAGTTTATGTATAGATAATGAACAAGCTACCCCCTATAACCAAGAATCTGCTCATCATCAATGTACTATGCTGGATGGGCACGATGGCTCTATACAAATATGGAATAGACCTGCACAAGCTGTGCGGACTGCACTTTTTTCTTGCACCGGATTTCCATATCTGGCAACTCATAACATATCAGTTCCTTCATGAAGGATTCACCCACCTCTTCCTCAACATGTTTGCCGTATGGATGTTCGGCCGTATCATGGAGATGCAGTGGGGCTCCAACCGTTTTCTCTTATTCTACCTGATATGCGGAATCGGAGCAGGACTTACACAGGAACTGTTCCAGTTCGTCCAGTATGAGATTACCCTCTCAGGATTTGACCCCATAACCCCTGAGGTAGTTCATGCCTTAAGAGTTTATATGAACGCAATCCTTACCGTGGGGGCATCGGGAGCCGTTTACGGGATATTGCTTGGTTACGGAATGACATTCCCTGAGAACCAGTTGTTTATAATACCTATCCCGTTCCCCATCAAGGCCAAGTGGCTGGTTGTAGGTTATGTGGTTATAGAGCTTGTACTTGGCCTGAAAAACAGTGCGGCCGATAACGTAGCCCACTTTGCACATTTGGGAGGAATGCTTGCCGGATTCCTTATGATACTGTACTGGAGGCATAAGGAGCGCAAGGACAACCACATTAAATTCACGTGGTGATGAATCTGTTGGAAGAGCTGAAGGAGAAATTCAGGACAGGCGATATCCTTACACGTCTGCTCTTTATAAACGGCGGTGTGTTTGTCTTTACACTTCTTCTTGACATCACATTCACTCTCTTTTCATTTGGAGAGAACAAGTTTGCCTATATAGTTCTCAACTACCCATGGAAACCTATCCTCCTGCTATACAGGCCTTGGACAATAGTAACCTCAATGTTTACAAGTTGGGGATTATGGCATATGCTGTTCAATATGCTTATACTGTACTGGCTTGGAAGCATATTCCTGCGGTATTTCACATCTAACGCATTACGCGGCATTTATATCATGGGCGGCATTACAGGAATGATCGTTTTCACCGGTGTTTTTTTACTGTTTCCGTCTCTGCAGAAAAAAGAATGGCTTGACTGTATGCCATTGTGTTCCGCATGTATATTGGCCTTCTGCACAGCACTTGCCTTCCGGGCGCCCAACAACACTGAGCCCATACCTCTGATAGGTCCCGTCAAGATAAAATACATCGTAATAGCTCTTGTGCTGATAGACCTGGCCATCCTGCCTCATGCAAATCCAGCCACTGATGCAGTCCATCTGGGAGCAGCAGGCTTAGGTTGGTTTTTCAACAGGATGCTGAGTAAGGGCAAGGATATCACAATGCCTGTCACTACCGTTTCTGTTTGGATAGATAATCTCTTTCACAGAAAAAAAGACGCATGAAATTAATTGGCAAACTGCTGGCTTATCCGTTGATGGCTGTCAATATTGTGACCGCCTTCATGCTCATATTCAGCTGTTACGGTTCAATAGTGGCACCCATTGGACGATGGCCGTTCGCGTCACTTTCAGGATTGCTATTTCCGTTTCTATACGTCCTGAATTTCATGTTTTTCATCCTCTGGCTGCTCACATGGAGAAAAGGAACCCTTGTTCCGTTGGCCGCAATTCTGATATGCCTAATCCCCACCCTGAAATACTTCCCGCTGCATTTCTCCAAAGAGAAAAAGGTTCAACAGCCTTATCTGACCGTAGTCACTTATAACACTGAGGGCTTTGGTATTGATGATAACAAGAACTGGAATGTGGATAATCCCGTTCTGAACTATACAATAGGACTTGACGCAGACATAATATTCCTTCAAGAAGCAACACACCACGTTTTGAATTTGGGCACACGTAAAAAAAACATAACAGATCTATACCCGTATTTTGGCCTACCGAAAGGCAAAAATGCTGAAGCCTGCCTGTCAAAATACCCCATTCTGCTTAACGAGTCCATTGAATTTGAGAATTCAGGCAACAGTTGCCAATACCTGAGGATTCTCATAGGAACTGATACACTGGCTGTATATAACAGCCACCTTCAGTCAAATCATTTGGTTTCAGAAGATATCACGGAGTATCAGAAGTTCATCAAGAACCCCACAGACAGCACCCACTACAAGGCATCCAAGAAAGTACTGAAGAACCTTCTTCAATCAACATCGCAAAGAGCAGGACAGGCACGCCTTATTGCCGACCGCGCCAGCAGCGAGACGGCAAAGTATGTGATTGTTTGCGGTGATTTCAATGACACTCCGCTATCATACTCCTACCACCTTTTTGACCGTTTCATGCACAACACCTATGCCAAGTCCGGCAGCGGGATGGGTATCACCTATCACGAACATAAACTCTACTACCGCATAGACCACATCTTCTGCAGCAAGAACATCGCACCCCTCTACACCTGGATAGACCGCACCCAGAAAGACAGTGACCACTATCCCGTCATCAGCAAAATCAGGCTGGAATAACTATATTCTACTCCAAACGAATAGAGAACGTCAAGCTATAGGGTTCCTTGGCGGAGGGAATGTACTGAGGCTCGGTCTTGGCACCCCAGGCATCATTACCGCCCACTCCTATTATCTCTTTGTCAATGTTGATGTTCAGATAATCGCGCTGGGGCAGTTCATATCCGTGACGCGCCTTCTCCAGATCCTCTTCGGAATAGTTCCATATTCTCAGGTTGAACAAATCTGATGAATTAACAGAAAGGCCCAAACCTCTGATCTTTTGGCCTTCCTTGCGCTTATAGTCACCTTGTGACAACATGAAATCATGGCATTCACTGCGGTTGGAGTTATCCTGAGGAAAGACGTAATCAATCTGATACTCGCTTACAGGCAGGGTATAACGTCCAAATAGAGCGCCGTTCTTGCGGTCAGGATAGTTCTCCCACGGGCCAAGACCGGTCCAGCTTACACTGTCATAGACAGCCGACACCTGCATCCGCATACCGAATCTGGGAAGGGACTCAACTTCTATCCGGGCAGGATCATAATTGAGTGACACACTTACTTCATACTCACTGAATTCATAGCATAAGGTCAGCAAAGCACCTACAGAGGTCTTATAACTATAACGGAGTTGAGCATATCTCTCTTTGTAACGTTTTATCGTGCGTATCTCACTGCTCACCACTTCCCTTTCCGGGCCCACATTGCGCCATACACCCATTGTGCGCTCGTAATCATTACGGATCTGGTTGTCATTGGCCGGTTTCCAGAAATCAGGTTCAAGAGGTCCGGCCAAAAATTCCTTGTCACGCCATTTCCAACTTATTAAAGCGCCTTTTGAATCAATTGTATAAACACTTTTACCGTATTTTACAATGTAGCCGCCATCTGAACCCGTTACAATGCCTTTGTTCCGCTTAACAACACTCCCTGTTTTTAAATCATCCCATTCTATTGGCGTAGTATACGGTTTATTCCAGTTATTCAACTGGTCATAAGCCACAACAAATCCGGAATCAGCCCAGAGAGTGGGTTCTTTAAGCACTGCCGATACTTGTAGCGTATATGCAGTAGGGATATGGATAACACCACCGCTTTTTGCCGTGTCCTCAAGATTCACCGCAATAATACCTTCTTCATCAGGAGAATTAAGTTTGAATACTCTCTTTTCTTCAAAGTAAGGTTCTTCAATACTGGCATAATAGTCATAATCATCAAGACTGCTGAAATAATCCATGTTGGTGGCCTTCACCTTAACCAAGCCATAAGGAGATTCATTCTTCAAAAACTCAAAATGGATAGGCTGGTAGATGTGCTTGACCTCATAGTAATGGGGATGCGGAGTGCGGTCAGGGGCCAGCAGGCCGTTGATTACAAAGTTACCGTCATTGGGCATATCACCGAAATCACCTCCGTAGGCCCAATACTCACCCTCCTCAAGAGCCAGACTGCTGCCTTTGTATGTAAGCGGAGAACCATCTATAGGTTTGGCTATTCCCTGGTCCACAAAGTCCCAGATTGCGGCTCCGGCTATACTGGGATCAGCATAAATGATATCCCAATACTCCGTAAGGTTGCCGCCGGAGTTACCCATCATATGGGCATACTCACGCATCATGAAGGGACGGTCAGTAACCCTCTGCGCCACCTGTTTAAGACGTGCAGGTGAGAGATAGCTGTCATCATACAGGTCTGATACGGAAAGGTCTGTATCACAGAACACTAATCGCGTAGAATCCAGTTCATCCACCTTGGCACGCATGGCGCGCATGTTCATGCCTGCGCCGCCCTCATTACCCAGTGACCAGAAGAAAACGGATGGATGATTAAAGTCTCTCCTTACCAGTGATTCCGCCCTATCCACATGGGCTTTCATCCACTGCGGGTCATTACCCATCTGGCGGTTTCGGAGTCCGAAACCGTGTGACTCCTGACAGGCCTCATCCATCACATAGAGTCCGTATCGGTCACAGAGTTCATAAAGCAATGGTGAATCTGGGTAATGTGATGTGCGGAGCATATTGATGTTAGCCTGTTTCATCAGCTTGATATCAAGCTCCGTTGTCTCTGCATCCACATAGTGTCCGGTACGGGGATGGTGATCATGACGATTCACACCACGCAGTTTGACCGGCTTGTCATTGATGTACATCACCTCTCCACGGTTCTCTATACGTCTTACACCTGTATTCTGTACAAAACTCTCGACAACACTGCCGCGTGAATCAAGCAGTTCTATAAGGCATTCATAAAGATTTGGTTTCTCTGCTGACCACAACAACGGATGCTCCAAGACACCGCTCATATCCAGCCTGATCGTATCGCCTGATCCCATGGGCATACCAGGGTCTGAAAGAATCTGATTTATTCCGTTTCCATCGGTGTTTTTTCCCTTAAGAGTAACCCTGACGCCCATGACATCGGACTTCTTATTACCAGCATTTGTCAACTCTATCTGAGCATTGAACGATGCACTGCTGAAATCCTCTGATGGTATTAGTGAAACCCTGTAATCAGAAATATGCTGTAGCGGGCGTTTCCACAATTTTACCGGACGGAATATGCCGCTCAGACGCCAGAAATCCTGATCCTCTATGTATGAGCCGTCACACCAGCGATACACCTCAACAGCAAGACGGTTCAGACCCTCTTTCAGGAACGGAGATATATCAAACTCGGCCGGTGACATACTGTTCTGGCTATAGCCCACCTTATGTCCGTTCACCCACACGTAGAAGGCGGAACTTACGGCCTCAAACTCCAGAATCCAATTGTATGAAGGTATATCCTGAACCTCAAACTCTGTCACATAGCTACCCACCGGATTACGGGCACTGAACGCTGTCCAGCTGCGGTCAGGCGTACCGGTAACACGGGGCGGTTCACGGCGGAAAGGATATCGGGAATTGGTGTAGATGGGCGTACCATATCCCTGCATCTCCCAGTCACAAGGCACATGTATGTCATCCCAACCGCTTACGTCATAACCGGCCTGAAAGAAATCAGCAGGGCGGCTTTCCGGATCAGGTGACCATCGGAACTTCCAGGTCCCGTCCAGATATGTAATCTCCGGATTGTTTCTATGGGTTGAGGGGTTTCCCAACGTAGCATGATAAGGGAGCTTGTTTATGCCAATCACAGCCGGATTCTCCCAATCAGGCACACTCTGCGCAAGCACAGACAAAGGTGCGGTTATTACCGCCAAAAGGATAAAATGAGACGTTTTCATGTCACAAATATAACACTTTTGCATTTTTATAAACAGAAAAGAACTTGCTATTGGTTGCGGACCAGAAAAAATCTCTATATTTGCACCCTTGAAATTTTACGCACACGCGCACAAATAATTTAATAACACAATAAAACAGTATGCAAAACAAAGGATTCGTAAAGATTTTTGCGATAGCACTGACACTGGTGTGTCTGTTCTATCTCTCCTTTACATTCAAGACCCGCAGCATTGAGAACAAAGCTGCCCAGAGTCAGGATGAACAGGCCTATCTTGACTCTGTAATGAACAAAAAGGTCTGGTTGGGTATCTATTCATACAAAGAGTGCCGTGAGATGCAGATCGGTCTTGGTCTGGACCTTAAAGGCGGTATGAACGTTATACTTGAGGTCTCAATACCCGACGTAGTCAAGGTTCTTGCCAATAACAGCCAGGATCGCGTATTCACCGAGACAATGGCCGCCGCCAAGAAACGTGCAGTAAGCAGCCAGGACAATTTTGTGGATATCTTTGCTGAGGAATTCGCCAAGATAGCCGGTCCCGATGCCAAGCTGAGCACATACTTTGCAACATCAAACCTTAAGGAGAAAATCAACGCCCAGACACCTAACGCTGAAATAGTAAACGTACTCAAGGAAGAGGTTAACGCTGCCGTAGCAAATTCATTCAATGTGCTGCGCACACGTATCGACCGATTTGGTGTAGCACAGCCCAATATTCAGGAACTTGCAGGAAAGCAGGGCCGTATCATGGTTGAGCTTCCCGGTATCAAGGAGCCTGAGCGTGTACGTAAGCTCCTTCAGGGTTCTGCAAACCTGGAATTCTGGGAGACCTACAAGACTGCCGAGATTCAGGATGTTCTCAACCGCTTGGACAGCCGTCTGGCTCAGAAGTATGCCGATGAGAATCCTGACGAAGCCAATGTTGAGGAAGCAACTCCCGCTGAAGAAACAGCAAAGGCAGAAAGCGATGAGCTGATAGACCAGCTCGTTGAGAGTGATGGTGAGCAGGAGAATGCCAAGGCTACTGCCGCACAGCGTGAGGCTCTGCGCAAGAGCAATCCGCTGTTTGCACGCCTCAACCCCTATCCATATCCCCAGGGTGGTGAGTGGGTTGCCGGTATAGCACATTATTCTGATACTGCAGAGATCAACCGTATGCTTACCAGCCCTGAGGCTAAAGCTATCCTGCCCCGTGACCTCGTATTCATGTGGGGTGTCAAGTCTTTCAATGACTCCGAGCAGTATTTTGAACTCTTCAACATCAAAAGCGACAATAAGAACGGACAGCCGGACCTTACAGGTGATGTGGTAACCGAATCAAAGGCTGACTTTAGCCAGAACGGTAGTCCTGTAGTAAGTATGGCCATGAACGCCGAGGGTGCACGCAAGTGGGCTACTCTTACAAGACAGAATGTAGGTCGCGGTATCGCTATCGTACTTGACGGTTACGTTTACAGTGCTCCTAACGTAAAGGATGAGATTGCAGGCGGACGTTCTGAGATATCAGGTAACTTCACCGTTGAGGAGACACAGGACCTTGCCAACGTGCTCAAGTCAGGTAAGATGCCTGCTCCTGCCAAGATTGTTCAGGAGGACATCGTAGGTCCTTCACTTGGTCAGGAATCAATCCAGAAGGGATTCAACTCATTCATCATAGCATTCATCTTCCTGATGGCCTATATGTGCATCATCTACGGATTCGTTCCGGGTATGATTGCCAACGGAGCCCTGCTCTTGAACTTCTTCTTTACACTGGGTATCCTTACCTCATTCCAGGCTGCTCTGACAATGTCTGGTATAGCAGGTATCGTACTTACCTTAGGTATGGCTGTCGATGCCAACGTGCTTATCTATGAGCGCACCAAGGAGGAACTCAAGGGTGGCAAGAGTGTTCAGGCCGCTCTCACAGACGGTTACAAGAATGCCTTCTCCGCTATCTTTGACTCTAACTTCACATCAATAATCACCGGTATCATCCTATTCAACTTCGGTACAGGTCCTATCCGCGGATTCGCTACAACACTTATCATAGGTATCATCTGCTCATTCTTTACTGCAGTGTTCCTGACACGTATCGTTTATGAGCACTTCCAGGCCAAGGGTAAGATGCAGAACCTGACATTTACCACTGGACTCTCAAAGAACATGATGCAGAACACTTCTGTCAAGTTCATGCAGGCAGCCAAGACATCATTCGTGATATTCGGCTTGGCCGCTATCATCTGCATCGGATTCCTGGCAACACGCGGACTCAGCAAGAGTATCGACTTTACAGGTGGTCGTAACTTCGTGGTTCAGTTTGAGGAGCCGGTTGAGCCTGAGGAGGTACGTTCTATCCTACAGAATGTGATAACTGAGGACAATGTCCAGGCTATTGCACTGGGAACAGACCACAAGACAATCCGTATCTCCACAAACTACCGTATTGACGAGGAGTCTGAGACCATCGATTCTGAGATTGAGGAGTTCCTGTTCACTTCACTCAAGAATGCCGGCAAACTCAGTTCAAATCTGACACTTGCTACATTCATCGATCGTGAGAACCGTGACGGCGGATCAATCATCAGTTCACAGAAGGTAGGTCCTTCAATTGCCGAGGATATCACACGCGGTGCTATCATCTCAGTGATCCTGGCCCTGATTGCCATCTTCCTGTACATCCTGATACGTTTCCGCAACGTGGCTTACTCAGTAGGTGCTATATTCGCTCTCTGCTTTGATACACTTATTATAATAGGTATGTATTCAATCTGCTGGGGATGGATGCCGTTCTCACTTGAGATCGACCAGACATTCATCGGTGCCGTGCTTACCGCTATCGGTTACTCAATCAACGATAAAGTGGTTATATTTGACCGTATCCGTGAGTTCACCGGTCTCTATCCCAAGCGCAACCGCAAACAGTTGTTTGACGATGCCCTGAACACCACACTGGCCCGTACCATCAATACTTCAATAAGTACTTTGATCGTATTGCTGGCTATATTCTTCCTGGGTGGTGACAGCATCCGCAGCTTTGCATTCGCAATGATTCTGGGTGTTGTATTCGGTACCTGCTCATCACTGTTCGTAGCTGCTCCTACCGCTTATCTGGTTATGAAAAAGACCAAGAAAGAGAAGGAGGAGGTTGCTGCCGCAAAGGCATAATATCTACTGATATCTTAAATGACCGGAGTTGGAAAAATTCTGACTCCGGTCATTTTTTTCTTTAAATATATTTTACATTTCAACTAAATGCCGATATTTGCAATTACCTAATTCAATAATGCAAATGAGAAAATTTATTATTTCAGTAGTTATGTCGGTTGTTATCACTTTACCGACATTTGCACAGAAAATCAATGCTGATTCCATCAAGGCTGAAATGGATAAGATTGAACTCTCCAATCCTGCTATGAAACAGATGATAGACCGATACAAGAAGGGGGTCATCAAGGGTGATGCAGAATCAGCCTATCTGCTTGGAATGGAATGTATGTCCGGCCAGAACGTCACAAAGAATATGGAGATGGGACTCAACCTTCTGGATGTGGCTGCAAAACAGGAGAATGCTGACGCACAATATAACCTGGGAAACTTTTTCTATGCTTTCTGGCTCCAGAAAAAGGAGAATGACGGTCTGTTCTCACAGGGTGTGAAATGGCTCAAGAAAGCTGTAAAAAATGGCAACAACAATGCCAATCTCGTGCTGGCCAGCTTTTACAGTGAATACGGCAAATATAAAAAAGAACCCTCATACGTAAGCGGTGGCATAGGATTGCTTGAGAAATATCCCAAGATTGAAGAGGTCAACCACAAGGATGAAGCTGTACTGAATGCGCAGGCATTGATAGGAACACTCTGTCTGGGCAAATGGCGTATGGATAATGATACCATAGCATTGCGTGATGCCAAGAAATGGTATCGCATTCTGCTGCAATCCAAACTGGAGTTCCCCAACTATTCAAATTACATAGATTCACTTCAGGCTGTACTCAGCATGGGCGTTCCTATGAGAATAGACCCGATGCCTACTCCAGAGGAGATTGAGCAGGCCAAACAGCCTGCCGGAGGTATGGGCGGATTCCCGGGTATGGGAGGAGGCGGATTCGGAGGCGGTGGATTCCCCGGTATGGGCGGTGGCGCTCCACAAGGACCTCAGGGACAGCAGGGACCACGTGCTCCTCAGGCTATATTCCCTGGAGGAAACATGCAGATGCAGCAGTTTATACGCAACAACACCAACTATCCTGAAAACCTCAAGAATCAGAAAATAAACGGCCGTGCCACAGTTTCATTTACCATTGACACAGACGGAGCTGTTATCAACCCGGTTATCAGCAGCAATGCCGAGGTCTATATTATGGATAAGGAAGCCCTGCGTACCGTAATGGTTATGCCGGATTGGATTCCTGCAGAGAGTGAAGACGGTACCCCGGTTCAGGCTAAACAGAGCGCAACCGTCAACTTTGGATCCGGCGGCGGTATGGGTGGTGGATTCGGATTCGGCTTCTAAAAAGGACTTATTTACTAACTTAAAAACAACTGATATGAATATTATTATTTCAATCCTTATGGGAGTTCTGGCAGGTTTCCTGGCAGGTAAAATCATGAAAGGAGGCGGTTTTGGATTTTGGGTTAACCTTCTTGTAGGTATTTTAGGCGGTATTTTGGGTGGATGCCTGTTAGGTTGGTTAGGAATTCAATGGGGCGGATGGTTCGGATCATTGGTAACAGCTGTTATCGGTGCCGTAGTTCTACTTTGGATCGTTTCTCTCTTCAAGAAATAGTAATCAAAAAGATATTACAATATGGCGGAATTCCTGTTAATTGGGGAGTTCCGCCTTTTTTATACCCAATAGCCGGGAATGCATATTTATTGTATAATTTATTGCATATATGCAGCATAAAAATTTCATATTCGGCTTGATATGCTAAAATCAATTAATTAATGTATGTATATAGCACTTCTAACGGAATAATCTTGTAATTTTGCGCCGATTAAGTATGCAGAATTATTAAACGCTATACAAAAGTTATGACAGTAAAAGAATTGGATCAGGTAGTTGTCCGTTTCTCAGGCGATTCCGGTGACGGAATGCAGCTGGCCGGCAACATCTTCTCCACTGTTTCCGCAACCGTAGGAAACAGTATCAGTACCTTCCCTGACTATCCTGCCGATATCCGCGCCCCGCAAGGCTCACTGACAGGTGTATCAGGTTTCCAGGTACACATCGGCGCAGGCAAGGTTTATACCCCGGGCGATCAGTGTGATGTATTGGTAGCAATGAACGCTGCCGCTCTCAAGACACAGCTCAAGTATGCCAAGAAGGACGCCACTATTATCATTGATACAGACGCTTTCAAGAAGGCAGACCTTGAGAAAGCCGCTTTCCAGACTGAGGATCCCCTGGCAGAGCTGGGTGTTGATCCCGACCGCGTTATTGCATGCCCCCTTACCCAGATGGTAAAGGATGCACTTGCTGACAGCGGAATGGATGCCAAGGCTGTTCTCAAGTGCCGCAATATGTTTGCTCTGGGTCTGGTATGCTGGCTCTTCAGCCGCGACCTGGAGATAGCATTCAACTATCTGCGTGACAAGTTCGCCAAGAAGCCTGAGCTGGCAGAAGCTAACATTAAGGTTATCCAGGCCGGTTATGACTACGGTCACAACACTCACAGCAGTGCCATGAATGTTTACCGCATCGAGTCAAAGCAGAAAGAGCCCGGCCGTTACATGGATATCACCGGTAACAAGGCCACAGCATACGGTTTCATTGCCGCTGCTGAGAAAGCAGGGCTCAAGCTCTACTTAGGCTCATATCCTATCACTCCTGCTACCGATGTACTGCATGAGCTCTCCAAGCACAAGTCACTGGGTGTTACCACCGTTCAGTGCGAGGATGAGATTGCAGGTTGCTCATCGGCCGTAGGCGCATCATTTGCAGGTGCTTTGGCTGTTACATCTACATCAGGTCCTGGTATCTGCCTTAAGTCAGAGGCCATGAACCTGGCTGTCATCATGGAACTTCCGCTGGTTGTTCTTGATGTACAGCGCGGCGGTCCTGCCACAGGACTCCCCACCAAGTCAGAGCAGACGGACCTTCTGCAGGTTCTGTTTGGCCGTAACGGTGAGAGCCCAATGCCTGTAATTGCAGCCACATCACCTGTTGACTGCTTTGATGCAGCATTCCAGGCAAGTAAGATGGCTCTGGAGCACATGACTCCTGTAGTTCTTCTGACCGATGCATTCGTAGCAAACGGTTCTGCAGCATTCAAGCTGCCCAACCTGGCAGAATATCCCGCCATCAATCCTCCTTATGTTCCTGAGGAACTCAAGGGCAAATGGACTCCGTATATGCGTGCCGAGAACGGCACACGTTACTGGGCTGTTCCCGGCCGTGAGGGATTCACCCACATCCTGGGTGGTCTGGAGAAGGATAACCAGACCGGTGCCATCAGCACCAATCCTGAGAACCATGACCTGATGACACGTCTGCGCAAGCAGAAGATTGATAACATTGAGGTTCCTGATCTGGAGGTAATAGGTGATGTTGATGACGCTGACCTGCTGATTGTAGGTTTCGGTGGTACTTACGGACATCTGCGTGCCGCTATGGATGAGCTCCGCGCTCAGGGCAAGAAGGTTGCTCATGCACACTTCAAGTTCATCAACCCGCTGCCTAAGAACGCCGCTCAGGTACTCAAGAAGTATAAGAAGGTGGTTGTAGCTGAGCAGAACATGGGTCAGCTTGCCGCATTCCTGCGCATGAAGGTTGACGGACTGGTTCCCTACCAGTTCAATCAGGTAAAGGGTCAGCCGTTTGTGGTTGAAGAGTTAGTCAACGCTTTCAACGAAATCCTTAACAAGTAAACACACAGCACTATGGAATATACAGCACAAGATTTCAAGAAGGGACAGCCCCGTTGGTGCCCCGGATGCGGTGACCACTTCTTCCTGGCATCACTGCACAAGGCTATGGCCGAAATCGGAGTAGCTCCATACAATACCGCGGTAATATCAGGTATCGGTTGCTCAAGCCGTCTGCCCCACTACATGGCTACATATGGTATGAACACCATACACGGCCGTGCAGCAGCTATCGCTACCGGTTGCAAGGTTGCCAACCCTGACCTGACCGTATGGCAAATATCAGGTGACGGTGACGGTCTGGCTATCGGTGGTAACCACTTCATCCACGCCAACCGCCGTAACATCAACCTGAACATGATCCTGCTGAACAACCGTATCTACGGTCTTACCAAGGGTCAGTACTCACCTACCTCACCCCGTGGTTTCGTAAGTAAGTCAAGCCCTTACGGAACTGTTGAGGATCCTTTCCGTCCCGCAGAGCTCTGCTTTGGCGCACGCGGTCACTTCTTTGCCCGCGCCGTTGCCACCGATGCTCCCGGCACCGTTGATATCCTCAAGGCCGCTTATAACCACAAGGGTGCATCGGTCTGCGAGATTCTTCAGAACTGCGTTATATTCAACAACGGAACCCACGATGCAGTATATAACAAGGAGGGTCGCGCCAAGAACGCCATCTACGTAAAGCACGGCCAGCCCCTGGTATTCGGTGAGAACAACGAGTTCGGACTCATGCAGGACGGTTTCAGCCTCAAGATTGTCAAGATAGGCGAGAACGGAATTACCCTTAAGGATATCCTTGTACACGATGCCCACTGCCAGGACAACACCCTGCAGCTCAAACTTGCACTGATGGGCGACGGCGACGGATTCCCCGTAGCATTAGGCGTTATCCGCGACGTCGAAGCTCCCACCTATGACGATGCAGTAACCGCTCAGATAGAGGAAGTCAAGGCCGCCAAGAAGTATCACAACTTTGCTGAACTTCTTGAGACCAATGACATCTGGGAAGTGAAATAGAGCAATTGGGGTCTGACCCCTTTTGCACTTGCTAAAGTAAGTGACTATTGTTAAATAATCACGTGACAAAAGGGGTCAGACCCCAATTGCACCAAAAAAGGATGACCTCGCGGTCATCCTTTTTTTATTACGCACGTACAACCGTATTGGGGCGAGCGAGACCCCGAGCGAGAGCGGCCGGGTAGGCCGCCCCATTTGCGTTAGCAAATTAAAAAAAGGTAAAAGGAAACTGGAAGTTTCCAGTTTCCTAAACTTTAAATTTGGGTTTCAAAAAATTAAAATGAGTGACAAAGTCAAACCTTATCACCCATTCTACCCGTACCTCCGCTGGGAATCGAACCCAAATTTAAAGTTTAGGAAACTTCCGTTCTATCCATTGAACTACAGAGGCAAACAAGATTTATCTTATTCGGCCGCGAAGATAGTGCTTTTTTGCGTAAGTTTGCAAAAATGAAATGATGAGTATGAGAACTATCTTCAAAAAAATGATTCCGCTGGCCGCCATAGCATTAGTGCTTTGCCTTGCAGCCGCCAAGAAAGCCGACAAGCCCAGTTATCCCATAGGAAACGTACCGTTCACACAAGTCAAGGTGGCACCCGAGTCATTCTGGGGCGACCGTATTCGCCAGAGCCGCGAGGTTACCATCCCGCTGGCATTCAGCAAGTGTGAGGAGACTGACCGCTACACCAACTTCAAGAACGCCGCCGCCAAGATGGCAGAGACTGCCCGCGGCGACAACAGCAGCAACTACCGCCCCACGCAGTTCCCGTTTGATGACACCGATGTCTATAAGACCATTGAGGGTGCCAGCTACCTGCTGCAGACCTACCCTGACAAGAAACTGGAGGCCTACATAGACAGCGTGCTGGATATAGTGGCCGCCGCACAGGAGCCCGACGGTTATCTCTACACCGCCCGCACCATGAACCCCGCCCATCCGCATGATTGGTCAGGACCTACCCGCTGGAGTGCCGAGGAGAGCGGCAGCCATGAGCTCTACAACCTGGGCCACATGGTGGAGGGCGCCATAGCCCACTATCAGGCCACCGGTAGCCGCAAGTTCCTGGATATAGCCATCCGCTATGCCGATTGCGTATGCCGCGAGATAGGTTACGGTCCCGGACAGAAGGTGGTGGTACCCGGACATCAGATTGCCGAGATGGCGCTGGCCAAGCTCTATCTGGTAACAGGTGATAAGAAATACCTTGATGAGGCCAAACTGTTCCTTGACAACAAAGGCAAGACCGCCCGCAAGGACAAATATGACCAGTCATACAAGCCGGTAATTGAGCAGGATGAGGCTGTAGGACATTCCGTACGCGCCGGCTACATGTATTCAGGTATGGCCGATGTGGCCGCCCTTACCGGCGATCAGTCATACGTGACCGCCATTGACCGGATCTGGGACAACATGGTGGGTAAGAAGATGTACCTGACCGGAGGCATCGGCTCAACAGGAGGCAGCGAGGGATTCACTGAGAACTATGACCTGCCCAACATGAACGGCTACTGCGAGACTTGTGCAGCCATAGCTAATGTCTATACCAATTACCGTCTGTTCCTGCTGCACGGCGATGCCAAGTACATGGATGTGCTGGAGCGCGCCCTGTACAACGGCGTTATAAGCGGCGTGAGTCTGGACGGAGGCGGGTTCTTCTACCCCAACCCGCTGGAGAGCCACGGACAGCATCAGCGTCAGGCATGGTTCGGGTGCGCCTGCTGCCCCAGCAACATATGCCGATTCATCCCTTCTGTTCCCGGTTACGTATATGCTGTAAAGGACAACAAGCTGTTTGTAAACCTCTTTATGTCCAACACCCTTGCCACCAAGGTGGGCGGCAAGAACGTTCAGATAACCCAGTCAACCGAGTATCCCTGGAACGGTGATATAAAGATCACCGTCGATAAGACCCCCGGACAGTTCTGTCTGAACATCCGCATACCCGGATGGGTGCGCAATGAGGTGGTTCCCACTGACCTTTACCGCTACTCGGACGGCAAGACGCCGGGATACACCGTTCAGGTTAACGGAGAAGCTGTAGAGGCCACGCTCCAGGACGGATATTTCGGCATTGACCGCAAATGGAAGAAAGGGGATGTGGTAAGCATCCACTTTGACATGGAGCCCCGCATTGTAACCGCCCACCGTCAGGTGGTAGAGGACCGCGGCAAGATTGCCGTTGAGCGCGGACCACTGGTATATTGCGCCGAGTGGGCCGATAATGACTATAACATACTTAACACTTCGCTCCCTGCAAACTCCGATTTCAAAGTAATCCCCTTCAAGATGAATGTAGAGGGACGTGCCTACGCTATGAATGCCCTTGAGACCACGGCCTATGACAACTACACGGGTAATATGGCCCGTGCCCAGCAGGTAAAGCTGCGTCTTATCCCATACTATGCTTGGGCTCACCGCGGCAACGGCAACATGGAGGTATGGATGACACGTTATAACCCGCCGGCTCAGACCGCTCAGGCTCCGGCTACGCCTCAGGTACCGGAACCCACAACCGTAATCAACCTTTGGCCAAACGGTGCACCTACAGACAACGGACTTACCGGCCCTGAAAGGGTAATGGATATGCACGTGTCAAACGTGACACAGCCCACGCTCACCATCTGGGCGGCACCCAACCCAAACGGTCTGGCCGTATTAGCCTGCCCAGGAGGCGGATATACCGATGTATGGAACGGATCAGAGGGCAACAATATGGCCCAGTGGTACATGGATCAGGGCATTACGCTGGCTGTACTCAAATACCGCCTGCCCAACGGTCACACTGAGGTTCCAATCGATGATGTCTATGAGGCCATGCGTCTGCTCAGGGCCGATGCCGATAAATACGGAATAAAGAAAATAGGAGTACAGGGTTGCTCTGCCGGCGGTCATCTGGCAGCCACTGCCGCAACCCACTATAAAAACCCTGAGCAGCGTCCTGATTTCCAGATCCTGTTCTATCCTGTAATCACAATGGACAAATCATTTACCCACATGGGCTCACACAACAACCTTCTGGGCCGTAACGCATCGCAAGAGCAGATAGACCTCTACTCAAACGAGAAACAGGTTACCCGCGATACCCCACCGGCATTCATCATGGCCAACTCCGATGACAACCTGGTGCCCGTGCGTAACAGCTTAGAGTACTACAACGCCCTGCAGGCCAACCGTGTACGCTCCGCTCTGCACGTCTATCCCACAGGCGGTCACGGCTGGTGCGCCAATGAGAACTTCATCTACCGGCAGCAATGGATGAGTGACCTTAAGCAGTGGCTCTCCCAACTGGCAAAATGATATAAAAAAAGAGGGTTCCCTGATGATTGGAACCCTCTTTTTTCGATAAAGAATTTAGCGGACTGCAATCTCCTGGACGGTCTGCTGCGGGAGCAGAAGTTTCTCAACCTTCCAGTTCCTGGCCTTGCCGCTGAATGTTGCGGTGGCGCGGATATCCGTTGCGCTGGCACCGAACTTCACGGTGTACTTGCCGGCTGCGGTCTGCCACTCTGAGGCCTCCTCATTGAAACTGGCCAGGGTATATGCATCGGCCTTGAAGGTAAGGGTCTGGCTCTCGCCGGGCTTGAGCAAACGGGTCTTACCGAATGCCTTGAGCTCTGACTCGGGCTTGACAAGTCCGCCGCCGGGAGCGCTCACGTAAACCTCTACGGCCTCCTTACCTGCCACCTTACCGGTGTTCTTAACGGTGATGGTTGCCTCAAAGCCGCCGTCCTTAGCCTTAACAGAGGGTTTGCTGTACTCAAATGTGGTGTAACTAAGTCCGTAGCCGAACGGATATGAAACCTCAACGCCTGCGGTATTGAAGTAACGGTAACCAACCCAGATACCCTCGGCATAGTTGGTGTAGTCAATATCCTTGTTGCCTGCGTTACGGCCGCCGAATCCGCCACGTCCCTGCTGTTGCTGAACCTGGCCGTTGTAGGGGAAGTTGGCCGATGACGGTATGTCAAGATATGATACAGGGAATGTCATGGAGAGTTTGCCGGACGGATTGGACTTTCCGGTCAAGACATCGGCAACTGAATTACCTACCTCCTGTCCGGGAGTCCAGGCCAGCAGGATGGCATCAGGTTGTCCCTTCCATGAAGCGGTCTCAATTACACCACCGATATTCATTACCACGGTGACTTTCTTGCCCACCTTATGGAACTCATTGCAGACATCACGCAGCAGGGCGCGCTCTACATCGGTCAGTTCAAAATCATCGACCATGCGGCGGTCGTCACCCTCACCGGCATTACGGCCTATTACTACAATAGCTGCGTCATTACGCTGTGCACAGGCCTGTACAGCAGCACGGTTGATGGCAACCTCGGGCAATACAGCTTCACCCAGCATCACGTTGCGGCCACCGCCCATACCAAGTGCACTCTGGCTGGCCACATACTCACGATGCTTTGCGTAGAAATCAGTAAGGCGTGAATCAAGTGTGAATCCGGCAGCCTCAAGACCTTCGCTGATGTTACGGATATAAGGTTTGTTCACGTTACCCGAACCTGTACCGCCGGCAATTGACTTGTATGCACTCAGTCCAAACAGAGCTATGCTGCCCTTGGCTTCCATAGGCAGGTTGCCACTGTTCTTGAGCAGTACCATACCCTCGGCTGCGGCTTCACGGACCATCTTGGCATGACCGTCCAGATCAGGCTTGTTTGAGAACTTGTACTTCTTGAAATTGGGGGTCTTTACAATGTATTCCAGCAGACGGCGTACGTTACGGTCCAGGTCTGCTATATCCAGAGTTCCGTTGTTGACAGCCTCTATGACGCGCTGCGACTCAGAGCGGTCACCCGGCTCCATAAGGTCATTACCGGCCTTGACGGCATCGACCGTTCCGGCCTTGTTACCCCAGTCAGTCATAACGATACCCTCAAATCCCCACTCGTCACGCAGGAATCCGGTAAGCAGGTCATGGCTCTGCTGTGTGTAGCCTCCGTTCAGCTTGTTGTACGACGACATCACGGTCCAAGGTTTGGCCTCACGGATGGTAATCTCAAAGTTCTTGAGGTAGAGTTCACGCAGGGCACGCGGGTTGATGCGTGCATCGTTCTCACTGCGGTTTATCTCCTGGTCATTGGCGGCAAAGTGCTTGACCGATACACCCACGTCATTCTTCTGCACGCCCCTTACGTAGGCGGCCGATATCTTTCCGCTCAACAGGGGATCCTCTGAGAAATACTCAAAGTTACGTCCGCAAAGCGGGTTACGGTGCAGGTTCATGCCGGGAGCAAGCAGTACATCGACACCGTACTCATGGACCTCCTGGCCCATGGCGGTGGTCAGTTGCTCCACAAGTTCGGTATTCCATGTGCAGGCCAGAACAGTACCTACAGGGAAACCTGTGCAGTAATAGGTCTGGCTGTCACCCTGTCGGGTGGGGTTGATACGCAGTCCGGCGGGACCGTCGGCCAATATGGTCTTAGGTATTCCCAAGCGGGCTATAGGCTGTGTGGAACCGGCAGCTCCGGGAACATTGGCAATGTCCGATGCCGTCATGGAACCGGCACTCATGCTACCCCATCCTCCACCGGCAATCAGGGTAGCCTTCTCCTCAAGGGTCATTGCCTTAAGCACCTCGTCAATGTTGTCTGCACTCAGTTTGGGCTGAGCCCACGCCACTGCACCGCATATCAAGGCTGTGGCTGTCAATAAGGTTTTTTTCATAAGTTTTGGGTTAATAATTGGACTATTTCGTGAGAAAAAGATACAAAAGGGGCCTGACCCCAATTGTACTATTTTTCACCAAAGCAGAGGTCGCCGGCATCACCCAGACCCGGGATGATGTAGGCGTGGCTGTTCAGCTCCGGATCCACTGCGGCGCACCAGAGAGTTACATTGTCTTGCGGGAACATCTTGCACACGTAATCAACACCAGCCTGAGCTGCAATAACTGAGCACAGATGTACCTTGGCGGGAGTTCCCTTAAGCAGCAGGGCGCGGTATGCCAGATACATACTGTTACCGGTAGCAAGCATCGGGTCAACCAGGATAAGGGTCTTGCCATCCAGTTTGGGTGAAGCCATATACTCAATGTGAACGTCAAAGTTCACCTCATCCAGATACTTGCGATAGGCCGATACAAATGCGTTCTCGCAATGGTCAAAATAGTTATGGAAGCCCTGATGAAGAGGCAAGCCTGCACGGAAAACAGTACCAAGAACTATATCCTCCTCAGGTACATTGATGGTAGTGGAACCCAGTGGAGTGGTAACCTCCTTGGTTACATAGTTAAGCTTCTTACTAACCTCAAGAGCCATAATCTCACCAATACGCTCCAGGTTACGGCGGAAACGCATCTGGTCTTTCTGAATGTTTACATCACGAATCTCAGCGATGAACTGGTTCAGAATACTGTTCTGTTTGTTGAAATCTATTACTTCCATATTGTAGTTTTATTGTTGTCCGTTAATTGCAGCAACCGTATGTTTTACCCTATCTGCAGCAAATCAAAATTGAACAAAAGTACATATTTTGCTACAAAAACAATTATTATTCTGATTAAAATGGGTATCTTCAAGGCCCGAAAAAAACATTACACATTAAATACAGATTATGAGAATCATCAAGTTTTTCACTCTCCTGCTGGCCATAGCCATAACAGGAGCAGTACAGGCTCAGCCCGGCGGATTCGGCCCTCAGGTCAAGTCAACCGTCATAAACGCTGACAACACAGTGACTTTCAACTACCAGAACAACAACGCCAAGTCAGTTAAGGTCTGGACACAGTTCAGCGAGGCCGTTGATATGACCAAGGGAGCAAACGGTGTATGGACCGTAACCGTAGGCCCTGCAGAACCCGATATCTACCCCTATCATTTTGAGGTGGACGGCATCAACGTAATGGACCCCCAGTGCGCCGAGTGGTTCCCCAACGAGACCTTCAAGAACAGCCTTCTTGATATGCGTGGTGACAAGCTGAGCGCCCTCAAGGATGTTCCCCACGGCAGCGTGGATTACCTGAACTACTGGTCACCCGGACTCAAGATGTTCATTCCTGTAATCGTATATACCCCGCCTTTCTATGACGATCCCAAGAACAAGGACAAGAAATACCCCGTTATGTATCTCATCAGCGGTACCACTGATACTGAGGAGGTATATTTCAAGGTAGGTAAGATGAATCTGATCCTTGACAACCTCATTGCTGAGGGTAAGGCCAAGGAGATGATCCTGGTACTGCCCTACGGAAACGCCACACTGCTCAAGACCGAGCGTGAGCCCCAGCGCCAAGGCGGCGGCATGGGCGGATTCGGTATGGGCGGATTCGGCGGCATGGGCGGAGGTTACAACTTCAACCAGGATTTCACCGATGTACTGATGCCTTTCGTAGAGAGCAACTACCGCACCATCAACGATGCCGACCATCGCGGTATCGGCGGTTTCTCACGTGGCGGAAATCAGGGTATGGCCATCGGCCTTGCAAACCTTGACAAGTTCTCTTACCTGTGCTCATACAGCTCATTCACTCAGGTCCGTGACAGCCAGTTTGAGGATTCGGAGGCCTTCAATAAGAAGGTGCATCTGTTCTGGCTTGGCATAGGTACTGATGATTTCCTGTACGGAAACTCAAAGGACCTGATGCAGATGCTTGACCGTCATAACATCAAGAACGTAAAGGTATTCACTCACGATAAATACGGACACACCTGGATGAACGCCCGTTACTGGCTGGAGAAATCATTCCCGCTGCTCTTCCAGGACCAGAAGGTTATAGATGCAGCAGTAAAAGAGAGCATGAGCCTTGAGGAGGCTGAGAAGGTACGTCTGGAGAAACTGGGCGGTGCTGAGCCTTCACGTCTTACCGGTTCACTCATGTCAAGCCTCTTCCCCGCAGGCGTAAAATCACCTGAATACAATGAGGACGGCAGTGTGACTTTCCGTTGCCAGGCCCCAGATGCTGAGAAAGTTCTGCTGGAGTGCCAGATGTTCGACGGCACCAAGCCTATGGAGAAGGATGACCGTGGCGTATGGAGCATCACTGTAAAGCCCGATGTTCCCGATATCTATCCTTATGCCTTCCAGATTGACGGCACACAGGTGGCTGACCCCAACAACATGCACATATTCCCCAACGAGAACTTCAAGTACAGCCTTGTCGATGTACGCGGCACCGCTCCTTCCGTCCAGGACATCCAGGATGTACCCCACGGCAAGGTATCATACCGCTACTATTTCTCAAAGGCCTGCGGCATAGAGCGCCCCATGTGCGTCTATACCCCTGCCGGGTATGATCCCAACGGCAAGGAGAAACTCCCTGTTCTCTATCTGATTCACGGTATGACCGATACCTACGAGACCTGGTTCAAGGTAGGTCAGATGAACAACATCCTGGACAACATGATTGCCAAGGGTGATGCCAAGCGCATGATTGTGGTTATGCCTTACGCCAACCCATATCCTGAGATGATTCTCCAGGGCAAGGCTCA
This sequence comes from uncultured Bacteroidales bacterium, assembly GCA_902763885.1. GTDB lineage: Bacteria > Bacteroidota > Bacteroidia > Bacteroidales > Bacteroidaceae > Colenecus. Next base: position 30,001 of record CACWTU010000002.1, on the reverse strand, counting down.
GTCATACAACGCTACTGATGTAGTTCTCACCACCAAGGAGTTTGTAGAGGAGGTTATTCCTTTCATTGAGAAGAACTACAACGTTCTCAAGGATGCCGATAACCGTGCCATTGCCGGATTCTCACTGGGTGGCCGCCAGACATTGGCAGCAGGACTTGGCAATCCTGACAAGTTCCACTACGTAGCCGCATACGCTCCCGCCATCTTCAGCGCCAGCGAGTATGAGAATGCCTTCAAGGACGGAACATACGCTACCATCAAGGACCTGCAGAAGAAACTCAAGTTCATGTTCCTGGGCACCGGTAAGTCAGACTTCCTTATCCAGCAGTCACTCGGCCTTGACAAGTATCTGACTGATAACGGCCTCAAGCACACCTTCTACAACCCTGAGGGAGGCCATACCTGGATGAACTGCCGTGACTATCTTGAATTAACCGTTAAGGAACTGTTCAAGTAATGAAACGCTCACTATTCCTGTCAGCTCTCATGCTGGCCGCTCTGCCCCTGATGGCGCAGCAGTCAAGAGTGAACATACAGTATGACCCTCAGCGCACTGAGCCTGAGGGCATACTTCCTTATAACTGCCGTGTACTCTCACCTGAGGTTCATGATGACCACACCGTGACGTTCCGCGTGAATGCCCCCAACGCCACTACAGTTCAGCTTACCGGCTCCATGTTTGTAGGCAACAACCGTCAGCGCCCCAACTTTACCAAAGGCGATAACGGTGTTTGGGAACTGACCATCGGCCCGCTTGCTCCTGAGATTTATCTGTACTACATCATCATTGACGGAGTCCAAAACATCGATGCCAACAACCAGTTCACCGGCCATGCAGCCATGCCTTCATTCAGCATGCTGTTCGTTCACGGCGACGAGCCCGCATGGTATGATCCCAAGCCCGATGTACCGCACGGTGCATGGACAACCCATTACTACTACTCAAACGTGACAAATGGCCTGCGTGATCTGATAGTATATACCCCGGCTAACTACAACCCCAAGAAAAAGTACCCCGTACTCTATCTCATGGGCGGTTCGGGCGACCTTACCGAGACCTGGATCATGCACGGACGCGCCAACTGGATCCTGGACAACGTGATTGCCGAGGGTAAGGCCCGTGAGATGATTGTGGTATTCCCCAATGACCAGATGGTTACCCGCAGCCATCCACAGCATACCGAGCTGGCATTCCCCATGATTGAGAGGGATCTGATTGACAATATCATACCCTTTGTGGAGTCGCACTACAGCTGTATCAAGAATAAGCACGCACGTGCCCTGAGCGGTCTGTCAATGGGTGGCCGTATGACCCAGTACGTGGCATTCCGCAACCTTGACGTGTTCGGATCGGCCGGTCTGTTGAGCGCAGCCATCGGCCTTGAAGAGACTCCCGCCATCAAGGAGCCCGATGTAAACAATAAGATAGACTATCTCTTTGTGGGCGGAGGCCAGTACGAGACCGGTTTCATGGGCCGTCACACCACCCTGCACAACCAGTTGGACGAGCTTGGCGTAAAGCACGAGTATGATGATGACGCTCCCGGTGCCCATGACCTGGTAACCTGGCGCCATCTGCTCTACTACCACTTCCTGCCCGGCCTGTGGCGCAACAACTACAAGTGGAAATGACCCAAAGGGGGCTGTCCCTATTGGGTCATTTGCAAAGTGCGATAGGCAGTTTTGTTACAAAATATTAAATAATGAGTAAGTTGAGGTAAAAAGGCTTTCCGGATTTTTCCATCCCTTAAAAAGGAATTACTTTTGTAGCCGGTTTACAAGGGTGCTTTCAAAAAGCCCTTTGGAACCGGCTATAAATTTGAGAGTTTAATAACAATCTAACTATAACAAAAATGGCAAAAATCGATTTAAGCGTGTACGGAATCAACGGTTCAACCGTGATTGCACACAATCCTTCTTATGAGTTCCTCTTCAAGGAGGAGACAAAGGCTGGTCTGACTGGTTATGACAAGGGTCAGGAGACAGAACTTGGCGCAGTTAATGTTATGACCGGCGTTTTCACCGGTCGTTCTCCTAAGGACAAATACATCGTTGATAATGATGAGAGTCACAACAACGTATGGTGGACTTCCGATGAGTACAAGAACGATAACCACCCCATGTCAGAGGAGGTTTGGGCAAAGGTTAAGGAGATTGCCATCAAGGAGCTTTCCGGCAAGGAGCTTTATGTAGTTGACGCTTTCTGCGGCGCTAACGAGGCTACCCGTCTTGCAGTACGTTTTATCGTTGAGGTTGCATGGCAGGCTCACTTCATCAAGAACATGTTCATCCAGCCTTCAGCTGAGGAACTTGAGAAGTTCCAGCCCAACTTTGTTATCTTCAACGCCAGCAAGGCTAAGGTTGAGAACTACAAGGAACTGGGTCTGAACTCAGATACCTGCGTTGCTTTCAACACAAAGTCACGTCAGCAGGTTATCATCAACACCTGGTACGGTGGTGAGATGAAGAAGGGTATGTTCTCAATGCAGAACTACTATCTGCCACTGCAGGGTATCGCTTCAATGCACTGCTCAGCCAACACTGATATGCAGGGTAAGAACACCGCTATCTTCTTTGGTTTGTCAGGTACAGGTAAGACCACCCTTTCAACCGATCCTAAGCGTCTGCTCATCGGTGATGACGAGCACGGATGGGACGATGAGGGCGTATTCAACCTGGAGGGCGGCTGCTACGCTAAGGTTATCAATCTGAGCAAGGAGAACGAGCCCGACATATACGGTGCCATCAAGCGCAACGCTCTGCTGGAGAACGTAACTGTTGACAAGAACGGTAAGATCGATTTCGCTGACAAGAGCGTTACCGAGAACACCCGCGTATCATATCCTATCGACCACATCGACAAGATTGCCCAGAAGGTTAACGGCAAGAGTGCAGGTCCTGACGCCAAGAACGTTATCTTCCTGTCAGCCGATGCATTCGGCGTACTGCCTCCCGTATCAATCCTGACTCCTGAGCAGACCAAGTACTACTTCCTGTCAGGTTTCACAGCTAAGCTGGCCGGTACAGAGCGCGGTATCACCGAGCCCACTCCCACATTCTCAGCTTGCTTTGGCCAGGCATTCCTTGAGCTGCATCCTACCAAGTATGCAGAGGAGCTGGTTAAGAAGATGGAGAAGAGCGGTGCCAAGGCTTATCTGGTTAACACCGGTTGGAACGGTACCGGCAAGCGTATCTCAATTCCTGATACACGTGGTATCATCGACGCTATCCTGGATGGCAGCATCCTGAAGGCTCAGACCAAGAAGATCCCCTTCTTTGACTTTGAGGTTCCCACAGCTCTGCCTAACGTAAATCCTGCAATCCTTGATCCTCGCGACACTTACGCTAACGCTTCAGAGTGGGAGGAGAAGGCTAAGGATCTGGCTGGCCGCTTCATCAAGAACTTCAAGAAGTATGAGGGTAATGAAGCTGGTAAGGCTCTCGTTGCTGCCGGACCGAAGCTCTAATGAATATCTGTAATTTCAGATAAATATTTTCAGAGATTCTCTTTCCGGTCTGCAGCTGGAAAGAGAATCTTTGCTTATACACTGCTTTTAATACCTCTATGAAGAGGTTCAAACAATCTTACAACCAAATATTAAGGACAAGAAAATGAAAAAGTTATTGTTTACAATCGCAGCATGCCTTGTAGCAGTTGTAGCATCAGCACAGCCTATGGGAGGCCGTCCCATGGGTGGTCGTCCGCCAATGGGAGGACCGATGGGGGGGATGCAGAAACCTTTCTATGAATTGGAGTCTGACTCAATCGCTAACGCCAGGATACAGGATGTTGCCGGTCTTCTGGACCTTACTGAGAAACAGTTTGACAAGATGATAAAACTCTATTCTCAGGAGTTTGAGGAGATCTGCCGCAACCTGCAGATGTCAGTAAGAGAGTTTCAGATGATGCAGAACGGAGGTTTCCGCGGACGTGGAAACATGAATATGATGGGTGCACAGACTACCACCAACGTTCAGTTTGACACAGCTGCCGCAAGAAAAACTTACGACCAGATCATAGCCAAGTTTGAAAAACGCTACAAGAAAGCCCTCAATGACCAGCAGTATGAAACCTGGAAAGGACTTTCGGCAACCAAACTTGACAACAAGTTCAGCAGCATACTCCAGCATGTTCAGGAGAACACGGAAAGCATGTTTTAAAATATGAAAATAGCACTTATAGGATATGGTAAGATGGGCCACGAGATAGAGAAGATAGCTCTGTCCCGCGGTCACGAGGTTGTCTGCAAGATTGATATTGACAATCTCAACGATTTTGACAGCCCGGAGTTCAAAAACGCCGATGTGGCAATAGAGTTCACTGCTCCCACGCAGGCCTACAACAACATCCAGAAATGTTTCAAGGCTGGTGTAAAGGTAGTGAGCGGCAGTACAGGCTGGATGGAGGAGCATCGTGATGAGATGAAAGCTCTCTGCAAGGACGGCGCCAACACCCTGTTCTGGTCAAGCAACTTCAGCATCGGAGTAGCTCTGTTCTCAAAGGTCAACACATATCTTGCCAAGCTCATGAACGGATACCCCATGTATGAGGTCAGGATGTCTGAGACACATCACATCCACAAACTTGATGCGCCCAGCGGCACAGCCATCACGTTGGCAGAGGGAATCATCTCACAGCTGGACCGCAAGACAGGCTGGAGCAAGGGTACCGTACTCAATGCAGACGGAACAGTAACCGGAACTACCGATTATGCACCGTCTGATATCCGCGTTGATTCCATCCGCGAGGGTGAGATAGCCGGAATACATGAGATTACCTATGATTCAAGTGCTGACTTCATCAAGATTATCCATTTTGCAAAGGACCGCAGCGGTCTGGCACTCGGTGCAGTGCTTGCCGCAGAATATACAGCAGATAAGAAAGGATTCCTTTGCATGGATGACCTTATGAATTCACTCTCATAATCTTTTGCAGCGTAGATGAAACAGTTTAAGGAGATAACAAAGAAACAGTGGATCAAGGCGGCCATATACCTGGTCCTGTACATTCTTTTCCTGGTTTGGGTAAAGAGTTGGATGGGTATAATAGTCATACCTTTCCTGATTGATGCATGCACCACCCGCATCATCAGATGGGACTGGTGGAAGAGCCTCAAGAACAAGACCCTCTATCAGATAATGGGTTGGATTGATGCTATCGTATTTGCATTGGTTGCTGTCTATTTTGTTAATCTATACCTGTTTCAGAACTATGCTATACCTACCTCATCTCTTGAAAAATCGCTGCTTATAGGTGACCATCTCTATGTAAGCAAGGTGGCCTACGGCCCGCGCAAGCCCATGACCCCACTCACCATGCCGCTCACGCAGAATACATTTCCCGGAGGCGGCAAGAGCTATTTTGACAAGCCGCAGTGGCCGTATGAGCGCGCCAAAGGTTTTGGCAAGATAAAGCAGAATGAGATTGTGGTATTCAACTTCCCTGCCGGAGATACCATAGTAACTAATCCTGAAGTGATTGACTACTATGCACAAATATACCACGACGGCAAGATCAGATGTGAGCAAGCGAATTACAGCGTTGACCTGGACACCCTTTCCGCATTGGAACAGCGCCATGTGTATGATTTGTACTACAATGTGGGGTACAATCTCATCAAAGAGAATGAGCATATCTACGGAAAGAAGATAGCCAGACCTGTTGACCGCAGGGAGAACTATGTAAAACGTTGTGTAGGACTTCCCGGACAGACCCTTGAAATTAAGGATGGTGTCATATACACAGACGGGGTTGCCCAGAAACAGCCTGACGCAGTACAGTTCAACTATGTGGTAAGACTGCTCAGACCCATACCTGAGTCTCTCAGAGAGAAGATGGACCTCAGCTCTGACGGATTGAAACAATCCAAGAACCATAAAGGTTTGGTTGAGATACCTATGACTGCACAAGCTCTTGATATCTTAAAGAACCAGAACGGTATATCTGACACTATCATTCCGAGCAAGAACCTCAGGAGTAATGACTGGCTCTATCCCTTTAACATGAATACCCATTGGACCAAGGACAACTACGGTCCGATATGGATTCCGGCCAAGGGTGCGACTATAGATCTCAACATTGAGAATCTGCCTGTTTACGAACGTGTTATCAGGGTGTATGAGGGCAATGACCTCAAAGTTGAGCAGGACGGCACCATAGTCATAAACGGAGAGGTTGCCCACAGCTACACTTTTAAGATGGACTACTACTGGATGATGGGCGATAACCGCCACAACAGCCTTGACTCCAGGTACTGGGGATTCGTTCCGGAGGACCACATCGTAGGCCGTCCCGTATTCATCTGGCTATCGCTCAATCAGGATAAGAAATGGGGACAGAAGGGTAAGATTCGCTGGAACCGCATGTTCCGCGCCGTCAAGAACTATAATTGATGGATACAGTCCTGCTCTGCTCGGCATATCTGCCACCCGTAAGTTTCTTCACCGCCATCAACAGTGGCGGTGATGTGCTTATTGAGCAGTATGACAACTACTGCAAGCAGACTTACCGCAACCGATGCAGGATAGCTACAGCAAGCGGAATCCAGACGCTTACCATTCCAATAGTAAAGGCCGATACCCCCAAGCAACTCATGAAGGATGTGCGCATAAGCGACCACGGAGACTGGCGCCATCAGCATTGGAACGCATTGGAATCGGCCTACATGAACAGTCCCTTCTTCATGTATTACCAGGATGATTTCCGCCCATTCTACGAGAAGAAGTATGAGTTTCTGATAGATTTCAATACGGAACTCACACTGCGCATTATGGAGCTGGCGGGGATTAAGAAAGAGTTAAGACTCACACAGTCATACATTCACAAAAGTGAAGATGTAATTGATTTACGTCCACTTGCCGAACCGGGAGTACAAGAACCGGCCACCCCTCAAACCTATTGGCAGGTATTCAAACAGAAACACGGTTTCCTACCCAACTTAAGCGCCGTTGATCTGCTCTTCAATATGGGACCAGAGTTCCCCCTCTATCTCTAAAGGGGCACATTGGGGACGGTTCTTTTTGTGCCCCTTTGATAATAATCCAAGGTGCGCAGAACTTTTGAGGTATCGGTATCAGAAACCATGGCCGCCCGTGGGCTTGTGAACGGGAGGGGCCCGCTCCGAAGGAGTGGGAGGGATAGCGCGAAGCGCGTAGTTTCAGATACTGATACCTCAAAAGTTCTCTTGAACAAGGGGCACAAAAAGAACCGTCCCCAATGTGCCCCTCTCAAAGGTACTTCTTTACTTTGTTGAAAACTGTATCGGGATCGATGCCCGTGAGGCAGCGGTAATCACCGTACATGCACTCCTTCTTTCCGTAGATGGAGCAGGGACGGCATGGAAGGTCTATCTGAACGCAGTCATCGGGATTCTGCCCCCACCCCATGAATCCGGCGGCAGGATGTGTAGCACCCCAAATTGATACGACCGGCGTACCTGTAAGTGAAGCCAGATGCATATTTGATGAATCCATAGCCAACATAACCTCCATGTGACTCATAAGGATAAGTTCACCCGCCATTCCCAAGCCGTTGTCTATTATCTCAACAGAACGGTACTTGTCAGCCCACGCCTGTACCTGAGCAATCTCTCTGCCGTATGCAAATACAAACTGACGGCAAACACCGGCTGAATCCAGCAGTGCTACCACCTCTTCCATAAGATAGAGGGGATATATCTTTCCTTTATGGGCGGCAAACGGCGCAACACCTATCCACGGGCAATCCTTTGTTCCAATAATATGGCTGATAGATGAGAGGTTTCCCTTACCTTCACCAAATATGGAACGGAAACTGACCTCAAACCTGAAACCAAGTTTCTCCAGAACTATACGGTAACGGTCAAATGACGTCAGCCTTGGGGTAAGATCCTTATTACGCTGGCGGGTGATACGCTTGCGTGAACGACGATCTTTGTTTATGCGTTTTACTTTGGTGAAAAAGAGCCTGTAAAAGATGGAAAGGGCTGTTGTACGCAAAACCCCATGCAGATCTGCTACAGCGTCAAAATGTTTCTTGCGGAGCTGACGGAACAGTTTTAGCATTGCCCCGAATCCGTGATAATCTTTCTTAAGGTCCACGCCCAGGAAACTCACGTTACCCGGCATCTGGCTGAAGAAGGGAGCAAACTGCCCGTTTGAGAGCATTGTGAAATGCACATCGGGATAGGCTTCGGCAAGTGATTGGATTACAGGAACGGTCATAGCCACGTCTCCTATTGCAGAGAAGCGGATAAGAAGTACGTTTTTGTATTTAGGGGTTTTATTTTGAGCCATTCTGGCCGTATAGAACGGGGTTAAGAGTGGGATCGTTGTACATTTTCATCTGCTTATAGACTTTCATGAACTTACGTCCCGCTGCCATATCGTCAAGCAGCATGTCTATAGCTGTAGAGAGATCTTTCTTCTGTTCCAAAAGAACTGCCAGTTTATCTTGGCAACGTTTCTGCTGATCCGCCGGAGTATCTTTCCTTTCAGCTTCAATTCTCATGTGAAAAATCTTAAGTGCCAGAATGGAAAGACGGTCAACTGCCCACGCAGGACTCTCAGTATTGATGGTTGCGGCAGGCAAAGGCTTAACAGACTTGAATTTATCCAGGAAATAACTGTCAATAAGTTCCACAAGATCCGTACGTTCCTGATTGGAACGGTCAATACGGCGTTTTATTCCCAAAGCTTTTACCGGATCTATTTGCGGATCACGTATTATATCTTCCAGATGCCACTGTACGGTATCAATCCAATTCTTAAGATAAAGATAGAATTCTATGCTCTTCTCCTGGTACGGATTAACAATTGGAGCGTCTATATTGTCAGTTTTATGATAGTCCAAAATAGCACGCTCAAAAACCTCAAAACTTTCCTGACTGAATGTCATATCAACAATAAATTCTCTTAGCGATGCAAAAATAGCGGTATTTTTCTGAATAGACAACCTTTACGGCCAAATAAGCATTACACACATTTGGGGTGTTTGTGCACAACGAGGTCGTTTTGGCTATCCAATATTTGTGATGCCCATTGAAAATGGGTTTCTTTGCACCCAAATTCATTTTTAATACTTAAAAATTACAATTATGGCAGATTCACAGATTGCAGAGAGAGTTCAGGCTATCATCGTTGACAAACTTGGTGTTGAGGCATCAGAGGTTACTCCTGAGGCAAGTTTCGCAGCTGATCTGGGTGCAGATTCACTGGATACCGTTGAGCTCATCATGGAGTTCGAGAAGGAATTCGGTATCTCAATTCCTGATGATCAGGCTGAGAAGATCACAACCGTAGGTGAGGCTATCGAGCTCATCAGCCAGGCAGCTACAAAGTAAGTTGTAACAGCTTGATAATATGAATCTGAAAAGAGTAGTCGTAACAGGGCTTGGTACCGTCAACCCTATAGGCAATACTGTCCCTGAATTCTGGGAGAATGCCTTGGCTGGAGTAAGCGGTGCAGGTCCTATTACCAATTTTGATATCAACGCCATACCTACCAAGGTAAAGTTCGGATGCGAGGTAAAGAACTTTGACGCGTCGCAATATATCGACCGCAAGGAGTTACGCAAGTATGACAAATACAGTCATTTTGCCATAGCCTCAGCAACCCAAGCCATTGAAGATTCAGGATTGGATCTTGAAAATGAAGACTTGAACCGGATTGGAGTGATCCTTGGCTTCGGTATGGGAGGTGTTGACTCTTTTCAGGAGGGCATGGATACCCTCAATGAACAAATGGGATCAGGTCAGGACCTTAAGGTCACCCCGTTCTTTGTTCCGCGTATTCTCGGATCCATTGCAGCCGGTTTGATTTCAATCAAATACAAGCTCAAAGGTCCCAATTATGCAACCTCATCAGCATGTGCATCAAGCACGCATTCTATCATTGACGCCATCAACCTGATACGTTTGGGTAAAGCCAACGTAATAGTTACCGGCGGAGCTGAGGCTGCACTTGGCAAATGCGGAATAATAGGATTCGGAGTCATGCACGCTCTGTCCACCCGCAATGACTCACCAGAGACCGCATCACGTCCCATGAGCGCAAGCCGTGACGGATTCGTACTTGGTGAGGGAGGCGGAGTTCTCATTCTTGAGGAATATGAACATGCCAAGGCACGCGGCGCCAAGATTTACGCTGAGGTAGCCGGATGGGGAGCTACGGCCGATGCATATCACATGACAGCCCCTGATCCTGAAGGACTTGGTGCAATCCGTGTAATGCAGGAAGCCCTTGACGATGCCGGGCTGCAACCCGCTGACATTGACTACATCAATATGCACGGCACCTCCACCCCGCTTGGTGACATAGCTGAATGCAAGGCTATCAAGGCTGTGTTCGGAGACCATGCCTATGAAATGAATTTGAGTTCAACCAAATCCATGACAGGTCATTTGTTGGGTGGCGCAGGTGGCATTGAAGCTATCGCTACTGTGCTTGCAATAAAGAACAATATCATCCCGCCCACAATCAACCATGAGGAGGGTGATGATGACGAGCAGATAGATTACAAGCTTAACTTCACTTTCAACAAAGCTCAGAAAAGAGAGGTTCGTGCTGCGCTGTCAAACACATTCGGTTTTGGAGGACATAACTCCTGCATAATATTCAAGAAGTTTACAGACTGAATTGAATCGCAATCGCGACATAACCGCAAAAATCTGCAATGCGGCATTGGCTTTAGCAGCCTTTGCCGCATTGTCGGGTTGTGCGGCCATAGGCAATCCTGACGGTGGTCCTTATGATGAAACCCCTCCAAGAATCACAAACAGCCACCCGGACAATGGTGCCACAGGAGTTAAGACCAAAAAAGTATCCATTGACTTCAACGAGTTCATCAAACTTGAGAATGCCAATGAAAACGTTGTAATATCACCTCCTCAGATACAACAACCGGAAATCAAGGTTACCGGTAAAAAAATACAGGTAGAGTTCTTTGATTCACTAAAAGCCAACACCACCTACTCTATTGATTTTGCAGACGGAATCAAAGACAACAATGAGGGTAATCCCTTAGGAAATTTCTGCTTCCGTTTCAGTACCGGTGATGTAATTGATTCCCTTGAGGTATCAGGCTATGTACTCAATGCTGAAGATTTGGAACCTATAAAGGGGATGACAGTAGGACTTCATAGTGACCTGGAGGATTCCGCTTTCATGACCAAGCCCTTTGAAAGAGTTTCACGTACTGACGCATACGGTCATTTCACTATACGCGGCATAGCGCCCGGCACCTACCGCATATTTGCGGTGATGGACATGGACCAGACATTCAGCTATTCACAACGTAACGAGAAGATAGCCTGGATGGACTCCCATATCGTACCTTCAGCAGAACTAAGGTATCGTGTGGACACATTGTTTACATCTGAAGGAAAGGTAGATACAACGGTTACTGTTCCCTACATCAAATACCTCCCGGATGACATTACTCTGTTGGCATTCACTCCCAAACCAGTCATACAGTACATGACAGCGGCAGAACGCCTCACACATGAGAAATTCACGCTCCGTTTTGCCTTACCGCTTGATTCCATGCCACAAGTCAAAGGTATCAACTTTGATGAAACTGATGCATACATAGTACAGCACAGCGAACGGTATGACACGCTCACCTTCTGGATGAAAGACACATTGACGTATTATAAAGATACCCTATGCCTCAGTGTAACGTTCCTGGCAACAGATACGACAGGTGTTTTATCACCTACCACCGATACCCTTAAACTGGTTCCCAAGAAAAGCCACGAACGCATACTCAAGGATGCTGCACGTAAAGCTGAAGAAGAGGAAAAAGAGCGAGACAAGAGAATCCGTCGTATGGAACGTGAAGGAGATTCATTGGGTATTGTCAGACTGCTTACTCCCAAGATCAAGTTCCTTGATTACAATCTCACATCAGGTAATTCACTCAGAGTTACTGAAAAGGAGATTACACTCAAGTTCAAGGAACCTGTCACCTTCCTTTCTGATACTGCCATACATCTGTATCAGAAGGTTGACACCATTTGGAACCCCATACCTTATGACATTGAACAGGACTCGGTTGATATTCTCAAATACTACATTTACGGAGAGTGGAAACCCGATAATACTTTCAGAATCAATATAGACTCCGCAAGCATACAGGGAATATACGGATTACATAATGAACCTATTGAGACAAAATTCAAGTTCAGTCCCTTAAACCAGTTCAGCACTCTGACCGTCAACGTTCTCAACCCCCAGCCCGGTTATACTGTCAGACTACTTGACAACAACGGGAATACCGTAAGTACCGGAACGCTTGATGACGGAACTGTGGATTTCTTCCTGCTCAAACCCGCCACATACTTTATCTCCATGTTTGATGATGTGAACCAAAACGGCAAATGGGACACTGGAGATTATGAAGAGAAACGTCAGGCAGAGAGTGTCTGGTACATAAAAAGAAGTTTGACGCTGAAGCAGGACTGGACGCATGAAACCGATGAATGGGATGTCAACGAGATTCCCATCACTGACCAGAAACCTGACGAACTGCTCAAGGAAAAGAGTAGGAAGAAAGTAGTGGATATCCACAAGAAAAATCTGGACAGACTGGCAAGTAAAGCACAACGCAAGGAGTCTGAAAAGAAAAAGAAGGAGCGCAAGCACAATGAACGCAAGGAGCGCCGTGAAAAGAACAAAGAGAAATATCGCGCCCTGAGAGCTCAACTGAAAGCAAAGAAGACTAACACCGGATCAGACTCCGATGTTAGCACTCCAGACACTGAGGAAGTTGCGTCCCCAAACGAGTGACAAATCATCATCACTCAAGCCCTCTGCCATAAGCCGCTCTGTAAGCGTTACAAACCACGAGGCATCCTCAAGACCCGGCAGTCCGCCGCCGCCGTCAAAATCAGAACCTATACCCACATGATCAACGCCCATCACATCTATCATATGCATGATATGACGTACTGCATCATCAATTGTGGCATTACCTCCCTTCTTGAGGAACCCGCTGTACAGACACACCTGCGCCACACCTCCGCTTGAAGCAAGTGCACGCATCTGTTCATCAGTGAGGTTACGGGTGTGATCACATAATGCACGGCTTGATGAATGCGAACAGATAATAGGCTTGGTGCTGCACTCCAATGCATCCCAGAAACTCTTCTCTGAGGCATGTGACAGATCAACCATCATACCCACACTGTTCATACGGGCTACTACCTCACGGCCAAAATCGGACAGGCCGTTATGTTCATGATTACCCTTGTGTGAATCACATATATCATTATCGCCGTTATGGCACAGTGTCATATAAGCTACACCACGACTGCGGAACCGGTCAACATTGTCAATGTCAAGCCCAACGGCATAACCGTTCTCTATCCCTTTTACGACAGATTTTATTCCCTTGAACTTGTTTTGCCACAGTTCATCAGGTGTAGCAGCTATTGCAGCGTATCCGGCACACTCCCCTATTCTCTCATCTATGAGACTGAGCAGGCGGTCAGCCTTGGCTACAGCAGTTTTCAGTGAGTCTGCATCACGTTCATACTGGTGCAGATATGCCACCATAAAACTGGCATCCAGACATCCTGCGGTCATCTTGTGCAGGTCAACCAACGGGTTGTAACGGAATGTGGGGCTACCGTCAGGAGAAGGTTCACCCACATACTCATACTCCACCTCCACACCTGGATTCTTCTGATAGAAATGAGCCCCCTTATCAAAAAACATAGGGCTGTCACAGTGACTATCCAGTATAATGGTCTTACTATGCAGTTCCTTGGCGCGCTTAAACAGAGCAGCCTGCTCCGTTAGCCAATTGAAAATAGGCATCATTGTACGGTCAGCCTCCAGAATGAAACATTCCGGATGCCACTGTACCCCTAAGATGGGTCTGAACGTAGTGGATTCCATCCCTTCAATAATACCGTCTTCAGACATTGCGGTAACCCGGAATCCTTGCGGTACCTCTTTAACAGCCTGGTGATGGAATGAGTTCACGGCAAGAGTCTCCGTACCCATCAAAGAATGGAGCAGAGAGTCTTTCTCAATCTTTACATCATGTGACGGGAGCCCACGGGCTATGGTCTGGCTGTGCTCAATACATGGCCTACCGTGTTGAGTCTTTATATCCTGATACAGTTTACCGCCAAGAGCCGCCGTCAGCATCTGTATTCCACGACAAATGCCCAGTATAGGAATCTGACGCTCCACGGCAAGACGCACCAACATCAACTCCTGAGCATCACGACGTGGGTTTACCGATATGCAGTCCAGCGGTTCTTCACCAAGATAATCAGGATCAATATCGGCACCACCTGACAGAACTAATCCGTCAAGTGTATCAAGTATTGAAACAAGTGCCTTCTCATTATCATATGAAGGAATTACCACAGGTGTGCCTCCTGCTTCAAGCACAGACATATAATAACCTTGGGCAAGAGTACAGTCTCCTTCCCTGAAATTTCCGCTTATACCTATCACAGGGGCTTTATAACCCAACACATCCGTACCTGAATCCATACTCTTAAGCAAGGATTCAAGCTGCTCAGCCTTGGTCATACCTAGAATCTGTTTAAATTCTTATTCTGTTATAGGTATCTCTTTCTTAATACTCTCGTCAAGAGAGATAAGAGTCTCCGTAGCGGTAACGCCCTTAATCTCCTGGATATTGCCGTTGATAAGCTCCATCAGATGGGAATTGTCACGGGCATACAGCTTTATCATCATGGTATAACGGCCGGTGGTAAAATGGCTCTCCACCACTTCAGGAATCTGGTCCAGGGCAGCTACAACCTCACGGTACATGGAACCCTTCTCAAGTGTAAGGCCCACGTATGTACATGTATTGTAACCTATACTCCGCGGATTCACATGATAACCTGATCCTGTTATGATACCATCATCAAACATACGCTGCACGCGCTGATGGATGGCAGCACGTGACACGCCGCACTGAAGTGCAACATCACGGAACGGGATACGGGCATTCTGGGATATTATGCCCAGAATCTTACGGTCAAGAGAATCCATCCTTTCTGAACTGGAAACAGTCTTTTTTGCGTTCATATTGTAAGCTTCTGTTTTTATTATTGTCAATATTTTCCATCAAATATAGGAACAATAATATTACGTTGAACTTTTTTACTTACAAAATGACAAAAAGAGAGGGAACGGCCATAACCGCTCCCTCACTATGTAATATCGGGTTGTCAATTACTTGATGCTCACAAGCTCTACATCAAATATAAGTGTAGCATAGGGCTTGATAGTATTGTATCCGCGCTCACCATATGCAAGATCGTAAGGGATGAAGAACTTGAACTTGTCACCTACGCTCATAAGCTGCAAGCCCTCAGTCCAACCTTTGATTACACCATCAAGGCTAAGTGTAACCGGAGTTGTTGACTCATCAAACAGTGTACCGTCAATAAGTTCTCCACGATAACGAACCTCAACCTCACTGGTTGCAGTAGGTTTGGGACCACCGTTACCAAGCTTGACAACTTTATACAGAAGTCCGCTGGCTGTCTTTACGACATCCTCCTCTTTGGCCGTCTTCTCCAGGAATGCGGCATTCTCCTGACGATATTTCTCATACTGCTGCTGACTCAGAGCCTCATAGAGACGGTTAGCGGTCTCATCAGCCTCCTCAAAGCCCATAATCTTCCAGTTCTCAAGCAAACCGTCACTCATACCACTCAGATACACCTCCTTGTTGAGTGTCTCACCTTCACCGAACAACTGGGTTGAAAGGCCATTGAATGCACGTGACATCTCCTCTGCGCCCATCTCAAAACCGATAGCGTATGCCAGTTTAGCCTTGTCCTCAGGATCAGCAGCTGCATCCATGAAACCCTTCACGAATGACTTCATAGTAGTAGAATCAACAATATCATAAGGAAGCTGCTCCTTGTAAACACGGACAGCGCGGCCCATACCTATTGAGTAAGAGATTGTGTCCTTGACATCTTTCATCTTTACGCTACCTGTACCGGCACTGCCGCAGGATGCGAGAACTGCAACGGCCATAACGGCCATCAAAACACTAAGTTTTTTCATTTCACTTTTTATTTGTTAAATACCTGTTTTCAGAAATTTTGTGCGAATATAGTGCATTTTTTTCAAGATTGTTACATCTCCCTTTCAATCAATCATATTTTACCGCCTGTTCCAGTCCATTTTTCTCAGCCAGGAAGTCTCCTATAACGAAAAAATGCAGTAACTTTGAGATTTCAAACTGAACACTCTCGTATATGAAAATTTACTGCATCAATAACAAGAGGACGGAGTCTTTCAATCCCGGGGTTTCCTTTACCGAAATATTCAGTACCCTTGAGATTTCGCTCAAAGGCGATCCCATGTGCGTATGTGCCAATGGCAGGATTATGAGCATGGATTCCCAAGTTTATGAAGACTGCGATGTGGAGTTCCTTGACGCAACCACAAGCATAGGAGCACGTTCATACCTGCTCGGACTCGTGTTTGTTCTCTACAAGGCCGTATCAGAGCTCTATCCCGTAAGCCGTATCAGAGTTTCAAACGCAATATCCAAGGGCGTCTATTGCCCTGTGGAGATAGGCCGCGAACTGACCGATGAGGATGTCACCGGCATAAGCGAACGCATGGGGAGCATCATTGGCCGAAACATTCCGTTCGTAAGGCACACCGCCCATACCGCCGATGTAGCCGACATAATGGAGCGTGCAGGCAGGAAAGACAATGTACGCCTTTTGCGCAGCATAGGATCATTATACACCAGTTACTATACCCTGGAGGATCTTCCCGACTGGTATTTCGGAATACTTCCGCCCAATACCGGAAGCCTTAAGGTGTTCGGTCTGGAACCGATGGGCAGTGGCGTACTTGTACGCCTTCCGAGCAAAAAAGATCCTAACCAGCTGGAGCCGCTCATCCGTCAGGACAAGATGTTCGAGATATTCAAGGAACACCATGACTGGATGCGTATCCTTGGTTTCTCAACACTTGGAAAACTCAACAGAGCCATCTCCAAAGGTGAAACCAATATGATTATCAACGTAGCCGAGGCGCTGCAGTCACAGAAGATAGTACACATTGCCGACCAGATTGTGGCCCGCCGGAATGAGGGTAAGGGACTCAAGCTGATTATGGTGTCAGGTCCGTCTTCATCGGGCAAGACCACGTTCAGCAAGCGTCTCATGGTACAGCTGATGGCTCACGGTCTCACTCCAAAGGTGCTTTCACTTGATGACTATTTCCTGGACCGTGACCACACACCGCTGGATGAGAACGGAGAGCATGACTTTGAGTCACTCTACGCCATTGACCTGCCGTTCTTTAACCAGCAGCTCAAGGACCTGCTTGCCGGCAAGAGCATTCAGCCACCCAGATTCAATTTCAAGAAGGGTGGCATACGTGAGTTCACTGATCCGGAAATGACCCTTGGCGACAATGACATACTGCTCATTGAAGGTATCCACGCCCTTAATCCGGACCTGATGCCCGATATTCCGGCCGATAGTCGTTTCCTTATATACGTATCGGCCCTGACATGCATCCGCATAGATCAGCATAACTATATACCCACTACTGATAACCGCCTGTTGCGCCGAATCACACGTGACCATAAGTACCGCAGTTATTCCGCGCAGGATACCATTGGGCGATGGGCATCGGTACGTGCAGGTGAGGAGAAATGGATATTCCCCTATCAGGAGAATGCCGATGCCATGTTCAACTCGGCCATGATTTTTGAGATAGCCGTCATAAAGGATATGGTAGCACCGCTTCTTGATGAGGTTCCCGAGAACTGCCCCGAATATGCCAAGGCATGCCAGCTCAAGGATTTCCTGAAGCTGTTCAAGACCATCCCCAGCCAGAACCTGCCACCCACATCACTGGTACGCGAATTCATAGGAGGCAGCAGTTTCCACTATTAAATATCCAGAATGGCCGGATTAAGCAACATACAGACCCAGGTCCAGACGCAGACGCAGATTCAGACGCTTTCACCACAACAGGTGCTGGAAGCCAGGATCCTGTCGCTCACAACGCTTGAGCTTGAGGAGCATGTGCGTACTGAACTGAGTGACAACCCGGCCCTTGATGATACCCCGTCAGATATGCCTGAAAAGGAATCTGATGACAACAACACCGATGAGAATGACCAGTTTGAAGATGAGGGATTCAATGAAAGCCCTGACCGTGATGACTGGAATGATGAAGATGATGACTGGTATGACCCCTCTGAGAGAGGCGGAACAGGGGCTGTAGCCGATATCCCGCTGGCAGATACCCGTTCATTCTATGATGTGCTGTATGAGCAGCTGCGTGAGCAGGATCTCACGGAGCGCCAGATGAAGATTGCGCTCTACATCATAGGCTCCATAGACAATGACGGTCTTTTGGACAAGGATGTCCAGGCCATATCTGATGACCTGGCCTTCTATCATGACCTGGATGCATCCACTGATGAGATAGAGCAGGTGCTTAAGGTGATACAGGAGTTTGATCCCGCCGGCATAGGAGCACGCAGTCTGCAGGAGTGTCTGCTCATACAGATACGCCGTAAGGAGGATTCGCCCTCCAAGCAGTTGCAGGAGAAGATAATCTCCACCATGTTTGATGAGTTTACCCACAAGCGTTGGGACAAGATATCGGCCCGGCTGGGTCTTGACAAGACAGAGACGGATGCCGTGATTGCGGAACTGGTCAAGCTCAATCCCCGTCCGGGCAGCTCATTAGGCGAGACCGTCGGGCACAGCCGCCAGCATATAGTACCTGATTTCCTGCTTGACAATTATGACGGTGAGATTCATTTCACATTGAACAACAGCAACATTCCGCAGCTGCATGTGAGTCGTGAATACTCTGATATGCTGGATAACCAGATAAAAAACGGTTCCTCAAGTCAGCGTGACGCCGCCGTCTATATCAAGAACAAACTTGACTCAGCCAAGGGGTTTATTCAGGCACTCAAGCAGCGTGAGCAGACCATGACCCGCACCATGCAGGCCATCATAGACCTGCAGCGCCCCTTCTTTACGGAGGGTGATGAGACTCTGCTCAAGCCAATGATCCTTAAGGACGTGGCTGAGAAGACTGGATATGATATATCAACCATATCAAGGGTGACAAGCGGCAAGTATGTACAGACCAGCTTCGGCACCTTCCCGCTCAAGGCATTCTTTACCGATGGTGTCAAGACCAAGAGCGGTGAGGAGGTATCAGTAAAGGAGATACACCGCATACTGCGTGAGGTAACCGATGCCGAGGATCACAACAACCCGCTCACCGATGAGCAACTGGCCGATATGCTGGCTGAGCGCGGCTACAAGGTTGCCAGACGCACTGTAGCCAAGTACCGCGAACAGATTGGGATTCCGGTAGCAAGAATGAGGAAGAATTAACAATTGAGAATTGAAAATTGAAAATTCTTGGAGCAGTGAGAGGAGAGAAAGTTCACTTTCTATCCCGAGTCGCGACAAGAATCATGGAACGAAGTGACATAATTGAAAATTAAATAAACAAGATATGAAAGCTGTAGTAAGCATTATCATGGGCAGTACATCTGATCTGCCCGTTATGGAAAAGGCCGCTGTCTTCCTGGACAGCATCCAGGTTCCGTTTGAGATGAACGCCCTGTCCGCTCACCGCACACCTGCGGCCGTTGAGGAGTTTGCCAAAGGCGCACAGGCACGCGGCATCAAAGTTATCATAGCAGCAGCAGGCATGGCAGCAGCTCTGCCCGGCGTAATTGCCGCAAACACCTGCGTTCCTGTAATAGGTGTACCCATCAAGGGTATGCTTGACGGCCTGGACGCCATGCTCTCAATCATACAGATGCCCCCCGGAATACCTGTAGCCACCGTTGGTGTGAACGGCGCCCAGAACGCCGCCATCCTGGCCGCCCAGATTCTGGCAGTTGCAGACAGCGACCTGGCTGCACGTCTGGCTGCCCACAAAGAGGGCCTCAAGGAGAAGATTGAGAAGGCCAACGCTGAGCTGAGTCAGGTAAAATACAACTACAAGACCAACTGATAATGGCCGTATATAACCGCAGGAAAACTATAAGCGTTCAGGTAGGCAATACCGCAATAGGCGGCAGCAACCCTATTCGCCTCCAGTCCATGACCACCACCGCCACCATGGATACCCAAGGCTGCATTGAGCAGGCCATCCGTATCATTGAGGCAGGCGGCGAGTTGGTACGTATGACTACCCAGGGCACACGTGAGGCTGAGAACATGCGCCTTATACGTGAGGGCTTGACTGCACGTGGCTACAACACCCCGTTGGTGGCCGATGTCCACTTCAACCCCGCCGTGGCCGATGTGGCCGCCCGATATGTGGAGAAGGTACGCATCAACCCGGGTAACTACGTGGATCCCGCTCGCACATTCAGGCATCTGGAATATACCGATGATGAATATGCCCAGGAGATACAGCGCATACGTGACCGTTTCATCCCGTTCCTGAATATATGCCGTGAGCACGGCACCGCCATACGCATAGGGGTTAACCACGGCTCACTCTCAGACCGTATCATGAGCCGCTATGGCAACACTCCGGCCGGAATGGTGGAGAGCTGCATGGAGTTCCTGCGCATATGCGTGGAGCAGGAGTTCATGAACGTGGTCATATCCATCAAGGCCAGTAACACCGTGGTCATGATTGAGACCGTACGCCTGCTGGTTAAGGAGATGGAGCGTGAGGGCATGGCGTTCCCCATACACCTTGGAGTAACCGAGGCCGGCGAGGGCGAGGACGGACGCATCAAGAGTGCCATAGGCATAGGCGCGCTGCTGGCCGAGGGCATTGGTGATACCATACGTGTGTCACTGTCTGAGGCACCTGAACGTGAAATCCCTGTGGCCCGCAAACTGGTTGACTATGCGGAAACCAGTGCAGAGGTACGTGCATCGGCCAGAATAGAGAACGGAATTCTTTTCCTTGACTACAATGACAGCCTGCTTGAGGATTTCCAACTGCATGCCGCAATGGATGCAGGCGCATTGCTTATTGACGGCAAGGCAAAAGAGCTGAAACTCTCTGACCCCAATATACCGGCAGAACAGATACGCTCCGCTGAGGATGCCATAATGCAAGGAGCACGCATCCGCTTCAGCAAACCGGAATACATTTCATGTCCGGGCTGCGGACGGACACTTTATAATCTTGAAGATACAATTGCACGCATAAAAGCCGCAACAGCCCACCTCAAAGGAGTCAAAATAGCCATAATGGGCTGTATCGTAAACGGTCCTGGTGAGATGGCCGATGCAGATTTCGGTTACGTAGGCGCAGGCCGCGGCAAGATAAGCCTATATCGCGGCAAGGAGTGCATAGAGAAAAATATCCCCGAGGAGAATGCCGTTGACAGGCTCCTCAAGTTAATAGAAGAAACTTTACACAAATAATATGGAAAACAAACTGACCATCTACAACACCCTTACAAGAAAGAAGGAACTGTTTGAAGCATTGAACCCGCCACACGTAGGAATGTACGTGTGCGGCCCCACAGTATATGGTGATCCGCATCTGGGTCACGCCCGCCCCGCCATCACATTTGACATACTGTTCCGCTACCTGCAGCACTTAGGCTACATGGTACGTTATGTACGCAATATCACCGATGTAGGTCATTTGGAGCATGATGCCGATGAGGGTGAGGACAAGATTGCCAAGAAAGCCCGTCTTGAGCAGTTGGAGCCCATGGAGGTGGTGCAGTACTACACCCTTCGCTACCACAAGGCCATGGAGATGCTTAACGTACTGCCCCCCAGCATAGAGCCGCACGCATCGGGCCATATCATAGAGCAGATAGAGCTTGTCAAGCAGATTCTGGATAACGGCTACGCATACGAGAGCCAGGGCAGCATCTACTTTGACGTGAACAAGTACAATATGGACCACCACTACGGCATACTGTCCGGGCGTAACCTGGATGATGTTCTTAATACCACCCGTGAACTGGACGGTCAGGAGGAGAAACACAACCCTGCTGACTTTGCTCTGTGGAAGAAAGCCCAGCCCGAGCATATAATGCGCTGGCCCTCTCCCTGGAGCGACGGATTCCCCGGCTGGCACTGCGAGTGCACCGCCATGGGCCGCAAGTACTTAGGTGAGCGTTTTGACATACACGGAGGCGGCATGGACCTTATATTCCCGCACCATGAGTGCGAAATTGCACAGGCCGTTGCCAGCCAGGGTCATGACATAGTCCACTACTGGATGCATAACAACATGATCACCATCAACGGACAGAAGATGGGCAAGTCTCTTGGAAACTTTATAACCCTGAACGAGTTCTTTACAGGTCAGAATCCTAACCTGAAGCAGGTCTACAGCCCCATGACCATAAGGTTCTTCATCCTGATGGCCCACTACCGCGGCACCGTTGATTTCAGCAATGATGCACTGCAGGCTGCTGAAAAAGCTATGAACCGCCTTATGGAGGCATACAATGCCATCGGTCGCATTCAGCCTGCCGCTCAAAGCACCGTTAGCGTAAGCGAGTTCAAGGGCAAATGCTACGAGGCTATGGACGATGACCTTAACACGCCTATCGTTATCAGCCATCTGTTTGATGCAGCCAAGGTAATCAACCAGGCCGTTGACGGCAATGCCAAGCTCACTGCCGCCGATGTAGCTGAACTCAAGTCGCTGTTTGACACATTCCTCTTTGACATACTCGGCATCAAGGCAGAGGAGGGCGGCGGAAGCGGCCGCGAGGAGGCTTTCGGAAAGGTGGTGGATATGCTTCTTGAACAGCGTGCCATTGCCAAGGCGAACAAGGACTGGGCCACCAGTGACAAGATACGCAATGAACTCACCGCACTGGGATTTGAGATAAAGGATACCAAGGACGGTGCCACCTGGAAGCTCAACCGCTGATATGAAAAGAATCT
Organism: uncultured Bacteroidales bacterium; assembly: GCA_902763885.1. GTDB lineage: Bacteria > Bacteroidota > Bacteroidia > Bacteroidales > Bacteroidaceae > Colenecus. The sequence goes on along the minus strand of CACWTU010000002.1, from coordinate 7,144 downwards.
CTCTCATATTGGCAGTGCTGTTCGTGGCTATCTCCTGCGGAGGACGCAAGAGCACAACAGCCGTTGCTACAGCCACAGCAAGCACTGCGCCAGCCGTCACCACCAGCACAGCGCCAACCTCCACGACAGTTGAGTTCTGTGCAGACAGTGCTTTTAGCTTCATCAAAAGACAGACTGGTTTCGGCCCGCGTGTTCCCAACACCAAGGCTCATGATGATTGCGGTATCTGGCTGGCAGCCATGTTGGCTAAGTTCGGAGCTGATATCGTACACTTTCAGAATTTTGATACCAAGACTTTTGACAACACCACCCTCAAGTGCGTAAATATTATTGGAAGTTATAACCAGGATTGCCCCACCCGCGTGATACTCTGCTCGCATTGGGACAGCCGTCCCTGGGCTGACAATGACTCTGACCATGCCAACTGGAAGCAACCAGTTGACGCGGCCAATGACGGAGCCAGCGGTGTAGCTGTTATCCTTGAGATAGCACGCCAACTGCAGAAAAAGGCACCGGAGATAGGTGTTGACTGCATCTTCCTGGATGCTGAGGATTGGGGCCCCGGACCCGATTTCAAGGGTAATCATCTGGAGACATACTGGGGACTGGGAACACAGCACTGGTCCAAGAACCCTCACCAGAAGGATTACCGTGCACGTTATGCGATACTGCTTGACATGGTAGGTGGCAAGGGCGCTCAGTTTGCACGTGAAAAATATTCTGTCATGTACGGGAAGCAGGTGGTTGACAAGGTTTGGAATACAGCGGCATCATTAGGCTACAGTTCACTCTTTAAACAGTCTGACGGCGGCTATATCACTGATGACCACTATTTCATCAATACCATAGCCAAGATACCGGCCATTGATATCGTACCCTACCTGCCTCAATGTAAAGAGAGCATATTCGGACCAACCTGGCACACTACACACGATAACATAGACAATATTGACAAGAATGTACTGGAAGCAGTGGGAAAGACACTTCTTACAGTAATCTACAACGAGAAACGATGACAACAGAACAGATACAACAGGATATCATTGAGGAGTTCAGTGCATTTGATGACTGGATGGACAAATACCAGATGATCATAGACCTTGGAAACGAACTGCCACCGCTGGATCCCGCTTACAAGACGGAGGATAATCTCATAGACGGCTGCCAGAGCCGCGTCTGGCTCCACGCAGAGTTCAAGGACGGTCTGCTGCATTTTGAGGCAGACAGCGATGCCATCATAACCAAAGGTCTTATAGGATTGCTGATCAGGGTTCTCTCAGAGCAGACTCCAAAGGATATTCTTGACTGTGACGTGCATTTCATTGATGAGATAGGACTCACGCAGCACCTCTCGCCTACCCGCAGCAACGGGCTGCTCTCCATGCTCAAACAAATCAAGACTTACGCTTTAGCCTATTCCGGAAAATGAAGAAGTTACTGATATTATTTCTGGCAGTCTCAACACTTGTAGGCTGCAACCAAACAAATAACGGATTTCGTTTCCAGATCCGCAAAGACAAAGTCTCCTGGGCAAACGGTATCATAGAGTTCCGGACAGACATGAACTCAAACGGCAAGAGACAAGACAATCTGGGATTCACGGCATACGTAAAATGCGGGAACGGCCGTACCATCCAAATGCCAGGCACAGATATATTGGGTTACGGGGCATCATCCCCTTTAGGAGAATCAGGGCTGTACAAGAATAAGGACGGATACAGTAAGGCGGAGATAATGATTGAGACTGATGACAGAATGGCAATACACCTGCATCATGACCAGTGGGAACTCTACGAGGTGCCCGTATCCTTTGACAAACAGATAACCCTGTACCGTGACAATCCCATAATGGCAGTGATAGACTACTACGAGGGGCCTTTTGAATTGCTGAATGTTGCAGCGGGAGTGAGCACTGCCCATGAAGGTAAGGTGGAGGAACTGGAAAACGGTTATGCTATAGAATATCCTAACGGCATTACTTCCATCATCATCATGCCGGAAATGGAGGAAAAGACTTACAACGAGACTTCAGGCAGTGTGTTCGTCACAAAAAATGTTGTACCGGACGAGCCGCTGCGCTACTATGTAGGACTTAGTGATAAAGGTAAAGAGTATCTGCTTGAAGAACTTGATAAAATACTGTAAATTTGCGCCGCAAGAAGAAAACGATAACAAAAAAATATAAACAATGAACAGCAAGTACTGGAATGAAGAGATTGAGACCATGCCCCGCAAGCAGCTTGAAAAACTGCAGGTGGAACGTCTCAAGAAAACCGTAGAGATTGCAATGGGAAGTAAATTCTATGCTCCCAAATTCAAGGAACTGGGTATCACCCCTGAGAGTATCAAATCCGTTGAGGACATAAAGCGTTTCCCCTTTACCACCAAGAATGACCTGCGTGCCACCTATCCCTTCGGCATCAAGTCAATTCCGCTGGAGAAGGTAGTACGTCTGCACTCATCAAGCGGTACCACCGGAAATCCTACCGTAATACTGCATTCCAAGAAAGACCTTGATGAGTGGGCCGATGCCATGGCACGTTCCATGTACTGTATAGGTCTGCGTAATACTGATATCATTCAGAATACATCAGGCTATGGAATGTTTACCGGCGGTCTTGGCATACAGTATGCCGCAGAGCGTCTGGGTGCACTTACCGTTCCCGCAGGTGCAGGTAACAGCAAGCGCCACGTAAAGTTCATCACAGACTTCGGTACCACAGCCCTGCACTGCATACCTTCATACGCTACACGTCTGGCTGCAGCATTTGAGGAGGAGGGCATTGACCCGCGCAATACTACCGTTCACACCCTCATCATCGGTGCTGAGCCCCATTCAGAGGCACAACGCAAGCGTATTGAGGAGATCTGGGGCGCCAAGGCCTATAACAACTTCGGTATGAGTGAGATGTGCGGCCCCGGCGTGGCTATTGAGTGCCAGGAGCAGAACGGCATGCACATATGGGAAGATAACTATATCGTTGAGATCCTTGATCCGGAGACACTGGAGCCCGTTCCTGAGGGTGAGTTGGGTGAGTTGGTACTGACCACACTGAACCGTGAGGCCATGCCGTTGTTCCGCTACCGCACACGTGACCTTACCCGCATACTGCCGGGTGACTGCCCATGCGGCCGTACCCACAAGCGTCTGGCACGTTTCCAGGGACGCAGCGACGACATGATGATTGTAAAGGGCGTAAACATCTATCCCATACAGATTGAAAAGATACTGATGCAGTTCCCCGAGCTGGCCAGTGACTACCTGATTACCATTGAGACCGTAGGTGACAATGATGAGATGACCGTTGAGGCTGAGTTGGCACAGGCTACTGATGATTTCAGCATGCTGCAGAACCTGACCAAGGAGATCACACGCCGCCTCAAGGATGAGATACTGCTCACACCTAGAGTAAAACTTGTAGGCAAGGGTGTTATCCCGCAGTCTGACGGCAAGGCCAAGAGAGTGAATGATTTGCGTAACAACCACTAATCAAGAACATTATGAAGACTATAAAGCAAATATCCATATTTCTTGAGAACCAGCGCGGCAAGCTGAGTGACATACTCACCGCTCTCAAGAACGAGAATATTGAGATTCAGGCTGCATCAGTGGCAGACACAAATGAGTTCGGAATTCTCAGGCTCATTACATCTGACCAGAAAAAAGCGGCCAAGCTCCTGTCTGCACAAGGAAATCTGGTAAGCCTGAATGAGGTTCTGGCCATTCAGGTGGAACCTGACACGGCTTCTTTTACCGATGCAATTGACGCACTTACAGCCGGAGGATGCACAATAAGCTACCTGTACACTTTCCACAAGGATGGTAAACTGGTGCTCATCATACGTCCCGCCAACAGTCTTGAAATTGCCGAGCGTGTAGCTACAGAAAAGGGTCTTACACTTATACAGGGCTGGGAATAAAGAAGTCAATCATTAACCTTTAAACCATACTATCATGTTTTTGAAAATTCTGATTCTGATATTGTTTTTCGCCGTAATGATCGGCGTAGGAATCTATTGCCGTAAAACCGCAAACAACGTACAGGGTTTTGTACTGGGTGACCGTAAAGTTGGCTCATGGCTTACCGCTTTCGCATTCGGTACATCATATTTCTCAGCCGTAATCTTTGTAGGTTACGCAGGTCAGTTCGGTTGGAAGTACGGTCTTTCAGCCACCTGGATAGGTCTGGGTAACGCCATTATCGGTTCACTGCTGGCATGGAGAATCCTAGGCCGCCGTACACGCCTTATGACCCAGTACCTCAAGAGTGCCACAATGCCTGATTTCTTTGGTCAGCGTTTCAATTCAGAGGCTCTCAAGGTTGCAGCATCAGTAATCGTATTCGTATTCCTCATCCCTTACACCGCATCTCTTTATAACGGTCTGTCACGTCTGTTCGGACTCTCATTCGGTATTGACTACAGTTGGTGCGTACTCGGAATGGCCATACTGACAGGTGTTTACGTATTGGTGGGAGGTTACATGGCCACCGCCATAAATGACTTCATACAGGGTATGATCATGCTGATAGGTATCGTTGCCGTTATCATCTCCGTATTGAACGGAAACGGCGGTTTCACAGCAGCAATTGAAAAGATGTCACAGATTCCCAGCGAGGCTGCACCCGGACTGTATGGAGCCTTTACATCGTTCTTCGGCCCACAACCCATCTACCTGTTGGGTGTTGTGCTGCTTACCTCACTCGGTACATGGGGTCTGCCTCAGATGGTAGGTAAGTTCTACGCCATCCGTGATGAGGCCGCTATCCGCAAGGGAACCTTCATCTCAACCTTCTTTGCCATCATCGTGGCAGGCGGTTGCTACTTCCTGGGCGGTTTTGGCCGTCTGTATGCCGATGTCATAGAGTACGGACCAAAAGGCCCCATCTACGACAGCATCGTACCATCCATGCTTCAGACTTTGCCGGACCTTATGATAGGTGTTGTTATCATCCTGGTGCTCTCAGCATCAATGTCAACCCTCTCATCACTGGTTCTTACTTCAGGTTCAACACTTACCCTTGATATCATCAAGCCTGCCATGGCTAAAGGCGGCAAGCAGATGAGTGAGAAATCACAGTTGCTCTCAATCCGCTTGCTGGTTGTATTCTTCATAGCAGTGTCATCAGTACTGGCTATCATCCAGGCCAAGAGCTCCGTTACATTCATAGCTCAGCTCATGGGTATATCTTGGGGTGCTCTGGCAGGTGCATTCCTTGCTCCGTTCCTCTATGGCCTGTACTGGAAGAAGACTACCAAGGCCTCTGTATGGGCAAGTTTCATTGTAGGCGTAGCTATCATGTGCGGTTGCATGTACGGAACATTCACCGGCACCACATTTATCAGCCCCTACTTCAGTTCACCCATCAATGCAGGTGTGCTCTCAATGGTAGCTGGCTTGATTATAGTACCTATTGTAAGCCTGTTCTCAAAGGTTAAGGAACAGGAGAGCGTTGACAAGATGTTCAGCTGCTACAACCGTGAAGTTACCGTACGTGCTTCTACCTCACTTATGGATGAGAATAAATAATTGAAAATTGATATAATGAAAAAACTATTACTTGGCGATGAAGCCATAGCACAGGGTGCCATTGATGCCGGACTGAGCGGAGTATATGCTTATCCCGGAACACCCTCTACTGAAATAACAGAATACATACAGGGTTACTGCAAGAAGAACCCTGCCGAGAAGATACACAATCGCTGGTGCACCAATGAGAAGACAGCCATGGAGGCTGCTTTAGGTATGTCTTTTGCAGGCAAGCGTGCACTGGTATGTATGAAACACGTTGGCATGAACGTGGCTGCAGACCCGTTTGTAAACTCATCAATCACCGGAGTGAACGGCGGTCTTATAGTCCTCGTTGCCGATGACCCCTCAATGCACTCCTCTCAGGATGAGCAGGACACCCGTTTTTACGGCAAGTTTGCCCTGATACCCGTCATTGAGCCCTCATCACAACAGGAGGCTTATGATATGATGTCATACGCATATGACCTGTCAGAGTCACTCAAACTGCCGGTGCTTATGCGCACAGTTACACGCCTGGCCCACTCACGCGCCGTTGTCACAATGAAAACCAAGCGTGAACAGAATGCCCTTAACCCCGTATCGGGCAACCGTGACTGGGTTCTGCTGCCTGTCAATGCAAAGCGCCGTTACGCTTCACTGCTGGAGCGTCAGCCTGAGATAATGCGTCTCTCTGTTGAGTCACCTTTCAACAGCTTCAAGGCTGAAGCCAAGCGTTACAAGATGGGTGCCATTGCCTGTGGTAACGCATACAACTACCTCTCTGAGTGCTATCCTGAGGGAATACCCTTCCCTGTATTGAAGATTTCACAGTACCCCATACCTTCAGAGACCATACGTACCATGGCAGAGCAGTGTGACTCAATCATGGTAATTGAGGACGGACAGCCATTTGTTGAGGAGCAGGTGGCAGGCATCCTGCCTTCAGACTGCAAGATTATAGGCCGCCTCACCGGAGAACTACCCCGTCAGGGAGAGCTCAATCCCGATATCGTGAAGGCCGCTCTGGGTCTGGCTCCGCTGCCGCATCCTGAGGTTGCCAAGAACGTTGTGGCACGTCCGCCAGCCCTCTGTCAGGGTTGCGGCCACCGCAGCGTATATGAGGCCATAAACATTGTGCTCAAGGATTACAAGAATGCCAAGGTATTCGGTGACATAGGTTGCTACACACTGGGTGCCCTGCCTCCTTTCCAGGCTCTTGACAGCACTGTTGATATGGGTGCCAGCATCACCATGGCTAAGGGTGCCGCCGATGCAGGCGTATTCCCTGCAGTGGCCATCATAGGTGACAGCACATTCACCCACTCCGGCATGACCGGTCTTTTGGATGCTGTAAATGAGAACTCTCCCATAACAATAATAATCTCCGATAACCTGACCACCGGCATGACCGGCGGACAGGACAGTGCCGGCACCAACAAGTTTGAAGCTATCTGCCGTGGCATAGGCGTTGACCCGGATCACCTCAAGGTGGTTGTTCCACTGCCCCAGAACATGGAGGAGATTACACGCACACTGCGTGAGGAGATTGAGTATCAGGGCCTGTCGGTAATCATACCGCGCCGTGAATGTATCCAGACACTTGCCCGTAAGGCAAAGGCAAAAGCTGCAAAC
>CACWTU010000001.1 GCA_902763885.1 uncultured Bacteroidales bacterium | reverse complement strand
TCATCATTTGAAGGTGTACGCCAATCTTCACCCTGCTGCAACTTGGTTATATCACCCTCCGCTTTTTGGAAAGCTTTATCTTTAAATACATTCCACAATAAGTTATTAGAGTTCCAATTGTAGTAGTAACCTACTTCCAAAGGAGTGGCGGCACCCTCATTGCAAGTTGCCCATTTGACGCTGAGACCCAGGTCAACGTATTCATTCTGAGTCTTATCCTGTGCAAATACGGAAACTGATACTACTTGAAGCAGCAGAGCTGATAATAGGACTAAATGCTTTTTCATATTCTTTGTTGTTTTGTTGTTTCTGGCACAAATGTAAGTACAGATAGATTGTCAAAACAACAAATAGGCGCTGCAAAACTGTTGCAATTTTAGTTTGCGGGCCTATCGGCCGATTGAAAGCACATCGGAAGTGTGGCCGATAAGGGGATATCGGCCTACACTGATTGCATGATCATCGGACGTGAGGGCATCGGCCCTTATGGCCACTCTATGTTTTGGAGCCAGTCTCGGTGGGTAGCGTTGAAGTACACCAGCTGCTCGAGGAGCGGCATGAGGCGGCGGCGCCATCGGGGGGCGAGGTAAAAGCCCTTGGCCAGGAGGATTCGGTGAAGGGGCTCGCAGCCACGCAGGCGACGTTGGATGTCGCCGAAGGTGACGTATCGGTCCATACGGGCTAAGGAGAGGTCATGGGGCCACCTTAGCATACAATAGTCGTACCATCGGGTGGATGGTGAGGGAACTGTGCATCGGAGGATGGATACCAGGCGTGATGTGATTCGGAACTGCTCCCGGATGGAGAATGCTTTCAACACAAACAAGGTGGCATCTTTCGATGGCTGTGACGGGGTTATCGGACGTGAGGGCATCGGCCCAAAGGAAAGTTTTTGTATTTTTGCGGGCAACGAGATAGGGATATCGGTTTATAGATATCCGCGATGTTTAGCTGTAAGGACAACCCTTGCAGCTTTTTTTATATAGTCACTTTTGCAATATGGAGCTAACCTTTTTGCTTGAGGAATGCTCAGATGCATTCCGGAGGACCGATGAGTATGAGAGACTGAAAGAGCATCGGCCTAAAGAGAGGAGCCTCTTGGTGGATGAGAGGACTGCGATTAATGTCTGCGTGCAGCAGACGTTCCTATCTGTTTACAAGATTATGAAGGCTGAGGATGAGAGTTTTGATGAGGAGGATCTTGTGGTGTGTGCACTTGGTGCTATGAGGTTAAAGACGGCGGTGATTGCGGACTGTCTATCGGTTTCGGCAGAGGCGATCAGGATGCGGAAGCGACGCATCAGGCGGAAGATTGGCGATGAGAGGTATGAGGTGATTTTCGGGCCTATCGAGAGGGCACCGGCCAAAACGGTGGCGCAGGATGAGAAGGTGGCTGCGGCGGAGGCTGAGGTGCTGCCGGTGGCGAAGGCTGGCAAACGGGAGGGGGTGAAGGAGAAGATGAAGTTCGGCTATGCGGTGAGTAGCTGCTTTAGGAAGATGTTTACGTTCAGCGGCAGGGCCAGGCGGGCGGAGTACTGGTTCTACTTTCTGTTTATGAATATGGTGTGGCTGGGGTTTAAGGCAGTGAAGGGGTTGGTGATTAACTGCTTTATGCCGATGGCGAGCGTGGAGGTGCAGAGTTGTGCATCATTGACTAATGATATCATTTGCTGGTGTGCGACGGTGGCGCTGATGATTCCGATGCTGGCGGTGACGGTGAGGCGGTTGCATGACCTGGGGGACACGGGGTGGCTGAGTGTGGCTATCTATCTGCTGCCGTGGCTGGTGGGGGTCGGGTACACGATTTATACGGACAACTTTACGGATTTGACGTTGGATGTGATTGGTGAGTCTATTGACGGACTGATGGGGCTGGTTGGGTCTTATATGGCGTTTTACCTTTTTGAGTTTGCGGCTCTGATTGCGCGGGTGATTATGATGGCCAGGAAGGGGACGGTTGGTGAGAATGAATATGGGGCGGATCCTATTAGGTATATTGGATGATTTTATATGTCTTTGAAATCGCAAACAAGGAGAGCGGAGCCCTAGTTGTGAAACTGGGACTCCGCGATTATTTTATGGTCCCTGTTTGCTATATTTGTATCGATATGGAACTAACGGAATTTAAGGTAAAGGGAAGGCGCTGCGTGTATCGGGCTGATGAGCAGCCGGAGGTTCTGCTGATTGAAGCCATCGATGCACGGGAGCTTGAAGGATTGGATGCGGAATTATCGGCCATAAAGGATGGCTGTAAGCATCGGTTCGCATATGTCGCCCTGATTGTCGAGGACTGGAATAAGGAGCTTGCACCTTGGACGGCTGCGCCGGTCTTCGGTAAAGTTCCATTCGGCGATGGTGCCCGGAATACTCTTGAGATCATTAAGGAGGGTGTGATACCTGAGATGCTGCAGCGGTTTGGTTCTTTGAAGGGCGCGGATGTTATCATCGGAGGTTATTCATTGGCTGGACTGTTCGCATTATGGTGCTGCTATGAGAGCGATTCGTTTTCAGCAGTTGCGGCAGCATCGCCATCGGTTTGGTATCCTGAATGGATGAAGTATATTGGAAGTCATAACCCTAATGCTAAACGTATTTATCTGAGTCTTGGGGATGCTGAAGCTAAGACTAAGAATGCTACTATGGCCACTGTTGAAGAGAATATAAGGGCCATGTATGATTCACTTAAAGGAATACCTGATATTGAGAGTACTCTTGTCTTTAATCCGGGTGGCCATTTCAAGGATCCGGCCTTAAGAACTGCACAAGCTTTCATCTGGGCGCTGCGGCCCTAATTAAGCCGCCCCGTAATTATCGGCTTTCGTGAAAGGCGATAGTTACGGGACGGAACAGACGCGAAGCGGCTGAGGTTACGCAGGTGCTTGTGTGAGCTGCTTGCGCAGATCCTGGACTTCGGTCTTTAGTTGAGCATTCTCCTTGCAAAGTTGGTCAACGGAGGTCTTGAGTTCTCCGTTCTCTCGGCGGAGGGCTACGACCTCACGATTCACTGTGGTTAGGTCCTCGATAAGGCGTTTGTTCTCCAGGCTGAGAATATCGATGGAATCTTGCATGCTTTTGAGAGCGTCGTTGCGGCGCTTGCGCTTGCCGGCCAGCCAGCCTACGACGGCGGTGACTATTGGGACCAGGCAATCGGTTACGATGGTTGTGATTTGTGCATCCATGGTACTTCGGTTTTTATGAGTAATACAATTTGATTTCCTGTTCGCGGCGCTTGACCAATCCGGGGAGCATCTTGTTACCTGCGTAAACCCAACGGCGGAACTCATCGGCTATTTTGGGGTCATTGGGATTGCGCTCGATGAGCTTGCGCAGAGTGCTTACACGGAAGGCCTGAACTCCTACATTGAAGACGAAGCTGACGAGAGCATCGAACTGCTCCTGGGTGAGGTCGGCATCGATGCGGTTGATTTCATCTTCGGCTTTTTTGATATCCTGCTTGAGAAAAGCATCGGCTGTTTTCTCTGTGATGAGCATTCCTTGATTGACGCCATCGGTGTGGCCGTAGCCTATGGTCCATTTTCCGGCCGGGCATAGGTATGAGTTGAGGCGTAGCTGCTCGAAACTCTTGATCAAGAGTATTGCATAGTTTGTTGATTTCATGGTTTTGTGTTTTATGGTTTATGATTTGAACGGTGTGTCATTGGCGGATGCTCCACTTTAGTATTAGGAGGAGGGCTATGGCCGCCAGTATTATGTAGAGGATGAGCTTTAGATTGGGTGAGGCTCTTGGTTGAGGGGATTGCTTTTCATGGTACTGGGTGTTTTGTGTGGTGGTTGTGTCTTGGTGAGATATCTGGGTTGTGGAGGATTCCTGGTCTTCCGATTGGGTTTCCTCCTCTTGGATGATGATAGTTCCGCCTCCTTTCTGGAGGAGTTGGGTGATGAGATCCTGGGACGGTGCTTGGGCATCGGGCGATGGTATTGGGGGAAACGTGGGTGTTTGCATCGGTAGAAATGTTATGGTGGTGGTCTTCCGGTGGGTGGACATCAGGTGACTGGCGGCGCTGTCTATTGTTGCGCTGCTGGTGATGGTACTCGTTGTTTGGGTGCTGGAGATGTCTTTGGTGCTCCGGCAGGCGGACATCAGGAGTATGATTACTGTCGTGATGAGGGGGCGGATTGGGCGTATTTTGTTCATGGCGTTTGTTTTGTGTTTTTCTGTTATATGAACAAAGATAGCTATAAATCTGGAGTGTAGATACCTCTTGACGGGGTTTTGTTGCTCAGTATCAGGGAGATAGGTTGATAGAGGGTGATGGAGTGTAAAGATAGACTGACTTGGTGTTTTGGTGATGGTATTATTTTTTTGGTCCAGGTGGATGGAGTATATTTGTGTCAGAATAGTGCGTGAGTACTATATTTATGATCTACACAGAAGCCGGTGTTCTTCACACTTGAAGGGCACCGGCTTCACTATTTACACGTTTATGAAAACCAATAGACATTGAAAATTATGGTACATTTATGGTACATTTTTAAAATCTTGCAAAATAAAAGTCCCCTACAGGGTATTGTAGGGAACTTTTCTGGTGATCCGCTCGGGGTTCGAACCCGAGACCCCATCCTTAAAAGGGATGTGCTCTACCTGCTGAGCTAGCGGATCTACCTCTAATTGCCGTTAAGCGGGTGCAAAGATATGCCGTTTTGCCAATGTAGGCAAACTTTTTCCGGATTTTTTACTTTAGAATCACCTCACTATCTTGATAGTGCGGTTTGCGGTGCGGAGCAGATAGACGCCCGATGAGAGATCGTTCAGATCAAAGGTTTCATCTGATTTGGAATCCTTGTTGGTCTTTACCACACGACCACTCAAGTCATAAATGGTATACACAGGTTCCTCTGATGCTTCAATATCAGGCTCCGAAGGAGGAGTGAACTGCAGTTTATCAGATTCAGAAAGCTGAAGACTCTTTGTGGAGCCGTCAGAATAAGTAGTTATGAGGTTACCGTCCTTGAAGGCAATCTTACGCAGATTATCCAGATCAAGACTCTGGGTGAGGCTATCTTTTCCTACCACGACAACATCCTGGCCGAACATAGGTACAGCCAGCAACGCAGCCAATGTCAGTATAAGAAGCCTTCTCATTCAATGATTGACGTTACACACAAATCTTTTCAAAGATATGGTTTTTTATTGAACCTGTCAAAAACAGATTCTTAATTATTCTGATAAACCGGACATAAGCAAACCACCTGTCTGAGATATTGAGCCCTTGACAATTACTGCTTTTGAGTCATCAGAAAGGGTATATGCAAAAGTATTGCCTCCGGTTATATCAAGATTGCCTTCAGTAGAAATTGCCACTTTGGCGGCACTGATACCAAGATTTGTTCCGATGCCCACTTTCAGTGACGCTGCATCGACAGCACGGGAACGCACATTATTATCGCCACCGGCATAATCAGTTCCTTTTGCGGCCATTGCAACATTTGAAGTCCCTATATTCACTCCAGCTGCAGCATTAACACATTTACTGCCCTGGCCTGAACTGAGCAGGAAGATATCAGACCCTGATATTGCCAGAGCACTCTTGGCACGTATGCAGGCGGCCGATGACCAATCATTCTCCTCCTCGTCATATTGTGGGTTGCCTTCAGTTGACAGATAAACATAAGAATCAGCAACAGAGATATCTCCACCTGCGTTGAATCCTTTTGATGCAGCGCCTTGAGTAGAGGCTGTGACAGTACCTTTACTAACCATAAGCCTACCTGTAGTGGTAACAGCATGTCCTTTTGGTCCGGTTGTGGTTATATTCAATCTGCCACCGCCTATTTTCACAAATGCAGTATCGGGATTTATGTAATCTGATACTATACCGTCATCAACGCAGGTAATGTCAACAGAGCCTCCATACAGCTCAAATCCACCGCGACGAACACCGATACCGTCACCTGAGGAGTTTATCTTTACCGTTCCTCCGTACATCAGGAAGTAATCCTTGGTATTGATTCCGTCTTTGACGGCAGTTATATTGATTTCACCCACATTATAACGTAATCTGACATAATCGTCACTGCAAATACCATGACCACCCAGAGAGGTTACATTCAACGTACCGGGGCCACTGAATACAAGCTGGCCCTCACTGAAGAATGTTCCCTTGCGGCTCTCACCGTCAACCTGAGTATATGTAGATCCGTCTTTCAATGAGTTGACCTTGTCCTTAGGCATGTTGATCAGGACAGTCTTGCTTGACTGGATATTAATGGCAGGACCGTTCGGATTCGTAATGTCAACCCCGTATAACTCAAGAATGAACTTCTTGTTATCAGACTCGGCATTGTTCATATTGGCAATCTTGAAAGATCCGTCTTCCGTAGTTCCCTGAAGCCGATACCTCATTTTACCTTTTGATGACTCTACAGTAACATGACCATTATCTTTAGTAATTGATACATCGGACGGAACGGTCCCCGACCATGTCACGTTATTGCCTGACCACGTGAATGTAATGGTATTCTTTACATTGAAATTTTCAATATAATCACTGTAATCTTCTGCATTATCATCAGAAGGAGCTGAAGGTTCCGTCACATTTGTATGAGCAGGAGCCGTAGCACTATCAATTGCACTTATATAATCAGAAGCCTTAGGGAATGCCGATATTGTAATTGCCGATGAACGATTGAATGAAACACTGTCAAGAAAATTTATGGAATAGCAAGCTACACGCTTGTCATTAAAGTAAAATGCACGGATGGTGCCGTTACCTGAAGGTCTGACACTATCTACCTCTGCATATCTGATATATCGGACTATTCCGTCATTCTGATAAAATATGATGGCGGTAGAATCAACAATGGTGCTGTCCTTCTTCTCAGCTGAAGACTTATCATAGCTGCCGGTATCATCATCTTGCGTACAAGCTACGCATAGCATTGACGTGACCACCAGGAATGAGGCTATTACGATATGCAGTCTTTTCATAACACCGTCCTTTTTAGAATTTGAAAGTATAACTTAAACTAATGGCAGAACGAACGGATTCATCATCATCAGTGGTATTCTGCCACACATAAGCAAACTGGAATGCGTGCTTCTTCTTAAGAGTGAAACCGGCGCCGGCTGTCAGACGTCCTTTCTCAAAGGCCTCACCGTTACTCAAATCAGAGTATATCTCATATGAGACAAATGGGTCCAGCTTGAAATGAGGGATATCATAATCAACTGAGATACGGCTCCTGAGCATGGTCTTTTCTGATGCATCGATACTAACGAAAGTTATGCTATCCACTTTTGAAGACTCGCCAGTATTCATATCGTACCTCTCCACAAACCTGTGTTTTTCCCTGATATCCTCTTTGCCGCATGAATAGGTATATTGTAAACGCTCACGCAAACTGATCTTAAATCGGCCCACCTCAAGTCCGGCAGACAGAGATGCCGATATACGATGACGGCTCTCCATGAAAGCCTTGGTCAGATTAAAATCAAAGCAACTGTCAACATAGAACTGAGGATCCATTCCATCCACCTGTTCATATTCATCAGGATTACGCTTATCAGTAGTATATGCCTTACGGTTTGATGATAGGAATTTGTAACCCGCATCGGCCTTAATATTAAATGATTTTGACTTGTTCCTGTACAGACGCTTGCTGAATGAAGCTCCTGCCGACCAACGGTCAGTTTCATTAAAGAAGCCTACCTGACGCCATTCTGCATCAAACTCAGCATCCATGCCCTTGGGCAGATCCTTTTTCAGGCCAGCGCCAGCCCACAACCCTGTTTCAGATTGTGCACATACGCTGTCTTGCACAAAAATCAGGAGCAGCGCAATGGCAACAAATGCATGAAAGCAGAAAGTGTCAGCAATACGTCTCATTTTATCTTACCGGTCTTCATTACGGAATCAATCGTACCGAATTCATCCATAATGGGTTCGTAGTATATCTTGATGATAGCGGAATCCTTAAGGAAATCCACATTACCCACCTCGATGCGTATTATCTTTAGGCCAAGGCGCTTTTCCAGATCAGCCTTGAGCTCATCCTCCTTGCCGTGTGCCACCAGTTTGACATTATCATACTTGATAAGCTTGGAAGGGACATGTTTCATCCACTTGGTGTTCTCGCAGATGGCAAGAGCGATGATGAAGATGAGGTTAGTGCCTAACAGTTCAAAATAACTTACGCTCGTAGCCAGACCGTTGATGGCAGCCACGGCGATAATCACGAACATATAGGTCATTTCACGTATGGGCACCTGCTCCGTACGGTATTTTATTATACCGAATATGGCAAACAGACCCAATGCGAATCCTATCTTGAGTTTTACGCCTCCCATAAGATAGATGAGCAGAAATATGCTCACACCTATGATGGAGAATGTAAAGTAATAATCACGTCTTTTTGCTTTGGGATAATAGAAAGCATGAACTATTATTCCGATAGTCACTACATTGATAAGCAGACGGAAAATCATCTCCCATATGCTGGACCATGCGGGCCAGAACGGAGTTGCGCCAAGTGTTGCAAGCAGTCCTTCTGACTCCTCACCAAAAAGTTCGGCTTCCTCTGATGCAGCAGCAAGCTGACTAAGTCCGCCTGCCAGCGGGGCTAAAAAATTCAGAAACATATTGATGTAAGTTTTTCTATTTTTCTTATTCTTTCATTGAACAGATTGCGCTTGATACCCGGAGTAGTCAGCGCCATCCCAATACAGTATTTGCTGAAACCGCTTGGAAAAATACGCAGTTCACGCAACAACTCCTGTATGGGCGAGTAGGTATTGCCATCACGTTTTACCTCAATCACCACCAGATTGTCCATGCAACGGTCCGATCCCGTCTCAACATTGTGGAATGAGAGATGGCGGTCTATGGTGAGACGTTCCGTCTTGGCATTGTTTACCAATGTGATACGCTTGAAGTGGTTGGCCACCTTAGGCATCATGTCGCTCAAAGGAATGGAAAGCATGCCATGCTCCTCAAGGAACTCTGCTGCACCCTCCTGAACGTAGGTATCAGCACCAGTCAGATGAATGCGTTTCTTCTTGGTGCGGCCGTGGTTGTTCTTGAGCTTGACCTCAAAGAAATTGTCACCGGTATCAACATACGTACGGATACGCACTTTCTGTCGTGTGAGCCTGCCGTTATGATGGTTCAGGTACATGGTATTGAACCTGTCATCAAGATATTGGGTGCTGTACTCTGACTGGCGTATTCCATTGATGGACTGAACCATATAATCATTCTGGGCCAACGCCAGAAGCCTGCCCAATT
This sequence comes from uncultured Bacteroidales bacterium, assembly GCA_902763885.1. Taxonomy (GTDB): domain Bacteria; phylum Bacteroidota; class Bacteroidia; order Bacteroidales; family Bacteroidaceae; genus Colenecus. The sequence goes on along the minus strand of CACWTU010000001.1, from coordinate 308,086 downwards.
GTTCCTCATTGGCCAGATACTTGCTGTCAATCCTGTTCATTAGGCGTATGGATGACATCTCATCAAGAGAGATAGTGTCAAATCCTTCAAGTATGTTTGCACAATCGGTCAGCATCAGGTTCTTATCCTTTAATCGTGCAAAAATACTAATAATATATGGTAATTTGAACAAATTTGACCTATCTTTGGGGTCAAACGCAAAATAACAGAGTTATGTTCGATGTTAATAATTGTCTAAACGAGGCTGAGGAGCAGATGGAAATGGCCATCATGCATCTTGAGGATGAGTTCGCACATATCCGTGCAGGTAAGGCTAATATCCGTATTCTTGATGATATCCGCGTGGATTCATACGGTTCAATGGTAGCCCTGAACAACGTGGCTGCTCTCTCTACCCCCGATCCCCGTACCATAGCCATCCGTCCTTGGGACAAGAATATGATCAAGGTTATCGAGAAGGCCATAATAGATTCTGCAGTAGGTATCATGCCCACCAACAACGGTGAGATTATCCGTCTGGCCATTCCTCCACTCACTGAGGAGCGCCGTCGTGACCTGGTAAAGCAGAGCGGTAAGGTGAATGAGAGCACCAAGATATCCATCCGCAACGCCCGTCGTGACACCCTTGATATACTCAAGAAGGCACAGAAGGAAGGACTGCCTGAGGATGCAGAGAAGGATGCAGAGGAGAAGCTCCAGAAGCTGCATGACAAATACATCAAGAAGGCCGATGAGCTCTTTGCTGAAAAGGAGAAAGAGATCATGACCGTATAATTGTTTTGATGCGCGGATTAGTAATCAGGAATACAGGCAGCAGCTACCTGGTGCGTTCAGATGACGGTCGTGACCAGGAGTGCCGTATCAAGGGTACATTCCGCATCAAAGGCATAAAAAGCACCAACCCCATAGCCGTAGGTGACTATGTGGAATTCAGTCCGGCACGTGAGGGCGAGCCGGCATACATAACAAACATAGAGGAGCGCCGTAACTATATCATACGGCGTTCCTCTAATCTTTCCAAGCAGTCACACATTCTGGCCTGCAACCTTGACCAGTGTCTGCTTGTAGTAACAGTCAATCATCCCGTTACATCAACCGTTTTCATAGACCGATTCCTGGCATCGGCCTGGGCTTACCGCGTTCCGGTAGTGCTGGTTTTCAATAAGACTGACCTGCTGTCAGATGAAGACAAAGCCGTAGCGGATGAACTCATTTCCCTGTATCGCGCCATTGACTATCAATGCGTTGAGTGCGATGCTCTGCACGGCGCTGGTGTTGACAGTGTGCGGGCATTGCTCAAAGACAAGGTCTCTCTTATATCGGGAAACTCAGGCGTAGGCAAGAGCACCCTTGTGAACCGTATCCTGCCTGAACTGAACCAACGTACATCAGAGATATCAGAGAAGCATGATACCGGAATGCATACCACCACATTCTCTGAGATGTTCCCCCTGCCTGAAGGAGGCTGGATCATTGACACCCCGGGCATCAAGGGATTCGGAACCTTTGATATGGAGCATGAGGAGATAAGCCATTACTTCCCAGAGATCTTCAAATACTCAGCAGATTGCCGCTACGGAAACTGCGTGCATACCACCGAGCCCGACTGCGCCGTAAAACACGCGGTGGAAACGGGAAAAATCCACCTGTCCCGCTACACCAGCTACCTCAGCATGCTGGAGGATGAAGAGGAATGCAAGTATCGCAAAGGGGCACAATAGGGACGGTTCTTTTTGCGCTCCAACGAAAGAAAATCAGAATTAGGCTATTGACAATCTGACATAGTGATTATCTTTGCATTACATATACAAAACAAATAATATGAAAAACATTGAAAAAGAAGTTTGCGAACCGGCTGTATCCTACACCGTTAATCCGAGTGTTGGAAGTGCACATATTGAGTCTAATGTCAACATGAATGTTCCCAAAGACTGTATGACTGTTGACGAGTACATCGCTAAAATCAAAAAGGCTTTGGATATGCGCTATGAAAATATATGATGTATATGTCCATCAGTCTGCAGAGGCAGATATTGATGGTATTTCAAATTTTTTGTTTGCAAATCTATCCCAGGAATCCGCGTACAAATATCTTAAAACAATTGGAGATGAAATAAAGTCCCTTTCTGTATATGCAGATTGCTATGCTGAAAGCAGTTCAAAAACAATCCGTTCAGTGCATCCTCATGCCAGAAGGATGTTATCTCATAACCGAAAGTGGAACTACGTTTACCACATTGAGGATGATTTTGTAATTCTAGACAGAGTACTTCCATCTAAAATGATTATTAGTTGACTCATATCACTGTCCTATTGGGTCAACGTTTCGCTTTGAAGAAATCCTGAACTATTTGGGCACAGTCATCGGCTAATATGCCAGATGTAACCTGGGTCTTGGGGTGGAGGGCGGCGGGAGCAAAGATGGTATAGCCACGTTTGGGGTCCGATGCGCCATAAACCAGGCGTTGCAGTTGCGACCAGCCAATGGCTCCGGCGCACATGGTGCAGGGTTCAAGCGTTACGTAAAGGGTGCATTGGTCCAGATATTTGCCTCCCAAGTATGAGGCGGCGGCGGTTATGGCCTGCATCTCGGCGTGGGCGGTGACATCGGTCAGGGTCTCGGTCAGATTGTGGGCGCGGGCTATCACCATACCTTTGCAGACCACGATGGCGCCCACAGGGATTTCACCCTCAGACGCGGCAGCCTTGGCCTCATCCAGAGCCATCTTCATGAACCGTATGTCCTGTTCCTCCTGTGTCATCGGCGCATCTCCTGCTCGTTGAACAGAGTAGGATAATCCTGATCCAGGTTCTTGATTATGAATGTGATGAGAGTCTCTCTCATCCAACGGCTACGGTTCCTTATCTTGTATTTGCGCAGATAGTTCTCTATGGTCTGCTTCTCATCAGAATTGACAAGGAAACTATAGCGTTCATTTCTTACGGGGTTCTGTTTTTTCTCCATAATAAACGGACTGATGATACGAAGGTATTGATTTTTCGGTCAATATACCGCTTTTTATGACTAAATTTGCGTTACAAACTCTGACATACATGGCAAAGCACTTGATTTTAGGGCAAAAAGGTGAAGATATTGCCGCCCGATATCTTGAACAGCACGGTTATGTGGTACTGGACCGCAACTGGCGGAGCGGCCACAAAGAACTGGATCTGGTAGTCCGGAAAGAGAATATTGTAGTATTCGTAGAGGTCAAGACACGTTCCGGCACTGACTACGGTGACCCTTGGAACTTTGTGGACAACCGCAAGATAAGGCGAATAGTAAACTCGGCCGATGCATACATAAGGTTCAGGTGCATTGATTTGGATGTCAGGTTTGATATTGTATCCATCACTGTTGAGAATGGAGATTTTAAGGTAGAACATATTGAAGAGGCGTTTTTCCCGCCAATAGAATGAAAAAAATAAAATGGCATAAGAGCGAGAGCATAGGTTCCACCAACACCTATCTGCGTGAACTTAAAGGAGGTGATCCCGCCTATGATTATGAGGTTGCAGTAGCCTCATTCCAGACCGCAGGACGAGGTCAGAAAGGCAACACATGGGAGTCAGAGGCCGGCAAGAACCTGCTTTTCAGCATACTGGCCCACCCATCGGGCTTAAAGGTACAAGAACAGTTCTATATATCTGAAGCTATTGCATTGGCAGTATCTGACAGCGTTATTGCCGCTATCGGTCCGGAATTTGCATCGGGAGTATCGGTAAAGTGGTCAAATGATGTCTATTGGAATGACTTCAAGATGGCAGGCATATTGATTGAGAACACCCTGCAGGGAGACCGCATACTGGATACTGTGGCTGGTGTGGGGCTGGATGTAAATCAGGAGGTGTTTGTAAGCGATGCTCCCAACCCCATATCCCTTAAGAACATTACCGGACGGGATTTTGATATTGAAGCTCTGCTCAATGACATCGTGGAGCGCTTCATAAGCTATATGGAACTCCCGGCCGATAAACGCCCCGAGGTGGACCGTCTGTACCGTAGCCGCCTGTACCGCCGCGAGGGATACCATAAATTCCGCGATGAAAACGGGATTTTTGAGGCCCGCATAGAAGGCATCCGCCCCGACGGTTGCCTCATGCTTCAAACCCTCACCGGTGAACACCGTGTTTATGAATTCAAGCAGGTACAGTTCATCCAAAAGAGTACCAAAGGGGACAGACCCCAATGGTATCATTTTTGAAAAGAGTACCAAAGGGGACAGACCCCAATGGTACTGTTTTGCACAAAAAATGATTAACTTCGCAAAAAAATAAAGACATGGCTAGATTTAAAAGGATATTGCTCAAGCTCAGCGGCGAGAGTCTGATGGGTGAGCAGCGTTACGGAATAGACGAGAAGCGTCTGGGTGAGTATGCACAGCAGATCAAGGAGATCCATGACATGGGCGTAGAGATTGGTATCGTGATAGGTGGCGGTAACATATTCCGCGGCCTTAAGGGCGCAGGTAAAGGCTTCGACCGCGTCAAGGGCGACCAGATGGGTATGCTGGCAACCGTAATCAACGGTCTGGGATTGAGCTCGGCATTGACATCGGTCGACTGCCCTAACATTGTTCTCACCGCCATCCGTATGGAGCCGATAGGCGAGCTTTACAGCAAATGGAAAGCCATTGATGCAATGAAGACAGGTAAGGTAGCCATTCTGGTAGGCGGCACCGGTAATCCATATTTCACTACAGATACCGGCTCATCACTGCGCGGCATAGAGATTGAGGCCGATGTCATGCTCAAGGGTACCCGCGTGGACGGCGTTTATACCGCCGATCCGGAAAAGGATCCTACAGCCACAAAGTTTGATGAGATTACTTTCGATGAGATCTATAACCGCAACCTCAAGGTGATGGACCTGACCGCCACCACCATGTGTAAAGAGAATGACCTTCCCATCTACGTGTTCAATATGGATATCCCGGGCAACCTGAAAAAGGTTATTGCGGGTGAACCCATAGGCACCTTAGTTCACAAATAGCCCAACAGGCAACGCAAAGGGGACGGTTCTGTTCGCGAACAGAACCGTCCCCTTTGCGTTGCACGTTGCGTTATTCTACATCATAACTTTTATCATACCCCCACCCGTTTATTTTAGCGAACGGGAAGCGCTTACGCAGGGCCTCTTCCTCATCGGGAGTCATAGATCCCGATATCTCAAGTGAGCGTATGTCCTTGCTGTCCATCCAGTCCGGAATAACTACCTTGCCTACAAAACGCAGGGTGAGGTGGTTAATTCGGCCCATCTTGCGGATGATCTCGGGAACCTTATTGACTTTGAGCATAAGTCCATCGGAGTATCCGTCGCCATTATCCTTGGCCTCAAACTCAGCAAGCAGTTCCTCCTCAGTCTTACATATGCGGGTAAACCATCCCATTTTTGGAGTCATGGCATAAGTCTCAGAATCAACCTCCATACCAACTATTCCGGCCCAGAACTCCATCATCATTGTCTTCTCAACCTCACCGGTAAAGTCATTAAATATTATGTACTTATACTCGGTCCTTACCATCTCAGGCAGCATGTTGTGGTCCATCAGGACCTCACTGGGGGTGCGTCCACTCTCATCATACGGCAGGAACTTAAGGAACCAGCCGTCAAACCGGGTTGCACCCATATCAATACCGCAGCTTAGTCCACGCACATCGCCCGGACGGTATTTCTTTACTATGCTGCGCCAGAACTCAGTATCGGGTTTACCTTTTGATGCCTTGACAAACTCCTCAAGTATGGGCTCCAGATCATCCACCCACCAGTCTATGCCGTATACACGGAGCTTGCGGGTGCGGTCCAGTATGGACTGCCAGTCATCGGGAGTACCCTTAAGCGTCACGCTTGGTATGCCGCAGGACAGATAAATCACAATGTAGTCAAAGTATGACTTACAAGTCTCCATGAGCGCAATCTGTGACACCATGTGTTCATTGACACCGGTTGTGGAGAACCTCTCTGATATTATATCGGCGATATCACCTTTGGTGTTGTCACGTATCTGCTCGTAAAAACCGTCCACTATGGCCTCCCAATCGGCCCCTCCGCTCAACAGTTCCTTGCCGCTCTGTACCACAAGGTCTATCTTGCCCTCGTGGTCCACAAAAAGGTCGCGCAACTCCTCCGGATTGTCATTCACATAATGTGCGAATCCCTGACATATCAGGAACCAGATGGCATCAGGGGTGAGTACGACGGGCCGATGATCGGCAAACGCATCAATCATGCCTTTAAAGAACGGATGCAGTCCGTATGATGCATATTCTCCGTCACCTATGCCCGATGCCACAACCCTCTGGTCATCACCCCTTATTTCACTCCTGTCAAGTATCGTGCTTATCAGCAGGCCACTACCTTGCATCCTCAAGTCTTCACCCATTGGTTCAGGCAGATCTGGATCAACGCGGAATGTAATACTGCCCTTTTCTTTACTGATGATGTCCTTCTTCTTGGCCTGCACTCCCGATGCAGCCAGAATTCCAGCAAACAATACCAGACAAAATCTAATCGTTCTCATATCTGTAATCTTTAAAATTTCTAAAAATGATACCATTGGGGTCTGTCCCCTTTGGTACTCTTTTCCCAAAATGATACCATTGGGGTCTGTCCCCTTTGGTATCATTTTTCACATACGGCACGGACACAATAGCTTTTTACCCTGTCCCTGGACGCAATATGTATCTTAGACATCCTGGTACCACCCAAAGACCTTGCATTCTCTCCAAAGTCCATGTCCACCTCATCGGACGTGCCGAATTCAAACTCACTGAATTCCAGTACGACGCAACCACTCCACATGAGTTGTTGCCGGGAACTTAAGTCTGATGTCATATAAAAGCCATCTTTATACTCTTTATCAAAAAAAGATTCCCAAGAATTTGAATTATATGGAAGGAATATGGAGTTATCAGTATATCCGGGAACCTTGCTTGTTATGCGATATCCCTTGACTCCGTTAATGGAATCCTCAGCCCATACGCAATTATCATACAGCTCCTTAAACTCCTCCTTGGTAGGCATACGCCATTTGCCTCCCCAGTTTACCGTGGCTGCATCATCCTCAGCTTCCAGTCTGGTCAAGCCGTCCATATACGGACCATTATCAGGTGTATATTTGGAGTACCACCACTTGTTTTCATCCTTAAAGGCTTTCATGTGTTTGTAGTTGTACTCTGAGTAATAGGCTTTTGGTGCGGTCTCACCCCAAGCAAAACGGGCTCCGATTTCCTGTGGGCTGTCAGCACCTACATTGCAGTCTGCCCATAGCACACTTAATCCCAAATCTACCATGACATTACGCTTGGGCTTTTTTACCGGATCGGGAGCAATTACCGGCTTGTTACCTGACGGATTATCATCCAATACAGGCCTTATTGTGCAACCACTCCATCTTCTGTCACCACCTATTGCCTGACCTAGTGTCGATGTCCAGTAATATAATTCAGCTCCCTTATTGCTTACCAATCCACCCTTAGAAGAATAGCTCTCATGATCACTTATATAGCCAGCAGCGGGAAGGAATATGCTGTTACCCTCATATCCCGGTACATTACTGGTTATGATATATCCCTCAAGACGTCTTTCAACATAAAATTCGGTGCTGTCTATCACAGTTGTAACCGGCGTCCAGGTACATTTGGTCTTGAGTTCCCAAAGTTCATCAGCGGTAGGCATACGCCAGTCTCCGCCCAGCAGTACGGTTGCCGCATCATCCTCCGGATCAAGAATCTCCTTGTAATCAAGCGGGTATTTGGGCCCTCCCAATTGACTGGGAGTGGTATAGAAATTATACTTGGACATCTGGTCTGTATATTCGCCGAACTTGTATTTCTTGCCGTCATAAACACCGGCCTTGGGAGCGGTCTCACCCCAGGCAAAATATCCGCCAGCCTCATTTGGATACGATGCCCCCAAATTAGCCGATGCCCACTTTACGCTGAGTCCCAAGTCAACAGCCTCAGGTACAGGCAGTGTTACCTTCACCTTCATCTGTGCCTTTCGTCCCTCACTCTCAGCAGTAATTATGCATTCGCCCTGGCCTACTGCAGTAACAGACCCATCACTGTTTGTTGCCACAATCTCCGGTGCCGATGAACTCCATATGATTGAAGTGGGCTTGACCGGACGGCCCGACGGCATCATTACAGCCTCCAGATTGTGAATCTCACCATAATGCAGGTCCAGTTTCTCATCTGACAAAGAGAGTGATTTAAACATATCATCCGTAAGGGAGCGAACTGGACGGATGTTCAATCCTATGAATCTGGTTTCAAAGCCATTAGGTTTGCTATATTGGGACATTCTCAGCACCTCAACAGGAGACATCTCTGACAAGCTTCCCATCATTCCGTTTACAGTACCAATGGTACTGAAGCAACTTCCTCTGGTACCCCTGCCTGCAATCGATGTCCAGAGAGACAGTTGCTTGCCTCTGTCCATGGGCTCATTGCCGTTCATACGACCTGAATACGGAATGAAAATGCTACGTCCCTCAAATCCGGGAACATTGCTTGTAAAACGCATTCCGGCTACTCCATTTACGGTCGCGGTATCATATGTACAGTTTGACATCAATTCTACAAACTCATCGGTTGTAGGTATATGCCAGGCATCACCCAACATTACGGTAGCGGCATCATCAGTCGGCTCCAGACGGTTCAGATTGTCGGCCTTAAGTCCCTGATGAGACATACCGTCAATGGTATATTTATCCATACCCTGATCATGTTGGAAAGTGCAGTAACGGTAATTGTTCCAGGAGAAGAACTCCTTGGACTCAATCTCGGCCCATGCATAATAGTCACCATAACTTTCCGGGGCCGATGCTCCCAAATTGGATGTAGCCCACAGCACACTAAGCCCCAAATCCACATATTCATACTCATGAGGAGTTACAGTCACGGAGCATTCAGCAGTCTTTCCGTATGCAGTTACCTGTACCTTGCAACTACCCGGACCTGCAGCCACCAGAAGGCCGTCCTCAACAACATTTATAACCTTTTCATCGGAGGATTTCCAGGTGCAGGAGCTGTTTACATTACGCTTTCCCATCATCACTTCCAGTCTGGTACTTGCACCCTGCTGTATTGACAGTTTCTTCTTTTCCAGAGTGATTTTGGATAGCTCTTTGCCAGACAACGGCATTACCATGCGAACCGACTGTTCTGCCCAGCTGTTCTCGCTGTGCCACTCATCGGCTCCAAGCTTAAAGTTGAAACCGTAAGCGGCTTCACCATCCGGTTGCACTCCTGGTGTGGAGCTCCAATATGCAGCATATGCGTTATACGCTTCAACACGACTATTATTGAGCCAGCCGGCAGCCGGCAGGAATATGCTCCGGTCCGTATATCCTTTTATCTTACTTGTTACCTTATATCCCTCTATTCCATTCTGCTCGGTCCATTTCCATGAGCAGTATTTGCGCAGTTCCTCCCACTCAGCCTTAGTGCCCATACGGCTGCCATCGGTAGTCTTGATGGCCACTGCATCAGTCCAGCGGTAATAATCACCAGCCGGTCTGTCGGCAGTAACACCGGTATTGACGGTATTCCACTTTACACTCAATCCCAAATCCACATACGTAGCATCCTGTGCAGACACCATTCTGCACATAACGCTGAAAAATACAAATACTGAAAGACGGATAAATCTCATACCATTTTTATCTTTAACCTGGGACAAAAGTATCCCCCCCTTAATCCAAAAACAACAAAAAAGCGCTGCAATTCTGTTGCAATGGCACAGTAGGGACTGTCCCTTTTGTGCCATTTCTATATCATAAACTGTAAAACGGACAAAATGCGTCCTTCTTTGAGAAAAAAAGTACCAAAGGGTACCAAAGGGGTCAGACCCCAATGGTACTTTTTTTTGAAAAGAGTACCATTGGGGTCTGACCCCTTTGGTATCATTTTGCGTTCTTGATTTTCAGGAAGTTGCAGGAGAGCATGCGGCCGTTTTCACCGCGCAGGTGCATTGCTCCACCCTGGCAGTATCGCCACGCCTTGCATTTGCCGCATTCATCGGTCTTCATCCATTTGCGGTCGCGGTAAGGTTTGAAACCGTTTTCCCAAACATCCCAGAAATTATCCTGATGTATGTTGCCCTGATGATAGTCACTACGTATGCTCAGGCAACCCGATATGGAGCCGTCATTGAGTATTGAGGCAACTGTAAGTCCGGCCACACAACGGAACAGATGGTCACGGACTATTCCCTCATAAGGACCTACAAATCCTTCACATGAGTAGTTCAGCTTGATCCTGCCTTCACGGCGAACCGCAGCGATGTAATTCATAAGCTGCACATACTGCTCATCTGATATGGTCAGTTCATCATCGCCGGCGGCACGGCCCATAGGAGCCACAGTGAAGATACGCCACTGTCCGACGCCACGGCTGATAAGGTACTCCTTGAATTTATCCAGATAATCAAAGTTACGCTTGTTTACGCAGGTGATAAGATCCCAGGTAAGCCCCCTATGTTCATTGAACCAGTCAATGGCTGCATCAGCCCGCTTAAAGCTCAGGTCACTGCCGCGCATCCAGTTATGCTCCGGCTCAAAACCGTCAAAACTCATGGCAATCGTGTCAAGACCTGTATCCACCAGTTCATTTACCTTTTCACGGGTAAGCAGCATACCGTTGGTAACCATTCCCCACAGATATCCGCGCTTCTTGATCTCAGCACCCACCTGGACTATATCCTTACGCACCAGAGGTTCACCGCCAGTGGTAATGACTACGCATCGGCCACGCTCAAAATCCTTTGGACTGCTGTCCAGTACGCCCAGAAGGTCACTCATGGGAGGATCTTCCAGCCCGGCAGTCTTGCGGCAGTCACTTCCGCAGTGGCGGCAGCTGAGGTTACAACGTAGCGTACACTCCCAAAACAGCTGGGTGAGTTTATGCTCCAGAATCTCCGTACGCAGTGCCGCTCTACCGGCCTCAAGGACTAATCTCTTGGCAAACGTAATCTTACAATCCATATCTTACAGCAAACAAATCATTTATTTACCACGCTCTTTTCTGATCCTGGCATCAATGGAATCTATTTTATGGCGCATCTCCGCATTCTCAGCCGCACGGCGCTCCATCACTTCAGGAGGCCCGTAAACTACTGAATTCATCCATCGGCCCAACGTCTCCTTAAGGGCATTTGACTCTTCAATCATATCCCTTACGGCCTTGGAATCACTTGGCAATGCAATCATAGGATTAAGGCCACTCGTCCGGCTGATGACAGTCCCTTCCATGATCTCTTCCGATGAGTCATCGTCGGGCACATCGGGAGCCTTGTCAACCTTCTTGCTGCGGCAAGAGCTCATAAGAGCCAGCACAGCCACTGAGAATGAACAGATAATAAGAGTCCATCCCTTAGAAACAAACAGTTTAATTTTCCTGAACTTCATACTATTGATATGACTCCTGATGGATATGGTTAAACAACTGTTTTGCAAACATAACTAAAAAACGCGGGAGATACGGGGATTTTGACTACTTTTGTGTTTTGCAACGCACGCGCGCACACGAGAATGGCAGGAAAACTATATCTGGTACCCACACCGGTGGGAAATCTTGAGGACATCACCTTGAGGGCATTACGCATCCTTAAGGAGGTGGACCTTATTCTGGCTGAGGATACCCGGACCAGTTCCGTCCTGCTCAAGCACTATGACATCCATAAGCCGCTGCAGTCACACCACAAGTTCAACGAGCATGAGACATCGGCCCAGATGGCGGCCCGTATTCAGGCTGGTGAGTCTGTGGCACTTATAAGCGATGCCGGTACTCCAGGCATATCCGATCCCGGATTCATGCTGGTGCGTGAGTGTGTCCAGCAGGGTATCGATGTGGAGTGCCTGCCCGGTGCAACCGCATTCGTGCCTGCACTGATTGACTCCGGTCTGCCTTGTGACAGATTCCTTTTTGAAGGATTCCTGCCGCAGAAAAAGGGACGCCAGAGCCGCATAGCCGCTCTTAAGGACGAACCCCGCACCATCATCTTCTATGAATCACCGTTCCGCCTTGTCAAGGCGCTGGAGCAGTTCATTGAGGCCTATGGCAACGAACGTCCGGTTTGCGTTTGCAGAGAGATATCAAAAGTCCATGAGGAGAGCGTACGTGGTACACTTGCAGAGGTTCATGCCCATTTCAAGGCCCATGAGCCTAAGGGCGAGATTGTGATTGTGCTTGGCGGAGCTTCCGACAAAAAACACAAAGAGGATAACGAAGAAGAATGAAAGAAGAGTTCCAAGTCATAACAGAGAAGAAGGCCGAGACCGCGATACTGGTGGGTATCATCACGCAGGATCAGGACGAGCGCAAGACAAACGAGTATCTTGACGAACTTGAGTTCCTGGCCGATACCGCCGGAGTGCGTGTGATGCGCCGTTTCACCCAAAAGATACCCCAGGCACTTGCCGCCACATACGTAGGTAAGGGCAAACTGGAGGAGATGCGTGACTACATCAAGCGCATGGAGGATATGGAGAATGAGGTGGGTATGGCAATCTTTGACGATGAGCTCACCGCCAAGCAGATGTCGGCCATTGAGAGCGTGCTGGGCGTAAAGGTCCTGGACCGCACATCACTGATTCTGGATATATTCGCCATGCGTGCCCAGACAGCCCACGCCAAGACACAGGTGGAGCTGGCGCAGTACCGCTATCTGCTGCCCCGTCTGCAGCGAATGTGGACTCACCTGGAGCGTCAGGGCGGTGGATCCGGCGCCGGTGGCGGTAAGGGTACGGTAGGTCTGCGCGGACCTGGTGAGACCCAGCTTGAGATGGACCGCCGTATCATCACCAAACGCATAAGCTGGCTCAAGGAACAACTGGCCGACATAGACCGCCAGAAATCCACCATGCGCAAGAACCGCGGCCGATTGATTCGCGTTGCCCTGGTAGGATACACCAACGTAGGCAAATCCACCCTTATGAACCTGCTCTCCAAGAGCGATGTGTTTGCCGAGAACAAACTCTTTGCAACACTTGACACAACCGTGCGCAAGGTAGTTGTGGACAACCTACCGTTTTTGCTTTCAGATACAGTAGGATTCATCCGCAAACTGCCCACCGACCTTGTGGAGTCATTCAAATCCACACTGGATGAGGTCCGTGAGGCAGACCTTCTTATACATGTAGTGGATATATCGCACCCCGACTTTGAGGATCAGATGAAGGTGGTAGATAAGACCCTGGCCGACCTTGGCGCAGGTGACAAGCCCAAAATCGTTCTCTTTAACAAGACCGATGCCTACACCTGGATAGAGAAGGAGGCCGATGACCTTACCCCCGCCACCCGTGAGAACATCACCATGGAGGAGCTGCAACGCACCTGGATGGGCCGTCTTAACGGCGAGTGCCTGTTTGTATCGGCCCTCAAGAAGACCGGCATTGAGAATATGAGAAAAGTACTATACGATAGAGTGAAGCAGTTGCACGTACAAAAGTACCCGTACAACGATTTCCTCTATCCTGATGCAGAATAACGCAAAGGGGACGGTTCTGTTCGCGAACAGAACCGTCCCCTTTGCGGAAAAAGAAAAGAGAGAAACAACAAAAAAATAGAAACAACGATGGCAAATTTTAAGTATGCGCCCATGTTCCAGCTGGGCAAGGATGAGACAGAGTACTATCTGCTCACAAAAGACTACGTAAGCGTAAGCGAGTTTGAGGGCAAACCTATCCTGAAGGTTCAGAAGGAGGGTCTGACCAAGATGGCCAATGCCGCATTCCGCGATGTAAGTTTTCTGCTGCGCCGTTCACACAATGAGCAGGTGGCCAAGATACTGCGTGACCCTGAGGCAAGTGACAACGACAAGTACGTAGCACTGACATTCCTGCGCAACGCAGAGGTATCAGCCAAGGGTAAACTGCCTCTGTGCCAGGATACCGGTACCGCAATCATTCACGGAGAGAAGGGCCAGCAAGTCTGGACCGGATTCTGCGATGAGGAGGCACTTTCTGAGGGCGTTTACAAGACATACACTGAGGAGAACCTGCGCTACAGCCAGAACGCTCCCCTGGATATGTATAATGAGGTGAACACCAAGTGTAACCTGCCCGCACAGATTGACATCGAGGCAACTGAGGGTATGGAGTACCGCTTCCTGATGGTTACCAAGGGTGGCGGTTCGGCCAACAAGACATATCTGTATCAGGAGACCAAGGCCCGCATCCAGAACCCCGGAACTCTGATTCCGTTCCTGGTTGAAAAGATGAAGAGCCTGGGTACAGCAGCCTGCCCTCCCTACCATATTGCATTCGTAATTGGTGGTACCAGTGCTGAAAAGAACCTGCTCACCGTTAAACTGGCATCAACTCACTATTATGACTCTCTGCCCACCACAGGCGATGAGACCGGCCGCGCATTCCGCGATGTAGAGCTTGAGAAGCAGCTTCTGCAGGAGGCTTACAAGATTGGTCTGGGCGCACAGTTCGGCGGCAAGTATATGGCTCATGATGTCCGCGTTATACGTCTGCCTCGTCACGGTGCAAGCTGCCCCATAGGTCTGGGCGTAAGCTGCTCTGCTGACCGTAACATCAAGGCCAAGATCAACAAAGACGGTATCTGGATTGAGAAGATGGATGACAAACCATACGAGCTGATTCCTGAGGAACTGCGTCAGGCAGGTGAAGGCGATGCCGTAAAGGTTGACCTGAACCGCCCCATGGCTGAGGTCTGCAAGCAGCTCTCACAGTATCCTGTAAGCACACGCCTTAGCCTTAACGGCACAATCATAGTAGGTCGTGACATAGCACACGCCAAGATCAAGGCACGTCTTGATGCAGGTGAGCCTATGCCTCAGTACCTCAAGGAGCACCCCATCTACTACGCAGGTCCCGCCAAGACTCCGGCCGGAATGGCTTGCGGATCAATGGGTCCCACCACTGCCGGACGTATGGATCCCTACGTAGATGAGTTCCAGGATAACGGTGGTTCAATGATCATGCTGGCCAAGGGTAACCGTTCACAGGCTGTTACCGATGCCTGCAAGAAGCACGGCGGTTTCTACCTGGGTTCAATTGGCGGCCCCGCTGCCATCCTGGCTCAGAACAACATCAAGTCAATTGAGTGCGTTGAGTATCCCGAGCTTGGCATGGAGGCCATTTGGAAAATTGAAGTCGAAGACTTCCCCGCATTTATATTGGTGGATGATAAGGGGAATGATTTCTTCAAGCAGTTGAAGCCCTGCGAGGGATGCAAGATTTTGTAATTGAAAAGTGAAAATTGAAAATTGAAAATTAATACACAGTACCTGCGTGCACGCACCGGATGGCTAATTTTCAATTTTCAATTCTCAATTCTCAATTTAAAAACAGTCATGTTTTTTAAGGACATAATCGGACAGCAGGAGGTGATAGAGCGGCTCGTAAAGGACGATCAAGCCGGCACTGTGCCCCACGCAATGCTGTTCTGTGGTCCTGAAGGCGTTGGAAAATTGCAGACGGCTATTGCGTTTGCCCGCTATCTGCTGTGCCGGGACAAGGGTAACGGTGCAGATTCCTGCGGTACGTGCCCATCGTGCGTAAAGATGAACAAGCTGGTACATCCTGACCTGCATTTTGTGTTCCCTGTGATAAACAAGAGCAAGACTGCAGGGCGCTCCACCGTATCGGATGATGAAATCAGTACCTGGCGTGAAACTGTACTGGAACGGCAATATTTCGGGTTTGAGGAGTGGCTCAGCGACATCGATGCAGAGAACAAGCAGGCCAGCATATTCGTGACCGAGAGTGAGCAGATCATGTCCAAGCTGGCACTCAAATCTGTTGAGGGCGGCTACAAGATCATGATCATCTGGCATGCTGAAAAGATGAACCAGCAGTGCGCCAACTCGCTGCTCAAACTGCTTGAGGAGCCGCCTGCCGGAACAGTCTTCATTCTTACAACCGATGCTCCGGAGCAGATGCTGGAGACCATACTGAGCCGCACCCAGCGCATAGACTTCAAGCGCATACCTGAGCAGATAATCCAAGAACGGCTTACAGGCCCTGGATATCAGCTTGACCCGGATACAGCCGCCAAGATAGCCCATTTCAGCGGAGGTAGCTGGCTCAAGGCCTTGAGCACACTGCGAGTAAATGCAGAGAGTGAGGAGTTCTTTGATTATTTCACCAAGCTGATGCGCCTATCCTACGGACGCAGGCTCAAGGATCTGAAACGATGGTCAGATGACGTTGCAGGTGGCGGACGTGAATGGCAGAAACGCTTTCTGGCATATTGCCAGCGCATGATCAGGGAGAACTTTATCTGCAACTTCCACCAGCCGGAGCTCAACTATCTTACGGAACAGGAGCAGCAGTTCTCCGTAAGGTTTGCCCCGTTCGTGAATGAGAACAATATCATCGGACTCATGGATATGCTGTCCGATGCACAAAGAGATATAGAACAGAACGTTAATTCCAAGATGGTTTTCTTTGACCTGTCACTCAAGACCATCATGCTAATGAAACAATAATATGGATCAGGATTTCATACTCAATAACGGCAGCGGCGGTATCTGCTGCAAGGGTTGCGGCAAAGGCATGGGCCAACTGCACTCCTTTGATTACCTGGCAGGCGTACCTGGAGCCGATGACTGCGAATATGTGGAGGTTCAGTTCAAGAACACCCGCAAGGGATTCTTCATAAACTCCAATAACATTCCGCTCGAGAAAGGTGATATCGTGGCCGTTGAGTCCAATCCCGGTCATGACATAGGCACCGTTACCATGACCGGACGTCTGGTCAAGCTCCAGATGAAGAAGGCCAACCTGCGCCCCGACATAGAGATAAAGCGCATCTATCGCAAGGCACGTGAGGTGGATATGGAGAAGTATGCAGAGGCCAAGGCACGCGAGCATGACACCATGATACGCTCCCGCCAGATAGCCAAGGACCTGGGCTTAGAGATGAAGATTGGTGATGTAGAGTACCAGGGTGACGGCCTCAAGGCAATCTTCTACTACATTGCCGATGGCCGCGTTGACTTCCGTCAGCTCATCAAGGTTTTGGCCGATGCCTTCCATGTTCGCATTGAGATGAAGCAGATAGGCGCACGCCAGGAGGCAGGCCGCATAGGTGGCATCGGCCCCTGCGGACGTGAGCTCTGCTGCACCACCTGGATGACCAGTTTTGTATCGGTCTCAACCGGTGCCGCCCGATTCCAGGACCTCTCCATGAACCCGCAGAAACTGGCCGGCCAGTGCGCCAAGCTCAAGTGCTGCCTCAACTATGAGGTCGATGCCTACGTGGAGGCCCAGAAGGGATTCCCATCACGCGATATCCCACTGGAGACCAAGGACAGCACCTACTACTTCTTCAAGGCCGATATCCTGAACGGACAGCTCTCCTACTCTACTGACAAGGTCTTTGCCGCCAACGTGGAGACCATCACTCCCGCCCGCGCCCTTGAAATCATTGCAATGAACCGCAAGGGTCAGAAACCCTTGAGCCTGGATGAGAATGCCGTCCACACCGACTCCCGCATAGAGAACGACATCCTCACCGATGGCGATCTCTCCCGCTTTGACAAAAAGAAAAAGAAGAAAAAGCACCACCGTCCGGGTGGCGGTCAAAATCGCCCTCAACAACAATAAGTATAACATCGCTTTGCGATGACTGTCAGCTCATTGTTCCATGTGCTCAACTATATATTTTTTTGCAAGCTGGTAACCTAAGAATAGATCAATGTCTTCTTTGGTCGTAATCTTTATATTTGTATGACTGCCCTTTGAGAAATAGATAGGGATACCCAATTCTGTCATTAAGGCTGGAGTATGGTGTTCAACATATTCAAATAAATTTCTTTCTTCCACCTGTCTGTATATATCCTTTATCACTTTGTAAAGAAAACTCTGTGGTGCAGAAAGTGTCATAAAAGATTCGCGATTGATATTCTTCTTGGCACAATCTCCATCATTGGTGCCATAAAGAAGGTAAGAATAGCTTGCTGTTATCGCATTACCTTTTTCTTTACAGACTCGGATATTGTCTGTTATCATTTCTTCATTGATAAAAGGAGATGCAGACCAATGAATCATAACAACATCGTCGGGCTTGGCTATTCCTTTAAGACCAGCCACACCATTCATGATGGAAAACTCATATTCAGAGCCTCCCTTAACTATCTTAATGACCTTGGTAATGCCATACTTATCTGCGATACCTTGCAAATGCTCTTGGAAACCATCAACGCAAACCAATTCAATACCATCTATATCCGAATGGTTTTGGAAATGCTCCATGGTGTACGCAATGATAGGTTTGCCCAGAACCTCCACAAACTGCTTGGGAACTTTTGCGCCCAAACGGCTTCCCACTCCTCCAGCTATAATAATAACGTAATTCATACTTTACTTTTCGCTTTCCGCCTGGATCTGGCGTGCTTTTAACAAATCATCTACGCCGTCAACTTCAGTCCACTCGTAATCCTTGATATCTTTGTAGTACAGTTCAAAATTCTTCTGGAAAACCATCTGTACCAAGGCATCTTCAAAGAACAGATTGTACATTTCCTCATTGACCATCTGATTCAACTGTTCCAAAAGGAAACGGGAAGATACAGCATCCAGTTTGGTAATGCTTGCATAGTTACCTTCAAATTCCGTGAGGTTCTTGCTCATTACGCAAACCAAATCACCCTGTATCTGAACATTGTACTTATTGTCTTCCCTGCGAGTGCTATCAAGTAATACGTATGGATAATCCGTATGCCGGCTCACCACGTCTTTAATGAGCTTTTCGCTTGCTACAATGTCGCCATTGATGATGGTTACATTCTCACGCTGCAAGAAATCCTTTGCAAACCAAAGAGACCCCATGGAGCTGGTGACAGAATAAAATGGATTATGCACAAACTTCACATTGTCATCTTCCAGTTCTTTCTGAATCTGTTTGTACATGTAGCCTATAACAACCACAATCTCCGCTTCCGAATCGTATTTTCTAATCTTACGAACCAAGCGTTGCAAGATGGTGGTTTTTTCATCCAGTTTATACAAGGACTTCGGATGATTCAAAGTCAAGGGTTGTAACTTAGTACCCTTACCTGCTGATAATACAATATATGTCATCGTTGTAATCTTTTATTCTTTATACAATGGAAGTGCTTTTTTGCTATACTCTTTGGCAAAGTGATACCAGAGCGGTTTCAAGTAGCCAATCTTCTGCCCCTGGGACTCCTTATACATTGTCCAGTGCATATAGAAGAAACCGGAAATGGCAATATATGCATAGAAATGGCGCTGCTCCTTGATTGAAGGTTTGCGACCAAAATAAGTGAAGATGATTCTGTCAACCTCGTCTTCTGTATGGTCTCCACCACATACATATGTACCAATATCAAAACCAGGATCGCCATAACCAGCGTATTCCCAGTCAATCAGGTGTATTTCTTGGTCATTAATAAGGAAGTTCTCATCACGACAGTCACCATGAGTAAGGCACTTCTTAATACCATCTGTTTTAGCTAGTTCATAGAGTTTGTAGATTCTTTCCTTTATTTCTTTAAACTCAGGAAATTCTGCAAAATTCTCTCCGTATTTATCAGCAGGAGTCATATCACGTATTGATTCCCATTTCTCCTTTATATCGAATTCCCATCTGACTTTTGGCCTTATAGCATGAAGTTTCCTAAGCTGGAGAATTCCTCTTACCATATCATTTACGTCATGATAATTAAAGGTTCTGGTCTCCACATATCGGGATATTCGCCAACCATAACGAACGCTCATGGCCACAAGTGATGTATCCACATCCGCCTCCTCAATTTGTTTCTGGACAATTGACTCACGTCCACGGTCAATCAATATTTCGGAGCCCAAACCTGGATAACGGAATACATACTTACCCCCATTATAGCGAAAGGATAAGACCGAATTGGATAATCCTTTTTGTAAAGGCTTTAAATCTGTGATGCTCTCTGATGAGCAATCGAATACTTCACAGATATAATTTTTGATATATTCAATATCTGATGGGTATAACACGCCACCCGTAGTTTGTATGGAATTATGCATAATATCTTTAATGCCTTTTATCAGTTGATGTTTCAATTTGTGTGTCCAGAGCGGAATCCGCATTTTATGGATGAGCCAAAATTAAGAGTTTTCTTTCATACCATGATAAATACAAACCACATTTTCATCAAGAGCGTCATTAGTGCAATCACCTTCCGTTAGCGGAATCAGCCTTGAAACAATAAAGCGAAAAACGACGCATTGTTAAACGACCCCTTTGCGTCGCTCGATTAGTATCAATAATTAGTGGTGCGTTCGCAGTCGATACGCAGGAAGACGGAGAGGAGGATGGTGAAGCCCCAGAGGGAGGAGCCTCCGTAGCTGAAGAAAGGCAAGGGGATGCCGATAACAGGCGTGATGCCCAGCACCATACCTATATTTATAAATAGGTGGAAGAAAAGGATGCAAGCTACGGAGTAGCCATAGACGCGGCCGAATACGGACGATTGCCGCTCGGCAAGCACAATCAGGCGCAACAACAGGCTGAGATAAAGCAGCAGCACAAAGACAGAACCCTTGAACCCCTGCTCCTCACCCACGGTGCAGAAAATAAAGTCAGTATCCTGCTCCGGAACAAACTTCAGCTTGGTTTGAGTACCTTTCATGAACCCCTTTCCGGTAAGGCCGCCTGAGCCGATGGCTATCAAAGACTGGTTCACATTGTAGCCTGCTCCCTTGGGATCATCCTCCAGACCCAGAATCACATTGATACGGGTGCGCTGGTGAGGCTGCAAGATCTCATTGAAGGCATAATCAACAGAGAACAGATAGCATACAGAACCAATGCCGAATAGCGCCACCAGGATATAACGGCGGGCAATATCCTTGAAAGACCTGAATATAATGAACACGCTTGTTACAATGATCAGGGCGGTCTGAAGCCATGTAACCTTGAAGGGTATAACTGAAAGAGAGAGGGCCAGACCTATAAGCATACCTCCGGTACCCAGCCCCAACACCGTAAGTGACAGACTGCGGTTACGGGACATGATCCATATCATCCAGCTCTCAATAAGCTGGATGATGGTAAGGACAAGCCATGTTCCCAACTGGAACGGCTGACTGCCAAAGTTTACAGGGCTGAACTTGATCTCAAGTATAAAGAACAGGATGGCACAGAATCCTACCAGCAGTACGCTTCCTGTCATTCCTTCACGATACATAACAAGCAGGAACGCCACATAGACCAATGCAGAGCCTGTCTCATTCTGACATATTATCAGCAACATGGGTACCAGGAATATGGCACATGCCTTGAGCACATCCTTAAATGATGCGGGATTGAAATCAAACCTGTCAACGAACTTGGCAAGCGCCAGCGCAGTGGCAAACTTGGCAAACTCAGCCGGCTGAAGTTTTACAGGCCCCAGATTCAGCCACGAATGGGAACCCTTTGTATCACCCGCCACAAAGATTGTGACAAGCAGCAGCAACAGCAGCAGGCCGTAAATGATATAGGCGTATGAGTTAAGGAAGTTCTGGCTCATGAACATCACCATGGCACCTACGGCAAAGGAGCATAGTATCCATACCATCTGCTTACCCGGACGGGTGGCAAAAGAGAACAGGTCAGGATTCTCCAGGTCTGCACTGGCTCCGCAGATGCTGAACCAACCGCACACCATTATGGTCACCACCAGCAAAACAGTGAGCCAGTCAATCCTGCCACATATATTAGCGTTCCTCCTCTCCATAATCAATGACTCTGTTTGAATAGAGTTCAACCTTCTCCTTGCTTTCTTCTGATAAGCCTCCGGTTATGTATTGCTCCATCATGAGAGCGCCGATTGGCACACCATATGTGGCACCGAATCCGCCGTTCTCAACATAGACCACAATGGCTATCTGCGGATCATCCATAGGAGCAAATCCCATAAATACAGAATGGTCTTTGCCACGGTTCTGCGCCGTTCCTGTCTTACCGCACACCAAATAATTATCATTATCGGCCGAACGGCAGGTACCATCAATGACCGACTGACGCATACCCTTAACCACTATCTCATAGTTCTCCCTGTCCACATTCACATAGTGACGGGTAACATAGGCTGAGTCCAGACTGTCAACACCCTCAACTGAGCGTACCACATGCGGAGTGATGTAATACCCGCGGTTGGCTATGGTAGCACCCAGATTGGCAATCTGCAACGGTGTAAGCGTAACCTCACCCTGACCTATGGCATTGCTTATGGTTGTAAGGCCGTTCCAGGACTTATTATAGTGACGGTCATAATAATCAGAATTGGGAATCATGCCACGGGCCTCACCAGGCAGGTCCACGCCTAAGGCGTAACCGAATCCCATATCGACCATGTAATCCTTCCACACTGTAAGCGCTTTCTGGGGAGTTCCGTATTTATATGCACCTATCATATAGTAGTAACCCCAGCAGAAATAGCCGTTACATGACGTGGCAATGGCAAAATTGAGTGACAAAGGTGATGAATGGGCATGACATCCTACCCTAAGGCCACGGAACACAAATCCTCCCGTACACGGATACTGGGTTCGTGTATCAATGATCCCCTCCTGAAGGAATGTGAGCGCCTGTGATGTCTTGAATGTGGAACCCGGAGGATATGTACCCTGTATGGTGCGGTTAAGCAGCGGCTTGTCATGGCGGGCAGCCAGTTCCTGATAGTGTTCACTGCGCTGACGGCCTGACAGCTCTGATGGGTTGAATGAAGGCGCCGATACCATACAGAGTATCTCACCTGTCTTGGGCTCGATGGCCACAATGCTGCCTATCTTATGCTGCATGAGTTTCTCACCCAACATCTGTAGCTCTATGTCAAGCCCAAGGTTCAGATTACGTCCGGGGACGGCAGTCTGATCATACTCACCATTATAATAACTCCCCTGAATACGTCCGTACGCATCCTTAAGCAGTATTTCAATACCTTTCTCACCACGCAGCTGGCTCTCATAGTATTTCTCAACACCCTGCTTGCCTATCACGTCACCCTGTGTGTACCAACCGTCATTCTCTATCTCAGTCTTGGATACCTCACCCAAATCACCCAGCAGATGGGCAGCAGCCTCATAGTTGTACTTGCGTTGCTGACGCTGGTTTATGCTGAAGCCATTGAAACGGTACAGGTTCTCCCTAAGGTCCGATATCTCATTGAAAGAGAGCTGCGCCATAAAAACCTGCTCGGTGTATGATGAATAACCGGGATTCTTGCGCAGGTTACGGATATCGGCCATACGGCTGTCAAAAAACTCCTTTGTTATATCAAGAGTACTACAGAAAGCAAGTGTATCCAGATTCTTAATGTTACGGGTAACCACCATCACGTCAAATGATGGCTGGTTGCTCACAATCATGCGACCCTTACGGTCATAAATCACGCCGCGTGTAGGATAGACCGTGCGGTAATAGAGGGCATTGTTATCGGCCGAATTACGGTAACGGGTATCAACAATCTGAATCTGGATGAGACGTATCAGGTATATCAGCACAACGGTTATTACCATGATGCCTATCACGAATCTCCTGTTGTCAAACTTGTGGTTCTTCACCGTGTCAGGTATGTTTTTGACCGGATGATACCGATACCCGTTCAGCCACGAGCATCAATATGAATGTCAGGAGTGAACTGAATACCACCTTCAACGCCAGGACCGACCAGTCACCTAACGGAATGCTGCGCAAAATGAAATAGACAGTATGATGCAATAACGTGAGCAGCAGCAGATAACCCACAAATTGCCTGCCTCCCATTGATATGAATCCGGGGACAATCACATCATGACGGTCAAGAGGGACAAAGAGTTTCACCAGACCCGGTTGGAACATAGCTAAAAGCGTGGCGGAGGCGGCATTCAATCCGGGTGTTGCGGAGAACAAATCTAAGAGAAGACCCAACACGAAAGCCCACGTAAGAATGCCTGTACGTGACATGGAACTGTCAAAGCGGGCTATCATCCAGATATAGAACAACGGCGTGACGTAACCGAACAGGCATATCCTGTTCAGGAACAGTACCTGCAACGCGGCAAGCAGAAGCAGCGTCAATAATCTTCGTGTGAACGGTACTGAATCCATAGACTACTCTTTTATCTGTTTATACAAACCGTCTATCTCATCATCACGGGTGCGTGAGTGTACATAAACCCATCTCAGGTCTGATATGTCAATAGCCAGATTGACCTTGACCTTAAGTGTATAACCGTTGCTTGACCTCTCTACGCCGGCCACCTTTCCTACCGGGATATTCTCAGGAAAAACTGAAGAGAAGCCTGTTGTGACTATGGTATCACCTATCCCTACTATCGAGTGGTAAGGCATATCACTGATCTGGGCTACATACGGGTCACCGCCCTGCCACTCTAAGAATCCGAAACTTTCACTACCCTTGATCTTGCAGCTTATACTGGTACTTCCGTTAAGCACCGGCATGATGACAGAATACCTGTTACCTGTCAACATTACGGACCCTACCACGCCGTCAGGGGAGTAAACGCCCATACCGGGGGCTATGCCGTCACGCTTACCCTTGTCAATAGTGATATAGTTGTCATCCTTACGTACCGTATTGTCAATGACACGGGCTGCTATGACACCCTCTGATGACAACGCCCTCTCAGTCTCTACACACTGGCTGTCAGTAAGCTCATACAAGAGGCTGCGGAGCCTGGCATTCTCCTCCAAAAGAGCAGTATTCTCCCTACGCAGGCCAAAATAATGCTCCACGCCGGTACGCCACTCAAACAGAGTGCCCGACATGGAATTGGCAGACGTCATGAAAGCCTCATTCTGCCGGTCATTGAAACCGAACAGAAGTACCAGCGATAACGTCTCCAGCAGGATGAACAGGAAAACGTAGCTGTGCTTTACTATGAAATCAAGTAGTGAACGCACGGCTACTGTTCAGTTTTATCTCATCAGGAATGAGAAACGGTCCACGTTCTTGAGTGCCACACCGGTACCCTTGGCAACGCTTAGAAGCGGCTCGGCTGCGACATGGAAATCAATTCCTATCTTGTCAGCCAAACGCTTGCTGATGCCACGCAGCATTGAACCGCCACCTGACAGATAGATACCGTTCTTGAGGATATCGGCATAGAGTTCAGGAGGAGTGTTCTCAAGTGCGTTCAGCACAGCTGACTCTATCTTGGCGATAGAACGGTCCAGACAGTGGGCAATCTCCTGATAGCATACAGGAACAGACATAGGCAGAGCCGTTATCTTGTTGGGGCCGTTAACGATGTAATCCTCCGGAGCATCATCACCAAGCTCGGTAAGAGCGGCACCTACGTTTATCTTGATACGCTCAGCCATACGCTCTGACACCTTGACGTTGTGCTGACGGCCCATATACTCCTGGATATCGGCAGTGAAATCATCACCGGCCACCTTCACGGAGTTGTTTGACACCAGACCGCCAAGTGAGATAACGGCAATCTCAGTGGTACCGCCACCTATATCGACAATCATATTGCCCTCAGGAGCAAGCACATCGATTCCGATACCTATTGCGGCAGCCATAGGCTCAAACAGCATATAGACCTCACGGCCTCCGGCATGCTCTGCTGAGTCACGCACGGCACGGAGCTCCACCTCAGTACTACCCGAAGGGACGCCAATGACCATCTTGAGTGAAGGTGAGAATAGACGACGACCGGTATCAACCATACTTATCAGACCGCGCATCATCTGCTCGCAGGCATCGAAATCGGCTATCACACCGTTACGCAGCGGGCGAATTACACGTATGGCCGTATTGGTCTTCTCGTACATCAGCTTAGCCTTGTTGCCCACAGCCACCATCTTGTCTGTACGGTTGTCAAGGGCAACGATTGAAGGCTCGTTAACTACAATCTTGTCATTGTGCATTATGATGGTATTGGCGGTGCCAAGGTCCATCGATAATTCCTGTGTTAATGAAAATAGTCCCACTGTAGTATTGTGTTATGCGTTATGAATCAATGTTTGAAATGACGGAAGCCGGTCATGACCATAGTCATGTCATGCTGCTCGCAGTAATCTATTGACTCCTGGTCACGGACTGAACCGCCCGGATGTACCACATTCTTGACACCGGCCTTATCTGCCAATTCTACGCAGTCAGGGAACGGGAAGAAGGCATCACTTGCCATTGCGGCGCCCTCAAGGGTGAATCCGAATCCATGAGCCTTCTCAACGGCCTGCTTGAGGGCATCCACACGTGAGGTCTGGCCCACACCGCTTGCCAGCAGCTGCTTGCCGCGTGCAAATACTATTGAGTTACTCTTGCTGTTCTTTACGATCTTGTTGGCAAAGAGCATATCATCTATCTCCTCATCCGTAGGCTTGCGTGATGTAACCAGCTTAAGGTCATCGGGAGTCTCAATCTTGGTATCCTTATCCTGAACAAGCACACCGTTCAAGGCTGAACGTACCAGCTTGACGGGCAGTTTCTGCTCCTTGCGGATAAGTATGATGCGGTTCTTCTTCTGACCAAGTATCTCCAGAGCATCAAAGTCATAATCAGGAGCGATGATGACCTCAAAGAATATCTTGTTGATCTCCTCAGCAGTAGCCTTGTCTATGGGAGCGTTGGCAATGAGCACGCCACCGAATGCTGAAACGGGGTCACCTGCCAATGCATCCTTCCAGGCCTCAAGCAGTGTGGGGCGTGAAGCTACACCGCAGGCGTTGTTGTGCTTGAGGATGGCGAATGTAGTCTCAGAGAACTCATCAATCAGGTCAATTGCTGCATTGATGTCAAGCAGGTTGTTGTAAGAAATCTCCTTACCGTGTACCTGATCAAACATGGCATCCAGGTCACCGTGGAACACACCCTTCTGGTGAGGATTCTCACCGTAGCGCATAGCCTTGTGGCCATCCAGTGCCAGACGGAAATGATCCTCATCATCACCTGATGCGAACCAGTTATAGATGCAGCTGTCATAATATGATGAAACGGCAAATGCCTCCTTGGCAAACCAGCGGCGCTCCTCAAGAGTGGTCTCTGCACCACGCTCGTTAAGGATGTCGAGCAGAGGCTTGTACTGATCCTTGCTGGCCACGATGACAGAGTCATTGAAATTCTTGGCTCCGGCACGAATAAGTGAGATACCGCCTATATCAATCTTCTCAATGATATCAGCATCCTCAGCGCCTGACTTTACGGTATCCTCAAAGGGATAGAGGTCAACTATAACCAGGTCAATCTCAGGGATGTCATAACTGCGCATCTGAGCCACATCATTCTCCTCTTCACGACGACCCAGGATACCACCGAATATCTTGGGATGAAGGGTCTTGACGCGACCGCCCAGGATGGACGGATAACCTGTCAGTTCCTCTACGGCCTGGCAAGGTACGCCGAGCGACTCAATGAAGCGCTGGGTTCCGCCGGTAGATATAAGTTTAACACCTTCCTGATGGAGTTTGCTGATGATCTCGTCAAGGCCGTCCTTATGGAAGACCGATATCAGAGCTGATGAAATTCTCTTAGTCTCGGACATTGTTTTATAGGTTTTTCAGTTGTTTCTGTTAATTGCGCGAAATTAACAAAAACCACCTACTATACCAATAATACAGAAAGCAAATAATGAACAACTTTCATAATAAAACTAAAATAAAAACGGGAACGGTTTGTTTTACAGGTTCAACCGTATGTAATTTGAAACAAAAACCATAATTTAGCCGAAAATAACAATACTAACCATTGTTTTTTTACCACAGACAATTATGGATAGACGGGATTTCTTAAAGACTCTGGCTGCAGCCGGAGCACTCGTTACAGTCAAGACCAGCGGAATGATGGATGTCATGGCAAGTACCACACCTGCCAATGCCGCTACAGGTGATGGCAATGCTGACCTTGCCGCAATCATGAACGGTGAGCCGGCAGCAATGCTTGAAGCCGCCATGAAAGAGTTGGGCGGCATAGGCCGTTTCATCAAGAAGGGAGATAAGATTGTAATCAAGCCCAATATAGGCTGGGACCGCACCCCGGAACTGGCAGGCAACACCAACCCGGACCTCATCACCGCTCTCATCAAGATGTGCCAGGAGGCCGGAGCGGCAGAGATCAAGGTATTTGACCATACCTGTGACAATTGGAGCCGCTGCTATGACCATAGCGGAATAGAGGCTGCCGTCAAGAAGGCCGGTGCCACCATGGTATATGCACATGAGCAGTCATCATACCAGCAGGTTGACATTCCTAACGGCAAGACACTCAAGAACGCCAAGGTTCACAAAGCTATCATTGAGTGTGACAAATGGATAAACGTACCGGTTCTCAAGAACCACGGCGGAGCACTCATGACCTGCGCCATGAAGAACCACATGGGCATAGTCTGGGACCGTCGCGCCTTCCATTCACGCGGCCTGCACCAGTGTATAGCCGATATCTGCACCTACAAGCCCGCAGTCCTGCACATTGTTGACGCATACCGCACCGTTGCCACCAACGGCCCTCAGGGGCGCAGCGCAAGTGATGTGGTTCTGACCAAGGCTCTCTTTGCATCACCTGATATCGTAGCTGTGGATACCGCTGCCGGCAAGTTCTTTACCCAAGTAAACAGGAACATCAGGTTTGAGGATATAGAACATATCCCCGATGGTCAGTCTTTGGGTCTGGGCACAATGGATCTGGAGTCTATCAACGTCAAGAGAGTAAGACTCTAAGCTATGCTGCGCAAAATAAGAACGGCGTTGGCAATAGCCGTCATCGCCATACTCACCTTCGGGTTCATTGATTTTGCAGGTGTCCTTGACAACCCTCTGCTTCAGAAAATACAGTTCGGGCCCGCCCTGCTGTCACTCAGCATCGTAACGCTGGTATGTCTCATTGCAGGCACACTGATACTAGGCCGTATATACTGCTCAGTGGTATGCCCGCTTGGCATATTCCAGGATTTCTTTAACTGGTTGTCAAAGAAATTTGACAAGAAAAAGAAATACGGATACAAGCCTGAACAGCCCTGGCTGCGCTGGGGTGTGCTTGCAGCCCTGGTCATTGCCTGGATATGCGGATTCACCTTCCTGGTAGGCCTTGTGGAGCCTTACAGTGCATTCGGACGTATGGCCGATGAACTGTTCCGCCCCATCTATCTGTTTGGCAACAACCTGCTTGCAGCCATCTCTGAGAAGATGGGTAACTACAGTTTCTTCAAGGTTGTCATTTCACTCAAATCCATAACGGCATTCGTGGTAGCTCTGCTTACCCTATTGGTTGTAGGGCACATTTCATACCACTACGGACGCACCTGGTGCAACACCATCTGCCCCGTTGGTACTCTGTTAGGATTTTTCTCAAGATTCTCACTCCTGCGCATACGCATCGATAAGGACAAGTGCAACCATTGCCTGGCCTGCCAGCGCAAGTGCAAGGCATATTGCATTGATTCCAAGAACCAGACCATAGACTATTCACGCTGCGTGGATTGTTTTGACTGTATCGATGCCTGCAAGCAGAAAGCGTTGAGTTTCGGCCCCGTAAAATGCGGAAAGTCTGCTAAAGAAAGCACAACTGCCGATGCTGTTGATGAGTCAAAGCGCCAGTTCCTCAAATCATCGCTGGTAATTGCCGCTCTTGCTCCGGCCGCCCTTGAGGCCAAGGTAACAGGCAGGAAGGATGAGCGTGTGCCTATGTCACCTCCGGGCTCCATAAGCCACCGGAATCTGCTCCAGCACTGCACCGCCTGCCACCTGTGTGTAAGCAAGTGCCCCAGCCATGTGCTCAAACCTGCCGGAATGGAATACGGCCTGGGTGGCATCATGCAGCCCGTGATGAAGTTTGACCAGGGTTACTGCAACTATGACTGCAACCTGTGCAGCCAGGTATGCCCCGCAGGAGCCATACGTCCGCTTACAGTTGAGGAGAAACACCATACACAGCCGGGACGAGTAGTATTCAACAAGGACATCTGCGTGGTCAACGTGAACCGCACCAGCTGCGGAGCCTGCGCCGAGCACTGCCCTGTACAGGCCATCCACATGGTTCCCTTTGAGGGAGGCCTGACCATCCCCGAGACCACTCCTGATCTCTGCGTAGGATGCGGCGGCTGCGAGTTCATCTGCCCCGTAAAGGCTGTCCACATTGAGGGCAATCCCATCCACTTGGAAGCAAAAGAACCTGAACAGGACTCAAACATCCAGACCCAAGATTTCGACTTCGGATTTTAATATTTCTTGAAGGGGAACCAAAGGGGAATACCCTTCTCAAAGCGGCCTTCGGCCGGCCCTCCCACAACTAAAAATATCTATTCCGAAACTGTTCGTTCCAGAATAGATATTTTTAGTCGCGGGCCCCATCCCACTGGTCTCGCGTGGGTGCGAGACTTTGTGAAGGGTATTCCCCTTTGGTTCCGCTCACTGGGAAAGATTTACAGAACCTTCAAGATAGATTATTTATTCCCTGAAAAAGAGGAGTACGGGATTGGAGTCAGCGGTAATTGTGGGGAAGAGGGATTTGAAGCGCTCGCTGTCCAGGATCATACCTGAATCATAGAATCCCACCAGAGTCCCGTTATAGGAACCTACCAGGAACGGGAACGGCTCACGCGTCTCTTTGTCGTGGTTGAACTCACTGGTATAGACATACATGCGGTATGTAGTCCACGTACTTTTGTCAACAAACACCATCATAAGGTTTGCTCCGTAGTTGGTGTTTACAAAGTAGAGGAAACGGGGAGTCTCCATATAGCCGCATTTGGTATATTCCCTATGCGGATTCACAAATACCTTGTCGCTACGTTTCAACTCATCAGGGATGACTATATCAGTAGTCATACGGCAGGTCACCGCAATGCTGTCACCCGCGTATGTGTAGAACTTGTCATTATCCTCAATACCCATAAAACCTATCACGCCAGGACTTATGTGGTTTATATAAGGATTGTTTATGCTCACATGGGCAAACTCAGGGTCAAATTCAACCAGTTGCTTGAGGAACTTTCCGTCAGGATCGGTTTTCCAGAGTCCGCGACGATAAGGACGGCCGGTATATTTGATGGGATTGGCAAAAAGGAAACAGCCATCAGGCAGGACGGCAAAGTCACTGACAAAATCATCAATCTGGACTCTCCGCTTATAAGTTCCGTCCATCCCATAGACAAAGATATTGTTGGTATGACCGTCCATGATATATAGTTCATCACGGGCAGGAAGAATATCAATGCGGTCTATCTTACGGTATTTGCCGGTACCCTTGCCCTGACCATCAAAACGGCGCAGGAACTTACCCTTGTTGTCAAAGAAATAAAGGGTATTGGCTGAACGTACTATTATGGTATTTGAGAATGAGATGACCTCATCTACAGACTCTATCATACTCTCTACACCCGCGTTTTCCAAGAATACGGTATCCACACGTGCAAACATACTTGACATGATGGGATATTCAGTCGGTTCATCCTGGAGCAGGGGAGCGTAAATCTCATGAAGACATGTGTCACAAACCTTCTGTTTGCCCTTACAGGATGACAGAAGGAAAAGAACAACCAACAATGAGCATAATCTCACCACAGCTTTTACTTTTGACTGCAGACATATCTTCATTTCAAGCCGCGAAGTTATGCTTTTTGATATAATATTAACACTATTTGGCAGAAAAAGGGGGCCAATTCTGCTCAGAATCGGCCCCCTTGTGCATTTTTGAAATGATTGATTATTTCTTGGCAGCGTGCTTAGCCTCAATTTCACGGTTCATCTCGTCAAGTCTTTCATCAGTGAGAGGATACTTGAATACCAGATATCCCACAACAACAAGAAGGATAGCAGGAATGATGGTTGTGAATATAAGGATTGCATTCTGTACAGTCGGATTATAATCACTCAGGTGAGTATAATAAGCATTTACCGGAGCGCTGATGAATGATGCCAGGAACACTACGATAAAGATGCTCAGAACCAACTGCAGGCACTTGTTTGCCTTGAACTCCTGCCACATCTCACCGAATGAAACCGGCTTCTCAGGTGTGGTGGTGATGTTCTCCTTACTGCCCATGAAGCAGAGTGTCAGCAGAACGAAACCTACTATTGCAAAGATGCAAGTAACAGTGAACCATGCCTTAGGATCTGTAGGCAGAGCTGACTCCTCGCTGGCCAGGTTAAAGCCAATCAGACCCATAACCCAAGGAGTGATGAAACCTGCAAGTGAGAAACCGGCCTTGAAAGCCACACCTGCAAGAGCGTTTACTGTAGCAGCGGGACGGTTACCTGTGCGATACTCTGCATCGGTGATAACCTCAGGAACCAGTGCCCACATAAGTGAACCAACCAGCAGACCTACACCTGTCAGGACCTTAGCACCCTGAACAATTACATTGCATTTCTGAACATCAAAGAACTTACCGATGATGAACAGTGTGATGAATCCCACAAGACCTACACAAAGAAGCAGATAATAGAGTCCCTTCTTACCGAACAGTTTCTTCAAAACGGGAAGCAAAGGCAGGATTATAAATGCAGGAATTGTACCGATAGCCATGAATACAGCCTGGTTCCAGTCAACGGCGATACCTACGCACATTGCAAGTCCGATGGGGAAGCCGGCCTGAACGACTATCTGACCGATATTGGCGCATACCATACGGGTTGAGGTAAGGATAAGAACCTCATCGTTATCACGGGTCATAGAGGCCATGATTGAGCCGTAAGGTATATTCACTACTGAGTAGATCATGCTGAGCAGAGTGTAGCTGACAGTAGCATAGACAATCTTCATAGTCATGCTCCATGTAGCCACAGTGGGAAGCATCAGGAAGCAGGCTGCAACGGTAAGAGGAATACCGCCGTAAAGCAGATATGTACGATACTTTCCTAATTTAGGATTGTGGTTATCAATATATTTACCTACTACAGGACTCCAGAAGCAGTCCAGGAGTCTTACTGCAAGAATAAGTCCACTTACGAATCCAGGGGTGATTTTGAGTACCGTGCAGAGGTACAGCATCAGGAAACATGCAACCGTCTGGAAAATCAGATTCTGGGCAAGG
Source organism: uncultured Bacteroidales bacterium (assembly GCA_902763885.1). Lineage (GTDB taxonomy): Bacteria > Bacteroidota > Bacteroidia > Bacteroidales > Bacteroidaceae > Colenecus. The sequence continues at coordinate 275,141 of CACWTU010000001.1, read as the reverse complement.
TCACCGGAACCGAAACCGATTCTCTGGCCCCAACTCAGTTTGTAATAACCGTTGTTAACTTCGTTAGCCATAAAAATGTATTTATTGATTAATAATTTGGTTGTTCTAAAATTTTCAGCCCACAAACTTACACAAAAAATCGGTTTGTAAGTTAGAGAACGGTATTTATTGACCCGTCTCAATGTATTTTACAGCCCTTTGAATTGTTTCATCAAGTTCCTGAATAATCTGATAATAGGCATTCATACCCCATATCAGACGGGCAATGGTAGCCTTGAGCTGTGTCTTGAATATGTACAGGCACTCATTATATTGGTCCTCATCAAAATCCACCTTGGCATCCTTGGCTTTATTCTGGAACATTCTGAGTATATCCGGCCCTATTTCAAATCCCCTCTTGTAATCCTCAACAGTCCTATAGCGGCGCTCTATCATACGGCGGTTGCGCTCAGTATATTGCATGGCTGTATTCAGCACCACATTCTTGGCTGTAACCTTGCGGTAATACTGATTGGTACGTGTAGTATCCAGAGGCACGAATATATCAGGCATGATACCTCCGCCGCCATATACCGTGCGATGCTTTATCATGGTACTGTACTTGAGCGAATCCGGGAAATGGATGCTGTCCGGATTGGTCAGTTCGCCGTGATGCAGGCGTTCAAGTATATCCTCCCCGTAATCCACATCCTTGCCGTACGGTTTCTGGATGCATCGGCCAACAGGAGTGTAATACTTGGCTACGGTAAGACGTATGAGAGATCCGTCATGGAACTCTATGGGACGCTGCACAAGACCCTTGCCGAATGAGCGGCGACCTATTATCGTAGCCCGGTCCCAGTCCTGTACGGCACCAGATACTATCTCACTTGCCGATGCAGAGTATTCATCTATGAGCACCACCAGGTTACCTTCACGGAAACGACCGCGACCATCGGCCATATAACCGCTCTTGGGTGAACGGCGGCCCTCGGTATATACCACCATCTGGTCACGTCCCAGGAACTCATTGGCCATACCTATGGCAGCCATGAGCAGGCCTCCGCCATTTCCCTGAAGGTCAAGGATGAGTGAACGGGCTCCCTGAGCGCGCAACTGGGCAAGTTTAGCCTCAAACTCATCAACAGTGGTGGCACCAAAACTCGATATCTTGACGTAACCCACACCGGGCTTGATCATATATCCGGCATCAACCGTATTTACGGGAATCTTGTCACGTGTAACCATGAAATGGAGCAGTTCATCCACACCGCGACGGCAGATACCCAGATCCACCTTGGTGCCCTTGGGACCGCGCAGACGCTTCATGATGGTCTCCTGTGACATCTTTACGCCAGCTATTGCAGTATCATTCACGGTCACTATGCGGTCACCGGCCATGATTCCCACCTTCTCAGAGGGGCCGTCAGGAATAGGCTGGACAATGAACAGGGTATCATCTATCATATTGAACTGTACTCCTATACCTTCAAATGAGCCCATCAGGGTCTCGTTTGATTTGTCATTCTCCTCTGGCGTGAGATAGGTGGAATGAGGATCCAGTTCCTCAAGCATGCCCTTAATGGCCTGCTCCACAATCTTCTTCTCATCAACCTCCTCCACATAGAGGGCCGATATGGCTCCCTCTGCTACCAAAAGTTTCTGGAGTTCCGCATCGATAGACGTAGCCTGAGGCTGAGGCTGGCGCTGCATCGGAATCTGGGTCTGAGGCTGTGGCTGTGCCTGACGGGGCAGTACACCACCGCGGCCCGGCTGCGCCATAACCATCATCGGCATCAAAACTGCCGCTAAAAGAATATCAAGTCTTTTCATCTTTTTTCTTCTCAGACGCAAAGGGGACGGTTCTGTTCGCGAACAGAACCGTCCCCTTTGCGTTATTTTTTGAATGTTTCAATCATAAGTTCATCTGCAGGGCGGCCAAAAGAGATCAGTTCACGCACCAGACTGCTGCTTACATGCTGCACAGCGGGGCTGGAAACCAGCAGGACCGTCTCAACACCCTCTATTGAACGGTTTATGTCTGCCAGATTACGCTCCTTGTCATAGTCTGTAACTGAACGGATGCCGCGCAGTATGGCGTCACAGCCATTATCACGCACCGCATCCACCGTAAGACCCTTGTACTCTATCACACTTACGGCCGGATTTCCATTGTAATATTCCCTGATCGCGTCCAGGCGTTGTGCTGTGCTGAACAACGGTTTCTTCTCTTCATTTATACCGATGGCTATCACCACCTCAGCGCCCAGTTTCAGCGCGCGTTCCACAAGATCGGCGTGGCCTATCGTAAACGGATCAAAAGATCCGGGAAAAAGCAGTTTCATAGTCCTTTCCAATTAAAACTTTTCACCCTCATCCTCATCTACAATATCCTCCTCTACCACCAGATTATCGATGATAAAATTCTGACGCTCCATAGTGTTCTTGCCCATATAGAATGAGAGCAGGTCATCCACAGCGTCAGTCTTCTGCAAAGTTACCATTTCCAGGCGCATATCAGGGCCGATAAAGTTCTTGAACTCATCGGGCGATATCTCACCCAGTCCTTTGAATCGGGTTATCTCAGGGTTGGGAGAGAGTTTCTCAATGGCCTGGCGGCGCTCCTCCTCAGTGTAGCAATAGATGGTCTCAAACTCACCCTTCTCTGTCACCACACCGTCAACATGGCCTGCCGGACCTTTTTTCTTCTTGCGTTTGTTACGTACGCGGAACAGCGGGGTCTGCAGTATATAGACGTGTCCTTTCCTGATAAGTTCCGGGAAGAACTGCAGGAAGAAGGTAATCATGAGCAGACGTATGTGCATACCGTCCACATCGGCATCAGTTGCCACGATTATCTTGTTGTAGCGCAGGTCATCAAGCCCCTCTTCTATGTTGAGGGCAGCCTGAAGCAGATTGAACTCCTCATTCTCATAGACCACCTTCTTGGTGAGGCCGTAGCTGTTAAGTGGCTTACCGCGCAAGCTGAACACGGCCTGGGTATTCACGTCACGGCTCTTGGTAATGGATCCGCTTGCAGAGTCACCCTCAGTAATGAAAATGCAGCTCTCCTCCTGGCGGTCACCGCGGGCATCATTCAGGTGGATGCGGCAATCAGCCAGCTTACGGTTGTGCAGATTGGCCTTCTTGGCACGCTCGCGGGCCTGTTTGGTTATGCCGGCTATCTCCTTACGCTCCTTTTCTGATTCAAGGATCTTCTTAAGTATCACATCAGCCACCTCCGGTTCCTTGTGGAGCAGGTCATCAACCTCCTTCTTGATGAAATCACCCACAAACTTGTTAAGTGACACGCCACCGTCAGGACTCATGGTGGTGGAGCCAAGCTTGATCTTGGTCTGGCTCTCAAACACAGGCTCCTCAACATTCACGGCTATGGCAGCCACCATGCCGTTACGCACATCGCCTGATTCAAAGTTCTTACCGTAGAACTCCTTGATGGTACGTGCTATATGCTCCTTAAAGGCGCTCTGATGAGTACCTCCCTGTGATGTGTACTGGCCGTTCACGAATGAGTAATACTCCTCACCATACTGGTTGGTATGGGTAAACGCAATCTCAATGTCAGTACCCTGCAGATGGATTATGGGATATAGGCTCTGGGCGCTCATACGCTCGCCAAGCAGATCCTCCAGACCGTTGCGTGATATGAACCTCTGACCATTATACATGATGACAAGGCCGGTGTTCAGGTAGGTGTAGTTACGCAACATGGTCTCAATTATGGCAGGACGGAACTGATAACCCGTAAAGAGCTGGTTATCCGGCTCAAAGATAACCTGGGTGCCATGCTCATCAGCACTGGGAACGGTTTCATCAGACAACAGCTTGCCACGCTGAAAACGGAGAGTGCGCACCTGACCGTCACGCCAGCTGCTCACCTCAAAGTTGAGACTCAACGCATTAACAGCCTTAAGACCCACACCGTTCAGGCCCACGCTCTTCTTGAACGCCTTGCTGTCAAACTTACCGCCGGTATTAAGCATGCTCACAGCCTCCACAAGTTTACCCTGGGGGATACCGCGGCCATAGTCTCGTACTGAAACGCGGCCCATATCGGTAAGCTCTATGTCAATACGCTTGCCGGTGTTCATGCGGAATTCATCAACGCTGTTGTCAATGATCTCCTTAAGCAGCACGTAGATACCGTCATCGGCCTGAGAGCCGTCACCAAGTTTGCCTATGTACATACCAGGACGGTTACGGATATGCTCCATATCGTCCATGTGGCGTATGTTATCCTCATTGTACTGCACCTCAGGCGGTCTCTGGTCAAATATTTCGTCTGTCTCTGCCATATGTTGTTTTTATCTAATGCCAAAGTTATATATTTTTGTAATAAACAGCCCTGTGTCTAACTATTTCAGAGCCCGGAAAATAGTTCCAGAGAGACTGCATCCTTACGTTTGTCTCAAGTTCCGGATTGCTTTCTCCATAGACGCATCCTATGGAATTTATCTTTGAGGTCACGTTGTTGGTCAGAATGGCAAGCACACCCTTGTCCTGGTATTCAGGTTTTACTGCCACAAACAGCATCTCAATGAGACTTGAACTCTTGGGGCGCAAAGCACTTAATATACGCCACCAACCAAAAGGAAAGAGTCGTCCCTGACACTTATGCAGAGCCTGGGCTATGGAGGGCATGGTAAGTGCGCAAGCCACGACATCATCATTGCTGTCAAGCACAATTGTCACAAGCCTCCTGTCAAGCATATAAAGGTAACGCTTTACGAACAGGTCTATCTGTTTCTCAGAAAAGGCCGAATAACCGTACAGCGGAGCATACGCCTCATTGACAAGACGGAACAGTTTGTAAGCATACTTCCCGGCCTCATTGCTCTTGCTGCTTCCGTAAACAGCCAGATGCAGCTTGTAACGCTCCATTACCGCCTTTGAGAGACGCTGTATCTTTTCAGGAACAGGATTGGGGAACCTGACAAGCCACTCAACCCATTTGGCCGATGGCTCCAGCCCCAGCTTCTCCATATGCTCCGGGTAATATGGATAGTTGTATATGGTAGCCATGGTGCCCAGACGGTCAAACCCTTGGGTCAGCATACCTTCCGGATCAAAATCCGTAAATCCGAAAGGCCCCTCCAAACGGTCCATGCCACGCTCCTTGCCCCACTCTGCCACAGCATTCAAAAGAGCTCCTGATACACGCGTATCATCAATGAAATCTATCCACCCGAACCTGACCGTCCTTACTTGCCACACCTCATTTGCCTTATGGTTTATGATTGCAGCCACACGGCCCACAATCCTGCCATCCATAAGAGCCATGAAAGGTTGCGCCTCACAAAACTCATAAGCCGCATTTCCGGACGGAGTAAATGACTGCACGGTATCGCTTATAAGGTCAGGCACCGAATACTGGTTCCCCTTGTAGAGCCGGATGTTGAACCTGGCAAACCTGCGCAACTCCCTGCGCGTCCTGACCGGTACAACAGATATCTCACCTACAGACATTTTATCCTCCTGAATTTTAATTCAGCGAAGATACAAATTAAACCGCATCCATCCCAATCCGGCAGCCCTTACTTATCAACCGAGAAAACAAAAAACCGTTCCCTCACGGAAACGGTTTGTGGGCCATCTAGGGCTTGACTGCGAAGCTGTTGAGGACCCGAATGGGTCCGAAAAACGTGAGAGCCCTTAAACAAAACAATCCATTCGCTTAGAATGGATTGTGGGCCATCTAGGGCTTGAACCTAGGACCTCCAGATTATGAGTCTGTTGCTCTAACCAACTGAGCTAAAAGCCCGGAGAAGGAATCATCGGCCTTAGCCGACATCATCTTTCGGGTGCAAAAGTACTTCATTAACCCGAATTTGCAAAGTTTTGAAGCAAAAAATTCCTCTACCCCGCTTATCTTGATTACTTTTGCAGTCTGAAACAGAGATACGCATGACCATACCCGAACCTCAGGATAACAGATATGCCGCCACGATAGGATTCTTTGACGGAGTCCATCTGGGACATGTGCATCTGCTCAGCCAGCTCAAGGATATTGCAGCAGAGCGGGGGCTTAAGAGCATGGCCATCACATTCCCTGAGCATCCGCGTCAGATACTGCAGTCAGACTACCGTCCCCGCCTGCTTTCCACCCCGCAGGACAAGATGAGACAGCTTGAGCAGACAGGCATTGACTACTGTTTTCCGCTCCATTTCACATCGGCACTTGCCGCTATGGATGCACGCAGTTTCATGACTGATTTCCTCCAGAAACGGTTGGGCGTTAGCACACTGCTTGTAGGACACGACCACCATTTTGGCCATGATACCAATCTGAACATTGATGATTACAAACGCATAGGCCATGAGATAGGGATGGAAGTAATCCCTGCCAGTGCCTATCTGTATGAAGGCAGCCCCATAAGCAGTTCACGCATACGCCGTGAGCTTGTGTCAGGCAACGTAAAGCAGGCCAATGAGATGCTCGGCTATCGATACACCATAAGCGGCACGGTAATACACGGCCTGCAGAACGGCCGCAAGATGGGATTCCCTACTGCCAACCTGGGCCCCTACTGCGAGTTCATGCAGATTCCGGCCGACGGTGTCTATGCCGCTCTTGCCACAGTTGACGGTGAGACATGGCCAGCCATGCTAAACATAGGTTTCCGGCCTACATTTGAGGGCAAGGCCCGCACCATTGAGGCTCACCTTCTGGATTTTGACCGTGACATCTACTTCCATGAGCTCTCCCTGGAGTTTGTGGAGTTCCTGCGCCCCGAGCGCCGTTTCAGTTCCCCCCAGGAACTTGCCTCACAGCTTGAGGCTGACCGCAACAAAGTAAGGCAGACATTATAAACTCACAGATATGGAAAAAATCAAAAAGACTCTGGTAACCCTGGGTCTCTGGCTGGGGATTCAGATTATAGTGTTGCTCACATTCAAAGTCGTTTCCATTTATAACCATACGGATTTCAATTCAATGACGGCGCAAATGCTGCTCATTTCCGATGGACTTATTGCCATATCATTGATCATACTCAGATACTGCAAGATCAGGGAAATGTTCACTCTGGTGCCTAAAAAAGCATTCGTCCTGTCATTGGTAATGGCCATAAGCGCATTGTTTGCCTTTGACATGTTATTCCAGGTACTCGATATACCCGATATATTTGAACAGCAATTCCTGGAGATGACAAAATCATGGGCAGGATTCATAGGCATCTGCATAGTAGGTCCCATTATGGAGGAGATAATGATGAGGCGTGTCATCATGACTGAGATAGCCAAGGCTACAGGCCACGTCTGGTGGGGCATCATAATATCGGCCGCCATTTTTTCCGTCATACACGGCAACCCCATCCAGATGGTGTTTGCATTGCCGGCCGGTATCATCTTCGGATGGCTTTACCACAAGACCGGCAGCCTGTTTGTTCCTATCTGCATACACATCATCAACAACGCCATCTCATTCTTTGCCATAAAGTTCAATCTTGACCTTCAGATAAGCCTTTTTGACACCCTGGGCACAATCATATTCCTGGTATTGACTGTAATTTCAATAGTATCCATAATCCGGATACACGCATTCTATTCCGATAATGCCCAAGAGGAGGCTGCAATACAGGAAGAGCCTGCCGTTCCTGAGGAAAAGGCAAGCTCCAGCAAGGGTACTTTCAGTGGTGACAATTATGAAAAGTAACTTACAGGGCTATTGTAGTGCCTGTAAGCTTGTCAAGTGACTCAGCCTTGGTAATCAGGACCGATGACACACCGGCCTGCAGTGCATTGAAGGCATTCTGTATCTTGGGAATCATACCACCGCTTATGGTGCCGTCCTGGACCAGACGCGGAAAATCATAATATGAAATGTAAGGAATGACGCTGTTGTCATCATCCTCATGCATCAGCACACCCGGCTTTTCAAAGCAGAATATCAGGGTAACCTTGAACAGGCGGGCTAATGCCTTGGCAGCCTCACCGGCTATGGTATCGGCATTGGTATTGAGCAGCTGACCCTTACCGTCATGGGTAAGCGGAGCAAGAACCGGAACTATACCCTTCTCTATCAGGCTGGCCAGAAACTCTGCGTTCACAGTCTTGACATCGCCCACAAAACCATAATCGACATCCTTGACAGGACGCTTATCGGATTGCATGACATTGCAGTCAGTACCTGTAAGACCGATGGCATTGATACCCTCTGCCTGCAACTTGGCCACGATGTTCTTGTTTACCAGACCGCCATAGACCATTGTCACCACGTCAAGCATATCGGCATCAGTGATACGGCGTCCGTCAACCATCTTGCTCTCTATGCCCAGACGGGCAGCCATTGCGGTTGCCGAACGACCTCCGCCGTGAACAAGCAGTTTATTGCCGGGTATGGCCTTGAAGTCATTGAGCAGACGCTCCAGCGTATCGGGTTGCTCCACTATCTTACCTCCTACCTTTACAATGACAAGTGACTGTTTCATATTGCGTTTTTTTCTTATTTCAAATTCAAAAGCTGCTCCAAATACTTTACGGTATCCGATATCTGGTCACGGGTCTCCAGACGGTCTCCCGGACAGATGAACTCTGCCCTCAGATATCCGGGTTCACGTCTTTTTGTCTCGGACCCGATGAATGCAGCCAGTTCTGTATCTGTCTTGCCTGCTATGAGCGGACGGGTTGCGCTGGCAGCCTTGAGACGACGTAGCAGAGTTTCATTATCACACTTTAGATAGACGGTCTTGCCCTGAGCAAGCATATAGTCCATGTTATCTCCTATGAGAGGTGTTGAGCCACCGCATGACACTATCACGTCATCAAACTCACCGGCTTCACGAAGCAGACGGCTCTCTATCTCACGGAATCCCTGCTCTCCCTTAGTGGCAAATATCTGGCTCACGGTTTTCATATACCTGCGCTCAATATACTGGTCCAGGTCTATGAAAGAGATACCAAGGTCCTTTGCCAAGGCCTTGCCGAGGGTGGTCTTGCCAGCCCCCATAAAGCCCATCAGGAAAACCCTTATCATTTCTTGGTCTTGAAAATCCTGCGCTTGGGCGCTGAACCGGTCTTTTCAATCTGGCGCTTGATGATATCCATGCACTCCTCTTCTGTGAGAGTAGTGGGATCAGCGCTCTTGGGAATCTTGTAGTTGCTTCCCTGATATGCAATGTATGCACCGTAACGGCCGTTCATCACCTCAAGGTCCTGATTGCCGGAGAATGACTTGAGAACCTTCTTTGACTCGGCATCACGCTTATCCTGAATCATCTTGACTGCCTCCTCAAGAGTAATGGTAAGAGGATCGGCCACACCGCTCAGTGACACATAGAACTTGTCATGACGTATATATGGTCCGAAACGGCCTGTACCTACACTCACGGGGTTACCTTCAAACTCACCCAATGTGCGCGGCAGACGGAACAGCTCCAAAGCCTCATCAAGAGTGATGGTCTCAATGGTCTGACCCTTCTTCATCTGAGCAAAACGGGGCTTGTCCTCATCCTCGGCGCTGCCTATCTGAACGATGGGGCCGTAACGGCCTATCTTGACAGACACAGGCTTGCCTGATATGGGATCTGTGCCAAGTATGCGCTCGCCAACCTTATGCTCATTCTTGATTGACATAGCGTTGTTTACAGAAGGATTGAACTTGTCATAGAAGGTACTGATAACGTTCTTCCACTGCTTATCACCCTCTGCAATATCATCAAACTCCTTCTCCACCTGAGCAGTGAAGTTGTAGTTCATTATATCGGGGAAATACTCTATCAGGAAATCATTAACCACCATACCTATGTCAGTAGGCACCAGTTTTGACTTCTCTGACCCATACACCTCTGTAATGGTCTGCTCCTTGATGCTGCCGTTCTCCAGACGCAGCATGTCACACTCACGCTTACTGCCCTCGATATCCTCACGCAACACATACTCGCGCTGCTGGATGGTACCTATCGTGGGAGCGTATGTTGAAGGACGGCCTATGCCCAACTCCTCCATCTTATGCACCAGAGCGGCTTCATTGAAACGCTGCGGATGCTGGGTGAAGCGCTCGTATGCTGAAATCTGGCTGAATTCCAGGCTCTGTCCCTTCTTGAACTCAGGCAGGCCCTGACTCTCCTGTGACTCGGAAGAGTCATCATCGCGGGTCTCACGATAGACCTTGAGGAATCCGTCAAACTTGACCATCTCACCTGATACGTTGAACTCACCGTCTATCTTGGGAGCAACGATTGACACCGTGGTCTTTTCAATCTCGGCATCAGCCATCTGTGATGCTATGGTGCGTTTCCAGATAAGTTCATAGAGGCGCTTCTCAGGAGCAGTGCCATCTATTGACTGGTTGTCCATATAGGTAGGACGGATAGCCTCATGAGCCTCCTGGGCACCTTTAGCCTTCTGTGTATATTGACGTGTCTTTACATACTCATCACCCATTGACTCACTGATAGCCTTCTTGCATGAATCCAGGCAAAGGGTTGACAGGTTTACAGAGTCAGTACGCATATAGGTTATCTTACCTGACTCATACAGACGCTGTGCCAGCATCATGGTCTGCATCACGGTAAAACCGAACTTGCGGGTAGCCTCCTGCTGAAGTGTGGATGTAGTAAAAGGAGGTGCAGGTATCTTGCGGATAGGCTTGGTAGATATCTCACTCACCTTGAACTGGGCATTTTTGCACTTCTCAAGGAAAGCCTTGGCCTCCTCCTTGGTCTTGAAACGACCGCTGTAATCGGCACGTACATCATGGAGTGTTCCGTCTATATCCAGTCTGAATATGGCCACCACCTTATACGATGCCTCAGGCACGAACTCCTTGATCTCGCGCTCACGCTCTACGATAAGACGTACTGCCACTGACTGCACACGACCGGCAGAAAGTGACGGCTTGACCTTGCGCCAGAGGATGGGTGAAAGTTTGAAACCCACGATACGGTCCAACACTCGGCGGGCCTGCTGTGCATATACCAGATTGGTGTCAATATCACGCGGGGTCTCTATGGCGTGCAGAATGGCATTCTTGGTTATCTCGTGGAAGACTATACGTTTGGTCTTTTCAGGTTTCAGACCCAGAGTCTCAAACAGATGCCAGCTAATGGCCTCTCCCTCACGGTCCTCATCAGATGCCAGCCAGACCATCTCAGCTTTCTTGGCTGCCTCCTTGAGTTCACTTACCACCTTCTTCTTATCGGAAGGTATTTCATATATGGGTTCAAATGTATCTATGTTAATACTCAGGTCTTTCTTTTTCAGGTCACAGATATGTCCGTAGCTTGACATAACCTTATAGTCAGAACCTAAAAACTTCTCAATTGTCTTGGCCTTGGCCGGAGACTCAACAATAACCAGATTCTTCTGCATGATATTTTTTCTATTTATCTTGCCCTAAGGCGCGGCAAAAGTAGAACAAAAAATAGATATAGAAAAAGCGAACGGACAGAAAAAAATCCATCCGTTCACCTTATTAATTATAAATTAATAAAAAAAGGAATCAGAAACTGTAGGCAGCGCCAATCAGGAATGATGGTTTGATTTCACGATACCCGGCATAATAATAGAAGTCACCGCCTGCCAGGTGTTTAAACGTTGCATATAATGATAGTTTCCTGGTCAGATCATAATCAACAGTCAATGCCACGTCATTTACTGTAGGCATGGCAACCTTGTTTACCCAGTGGAATACCATAAGCTTATATGACAGCATGACATCCAGTCCGCGGGCCAGAGTGTAACAGCCATAGAAGTTTGCATCGAACGCCGGTTTGAACTGCATCTTGCTTCTGTAAGGATAACCGAAGTAATCATTATAATTCAAATCCATCTTAAACACCGCCCTGTCTGAGAACTGCATATCAGCATCAAACCTGAAATACAGGACATTTGATGACTGCTGCTGCAGGAATGACGTGACAATAAGGTCATCAGACTCTGTCTGGAAGACCTCGTCAATAGTATGACGGTATCCGCCTTTGAGCGATAAAGTAAGCCATGAACCCTGACTGTATGATATGCCAATGAAACCGTTTACCAAGGTGTATCCGTCCCTAATGCGTTCCTTTTCTGACCAATATGGAGAGATCTTTGATAAGTTACGTATGGCATTATCCTCCAGGCCGCCTATGAGACCGGCATCTAACCTGAACTTCCGGCTGGCTTTATACGTGGCGGTTGCCATAGGAGACAACAGGACCTTGTATCCGGCTCCGGTACGGATATCCAGATTCAATCCCAAACGGACATCCGTCTTATCCCATGACTGCTTCCAGTATGGAGAGAATGTCAATGTAGTGAATCCTGAATAGTCTGATCCGTCCAGAGCCTGCCAGTCATACATGGCTGTCTTCTGTCTGTAATCCAAGCCACCGGTACCGCCCAGTAAAGGCATCTCAGCACCACCTTCAATACGCAGCAGACGTTCCTTATTGGTTCTCTCCGTCCCCACCAGATTCAATCCGTCACGTGACAGGAACTCCATCCCGGTCCGGAAATGCCACAGCACCTCACTTGCCTTACCTGACATTGACAGCCCAAACTCTCCACGCTGGATTTTCTGCATCAAAGTACTCTGCTCCTCTTGTGCGGCTGTCATGTTTTTTCCGGGTCTATAGTTGAAGTGTGAATGGCCGAATGCTCCGTCAACACCTATCGTGAAACTATTGAACCTGTGTGAATAGGCAGCGTTAAGGTCACCGTTGAACATTCTGGATTTCCAGTCACCGGATGGTTTTGTAGCCCATGCGTCAAGCAATCCGGAGATATGAAGGTCATCCCTGTCCGATATACGCCAGTTGAAATCAGCCAACCCGTCATGGTCATTCCTGAGTCCGTATCCAAAGCGCAGTAATCCGGTATATCTGCCGGGGATTACATCATCGGAGTTCTCAGAAAACGTCCCCATCGGATTACGTGTCAAGGAGGTAAGCGGCTTGCTGTCTGTCAGGTAACTCACAGTGGCCGGTTTACGCTCTATGGCAGGCCTGTCAGGTACAGGCATTACCTTATCAGTACTGGTCATAGTGGGATTATATGCTCCCTCAATGGTCATTGACCTGGAAGGCAGTTCACTTTGCTGCGCACTTACCGCACTCCAGCAAAAAACGGCTATGACAGCCAGTGTAATATAACGTTTCATAGTCAGCATCAATCAAGTCTTGCGGCAATCATATCCGCTATGTCATCATTTTCTGAATAGTTGTTCTTGAGCGAAAGCAGGTATTGACGGGCCTCCACGTCCTTGCCCTGTGACTTGTAAATGTCACTGAGCAGTATAAAGCTGCGGGCCAGCCAGTACATATGCGGAGTACCCTCCTTTATGAAATCCATAATGACCTTCTCGGCACCCTCCTTGTCACCGCTGTCATACAGGAACTGGCTAAGCAGATAATCCGATTCAGCACCATACTGTGAACGGGTGTCCTTGGAGAGTTCCTCCAGTATGGGACGGGCATCCTTACCCTTATTCTGTGAGAGCAAAGCCTTGGCCTTGCGGTACATCACCTCCGTACGTTGCTCCTGTGAAAGCTGGGTCTGCAATGCCTTATCGGCATACATCATCACGGCATCATGCTCCTCAATCTTTCCGGCACTGCTCACAATGCAATACAGGCTGCGTTTCTGACGCTCGGCATCAGTAGTCTTAGCATACAGACGCATGTAGAGATCCATAGCGTTCTCATAATCAGACTGCTGCCAGGAGATTGATGCGGCATGATCCAGTGCGCTCTCAGCAAAACGGCTGTTCTCAAAAGCAGCTGCATGAAGCATACAGTCAACCGCACGCTCAAAATCCTTAGCCTCCTCATAGATGGAGCCCTGATAATACCATGCGTTTGCAACGAACGCTCCCTCAGGGAACTGCTTTACATAATCACTGAAACGGGCCAGAGCACCTATCTTGTCACCACGGCTGAACAACCCCTCAGCCGCCGTATAGGTAAGTGAATCACGCTCAGATGCAGCAATGGGGGCCGCTCCCTTAACTGTTGAGGTGTATTCAACATAAGAGTTTACATCACCCTTCTCCACGTAAATGGATTTAAGGTCAACAAGTGCCGTACGGGCTTCATCACTTCCGGGATAGTTGGCAATAACCTCCTTATATGCCTTTATTGCCTCATCGTACTTTTCAGTCTGATAATAGATCAGAGCTGTCTCTGCTGCCGCCTTACGTGCCAGGTCCGTGTTGGGAAAATCTGTCATTAACCTGGCAAACACCTTCACGGCCTGCTCAGGCTCATCAGTCTGCTGATAAGCCCTGCCCTCTTCATACAGGGCCGATGCCATATATGCCGATGAGGGATATCCGCTTATAAGATGCTTAAGATCCTGAATCTTCTGATGATAGTTGCGCTGCAGGCCGTTAACCAACGCCGTCTGATACAGGGCGTAATCACCCACCTTCTCATTCACGTTTATGGCCATATTGTAGTATTCCTTGGCCTGATTGTACTGGCGGCTGTAGAACATGCAGTCACCGGCGCGCAGGCAGGCATCTGAGAGGACATCACGTCCCACTTTTGATTCAGATGATGTCTCTATGACCTTCTTCATGGACTGCCATGCCTTGTCATAATCCTTGCGGTCAAAAAGGATATAGCCTACACCATAATTGGCAAGTCCGCTGGCTAATGTCACCTTGGATACTGAGGCCAGATAACGGCGATAGTCAGCCTCCGCACGAACGGGTTCTCCCAAACGGTAATATGCCTCACCACGCCAGAAGGTAGCTTCAAGAGCAGTGTTGTGGTCATACTTGTCAAGTGCTATCACTGACGTAAGCAGGTCAGGAACATCATTATACAACCCTGCGGCCATATGATCCATGGCCTTGTTATAGAGCAGCTGCATCTTGGCGGCCAGTATTGAGGCACCGGGGCTCTTTATCTTCTCAATGGAAGCCAAGGCTGCATCATAACTGGGAGTGCTCAGATAGGCGTCAACCAGATAGCTGTTTACGTTTTCAGTATATCTTGAATTTGGGAACTCATTCAGGAAACGTTCAAATGATTTCACTGATTCTGCAAACGGTGAATATGATGTCTCATGGATAACCATTGCATAATTGTAAAGAGCCTGCTCTCTTACATCCTCCTTGCCGGGAAGGGAAGCGGCCCTCTCAAATGACATGCGCGCCATATTCTTGTCACCTTTCTTGAGAGCAGCCAGACCTATATGCAGGCAGGCGTTCTGCGTCATCTGGTCATCCGGGCCGGTAACCTTTGAGAGATACTCTATGGCTCCGTCCATATCACCATTGTTCAAGCACGAGATGCCTAACAGATACCTGTCATGACGCTGGTCAGAACTGAATTCAGCAGAAAGATAACTCGTGAGCAGCTCTTGAGCCCTGGCATATTCGCCCTGACGGAACCAGTATTCGCCAAGTATGCGCTCGGCTTCAGCTTCAATATACGGGTCTTCCAGATTTTCAATCATATCCTCCGCAGTTTTACGTGCCACACTGTGGTCACCGCTTCCGCGCAGATCCAATTCCGCCAGATACAAGCGCGCCTCTTCAGAGTGTGATGATTCAAGTGAGTTTTCAAATCCCTCCTTGGCCTTATCCGTCCTACCGTTTACATAATCCACATAAGCCTTATAGAAAACCAGGTCCTCATCCTCTTCAGGATCATCCACGAGACGCTCCAGAATACTCAACTCAAGGAATCCCTCCTCATTGCGTCCCAAGCGAATCAATGAAATGGCATTGTGGCGGACCATTCGCCGGCAATCCTCATCATTCAGAAGGAGAGGGTCACACTCATCAAAACACTCAATGGCTTCACTGTATTCATGCTGTGCAAAGTGGGATGAACCCATAAGCGCCAGCATCCTGTTGCTATATATGGAATTGGGGTATTCCGACATGAATTTCTCAATTGCCGGCATGGCCGTATTCAGGTCACGCTGGGCATCTATCACCACCTGCATGTACCTGATCTCCTCTGTCCTAACCAATCCATTGGCATCGGCCACCTTGTTCCACTCTGCCAGCAAAGAGCCTGCAGCGTTGTAGTTGCCCTGCATGAACAGGGTCCTGCACTCGTCAAGCAGACGTACATCAGCATCATTCAGCCTGCTCTGTGCCGATACGCCCACGCCCGTCAGGAACAAAACGGCTGTAAAAAGTATCTTTCTCATCATCAGAATTGTTTCTTGTACCACATATCCAAGGCGCGTTCCTCGGCCGCCTCCATAACGGCCCTCTCGCCACGCCCCTTATCATTGATGCCACACAGGTGCAGCACTCCATGTATTATCACTCTGAGCAGCTCCTTATCATAAGACGTATGGAACTTCTCACTGTTAGTTAAAACCGTTTCCGTACTTATGTACATATCGCCGCTCACCACACCCGGCTCACTGTAGTCAAAGGTGATGATATCGGTAAAGTAGTCATGCCCCAGGAACTCCTTGTTCACTTCAAGGATACGGTCATCATTACAGAATATGTAATTCAGGTTACCCACCTTGCGGCCGTCATAGGAAGCTGCCACTGCGGCAATCCAGGCCCTTACCGCCTTACGGTCAAGCTTAGGCATCTTTATATTCTCAGTCAGGAATGATATCATAATCTATCTTTATGCAAAAAACAGGTAACACAGGAATATGGCTGCCAGTATTCCTGCCAGGTCTGCCAATAGTCCGCAACCCACCGCATGGCGTGTGTTCTTGATGTTCACGCTGCCAAAATAGACTGCAAGAATGTAGAACGTAGTATCGGTAGAGCCCTGGAACAGGCAGGCCAGACGTCCGGTGAATGAATCTGCGCCGTATGTGGTCATGGCGTCAATCATCAGGCCGCGCGCGCCGCCGCCGGAGAGAGGTTTCATAAAAGCGGTAGGCAGGGCACCCACAAACTGGCTGTCCAGTCCGCATTTCTCAACACACCAGCCTATTCCGTTCACCACGGCATCCATAGCTCCCGATGCACGGAACACGCCTATGCCCACCAGTATGGCAATCAGATACGGTATAATCTTGATGGCGGTAGTGAAACCATCCTTGGCTCCCTCAACGAATGCCTCATACACATTGATTTTCCCCTTGATTCCCGATATGATAAAACCTATTATCACCACGAAAAGGATAATGTTTGCAGCTGATGTGGATACCGGACCAATCTTGACTGCCGGCAACTGTGAGAATCCCCAGATAATCAGGGCTACGATAGCGCTCAATCCACCTACAAAAAGAATCAGGACCTTATCAAACCTGATTTTCTGGATAAGACAGGTAGCCAGCAGGCCAACCAGAGTTGAAAAGAATGTAGCCAGCAGAATGGGAATGAAAACATCAGCCGGCTGTGCCGCACCCATCTGCGCACGATATACAAGCACGCTCACCGGAATCAGTGTCAGACCTGATGTATTCAGAACCAGGAACATGATCATCGGATTTGATGCCACATCCTTGTCCTTGTTCAGTTCCTGCATGCGCTCCATAGCCTTAAGCCCCATAGGAGTGGCTGCATTGTCAAGCCCCAGCATATTGGCCGCCACATTCATGAATATATGACCGTACGCGGGATCATTCTTGGGCAGGTCAGGGAACAGTCTTGAGAACACAGGGCTCAGCCAACGGGCAAAGGTATTTACCAGGCCACCCTTCTCACCAATCTTCATTATACCGAGCCAAAGTGACAGCACACCTGTCAAGCCCAACGAAATCTCAAAGCCCGTCTTGGCCGATGAGAACGTTGAATCCATAATCTCCTGAAAGACGCTTGAATCACCCATGCAGAGCCGTATTACGGCCACCGCAAAAGCTATCAGAAAGAATGAAACCCAGATCCAATTCAGTACCATACGCGCACGTACATATATTATTCGCGAAGATACACAAAAAACCTTTCAGTACGGCCCCATTTTGACATAAAAGCTTAGAGTAAAAATAAGCCTCGCAAGCGAAGCATGCGAGGCCTATTTTTACACGACCGGAGGCTTATGTACCCGTCTTATTTAACCATAGCAATGGTACGGTCAACGGATGTAGCCTCACTCGTAATATTGTAAACCTTACTGGCTGCAACCTTCATACCACAGGTAACATGCTTCACGTCAGAATTATCTCTGCTGTTGATAAAACGGATCTCATGATTATGATTATCATTGGCGCAGAAATTATAGCATGCAAAATCCACCTTACCTTCAGAATCAGCCTTCACAGAACCGATGGGATATGAAGAAGATTCACCTGAAGCGGTATTTGAAGAAGACATATAAACCACATCATATGATGCATTAGGCGTAAGACCACCGCTTATAGTGAAGTTGAATATTGGGGCGCTGTTGCCAAGATTATCAGAATCAAGAGCTACAAACTTTGTAGAATCATTATACCAGCCAAACACCTCAAGGCTCTTTCTCTGGAGAACATTGGCATCGGGAGCAATGCAAACGGAATATGAACCACGTCTGTCTTCATCACTTACCTTGAAGTTATCGGCATCCCTTTCAACGTACATTGCAAATACGTTCTCACACTCCTTTAAAGGATCATCCAAGTCCTTGAAATCATGTTTGGCATTAACAAAGACGTTTTTGCTTTCATCCCAAACGTAAGGTGAAAGGGCTCCACTGAATTTTGCTTTTGAGGCACCTTTTTCCAGTTCATCAGTCAAGGTGACATAACCTGCCAGAAGTTTCTCCGGCTCAGTACCACTTATGACGGCACGCACATAGAGCCTGTCACCCTGACAGAGCTTGATACGGTTGGAACCTTCAACCAACTCAACTGATGACATATTCTGGATACTGTTCATGAATCCGGCATCCATACTGACATAAAAAGTCTGCGGAGCGACAGTCTCATGGATATCCATTACCGTTGTGTTCTCATTAAGGACACGCGCCAGGTATGTACTGCCTAAGGGAATAAGCGCTAACGTCAATAAAACCAAGACATGAAGGATAAACTTGTTGTCTTTCATCTTTAAAAATCAACTGTTGGAAAAATATAATAAATGACTATTGAAGTTTATTATTAATTGGTGAATAAGTAGCTGTTTCTAATCCGCACGCAAATTTATTCTAATTTATTAATTTACATAATCTTATATTCATAAAAAATGTTAAATCAAAGAGAGGGTATAATAGGAACGGATTTCTATTTGCGTAGAAAAAAGCATGTCATTCCACCGTAATAGTGGCAGAGGTTGTTGTAGCGCGGAATGCAGGAGCGTAGAGGCACTGCATCACGGCATTTCCTACAGTGAAACGGCCCGGTTTCTGCACGTTCACCTCATACTCTATCACGTAACTTCCCTTACTCAGACGGTCTATGTAGAAGACGTTACGGGTATTGCCCGGTGCTGAATAATAGCCTATGTCATCACGCCAGTTGTAACTGTAACCGGCAGCGGTACTTACAGGCTCAACGGATGCGGCACGCATATCGGCAAGCTGCAAATACTCCAGGTTACGGTCTGTCGTAAGGTCAAAACGTATCCTCAGACGGTCACCTACATGAAGCTTGGTACCCTCCTTGACCTCCTCCAGACGGTCACCGTCAGCACCGTGTATCACGCGCAGGATGGTTCGTTTGAGTGACATTCCGTTCTCCTGTTTCTCAACCTTGTCAAGTTCTTCAGTAAATGAACGGTAAACTGCACCCCAACTTATGCCCGCGGTCTTGGCATCAACGGTAATATCAGCTTTGTCACGGCTTATCGGGCCCTGCCAGATCTTGGTGGTATAACCGGCCGTAGCCTTGCTGTCCGATGCCTTGACGGCCTCCTTGCCTACATAGATTGTAATATCAGGATCTGACTCCAGCTGCACATTGCTGCCGGTAGCCATAAGAGCCGTAACTGCAGCGGCAGTGGCGGGCGATGAGCCCCACCCGGTAGTCTGTTTCTGCTTGAGCAGCCAGCGTGCAGACTCCACAGCCTCTTTCTCGCGGCCCACCGCAAGCAGGGTGCGTATAATAAGTGCCTGAGTCTCAATAGGAGCCTCATGCCAGAGCAGACCGCCCTCATTGTCACGCCAATATCGGCCCATTTCATCGCTGTATAGAGAACGCTCAACAAGAGTAGCCGCTATGTGCTCAGCAAGCTCTTTCTTGCCGTTACGTGACATAAGCAATGCCAGCTGTGAACGGAAATAGAGGCTAAGGTTATGGGTATCCTCAATCTCGGCCAGACGTGTAAAGAAGGTATGGCTTGCAATCGTTTTTCCATTGAAAGGATAAGAGGTGTAGTACGAGCGGGTAAGCAGGTAGCTCAGTTCGCTGTATCCGAGAGATTCAGGCTTCTTCTCTACATCATACCTCTTGAAGAACAGGCTATCCATATAGTCAAGGCCCTTTTGCAGCATAGCCTTGAGCTCTGGAGTAACCTCAATGATACCGTTCTCTATGAGAAGCCCCAGTCCCTGCATGATCTCATCAGTGATATGCAGGCTTGCAGGAGAACCATCCAACCATGACCAGCTTCCGTCACTGTTCTGCGCATCGATGATCTTTCTGAGAGCCCTCTCAAAGGCCTGGGCAGTCTCTTCT
The DNA here is from genome assembly GCA_902763885.1 of uncultured Bacteroidales bacterium. Taxonomy (GTDB): domain Bacteria; phylum Bacteroidota; class Bacteroidia; order Bacteroidales; family Bacteroidaceae; genus Colenecus. The sequence continues at coordinate 254,693 of CACWTU010000001.1, read as the reverse complement.
GAATCAAGATCCTTGGCAAGTGAGCGCAAGCGGTCACGCTCGTTCCTGCTGCTCCTAAGCCACGGAGTCTCCTCAAGCAGGGTACCGGTAAGCCTTTCATTGCGTTCCAGCTGTGTCTGCCACTCGGATGCTGGCAGTTCAGCCCATTCATCAAGCATCTGTCGGATAGCGGGATATCGGCTTGACAGATCCTGTGAAATGGCGGCACCCATCAGACTGTGGAACAGGCGCAGGTTACTGGGATCATCAACCCTTATCATAATAGGCAGGCTTTGGATTGCATACCAGATAGGTGTTGCACTGTACTCAAGAGTCAGCTCTTCATCGGCCATAGTGGAGGAACGCGGCTTGTCAAGCACCTCAAAGCGGAAGGTGCGTTTCTCACTGCCGTTGTTGAAGAGTGAGAGAGCCTGAGTTACCTGCGTACGGTTGGAGAGTACCGGGATAGTCTCCTGGATACCGTCACTGTGGCCTGTGGTCTCTGCCGTAAGGCGGTAGGTCACAGCCGTAAGCCCAGCCGGAACCTTTATGGTGAATGATGTACTTGCACTTCCCTCTGCGGGAACGGTAACATTCTTCTTATATCCGCCCTCTATGATACCTAGGGCCTTACCCGTAACAGCATCAGTCAGGGTCATCGTGACTACGGCCTTCTGATTCTGATCGGTCATATTGCTAACCTTGACCGTAAACTCCATGCGGTCACCCTGGCGCAGGAATCTGGGAGATGCAGGCTCCACCATAATCTTCTTGCGTGTAACAAGTGTGGTGTCAACACGGCCTGTCTGTAGAGAGTCAGTGAATGCTATACCCTGTATCTTCCACTCAGTGAGCAACTGCGGAACACGGAAACGGTATATGGCCCTGCCCGTGGAATCTGTAACCAGATACCCGAACAGACCGGTAGGATTCAGGTCTGAGCGTATGGCAACAGCGCCATTCTGCTCATCAACCATACCCTGCAAGTCCTCTTCCGGCAGAGAACGGGTATCAAATACAATGTCCATATTGGAAATACCGCCCTGAAGCGCCTCATCAACGGTGGTAATACCCAAACCCTCAAAATCAGCCTGATTAATGGTGGCTGCTGATGCCAGAGGTACGGACTGTGCGGATGCATTAAATGCAACGTCAGCAACAATATCCACAGCCATCTCATTGCTCTTGTACATCCTCATGCCACGGGCTCTGCGGCTGTAGTTCATGAACGGGTCAATAAGAGTACCCGTAATGGCGCGCTTGCCCTTATATTCATAACTGCTACCAAACACATGCAGCCAAGGTGCATACTGGCCTGATGTATTGTAACTTCTCTGCAGGAGGCTGCGGCCGCCTACCCATTTTGAACCGAACGGCGAAAAGACAATCCTGTTCACTCCGTACTTGTCAAGCGCGCGGTCATACATGTCAAGCATGATGGCTGCAGTTACGGGGTTGCCCTGCCAGTCTGATATACGGATATTCCACTCCTCTGCCTCATCAGGCTCCAGGATGTTACGGAACGTTTCAAGTTCAAACCTGAGCTGTTTGGGCCTGTCAGGAACCTCAAACTGGAAAGACCTGTTTTCCGACACGCCCTCATATATCACGCAGCAATGCACGGCAAACATACCCACAAGTTCCTCTGTTACAGGAATACTCAGAATCTGCTGCTTGCCGTTGCTCTCCAGCATACCACGGTCATAGACACCGTACTTGTTTTCTATAATGTAATGTATCAGCGTGCCCTTACGGCTGTTTCCCAGTCTGATACGGGCGGTATCACCAACCTCCGCGCTATATATACCACGTGAAGTCTTCTCTTTATCAAAACTGCACAACAACGGTTTCTGGGGCATGAAACTATAGTCATCCTCGTTGAAGAACGTGAACTCTGTAACTGATTTCCTACACATTGCAGCATTGGCAGTCACGCGATAGATGCCGGGCTGCAAGCCGTCAAGCATAAGCATCATAGATTCCCTGTCATCCTTATCAAACGGAACCACACCTTCAAATACAGGTATCTCAACGATGTCCTCACCGTTCAAGTCAAAATCATACCGCGGGAAACGCTCCTTAAGATGCTGGTTGGAGATACATTTTGACAGATCCTTCTTTTCTCTGCCTTCAACGATGCTGAAAGGCAAGGGCAGGCCCGGAGTTTCAAGCCAGCTGAGACGTGACACCTTGACATTGATATTGCCTGATACCAGGTTGTTGTTGGCAGTACTTGTCAATCGGAATAAGAGGGTCTGAAGACCGTTTTTACCCAGCACGGAACCCTGTGATGCTACATAGATCTCTCTCTCCGCCTTATTTCTGGCACCATATGAAATATTGTATTCATGCGTCTCACCGTTCAAGTCAGTGACAACGGCATTTACATGCACCCAGCAGAATTCTTCAACCATTATATCACCAGGAATGGTCACATCAAAACTGAATGAACCGTCAGAACCGGTTTTAGCCTGACCGGCCCCAATCCTTACATCACCCCTATCATCAAGGATACAGAACCTGTGACAGGCAAATGAGCCCACTCCGGCATACCACGTCACAGAGGCTCCGTCTACCGGAATACCGGTAAATGAAATGGCCTTACCTGTTATCGTAACCGGTTTGTCATACCTTGCCTCATCCTTTACGTCATCTATCTTTACCTCAAACTTAGGCTGACGGAATGACTCCACCTTTATAGCCCTGGAACCCGCAAAATCATATTTATCATCTTCATCTGATTCCGCAAATATTTCAATCGATCCGGGCATACAGTTTTCAGGTATCTTATAACTGCCCTTGAATACACCCATGCTGTCTGTCACAAGAGCATATGAGGCCTCATCGTCACCGTCACCATTCATATCAAAGAACTCTATGGCAACATTGACCGTAACCCCTGCCAATACATGCCCGTTCTCGCCGTCATTAGTATAGACTACACCAGAATACTGCACGGAATCACCGGGCAGATAAGTGAAACGGTCTGTGAAAACCCTCACATACTGACGCTCAGGCATATCACTCTTCCACGGGATATTGAATGTGGCGTTACCACGACTGCCGCCACTCTCCAACTCAATCCTGTAACGGCTGTTGGCCAGGCCTTCCACCAGGATATATCCGTCAGAACCGGTTATGCCACTTGTAGCCACCTTGACCAGTTCATCATTATAGTTGGTTTTCCACACTGTATATTTGCAGTCAGGGATGGGTTTGCCGCTACGTGTGTCAACAGCTCTTCCGTACAGAGTTCCATTGTTCTGCACCATATTGAGGAATCTGATGCCGTTACACTCCAGATACTCGTAAGCAATGCAATCACCGCTGTTGAAATAGGGACCTGTCGATGCCAACAGGTAATAGCAGCCCTGCATAACAGGTGTTATATCGGCAAATGCAGAGTGTTCCATGAAATCACCCGGATCATCCACCCTCATACTCCACTCCACTACCGTCGATGACTGGTTCAGCTCTGACATAAGGGTTATCTCATCCTTTCCCCTCTCCATACGGCCGGTAGCCTCCACCAACTTAAGATAAATGGTGTTGACATTCCTGAAATTCAGTTTGGCTATGTTGCGCTCTCCGGGCACAAGGTCAGAATCCAGTGTTATCCTTACACTCTTACGCTCTATCTCTTCCTTGATGGCAAGGCACTCAAGCGCACCCTCACTCTTGGGCCATTTCTTCTGGGCGGCAATACATATATCACGTGCCTGACGCATCAGGTTTTCTGCCTTTTCATCGGACATTTCCTGACCCATGCTGTCAGTTATCTTACGTGCAGCCTTACTGCAGAGCATGGTGCTGAACTTGACCTTCCTGGTATATGACTCAGCCAGGGCTACGGCACCTTTGAGCCACTCCTCATCATTCCTGTCCCACTTACCGTCATTTGACAGGTATTCATTAAGAACCTGCATCCTCCTTATGTCAATGGTACAGCGGATATCAGGTTTGGCTCCGTAATTATGCTGGGTAAGACGTCTCAGCACATAGATCATCCACAGGTCAGGGTCATCAGGGGTTACATCAATTGTAGCCGCCAGGAAATCCTGCATGGTACCATACAGACGGCTGTCATTAAAGAACGTACGTTTGCCTAGAGATAGCCTGTAGTCTGTAATCAGCACTATAGCGTTATCCATAAGCATGTCCACCAGGTTGGGGCGTAGCTTCTGCCCCGCCTTGTTTCCGCCCGGGAAGAACTCCAGATAGTAGCCCGATGACACATCGCCCGCCAGTTTTATGGACTGGTCCAGATGGTAGCAGATGGTGTCACAAATCATCCTGGCCGTCCAACGCTCCAACGGCAGGTTTTCCTCATCTGACGGGTCATTGGTCCTGAATCTGTATTTGTTCAGTTCCCAGAACCTTATATAACCCTTGGCAATGAATGCATGGCACAACGCCTTATGCTCTTGCACCCTCAGCTTGGGCAGAAGCGTATTGAACAGTTCCAATCCGGAAGAAATGCTGTTCTCGCTGTAGGATTGCTGTACCTGGGTAATATAGACGGCGCTCTTAAGCATCTGGCGGCCGTCATTATCCTCTGCGGCCATATCCCAGATTTGGTTTATTTCCTTAGCCGCACTCTCAGGGAGGTCATCCTTAATAAGTTTTTCCACCTTCTTCCAGGCGCGTGAATACTTATCCGCGCTGGCAGTCGCAGTAGTCAGTGTCATAATGATAATCAGAAGTGTAATTTTACAAAGGCATCTCATAAGTACACAAATTTATATTGATTCTTCTGCAAATATATAAACTGAAAAATTGCAGAATACGTCAAGAAACGCTGCAAAACTGTTGCATTTATTCAAACAGGTCACCTGACATCGAGGCGTAGCGGGAACGGCCCAGATGCTTGTAGGCCAGATCCGTAACCTCACGGCCACGCGGCGTACGCTTGAGGAATCCCTCCTGGATAAGGAACGGCTCATAAACATCCTCTATGGTGCCGGCATCTTCACTGAGTGCCGTAGCAATTGTACCTATACCCACCGGACCACCCTTGAACTTGTCAATGATGGTGGTCAGTATGCGGTTGTCTATCTCGTCAAGTCCGTACTTGTCTATGTTGAGCGCCTCAAGGGCGATATTGGCTATGGTTACGGTGATACGCCCTGATCCCTTTACCTGCGCAAAGTCACGCACACGACGCAGCAGGGCGTTGGCAATACGGGGCGTTCCGCGGCTTCGGCCCGCAATCTCAGCAGCGGCGTCCACATCGCAAGGTATGCCCAGGATACCGGCTGAGCGCAGTATTATCTTCTGCAGGGTCTTGGCGTCATAATACTCCAGATGCATGTTGATGCCGAACCTGGCGCGGAGTGGTGCGGTAAGCAGACCGCTGCGGGTGGTGGCACCTATCAGGGTAAACGGGTTGAGGTCTATCTGTATGCTACGGGCCGACGGACCCTTGTCTATCATGATGTCTATACGGTAATCCTCCATAGCTGAGTAGAGATACTCCTCTACCACGGGTGACAGGCGGTGGATCTCATCAATAAAAAGCACATCCTTGGGCTCAAGTGAAGTAAGGATTCCGGCCAGGTCACCCGGCTTGTCCAACACGGGGCCCGATGTAATCTTGAAGCCCACGCCCAGCTCATTGGCTATGATGTTGCTCAACGTGGTCTTACCCAGTCCGGGAGGGCCATGCAGCAGGGTATGGTCAAGCGATTCGCCACGCTGACGGGCTGCCTGCACAAACACACGCAGGTTATCGACAATCTTGCCCTGTCCGGCAAAATCATCGAACTTAAGCGGACGCAGAGCGTTATCCAGCTCCTTGTCACTCGTCAACTGCTGTGCTCGTATATCAAAATCTTCCATCTGCACCGGGAATCATCCCACTAAATTTGGCATCTTGCACCGGGGACTGTCCCCTTTTGTCACCTGATAATATTAGAATTAGTCACTTTATTTAACACGTGCAAAAGGGGACTGTCCCCGTGTGTCAAATCAAACTATCCACCAACTTATCGGCATTAACCAAAACCTGCTCTCCACTCTCCATATTCTTGAGAGTAACCTTACCCTGAGCCAGCTCGTCGCTGCCCACAATAGCCACAAAAGGAACAGCATTGGCATTGGCGTAAGCCATCTGCTTCTTCATCTTGGCAGCATCGGGATATATCTCAGCGGGAATGCCTTTAGCGCGGAGTTCAGCCAAAAGCTTGAGGCAGAACTGAGCCTCCTGCTCACCCAGGTTCAGGAACAGTACCTTTACGCCACCCTGGGCCTCCTTGGGATAGAGATCCAACTGGTTCAGAACGTCATAGATACGGTCGGCACCGAACGAGATGCCCACACCGCTCACACCCGGAAGTCCGAATATGCCGGTCAGGTTATCATAACGTCCGCCACCGCTTATGGAACCTATCTCAACGTCAAGAGCCTTTACCTCAAAGATGGCTCCGGTATAGTAGTTGAGGCCGCGGGCCAGAGTGAGGTCAAGCTCCAGCTGGTTCTTGAGTCCGAGCTTGGTGGCACCATCCAGAATGAAACGGCACTCCTCAACACCTTTCAAACCAGTCTCACTACCTGCAAGCACTGTGGCTATAGTATCCAGCTTGTCACTGTTGGAGCCGGTAAGCTTGATTATAGGCTGCAGTTTGTCAATGGCATCCTGCGGCAGGCCTTTATCGGCCAGTTCAGCATTCACGCCGTCCAGACCTATCTTGTCCAGCTTATCAATGGCTACGGTAATATCAACAATCTTATCTGATTGGCCGATGCTCTCAGCGATGCCGGCCAGGATCTTGCGGTTGTTCAGCTTGATAGCCACGCGAACGCCAAAGCGGCTGAACACCATATCTATCATCTGTATGAGTTCAATCTCGTAGAGCAGCGAATCACTGCCTACCACATCGGCATCACACTGGTAGAACTCGCGGTAACGGCCCTTCTGCGGACGGTCAGCACGCCATACAGGCTGTATCTGGAAACGCTTGAAGGGGAACTGCAGCTCCTCACGATGCATCACCACGAAACGGGCAAAGGGAACGGTGAGGTCATAACGGAGGCCCTTCTCACAGAATTTTGACGCCAGCTTGAGGCTGTTGCGTGAGAGCAGTTCCTCATCGGTAAGGCCACTCATGTAATCACCTGAGTTCTGTATCTTGAACAGGAGCTTATCACCCTCCTCACCGTACTTACCCATAAGGGTGGAGAGGTTCTCCATTGAAGGGGTCTCTATCTGTCTGTAGCCGAACAGGCGGAACACCCCGCGTATGGTATCAAATATGTAGTTACGACGTGCCATCTCCACCGGAGTGAAGTCACGCGTACCTTTGGGAATTGATGGTTTCATTTATTAATCAACGTCTTCTTGACCCGTAAATCATTATGTAATAAATCAGTGTGCCCAATGAACTTATGGCAGCCACAACGTAAGTGTAAGCGGCAGCCTTAAGGGCATCGGTAGCAGCCTCCATAGTCTCACCCCGGGCAATATCGGTCTGCTTAAGCCAAGCCAAAGCCCGGCGGCTGGCATCAACCTCAACCGGCAGGGTTATGAAACTGAACAGGGTGGTCATGGCAAACAGGACAATGCCTGCAAGCATGATACCCGGAAAGACCTCAATCATAAGGATACCTGCCAACAGCACCCAGGTAACAATCTGTGAAGAGAACTGTACCACCGGTACCAAGGCTGAGCGCATCCTGACAGGTGCATACTGCTGTGCATGCTGAACGGCATGTCCGCATTCATGGGCAGCAACAGCCGCAGCCATTATGCTGTTGCCGTAATATACATCCTTGCTCAGGTTAACGGTATTGTTCTCCGGATTGTAATGATCCGTAAGACGTCCCTCAACACAAGTCACTTTGACATTGCCGATACCATACTCGGCAAGCATCCTGGATGCCACCTCGAAACCTGTACTGCCGTTACGGGTAGGTACTTTGGAATACTTCTTGAACTTGCGGTTCAGGTTTCCCTGTACTGAGAAACTGAGGATAGCTATCGCTATGAACAGTATCCAATACATGGCGGGTGGTGACGAATAACCCGGATATCCCGGAACTGACAAAAATACAAGCATTACTCGCGAACGATTGTCTGGTTACGGTCCGGACCTACTGAAACTATTGAAACAGGGGTCTCAAGATACTCCTCCAGGAATGATATGTAATTGTTGAACTCCTCTGGGAACTCATTCTCATCATGGAGAGCGGTAAGGTCAGTCAGCCAACCGGGAAGCTCCTCATAGATAGGCTCTACACCCTCGCAGTCAAACGGGAACTCATCAGTCTGGGTGCCATCTGGCAGTTTGTAAGCCACGCATGCCTTGATGGTCTTGAACACATCAAGCACATCACTCTTCATCAGGATCAGGTCTGTCACACCATTCAGGCGCACGGCATAACGCAGAGCCACCAGGTCAACCCAACCGCAACGGCGGCGACGGCCTGTTACGGCGCCGAACTCCTGACCGCGGTCAGAGAGCTTCTCGCCATCGGCATCAAACAACTCTGTGGGGAACGGACCGCTACCTACACGTGTGCAGTAGGCTTTCATGATTCCGTAAACCTTACCGATATTGCGCGGAGCTACACCCAGACCGGTGCAGGCACCTGCGCAGATGGTGTTTGATGAGGTTACAAAAGGATATGAACCAAAGTCTATGTCAAGCATTGTGCCCTGAGCGCCCTCGCAAAGTATGGTCTTGCCCTCACGCAGAAGGTTGGCCACAAAGTGCTCGCTGTCCACGAACTTGAACTGTTTCATATACTCAATGCCCTCACGCCATGCCTTCTCCAGCGGAGCCAGGTCATACTCAAAGTTGAGGCTCTTAAGGGTACGCTCATGAGCGGCACGTGCGGCAGCATAACGCTCCTCAAAATCAGGACGCAGCAGGTCACCTACGCGGACACCGGTACGGGCTACCTTGTCAGTATATGTGGGACCGATGCCACGACCTGTGGTACCAACCTTGTTTGAACCCTTTGATGCCTCCAACGCACTGTCCATAAGACGGTGTGTAGGCAGGATAAGATGTGCCTTCTTGGAGATGAGCAGACGGCTCTTAAGATCTATGCCGGCAGCTTCAAGTGCCTCAGCCTCTGCCTTGAACAGGGCGGCGTCAAGCACCATTCCGTTACCTATGATATTCTGTTTGTTACCCTGGAATACACCTGAAGGGATGGACTTGAGCACGAACTTCTTGTTATCAAAGATAAGTGTATGGCCGGCGTTGGGACCACCCTGGAAACGGGCTACCACATCATAACGCGGAGTCAGCACATCCACTACCTTACCCTTGCCTTCATCACCCCACTGCAATCCCAGCAGTACGTCAATCTTTTCTGTTTTCATTTTTCTCTTTATCTTTATTCATTAACTTTTTCTGTTTACGCTTGAGCGTAGCCATGCATGAGCTGCACAGGCCATAAACGCTCAATGACCATCCGGTCATGGTAAAACGACGGGTTCTCATCTCACTTATCTGATGACGCACCCTGTCATCATTCATCTCAGTCACCTTGCCGCAATTGCTGCACTGCAGACGTATCACGCCAAGATTCCTGTCTGTCCTCTCAAACAGCACCTGCTCATTTATGTAAACCTTCCTCACCAGACCCGCACGCTCAAACAGCCCCAGGTTGTTATATACGGTGGCACGGCTTACTCTCATGCGCCTCTTCTCGGACATCTGTTTTGACATGGCTTCGGCCGAGAACGGAGCCTCTGTCAGATATATGGCATCAAGTAACGTCTCTCTCTCCTGCGTATATCTCAAGGAGTTGATATGCACGTAATCCGACAGTTTCTGCCGGGCCTGACGTATACTCTCCGTCTTATCCATTGTCTCTCTCCAGACAATCCAAAGCAGTCCTGGCTGCCTGCGCACACATAAGGTCCGCACCGTTTATGGCTGCCGTAGCCTGGTCTTTCAGTTCCAGCACATAACGTTCACTCATCTCGCGCCCTTGACGCAAAAGATGAGCCAACGTAAGGAATCCGCAATATCGGGCCATTCCGTTATCGGAAGCAATCCATCGGAAAGCGGCCTCTGATGCACCCTGCATCCTGCAGAAAAGGTACATGCAGCATACCTCTGCAAGATCAGGATATTCTATCTGTTCAATCCATACATCCGCCAGGTCCGGCAGAAACCGGTCCTCCGGATATATCATAGCTGCTATCATCCTGCATTCACGGATATCCTCCTTCCAGAGGGCACCCGCAAGCTCTGCATCCTTTTCTATCTCTGAAGCTATCCTTTTGAGTTCAGGAATCCCTACGCCAAAATTGAGCTTGTATTCTATGCCGGCCTGCCTCATGCTTCCGGAGGCAACGCCGTTCATACTGAGCCGCAACTTCTGCTTTATGTCAAGGATACTCTCCTGAACTGTCATTTCACTTGGCAAGATGGCGTTTCTTATACTGATGGGGAGCTTCACCCTTCTCCTTGAAGAAGGCTGCATAGAAAGACTGCCTGTTGGCAAAACCTGCCTTAGCGCCTATCTCCTCCATAGTCATGTCCGCATAACGTTTATCAGTCAGCATGTGCGCTGCGTCACGTACCCTGAATTCATTCACCAGACTGGAATAGTTCATTCCGAATCTTGAATTGATAACTGCCGAAAGATACCTGGGGTTAGTATTCAGGTCATTCGCAAGCTGACGGGCAGAATAATCCTTGTCACGGTATTTTTTCTGCGCCACAATGATTGTAAGAACACCGTCATAAAGTTCATCTGCAAGTTCTGCACGAATAAGGCCTCTGTAACCGGCTTCCTTTTCAATCCTTTCTCTGATTTTGTAAGGTTTGGTGTCCATTTTACGTCACAATAAAATTTTCGTTACAAAATAAGTGTTTTTCGGTCAAAAACAAGAATCAAAATAGCCAATAAAAATTAAGATTTTTATTTTTCGGAATTTTTACGAAAATAAAAGCAGTTGAACGTCAGCATTGACCTTGAATTGAGCTCTTTTTTGTATTTTTGAAGTCCCATCCCGATATGAGGTTTTCATGATAGACCAGCTTACCATAGAGAAGATACTCGATGCCGCCAACATTGTTGATGTGGTATCGGAATTTGTCACCCTACGCAAACGCGGTGTGAACTATGTGGGGCTGTGTCCGTTCCATAACGAGAAGACCCCGTCATTCTACGTCTCCCCCTCCAAGGGAATCTGCAAGTGCTTCAGCTGCGGCAAGGGCGGCAACGTGATACACTTTCTCATGGAGCATGAGCAGATGTCATACTGGGATGCCGCCAAATGGCTGGCCCGCAAATACGGGATACCATACAACGAGCGTGAACTCACGGACTCAGAGAAAGCCCTGCAGAACGAACGTGAATCCATGTTCATCACCAACCAGTTTGCACTGGATTTCTTCAAGGACACTTTGCTCAACACCGATAAGGGACGCGCCATAGGTCTGGCCTATTTCCGCAAGCGCGGATTCCGCGATGACATACTGGAAAAGTTCCACCTGGGTTACTGTCCCGATGAGCCCGATGCTCTGGCCCGTGCCGCATTGGCCAAAGGTTACACAAAGGAGAACCTCATCAAGACCGGACTCTGTTACGAGCGTGAGAATGACGGCCAGCTGCGTGACCGTTTCCACGGCCGCGTTATATTCCCCGTGCACTCCATAGCAGGCAAGGTGGTGGCATTCGGCGGCCGCATAATGAATGCCGATGCCAAGGTAGCCAAGTACGTAAACTCTCCGGAATCCATAATATACTCCAAGAGCCGTGAACTCTATGGACTTTGGCAGGCCAAGCAGGCCATAGTACGCAGGGACCGCTGCTTCCTGGTAGAGGGTTATGCCGATGTCATATCTATGTTCCAGAGTGGCGTGGAGAATGTAGTTGCATCAAGCGGCACATCTCTTACCCCCGGTCAGATACGCTTGATACACCGTTTTACCAACAACATCACCGTACTCTATGACGGCGATAAGGCCGGCATAAAAGCCTCCCTGCGCGGTATAGACATGCTATTGGCAGAGGGCATGAACGTAAAGGTCCTGCTGCTGCCCGACGGTGAGGACCCCGACAGCTTTGCCCAGGGCCGCGGAGCCACCGAGTTCCAGAAATACATTGACACTCACCAGGTGGATTTCATCCGCTTCAAGGTGAACCTCCTTATGGAGGATGCGGCCGATGATCCCTACAGCCGCAGCGAGCTTATCAAGAGTATCACGCAGAGCATATCGGTAATACAGGATCCCATTGTACGGTCAGTCTATATCACCGAGTGCAGCCAGATAATGAAGATTGATGAGCGTCTGCTCATTAATGACGTGAACCGCCGCCAACGCGAGCAGGCTCAAGCGGCTGCGCAAGCCCCTCGTCCAGCCCAATCAGCCGATGAAAACGGGCAAAATCCAGAACCAGCCACCACTGAATCAGATAATCCTGACACGCCCGATACACCTTCCGAACCCGCCCCGCAACCTGAGATTTCAGCAGAAGATAAACTACGTCAACAAGTCCGCGCACTGAAACGTGAAGGCCTGGGCCCCATGATGGATAAAGAACGCCTCCTGTCCCAACTCATAGTAAGATATGGTGGCAAAGTGATGTGTACCTTCCGTAATGAAGAGGATCAGGAGCAAGATATGACTGTAGGACAATTCATAGTAGGCTCACTACAGAATGATGGGCTCGAGTTCCGCCATCCTGTCTATAAGCGTTTTGTGGAGCTCATGGCCGAGCATCTTGAAGAGAAGGATTTCAACAGCGAAAAGTTCTTCATGTCCCACCCCGAGACATTCGTTAGCCTCACAGCCGCCAGCCTCATGGAGGAGCGTTACCAGCTGAGTACCATCTTCAAGGACAACAAACCCGTTGAGGACGGGCAACGTCTGCTACAACTCACCCGTCACATCATGGCCGACTACCAGATGGAGGTGCTCCGCCTTGAGATCAAAGAGATAGAAAAGCAGATGCAGGATCCCTCAGCCCTGGAGTCAACTGATAAGCTTATGGAACTCCAGCGCCGCTACAAGCAGCTCCTGTCCGCCCGGGCTGAACTCTCTAAGGTATTGGGAGAGAGGGTTGTCAATCTTTAAGATTATTCCATGCGGCGGATTTCTCGCTGCTTCGCTACGCTCGGTTTTTGCGCTTTACGGCCTAAAGGCCTAAAGCGTCAGGATGGAAACATATCTGCGTATCAGAAACAACCTTTTTTTAGTTTCCTTCTGGAAACGCGCTCCCTACGGTCGCTTGCCGGCCTTTCAGGCCGGGTAAAAATTATGGCGCCCCAAAAGGCGCCTAAATTTTTACTCTTAGCTGGAAACCTTGTGCATTTACTCACTTACGGGGTGCAATGAGGTTCATAAACTCCTCGCGAGTCTTAGCGCGGTTGAAAGCGCCGGTAAAATCGGATGTAGTGGTAACTGAGTTCTGTTTCTCTACGCCGCGCATCTGCATGCACATATGACTGGCCTCGATAACCACCATCACGCCAAGGGGCTGAAGGGTTTCCTGGATACAGTCCTTGATCTGTGACGTCATGCGTTCCTGAACCTGAAGGCGACGTGCAAAGGCATCGACCACGCGGGCAATCTTGCTCAGTCCGGTAATATAACCGTTGGGAATGTATGCCACGTGAGCCTTGCCGTAGAACGGCAGCATGTGATGCTCACACAATGAATAAAAGTCAATATCCTTTACTATCACCATCTGGCTGTAATCCTCCTTGAACATGGCGGATTTAAGGATGGCGGCAGGATCAATCTCATATCCGCTGGTAAAGTCCAGAAGCGTCTTGGCTACACGCAGAGGAGTACGCACCAGACCTTCACGGCCTGCATCGGGCTCAATAAGTTTAAGAATCTCCTCATAGTGATGCTTCAATGCCAGAAACTTCTCTGACTCTTCATCGGAATATGGTATCAGTGAACTCATAGCGGGATTGTAATATCCTGATTACGTAAAATTATTATACCCTTGTATGGGGTCTCTTTCTTCAGTTTGCGCAATGTCTCATATGCCTCCTCATAATAGAGAAAATCACCTACGGTGCAGAGCCAGCGCGGGTTTTTGAATTCTGTGTGTACCGGCAGGTCAGGATAGAGAGCGCGGATATAGCGATCCACCTCATTAGCCCTCTCTTTCGATGCACGGGTATTGTTTCCGGCATAGACCTGGATACGGTATCCCTTGGCCTTAATCTTAGTGCCAGACTCAGCCTCAGATACCTTTCCTATAAGGCTGTCCAGACGCACATCTCTTTCAACGTGAATCTGCCCCCTACCCGGAACTCTCCTCTCCAGCTCCTGGACCAGCGTCTTTTGCTGGGCGCTGGCCAGAGCCGTAAAGAGAAAAACAATTATTATTGTTCCAAATTTTTTCACTTCTTCCAAGCGTCTATTATTCCTTTGAAGTCTGCGACCTTAAGTGAAGCACCGCCAATCAGACCACCGTCGATATCAACCTTAGCAAAAAGCTCACCGGCATTTGAGGGCTTGCATGAGCCACCGTAAAGGATAGAAGTATCCTCAGCAACCTGCTTGCCATACTTATCGGCAATCACTGAACGGATATAAGCGTGAATCTCCTCAGCCTGATCAGCAGTAGCGGTCTTACCGGTACCGATAGCCCAGATAGGCTCATAGGCGATAGTGATGTTCTTGAACTCATCGGCAGAGAGGTTGAATACTGAACCCTCCAACTCAGCCTTTACAATCTGGTTCTGAATACCCTTCTCACGCTCATCGAGTGACTCACCGATGCAGAAGATAACCTTAAGACCGTTGGCAAGAGCCAGCAGAACCTTCTCCTTAAGGATCTCATAGGTCTCATGATAGTACTCCCTGCGCTCTGAGTGACCCAGGATTACATACTCGGCACCTGTTGACTTAACCATAGCAGCTGATACCTCACCGGTATAAGCACCTGATTCCTTGTCAGCGCAGTTCTCAGCTGAAAGGCCGATAACCTTGTGGTCAATGATATCAGAAATCTTGGCAAGATGAATAAACGGAGTACCGATTATTACATCGCAATTTGGCTTGTCAGCAGCCAACACCTGATTCAGCTCTTCAGCGAGAGCAATACCTTCCTGGAGAGTCTTGTTCATCTTCCAGTTTCCGGCAACAATTTTCTTTCTCATTTCAAATAGTATTATTAAAAGTGTTATTGAATCAATCCTTTAAACTTGTCTATCAGCACAATCAGGAGCAGAGGCAGCACAAACAGCAATGCCACGGCCCACGGAGTCCGCATAGGATCAGGATCCGGAATCCGGCCTGCACTGATCTCATCAAGCGGCGCTGAAAGTTCCTCATCAGGAGGTATGTTGAAATAGCTCCATTTGTTTACTATCACACCATCCTTTATCAGCACCAGACCCGGATTGGAACGTACCATCGTCTGCAGCGGAATCTCATCACAGAACAGGAACTTAATCTCAGCACCTGCATTCTCTGTCCATTGCCTGATGGCTTCAGTTCCGGATGAGGTGACTCCTATCATATTATATCCCCAATTGGCACAATAGTCAAAAACATCATCTATAAGATCCAGGCCGCTGTCACTTGCATCTTCCAGATGCGGTGATATGAGCAGGAACGTGTAACCGGGATCCATCAGGACCTCCTCCGTTACATCATTCATATCGTCATCCATCAGGGAGAAATCCGTCATCTCCGGGTTCTTAGCGCTTCCCAGCACCTCACTACGCAGATCAACGCCTACCTTGTAAGGCCTGAAATCCAGTACCGGCAGCCCCTTGATGTTACCCACCATGAACCTTACAGCAATCAGCGTAACCACAAGTGTCACAACCCAATGCCTCCGTTCATCCACAAACGGGACAATCTTTTTCTTCTTGATGAATACAATCAGAGCCAGCAGCAGAAGGAACACGTTTTTCCCGAATGTCTGCCAATTGGTAAGCACCAGCGCATCACCAAAGCAACCGCAATCCTCAACCGGATTCTCCATTGCCAGATACAGCGTAAACGGAGTCAGGATTACCATCATGATCAGTGCTATAAGCGATGAGCCCCGATAGAAAGCACCCACAGCCAGATATGAACCTATAAGGATCTCAAATCCCGCCAGCAGGCAGGCCAGAATAAGCAGAGTGGACTCAAGCACCATGCCACCCATACCAAATGCCATCAGATAATCAGAAAGCTTTATCTGCGTACCCACGGGGTCAATAGCCTTAACTACCCCTGAGAACAAAAACGTCAGTCCCAGAAGCACACGGCAGAAGTTTACCAGAACCTTTACCGGCAAATCTTTTTTCTTGACCTCACTACCCATGCCTGTCAATCCTGTTTTGATTGCTCCATTATCTTGATCAAGCCGAATACGGCATAATTGATCATATCCATATAGTTGGCATCAATGCCTTCCGATACTACCGTCTTGCCCTCATGACTCTCAATCTCCTTGGTGCGGTTTATCTTGGTCAGGATAAGGTCTGTGTAAGATGTGGTACGCATCCCGCGCCAGGCCTCATCATAGTCATGATTTTTCTTTTTCATCAGCTCCAAGGCGGCGTTAGCATACTTGTCATACTCTTTTACTGCCCAATCTGCATCCTTGTCAACAGTATCAGAGAAGCCGTATTCAAGCTGAATCAAGGCAATTATTCCGTAATTGACAATGCCGATAAGCTCTGAGCGTATGCCCTCATCAATAAGTGATACACCCTTGGTCTCTATGCTGCGGATACGCTTGGCCTTGATGAAAATCTGGTCAGTCAGCGACTCCGGACGCATTATACGCCAAGAGGCACCGTAGTCCTGCAGTTTCTTTACATACAGGGCACGACACGTCTTTATCACCTCCTCAAACTGCCTGTTGGTGTCAGGCTTATTCATATTACCTTCACACATAACCTTGTCTTATCAGTTCACTCTCAGCGTCTGTCCAATCCTTAATACAGTATTCTTTGAAATGCCGTTGAGCTTGCATAAATTGGCCACTGAGGTCTCATTCTTAATTGCTATCTTGCTCAAAGTATCCCCGCTCTTGACCTTGTAATAGACCTCACGGGTATTCTTCTGATACACATAATAATCAGTAGCTGCCTTCTGATTGGGGAAATCAAACATCAGTGCGGGATTAATCGCATTGCCTAATATCCTGGTCTCAAAATGCAGGTGCGATCCTGTGGAACGTCCTGTGTTACCCCCCAGTGCTATAGGATCACCGGCATGGACAATATCATTCTCATTCACCAGTTTCTTGGACAGATGTCCATATACAGTCTCCAGTCCGTTAGGGTGACGAATCACAAGATAGTGTCCGTAACCACGGCGCTCATAGCGTGATATACGCACCTTGCCGTCAAACGCAGCACGGATGGTGTCTCCAATCTTCACCTTGACGTCTAAGCCCAGATGTGCACGTCCGCGACGTGGACGATATCCGTACTTATCCGTAATACGTGTGCTGTCAGTAGGCATGCAATATCCTTTCATGGATATGACTACTGTATCAGGCAGCACCACATTTTCAAACTTGTGTACGTACTCATTGCTCCACTCAGGGTAGAGATATGATGCCGGATTGTCCAGGTCAATAGCAAGGCCGGGATTCAGATGTGCAGGTATCAGAACCTGGTCCATGGGCTGCACATTCATTACATGTGCAGGCATGACATCCTGTGCCATGACAGCCCCCCATGAAAGGAGTGCCACAGCAAACATCAGAATCCTTTGCACCGCTCTTAAGTACATCTTTTTATTTTACAGGGTGCGAAGTTAATCAAATATCACGAGATTGATGACCAGTCAAACTGACTTTTCTTAAGACGGCGCAGCATCCTGCCCATAAGTACGTTCTCCTGACGCGCCAGTTCAGGGTCATCGGCTATAATCTCTTTGGCTATCTCACGCACATGCTCTATGAGCGCTCCGTCACGTGCCAGGTTGGCAATCTTGAGGTCAAAAGCCATACCGCTCTGCTGCGTACCCTCCAGATCACCCGGTCCACGCAACTTGAGGTCAGCCTCAGCTATCTCAAAGCCATCACAGGTGGCGGTCATTATCTCAATACGTTTACGGGTATCTTCCGATAGCTGATATGGAGTGATGAGCATGCAGAAGGACTGGTCAGCGCCACGGCCCACACGCCCACGCAGCTGGTGCAACTGTGACAGACCGAAACGGTTGGCGTTCTCAATCAGCATGACACTGGCATTAGGTACATCCACGCCCACCTCAATGACCGTGGTAGCCACCATAATCTGCGTCTCGTTATTCTTGAAACGCTGCATCTCAGCATCCTTCTCAGCCGGTTTCATACGTCCATGTACCTTGCTCACCTTGTAACCGGCAAACCTCTCGCATACAATCTCATATCCTTCCTCCAGGTTCTTGAGGTCAATCTTCTCACTCTCCTCAATGAGCGGATAGACTATATACGCCTGACGTCCCTTCTTGAGTTCACGGTCCAGGAATGCATAGACCGCGGTATGGTTGCCGTCATAGAAATGCTCCGTATGTATGGGCTTGCGGCCCGGGGGAAGCTCATCAATAACTGAAACGTCCAGATCACCGTACAATGTCATTGCCAATGTACGCGGTATGGGTGTAGCTGTCATGACCAGCACGTGCGGCGGCATATTGCTCTTGGTCCAGAGCCTTGCCCTCTGCGCCACACCAAAACGGTGCTGCTCATCAATCACCACAAATCCCAGACGGTTAAACTCCACGGGGTCCTCCAATACGGCATGGGTGCTCACCAGGATATTCACGCTGCCATCCTTGAGACCTTTGAGTATCGCCTCCCTGCGTTTGCCCTTGATACTGCCTGTAAGAAGCTCAACTTTCAACCCCAATCCATCGATGAAACGGCCGATATTTGCAAAATGCTGCTCTGACAGAATCTCGGTGGGAGCCATAATACAAGCCTGATAACCATTGTCTATGGCTATCAGCATGGTCATCAGCGCCACCATGGTCTTACCGCTGCCCACATCGCCCTGCAGCAGACGGTTCATCTGGCGGCCGCTACCCATATCGTTGCGTATCTCACGTATTACACGCTTCTGGGCATCGGTAAGGCTGAACGGCAGTTTGGTATTGTAGAATGCATTGAACTTATCACCGACCTTGGCAAACACATACCCCTTGAACTTGCGCTGACGGTCACTTGCATAACGAGCCAGGTTAAGCTGCACATAAAACAGTTCCTCAAACTTGAGACGTAACTGTGACAGTCTCAACTCCAGCGGAGTACGCGGGTTGTGTATAACCTTAAGGGCATCAGTAAGGGGCATAAGGTGCTCCTTTTCACGCAACCAGTCAGGCAGAGTCTCAGGCAGCGGCTCCACAATAAGAGCCATCAGGTTGTTTATCAGCTTGCGTATGGCGGCGGAGTTAAGACCCGCCTTCTTCATCTTCTCAGTGGTGTTGTAATAGGGCTGCATCCCCATCTCCTGCAGATTGATATTGGCCTCAACATCAATCTCAGGGTGCGCCACATTCACACGTCCACCGAATATGGTGGGTTTGCCGAACACCACATACTCTATGCCCGGACGATAACGGTCCAAAGTATATTTTATCCCGCTGAACCACACCAGGTCAGCCACGCCGGTACCGTCACTGAAATGGGCCACCAGACGTTGCTTACGGCCTTCACCTATCTGCTCAAAACTCAATATCTTACCTTTGAGCTGGATATAAGGCATGGTGCCGTCCACCTCCCTTATCTGGAAGATGCGGCTGCGGTCTATGTATTTGTAAGGAAAAAAGTAAAGCAGATCCTGCAGCGTGCTTATCTGGAGCTCGCCTTTAAGGAGGGCGGCTCTTGCCGGGCCTACACCGGGCAGATACTTGACGTCACGCTGATCAAGATCAAGCATCAGGCACGGCCGAACATCATCTTTTCACAAACCGAGGCTGTTACCTCGTCACCGCGAAGCAGGCTGATGATAGCCTTTGCAAACTCAACAGCAGCGGCGGGACCGCATGCGGTAATAAGATTTCCGTCCTTCTCAACGAATGTCTCCTTGCAATCAGCACCCTTGAGCATACCCTCGCATCCCGGATAGCAGGTTGCCTTGCGTCCCTGCAGCAGTCCGTGCTTACCCAAAACCGTAGGAGCAGCGCAGATAGCGCCAACGGGAAGGTTCTTTTCAAAGGCCTCACGCAACAGAGCCTCCAGCCCCTTGTGCTTGCCAAGGTTGGTGGAGCCGGGCTGTCCGCCAGGAAGTATCAGCATCTCAGCATCACTGAAATCAGTGTTCTCAAACAGGTCATCGGCCTGCACGGGAATACCTTGGCTGCTCTTGACAAGGAAATCATCCATAATGGAGATGGTGTTTACTTCCACTCCGGCACGGATGAGCATATCCAGCGGGGTTATGGTTTCTATGGCTTCGAAGCCTTCTGCAAGAAAGATGTAAACCATATTTTAATTGAGAATTGAAAACTTTTGGAGCAGTGAGAGCCATCAAGCTTGCTTGTTTGGCCGAGTCGCGACAAAAGTCAACAACGAAGTTGTTAATTGAAAATTAAATTACTAATCACGTTATTTGAGTTTGAAGTAGTAGGTGATGGTGCCGGTTTGGTTGTTTTCACCTCCTATAGCGTTGAACTTTGTCTTGCGGGCAGCCTGCTCGGCAGCATTCCTCAACTGAAGATTGGTGGTGTTGGTACGGTTGTTGATTCGGGTATCAATCACGTTGCCCTCAGGATCAACTATAATCGTCACAACTACACGTCCTTCCTCCTGAATGTTATATGTCGGACGGGGCAGTTCCCCAACCATATCACGTCCACCTAAATCCCAAGTACCATAACTGCCTACACCTGTAGGTTTGCCTTGTGAGGCGTTGCCCTCAGTAGAGCCCATGATACCTTGTACATCGGTATTGGTTTCTGTCGGAGCGCTGGCTTGCATTGTGCTGCTGCGCCCGAATGCATTGGCCATCAGGTTCTGGGCCTCCTCTGCCGCCTTGCGTTCCTGCTCGGCGCGGATCTCCTCCGGAGTGGGTTGCTTTACGGTCTCAACTGGTTTGACGGGTTTCTCCTTCTCACCGGTCTCAATAGCTATCGTCTCCTCCATATTCTGGGTGATAGTAGGCTCTGCCTGAGGTGCCACCGGTACCGGAACAGAAGCGGGTGCGGGAGCCGGCATGGAATTCACCTCAGTAAACTCATAGTCCGTATCAAGGTTACCCATATCCCCAAGCATCACCGGTACGCCGCTCTCTGCCTGCATCACAGGTTTAGTAAGATGCAACAGCAACAGCAGTCCTATCACGCCGGCATGAATGAGCAGCGTCCACAGCAACGAGAATATGTTGAAATCCTCTCTTTTCATCTGTTATTTGCGGTCAGGACGGCGCGTTGCAAGCACCACCTTGAATTGATTCTCATTAGCTATATTGAGCACCTTTACAATCTCCTTGTAGGGTACGGATTCATCGGCATAAAGGGCCACATACATATCGGGCTCCTTCTGAGAGCAGTCTATCAGGAAATCAGTGAGTTCCTCAAATAGTATGGGCATCTCATCCTCATTTCCAAACGCCGTGTAGTAATTCAGGTCACGGTCTATGATAACACGGGTGAGCGGTTTGGCCGATGTCTGCTGCGAACTCTGCGGCAGCAGCACCTTGATGGCATTTGGGCTCACCATGGTGGATGTTATCATAAAGAATATCAACAGCAGGAATATGATGTCAGTCATGGACGACATGCTGAACTGCGGCGATATTTTATTCTTACGTTTTAGCATATCACTTCTCCAGATTAACGGTGAAATCCTGGATGAAAGACTCCATCTCGTTCGTTATGCTGTCAACACGTGACACTAAGTAATTATAAGCAAACAATGCTATGATACCTACTATCAGACCACCTACAGTGGTAATCATGGCCTCATAAATACCACCAGAAAGCAGAGAGACATCAATATTGTTACCTGCATTGGCCATCTCCCAGAAGGCACGTACCATACCTATCACCGTACCAAGGAAACCAATCATAGGAGCGGCACTTGCAATGGTTGAAAGCCCTGACAAACCCTTCTCAAGTTTGGCAATCTCCACGTTGGCGGCATTCTCCATACCCATCTGTACATCCTTACTGTCACGACCGGCCAGACCTACGCCCTTCTCAACTATACGGCTGAGCGGTGATGCTGTTGCCTGGCAGAATATCTGAGCAGATTTTACCTCACCGTTCTTCATGTAGTCATTTACACGATCCAGGAAATGCGGATCCTTAATTACAGCCTTCCTGTAAACGGCTATGCGGTTAAAGAAGATGTAGAAACAGATTATGGACAGGATGAGCAGGACAATCATGATCCATCCGCCCTTCATGGCCATAGTAAAGAGATTCATCTTGTCTGCAGTCTCCTCTGCAATCTGTACGGCAACCTGGCTCTGAGCCACGGTGTCGCCTAATGCCTGTGCAAGTGTTGATTGTAAGAACATATTATTTAATGCATTTTTTATATTCGCTTATAGTCTTCTCAAGTCCCAAATAGAGTGCATCGCATATCAAGGCATGGCCTATCGATACCTCATCCATCCATGGAATCTGCTCCTTGAGATACTTAAGGTTAACCAGGCTAAGGTCATGACCGGCATTCAGGCCCATTCCGCACTCTCTTGCCTTACGTGCAGCCTCTACAAAAGGTTTGACTGCCATTTCCGGCCCCAGTTTAATGTAGTTCTCCGCATAAGGCTCAGTATAAAGCTCCACGCGGTCTGCTCCAGCCTTAGCGGCCATCTCAACCATCTTGATATTGGCATCCACGAATATCGATGTGCGGATACCGTGTCCCTTTAACTCAGCAACGATATCTGTCAGGAAATCCTGCTCATCTAGTGTATTCCAACCGTGGTTTGAGGTTACCTGTTCCGGGGTATCGGGTACAAGTGTAACCTGTGCCGGCTTGATTTGGGTTACAAGCTTCATGAAATCAGGAGCGGGATATCCTTCTATATTGAATTCTGTAGTCAGCACCTTCTTGAGGTCATACACATCCTGACGTTTGATGTGTCTTTCATCAGGTCTGGGGTGCACGGTTATGCCGTCGGCCCCAAACCTCTCGCAGTCAAGGGCTGTCTTGACTACATCGGGATTGTTGCCTCCGCGTGCATTGCGCAGAGTGGCTATCTTGTTGATATTTACACTTAATCTGGTCATAACTCCTCTCACTTGAATAAAATGAACTATCTTTGCCGGGGAGCAATCTTTCCTGCTTGCTCTAATCAGCAAAGATAGGAATAAATCCGCTCACCATTGCTTAAAAGATTATAAAGATATGAGATTCGCAATATTCGGAAACCCTTCACCCGCCAAAAGCTGTGGCCATGAGCTTCAGTTCTTTAATCTGTTGCATTCTCTTGGTGACGAGATTGCCATTGACAAACGTTACCATGAGTTCCTGACGCACAACCTGGGGCAGGATATTCCCTATGACAGTCTCTTTGAAGGTAATGATTTTACTGCCGACGCCGTTATCAGCATAGGCGGTGACGGAACTTTCCTGCGCACCGCCACCCGCGTGGGCAGCAAGGGCATCCCTATGGTGGGTATCAATACCGGCCGCCTGGGTTTCCTGGCCGATATCACCGCTGACCGCATTACCGATGCCATTACCCGCATCCATAACGGTGACTACACCCTTGAGGAGCGCAACCTTCTGCAAATCAACATGGAAGGGCTGCCTGAGGGTCACACCCCCTATGCCCTGAATGATATCGCTATCCTTAAGCACGACATATCATCTATGATTCAGGTTGCCACCAGCGTAGGCGGCACCCCCATGATTACCTATCAGGCCGATGGCTTGGTGGTAGCCACACCTACCGGCTCCACCGCCTACTCACTGAGCGTGGGCGGCCCCATCATTGCTCCGGGCACCAATGTGATCTGCCTCACTCCGGTTGCACCGCACAGCCTCACCATGCGTCCTCTGGTGCTCCCTGCCGATGAGACAATCCATCTGGACGTAACCAGCCGCAGCCACAGCTTCCTGGTATCCATAGACGGAAACAGTTTCAGCTGCCCTGAGCACACAGCCATAGAAATCAGCCGCGCCCCCTTCCGCATCAGCGTAATCAAACCCGCCAAGGGAGACTTCTTTGCCACCCTTAGAGAAAAGATGCTTTGGGGTACTGACTCCCGCAAATAATTCCTGCAGTTTTTCCAGGGGAACAGAAGGGGATATAGTCTCAGAAACTACTCGCACCCACGCGAGACTAGTGGGAGGGGCCCGCGACAAAAAATATCGATTCTGGAACAAAGTTTCGGAATCGATATATTTTGTTGTGGGAGGGCAATGTCCCTGAGAGGATATACCCCGGTCCCGTTTGATAAAAAAATCACTTGATTACCTTGGCGTAGCTTTCCAGGAAGCGGTCGGCATCGGATTTGGTGATGCAAAGGGGCGGGAGGAGGCGGATTACGTTGGTGCCGCTTACTCCGGTAAAGATGTGTTCCTCAAATAGCAGACGCTGGCGTATCTCCTTGATGGGCTGCTCAAACTCCATGCCTATCATGAGGCCGCGGCCGCGAACCTCCTTGGGTCCGGGAATCTGCTTGAGCTGCTCAAGCAGGTATGAGCCTACGCTGGCAGCGTTCTCTACCAGGTGCTCCTGCTCTATCACGTCAAGCACAGCCATAGCTGCGGCGCAAGCCAGATGGTTGCCGCCGAATGTGGTGCCCAGTTGACCGATAACCGGCTGGAACATGGGGCTGATAAGCAGTCCGGCGCAGGGCAGGCCGTTGGCGATACCCTTTGCTACGGTGATGAGGTCTGGCTTGATGCCGTTGTACTGGTGAGCAAAGAACTTGCCGCTACGGCCGTAACCGCTCTGGATCTCATCCAGAACCATTACAGTGCCGTTTGCCGTACAAGCCTCACGCAGTCCTTTCATATAATCATCGGAAGGTACCTGAATACCTCCTACGCCTTGTATTCCTTCAATTATCAGAGCAGCCACATCACCCTTGGCAAGTTCAGCCTTGGCAGTCTCAAGGTCACCCCACGGCAGATAGGTCACATGACCGCAGGCATTGATGGGGGCAATGATCTTGGGGTTGTCAGTAACCTCAACTGCCAATGATGTACGGCCGTGGAAAGCCTTCTTGAGTGAAAGCACACGGCTGCGACCGGTATGGAAAGATGCCAGCTTGAGAGCATTCTCATTAGCCTCGGCGCCGCTGTTTATCATGAACAGGCTGTAATCCTCGTAGCCCGATACACGACCAAGCTGCTCAGCCAACTGCTCCTGCAGACGGTTAATCACTGAGTTTGAGTAGAAGCCCAATGTGGCCACCTGACGGCTCACTGCCTCTACGTAATGAGGATGAGCGTGACCTATACAAATAACGGCATGACCACCGTAAAGGTCCAGATACTCCTGACCTTTGTCATCCCACACTTTCTGACCCTGTCCCTTTACGATATTGACCGGGAACAGGCTATATACCGGAAATAAATTCATCCTAAATCCAAATTCTCAATTGAATCGTGAATTTTCAATTTTCAATTCTCAATTTTCAATTAATTAGAAGCCGGAGGGTTTTAATTTCAAACCAGTAGTCTCTTTTAAATTGAACAGCAAATTCATGTTGTGCACGGCCGTGCCGCTGGCGCCCTTGAGCAAGTTATCTATGCAAGATACCACAAGCAGTTTGTCACCATGTTTCTCCAGGTGAAGCAGGCACTTGTTAGTGTTTACCACCTGTTTGAGGTCTATCGGCTCATCAACCACATGCACGAAAGAGTCCTCAGCATAGTACTCGCGATAGATGCGATACAACTCCTCAATATCAACTGCGTTCTTGACTACAGCTGTAGCGAATATGCCACGGGCAAAGTCACCACGATAAGGGATAAAGTTGATATCGGAGTTGAAGCTGCTCTGCAAGTGCTTGATGGATTGCATAATCTCAGGCAGGTGCTGATGGGTGAACGGCTTGTAGATGCTTATGTTGTTGTTACGCCAGCTGAAGTGCGTGGTTGCACCCGGCTTTACGCCTGCGCCTGTGCTGCCGGTGATGGCGTTTACATAGACGTCATCATTCAGCATCAGGTTACGGGCCAGCGGGAGCAGTGCCAGCTGGATTGCAGTGGCAAAGCAGCCGGGGTTGGCCACATACTGGCTCTTGCATATAGCACGGCGATTCAACTCCGGCAAGCCGTAGATGAACGGATTGCCCTCAGCCTCCAGGCGGTAATCCATGGAGAGGTCAATCACCTTCAGGTCCTCAGGCAGAGTGTTTGCCTCAAGGAACTTGCGGGTATCGCCGTGAGCGGTGCAGAAAAACAGCACATCGATAGTGTCAAGTGGCAACTGATCAGTGAAAGTCATATCAGTCTCACCTATCAGACCCTCATGCACGGCACTCAGTTTGTTGCCCGCATTGCTGGTACTGTTCACGAACACAATCTCTGCATCGGGATGCCCCAGCAGTATGCGAATAAGTTCACCTGCAGTATAACCTGCACCTCCTATTATGCCAACTTTTATCATCTCTTCTCAGGCATTACCAATGCGCAAATAAGATAGGCCACCCCGCCACCTCCAGCGCACAACAGCAAAATCAGGAAAATGATGCGTACTACAGTTGCATCAATATCAAAATACTCTGCCAAACCACCACATACACCGAACAGTTTCTTGTTTGTTGTTGAACGGTAAAGTTTCTTTCCTTCTGCCATAATTCTCAAATTTAATAGGTTATAAATTTCTGTATATTATCTCTCTTCATCCGGATGTACGCTATAGTAAGCACGCAGCGGAGTTGATGTAATCTTTATGAATCCCTTGGCGTCATCGGCTGTCCATGCCTTGGCACCCTCACCATACTCACCCAGCTTGTTGTGTACAAGGTCATCGGGAGTATCGCAACCTACGGTCTGGAAGCTGTAGGGACGGAGTTCCAGGGTTACTGTTCCGTTCACGTTACGCTGTGAGCTGGCCAGCATAGCCTCGATATCGGGCATTACGGGCTCCAGGTACTGTGACTCATGCAGGAACATTCCGTACCAGTTGGCCACCTGGTCCTTCCAGTACTGCTGCCACTTGGACAGGGTGTACTTCTCAAGGAAGCGGTGTGCGCCGATGATAAGCATGGGGGCTGCAGCCTCAAAGCCCACGCGGCCCTTTATGCCGATGATAGTGTCACCAACGTGGCAATCACGGCCTATTGCATATGCGGCACCAATCTTCTCAACCTCCTGGATAGCCTTGATGCGGTCATCAAACTTCTTGCCGTTAACAGCAACCAGCTCACCCTTCTCAAATCCCAGGCTCAGAATCTCGGAACCGTCCTTGGTGGGGTGCTTAAGGTATGCGCTCTCGGGCAGGCCCTGCTTGCTGTCCAGAATCTCACCACCGCAGATTGATGTACCCCAGATACCTACGTTGTATGAGTACTTGAGCTTGGTGAAATCAGCACTGAAACCGTTGGCATTCAGATAATCGATCTCCTCCTTACGGCTCAGGTTACGGTCACGGGTCAGGGTGATGATTTCTACGCCGGGAGCCTTTACCAGGAATGTCATGTCAAAACGGATCTGGTCATTGCCGGCACCGGTTGAACCGTGTGCTATTGCATCGGCCCCTATCTCATTGGCGTACTTGGCAATGGCAAGTGCCTGGAAGATACGCTCTGATGATACTGATATGGGATAGCAGTTGTTACGCAGAACATTGCCGAATACCATATACTTGAGTGACTTCTCATAATACTCCTGAGTGACATCAAGAGTGACATATTTTACTGCGCCCAGCTTGTAGGCGTTCTCCTCATTCTTCTTGAGCTGCTCAGGGCTGAAACCGCCGGTGTTGGCACATGCGGCATAAACCTCATAACCCATCTCCTTGGTCAGATACATCACATTATAACTTGTATCCAGACCACCTGAAAAAGCAACTACTACTTTCTTCTTGCTCATATCTTCTATTATTTCTTATTATCCAATTCCTTAATTCTCTTGAGTACGTCCTCGGGCAACTTGGCGGGAAGATACTCCTCAGGATCATACAACATACCTGTGCATATGCAGTATTTTCGGCCGGTACGATGCAGAATATCAACATTCACGCAACCTTCACAACCTTTCCAGAATGCCTCATCCTGGGTAAGATCGGCAAAAGTGACCGGCTTGTAGCCAAGCTGGGTGTTCATGGCCATCACTGCGGCACCGCTTGTAAGCGAGAATATCTTGGCATGCGGCCAACGTGTACGGGCCAGAGTGAATGTCATATCCTTGATACGCTTGGCAAGTCCGCGTCCACGGTAATCGGGATGAACGATCAGGCCCGATGTAGTAACGTATTTCTTATCCTGCCATGTCTCGATGTAACTGAATCCGGCGAACTTGTCACCATCCAGAGCTATAACAGCCTTAGCTTCACGCATCTTGTTTGCCACGTACTCGTGGGTACGTTTAGCTATACCGGTACCACGAACCTTTGCTGCTTCAGAAATGGTTTCAAGGATGGTGTCAACATACTTCTCGTGTGTCTCATCCGCAACCACTACATCAATTACGTTTTCCATTTTTCCTATACAAATCTTATAAAGATATGATTATCGGTTCTAACAATCTTTTTATTTCCTGACGGTTTGCACCCTCTGCAAGAACAATGAGCAGGGTGTCATCACCTGCTATCGTACCCAGCACACCGGGCAGATTATGGTTGTCAACATCGTAAGCAAGGCTGCTTGCATATCCCGGCCTGGTCTTGATTACAGCCATATTACCGGAGAAGTTGAGTGATACGAAACCGTATCTGGGCTGGTTTGAGGCAACCTCATCAAATGTTCCGTTGGATACCTTCTTCTGCAGAAGTGCATGGTTGGGCAGGACATACAGGTAGTCACCGTATGTATTTGCCACCTTGGAAATCTTCATTTTCTTGAGGTCACGCGACAATGTTGCCTGAGTTACCGAATAACCTCTTGAGTTCAACACCTGAAGCAGCTGATCCTGATTCTTGATGTCCTGCTCGGAGATTATGAGACGGATAGCCTCCAAACGATTGTTTTTATTCTTCATATTGCATAAATATTCTCGTTTCGGGTGCAAAATTAGCTATAAAAGCGATTCAATATACAAAAATAGGGGAAATAATTATGCAAAAATCTTTAAAAAATGAATATCAATCCAATTCCTGGTCTGCCTCATATCCGCCTAACTCACGTATCCGGTTCTTGAGCATGGCAAACTGCTGGAAAAGGTCATGTACGGGGCGCTCATCATCATAAGTCATAGGCTTCTTGACATAGAATGAGAGCCACTCCTGAACTCCGCTCAGACCAGCTCTGACAGCCAGGTCAGTGAACAGAATCAAATCCAGACAGATTGGAGCTGCCAGTATGGAGTCACGGCAAAGGAAATCTATCTTTATCTGCATGGGATAGTTCATCCACCCGAATATGTCAATGTTATCCCAGCTCTCCTTGTTATCCTTACGCGGCGGATAATAGTTGATCTTTACCTTATGATATATATCGGAGTAAAGTTCGGGATATTCATCCTGTGCAAGAATATTTTCCACCGACGACTCCTTGCTAATGCGCTTGGTCTCAAAGTTGTCCGGGTGCTCTATCACCTGACCGTCACGGTTACCCAGGATATTGGTTGAGAACCACCCCTCAACGCCAAGCATACGCGTACGGAAAGCCGGAGCAAGTGCACTCTTCATCATGGTCTGACCGCTCTTGAAATCCTTGCCTACTATGGGCAAGCCCTGTTTCTTTGAGAGTTCAAAAAATGCGGGTATATCTACGCACACATTGGGAGCGCCCATTATGAACGGGCATCCCTCCATCAGTGCGGCATACGCATAAATCATGCTTGGGGGCAGATGCCTGCGGTCATCGGCCTTCATGGCAGCCTCAAAGCCGGCCAATGTTCCGTGGATCTGCTCATTCCGAGGAGTATATGACTCAGTGCTGGCTATCCAGAAAACCATCACGCGACTGCAGCCGTTTTCCTTCTTGAAGTCCTGAATATCACGGCGCAGGTTCTGAGCGTAATTCCAGCGCGTATCATCGGGCATAACCCAAAGCGGATCGGGTACGCGGCCGAATGACGGGTCAACAAGGTTCCTGGTAAAATCAGCATCAAAGCATGCCTTCATTGGTTTGATTCGTTCCAGTTCATCACGAACCGGCGCGATATCCTCAGGTTTGAGCACCTGACAGTATCTGGCGCTCTCGTATGCATTGTCCGTGAACACATCCCAGGCGCCGAAAACCACATCATTCAGGTTCGCCAGAGGTACAATATCGCCCACATGCAGGTACTGTTTCTTCTCACCGCGACCCACACGCATCTTACCCAACTGGGAGAAAGAGCCCACAGGGTTTGCAAGCCCCTTACGAGCCATCAGAGTTCCGGTAATAAGGGTTGTCGTAACCGCACCAAGTCCTACGCACAGGACTCCAAACTTACCCTCTGCCGGCTTTATATCGCTTTTCATATATTGCTGATTAGTCTATCCGTAATATTCAGCGAATATACTCCAAAAAACCGTCATTATAAATTAAATTTCAAAAAACGTGCATAGGGGCACAAAGGGGACGGTTCTTTTTGTGCCCCTTTTCCAAGAGAACTTTTGAGTAAAAAAGAGTACCAAAGGGGACAGACCCCAATGGTACCATTTGAAAAGAGTACCATTGGGGTCTGTCCCCTTTGGTACCTTTTTCACCTCTTTAATTCTTCCAGTAGGGATTCCAGTTCCAAAATATCGGACTGTGAGAGTTCTGTATCACGGATAAAGGTATTCAGGAGTGATTTGGCCGATCCTCCAAACAGGTTGTCTTTCATATGTTTGAGGCTCCATCGGGTATACTCAGGCTTTTCAACAATAGGATAGAAGATATGCTTCTTGCCATCGCGTTTATGCGCCAGGAACTCCTTCTGCTCCAGTATGCGCATAAACGTCTGGATCGTAGTATAGGCAGGTTTGGGGTCATCGGGCAACCGATTTACCACATCCTCCACGCAGCAGTTGCGCAGTTCCCAGATGATATTCATCACCTCCTGTTCTCTTTCTGACAGCGCTTTCATGACGTGATTATTTGGAATTCACTACAAGTGTAGGTCTTTGGTAAAGGACATAACCAGGTTCCACATATCTGCGCAGGATCTTCTCCACTTCATTCACCACCCTGCTTGAGCAAGTCAAATCCCATTGTAAACTTCCCTTAAGTCCCTTGATAATCGTACTTTCACCGGGATTTTTCTCATTAATCTCAGGAATGCCAGCTCTGATCAAACCATCCAACTTTGATATTTCCTGGGGACTGACAGGTTCTTGTGAGCTGAAATTTGCCTTGATACCCTCCCCGGAGCTCCACTGGCCTTCCATACGGATTTCATTATTGGAATTGATCATGACTATCAGGTAATCGTCCTTTTCAGTGTCAATTTTCAATCCTGGTGGTGGCGGAACTGTCTTGTGCGGGAGCTCACGCACAAATACTATGTTCTCATCAGAATAACTTTTCTGAAGCTGCTTTATAACCTCAGCACATCTGTCCAAGTGGTTCTCCTTGTTATACATCACGTAAACCTTATCTGGATTTGTCACCTCAACACTGCTCCTGCTTTTGGCAAGTTCAAAATCGCGGTCAAGACTGGACAGATAGGCACGCTCATAGTTGTTCTGACCGGCTATGTTGAACCAGATGGAGCCGTCAGCCTCAATTGTTACAAAATGATTAAGCTTTTTGATTTTGATGTCATAGGGATCGGTTTCCACATCACTTTTGTATCCGAATTTCTTAAGCAAGGCCAGAGTATCGTAAGGCTCGGACTTAACCTTTTCTGGGGCTGTCTGATCCAAACCAGACTCATTGGTGCCAGCCTGGGCAACACCGTTATTTTTTGCATCCTGTTTACAGGCTGATGCCGTCAGGATGATGACTGCCACTACGGGCAACAGAAGCAATGCCTTGAGGCATGCAAAAGGAGAAGATTGGTTGCGTTTCATCATCTTTATACGTTTTTTGGTTGAACAATCGGCAAAATTGCTGGTCACATACCCTATCCGGCCGTTTAAGGCGGCCTGGACAAGGCAGAGCTGGTACTGGCGCTCGTTGAGTCCGTCGGCTAGCACGGCGGCATCGGCCTCATACTCGTGCACCTCCTGCAGGCTGCGCTTGAGGGCCCACGCGGCGGGGTTGAACCACTGCAGGGCGCATACCATCTGTGCCAGCATCACATCGATCGAGTGACGATTACGGATATGCGCCTGCTCATGTTCTATTATCATCCCGGCACTATCGGACTCATAATCCTTGCGGCTCATGATGATGGTATTCAACCAGCTGGTGGGCTGGAAATCACCGTCACACACCACCAACCGGGAACCGTCAGCCAGCCTACGGCCGCCCAGACGACATAGAGTCTCAGCCCGGATTATCCCGATGAAAAGGCGCAGGATGAAGAACACAACGCCAACTATATATAAATAGGTAAGTACATCTGTCAGACTTATCTGCAAAACCTTGGAGGTGACGTCTATGGTCTGTACGGCTTGGTACAATTGGGGTCTGTCCCCTTTGGTATCATTTTCAAAAGAGTACCATTGGGGTCTGTCCCCTTTGGTATTTTTTTCGGGCAAAAGGGGAGTGTCCACGATTGCGCGCTTATCGGGAAAAACTGACAATCCGTCTATGCGGACAGCCGGCAGAATAAATGAAAGTACAAGGATGGATAGCAGGACGGTCCTGTTGAATCTGTGCAGAGTAGTACGGCTCAGCACCAAGCGGTAAACTCCATATAGGAGTGCCAGTGTAACTGCGGATAAAACAAGGTAAATCATAAGCTTCGGACCATTAATAGGTTAATCTCTGCAACAAAGAAAAACTCCAGAAAAACCAAATCCTAATCTTTTAGTAGAAAAATATACCCACCCACCAAACTTTAACTTTTATTATTAGTACTTGGGGCACAAAGGGGACGGTTCTTTTTGTGCCCCTATTTAGAACACCTTCAACAGCAAGAATTAGGGGCACAAAAAGAACCGTCCCCTTTGTGCCCCTATTGCTTCCTTTTGTATATTTGTAAAAAAATGATGTTTTATGAAAAGGTGTAAATACGGTTGGATGATTCCGGCAATCATCATTATTGTGAATGTATGTGCAATTTGGATAAGGTGGAGTGCCCTGCCCGATGTCCTTCCGGCTCACTTTGACCCTGCGGGCAATGCCAGCGGCTCCATGGCCAGGACCACGCTGATATTCTATCCCATAATCAGCATGTTGCTTTGCCTGGTGACATACGGAATTTACGCTTTGGCCAACAAAATGTTTAAATTAAAACCCGATGAAAAGGGCCTGCGTCTTTGCGGACTCCATATGTTTTCATTATGCCTGGCTCTCACCATCCTTAGTTCCACGCTGGTCACGCTTACGTTCGGTAAATGCCCGATATTCATGTTTGCCGAACCGGTAATCATGTTGGCTGGAATAATTACCCTGATAGTCTGCCTTCTCAAAGCGAACAAATAAACGCAAAGGGGACGGTTCTGTTCGCAAACAGAACCGTCCCCTTTGCGTTTATTATCTGCAGAGTGCAACGAAACCACCGCGAGCAGGGAGCGTCAGATTGCCATCTTCAACGTCGTACTGAATGTTGAACCCCATCCCTGGCTTGTCACCCTTGTCTGTGACAAGAGATAA
Source organism: uncultured Bacteroidales bacterium (assembly GCA_902763885.1). Classification (GTDB taxonomy): domain Bacteria; phylum Bacteroidota; class Bacteroidia; order Bacteroidales; family Bacteroidaceae; genus Colenecus. The sequence goes on along the minus strand of CACWTU010000001.1, from coordinate 221,100 downwards.
TATATATACATCATCTCCCATTCTGGAATAATCAGGCTCAATAGTAATCTCATTATCAGTACCGTTTATGCCGGCAACGTACCACATATCTCCGGAACGGCGTGCAATAACAGCGCTTTGACCGGGGTATCCGGCCAGCAGGCGTGTATCATCCCAGGCCGATGGCAGATGAGACAAAAGACCCTTAATCTCTGATGGCAGCCCCAGATATGCCTCAGGACGGTCAGCCATGTGCTGCAGACCTGATTCAAACAGGATAGGCAATGCCAGCTCATGGCAATCGGTGGTGATATGCGGATTCTGACTGTCAGTAAACGTACACGGAGTATAATCCATTGGGCCGATTACATTGCGCGTGAACGGCAGCGTTGCGTTATGTGCAGCGGCAGCGTTAGTCATCCGGCGGTTATTGTTATACCACTCGGCACCATAGACCGCCTCCATAGACATCAGGTTAGGCCAGGTACGGCTCCAGCCGCGAGGCACGGTACATCCGTGAAAATCCACCAGCAAATGATGTCGGGCTGCATCCTCAAGGATATCCAAGTAGTAGTCCACCATCTCGCAGTTATCGGGCAGGAAAAAGTCAACCTTGATTCCGGTTGCGCCCATCTGCTCCAGACGGGTCATCTCACGTTCACGGGCATCGGCAGTACGTAAGCGATCCTGCGGGCCGGGGGCACCGGGCCCTATCCACGATGTACCGGAATTATACCAAAGATTAACCTTGACACCCTTCTCACGTGCATATGCCATTGCATCCTCTATGTTACCGCCGTTAGCCATCTCATCCCACTCCCAGTCTATCAGAGTGTATGGCCAATGCATATCATGAGCCAGGTCGATGTATTCCTTCACCTTCCGGAAATCCTTGGAACCATGATTATTGGCCCAATATATCCACGATGAAACCCCCGGCTTTATCCACGATGTATCCTCAATCCTGCATTCATCGGCCACATCAGTAACAAGAGTCGATTCAACGATATCAGCCAATGTCCCCACCATTATAATACGCCAGGGATGAGTATATTCAGGCTTAAACCTTTTTCTGTAGATTGAATTATCATCCTCCCTACGATCAACGTTATCAGTATAGACTACTGTATATTCCTCACCGCAACTGGTAAGATATGAGCAACTGTTGCCATGACCTATCCCTGATTCCGTAATAAGTCCGAACACGCCATCTCCATACTCCAAAAGTGCAGGATAGGCATAATGGCCGTATTCTGATGATGTACTCTCCGGATAAAAACCTTCATAATCAGTCTTGAGATGTTGCAACCAACGCTTTTGACCTTCAGGAATCACGTATGTTACCTTTTCCAGGCCATCAGCATAACGGAAAGCCACACCGTCATGGTATGCCCTGACAATCAGGCTCCTGCCATCTGACCCATTATAAATCAACTCATTATAATAATCTGAACAATCCGAACGTTTACCGGAAACCATATTATATGAGAATCTCTGTAGATTGAAAATACTCCAATTTGACCTTCTGGCAAAATCTATTTTGACGGTTTGGACTAACTGATTCCCATATTCCACATATAATGCACTGTCAGTGACAGCAACACATATCTCCATATCAGGAGAATAAACATAAACAGCCTTTTTTCTTATATCACAGCTGAGACAGAATACGGTCCCCAGCAAAAGAATTATTGGTAGTAATTTGGTTTTCATATACCCCTTTCCGGTTGTGCTGCAAATATATTACATTATTATATATATCTGCATTCAAATGCGCATTTTCGATTAGGTAAAAAAAGGAGACTGTCATTCTGACAAAAATAAGGGAGCTGAACGGCTCCCCTTTTCTGTCGAATGGACTGACAAAATCTCGAACGCTCTCAAGGACTTTGAGAAACTTGTAATGTATGTATTGAGGATAGATAGTAATAGTTATCTTTGCTCAAAAGATTGAGGGCTATGAGAACAAAAGGAAAAAGACACTTGTTGGTTTTAGCGGTGGGCATCATTGTTTCTATCAGTGGTTTGTTGAGTTGCGACCCAATGATTTGGTGTGATGTTTATATAGATAATGAGACTTCAGGTAGGTGTGTTCTTTATGCTATTAATGATTCAAATTCATTATCAAAGAAAGACTCAATTGTTATTAATAGTGGGGAGAGTGCATTATTTATTAGTGATGAGGAATTTAGTACTGAAGCAACAATAGAATGGGCTCAAAGCGTTGTTTATCATTGGACGAGGGTTGATTACCGATATGGAATCAGAATTATATTTGAGGATGGTAGTTCTATTGATTATTATCCCGATTCTACAAATACACAGATTCATTCTCCATATGATAATAACTCGTATTCATATAATCTCGTTCATAAACATAAAGTTCATGCTACTTATGTTATTTCGGACATTGAAGACGTTAAGTAGGTAATGGATTTATTCATTTAAAACAAAGATTGAAGTTAGGACAATCCTTCTTAAAAGAAGGACAGAACAAGAGAATAAGGTTAAAACCTTAAAAATCCGGTATGGCTTGGGAGAAATAACCAAAGACGTATATGAGACAACTATCGAGCATTTAAACTCTGAATTATCTTCTATTAACGAAGAACTTGAAGATGCAAAGATAGACTTGTCGAACATTGAAAAGCACACTGAAGAGGTTCTTACATTTGTCTGTAAATTAAGCAGTTGCTGGGAAGAAGGTTCATATCAGACACGGCAGAAAATACAAAATCTCGTATTCCCTACGGGGGTTCTATGGGATAAGGAAAATAAGTGTTATCGAACACAAGATATGAACGAAGCAATAAAAGTAATTAACGATATATCAGCAGTTTATAATGAGGTAAAAGAAGAAGCGACAACAGATTTTACCCTGTTGTCGCCTCAAGTCGGAATGAGGCGACTCGAACGCCCGACCCCTACGTCCCGAACGTAGTGCGCTACCAACTGCGCTACATTCCGATCCTTTGCAATGACATTGCAAAGGTACATCTTTTTTTTATCTCATGAATATTTTTACTCTGAAAAACTTGCCGGACTTAAAAAAGTGCGTATCTTTGCACCCGCATTTGAGGCAAATGTTTCTGGTGTCATAGCTCAGTTGGTAGAGCAAAGGACTGAAAATCCTTGTGTCCCTGGTTCGATTCCCGGTGGCACCACAAAAAGAAAGAGGCGCTTTTGCGTCTCTTTCTTTTTATGGTGCCACATAAGCACCTTGTTTTATTTCGCTAACGCGAAAGGGCGGCCTCCGGCCGGTTTCGCTCACTAAAAATCATTTAGGAACTGACTCCAGTTTCTATTTGTATAGTGCATCAGAATGAAAGATTCAGCGATAAGCCAAATCCCAAATCATTTTGAGCTGTCATCATTAATGACGGTGCAATTCTTATAGCCGATGCTTGTGAATGCCCTGAGTTATAGGTGTCCTTTACCCATTCCAAGCGCCCTTTTCCTATTCCTTTAAACAGGAATCCGCTAAAGAAGCATAAATCAGCTGCAACTGATGACACGTAAAACATGACCAACTTAGTATCGTCATATTCTGTTTTTTTATACCTACCATAGTCATAGGAATAACCAGAATTCAAATATAAACAATAACATACAGTTGCAGCGAGAGTAAAAGTAATGCCCGTGACAATCAAAGATCGGCCGTTATTGAATTGTACCTGTGCACTTTTATACGTCTCATAGAGATTATCATGAATGCCCCCTTTACTAAGTATGGAAAAACATTCTTCGGGCGTTAGTTTTTCATCATTATCCTCCCAATAGAAATCGCTTCCGTGTCTGTCTATCCTGCGAATAGTATTTTTTCTGCCCCAATCAGCGTTATTGTTGTTATTCCCTGTTGCCACAGATCCAACTATGTGATCAATCTCAGCCATCTGGAATACGAACAAACTACCATCGCCGGTCTCTATCTTGACTTCGTTTAACGGATCCAACTCTACGATTTTACCTTTGATGATGCTTCCGTTCTTTAAATAAACCTGATTGGGAGCCTGCCCTATAACAGGAACTACAAAAACAACCAGAACAAACAAAAGACATAAACGTTTCATAACTTGGGATAACAATTTAAAGTGGTAATGCGCAAATATACCAAATCTCCATGAAACATATCCTCAAATTCAATGCTCTTTTGACATCTGCTTGAAGGCCTCACCAAAGATGTAGTAGCTGGTGTTGCCGGCAATAGTGCCTTCATTCTGGCCCCACAGGAATGGCCAATCGTCAAAGTTCTCAAAATGGTCGGGCTTGCGGAACAGCAGTCCGGGAGCCACGTTGCCGGGTATGAATGAGAAATCTGCCCGGTTGTTTCCGTAGAACACCTGCTTTGGACGAGCTGCACCTACCGTAGCAACAAGTGAATAGTTGTGGTACGGATGGCATCCGAACATGAACGCTGCAGCGTTATAGGCGTATTTCTTGTCAATGATATCCGGGAAGTAGAGGTTTGCAAAGGTTGCGGTGGTTCCGTAAGTTACCACGGCACCGCTACCGGCCCAGTTTCCTTCACCTATAGGCACACCGTAAGGATTGTTGTTGGTAACCTGCTCAAGATAATCCTTGTACTTCTCAGCATACGGGCGCAAACGCTCCTTATAAGCAGCATCCATATACGGAATGGCATCCATAGCAGTACGGATACTGTTGTTCACGTTACGATCCAGAGCTGACCATATCTGTTCGTTGAACTGCTCAATGTATGATTTCTCACCCGTGGCAATATATAACTGCAGATTTGTTGCCATATTTCCGTTGCCGGCACGGTTGAAGTTCTGGTTCTGGAAGCCTTGACCACCCTGGGCATTCTGTCCACCCTGTGCGCCCTGAGGTCTTTGACCACCCTGAGGAGCCTGCGGTCTCTGAGCATTCTGTCCGCCCTGACCACCTTGTGCTCTCTGAGCATTCTGAGCGCCCTGAGGTCTCTGACCACCCTGACCGCCCACGCGTCCCATACCACCGGCTCCGCGTTGGCTCATCAGCTTTGTGGCCTCCTCCTGGAGCCGCTTGGACTGCTTCAGGCAACGTGCAGCCAGGTCATCGTTGTAACCCTTGAGTACACGGCTTGCGGCTGCGAACATATTGGCGGCATTGATATCTGAGTTAAGGTTGCGGTTGGTGAAAGCCCACATATCATCAGGAGTACCGCTGCGCTTTCCATCGGCCGATTTCACATACTTGGGCAAGCTGGGATCATAGTGCAGGCCATCGGTAATGGCAGCTGCATCACCCAGATGATGGTAGTTGTCAAGCACTGAGCTAGAGAGTGTCTGTGACATGAATCCGATGTTCTCAGCCTGAGCCAGCAGGTTCAGCACGCCGTGCTCAATGTACTGCAGCAGGTCAGGTTTGCCGTCCGGACGATGAAGATCTACGTAACGCTGCTCCTCGCTAACGAATGTCTCATCACGCATGGGATGGAAAAGCTCCCAGGCAGCAACCATATTCTGAACCACGCTGATGTTTGATCCGGTCTCGATGTCAAAGTCACCTGCGTCAAAATAACCACCCACGTTCAGACCGGGTATCAACTCGTAGGGCTTGTACTTGGTATTGGTCTGCGCGCCCTGTGAGTGAAGGTCAAAATGGTCACTCTGGGGAGCCTGCAGATAACCCTCCTTAAACGGCTCGCCGTGCCAGATACGATACCCCTCATTCACGGTCATGTGATTCATATGGATGGGAATCCATACGTCGCTGGTGGCATCGGTAATCCAATTATATACTGAGTTGTCAATGATAAAGTTACCGGTCTTGTAATCGCCGTACTTGATGTAATAGACACCGGGATCCTTGACCTCACTGAAGTCAAACTTAACGTAGTTGTACTTATAGTACATGCCCCAGACATCGGTCTTGCCCTTGTAAGCCAGTTTCTCGCTGCCATCGTCCTCTATCTTGTAGATCGATGCAGTCTTTTGAACCTTATCCATCTTGTCAAGCTCTATCACGGCAACCTTGGGCTGGGAAGGAACATATCCCACCTGTGAGAAACCTATGTTGGGCTCTCTTATCCAGCCGGGTATGGCATGAGGCTCCACTGTCCAGGTTACCACCTTACCCGTCTTGCCTGCGGGCAGTACGCTGCGTAGTACAAACCAGCCGTTCTGGGCCAACATACGTCCGTCATAAAGCTCCAGTACGGCATCATCGGAGTTGATGCTGATCATACGCTCGGGTGCATCGGGAGCAATAAGGATGGAGTGGCCTGTCTCAAGAGGCAGCGGATCAACGAACTCTCCGGTACCACGGTCATCGTAAGTGCGGAATCCCTTGAACTGACGGGGTTTCTCATCATTTGAAACGGCCTGGGTCTGGCTTACCGCATAGCGCGGGAATCGGTTAGGACGGCCATCCATGATGTAGGTCTTGCCCCAGTACTGTGACGGCAGGAACTCCAGATTGAAACCGGCCTTGCCTGCCAGGAATTCCGGCACGGGCTTGTCAAGATAAACAGCAATCTCCACGGCCTTGCCATGGGCGGTAACCACTACGCGCGAATCAAAATCATAATCCGCGTAACGCATGGTCACCTCAATAGAATTGTTGACCGAATCAACAATACGTGAGGGGGATGCAGGCACCAGGTCCCACTGCTCAGGGGTCTTGTTAAGACGCACTGCGCCACCTTGCACAGTACGCACACCGTGATGAATAATCTCGATTCCGGAGTTCTTCTCATCATTGAATCCTCCGTTGAAAGTGTTGCTGAATACCAGAACGTTCACTCCCTGCGTTTCAAAATACTCCTTGTCATTCAGCTTAAGGTCAGCAGCCTGTTGAGGCGCCTTGTCACACGCGGCAACGGCAAATGCCGCCAATGCGACAAATAAAAAGGATCTATTCATATGGCATTGGTTAGTTAATTAATTGACTTGACCGCTAATATAGGTAATTATTTTAAAAGTGCAAAAGAGTACCAAAGGGGACAGACCCCAATGGTACACTTTTTCCAAAAATGATACCATTGGGGTCTGTCCCCTTTGGTACTCTTTTGTGTATCTTTGCGGCCGATATGGATAGACTGGTGATTTTTGATCTTGACGGAACGCTGCTCAACACCATTGCGGATCTGGGTAACGCAGCAAACCATACGTTAGCAGAGTTGGGGCTGCCTCAGCATACCCTTGATGAGTACCGCCTGATGGTAGGTAACGGGATGCGCAAACTCATCATGCGTGCCCTGCCCGATGACAAGTCCTCCGATGATGCGTTTGTGGACAGTACGCTGGCCAGATTCCTTGAATATTACGCTGAGCATATAGATGTTTACACCACGCCATATCCCGGCATACCGGAATTGATTTCCGACCTTTCCACCGGAGGATACAAGCTTGCAGTAGCATCAAACAAGATTCAGGCTGGAGCAGAAAGACTCATAGCGAAGTTTTTCCCAGACATACCATTTGTAGCGGTAATGGGCAACAGCCCCAAGTACCCTCTAAAGCCCGATGCCGCCGTGGTGGAATACATCATGAACAAAGCCGGCACCGACCGCGCCCACACCATAATGGTAGGCGATTCAAGCACCGATATCCAGACCGCCCGCAACGCCGGCATCCCCATAATCGCAGTAAGCTGGGGCTTCCGTCCTCGCCACGAACTCACCGCCGCAGACTTCATCGCTGATAGCGCCGACCAGCTGAGGGGCACAAAGGGGACGGTTCTTTTTGTGCCCCTGAGAAAATAACCCAAGGTGCACAGAACTTTTGGAACGAGGGGCACAAAAAGAACCGTCCCCTTTGTGCCCCTCAGCTCAGCTCGTTCAACGGATTTTGGAGAGGAGGGATTCTAGTGCTTGGGTGCGCTGGGCCTCGAATTGGGCGGTCTGCGGAGTGTTGGGATTGAGGATGCGATGCTGCATCATGCCGCGCACCTTTTCTGCCTCTGACAGCAACGGTCTCTCACTGTCGGCAAGCGCAAAATCCATGAAACGTTCAAAGATGTAATCGGCAGCCTGGGCCGACGGGTGCATCATGTCATCGGCATAGAATCGGTAGTCACGGAGTTCGTCCATCAGAATCTCATAGGCCGGAAAGTAATGCGCATTGGGATAGCGGTTTACCAGTTTCTCGATACCCAGATGAAGGGTGCTCTTGCTCAAAGTATTGGCGTGAAGCCCGTCAGCCAGATGGCGTACCGGGCTTACCGTGAATATCCACTGACGCTGCGGCCGTGCAGCCACATACTGGCTCAACGCATCAAACACCTGGTCAGCATCTATCATGGTGCGCTCAAAGCGCTCAGAAGGCAGCTTATGGCAGTTTGCTACCACCATGCCGCTCTCCTTATCAGTATAAATGAATGCCGTACCCAATGTAACCACCACCCAGCCCTCACGGTAGTAAAATTCAGAGCTTTTGGCCAATTCATTGTTTGCATTCTCCAGAAACTCCTGTGCCGTAGGCCTGCAAAAACTGCCGTGATGATGGAACGAGCAGAATCCACCGCTGGTTTCAATCACATCCTCGGGTATGAAACTGCACTGCTCCGCGTTTATGCCATAGCCCTCAAGCAAGCCCAGGCAGTCAGAAATAGAGCAAGGATTGAACAGTACGCCAAACGGATTCACCATTGCGTCAAAGTACCGCTCCACACACCTATTGCCTATCTCATAGGCAAAACAGGAGCCCACAAACAGGATGCTGTCCCTGTAAGTGAGCCTCTTCTTTAACGGTTCAATCTCAACGGGAGTAGTCAGTTTCATAGCACAGGGAAACGATCCTTTTGTGTCATTTTATTCCCTTGTACTCGGCGCAAACCTGATGATAAGATTCCAGGTTTCCGATGTCATATCGGCGACCGGGCATCTCCATTGCATACACAGGAGTCTGTGTGCAGAGCCATGCAATGTAACTGCCGGGAGCATCGGTTCCGCATCCGGCGGCTATACCTGCGGGAACCAGACGGGCATCGGCCTTGGTGTAGTAGTAGAACGGCGGGCAGCACCAATTTGACTTGGGCTGAGCAGGTTTCTCCTCCATGCCGATGATACGGTCATCGGGAGCGACCTCCACAATTCCACACTTAACCAGACGCTTCATATCCGGCTCAAAGTAACGCATGATGCATGATGTCTTGTGCTCGTGGGCATAACGCACAAACTTCTGCAGGCTGAAATCCAGCACGTTGTCACCGGCTATCACCAGCATGTCATCATCCAGTTTCAGGCTGTCTATGGCAAACTGTATGTCACGCACGGCACCCAGGCGGGTCTCATTGGTACTGGTACCGTCATCAACAACAGTTATCTTTACGCTCTTGCCCGATGCCCACTCCGTAAAGTGGTGAGCAAACTTGTGGTTCGATATAACCACGTATTCATCGACTAATCCCGCTCCTTCGATATCATCGATAAGCCAGTCAAGGATGGTCTTGTCACCCACCTTGAGCAGAGGTTTGGGGAAGTTCTCCGTAAGCGGATACAACCTGGTTGCATAACCCGCTGCAAGTATCAGGCACTTCATAGTTTCAGTCCGTCGGCCGAATGGCAGATGGTAGTCATATATTTTCCCTCAAGTGCCGGGAAAGCCTTGAGGTACTCCTTTGAAACCTTCTCTATAATGCTCTCCCTGAATGCAGGATCTATAAGTGCCATGCAACAGCCCTTGAAACCGGCACCGCTGAAACGGCCTCCGTAGATACCGTCAGTATGCGTCATTATCTCATACAGGGTCTTGAGCTCGGGCGAACCAGTCTCCCAATTGTAAATGGAAGAGTTGCCTGACTGGAAACTCAGACGGCCGTACTCCTCAATGTCACCCTTACGCCATGCCTCGGCACCCGCCATGACACGTTCCTGCTCCGTGTACCAGTGCTCGGCACGCTTGCGCCAGTTGTCAGGCAGGCGGTCCTTATAGGTGTCATAGACATCACGCGGCACCATGCGGAAATAGGTCTCGCCAAACTTTCCATATTCCATACCGGCGTAGGCCATCAGGGCATAAGCGGCACTGCGGCACTCATCCACCCTCATATTGAACTTGCTGCCTGCCAGTGTACGCTCCACACCGCTAAAGAAGATTGCAATCTCATACGGTTTCATCGTGGATTTGGTGGGAATAAGCTCATACGTATCATCCTTGGTATCAAGATAGAGCAGATGATCCTTCTTAGAGTACATCTCGCAACTCTGGTCCAGCTTGCCGCTGTTCACGCCCACATAGTTGTTTTCCGATGCCATGGCGATTGTTATCATCTCCAATGGCGTCAGATTTATGTTGTTGACCTTACACAGGGCCGATAAATAAACCAGACATACTGCTGCCGATGATGACAGACCGCCAATGGGCAGAGTACCCTCTATCACACCGCACAATCCGGTGGAAAGGGTATATCTCTGAGCAAGCGCAATGGTTACGCCGCGCAGATAATCGGCCCAGTCATTCTGCTTAACCTCGGCTATCTCACGGATATGGAACTGTGCACGCTTGTCAAACTGCAATGACTGTAGCTCAATTACACCGTTCTGTTTGGAACTATAGGCAAAGTAAATGCCCCTGTCTATAGCCAGACCTGTAATACGGCCCAGCTGATGATCCACATGCGCACCTATCGGACATATTCTGTACGGGCAGAACGCTACGTCATCGGGCGCCTTGCGGTAAGTCTCTTCAAAAATCTCTTCGCACCTCATATTGTTCAATTCAATGTCCCAAAGGGGAGTCCCCATTGGGACATTTCAATTTTCAATTTTCAATTCTCAATTTTCAAAACCCGTCAGGGTTTTTCTTCTGCCAGTTCCAGCTGTCCCGAACCATCTCATCCAGCCCATACTGAGCCTTCCAACCCAGTTCACGCTCAGCCTTTGAGGGATCACTGTAGCAGGTGGCGATATCGCCCGGACGACGGGGCTTGATGCTGTACGGCACCTTGACACCGTTTACTCTCTCAAATGCCTTAACGACATCCAGCACAGAATAACCGTGACCTGTACCCAGATTGTAGAGGCCCAATCCGCACTTGCGCTCAATAGCCTTGAGTGCGCACACATGACCGCGTGCCAGATCCACCACATGGATATAGTCACGCACGCCTGTGCCATCGGGAGTATCATAATCATTACCGAATACACCCAGCTCAGCACGTTTTCCCACTGCCACCTGAGTCACGTACGGCATCAGGTTATTGGGAATACCGTTGGGGTTCTCGCCTATCAGGCCGCTCTCATGAGCGCCGATGGGATTGAAATACCTCAGCAACACCACGTTCCACTCCTTATCGGCAAACTGCATATCGGTAAGAACCTGCTCCAGCATGCTCTTGGTCCAGCCGTAAGGGTTGGTGCACACGCCCTTGGGGCACTCCTCGGTTATAGGAATTATCTCCGGATTGCCATATACTGTAGCACTTGATGAGAATATGATGTTCTTGCATCCGTGGTCACGCATAGCCTGAACCAGCACCAGTGTACCGCTTATATTGTTCTCATAATACTCTATAGGTTTGCTTACCGATTCGCCCACAGCCTTGAGCCCGGCAAAATGTATGCAGGCATCAAATTTGTACTGCTCAAGCACCTTGTCCAGGCCTGCACGGTCGCGGATATCGACCTTAAAGAAAGGTATCTCCGTACCACCCAGAATCTTGGATACGCGCCTCAGGCTCTCAGGATTTGAGTTACTGAGATTATCAACCACTACGGCAGTGTGTCCTGCCTTGTACAACTCAATAATTGTATGTGAGCCGATGAATCCGGCTCCACCTGTTACAAGTATATTCATACTTTAAAACTTTGCTTCGCTCAGGCTGTTGGCTGTTAGCTGTTGGCCAATAGCTGACATTATTATTTAATCTTATCGTTTTTCTCAACTGTCCAATCGGGACGCTGCTCCAATCCGCAGGGGCTGCCCTTAAGCATAGCGGCTGCCTCCTTGTCACCCTTGAGCTGCCACTTGAGCCATGCCAAGGCAGCAATGGAGAACTCACCGCCGTGAGGCTGGCCGTATGTGCCGCCGTGACCTACGGGATAGTTCACTGCAACTGCGGGCACATGGTCTATCTTGTGGAAATCATCCATACCGTTCTCATATGCTATATCGGTGGGGCCGCCCAGCAGATACATCACCGGAGTGTGGATCTTCTTTAGGTCCTCTTTCTGAGGCATCGGCATACCGGGAACAGCACCGGACGGATCGATGAACGAACCGCTGTTGCATATCATGATGGCCTTGAGACGCTCGTCGGCTGCATTTACCAGAGTCTGCAATCCGCCGCATGACATGCCTGCCGCTGCTATACTCTTAACGTCCAGCTTATTGTAATAGGGGCTGTTCTTATCGGCATTCTGAGCGATTGCCCAGTCAAGGCCCTCTATCTGCTGCTCTACCTTGGACTGAGCACCATGGTAACGTTCACCCTCGGCAGGCCAGTAACCTATGGCCACCACAAAGAATCCGTGCGATGCAATCTCGCTCAGGAAATTCTGATGCTCCCAAGGTGAATTGGTGCAGGCACCGTTACCCCATACAAGGATAGGCAGCGGATTTTTCTTATCAAACTTGCTCAGGTCGGCCGGACGGAAAATGGTATGCGCCTCAAGACTGGGCTCCTCTACCATTATTGCCTTGTAAGGGCCTGTACCGCCGTCCTCAACAGTACGGTTCTTAGTAAATGTTTCTGCCACCTGGGCGTTGCAGCCCAAACCGAATGCAACTGCAAGAGTTGCCAAAACTGAAATCCTTCTCATATAGTCTATTGTTGGTTTATTATCCAAAGTGTCTTCAAAGATACTAAAAACCGTAAGAAAGCATTAAATTAGCAACCTAAATCATAACAATGAGAAGAGAAGATTTTGAGATAATGGCTCCGGTGGGCTCCTGGGAGAGCTTAGCGGCAGCTTTCCAGGCCCATGCGGGATCAATCTACTTTGGCGTGGAGAAGCTGAACATGCGTTCGCGCAGTGCGAGCCATTTTACCCTTGATGACCTGCGGGAGATTGCCAGCCAGTGCGATGCACATGGGGTCAAGAGCTACCTGACGCTTAACACCGTAATGTATGGCGAGGACATTCCTCTTGTACATGAGATTGTGGATGCTGCTTTAAGTGCGGGCATATCGGCCATAATTGCATGCGATATCGCCGTGATGACCTACTGTAACAAGGTAGGTATGGAGGTGCATCTTTCAACGCAGCTCAACATAAGCAACATTGAGGCGCTCAAGTTCTATGCTCAGTTTGCCGATGTGGTGGTACTGGCGCGTGAACTTAATCTGGACCAGGTGACTGAGATTCACAAACAGATAATTGAGCAGGATATTCGCGGTCCCAAAGGTGAGAGGATACGCATAGAGATGTTCTGTCACGGAGCCCTGTGCATGGCCATAAGCGGCAAGTGCTACCTGAGCCTGAACGAGATGAACGCCAGCGCCAACCGCGGAGCCTGCATGCAGATATGCCGTCGCGGATACATAGTAAAAGACCGCGAAACCGATATAGAACTGGCCATTGAGAATCAGTACATAATGTCACCCAAGGACCTTAAGACCATCCGCTTTATGGATCGTATGATTGAGGCCGGCGTACAGGTGTTCAAGATTGAGGGACGTGCCCGCGGACCGGAATACGTACGTACTGTAGCCGAGTGCTACGGAGAGGCCATCCAAGCCGTTATAGACGGCCAATTCACCGATGAAAAGAAGGATTTGTGGGACAAGCGCCTGGCTACCGTATTCAACCGCGGTTTCTGGGACGGCTACTATCTGGGCCAGCGTTTAGGTGAATGGAATGAAGTGTATGGCTCACAGGCCACAGAGACCAAGGTCTATGTAGGCAAGTGCACCGACTGGTTCTCCAAGATAGAGGTTGCGGAGTTCTCAATAGAGGCCGCACCCATCAGCGCCGGCGACAAACTGATGGTAACGGGAGCCACAACAGGCTGCATCACCTTCAACCTGGATGATCCGCGCGTGGATCTCAAGACCGTTGAGACCGTACCCCAGGGAGTCAGGGTATCCTTCAAGACTCCGGAGCGCGTCCGCCGGGGTGACAAACTGTTCAAAGTAGTGCAGAAAGGGGCGTCTTCTCCGTACGTTTCGACAAATAACAAGCTTTAGAGCGTATTTTCTGAACCAAGCGTCCAACAATACTAAAGAACCTGCGTGATAGACGGACGCTTGGACAGGAAACGCAGGTACTAACGTATTATAAACAACGAAGTGTCTACCAATATGAAAAAACTAACCGCAATGTGTGTGCTTGCCCTGAGTCTAGGGGTTCAGGCACAGAATGAGTATGAGATTACAGTTGACAGTAAACAGCCCAGCGGCATCATCGATGAGATGCTCTACGGCCAGCTCTTTGAGCACATCTATTTCAGCGCCAACAACGGTGTCTGGCAGGAGTTGATCTACGGCCGCTCATTCGAGCCCGAGCAGTACCCCGGCATCCCGCCGCGCGACGGCTATTTTGACGGCTGGTACATGGACGATGACATGATACTGCACTCGCCCACACGTTACGAACAGCCGCTCAGCATCACCACCGTTGAGTCCGATGACTACGAAATCACGATGGACCTTAACTGGCGCTCCTACAAACTGGCACGCCGTTCGTGGAGCGGAGGCCTTATGGACATACGCTTTGCATTCGGTCAAAAGGCCGATGGAAGCGCCTATTATGCACGTATACACGACCCATATTATGAGGGCCGCACATTCACACCCGCACAGACCCAGTCACAGATAGATGCCGCCAATGAGGCCAATGCACGCGCCGCACTGCAGCAGCAGAGTTCCACGGCCGATTTCTCAATCTGCGCTATGGAGGTGCGTGAATCACAAGGATTCGGTGGTCGTCCCGGCAGGCGCATGAACACGCTTGCCGCCCTGGCATCGGCCCCAGCCAACAAGGATCAGGTCAATGAAAATCAGGACTGGCACAAACTGCGCATAAGCCGTAAGGGTGCCGATGTTACCATGTACTTTGATGACAAGGAGGTAGTTAAGTACAGCGGCCTTGAGCAGACCGGTAAGAATGACATTGTATTCTGGGTGAACTACACCGAGGCTACATACCGCAACATAACCGTCAAGAGTGGTGACGAGACCCTGTTTGCCGGCACTCCCAAGGATGTGCAGATTCCCGAGGTGGCACCCGAGTGGACCGCATTCGGTGAGGGCAAGTACCGTCTTATAAAGGACGATGCGGTGAACATGCGTTACTCACAGGAGATTACCGCAGGCAAGAAGGCCGAGGCCGGAATGGCACAGGGCCCTCAGAACATAATTGTACGTGAAAAGTACGTGGGCTCCATTTATGCCAAGGGCAAAGGCGAACTGATTGTTGGACTGCGTAATGAGAAAGGTGAGTTTGTGGCCCGCCAGTCACTGGGCAAGATAAACAGCAAGGAGTGGAAGAAATATGATTTCACCTTGGAACCTCAGAGTCTTGGAACAGGCCAAGTCAGAGCAAGAGTCAATTTAAATATCGGAGGCAGAACCGAACAGAACCAGATAAGCGGTGACGGTGATTTTGCAATTGTGGTCAAGGGTGGAACCGTGCAGATTGATATGGTTACCATGAGCACCCAGACCGGTAAGGACTTGGGTGGTTTCCGTCCCGACATACTGCAGGCCGTCAAGGAACTGCACCCCACATGCCTGCGCTGGCCGGGTGGCGGTTACGTGGCTCAGTATGACTGGCAGTGGGGCATCGGCCCTCAGGAGAACCGTGAGCGTTGGGCCCACTGGATGTGGATGGACTATGACCAGAACTGCTTTGGCACCGATGAATTCATCAGGTTCTGCCGTGAGGTCAACACCGAGCCGGTTATAGTGGTAAGCGTCAAATTTGAGCGTCCGGCCGATGAATACGACCGTATCCTGCAGGATGCCGTGAACTGGGTACGTTATTGCAACGCCCCCGCCACCGATGAGTGGGGAGCCAAGCGTGCCGCCAACGGACACCCCGAGCCCTACAACGTAAAATACTGGGAGATAGACAATGAGATGTGGGAGATGGGTATTGACCGATATGAGAAATGCGTGCGTGATTTCAGCACCGCCATGCGCAAGGTTGACCCGTCAATCAAGATCATTGCCTGCGGCGGATTCCAGGAGGACGAGCAGTTCATAAAGCGCAGCGGCCAGTATTTTGACTACCTGAGCCTGCACCACTACGAGCAGCAGGGCGGTTATGCCACAGGCCCCGCACGCTTAGGCCAGCAGTATGACCGTTACGCCCAGATGATTGCCGAGAGCCCCAACCCCAACATCAAGCTCTTTATCTCCGAGTGGAACCTTAACAGCATAGATTGGCGCACCGGTCTCTTTGCCGGCGGATTCCTGAACATGTGCGAGGCCCGTGACGTGGTTGCCATGGGTGCCGCAGCGCTCTTTATACGCCGTACCGATGCCCCGGACTGGAACAATGCGTTCATCAACTTTGACTACAAGGACCTGTTCAAGGCCCCCAACTGCCAGGTGACCGAGCTCTGGTACGACCATTTCTCCAAGTACCGTCTGGCATACAGCGGTGAGACTGGCAATGTGAGCGTGAGCACCACCATGTCAGAGAATGGGGCCGATGTAATCGTCAAGGTTGTCAATCCAACCGACCAGCCCGCAACGCTACGCATTAAAGGTGATTGGACCGGCATATCAGGCACGGAGTTTGAGTACTATGCCCCCGGCTCCCTGACCGTATCCAACAGCATGGAGAACAAGAACGCAGTAGCGCTAAAGAAAACCAGCGCTTCCACCGATGGAAACGACGTAATCCTGAGCATCCCCGCACTTTCAGCAGGCGTCCTGACCATCACCAAAGCTTACTAAGCGAGCGAACTTTTTGGGGTATAGGTATCAGAAACCCTGCAACTTGTTGCAGCAGCCGAACCTTAGGTTTGACGAGCATTGGCGGAGGGCGTAAGCGGAGAGCCCACGGAGGATCCCGTTAAAAACGGCGCATGTCTGACGAACGTTAGACCCCGTAGGGGGCTATAAGGAGGAGTTCGACGTTTAGGGTCCGTAGGGGCTCGTAGTAGCCCGGAGCCGTTGTCTCGTCAAACCTAAGGTTCGGCGTGCGTAGTTTCAGATATCTATACCCCAAAAAGTTCTCTTTCTAATACGAGCCCCATTGGGCTGTAATGCGGTCCATAATGGCAAACAGGTCGCTGACCGTTTCGGCGCGGAGCATCTCAATGCGGGTGTGGCGGAAATCCTCCAGACCCTTGAACAGCGGGCTCGCAGCCAGATGCCGACGAATGTGCACTATGCCGCGGCGCTCGTCCAGACGGGCAATGCTGTCTAAGGTCTCCTGCTTAAGCACATCCATTTTCCACTGGAATCCGGGGTCCTCCCAGAGTTGTCCGGTCTTAAGATAACGCTTGACCTCCTCAAAAATCCAAGGCCGCCCAAAGCTGCCGCGGCCTATCATGATGGCATCCACCCCGTATCGGTCAAAACACTCCTTGGCACGCTCAGGTGTGGTTATATCACCGTTGCCGATAATAGGAATCTTCATGCGCGGATTCTCCTTGACTTTGCCTATTAATGTCCAGTCCGCCTGCCCCGTGTACATCTGGGCGCGGGTGCGTCCGTGAATGGTCAGTGCCTGGATACCGCAGTCCTGCAGCTGTTCCGCCAGTTCAACTATAATCTTGCTCTCATCATTCCAGCCCAGACGGGTCTTAACGGTAACGGGAATCTTGACCGCATCCACCACCGCACGGATAATCTCCAGCATCTTGGGAATGTTCTGAAGCATGCCTGCACCGCCTCCCTTGCCTGCCACCTTCTTTACAGGGCAGCCAAAATTCAGGTCCAGCACATCAGGGCCTGCGGCCTCTACCATCCTTGCGGCACCCACCATTGCATCGGTATCCTTACCGTAAATCTGGATAGCCACAGGGCGCTCCTCGTCACAGATGGTAAGTTTCTGCATGGAGCGGTTCACCTCGCGTATCAGAGCATCGCTTGATACAAACTCGGTATAGACCATATCGGCCCCGAACCGCTTGCAGAGCAGGCGGAACGCAGGATCAGTCACATCCTCCATCGGGGCCAGAAACACCGGCCTCTCACCAAAATCAATCTCCCCTATCTTCATACAACCCGCTAAGATACATCTTTCTCCCCGTATTCCCCGCCCCGCGCCTCAAAAAAACGCCAGCACCTGCGCCCACACACGGACGCTCCGACACGTTTTCCACGTGCAAACGTATTCACACAGTCCAAGCGTCCAAGAATACGTCCGCACCTGCGTAAACAGTGGACACTCCGACTGGAAACCCGCGTTCATGCGTATTTCACTGGTCGAAGCGTCCAATGCTAAAGCAAAGCTTGGCTTAGAAGTTGTACATTACGGACACGAGTGAACGTAAGTTGTTCACATCATGTGTATCAGTTACAGTGCCCTTAGACTCAACCTTTCCGTATGCTACCGATGTAAATTCAAACTCACATCCAAAAACCACGTTACCTGTGGTGTAGGTGACATTGGGAGTGAGCCTCCACATGCTGTCAATCTTTCCACCGCCAATGGCGTAGATCTTGGTAGCATCAAGATCCTTGTCTGCACCATAGTTTTTCATATAGCCTCCGAACAGTCCAAACTTGAGAGCACCGCCATACTGAACCTGAGCCCATGAGGAAAGGGCGGTAAGCGGAGCATACTCTATTTTTCCGGTAATGTTAGGATCAGCCACCTGACCGTAGCCGGAGCAGATGCCCAGATGTGACATATTCTGGCCTAAAAGACCCTTGGCCTTTATAGAGAGCTTATCCTTGGCATAATGAGCCTGAACCATTCCGGTAAAGCCGGTAAGGTGATATTTCTTGTTGTTGTCAGTGGCATCCATGAGAGGAACTATATCCTGGTATTCAACGCCTGCGCCCAGCTTAAGGTCACCCAGCTTGAAATCAAGACCTCCATATATCATTGGTCTCAAGGAGTTGCGTATATAGTTGTAAGAATTTCCAGCAGGACCTGTCGATGTGTTCATGGACTGGAATATGCAGGCAATTGTAAGCTTGATTTTCTGATTCTTATCCAGGAAACCTTCACCACGCAACTGCGGACTGCGGTTCAGAGGGTTAAAGGGTGCACCTATAGCAATACCAACTGTTGACGGGAACAGGTCATTCATAGGATGCCAGGTCTGGCCAAGAATAAGAGTACCGCCGTCATCCCAGTCAAATGCCATAAAAGCATGACGGTAAAGAATCTCGCCGGATTTATGTCCGGAGAACTCTATCTCAGCTTTTGCACGGGTAGATGCGCCAAGGATATCGGGGCCTTTCAGGGTAAAGCCTAAGCGTGCCATGGTTCCGAACTCTGAACCGTACGTGTAGCTGTTAAGGTCATTTCCCTGGAGATCAGCATCCTTGTCTAAAGGAAACTGATAGAGAAAACCCTCGGCTTTTGCCTGACTGGCATGTGTATCCGTAAATGATTGTGCGGCAACAAAGCCGTACCAGTCAATTGACACTTGTTTCTGAGCGGTTGCGCTCAGGGGGAGCAGGCTTAATGTTAGGGCCTGCAGGAGTACGTTTTTGATTTTCATATTTTTAGTTTATAGTTGTTTTTTCTTTTTTCCATCCGGAAAGGTATCTCGCTGCTTCGCTACGCTCGTTTTTTGCGCTTTACGGCCTGAAGGCCTTAAGCGTCAGGATGGAATCCTATCTGCGTATTAGAAACAACGTTTTCGTTAAGCCAGACGAACAGAGGGAGTTTACTCACTCTGTCGTGGCGAGAAAAGGTCGAATATAATTCAACCTTTTTTAGTTTCCTTCTGGAAACGCGCTTCGTTTCACTACGCTTGCCGGCCCTCCAGGCCGGGTAAAACCAAACCTTCTTGGGCTTCGCTAAAAAAGGTTTGGTTTTACTTGGCGCAGCTGGAATCCTTGTGTGGATTAGAGGCACGCTTGGGGAAACGCAGGTGCGATAGTATTTTTAGCATCAGAACTTGATGCTGTACTCTTTGCCAGCCTTAGTGTCCAGACTCTGCTCGCTTCCGTTCCAGGCAATATCCAGTTTGCCGCCAACAGTGGAGCGCACTTTGACAATAGCGGGCTTACCGTCCTTCCAGGTAAGTTCCTCCAGTACGAATCCGCCGCGGCAGCAAAGACCCTTGACTGATCCGTCCTTCCATACATCGGGCAGAGCGGGCAGCAGGACTACCTTACCGGTGTGGCTCTGAACCAGCATCTCGGCAATACCGGCGGTGCAGCCAAAGTTTCCGTCAATCTGGAATGGCGGGTGTGCATCGAACAGGTTGTTATATGTACCGCCACGACCGCCAAATCCGCGTCCGCCGGCAGGCTTGATCTGATCCTGGATGAGCTTATATGCGTGGTTACCGTCAAGCAGGCGGGCCCACAGGCAGACTTTCCAGCCCATTGACCAGCCGGTCGATTCGTCACCGCGTGCTTCAAGGCTGGTGCGTACTGCCTTGAACAGGTCAGGGGTGCCGTCGGCAGTGATCTGACGTCCGGGATACATGCCCCACAGGTGTGATACGTGGCGATGGTTATCCTTGGGGTCATCCCAATCCTCAAACCACTCCTGCAGCTGTCCCCAGCTGCCTATCTTCATGGGAGCCAGACGGCTCTTGACGTTCTTGAGTGTCTTTACGAACTCGGCATCCTTTTCACCCATCAGCTCGGCGGCATCGATCATATTACCGAACAAATCGGCCATCATCTGGTTATCCATCGTGGCACCGAATACGGTGGTTATGTTACCCTTGCCCAACACATCCTGTACGTGGGGTGCGTTCTCAGGTGAGTAAGACGGTGCAATTACAAGATACTTGTGACCCGATACGGGTTCCTCCACCAGGAAGTCTATGAAGAACTCGCAGGCACTCTTCATTATAGGATATATCTCCTCAAGATACTTGCGGTCCTGGTTGAACAGATAACCGTCCCATATCTGCTGGCAGAACCAGGCGGCACCGGTGGGCCACATGCCGTTATAGGCACCATCTACGGCACCTGTGGAGCGCCATATATCGGTGTTGTGGTGCAGGGTCCAGCCGCGGCAGCCGTACATGGCGGCGGTCTCCTTTCCGTGCTCGGCGCAATCCTTGACCAGCTGCAGGAACGGATCGAATGTCTGGGGTATGCCGCATACGAATGCCGGCCAGTAGTTCATCTCAACGTTGATGTTGGTGGTGTATTTACCATCCCAGGGAGCCTGACGGCTCTCGTTCCAGATACCCTGCAGGTTGGCGGCCTGTCCGCCCGGCTGTGAGCAGCAAATGAGCAGGTACCGGCCAAACTGGAAGTAGAGTTCCACCAGCTGCGGGTCAAAGGTCTGGGCAAACTGTGCTACACGCTGATCGGTAGGCAGTTTGGCCTGGTCATTGGTACCCAGGTCAAGAGTAACGGTTCCAAACTGTTTCTGATACTCCTTTATATTATTGGCCAATACGGTGGCATATTTTTTCTTACCCTTTATGAAAGGCTCCAGCCAGCGGTCAGCGGCCTTGTTCTCATCGGCTCCTACGCTCTGGTAATTCACAAAGTTTGTACCTATTGATATGTATATGGTAACGGCATCGGCTCCATTTACCGTTATGGCATTATCGGCCGATGTCATGCTGCCACCCTGGGGAATGATCAGGGTCTTGTCTGTAAAGCGTATCTTACCCTCTATACCCTCATGGTCATCACCCTTGCAGGATACGGTCATTGTAGCCTGCTTGCCGTCAATCTGTGCTGAACGGCTCAGAATCCGGTCATCACGGTAAGGCAGGTTGTAACTGGCCTTGAACGAGAGGGCACCCTTGGCCGATGCTGTAAGACGCAGTGCTATTACCTGATCCGGGAATGATACGAAACACTCGCGTGTATATTCCACACCATTTGCCTTGAAGCGGGTCAGAGCCACGGCGCGGTCTATGTCCAGCTCCCTGTAATAGTCGGTGAAATCGGTGATTCCGTCAAAATCAAGCATAAGCGAACCGGCTGTCTGATAAGGCATACCATGTGCGCTCTTGGACGAAATGTACTCATCGCAAAGAGCCTGGGCATCGGACCTGCGGCCTTCCCAAAGGGCTGTACGTATCTTATCCAACCCATCCTTGGCGGCGTAGTTTACATTGTTATGAGGACCTCCGCCCCAAATGGTCTCCTCGTTGATTTGAATACGTTCCTGGGCCGGTGTACCGAACACCATGGCGCCCAATCGTCCGTTACCGAGCGGGAGGGCATCGGTCCACTGTTGTGCGGGGGTGTTGTACCAAAGTTTAAGTTCATGATTTTGTGATGAACATGACAGTGAAAGCATGGTCACCAAGGCAATAAGCAAAGTTTTCTTCATAAGCGAATCTGGATAGTGACAATTATTAATAGGTGTCAAAAGTACTCATTTTTTCGTTACACTACACGCTTGGGCTAGAATAATACGTTCGCACACGGGTTTCAGGTCGGAGCGTCCGCTGTTTACGCAGGTACGGACGTATTCTTGGACGCTTGGACTGTATGAATACGTTCGCACCTGCGTTTCCTGTCGGAACGTCCGCTCTCAAAAAGAACCGTGCCGATGGTGTTCTTTTCAGTTCTTTTCACTACCTTTGTTTGCCCTAATGTAAACTGGTATAAATTACAATCAATTATAAAGCAATAATATGTATCTGTTAGGTTATGACATTGGCAGCTCTTCAGTGAAGTGCAGCCTCGTAGATGCCCAGAACGGCAGTTGTGTAGCAACAGCGTTTGCTCCCAAAAGTGAAGCACCCATTAAAGCAGTCAACCCGGGATGGGCTGAGCAAAACCCTGAAGACTGGTGGTCATACCTGAAAGAAGCCACAGCAGCTGTTCTCTCCCAAAGCAATGTTGATGTAAAGGATATCAAAGCCATAGGTATTTCTTATCAGATGCACGGACTGGTGTGCGTTGACAAGCATCAGAAAGTGCTGCGCCCCGCCATCATCTGGTGTGACTCCCGCGCAGTAGGCATCGGTGAGACCGCTTTTCAGGATCTGGGCCGCTCACAGTGTCTTACCCATCTGCTCAACACCCCCGGTAACTTCACAGCCTCCAAGCTGGCCTGGGTAAAGCAGAACGAGCCTAAGATTTTTGACAAGATTGACAAGATCATGCTCCCCGGTGATTATATCGCAATGCGTCTTACCGGTGAGATTGCAACCACAATATCAGGTCTTTCAGAGGGTATGTTCTGGGATTTCCAGACAGGCGATGTAGCTGGATTCCTGCTTGACTACTACGGCATACCACGCTCATTCATACCCAAGATTGTACCCACATTCGCAGAGCAGGGCCGCCTCACATCGGCAGCAGCCAAGGAGCTGTGCCTGGCAGAGGGCACACCTGTAACCTATCGTGCCGGTGACCAGCCCAACAACGCACTTTCACTCAACGTGTTCGAGCCCGGTGAGATAGCATCCACTGCTGGAACATCAGGCGTAGTATATGGTGTGAACGGTGAGATAAGCTATGACCCCAAGTCAAGAGTGAACACCTTTGCCCACGTAAACCACAAGACAGGATTCAACCGCTTAGGAATACTGCTCTGCATCAACGGCACAGGTATCCTCAACGCCTGGATGAAGCGCAACATCGTACCAGAGGGCATAGGATATGCTGAGATGAATGACCTGGCTGCCCAGGCACCCATAGGTTCAGGCGGCGTATCTGTACTGCCGTTCGGTAACGGCGCAGAGCGTGTGCTTGAGAACAAGGAGCGCGGCTGCAGCTTCAACGGAGTGAACTTCAACATCAACAACCGTTCACACCTTATCCGTGCCGCCCAGGAGGGTATAGTATTCTCATTCAAATACGGAATAGAGATAATGGAGGATATGGGCATGCCCGTGAACAAGATCCACGCCGGCAATGCCAATATGTTCCTGAGCCCCATCTTCCGTGACACCCTGGCCGGTGTTACAGGTGCCACCATTGAGCTCTACAACACAGACGGTTCAATAGGTGCTGCCAAGGGTGCAGGCATGGGAGCCCACATCTACAATGACCACAACGAGGCCTTCGCTTCACTGCAGAAGATCCGCGTCATAGAGCCCAAGGCTTCCGATATGCCCGCATACGATGAGGCCTACCAGCGCTGGAAATCATACGTACAACAATAGCCAATTAATTAACTAAAATGAGAAAGAACAAGACAAAAGCCATTATGATGGCAGCTCTCTGCGCATTCCTGGCCATTGCCGCCTGCGCATCATCAGCAAAAGCAAAGAAACTTGAACCGGCCAAGAAAGGCTACATAGAGACAGGCAAGTACCGCAACTATCTCAAGGAAGCAGGCTTCAGCCAGGCTGAGATTGACGCCAAGATCAATGAGATCTATTCAATCATATTTGAGGGTGAAAATGCCGCTTACAAGGACGTTGACGTTGAGGTTGACGGCAAGACAGTAAAGATGGGTTACATATCAGACGTAAAGAACAATGACGTCCGCACCGAGGGCCAGTCATACGCCATGATGGTAGCCGTACAGATGGATAAACCTGAACTCTTCAACAAGGTATGGCGCTGGTCAAAGCACTTTATGCGCCACAATGAGGAGGGTCCCTCACACGGCCTGTTTGCATGGTCATGCCGCACCGACGGCCGCCGCACATCACAGGGTTCTGCCAGTGACGGTGAACTTTACTATGTGACAGACCTGCTGCTGGCTTCACGCCGCTGGGGCAGCTATGAGGAGTTTGACTACCTCAAGGAAGCTCAGGAACTGCTTAATGACCTCTTCTCAAAGGACGGTACAGGTGGTGTGACCAACATCATCAACATGGACAAGAAACTCATCAACTTCTGCCCCGATGTACGCTCCAACGAGTGGACCGACCCCTCATATCACCTGCCCGCATTCTATGAGATCTGGGCCGAGACAGCCAAGGATGGCCGTGAGGCTATCTACCACGAGCTGGCTGACAGCGCACGTGCATACCTGCACCGCGCCTGCGACCCCGTTACCGGTATCAACCCCGACCAGAGCCAGTTTGACGGCACTCCCAACCGCGGCAGTGAGTTCCACTATGACTCATGGCGCGTACCCATGAACATTGCAATGGACTTCACATGGTACCACAAGGATGCAGAGTGGCAGACTGAGTATGCCAAGAAGTTCCAGAACGCCATCCTGGGCCGTTACGGAATAACCGAGTTCCCCGATCAGTTTGCCCTTAACGGTGATGCTCCCCGCTTCCTCATGGGCGGCGGCCGCTGGAGAGGCAACCTGCGACACTCAATAGGTTTTGTAGGAACCATGGCCACCACAGCCCTCATGTGCAGCAGCGATTATAACGAGGAGCTGATACGCCATATGTTCTCACTCAAGCACGAGCCATATGAGGACGGCTACTATGACATCTATTATGACGGACTTATCTACCTCTTCTCACTGCTCCATCTGAGCGGCAATTATCGCATGAACTGGTAAGAACTCTGAATATAGCAACCTTATGCGTCCGGACCGTTACAAATATGGCCCGGACGCATTTTTTAATAAAAAAAGGTATAAAATAACCATCATATCTGAAATTCTTATTATCTTTACGCGCTATAACTGCGCAATCCGTGCGGACTGTCCTTTGTCCAAACAGATCAAAGTTATACTTAATAACCTGATAACTAAATAATTAATTAACCAAACAATATGAAAATCAACAAAAGATCAATCAGAAAGTCAGCGATTGCCGCAGTCGCAACAGTTCTGTTAGGTATTGCATCTTCATGTACAGACCTTTGGAGTGAGCAGCACCCCGGCACATTCTACATCAGTGACGGTAAAACCATCGCCACATTCCTTGAGGAGTACACAGATGAAAACGGAGAGCAAATCTTCTCAGACTTCATCTATATTCTCAAGAAAAACATCAATGGCAGCAGTTACTGGGGAGAGCTTAAGACATACGGTGACCGTACACTGTTTGTTCCCACCAATGAGGCTATAAGAGCATATCTGCAAGAGAGAAAGGAAATGGAGCCGAATCCTGAAAAGAAGAATCTCTATTTTGCAAGTGTTGATTGTCTTCCCGATTCAATCATTGACTCCATCCGTAGGACACACCTCTGCAAAGAGTCCATTTTCCTTGATGACCTCAGAAAGAACAAGGACGGCAGTCTTCCCTACTCAAACATGCTGAACCGTTATCTTACCTATGAGGCCGTAGAGGATTCAACCGATCTCAGCCAGATCAGAGTTGCCTATACCATCAACCAGTTCTCAAAAATCATAGAGGCTGATGACTCTACAGTAAACGGTGTAGTTCATATTATAGATAAGGTTATCAGGCAGAGTACCGAGTATATTCCCGGTTTCCTCAGACTCAACAACGCCAAGGCCACACCCGGCCACAAGGCTACTATCTTCCTTAGGGCTTTGGAAATGACCAAGCTGAGTGAAGAACTTGAAAAGTACAGGGATGTAACATACCCCGAACCCGGATATGATTCAACCTATGCATGCCTTGAGATGACCGGAAGCGTCAAGGTTCACTATTCAACAGGTTACCAGAATTACGATAACGGTCAGTACCAGAGAGTTGTTTGGCCAAACGAGCGTCTGTTCAAATACACATTGTTCGCCGTTACAGACTCAGTACTTGACGTAAAATATGGAATCACAGATGTTGAGGAAGAGGGTGTTGTAGGTAAGTTCACAGGTAAAGCAGGTGAGAGTCTCAAAGCTTTTGCCAGAAGGGTTTATAATGACGGCGCCCATCTCAATGACAATGACACTCTGACCACAAGCCCGTTATACAAGCTTATGGCTTATCATATCCTTCCGGAGTGGCTTGAGCGTAACCTCATGAATTTCACTGACAAGAATATCATTGATCATTATAAAGGAGCTTGCCCTGATTCCATTGATATGGAAGATTTCTACGAGACACTCCAGCACTCAATCATGCGTATAAGCACACCGTATGATAACGGAGAATTCAGTGATCTCGGAATGGCTTCAAACAATAACGGTAAATACATTTACATTAACCGTAAGGGAACAGTAGCCGCTGGAACTCTTGAGGCAGAAGGTATCAGGATATGGAACAGGGATGAGGTTCAGGACATCGATACAGAAGGTGCCATGAACGGTGGCTACTATTTCGTTGACAGTCTGCTGGTATTTGACGGACACACCAAGAACGCCCTCAGAACAAGATTGAGATTCATGGGTCACACTCTGTCACCTGACTTCATCAACAGTGGAGCACGTGGCCGTATGAGACAGACTCTTGGTGACAAGCCTACCACCTTTGCAGTATATGCATTCAAGGAAGGTTTCTGCAAGAATGTAAGTGCATCAGAACAGACCCTATATGTTGTAAGATATCAGGATAAGGATTGGGATATCATGTATCATGATGAAATGAACATCAAGGGTATATTTGATATTACATTCCGTCTGCCGCCTGTACCTGAGGCAGGTACTTATGAAATCCGTATATTCGGTAACGCACAGGCAGATGCCAAGTATCGTAAGACACGTGGTATTGTACACTTCTTCTTTGGAACAGGTAAGGAGGGTGAAGGTGATCCCAGCTGGGATCCGTGCGGAATACCCGTTAATATGGCTATCATGACAACCGACGCCAAGATAGGAAACGTTCTGGATAAGGATATAAAGGGTAGCACACCTGAGGAGAAGGAACTCAATATCCAGGCTAATGACAAGGCTATGCGTAACCGCGGATATATGAAGGCTCCTGCAGGTTTTGCAATGGGAACCAGCATAGGCGATCGTCTGCGTAACCATGACGTTTGCTTCCGTAAGATTGTTACCACACGCTTTATGGAGCCTGACAAGGATTACTACCTCCGCATGCGTCAGGTTAAGGAAGATCCTAACAGTATCGCTCCTATGAACATCCTTGAGATTGTTCCTAAGGCAGTCTATGCAGGTACAATTCCTGAGGACAGATATTAATAAATCACCTGAAACTAAAAAAACGAATCGGAGCAGAAATGTTCCGATTCGTTTTTTATAGGGGCACAATAGGGACGGTTCTTTTTGTGCCCCTGTTTGTAACACCTCCAAGAGCAATAATTAGGGGCACAAAAAGAACCGTCCCCTTTGTGCCCCTGGGGGAAGGGTGAAAAAAAAAGCGTGCCGGGAAGATGGACACGCTTTATATCAAGAGAATGAAAGATTATCTGAATCTGTTGGTATTATTGAAGCCCGGACCAAACTGAGGGCCATACTGGGGAATTCCGTTATTCTGTTGCTGGCCTCTGTGCGGGAAACCCATCTGAGGCACTTGAGGAATAAAACCAGAACCGCCGAACCCAGGGCCGAATCCACCAGGGCCGAACTGAGGACCTGACTGCGGCCCAAACTGTTGCCTGCGCTGCTGCCAGATGCTGTCACGCTCACGATAACGTCGGCTTATCTCCTCCATACGGCGTATCATTGCAGTATCAGGCTCACCCCAGTTGCGCCAGTAGTTCTCCCACCACTGTTGCTGCTGTTCATCAGCCTGCTGCATTTCACGCTGACGGAAACGCTGGAAATCATACATGTGGGGCTGCATCATAAACTGCGGGTTCATCTGATTCCACTGCCCCATCATCTGGAACTGACGCTCCGAATTCATTCGGGTCTGCTCTGAACGCTGACCCCAAACCTTCTGGCCAAGCTCCCACTGAGCTACACCCACCTTCTGACGGGTGGAATCAGGCAGAGCCTTGTCAAGTTTCTGCATATAGCTGGAGTTTATCTCCTGCCAACGCTTCATATAATCACGTGACTCAGGCTGAAGCTCACGGTTCAACTTGGCAAGCTGCTCGTTATACTCAATGTAAATCTTGGCAAACTTCTCGTACTCCTTCTTGGTAAGACTGGCATTCTCCTTTATGAAACGCAGAGACGCATTGATCATCTGCTCATCCCTTTCCTGCTGCGCCATCATAGATGGTGAGGAAAGGAGCAAGCCTGCAAGAATCAACAATGCCGTCCAGCGCTTTTTCATAATCAGTTGCCGTAATAGTTACTCATCATTGAATACAAGCTCAGTTCTTCTGCAGTCATATCCTGGAGCACCTCATCCACGCTTGCGCACTGTGAGATGTTATCATAATCAGGAATATTCAGGCTGCTTCCAAACGGATGCAGGAACAGCAGGGCAACTGCTGCAGCACTAGCTACGCTTGCAAACAGAGCCACAATCTTACGGTCCCTGTTCTGCTTGCGCTGCTTACCAATCTGGGACACGACACGTTCTGTCATGTCATCAAGGAAATGCTCAGGCATCTTGAAGGGCATCTCCCTACTCATACTTTCCAGATCAAACTCTTTCATAACTGATGTTCTAATATATAATCCTTTATCTTTTGTACTGCGTAGTGGTAGTTGGTCTTGAGCGTATTTACGCTGTCACCTACTATCTGGTGTATCTCCTCATAACTCTTGTCATCATAGTAACGCAAGTTAAACACCATCTTCTGCTTGGCAGGCAGCAATGCTATGGCCTCCTGTAACAGAATCAGAGTCTCATCAGCATTTGGGCTGGCCTCCTCACGAACGCTGTCCTTAAGTGAATCACCCAGGTCATCAACTGACATCGTGAAACCGGCCCTGTTCTTCAATAATTTAAGACTCTCATTTGTAGCTATCTTGTAGAGCCAGGATGAAAGCGGGTACTCGTTAGAGTATGTGCTACGGTACTTGTACACGTTTATCATCGTCTCCTGCAAGCAGTCCTCAGCATCATCATGTGCCACCACCATTCTGCGTATGTGCCAGTATAACTGTTCACCATACTTCTTCATAATGAGGCGCACTGCTTGTTCTACGTGATTATCATCACACAGCATACGGGCAATGGATTCATCGCTCACTGAAAGGGATCCTTGACTCTGCATACTGTCACTCAAATCACGCTTCATTCCTATTATAAAGATTAGGTACGAAAGTTAAATGTTTATATTATTTTAACTTTTTCAATGACACAATAGTATCGTTTCCCTGTGTCATGTGTCATGACACAGGGAAACGATACTATTGTGCTATTTGGCGGAAGTAATCAAAGTCGGCATATCCGCCGGCTGCCTCTGTAGCAAAGCTGTAGAGTCCGGTGCGGTAGCCGGTAAAGTAATCCAGACTGAATGACATCTGGAGTACGGCATCTACATCAGTCCAGTTCTTACCGTCAAGAGAGTAGCTCATGAATGCCTGATCGGCACGCTCACCCTCCTCCTGGGGAGTGAACACGTAACGGATCTTGAGCCAAACCTTATCCTGCGTAAGCGGGATGCGCAGAGCCTCAGTATCAGGGCTGGGCTGCTGACCACCCTGCTGGCCCCAACGGCGGCCCTGAGCACGATGTGTCATGGCTACAAGACTCTTGGATCCATCCTGAGCCACCTCAACACCAATGGTGCAGTAATTGCTCTGGAAAGCCACAATTCCTGCCCTATCACCGGGTTTCATACCGCTGGCGTCCATCAGCACCTCACTGTAGCAACGAGGGCCTACAGTGCGCTGTGTAAGCGTATTGCGGGCATTCATAACATTCGTAGCTATCTGGCCTGTCTTGAGGCGGAGCCAACCCTTACGCTCAGTAACTGACCAGGCGCTGTTGTCAGGCTTATGACTCCACTGCCATACCAGATCCAGCTCATTCTTCTTATAGTTGAACTCATCATTATCCCAGGTACGGTTCTTGCCGCTCTCCGGCAGGTTTACGGTAAACTGCTTGACAGGTTTGGTATCATCGCCCAGGATAGGCCATCCGTCAACCCACTTCATAGGCTGCAGGGTAGGGATACGTCCTACTGCACCGTGATCCTGGAACATGATTGAATACCAGTCACCGTTCTGGGTCTCGATGATGGCACCCTGAGCCACACCGTCACCACGGCCGTCAAATGCACCGCTCAGGATGGTCTTGCTCTCATACGGGCCGAACAAGTTCTTGGAGCGCCAGCAGGTCTCGGTACGTACGCCGCCGCTTGGCCAGTCAATCACAATCACGTAGTAATAATCACCGATGTGATAGATATGCGCACCCTCGGCACGCAGGTTATAGCCCTGACGCGGAGAATCAATGATAATCTTCTCCTCAGCACCGGCCTTGATGGCAGAACCGTCCGGTTCAAGCTCTATGATACGGATCTCACCGTTACCCCATACCACATAGAGATGGCCATCCTCAAAGAGCATGCTGGCATCATGGAACGGGCGGTCTATCACTGAACGCTCCCAATTACTCTTGGTAATATCCTTGGTGCGGTAGATGTATGTCTTGTTCTGGTCATTGGCTATGAACAGAGCATAGTATGTACCGTTTACATAACGGAGTGATGTAGCCCACTGGCCCCTGCCGTAAGCGTTGCGGCCGTTACGCAGGTTATATACATCATCATCCTCAAGATAGTCATACACATAGCTTACAAGCTCCCAGTGCACCAGATCCTTGGAGTGCATGATAGGAGCACCCGGGCAGAAATACATGGTGGTACTTACCATATAGTAGTCATCGCCCACACGGATCCAGTCATTATCCGGAATATCAGTATAAGTAAGCGGGTTAACACACTCAGTAACCTTGTTGGTTGAAGAACAGCCTGACCATGCCCCTACGAACATGGTCAGAATTGCTGTCAATACGGTCTTAGCTTTCATATCACACATTTGGTTTAAGTTTTATTCAAAAGAGAGCCAGTCTACCTGGACATTACCCTTGGATGCCAGGCGCACCTTAAGATGATGTACTCCGGTTGATGCACCCTTAACGGCTGCTACAATCTCAGTTGCAGTGCTCTTGGGGCTGAGCTTAACCTTAGAGATGACCTTGTCATCCTGCAGTATCTCAAGTGTTCCGGTTGAAGGAGCGGCAATCTTTACCTTTACTCTCTCAGGAGCCTTCTCAAAGTTTACGGTGTTATACTTAACCCAAGCACCCTGCTCATAGAATACGGTCTTCCAGCCTGCAAAGTAATTGGTTGTATCAAGATATGCAATTGAATCACCGCTCTGGCTAATCTCAGAGTAACGGTCTATCTGAATCTCCTTATTGGCCTGTGTTACGCCGATACCACGCAATGAAGGCTTAACCATGCGGATGCTGCCGTCAGGCTCAAAGAAGATAGAGTCAGCGCAAACTGAACGGTTCTTGTCAAATGCAGGTGAATAGTCATTGTGATGATAGAAGAGATAGGTCTGTCCCTTGAACTCTATGATTGAGTGGTGGTTGGTCCAGCACTTGTTGGCATGCTCCTCAAAGAATACGCCCATGAACTTGTACGGGCCGAAGATGTTATCTGCCATGCAGTATGCCAGCACCTCCTCAACGTCACGTGCCCAAGGGAATGTCATATAGTACTTGCCGTTATGCTTGAACAGGTACGGACCCTCTACAAGACCCTTGGTGGGAACCTCCTCTACACGATGACGGTCAGCCGGATCAGTTGAAACTGAGAGCCAGTCATCATTCATCTTGGTGATAGTGATACCGGGCATTACAAGGTAAGCCTGGCCGTCATCATCAACAAAGATACAGGGGTCAATGCCACCTACACCTTCCAGAGGAGTAGCCTCAGGGATATAGGGACCAAAAGGATTGTGAGCAATGGCCACACCTACACGGTTACCGCCCATACCACGGCGTCCGTTTGCACTGGGCTGTGGTTTGGAGCCTGCCGGCCAGAAGAAATAATAATTGCCGTTATTGGGGTTCTGCTTGCAATCTGGTGCCCACATTGAATAACCCTTCTCATTTACCCAAGGTGCAGTCCACTGGTCAACAATTACACCGTGGTCCTTCCAGTCAGTAAGGTTGTCACTTGAGAATACATGATAGTCAGCCATGCAGAACCAGTCCTTACGGGCGTATTCATCAGGAGCCGGGATGTCATGAGACGGGAACACATATACGCGGTCACCTACAACAAGAGCTGAAGGATCAGCTGAGAACTGGTCACGGATAATAGGGTTCTGTGCCTGAGCGGCAATGCCGGCCATCATAAGAGCGGCCAGAAGAGTAAATCTTGATTTCATCTTTATAATGATAATGTTAATAATTAGCACTCTTTCGGTTAGCGGTTATAAAGATACCTCCTTTTAATCAAATAGCATAATTGACAGACCTAAAAAGTGATAAAAAGAGAATCGGCGGGGAGCCTTGCGCTCTCCGCCGATTCATTATAGAGGTTTTGTTATCTAGAGATTACTTGAAGATAATCTTTTCAACAACATTACCGCTCTTGCGGAAGTAAACCTGACCCTTCTCAGGTGCCTCAACCTTAATCCAGGTCAGAGTGTAGTACTCATACTCACCTGCAGCAATCTCAGCCTGTGCAAAGTCAACAACTGTAGCAACTGTACTATAGTCAAAGTCTGCACGAGGAGTAAAGGTCAGTGAGAAGTTATCAGCCTTTGACCAGTTGTTGCCAGAAGCAAGGATGAAGTCAATAGCCATCACACCTTCAGCTCCAACCAAGATACTGTCAACACTGAATACGCCTGTTCCTGAAGGATTTGTACCCTTATAAGTATCTTCGCCTACAATTGCAGTAAGGCTAGTGCTACCGGGGTTACCGTTATTCTTAAGGTTAATACCCAGAGAATAGGTACCGATAGGAAGTCCTGTAACAACCTGCTTCATCTCAGCCTTTGAGTTCCAGTCCATAGCAAGCTGGCCGTCAAATGCGAGGTACTTGGTCTCATCTTCACCGGTAAAGGTAGGATAGCCCTCATCGTCAGGAGTTACATATCTGTTACCGCTGCCACCGTTGTTGTTAGCAGTGAAGCTCCAACCCGGATAGAGGTTATCAAATTCTACATCAAGAATTACGCCCCATACCTGGTTAGTATTCCATCTGTGCTCAATGTGCTGGATCTGAGCTCCAGGAGTAACGATAGTAGCATTCTTCAATGTATTACCATTATCCTTGGTAACTGAACTAACCTCATTGAGGATAGGAGTAGCATACAGATAGTAGTTCTTGATGAATGCAGACAGATCCAAAGGCCTATTGTTACCATCGTTAACCCTATTGTAGATAGCCTCTGTGATCATTGTCTTCATAAGATCAGCAAGTTCATCATCATCGATAACAGCATCAGCTATGCGTGTCTTAGTATCTGAATCAAATTCTACGCCAAGTTCGGTAGCCAAAGAGTTCAGTGCTGTAATACGCTTAGTGATTACATTAGCATATGCAAGCAGCTTAACAGGCCTAATTGCACCTGACAGAGCACTGATAGTGCTGTTGATTTCCTCATCAACTGCAGCAATAGAATCTAATTCATTTGCAGAAGTGATAGCATCCTCCAGATCAACATATGCAGCCAGGGCTGAATACTTAGCATTAGCCAGCAATATAGCAGAAGCAGCAGTCTTGGCATCTTTCAGCTCGTAATTCAGAGCCTGACGGTCTTCAACAGCCTTGATGGCATCAAGCAGAATCTTGGTATCAGCATTAATCTGACCAGGAGCCTGAGCTGAGAAGTCATAGCCGTCAAATCTGGTTACAGCAGTCTGCAGATCACCTACTACAACAAGATTCTTATATGCTTTGAGTGTATCAGCATCGTAAAGATCAAGCTTAGCCTGTGCATCTGCCAATGCCTTATTGAATGCATCAACAGTGTCCATATGGAGTTTAAGGGCGCTTGTAGCAGCATCAATAATCTGGGCTTCTTCCTCATACTCTGACGGCAGGTTAAGGTTGGTAGCCTTCTTGGCAGCAATAAAGCCGTCACTCTTAGCCTTAACTTTTATAAGGTTTTCAAGGTCAGCACCTTGATACTTAGCCGGCTCAGCTGCCTGAATAGCTTTGTAAGCATTGTCAAGAGCCTTGTTAATTCTGCTTACAGAAACATCGGAGAGATCGCCTACATGTGTATCATTAGCTTTGGTGATGTGTATATCACTATACAATGTTCCGGTCCAACCAGCACTGCTAGGCATCTCAAATTCTACAATATACTTGCCATCAGCAGGTACAGTGAAGAAATAATTGATAGTATCGGCTGTACTAACTACATAAGTAGTTTTACGGCCTTCAGCATTGCCAACTGAATTGGTAGGAGTGAACTCACCAAGCTTTGTCTTGTCTTCAGCTTTCACATCAGCGGGAGTTCCTTCAACTGGTTTGGGGAAGATGTAAACGTTTGTCTGAGCCTTATTGTCCCAACCTAAAGTCATAAATGTAAGTTTGTAGTCGATACCAGCAGTAAGGTTAATAGAATATCTGTCATCACCAGTACCAATATACAACTGACCATTTACACTACCACCACGCGGACTCATGTAGTACGAGCAACTGAACTGACCCTTAGGACTTTGTCTGTACATACGGCTTCCGGCTCCTTTCTTACCATCACCTTCCTTATACTTCTGTGTATTATTATCTATGATAGCAGTACCAAAGCAAACGGCCTCAGCTTCATTCTCTTTGACATCCCAATTGGTATCAAAGCCTTCCAATCTAGTAGTGGTGTCAAATTCGCCAAAATGGTAGTTAATAGTGACTGGATCGCTATAGTCTTCTGACCTCTCAGGATTCGGATTCTTGAGGTGAGTAACCTTTCTGAAATTCAGAACATAGTCACCCTGTAAAGGAGTATTATATTGTGCCGGACGCTCAATTGTGGTAAAGCCCTTAGCATCCTCAGGATATTCCTTTATAGTCCAATACTCTGTTACACCATTTCCGGTAAGAGTTACAGTAGTTTTATTTGAAGTGGCACCAAGATTATCAAATGAAAGGTTCTTTGAGAACTTGAATGTCAACTCTCTTGTATCTGAAGCAAGACCGAATGCACCATCAACGATTGTCTCCTTCTGCAGCACAGGAGTGAGTTCAGCAAGTGAACGGACAGCCTTTCCTGTAACAGGGCTTTTCATGATAGTGGGGTTAAGGTAAGCTATTTCATTGTGGAAATCAAATACAACTCTGTTCTCCTTGTTTGCAGCCCAAGCTGAATCAACACCGTTAGGATATCTGTCACCCGTGTACATCAGCCTAAGTGCGGGATCCTGGGGGTTGGTAAATGATACGAGAAGAGAATCATATACATCAAGAGTGAAAGGTGTACCGTCTTCCTCAGGCTCTGTCCACATGTACATGAAGCCGTCACCCTGATACTCAGCGGAAAGGATAGGAACCTGCTCCCATTCATGGGTGTCCTCCCAACGACCCCAAACATCGAAATATGTGCCGGGGAGCTCTACTGATGCAATCTTGTTTTCTTCCAATGCAGCATCTGCCAACTTACCAAGATTGGTCTCATAACCCATGTCAACACGGATCATTTCATTGTAGTACTCAACACCGCCAATCCATGATTTGGTAAGAGAGAGGTTATCAACATCAAATATAGTGGAGTCTGAACGGAAAGACAGACGTACAAAATACTTGTCGGGCTGCTGGATGTAACGCAAGGTCTTGGGAGTACCCTCTTCTGCTACCTTACCGTCTGCATCAACATTAACCTTCCAGTCCCAGTCAGTCTGCCAGTAGTAAGAGAGCAGATAAGGTGATGCATTACCTACCTCTTCGTTGTTATAGTATGCCATAAGGGTAATCTTGTTCCACTGGCCCTCATCAAGAGTAGTATAGTCAGTCTTGTCAGAGAAGGTTGTAGTACCTTCAAGGTCAACAAGGAAACTCTTCTCTGAGTGGAAATAACCACGCATCAGATCCAAACCGATTCTGGGCTTGATGGCTGTAGATACACTATAGCGGGTAGGCTTTACGAAAACAGTGACACGATATGATGATTTCTCTTCAATAGGAATATTACGTACAAACAGGTTACGACGATATTCAGGTACATAGTGGTCACCATTACTTCCGGCACGGTTAGCTAATTTATCACTGGTAGCTGACTTATAACGGAAGTACTGATCACCACCATCTTCACCATAACGGTCCAGACCATATTGTGCGCCTCCTATGTTATCACCATGCTGAGACTCACCGTCATGTTCGAGAATAAAATGAGCATCCCACTGCAGAGCTGAATCATCAGGCCATGCAGCATCAGTTCTCATAACACCGTCATACATCATAATGACAGAGTCTCTTAAACCGGCTATCTCAAACTGTTCGCCCTGCATCTCAGAAGGTTTGCTGATCTTGAAGCTTGCAACACTATCTGACTTAACATAATATGCCACCTTCATGATGCTGTCAACGGGCTTCTCATTCCAGGTGTAAAGAGTAGTAGGACGCTTGGGGCTCGGATTGAGACGAATCTCATTAAAGACCTGAGGAGCATCCTCAAAGTCCTGTGTGAAAATCACTTTTGCATCATCTGAGTAACGGGTAGGCCCGTCCTGAGCAAAAGCAGACACATTAAACAGGACCAATCCTGCAAGTAATAAGTCTCTTTTTTTCATAAATAAAAATTTAAGTTAATAATAATTAGGTAAAAAACTCTTTTCTCTTTTAGTTAAACAGTTAAAACAACTCTCATATATAACCTGTCTGTACCCCTGCCCTTTCTATCCGTAACGGATAAAAAGGACAGCAGGAACAGCCAGTATCTTTAATATCACTCCAACGGCAAGAACCAGTTCTTGCTGTCTTTAAGGCGGTCATAAAGAGTCATATCCTTAGCTCCATACGGATCCTCCATAGTAGCTTTTTCACGTGAAGCAACCTTCTCTGCAAAGAAATCAGTATCATAACCACTGCCGTTGGCACGATGCTGAGCTATACGCATCAGGTCACCGAAACGGTATCCCTCAAAGCAGGTCTCAAGACCCATCTCGTCAATGATATACTCCTCAACAGCCAGAATTGAATCCTGAAGGGAGCCTGTACGCGGCTTACCCATCTCAGAAAGCTTATGTCCTATAGTGTAGAGGGTATCAATATCGGCATCACCACAACCTCTTGAATGGATACCCATAGTATTGGGTGATCCGCTGCCCATTGAGTTACGGTTAGACACGATCTGGGAATTGACTCTATAGATTGTTGCACCGTCAATGGTTCTGCTAACATTCTCATAATCAGCAGATCCCATTGGATTGGCATTCTCAAGGTCATAATAAACCCTGTTGAAGCCGTCGTTACCCTGCTGACCCATCTGATACAGGCAGAAGTTCTTGTTATAATAATCCATAGTGGTATAATCAATACCAAATGACTTAGCTCTTTCAAGCTCAGCATCAACAATGGGATTATCATCTGTATCATAGCCTAAGATATGACTGTCAATGATCTCATAGCAAAGACCTGATTTGAGTATTGAGAATGCCAATGAGGGGCATTCTGCTCTATTCAAAGCCTCTGCAAGCCTCAAATATACGACATCATTTCTGTACAAACAAATTTTTTCAGCATTAATTTTAATTAACTTTTGTTCAACAGAACTAAGATTTGATGAGCTGTATTCATCCAATGTCCTACCCTTGGTTGTGAGTATAGACTGCAGACGCAGGTCACCGCGACGCAACTCAACCTCCTGGTCATATTTGTTAGTCATATACTTAGGAGTCCTGACAAAATCACCTTCCAATCTGTCTTGCATTGAAATATTATGATAGCAGTAGTTCTGGCGGGTACTCAGACTGGTAAGTGCATTGGAACGTGTGAGCTGATACCAATAATCATTTGACTCAACAGAATTGAAGATGTTGGGAAGGTCACTAACCACACCGTTATATTCATCTATCTCCATAGGGATATAACAGATGGGCTTAATGTTATCACCAAAGGTTGATGAATAGCTGTCTCCATTGGGATCCGGATATATAAAGTCACTACCAAACCATGTGATGCGGGCTATTCCGGGGGTAATCAGTTTATTTGTATTGCCTGACAGATAGTCATGGTAATACTTGGCAGCCTTACCGTACTGTTCTGACCAGAGAGCCAGATCACCCATTATGATTCTGACAGGGATAAAGAAATTACCTGATGTATGAGTGGTTGACTTGTCACCGCTACCGGTAGTCTCACCGCCCAGGTCACCGTAATTAGGTACGGCTTCATCAAGGAAACGATCCTCAAAGTCATTGAGCAGGATGGTTGCAATCTCCTTAATGTTGAACTTACCCTGTTTCTTGATTTCATCGGCCTGATCACCGCTCAGGATAGGCTCATAGAAGAAATAGACATCACCATATATCTGTGCCAACTGCAGATAGGTCCAAGCTCTGAAAGAGAGAACGGCGATATACTCCTTCAGGAACACATTCTTGCGG
The DNA here is from genome assembly GCA_902763885.1 of uncultured Bacteroidales bacterium. Taxonomy (GTDB): domain Bacteria; phylum Bacteroidota; class Bacteroidia; order Bacteroidales; family Bacteroidaceae; genus Colenecus. The sequence continues at coordinate 182,020 of CACWTU010000001.1, read as the reverse complement.
TTACGGGTATATGCAGTGTCTGCATGAGCCAGGAAAAAGTTGCAATTGTTTATGACCGCATAATAATCAGAAGGCTTATTATAACGGTTGGTTTTGCTCAGATTCTGGTAATCAAACTTGTACAGTTCTGCCAGATCCTTGTTTGCATGGGTTGAAGTGGAGACAAGATCACCTCTTACCTCACCAAGAAGAACAGAACGGTCAGCAATCTTCTGCATGTTCTTGATTATACCCAATACAGAATAAACTGTATCAGTAGCCCGATCCAAAGTATTCTCATAATCATACAATACTACCTTTGAATCAACCTTGAACATATCCTCACATGAGGAAGCGGTCAGCACAGCACCTGCCACTATAACCGCTGATATAATGTTTTTAAGTTTCATTTTTTCAATTCTATTAGAGATTAATCTTAAGTCCTAATGAGAAGTTGGTGGATTGTGGAAGCAAGCCACGATCAACACCACGAGTCAACACATTGTTACTTGCTGAGAATTCAGGATCAGAACCTAAGTATTTAGTCAGAGTAAACAGGTTGTTTGCTGAACCCCATACTGTTATTCCCTGCAGATAAGTACTTCTGATAGGAATATTGTAGCTCAGGGTAATGTTCTTGAGACGCAGATAAGAGCCATCCTCAATCCAACGGTCGGAGAAGCGGTTGTTACCGTGCGGATCACCATATACGGCACGAGGTATATCTGTCTTCTGACCTTCAGCAGTCCAGCGGTTTGTCATGGCTACGGTCTGGTTCATGAAACGGGAACCGCTTTCAAGCAACATACGCTGATAGTTATAGATGTCACCTCCTATAGAATAGGTGAAAGTAGCGCTCAATGAGAGATTCTTTACACCCACGCGGGTAAAGATACGGCCATAGAAATCCGGGTTGGGATCACCTATTATGGTCATGTCATTCTCATCGATGATATTGGATGCATCACCGTTCACGTTGACAAATCTTACATCACCAGCTACGAAAGGAGTATCCTGACCTGTGTCTGAAACCATATGGAGTCCTGAACTCTTGGCTTCAGCATCAGTAGAGAAGACACCTGCTGTCTTATATCCGTAGAACACACCTACAGGTTGGCCTACTTCCGTCCTTATGGTAGCACCGCAGTATGAATACTCAAGTGCATCACTCGGCAACTTGGTAACCTCATTCTTGTAGTGACCTATGCTGGCTCCGGCCTCCCACTTGACAAGCGGAGTATTCATCAGTTTAACATTGAATGAAGCATCAAATCCCTTGTTGGAGAGTGAACCTCCGTTGCTCCAGCTCTCAGGCAGACCGGTAAGGTATGACAGAGAACTAATAGAAAGCAGGTTATCAGTAGTACTGCTGAATACATTGGCAGCGATATTCAAACGGTTGTCAAACATATTCATCTCCAGTCCGGCTGTAAGTTTACGGGTTGTCTCCCACTCAAGGGTGTTGTTACCTATGTTAGCAAGAACAATACCGTTTACGCCCAAGACCTTGACCGGTGAGAAATAACTCTTTGATGCTGAATCATCAAATCCGTCATTACCGGTAACGTCAATACCTGCATTCAACTTAAGATAGTTTATTACACCAACATTGAACCAAGGCTCAGCAGAAACCACCCATGCACCTGACAGAGATGGGAAGAAGCCCCATGGCACACCGAACATCTTGGCTCCGTTTGAAACTTCACCGCCAAAACGGGATGAAGCGGATACACCTAAGCTTGCTGATGCGTAGTATTTCTCCATATAGTTATAGTCACCCTGTGCCCACCAGGTCATTGAAATATCCTTGGAATCAACACCTTCCGTGCTCTTATACTGGAGTGAGCCCGTCATATTAGGAGTCTTGTCATTACCTGAGTTGTAACCGCTCATGGATGTCTGGTACATGGAGTTGTTTATATAACGCACACCACCACGAACATCAATGTCATGGGCGTTGAAACGCTTATTGTATGTAACGTACGTATTGCTGTTGAATCCATCCTGCTTGGCATTCATGGCAGAAACCTTGTTGTCTATATCCCTACCTACACCATCGATGTTGTATTTTGGAGTACCGTAGATTGGTATGAAGTAGTTCTCATCAGTATTGGCAAGCACATATGAGAAATGCTCATACAGAGTAAATCTGCGACGCTTGCCGAACTGCCACTTGGGAGTAACTGATAGGGTTATCAGGCGGCTGCCGAAATAGTTCTTGTTTATACCGTCACCATTCTCCAGTATGGAAAGCGGATTGGAAAGTGAAGCCCGTGAACCAAGCACCTCCTTAAGGTAATCATCCTCCTGTGAAAGATAATTGGTTAACTGTCCATCATCATTATATGCATAAGGTGAAAGGAACGGAGACTTGACCAAAGCAAGGAATCCGGGAGAATTGATCATATTGTTGTCAATATTCATAGGAGCGCCATCATCACGCATATCACGTGTTATATCGCTATAATTAGCGTCAAAACGGAGTGACAGATGATCTCCCAGAATGATGTCTGAGTTAAGACGCAGACTGAAACGTGAGAAATCATTGTTGACAATTGTGGCATCACCCATAGCATAACCTACAGAAAGGTTATAATTGGCTATATCATCACCTCCCTGAACGCCTACGTTGTAATTCTGAATGAAAGAGGTTCTGTAAACATCCTTTGTCCAATCAGTATCATTATGATATATGTTATAATAATAATAACTGGGGTCGTTCTGCAGGAACTTGAATATGTTCATGTTTGTTCCGGTAGTACCTAACAGTTCAGATGTAAAGGCTCTGTACTGGCTGGCATCCATCATCTTAGGCATATGCGGAAGAGTCTGGAAACTACCAGAAAGATTCACGTCAATCTTGGTAGCCATGCTCTTGTTGCGCTTGGTGTTGATAAGTATCACACCATTGGCACCCTTAGCTCCGTAAATACCATAGCCGTTCTTGAGAACCTGTACTGACTCAATATCCTCAATCTGTATATTGGCCAGAAGATTGTTATAGTAACCGTCATGCATGGCAGTACGGTCATAGCCCATATCCATAATAACACCATCCAATACAATAAGAGGCTGGGTATTGATATTGAGAGAATTGATACCGTCTATCTGCATGGATGCACCAATACCTATCTGACCGGAACGGATAACAGACAACACACTACCCTGGAGTGATTGCTGAATCTGGTTGTCAACCTCAATGTCTGCACCGAGATTTGAAATCTTTGCACTCTCAGAGCTGGTTGCTACCATCTGAACATTGTAGGACTCAGAAAACGCATCTGAATACATCTTCACATTAACGCCATCTGTCCTGCCATTAAGAGCACACACTACAGTATTACAACCTTCTACAGAGAAAGTCAACGATGTAACATAAGAGGGTAACTTGATTGAGAAAGAACCATCACCCTTGGTCATGGAAGAGTGGAGGGCATTATTATATGCCTGCACCTTGACACCCGCCATGGGAGTACCCAACGAAGCATCTGTCACTATACCGGTTACAACGATATTGTCATCAGTACCTTCAACCTGTGAAAAAGCTGGGGCTGACATAAACGCAAGTAAGCCGGCCAGACACAAATGCACTAACTTTTTTCCAAATATATTCATATTCTTAGTTTTTTATCATTCAAAAACAGGTTCAAGTATAATGCAATCCAACCAGATCTTTTGGGACAAATCATTACCTTTTACGTATGTCATCTCCAATCTGAGCTTGGCGGATCCACTCTCATAGTTACCGCTGGGGAAATCAAAGATCATGTCAGTATATCTGGCATCAGTCTGGGATGTTCCTACAATAACCGTGTCCGGGTAAAATTCAGTACGGCCTACATTGTAAACCAGGCTTCTGATTCCGGGAAGACGTCCATTGAAGAGTTCATTGACAGGATTAGAGAGATACTTCAACTTGAAAGATACCCTACTGCTTTGATCATCTTCAACATTGCGGAAGAACACCGCTTTGACCCTGTATTTTCCGCTCAGATTGTTCTTGATGTTGAATTCGGCAGTCCAGGTCATTTGTGTGTTGGTTATCTCCAGTACACGAACTGACTTCACAGTACTGTCATTGACCTTATACATGGCATTCTTCTTCTTGGTAGTCCATTCCTTACCGGCAAGGATCTCATTCTCAGCCTCAATCTTGATGGTACGACGGAACACTGAATCTGAGAAAGGCCAATCATTACGAACAAATAATACACCATTGCTGCAGTTAACAGAATCAATTACGCCATTAGGTGAAGCAAGAGTTGAATCAGCAAAGAGTCCACCTTCACTGAAAGGCTTGCTGAATACATGATACGGATATTTCTGTGTCATACGCTCACTCCACTTGAACTGGGTAGAGGTAGCGGAATCGTTGATATGCTTCTGGAGATTACGGTTAAAGAAAGCATCGGTAATCATCGCAATATTTGTCCAATACTGCTGCAATGAATCCCTGACGGGAGCCAATGTCTTATCAGTCAAATCATAGCTATAAAAATTTGAAATGGCATTATAGACAGAATCCCATACATTAGGTCTGGGGAGCACCATGATATAGCTACTGTCCTCAACATCGATGAAACCATATTTCTTCAACACGGCGTTGGATCTGGTGATGACCTTGTCTATATACTCTATCTCACCCTTGTCATTAACCTCACCCTGAATACTTCTCTCTTCATCAAGTTCCTCCTTGGTATATTTGGCAAGCCACTTTCCAAGTTCACCTGTACGCAACTTATAATCATAATCCACGCCATTGGCACTCTTAATCTTAAAAGCTCCTGTTATATAGTCATACAGACTGGGTCTGTAAAGCACACGGCCGTTAAGAACATGCAGAAGACCATTGGTGCAGCGGATATTGTTTTCCTTATATCCTACGCCATCAAAGGTACCAAAATCACCACGTGAGTTATAGGTTTTATCACTCATCATCTTGATACGCTCCTTGGTATCAGTTCCTACAGGATGGCTGAAACGGGCAATATGGTTAAGGATAAACTCCGTACCTACCTTTTTATGGTCCTTGTCATCATCTGTTGATGTATAGACAGCCCACTCTGCATCAGAAATAGATGTGGGATCAGGCAACCATACAGTGAGATACTGATTGTCATTCAAGAAGTCCCAATATGTAAGTGACATGCGCTTGGTGCCGTTATACATATATGTACTCTTAAGAGCTTCTACGAATTTCGCAGCCTCAGGAATTCTTGCAATTGTCTGGCCAAGTGAGGCAACAGCCTCATCTCCATCTGATTTGACGCTGTAATGGTCTTTCCAGGTATCACTTTCACATGACACCATGGCCACAACAGAAGCTAAAGTCAAAACAGACCCGGTTATCAGTTTGAAATATTTATTCATATATCGTTATTTTTTTATTATTGAGCTTTCTTGATAACTTCATCAGTACGCTGGTAAGCAGGATTCTGTATGAGCTTGTCATTAATCTTGACCTCATCCTTGTTTATAGGCAGGAAAAGACCGTTGGGATTTGATAACTTAATCTCAATGGATTTTGTATTGCCTTCATATTTACCAGATACAGCGGTGAAAACTTTCTTGGAATCACCATTACGCATAGCCTGGCGTACCAAGTCAAACCAACGCTTTCCCTCAAACAGAAGTTCACGACGACGCTCGTCAAACACCAGTGTCTCAAAATCATCAACATTCTTGTAGTCTCCAATAACCAGACTGGGAGCAAGAGTATTGACATCCTTGCAGATAGCACGGTCATAAACAGCGCTTACAAGTTCAAATGCCTCATTAAGCAGGTTGTTCTTGACAGTGTTGAGTGAATCTGAAAGACCGGTGGTACCAAATGATTTTGCTTTCATGACCTTGGCCTCAGCCTGCATGAGAAGCACTTCTGAGTAACGATAGATAATCCAGTTAGGATCTGCACCGTTTGACTGACGTACAGAACCGGGACGGTTACTATTCTGATTGTCGGTAGGAGTCATTGTTCCACCATCCAGTTTATAGGCCATCTTCTGGTAAACATACTTCATGATACCATAGTTTGAACCTGACTTAAGTATATCCTCATGATAACGGGTATCATACTGGGTCTTGAATACTGAAGTGGCTTCACCATTCTTACCAACGGTAGTATATGCCTTGACTCTACCTACAGTAGGAGTAGAACCGTTGTAATAAGTGGAAACGAAATTGTTATCAGCGTCTGTACCGAAAGGAAGCTCAAACAATGATTCAAAGGAGTTTCCGCTACCGAATATCTCAGTATAGGCACGTCCGCACTGCTTATCGGCATCAGCACCGTTTATAAGCGGATACTTGCCAGCCATAAGAGTGATGTTACAACCTATACCTTTCTCCGCGAACAGATCAGCATATTCCATTCTCTTTATGCTGTCAACAAACTCACAGCACTCTATACACTTGTCCCAATCCTGTTTCCAGAGATAGAGGTCAGCAAGCATTGCATACAAAGCTGAACGTGTAAAACGTGAGGAGTTAGACTGATTATCAAGCTTAGCTGAGAAATGTATAGGAGCATAGTCCTTAACCTTATCCAGATCATAGATAAGAGAATCCAGAACCTGATTAAAAGGAGTCTGTCCTATAAAGAAATCATGCGTATCGTCTATAGAAGGACGGGTTACATAAGGTATATCCTTGAATGCACGCAGCAGATACCAATAGCAAAGGGTACGGATGCCTATGGCCTCAGCCTCATGTGCCTTTAACTGTGAACCACGATAGTTAGGGTCCTTGGCATGTACCTCAGGTGCAAAATGCAGAACCGTATTGGCATAGTTTATAGCCTTGTAGAAGCAGAGATATGTGGTAAGTTCATTATTCTCATTGATGTTCTCATTAATGAACTTACTCAGGTCATCACTGCTGTCAGTATTATCAGAACCATAAAGTATGTTGTCTGAGCGGAACTCACCCCAGGCTGCCATCCTGTTTATGCAAGCAGATGATTCAAGAGCAGCATATGCTCCCCTGAGCACGCTCTCCACATCCTTGGAGTCAGTCCAGAAATTTTCCAGAACCACCTCATTAAGAGGCATTAGGGTCAGGAAATCCTCGCAAGATGTGACTGTCAGTCCCATCATTGCAACAAGTATATATGATTTAATCTTCTTCATATTATCCTATTATTAAGATTAGAACTGTACAGAAACACTGAATGAAGCCTGCTTGGAGCGCGGGGTCTGTGAGTTATCCTTGGCTACGCTGCCACGGCCACCACTACCGGCACTCTCAGGATCCAAACCTGAATACTTGGTGAGTGTCAACACATTGTTAAGGTTGAAGCTGAAGCTTATGTTGCTTACATGAAGCTTTTTGGTGATCTTGGGATCCAGTGAATAGTTCAGCACGGTGTTGTTCCAACGCAGGAATGAACCGTCCTCAACATAACGGTCTGAACCAAGAGAGTTATAACCATACTGGTGGAGGGCACGCGGCATGATTGTATTATCACCCTCAACACGCCAACGCCAGTTGATGGCAGCTGATGTGTTGTCTGTATTGTACATCATCTCAGCATTCTGGCGTGAACCATTCACGATTCTGTTACCATAACGGAAGTTGAACTGGTTACTCCAAGAGAGACGTCCCCATGAAATACGGAAACCGAATCCACCGTTCAGCTTAGGCAGTGAACTACCTAAGTAAACAATATCAAGCTCGTTGATATTACCATCATGGTTGATGTCCTCATAAATGGCATCACCGCCAACGAACTCATAGTTGGTACGTCCGGTTCCATAGTCATACATCATAGGACGGGTATATTTTACACCGTTCTTTTCAATTGCAATGACGTTACCTTCAGCATCTCTTGCTACAGGAGCATTAGGACCGCTTACGCCGGGAACCTCAACCTCACTCCATGTACTGTACTGATATACACCATGACTCTTGAATCCATAGATTGAACCGAATGCATTCTTAAGAGCTACGTATGAAAGGTAAGAACCGTTCTTGTAGTCAAAGTCATTGGTCATCTTTTCAAGGATGGTAGGATTCATCTCCAGAATCTGGTTCGTGTTGTCAGCAAAGTTGATGTTACCGCCTACGTTGAAGTCCTTACCCAACAGTCTTGTTGAGAAGATACGGTTGGCATTCAAACTCAACTCCCAACCCTGGTTACGCATCTCACCGCCGTTAACAACTGACAGGGATGAGAAACCTGATGATGAAGGAATGGAGTAACCTGAGTTAAGCATATTGGTGGTATGACGGTCATAAACCTCAACACCTACGCTCAGTTTGTCACGGAACAGACCGAAATCAAATCCTAAGTTCCATGAAGTGGTCTCCTCCCACTGCATTGTGCTCAGGCGGATATTGTCAGGAACCATTGAGGAGCTACCCATATAAGAGTCACCGCTGGAATACTTGCTGTAGAACATGCCGTCACCACCGGGAGCGTTACCCTGAAGACCCCAGCTGAAACGTGCGGCCAACATGGTAAGGATTCCAGACTGACGGATTCTCTCCATGAACTTCTCATCAATTATGTTCCAACGGCCTGATGCTGCAGGGAATGTACCCCAACGGGCAGCGTCACCGAAACGGGTGTTACCGTCTGAACGCAATGTGAAGTCAAGAGAATACTTACTCTTATAAGAATAGTGAGCAGTTCCGGTAATGTTTATGCTGCGGCTGCGGCTTGCACCGGTTGATATGTTGTTGATCTTACCCGGCAGACCTGTTGAATTGAACTTAGAGGGAAGTCCTGACAGACCGTTGCTCTGGTTCTTGCTGTTGCTGGTATTCAACTGGTATCTTACCATCATCATGAACGAATGGTTAGGATTGTTCAGATGAGGAATGAAGGTAAGAGAATGAGTGGTACCGATTGAAGAACTCTTGCTTGAGTTTGCAGAAACTGAGTTTGCATTGCTGTCAGCAAAACCGTTCTTGGAAAGGCTGGACGGTGTGTAGTTGTCACCATCACTATTGGTAACACCGAATGTAACACGTGCATCGTATGTAAGTTTGGTCTGGTTGTTTTCAAGACCAAGCAGGTTATATACAAGTTGGAACTCCGGGTTTACATTAAGTGAGGTACTGTATTGCTCCTTCTCAGCTGCCTCAGCAACAGGGTTGGTGTTTGAAGGCAGGTTCTCATTGGCTGTAGGAAGCATGTGGTAGAACTCACCGGTTGACTGGTCATTATTATCCTCATAATAGATGGCCAGGTTAGGCATCATCTTCATGGCCGTTCCGATAGCAGCAGAATTCTGCTTGTTCTTGGAGTAGGTCATAGAGAAGTTCGTAACGATCTTGATACGCTCAGAAATGAAGTAGTCAAATGCCACACGTGTGGTGAAACGGTTCATCTTCTGGCCTATTACAGAACCCTGCTGGAGGTCATAACCGGCAGATATACGGAAGTTGGCCTTGTCACCACCACCGGATACTGAGACGTTGTGACCCTGCTGGAGACCTACCTGCTTTACAGCATCAACCCAATCGGTGTTGTTGTTGTACATACGGTACTCTGAGAAATCCTCCTCATAGTTGATCTCACGGATAGCATCCACGAGAGCGGCATCCATTTTAGGATTAAAGAAGGACTCCTTAAGGAACATGGTATATTGGTCACCATTGAGGAGTGTATAACCCATGGGCTGCCATGTGGCGTTCAAACGATAAGAGTAATTTACACGGGTCTTACCGCGTGAACCACGCTTGGTCTTGATTTCCATTACACCATTGGCACCGCGTGAACCCCAAATGGCAGTAGCGGCGGCATCCCTAAGAATGTTGATGGTAGCGATATCCTCAGGATTGATGTTAAGGAGCTCAGATACCTTCTCAGTATTCTGTGACTCGTTAGTGTAGTCAAAGTTGTTCTTAAGGTTACTCTCAATCTCCCAAATGTTACCATCCACTACAATCAGCGGGTTGGCATCACCGGTCATGGTAGTCACACCACGAAGGTGCATGGTAGAACGGGCACCAAGGTCACCTGAGTTGAACACGATATCAAGTCCCGGAACACGACCCTGAAGAGCCTCATCGACTGTGGTCATACCCAGACCTTCAAACTCCTCCATATTAATGGTTGTAATGGCCGATGCCACCTCACGCAGAGGAATGGGAAGTCCGTTACCTTCAAGAACACGGTCAGCTATGATATCTACAGGAGGAAGATCAGACTGATCTTTCATCTTGATCTCAAAGTAAAGCTTGTCAATAGGAATATCGACAGTCTCATAACCTACGTATGAAATCTGCAATCTGTCCTTGGGGTTCTTCAACTGGAAAGAGAAGTTACCTTCAATATCGGTAATGGCATGTGCTACGATACGGTCAGCAGCATCTCTCTCAGTAACGTTAACCATCATCATAGGACCATCATTGTCTTCAATGACACCGCTGATGATATCACCGGCTTTCTGGGCAAAAAGTAAACTTGGCATGGTAGTCATAGCCAGCACCAAAGCCCCTCTCCATAATCTGTTATTATATTTCATCTTCATTTTGTTTACAGATTAAAATTTAACTTCGCCGTTACACAAAGCACCATCTATAAGATGAATTACAGCATACGATGATGTCTCAAGTTTTGTAGTGGGGACATCAGATAAATCACCGGCGCTTGCGCTGGAAAAGTCACTTGAGTATTTCTTGAATACATACTCACGGGTCATGATGTTCCAGCGGGGAACACCTCCTACAATGTTCTTCAGAACATGACGTTCATTATTATTAGCATCTGTTATGGTGATATTCTCATCTACAGTAACTTTAAGCTTGCCGAACTGCCTGCTCGGGTTCATATATGCAGTCTCATACTCTGCAGGACCTCTGTTGAACTCTGCATTGGTATATACTGAGTTATCCTGAATATGATACTTAAGGAAGTTTACAAGTTCATCACGCTTTACATCGATAAAGTTTTTCTTGAAGGGAGTGTATTTATAATCCTCCTCCTTATTAGTAAAGACAAGGATAGAATCACTCTCATCAATAGCTATTCCAAGATATGTGGAGTAGAAATCAGTGAGAGAATCTTTCCATGCAGCTTCCCTATCTGCAGCAGCAACATCCTCATAAATATTCCACCATGCACTTGAGCAGAGGCTGTCCCACAAGTTCAGGTCTTCAGGTGTGTAAAAGACCTTATTTCTCAAAAGAGCCCCGATGGCAGCACTATCCGGTACATATATAGTATAGTTGTAAGTGTTGAATGTGGATACGCATCTGTATGAACTTATGCTCAAGCCACCATAATCACCTGCAAAGAGTTTCTGACCTTCACTGTTCTCGGCTTTATTCATCAACTTGAAGAACGCCGTGAACTCAGGATAGGTTAAAGTGTCTGAAAGCACATCATATACAGATTTTCTTGATGACTGGATAGGCCTGTCAATAACGTATGTTACACCGTTACCGTCAACCTTAGTCATATCGAAACGTTTTACGAATCCTACAGGCAGATTCTGCTCAATCTCCCAACCGCCGGCTACATTCAGCGGGCTGAGATCCTGATCAGGATCACCATTTGCAACGAATCCGTTAGCTGCGAAACGGACTACACCACCGCCCTTGGTGCGGAAATATGCATAACCCTGGGCATCGGGAGTAACGCCGCCTTCCATAGCGTAGTAGTTCTTGTCATTGAGCAGTATGATATGATAATCAAGGAAATCTTCCATACGGTTACGCAGGAACGCCAGGTTTGTGATTGAAGTTGAATTGACCTTGGCTCCGTAAACCACATTGTTGACAGCACTATATTTATAATAGTCAGCCTTTACAGCCTTTGCATCCTCATCATAATAGAAAGCCAAAGCTATAAGTGCTGTATCCGTAGGATTTCCTTCATCATCTTTAGAACCCATCTTATTGAGAGAGAATGAAGCGGGATCTACCCAAATAAGCTTGTCGCGAAGCTTTGTCTCAAGGTTATCTACAAAATTCACCTCCGGGAGGAAAAGACTGTAACCTGTAGCCATTGAGTTGAGATAATAACTGAATTGCATCTCATTGTCCTCAATAGCCCAGTTCATGATCTTAAGTCTGTCTCTCACAAGAGCAGGATATGAAACTGATTTGTATGTAGTGGGAACAAATACCATATCTGAGAAGTATATGGCACCGTTACAACACATTACCACATTATCAAAATGATTTACTGCAGTACTTGGATCTGAGAAGAAAGGATCCTGAGCATCATTAAGCAAATCCTTGAACTTGCTGGGTACGGTGTTGGAGAGTGAAGCAAACATGCTGTTGTTTATCAGCTTGACAATTACATTAAGGTCAATGGCACTCATATCCTTGGCAACTGAGTCAGCGTCTCTGGGGCATGAAGCGAGGATTCCGTATCTCTCCCTCATCTCCTGACCCTGGGCATCATTCAGCCACCAATCCATCAATGCATCATCAGTAGGAACAAACATCACAGCCATCTCCTCCTGGAGAGCTACGTCATCATCTGCACTGGATGAAATGAAATATGAATTCCATCCCGGATCAAACTTGAGCACTGCAGACTTCTGATAGGCCTTACGCTTGGGATCAACAGCAAGGGTATCCTTATTCTGACCGGCACCCTGATAACGGGCAGAGAAGTATAACTTTGTGAATGCAGAGTCCTTTCCGTTACCATTTGGATCAAGTGCTTCAGAGATGGTGTTACTCATTGTTCCATAATAATTGTCTCTTACAAGGTCCCTAATCTTCCTGGAATTGGAAGAACCTGAATGAGCGTTATCTGAGGACCAAGCACTAGTACTACTATTTTCAGGATAGAACGGAGCTGAGAAACGCTCTATGATTGAACTGTATATCTTGGTGTTGGAAGTACCATCAGCATCAACCTGTGCAAGATACTCAGCCATACTGGGGAGCAGATAGACCACATCCTCCATGACATGGATGAAACCATTGAAGCATTTCTTGTTCTGGAGTGCTATCCTGACACCGTTAACGCTGGCATCGTCAGGAAGACGACCGGGTTTGGCATTGCCACCGTAAGAACCAAGGTTGAACAGGAAGTTGTAATCATCATCAGTAATCTTTCTTGACTCCAGGAACTTGGGAGCAAAGAAGATCATAGGTTTCTTGGTTCCATCCTCCAAAAGGATAGTACCTTTTGTCTGACGGTTGGGATTATTCCTCAAGTAATCCCAATATGGAGATTTAGGCATATCGTCAGTCTTAATCACGCGTACGGTGTCATATTCACTCATCGTGGAGACTCTACGCATGCAGTCACCTATTCTTACTCCGTTTTCCGTTGAAGTACTGGAAAGCGCAGCCACCTGGAACACGTTGTTCAACATTGAACCCTTAAGGATCATCTTGAGCTGAGCCTTACTCAGGTCTTCAAACCTGACAGCTTTATTGCCTGCGATAGGACACTTGTCCAAGAATCTCTGGAAAGCCACATCGTCAGCAACGAAAAGCGTTCTACTACCTGTCTTGGCAAGAATGCTCTTCTGATCAAGAGCATCGATAAGCCTTACATAATAATTAAAGGTGTGACCATCGAAACCTTCACTCAAGGTCTCGTAAATACTGGTACCGAGCCACTCCGGGAACCTTTTGTCAAGGTCAAAATCCGGTCTGCATGACGAGATGCCGAATGTTACGGCAAAAAATGTCAAGACAGATCCGAACAACCCGAAACGGCCTGTAGAAGATTTGAATTTTTTCATTATATAGTTAATTTAAATATTATACAAGATGAAATTATTCCTTATCAATACCCTCGATGGTCTTGATGCGGCCCTCTGCATCATACTCAAGTTCACAAACCTTGAGACTGCGGAGCCATGACTTACCGCCTGAAGGTACACTGTCATGATGGAAAAGATACCACTTGCCCTTATACTCGATAATGGAGTGGTGAGTCGTCCAGCCCACAACGGGAGTAAGGATTACACCCTGGTAAGTGAATGGGCCGTAAGGATTGTCACCGGTAGCATAGCACAGGAAATGGCTGTCACCGGTAGAATATGAAAAGTAATACTTGCCTTTGTATTTGTGCATCCATGAAGCCTCAAAGAAACGATGGGGATCATCTGCCTTGAGAGGATTACCCTTTTCATCAACAACCAGGATTGGACGCGGAGCCTCTGCAAAGTTCAAGCCGTCCTTGGTAAGACGTACACAACGGCTGGGCAGGGCATCCTCCTTACCTTCCGGCAGATACGGGGTCTCCAGATGGATGTTATCCTTGTAGCGCTGAAGCTGTCCGCCCCAAAGGCCACCGAAATAAACGTAAACTTCACCGTCAGCATCATCACGGAAAGCACACATATCGATGCTGTAACTTCCGGCTACCGGTGCAGGATTAGGTATGAACGGGCCCTCAGGACGCTGAGCGATGGCTGTACCCCAATGGAACACATCGTTGCGGTCCTTCATGGGGAAGTACATGATGTAACGCTTAACTTTCTTGCTGAAACCCATACCCTGAGACTGCTCCTCAGCATTGGTGGGGACTTCAATTTCATACTCTTGGACATCACAGTCCCAAAGCTGGCGACCTGCCCATGGAATATCCTCCAGGCCTATCACCTTGCCGTGGTCAACAACCTGACCGTTCATGATGTCATCTGTGGAAAGGACGTGATAATCCTTCATCACGTACTGGTCACCGTTGTCGTTCTCAACGTTTTCACATTCCCAGTCATGAGAAGGATAGATGTAAACCCTGCCGTTAAACACATGTACAGAGGGATCTGCCATATAATCCGCAGGGAAAAGATAACGCTTCTTCATAAGTTTTTTGGTTAATATTTTATTATTTAAAAATTCAGTTAGCGGCCAAAGTTAACTCTTTTTTTGCTTTCAAAACATCTTTATCCTGATTTTTTTTAGAAAAAGCATGAAAAAATCCTTTCGGACTACTTGTGACGCAAAAATCAAGTCAATTTGAAATGTTAAAATCTTCACAATTGAAACGTTAAAATTAAGAGTATGAAAAACACAGGAACGGACATAGAAAAAGGCCGCCTGAAAGCAGCCCTTTTTTTCAGTCAACTGCCACATCTTCTCAGACCGGCAGAGACCTAACGAAAGTCAATTACTAACCAAATATGTGCATGAAAACTTACGTGGCAAAGATAGCACCCGTATTCCAAACAGACGATCCTGCGTGTATCAATGGGATTAACATTTGTTCCATGCATTCCAAATTGCCACCGGCAGCCGACTGCATTTGTTTCAAATTGGTTAGAATTTGTTCCGGAAAACCCTCGCTGGAGTACACAGAAACAGGGTGAGAAGTTTTCTCACCCTGTCAGCTGTCGTACCCGGATTCGAACCAGGACAAACAGAACCAAAACCTGTTGTGCTACCATTACACCATACGACAATCGCCTTATAGCGCTAAGCGCCTGCAAAGATACTCAAATATCCCGAATTAATCAGCTATAAGCAAATAATAGTTCTTCTTACCACGCTGCAAAATGATATATCGGTTATCAATCAGATCTGCCTCAGTAAAGATGCGGGAATGATCATATGTCTTCTCTTTGTTGATGGAAACGCCACCTCCCTGCATCATCTTGCGGGCTTCACTCTTGGAGAAGAATACCGGGCAGATATCTGTCAGGAAATCTGAAGCCTTGACATTCTCATTCAGCGCCTGACGGTTGAAACGAAACTGCGGAACACCGTCAAACATGGAAAGCAGCATATCCTCATCAATGCTCTTGAGCTCATCTGATGAAGCATTACCTCCAAACAGTATATCGGAGGCGCCTGCAGCAGCCTCATAATCAGCCTCGCTGTGAACCATACAGGTTACATCCTTGGCCAGACGCTTCTGGAGCAGACGCAGATGCGGAGCGGCGTCATGCTCTGCTATCAGGGCCTCGCACTCATCCTTTTCAATGTTGGTGAAAATCTTAATGTAACGTTTGGCATCTTCATCACTTACGTTCAGCCAGAACTGGTAGAACTTGTAGGGTGAAGTGTATTCCGGGTTCAGCCATACGTTGCCGCCCTCTGTCTTGCCGAACTTGGTGCCGTCAGACTTGGTGATAAGAGGACAGGTCAGGGCAAAGCACTCAGTACCGTTGATACGGCGGATAAGCTCTGCACCGGTAGTGATGTTTCCCCACTGGTCAGCACCGCCCATCTGGAGCTTGCAGTTCTTATGCTCGTTCAAATAGAGAAAATCGTAACCCTGGAGCAACTGATAGGTAAACTCTGTGAATGAAAGACCATCACGGGCCTCACCGTTAAGACGCTTCTTGACGGAATCCTTGGCCATCATGTAATTTACCGTGATGTGCTTGCCTATGTCACGTGAGAAATCAAGGAATGTTACATCCTTGAGCCAGTCATAATTGTTTACAAGTTCTGCCTTGTTGGGAGCATCGCTGTCAAAGTCCAGGAACTTGCCCAACTGCTTACGGATGCACTCCACATTATGCTTAAGAGTCTCCTCATTCAGGAGGTTGCGCTCCTGTGATTTTCCACTGGGGTCACCTATCATTCCTGTGGCACCGCCTATCAGTGCCAAAGGTTTGTGACCGCAACGCTGGAAGTGACGCAGTATCATGATGCTGCACAGATGTCCGATATGAAGGGAATCTGCGGTGGGATCAAAACCCACATACGCTGTAACCTGTTCCTTGCTCAGAAGTTCATCAGTACCGGGCATCATCTGATGAATCATGCCTCTCCAGGTAAGTTCTTCAACAAAATTAGTCATCAGTCTATGATTTAGATTTTTACAAAAAGTTCGCAAATATACAATTCTTTGGTTAAAGGCACAACAGGAAAAGCGTCTTTTGTTTGGGACTCCGCCGGACATCCGTTTTAGAGAGACGACATTCCGTGGCTACTCCGGCCCTCTCCAGACCCTAAACGTCGAACTCGGACTTTTACCCACCTTCGGTGTGTAACGTTCCTCAAACATGCGCCGTTCTTAACGGGATCTTCCGAGGGCCTACGCTTAACGCCACTGCACTAACGCTCTCCAAAACGGATTTCCGGCTCCTGCAAAAGGAAACTGTCGCATATCCGGCCATACTTGCAGACAGATAGTTCGTAAGGGCGATTTTGTGCAAGTACGGCAACGAAATCAGCTGTTTTGGGCATTTTTGGAGCCGTACTTGCAGGTGTACGGCTTGTGGAGCATTTTTTCTGCAAGTATGGCACTATCTTGGAGATAGCAAGAGAGTGGTGTTTTGTGTAATTTGGCTTTGTATTGCTTCGGGCGAGGTTACGCGGAGGGCTGATGCCAAAGAAATGGTTTGCACGATTGTGGCATTCCCATCGGTTTCAAGGAAGAGGCGGGTGGATGGAATCTGTCTGAGTGCTTCGAGGTTGTGTTTTAGACCAAATGAGACCAGGATGCCGTTGGCGTAGAGTTGGTTCATTTGTTCGGGGCCTCCGCGGAATCCGTGGATTAGCCAGGCCTGGGTGGGCTTTAGTTTTTTGCGTAGACGGATTACGGTGTCAAAATCGCGGACTACGTGGAGGATCATGGGCTTTCTGAAATGTTCGGAAAGTTCCACCTGACGGATAAAGGCTTGTTCCTGCAGTTCATGTGAGGGGCCTTTCAGCGTGTCGAATCCGCATTCGCCTACAGCAAGGAGCTGCGGCAGCTCAAGCAATTTTTCAAGATTATGGAATGCCTCATCGTCATGTCCTGTAACATCCCATGGGTGCAGTCCTGCGCTGAACACGTGCCCCTGTTCCATCGCACCATCCGGAATCGGTCCGCAACTGATGCACACCAGCGCCGTCCCCGCCTCCTCCGGCAACAAATGAGTATGTATATCAACAATTTTCAATTATGTCACTTCGTTCCATGATTTTTGTCGCGAAAGGCTACGGGTAGGCGAGCTTTGCTCGGGAATCTCGCTAGAGCTCAAGCAAGCTTGGCTCTCCTCTCACTGCTCCAAAAAATTTCAATTTTCAATTTTCAATTCTCAATTTTACGGGACAGGGTCATACCCCGAGCCACCACCCGGCCGACACCGCAGAATCCTCTTCAAGGCCAGCCAGCTCCCCTTGAACGGGCCATGCTTTGTGATAGCCTCAATAGCATACTGAGAGCAGGTGGGGACAAAGCGGCAGGAGGGCGGAGTAAGAGGTGAAATGAACCTGCGGTAGAACCTGATGGGAAGCATCAGCAACCACCCTAAGAATTTAGTAAAAATATTCAACAATCGTTTCATTCCTCAACACTCTTTTCCTTCCCGTTTCCTGAGGTTTGTCCGGTTACTGCCTCCACAAGTTTATCCATTGCCGTCTGAAGGCGCGGGACAAGCTTGCAGGTATCCCACAGTTTGTTGTCATTGAAGAGGAAAGCCATAACCAGACCCTTGCCTTGGGCTGAAACAGACTCTTTGAGCGGAGCGGATGATGTGCGGTAAAACTCTCTTATCTGCCGCTTGATACGGTTGCGGTCAACGGCATGATGGAAGTTGCGTTTGGGCGCACTGATAAGTATCCGCACACCTTCAATATCATCTGACAGAAGCCACACCAAACGGATGGGAAAAGCCGAAATCTGGCGGTTTCCCTCACTGAAGAGCCGGTCTATAATCTTGCTGCTACACAGACGCTCCTCTTTTGAAAATGTATTTGCTCCTGTCGTCATAAAAAAAGACGGGTTCCGCATCAGGCCAAAATGCCCGTATGGGAGGAACCCGTCAGTATAATGTGTATTTTACTTCTTCTGGTTGGCAGCGAACCAGGCATCAATGGCGGCTGACATGGAGGTGATGCCGGGTACCGGTGCCTCTATGTCAAGACGCAGGCCTGCGTCACGGATGGCCTTGGCGGTAGTGCCACCAAAACAGCCTATTATCTTTTCACCCTGTACAAAGTCTGGTGCATTCTGCTTGAGAGACTCAATGCCGGCAGGGCTGAAGAATACCAGCATATCATAATCATCAAGTTCACCGGCTGCAAATTCATTGCTGACGGTACGATACATGATAGCCTCGGTATGGGCAATCTTGTTGGCATCGAGCAACTCCTTGAGCTCACCGGTATGCACGTTTGACATCGGGATGAAATATCTCTCTGTCTTGTGCTTGAGTATAGGAGCCATGAGGCTATCTACCTTACCGGTATTACCAAAGAACACCTTACGCTTACGATACTGAACATACTTCTGGATATACAGTGATACTGTCTCTGTAATGCAGAAATACTTCATATCCTCCGGGATGACAACTCTCATCTCAGCGCAGAGATGGAAGAAGTGATCTACCGCATGACGGGAAGTGAATACCACAGCGGTGTGATCAAGTATATTGACATGCTGCTGTCTGAACTCCTTGGCGGTGAGCGGCTCTACACGGATAAACGGTTTGAACACGAACTCTGCGCCATATTTCTCAGCCAGGTCAAAATAGGGTGACTTGCCTGTTGTAGGCTGCGGCTGGGATATGAGAACCTTCTTAACTTTCAAGGCTGTAAAGTTTAAATTAGACCAATGTATTTGTTCAGAAATCCTAACTCAATTATCACAGGTACAATTTCGAACGCACAAAGGTACAAAATAAATCCTGAATTGGAACTCCTGTTCTTAAATAAGGAGGTTTTTATCTTGAAAATTCTTCCTGTTATCACAAAAATGCGCACCATATAGCAGAAAACGAGAAGAAAAATAGTCGGTAATCTGAAGAAATGCACTATCATAGCCAACCCCAGAATAACGAATCCGGCAACAGAAAATGTCATCACCACAAAACAATTCCATCTAAGAGGTTTCAAGTTAATGACCTGTGCCCTATAAAGCCAATTGTTTACTATTGTGTAAAGTAACAACTTGACAAAAAAGCAGATTACCAGAACCAAGGATACTGACAATAGGGTTATCACAGGCCCCGTTCCCTCCACAGAGACATCCTCTGAATATAACACGATTGATATTCCTATGCTGATGCATGAAAGAATAAACAACACGACAAAACCCAAGGTGGAAAACAGAGGATATTCCACATCACCATCAGGAGTCTTGAACTTGTACATTGACCTGATTGAGGTCTTGTAAGACTTCCAGTAAGGACCCATAATCAATATCATTAAAACCATCGATGAAATCATGACAAGCAGAAACCAGTCATTGATACTCACCGGTGAATTAAGTATTGACATAGGCATAATAATTATCGGTCTAATCGCACTTTACTTGTCATATCATCCCAATCAGGCAGTGAATCCACCAGTTGCAAAGCAGCATCAGGGGTATCGGCCACCGCCCAGAGTCTCCTGAAGACAGGATTCATGAAATGACGGTCAGCAGTACGTTCCAGCATCTCCAGGAGCGGATCATAATAATGGTCCGTGTTCAGGATGACAATAGGCTTTACAAACAATCCCAACATTTTCCAGGTGATGATTTCAAACAGTTCCTCAAAGGTTCCCGTGCCACCAGGAAGTGCAATGACCGCATCAGCCATCTGGGCCATACGGTTCTTGCGCTCATGCATATTGGGAGTGATTATTGTCTCTGTAAGCCCCTCATGAAGCCAACCGTTATCTACCATAAACTGGGGTATTATGCCGATGGATACGCCGCCGGCATCAAGAGCACCGTTCTCAACAGCCGCCATCAGCCCGGTACTTCCAGCACCGGACACAAGCCTCTTTCCGGCTTTTGCTATAAGCCCGCCCAACTGGTAAGCTGCATCCACGAACACCTTCTCCGCATCTGCACTCGATGCTCCATATACAACAATAGTATCCCTTTCCATTTGCACCGGGGACTGTCCCCTTTTGTCACCTGATAAAATTAGAATTAGTCACTTCTTTATCCCGTGCAAAAGGGGACTGTCCCCAATTACACGCTTTCCTTTCCATTTGCACCGGGGACTGTCCCCTTTTGTCACCTGATAAAATTAGAATTAGTCACTTCATTACCAAGTGCAAAAGGGGACTGTCCCCAGTGCTAAAAATCAATACCTATAATGCTCCGCCTTATAAGGTCCCTCCACCGGAACCCCGATATAATCAGCCTGAGCCTGAGAAAGCTTAGAAAGATGTACGCCGATGCGCTCCAAGTGCAAGCGTGCCACCTCCTCATCAAGATGCTTGGGCAGGCGATATACATCAACCGGATAATGCTTGTTGAAGAGTTCAATCTGGGCCAATGTCTGGTTGGTAAAGCTATTACTCATTACAAAACTGGGGTGACCTGTAGCGCAACCCAGGTTAACCAGACGACCATCGGCCAAAAGGATTATGCTGTGTCCGTCCGGGAAGAAGTAACGGTCCACCTGAGGCTTTACGTTCTGGCACTTGATACCCGGTATCTTCTTGAGTTTGTCAACCTGGATCTCGCTGTCAAAGTGGCCTATATTGCAGACGATTGCCTGGTCAGGCATTACCTTGAGATGATCTGTTGTGATTACATCTATGTTACCGGTGGTGGTTACGAAAATATTGCCCAGAGGAGCTGCCTCCTCCATGGTTACTACCTCATAGCCTTCCATGGCAGCCTGCAGTGCGCAGATGGGGTCAATCTCTGTTACAAGTACGCGGGCACCGTATGAGCGCATGCTCTGGGCACAACCCTTACCTACCTCACCGTAACCGGCCACGACGCAAACCTTACCTGCTATCATGACATCGGTAGCACGCTTGATTCCATCGGCCAATGACTCACGGCAACCGTACAGGTTATCGAACTTGCTCTTGGTTACTGAGTCATTCACATTGAATGCAGGGAACAGGAGTTCTCCGTTCTGCTGCATGCGATACAGACGATGTACGCCGGTGGTGGTCTCCTCACTTACACCCTTTATGTTCTTGGCAATATTCTGCCAGTAACTGTTACCCTTAACCTTGGCTACCTCCTTGAGAGCATTCAGGAGTTCACGTTCATCGGCTGATTCAGCATTATAATCCAAAGCCTTAGAGTCTTTCTCACCCTTTACGCCCAGATGTATCATAAGTGTGGCATCACCGCCGTCATCAACTATCATATTGGGACCTCCCTCAGGGAAGTTCAAAGCCTGGAGAGTACACCACCAGTACTCCTCAGCAGTTTCTCCCTTCCAGGCAAAAACGGCAGCGCTTCCGGCTGCAGCAATGGCAGCGGCGGCGTGATCCTGCGTAGAATAAATGTTACATGAGCACCAGCGTATCTCTGCGCCCAGTTCATGCAGTGTCTCTATAAGGACAGCCGTCTGGATGGTCATGTGCAACGAACCCATAATGCGGGCTCCCTTGAGAGGTTTTGAATCACGGTACTTGTCGCGGAGAGCCATAAGACCGGGCATCTCCTTCTCGGCCATCTCTATCTCTTTGCGGCCAAAATCGGCCAGATTGATTTCTGCCACCTTGTAGGGCAGGGTAGAATATAAATCCATAGTTAATTAAGTGTACTAGTGTCTAATTGGGGTACAAAGATACTTTATAATTGAGAATTGAAAATTGAAAATTGAAAATTAATACATACGCACCTGCGTAAGCTTGCGACATAAGACGCTTGCGTCTTTCAATTCTCAATTTTCAATTTTCAATTACAAGAAAGAAGAGGGGTTGGCCTCCAGGTCAACCCCTCTTCTTTCTTGTCTAGCCTTACTTACGCAGACCGAGAGCCTTTACGATGGCGCGGTAGCGCTCAATGTCTCTCTCCTTGAGGTAGTTGAGCAGTCTCCTGCGCTTACCTACCAGCTGGGTCAGTGCCCTTTCAGTGCTATAATCCTTACGGTTCTCCTTAAGATGTTCCGTCAAATGGGAAATACGGTATGAGAACAAGGCTATCTGGGCTTCAGGTGAGCCAGTATCCGTGTTGGACTTTCCGTATTGTCCAAAGATCTCTTGTTTTTTCTCTTTGTCTAAATACATTTTCTTAAAAATAATGTGAAAACTCGTTTAGCGGGCGCAAAGTTATATCTTCTTTTTTAATACACAATGAAAAATCTAACATTTTTCCCGTAACTTTGCACCCGAAAACAAAAAGGTATATATGAACATAAGGAACATCGCAATTATTGCCCACGTTGACCACGGAAAGACAACACTGGTTGACAAGATGATGCTGGCCGGACACCTGTTCCGCGACAACCAGGCCAAAGGTGAACTGATGCTTGACAACAATGACCTGGAGCGCGAACGCGGCATAACCATTCTCTCCAAGAACGTCTCCATTACCTATAAGGATACCAAGATTAACATCATTGACACTCCGGGACACTCCGATTTCGGCGGTGAGGTGGAGCGTGTACTCAATATGGCCGATGGATGCATCCTTCTGGTGGATGCTTTTGAAGGCCCCATGCCTCAGACCCGTTTCGTGTTGCAGAAGGCTCTTCAGATAGGTCTTAAGCCTATAGTTGTAGTAAATAAGGTAGATAAGCCCAACTGCCGCCCCGACGAGGTCTATGAGATGGTGTTTGACCTTATGTTCGCTCTTGATGCCACTGAGGAACAGCTTGATTTCCCCGTACTCTACGGCTCTGCCAAGCAGAACTGGATGAGCACCGACTGGAAACAGCCCACAGACAACATATTGCCCCTGCTCGATGCGATAATCGAACATATTCCTGCTCCCAAGCAGGAGGAGGGCACACTCCAGATGCTTATTACATCACTTGACTACTCATCATATACCGGCCGTATCGCTGTAGGCCGTGTTAACCGCGGTGTCCTGAACGAGGGTATGACCTGTACGCTGGCACACCGTGACGGCAGCAAGGAGAAGGTCAAGATCAAGGAACTGCATACTTTTGAGGGAATGGGCCGTAAGCGCGTTCCTACCGTAGAGGCCGGAGATATATGCGCCATAGTTGGTCTTGACAAGTTCGAGATTGGTGATACCATCTGCGATGCAGAGAACCCGGAACCCCTGCCACCTATCGCAATTGACGAGCCTACCATGAGTATGCTCTTCTCAATAAATGACTCACCTTTCTTTGGAAAGGAAGGAAAATATGTTACATCACGCCACATTCAGGACCGCCTGAACCTGGAGCTTGACAAGAACCTGGCTCTGCGCGTTCGCCGCACAGAGGAGGACGGAAAGTGGATAGTATCAGGCCGCGGCGTGCTGCATCTTTCCATATTGATAGAGACTATGCGCCGTGAGGGCTATGAACTGCAGGTTGGTCAGCCTCAGGTAATCATGAAAGAGATAGACGGCAAGACCTGCGAGCCTATCGAGGAGCTTACCATCAGCGTACCTGAGGAGTTTGCCAGCAAGATGATTGACCTGGCTACCAAGCGCAAGGGTGAAATGACATCGATGGATACCCAGGGGGACCGCGTGGTCATTGTGTTCGATATTCCTTCACGCGGTATCATCGGACTCCGTACAAACGTGCTCACAGCATCACAGGGTGAGGCTGTCATGGCACACCGCTTCAAGGAGTATCAACCTTATAAAGGTGACATTGAGCGCCGTACCAACGGTTCTATGGTTGCAATGGAGACCGGAACGGTGTTTGCATATGCACTTGACAAGCTGCAGGACCGCGGCAAGTTCTTTGTGAACCCGCAGGATCAGGTTTATGCAGGCCAGGTGGTTGGTGAGCACGTTCATGAGAAAGACCTGGTAATCAACGTCACCAAGAGCAAGCAGCTTACCAACATGCGTGCCAGCGGTGCCGATGAAAAGGCCCACATAGCTCCTCCTGTGATTTTCTCACTTGAGGAGGCTCTGGAGTACATCAAGAACGATGAGTACGTAGAGGTTACTCCCAAGAGCATGCGTATGCGTAAGATCATACTTAGCGAACTGGAGCGCAAACGTGCAGCCAAATAACCGAATCTGCCGATGAAATCAAGGTTTTATGCAATATTGACTCTCTTTGTTCTGTTCCTGTCAGTATCATGTGGCAGGCACAAAGGAGAGTTTGTGTTGCATGGAACTGTTCAGGATGATACGGACTCAATTCTGGTAGTGGGACTTGATTCCCGTTTTGAGAGAGTTGATACTATCGTTTGCAGTGAGGGCCGATTCAAATGGTCATTCCACCCTGATACGGTTACTACACTCATTCTGGTACTGCCTGACGGCCGCCGTCATCCGGTTTTTGCAGAGAAGGATGTAGAATCAACCATAACAATTCCTTCCGATACTGCTCTGTTTCATGTAGAGGGAGGTTACTGTAATGACCTGTACCAATCATTCTATATGGAATCACAGAATGATACTTCTTTGCAACAAAGCATAGAACGTATAGATTCGTTGATTACCCGGGATCCTTTCTCAGAAGCTATTCCATACGTGATATTTGAACATTTGGTTCAGAACAAACATATAGATGAAAAATCGGCCATTTCACTCATCTCCAGAATGAGCGGAAATATGCAGGATTCTCCTTACATTACAGCCCTTAAATCAGAATTCAGGGGTGAAGTGGCAAACAACACCTATCTTAATTCTTGGAACGTAAAAGATTCTTTAGGAGAATCTTTCGCATTCTCAGAGGTAGGAGGTTCCTCAAATCATCTGCTTCTATGTGTCTGGGCCACCTGGAACGGCGACGAAGGGCTGTCTGCACGCAGGGCAATGGATTCGCTAAGAATAAAGTATTCTGACCGTAAACTATATGTTGCCGATGTCTCCATTGATGTCAACACGGAAAGATGGAAGAATGCGATTGAAAAAGACACTTTAGACTGGTTCTCATACATTGACAATAAAGGATGGGAAAGCACTGTAATAAAAAACTGTAATATTAAATTCCTTCCCTATTTCATCATTTGCTCGGGAACAAAAAGAGTGCTGTTTCATACAGCTACATTCAGTGATTTGGATAAAGAGTTAAACAGAATATTACCTCAACCCGAAAAAAAACAGAACAAAAAGAAAAAGAAATAACCTTGTATTTGCCCATTTATTAACTTATTAATACCAATATCTTAACCATGCTTATCAAAGTTTTCGGTGCGGCTGTCCAAGGGATAGACGCATACATCGTGACAATTGAAGCGAGTACATCGCGCGGTATCAAATTCTTTCTTGTAGGGTTGCCTGACAGTGCAGTCAAGGAAAGTCATGAGCGAATAATATCAGCTTTCCATGTAAACGGTTACAAGTTCCCTTCATGCCAGATTATCATCAATATGGCTCCTGCCGATATACGCAAGGAGGGGGCGGCATATGACCTGCCGCTGGCCATAGGTATCATGGCAACCGTAGGTGAACTGAACGCAGACCTGCTCAATGATTACGTTATTATGGGTGAACTGAGTCTGGACGGCACATTGCAACCTGTCAAAGGTGCACTCTCAATGGCTATCCGTGCCCGAAGTGAAGGGTTCAAAGGAATAATCCTGCCTGTACAGAATGCGCCTGAGGCTGCTGTCATAGACGGCATAGAGGTGTATGGCGCCCGTAACATACGTGAAGTTGTAGATCTTCTGAACCAGACTCCCGGGCACATCACTGCAACTGAGCGTTCAGGTGCATCTTTTGAACCCAGTATGGAACACACGTATTCTGATTTTGCCGATGTCAAAGGACAGACGGCAGTAAAACGTGCCCTTGAGGTAGCAGCCGCCGGCTCACACAATATAATAATGGTTGGCCCTCCCGGCAGCGGTAAATCCATGATGGCCAGGGCATTACCATCCATTCTGCCACCTCTCACAGAGGAGGAGAGTATTGAGACAACACAGATACATTCTGTAGCCGGGTTTACAGGTCACGGAGCTGCCCTTATCAGCGAACGCCCTTTCAGACATCCGCATCATACAATCACCAATGTGGCGCTCACAGGCGGCGGCAGCAATGCGCAGCCCGGTGAAATAAGTCTGGCGCACAATGGCGTACTCTATCTTGATGAACTTCCGGAGTTCACCCGCAGTGCCCTTGAGGTTTTGCGCCAACCCCTTGAGGACCGCACAATTGTGATTTCAAGGGCCAAGTACAGGGTAGAATATCCGGCATCATTCATGCTGGTAGCTTCAATGAACCCATGTCCCTGCGGCTACTACAACCACCCCACCAAGGAGTGTCACTGCACACCTGCTATAATAGAACGCTATCTAGGACGTGTGTCAGGACCGTTGATGGACCGTTTTGACCTGCAGTGTGAGATCCTGCCTGTAGGTTTTGAGGATATTTCATCGTCACAGCAGGGTGAGAGGAGTTCAGAAATACGTGAGCGTGTCATTGCGGCCAGGAACGTGCAGGCTATCCGTTTTGCCGATGAAAAAGGCGTTTACTGCAACTCTCAAATGGATTCGCGTCTGCTGCGCAAGTATGCGATGGCAGAACCTGCCGCCATCCGTATATTGGGAGAAGCCATGAACCGCCTGAACCTCTCTGCCCGCGCCTACGACCGAATCCTCAAGGTTGCCCGCACCATAGCCGACATGGAAGGCTCCCGCACCATAACCCCGCAACACATCGCAGAAGCCATTGGGTACCGCAGCCTTGACCGAGCATCGTGGGGAAAATGATACAATTGGGGTCAGACCCCTTTTGCACGTGCATAATTCATCCATAATCGCAAACTTTAGCATGTGCAAAAGGGGTCTGACCCCAATTGTATCATTTTTTATTACCTTTGCAGTCTGGAAACAATTATAGACACAATATGAAAGATTACAAGAGGATTCTGGTTACATCGGCCCTGCCCTACGCCAACGGCCCGCTGCACATAGGCCATCTGGCAGGCGCATACGTTCCCGCCGATATTTATGTCCGTTACCAACGTCTCAAGAAGGTGGACGTGATGTTCATTGGAGGCAGTGACGAGCACGGAGTGCCCATCACCATCCGCGCCAAGAAAGAGGGCGTCACCCCCAAGGAAATCATTGACCGCTACCACTATCAGATGAAGGATACCTTCAAGGGTATGGGTATATCATATGATATCTACGGACGCACCAGTTCCCCTACGCACCATAAGGTTGCATCTGACTTTTTCCGTAAACTGTACGATACCGGCAAGTTCATCCAGAAGACCAGCGAGCAGTATTATGATGAGGAGGCCAAGATGTTCCTGGCCGACCGTTACATTACCGGTGAGTGCCCTCACTGCCACTACGACCATGCATACGGTGACCAGTGCGAGAAGTGCGGTACTTCACTATCACCCACTGAACTTATCAATCCGGTAAGTACAGTGAGCGGCAGCAAGCCCGTGATGAAGGAGACCACACACTGGTATCTGCCCTTGGAGCAGTATCAGGAGTGGCTTGAGAAATGGATTCTGCAGGAGCACAAGGAGTGGCGCCCCAACGTATACGGTCAGTGCAAGAGCTGGCTTGACATGGGCCTGCAGCCCCGTGCCGTGAGCCGTGACCTTGACTGGGGTATCCCCGTTCCCGTTGAGGGAGCCGAGGGCAAGGTGCTCTACGTATGGTTTGATGCTCCCATAGGTTACATAAGCAACACCAAGGAGTTCTGCGATGCTCACCCCGAGCGCGGCAGCTGGGAGACATGGTGGAAAGACCCTGAAACCCGTCTGATTCACTTTATCGGCAAGGACAACATAGTGTTCCACTGCATAGTATTCCCCGCCATGCTTAAGGCTGAGGGTTCATTCATACTTCCCGACAACGTGCCCAGCAACGAGTTCCTGAACCTGGAGGATGACAAGATATCCACCTCACGCAACTGGGCAGTCTGGGTACACGAGTATCTGGAGGATTTCCCCGGCAAGGCCGACGTAATGCGTTACGTACTTACCGCCAACGCCCCTGAGACCAAGGACAACAACTTTACATGGAAGGATTTCCAGGCACGTAACAACAACGAGCTTGTAGCCATCTACGGAAACTTTGTAAACCGTGCATTGGTGCTCACGCAGAAGTACTTTGACGGCGTGGTTCCGGAGTGCGGTGAGCTTACAGACTATGACCGCGACACCCTTAAGGAGTTTGCCGATGTAAAGCAGCAGCTTGAGTCTCTGCTTGACAACTTCAAGTTCCGCGAGGCCCAGAAGGAGGCCATGAACCTGGCCCGCATAGGCAACAAATACCTGGCCGATACAGAGCCCTGGAAACTGGCCAAGACCGATATGAAGCGTGTGGAGACCATCCTCAACATATCTCTCCAGTTGGTTGCCAACCTGGCTATAGCATTTGAGCCGTTCCTACCGTTCTCAAGTGAGAAACTGCGCGGTATGATTGCTTTGGAGGGTGCACAGTGGGACCGCTTAGGTGCAATTGACCTGCTGCCCGCCGGACATAAACTGAATAAGCCGGAGCTTCTGTTTGAGAAGATTGAGGATGATGTAATTGAGGCTCAGATACAGAAGCTGCTCAAACGCAAGGAGGAGAATGAGAAGGCTGCCGCAGCCGCTCAGCCTGCCAAACCTATCAAGGAAAACATCCAGTTCCCCGAGTTTGAGAAGCTGGATATCCGCGTAGGTACAGTGCTTGAGTGCATCAAGGTGCCCAAGTCTGACAAGCTGCTCCAGTTCAAGATTGATGACGGACTTGGTGGCCGCACCATCCTCTCCGGTATTGCAAACTACTACAATCCTGAGGATCTGGTAGGTAAGCAGGTATGCTTCATTGCCAACCTTGCACCGCGCAAGATTCTGGGCCGTGAGAGCCAGGGCATGATTCTGAGCGCCCTTGACGCAGACGGCACACTGGCTGTAACTACAGTACAGCGCCCCGTAAAACCAGGTAGCGAAGTTTGCTGAAACAATAAGATATGGAGACCGTAGCTGTAATACTGGCAGCAGGCTCCGGTTCAAGAACCGGCCTTTCCACCCCCAAGCAGTTCCTGCTTCTGGGTGGAAAGACTGTTTTGGAACACTCCGTACAGACTTTCCATAACCACCCCGGAATAGATCAGGTGGTAATAGTCACAGCAACTGAATTCATCGGTAAGGTACAAGATATTGTCAAAGCCAACAACTGGACCAAGGTTACTGCCGTATTGCCCGGTGGAAAGGAGCGTTTTGACTCCAGTCTGGCTGCAGTACGCTATTTCAGCAGCAAACCGGATATGGTTATGCTTTTCCACGATGCCGCCCGTCCGTTAGTATCGGAACGTATCATTACCGATGCGCTGAAAGCCATGGAAACATATAACGCTGTGGATGTGGCAATACCTACCGTAGATACCATCGTGCAATGTGACGCCCAGGGAACACACATGGAATCAATCCAAAACCGCAACCTGCTGTGGAGGATGCAGACCCCGCAGGGATTCCGCCAGAAGACAATAGCCCGGGCCTATGAGATTGCACTTAAAGATGCTCAATTCACTGCTACCGATGACTGCGGCACGGTACTGCGCTATCTCCCCAATGAGAAGGTAGGTATTGTACGCGGAAGCGAACGGAATATCAAGCTCACTTATGCTGATGATATATCTTTATTGGAATTCCTGCTTTCAAACGGAAGTTTTTACTAAGTTCGCAACAATATAAACGAAACACCTTGTATTTATGAATAAAGCTAACCTTAAGAAACTGGCCCCTTTCATTACTGCATTGATTGTATTTGTAGTTATGGGATTCATATATTGTTCTCCTATCCTTGATGGCAAAGTGCTGCAAGCCGGTGATACCACCCATTACTTAGGAGCCTCAAATGAAATCCGTGAATATTCAAAATCAGAAGGAAGGCAAGTGTGGTGGACCAACTCCATGTTTGGCGGTATGCCTTCATATCAGATAAGCGGACAGACACCCGCAAACAAACTGCGTAACAAACTGGAAACAATCTCACACCTTGGGCTTGTGGGAGACAAGGCTCCTGTAGGTATTCTGATAGCGTACCTTATAGGTTTCTTCATTATGCTGATATGCTTTAACGTAAATCCTTGGATCAGCATTGCCGGTGCAATAGCGCTGACACTCTCCTCTTATTTCATGCTTATTATCCCTGCCGGGCATATCACAAAAGCCAATGCCATATGCTGTCTAGCTCCTATGATAGGTGGTTTCTATGCCCTATTCAGGAACAGATATTGGATTGGCATCCCCATTCTATTGTTTTACGGAACCATAGGTCTTGCCCTGCACACTCAGATGACCTATTACGTTTTCATGCTGTTGGGAGTCATGTTCATAGGCGAGATATTCATTCACGCCCAAAAGAAAGCCTGGAAAGAATTCATTAAATCCACTGCGCTGCTGATAGTTTCCATGCTCATAATCCTGGGAACAAAACTCAGTTGGCTTGAAATGAACCGCAATTATCTGAAAGAGACCATGCGCGGAGGACATAGTGAACTGGTATCAGATGAGGGAAACGATGAAAAGCTTGTAGGCTTGGATTTTGACTATGCGACAGCATGGTCATACGGTAAGGCAGAGACCCTGACACTGCTCATTCCTGACTATATGGGAGGAGCCAGCAATTACAATCTTGGAAAGGATTCCAAACTGGAAAAGGAGCTCAGGAACATAGGCCTTTCTGCCGGCAGCGCACGCGGTTTCTGCAGCGGTGCACCCACGTATTGGGGTGAAAAATCATTCACAAGCGGTCCGGTTTATATAGGTGCCATTATCTGCTTCCTCTTTATACTTGGACTTATAATAGTAAAAGGGACCTACAAATGGGTACTGCTAGCAGCA
Source organism: uncultured Bacteroidales bacterium (assembly GCA_902763885.1). Classification (GTDB taxonomy): domain Bacteria; phylum Bacteroidota; class Bacteroidia; order Bacteroidales; family Bacteroidaceae; genus Colenecus. Next base: position 150,614 of record CACWTU010000001.1, on the reverse strand, counting down.
ACATGTTTTTCAATAGCACTCGCCTGGGGGCATAATTATGAATGGCTTTCAAGACTATTCTTTGACCATTTCCCACTGTATAACAAATTCAGGACAGTAGAGTCAATACTTGTCATTGCGGAGATAACCATGCCGCTTCTGGGATTCCTGGCCGTCAAGAAACTGATTGAATCCGATGACAAAAAAGGAAACAGGAAAGCCATACTCATCTCAGCCGGTATAACCGCGGCCATCTGCCTGATAGTTGCAGCTTCTTCCGGCTCAATTGACACTACATCCACCTATGACCAGCGATTGAAGTCATACATTGACCCGAGTATATTTGACGCCATATATAACGCCATACTTAATCAGAGGCAGGCGCTGATCTCATCATCGGCCCTGCGCAGTCTTGTGTTTGTGCTTATAGGAGCAGCCATTACCCTGGTTTACTGCTACAGAAAAGAGAAGCAGAACAGCACCGTCATATTGGCTCTTGCGCTTGGAGTTGCCATTCTGTCTGACCTGATTCCTGTTGACAGAAAATACTTTGGTAAACAGGATTTCATAACAACCAAGGAGAACTCACAGTTATTTGCCATGCAAAACTGGGAGAAGAGTATCCTTCAGGACAAATCACTTGATTATCGTGTTCTCAACCTGGATGTGAACACCTTTAATGACGCAAGGACATCTTACAGGCTAAAACATATAGGAGGTTATTCTGCAGTGAAGATGCGTAGGTATCAGGATCTGATTGAGGCCCATATCTCAAAGAACAACAAGGCTGTCATCAATATGCTGAATACAAAATATTACATCTCTGACGGAGAGGTAATGCGTAACCCCAGCGCCATGGGCAATGCATGGTTCGTTGACAGTCTGCTGCTTGTAGATTCACCCCTTCAGGAGAGTCAGGCATTGAACGAAATAGATATCAAGACAACGGCTGTAGCAGACAAGCAGTTTGCCGATGCCCTTAACATCCCTGTTTCATCAAGTGATCCCGACGCATTCATCAGACTGGATAAATATATTCCTGATCATCTGGAATATACCTCAAGTTCCAGCAAAGACAAGATTGCAGTCTTTTCAGAGATATACTATCCCAATGAGTGGCATCTTTACATTGATGGAAAAGAGCACGAGATTGCGCGTGTAAACTATGTGCTCAGAGCCGCGGTAATCCCTGCCGGAAAGCACTCTATCATCATGGAATTCATTCCCGATGCACTCAAGATAGACCGCTTGTGCATAGCATTGGTCATTCTTTCAGTTCTACTGACTTTGGGATTGCCTGTCTGGCACTTCAGGAAAAAGGAACAGAAATAGAGAATCAGGCCTCTTTGGCCTCAAACCTGCTGATTATATCAGGAATGAAATCCTCTTTTACCACATCAATGGTCTTCCAATACGAACCGTTGATGGTGTGAACCCATTTGTCATCATCAAAGAGTTCAATAAGGTCCTGATGCCTCTGATTGCCATCACGGAAAGGTTCAGTGCGCTCAGAAACCACATTAATATCAGATTCATCAACAGTTGAATAGATATTATTCCAGTTGCTGCCACCTGAGTCAAGATAGGCACCATTCACTGTTACCGGCATGAAATCAAAACGTCTGCCCTTTAAATAATCCAGCCTGTAGAAACTGATGATAGCAGAGAGATACCATGCCTCACCACGCACTCTTTTTGCTCCATAAACAGGTTTGTCATGAAGTATTGAAGCAATATCAATGGGCGCCACAGGAAAGATATCGTGGTCAATGAATCCGAAACCGAACGGCTGGCGCGACAATACAATATGCCTGTAAGTCCAGTTGACAGCCGCTGCATGTGAGTAACTTCCGCTGAATATGCCCATGCGGTTCTTATGAAGCCTCAGATAAGGCGTGTTTGTGGATTTGCACACCTCACATATCTTCTCTGCCTGTAACGCATCAGACGAATTGTCAATCACTATGTGCGTAACATTACCCTTCAGATATTTGGCAACGTACCTGTTATGAAGTTCTATTACCTGGGCATTATTGAAAGCAATGGTATAGACATCAACACTATCCGGTTCCTGAACCTTGTCAAGACTAAGAAATACAGATTTCAGGCTTGACGGACGCCTGCGCAGGAACAGGCTCTCCATTGTACGGACAGCCATCCGAAAGAAAAATCTCTTTATGCCCATAACCTGTATGTTTAATTTGCTTGCGAATGTACAATTTTTCAAATCCAGTCAGGTCTTTTAGAGGGTTATTTTTTGTAAGTTTGTGTCAGATTATTCTCAGTATTTATGAAAATAGTGATCTTAGGAACAGCCTGGCCATATCGTGGCGGACTGGCAGTCTATAATGAGCGGCTGGCGCGTGAATTCGCCGCAGAGGGTAACGATGTTACCATATACACCTTTACGCTCCAGTACCCTTCATTCCTGTTTCCCGGCAAGACACAATACTCAACAGAACCCGCACCCTCTGACCTTAAGATTGTGCGCAGCCTGAATTCCATAAACCCTTTAAGCTGGGGCAAGACCGGCCGTGCCATCAGGGCTTTGCAACCCGATATCCTTATAATAAAGTTCTGGCTCCCGTTTATGGCTCCCTGCCTGGGGCGCGTGGCACGCATCGTAAAGCGTGGCGGCAAGACCAAAGTGGTTTCAATCCTTGACAACATCATACCGCATGAGCACCGTCCGGGAGACCGTCTGTTCGGCCGATATTTTACCCGATCGGTTGACGGTTTTGTGGCTATGTCTGATTCTGTCCTTGAGGATCTCAATCAGTTTGATACCGTAAAGCCCAGAGTATTCTGCCGACATCCCCTGTATGACAACTTCGGGGCTAAGGCATCACGTGAAGAGGCTCTTAAGTTCCTTGGATTGGACCCTAAGCAGCGTTATATGCTGTTCTTTGGCTTGATACGTGACTACAAGGGCCTGGACCTGCTGCTCAAGGCATACGCTGACAGCCGTTTCCGCAAGATGAATGTAAAGCTGATAGTGGCCGGCGAGTTCTACAGCGGGTCAGAGAAATACTTTGAGATGGAGAAGGAGCTTGGCTTGGAGGGTATGATTGTATGGAAGAGTGATTTTGTCCCTGACAGTGAGGTACGTTACTGCTTTGGCGCAGCCGATATCATAGTACAGCCCTACAAATCAGCCACACAGAGCGGCGTTACTCAGATAGCCTATCACTTTGAGAAACCTATGCTGGTAACGAATGTGGGCGGTCTGGCCGAGATTGTTCCGGACGGTAAAGTGGGTTATGTTGTTGAACCTGATTCAGCCCAAATAGCCGATGCCTTGGTGGATTTCTTTGAGAACAGCCGTCAGGAGCAGTTTACAGAGGGGATACTCACCGAGAAGAAACAGTACGCCTGGTCAAATATGACAAGGTCTGTAAGGAAAGCGGCTGAATAATTTACTCCCAGAGCAGGAAATCCATCCCGCAGTTATCGGCAAAGAGGCGGTCAGAAGGCTGGTCGCCTATCATAAGGGAGCGCTCCATAGTGATATCAGGATACTCTTTCATGGCCTGTTGAGCCATTCCCGTATTGGGCTTGCGCATAGGGTCACTGTCTGAAACTGATGTGCACAGGTAGATACGGTCTATCCTGCCGCCTGCATCAGCAATTGCCCTAAGCATTCGTGAATGGATATCCTCAAGCTGTTCCATAGTCATCAACCCCTTGCCCACACCACGTTGGTTGGTAACTATGAATATATGCTTGAATGAATCTGAATATTTGCCGATGAAATCGAGAAATCCCGGATTGAAACGGAACTCCTGCCAGCTCTTGACATAATCTCCCGGAAGCCATACGTTCACAACCCCGTCACGGTCAAGGAACAGGGTATCACACTTTTGGAGCAGGGAATCAGGGATAATCATAACCTTATGTTTGCAGGGAGGAAAGTCTGAGCCAGGGCATAATCCTCAGGAATGCCTATGTCAATGAAACTGCCGTCTGAAATGAATCCGCACAAACCTCCTTTAGCTGACTCAGGCTCCAGGACATCCTTCTCAAAAGAGAACTTGTCAGGTTTACCTTCTAGCAGACCGGCGCCGCAGTCTATACAGTAAACGCCCCCGTTTATAAGACCTTTCTCACAGTAACGCTTCTCATTGAATGAACTGATACGGTTCTTGGCATCAACAGTGACAGATCCGTAACGTTCAAAACGTTCCATAGGCTTGAGTGCAACGGCAAGAGGTGCCGCACTGTGATTGCGCTGCTGACACAAGGCATTTAGGTCAACATCAAAGAATGTATCACCGTTAAGAATGACACATTGCGGGGCTGTAACCTTTGAAAGAGCCAGTTTTATGCCGCCACCGGTGCCAAGGGGAGTCTCTTCAATGACCCACTCAATAGGAATGGGATAATCGTTCAGAGTGTGCTGTACCCAATCAGTAACCGTTTCTGAGAGATAGCCTAATGAGAGCACTATCTTACCGGGACGGAACGGCTCAATCCATGCCAGCAGCCACTCAAGGAAAGGACGGCCCCCCACGGGAGCCATACACTTGGGAACATCGCTCACCACACTGCGCAGGCGTGTGCCCAATCCACCGGCAAGAATAACCGCATCAAACATCACTTTTTACCGAAAAGGTTCTCCTCAACTATTGCGCAGATGATATGGCCGATAAGGATATGTGATTCCTGAATGCGTGGAGTGCAGTCAGAAGGAACCTTGATGCAAAGATCTGCAAGAGAATCCATCTTACAAGGTTTGTTTCCGGTAAGACCTATTGAGGTGATACCCTTCTCACGGCAAGCCTTGAGTGCCTCAACGATATTTTCCGAGTTTCCTGATGTGGAGATGCCTATAAAGACATCACCCTTGGAACCCTGAGCCTCAATCTGTCTTGAGAACAGATACTTGTAGCCTATGTCATTACCGATGGCCGTCATCACCGATGTATCTGTGCTGAGAGAATGGGCCGGGATGCCGGGACGGGCAAAATAGAACTGATTGACCAGCTCACCAGCCAGATGCTGGGCATCGGCAGCAGAACCTCCGTTTCCTGCCAGCAGAGCGCTGTGACCGTTGCGGTATGCATCGGTCATTATCTCTGCAGCCTGAGCTATCTTGGCCAGAATCTCTTCATTATCTAGAATAGCCTGCTTGGTGGCTATTGACTGTGTTATCTCTTCTTTAATGCTTTTCATACTCAATCATATATTTTCCAACCGTGCGTACCGCCCTCGCTGAACTGGAAACCCACCACCTGACCGGGCATCCCGTTAAGGGCATTGATAACCAGACGACGCTTTGCAGGGTCTGTCATAAAGATGATGAAACCTCCGCCACCTGCGCCGCTCACCTTACCTGCAGTGGCACCGGCTGCAAAAGCCACGTCAAACGCCGCCTGAATCATTGGGTTGGTAATGGCAGAAGCCATCTTTTTCTTATCCTCCCAAGCCTTTCCCAGGATTCGTGAGAATCCTTCCATATTACCTTCAAGCAGGACTCTCTTCATGTCTATGGCGCTCTGCTTTATGCGGTGCATGGCCTCAACGGCATCACTCTTACCGCTGCTGGTGTTCTTTTTCTGCTCCTCAATGATTGCGGCCGATGACCTGGAGGCACCTGTATAATAGAGTACGATTGATGATTCCAGCTCATCAACTATCCAGCGTTTTACACGCAGCGGGTTTACTATCACATTGCCATCCGGCAGAAATTCCATATAGTTGAAACCACCGAATGCAGCCGCATATTGATCCTGCTTGCCTCCGCTGAGGCCCAGGTCAACACGCTCTATCTGATATGCCAGACGCGCTATCTCATAGTCACCCATGGGCAAGTTGTACCACTCCACAAAAGCCTTGAGGATACATACTACCATGGTTGATGAAGAGCCCAGGCCACTGCCGGCGGGAGCATCGGAATATGTAGTAATGCGGCAGGCTTTAGGGGTTACGCCAAAATCCTTTATTACCCTGTTGAATACTCCCTTGTGCAGATCAAGAGTACCGTCAATGGGCAATTCGCTACCCAAAGAATGGGTCTGGGAGACACCAAGGTCAGTGGCTGCTACGGTCACGCTGTCATCATCTGTCTCCTCAATGGTGCAATAGGCGTACAGGTTTATTGTGGCATTCAGGATAAGCCCTCCGTAGAGTTCACTGTAGGGTGAGACGTCACTGCCGCCACCTGCAAAACCTAAACGTAAGGGAGCCTTGCTTCTAATCTTCATTATTCAGGATTTTGTGCAAATGTATCACTTTTTTAATTAACAGATTACTCATCGGCCGATACCAGTTCATAGTCCATCTGTTTCTTCTCAAGATTGCAGCGGGCCACCTTGACCTTTACGTGGTCACCCAGACGGTAGCGCTTGCGGGTACGTTGGCCTATGAGGCAGTAGTTCTTCTCATCAAACTCAAAGTAATCACCGCCGAGTGAGCGTATCGGAATCATGCCTTCACACTTGTTCTCTATGATTTCAGCGTAGATACCCCACTCCGTAACGCCGCTGATGACAGCATCAAACACCTGGCCCATGCGGTCAGCCATATACTCCACCTGCTTGTACTTGATGCTGGCGCGTTCAGCCTGCTCAGCCAACTGCTCGCGGCCGGAGCAGTGTTCACAGTACTCCTCATACTTGGGCTGGCTCACGCTACGTCCGCCGCCTATGTAACGGGTAAGCAGACGGTGTACCATAAGGTCCGGATAACGGCGTATGGGTGATGTGAAGTGCGTATAGAACTTGAATGCCAGACCATAGTGACCAATGTTCTCTGTGGTGTAGCAAGCCTTCTGCATGGAGCGGATTGAGATGGTCTCAATGAGTTCCTGCTCCTTCTTGCCCTTGACCTCAGAAAGCATCTTGTTCATGGATTTGGCCATATCCACCGGATCACCTGTGGCCTTGAGCTTATAGCCGAACTTGGCTACAAAGTTCTGCAGATTCTCCATACGTTCAGGATCAGGCTCATCATGCACACGATAGACAAAGGTCTTGGGATTGCCTCCCTTTACGTTTCCTATGGACTCTGCTACGGTACGGTTGGCCAGAAGCATAAACTCCTCCACAAGCTGGTTGGCATCCTTTGACTCCTTGAAGAACACGCTTACGGGATGTCCCTTCTCATCTATGTCAAAACGAACCTCCACGCGGTCAAAACTGAGTGCGCCATCGGCAAAACGCTTTTGACGCAGTATCTTGGCAAGGCTGTCAAGGGTCATTATCTCCTGCCTGAACTCATCGCCCGGAAGCGGATCCTTGCCGCCCTGCTGCTCACGTTCTATGATAGCCTGCACCTCCTCATAAGCAAACCTACGGTTACTGCGTATTACGGTACGGGCTATGCGGGAGCGTTTTACCACGCCGGCATCAGTCATCTCCAGGATTACGGAGTAGGTAAGTTTATCCTCATCCTGACGCAGAGAACAGAGGTTGTTGCAGAGTTTCTCCGGCAGCATGGGTATGGTGCGGTCCACCAGATAGATTGATGTGGCGCGCTTGAATGCCTCCTTGTCTATTATGCTGCCCTCCTGAACGTAATAGCTTACATCGGCAATATGGACACCCACCTCCCAAAGGCCCTTCTTGATGGGACGGATGGATAGGGCGTCATCAAAGTCCTTGGCATCACGCGGGTCAATTGTAAATGTGGTCACGTTGCGGAAATCCTCACGGCCGGCAAGCGCGGCATCAGTTATCTCCGATGGGATATCCTCTGCAGCCTGCTCCACATTCTCCGGATAGCTGTAAGGCAATCCGTATTCAGCCAATATGGCATGCATCTCAGTATTGTTCTCACCGGCAGCACCGAGTATGTCTATTACCTTGCCTACGGGATTGCGGTCAGGGGTATCGGGCCACTCAACCACCTTCACTACGGCTTTCTCTCCGTCACGGCCCTTCTTGAGGCTGGACAGAGGTATGTATATGTCCTTATCGGATTTATCGGGCGTAACAAGATAGGCAAACTTGCCTTTTACCTGGAGCGTGCCTACGAATGTATCCTTGGCACGTTTGAGAATCTCAGTAACCTCACCTTCAAGGCCTGAATGCGGCTTACGGGCAAACAGCACCACCTTGACGCGGTCACCGTTTACGGCACCGGCCGAGTTTCGCTCAGCCACAAAGACATTCTCACTGCCGTCATCAGGTACCAGGAAGTTCTTGCCGCCCACACGACGCTGAAGCACACCCTCCAGGAACTTGCTCTTCTGCATAAGCTGGAACTGGCCGTCTTTCTCCTTGAGGAAACCGTCATCGAGCAGTTCCAGAACGATATCCAGACACATGGAACGCATGGGATGCGTCTTGAGCTTAAGTTCATCATACAGCCTCTTGATGCTGATAGAACTCTCCTGATTGTCACGGAACCAGTCTGTAACAAGGTCCGTCATTGTCCTGCGGTTGAGACGGACACCGCCTTTGTATGATCTGCCCATAGTGGATATTTTTTAGATTGTCACGAAGATACGAAAAGATATACATAAGGGAAACAAATATGACGGTTCTTTTATTCACAAAAAGAACCGTCACCAATGCCAAATGACTGTGTTTTTACATGGATTACTTGTTTGTCACTAAAAACAACAATAGAACCTAACCTAATCCTAAATCCGACACTTTTAGTTGAAGCAATTCCATCTTGCGTTTTATGATGGGTACCTCATTCTGCAAGAAATCGGCCCGCATGTTACGCAAAACTACCTCTTTGGCGCCATCGGCCACAAAGTATCCTATACCACGCTGATTAAATATGACGCCGTCCATTGTCAGTTTTTCATAACTGCGCATGGCTGTATTGGGATTTACCCCCAATTCGGCGCCTAATTCCCTCACAGAAAGTATTCTGTCTCCCTCTTTCAGTTCACCGCCCAGAATCTTTTCAGCGATTCCATCGGCTATCTGAAGATAGATTGGTTTGTTTTCATTGAATTCCATAATAGTCCTTTTTTTAATTACAGTTTAATCCTTTTAAGTCTGAACCATATGAAGAAAAGCAGAAGGCAGTTCAGTATGTTATCCCATATGGTATCTATCAAAGTGAGATGACTCCACACCCACGCATAAAACGGGTATGAATTAGCAAACGCCTCAGATGTATAGTCCAGATAACCGGCGTTGCCCATCTGGTACAAATTTTCAATATTTGTAATATAAGCGAGTATAGGAGCAGTAGCGAGTTTAAAAACCAGACTTATCAATATGACGCTACCCATTGTCTTGCCTGTTTTTGATGTCTTAAAAATAATGGCACCAAGAAGGAAAATAAGTGATACCTGAATTATATCATCTATATAAAGATACGGATTGGCAAGTGATCCGAAATTATTCAATAATCTGCTCAGATTTTCAACCGGCACTCCTGCCAAGGTTGCTTTAAAATCTTCAAGTGAATAAATGAAACTGAACACTGATACATCAGTGGTGGAATCAATCATGCAGACCATAACATCCAATCCCAGATAGATAAGGATAAAGATAAAAGGCAGCACGATGCATGTTATCAGTATCATTGAGATATACTTTTCAAGTCTTGAAACCGGCAGCAAAAGGAAAGCGGAACCTTCTTTACGGTCTGTAAGGTGTCCGTACAATCTGGCTGGAGCACTTACAAGCAGTATCATGCCGAACATGACAAAGAAAGCCAATCGGGAATATACCTCCAAGCCTTCCCATTTACCCATGTTCATTAATGAAAAGACTCCGGTAAAGACATCACAAGTAATAGGCATAGTGCTTACTACCAGCAAAGTGATGCCGTATTTAGATATAAAAGCGTCAAAATCACTCTTTAAATAACGCCAGAATCTGTTAAGACTGAATATTTCGTTTTCCATAGTCATGCGTTTTTATTGTTGAACATATCCTTAATTAGATCCTTGTGCATGTGAACAGTGTTGAACAGAGCCTCAATGTTCACTTTGCTCTCACTGCCTGTTGTATTCTTAAGTACCTGTATGCAACCTCCGGGAATTGTTTCTGAATACAATGCCTCATCATCAACGGCTGATGTATAATCAAAATAGAGTTTTTGGGTTATTTCATCAATTGATGCGTTGAGCAGCACATCCCTGCGGTCCAGAATGATGATGGGATCAATCAGGGTCTCAAGATCACGGACCTGATGGGTTGAGATAAGCAGGGTGGAATCATCTGATGTATATTTGGATACAGCCTTGCGGAACTGAGCCTTGGAAGGGATATCCAGACCGTTGGTAGGCTCATCCATCAGGAGATACCTGGCATTGCAGGCAAGTGCAAAACTGATGTAGGTCTTCTTGAGCTGTCCGTATGACATACGGTCCATACGCATATTCTCATCATTCTCAAATATCTCCATTATCTTGCGGAACTTGTCCAGGTCAAAGTCTGTCCAGAACTGTCCCTGATCAGCTGCATAATCAAGAGCTTTTGACTTTACAGCTGCCACTTCATCAGGCAGATAATAGATTTTGGAAAGGAAAGAAGGTTTGCGGTCAAACGGTACATAACCATCTATGTCAACAGAACCTTCATCGGCCTTTTTAAGACCGGCAAGCAAGGTGAGCAGAGTAGTCTTTCCTACTCCGTTTTCTCCCAGAAGTCCGTAGATGCGGCCCTCTTCAAGTTTCATTGAAATGTCTTTCAGCACCACGTTATCGCCATAACTGAAAGCAAGTTTGTTAATTGTAATCATAATATTGTTTTGTGTTTGTCCTTTTGGTTATCGGTGTATTACTTTACTAAGACACTGCAAAGATATGGTGTCTTTTTTTTTGTGCAACATGATTAACACACTTTAACCCAACAAAGTATCCTTGCATTACGTACGCACGTGCGAACCTATTTTTACCACTACAATCCTCATCACCACAAAGGCCCATCCCCCACCGCAACGCGCATTTCTGGCCGTACTTGCACACAGTGGCTCTGTAAACCACATTTCCCGCAAGTACGGCAGCAAAAACGTAGGTTTTGGCCATTTTTGAGGCCATACTTGCAAAAAATCGCCCGCACAAGCCCTGCATTTGCAAGTACGGCCACAACAAAGAAATGGAATGCACCTGCGTTGAAAGGAAAGAGTGTTCCTGCACATTTATTTCGGTCTAAATACATATATTTGCAAAGATGAATTATGAAATACACTAAAAAACTAAACCAATGAACAAAGATCACTTGTTTGAACTGGCCGAAAATTACATTTCTGAGACGGGAATATCCGTCTTTCTTACCGGTAGGGCCGGGACCGGTAAAACCACTTTCCTTAAATACATCGTTGAGAATACGCCCAAACGCTGTGTCGTGCTGGCGCCCACAGGTGTGGCTGCAATCAACGCAGGCGGTGTTACAATCCATTCTTTCTTCCAACTCCCATTGTGCCCCTATCTGCCCGATGTCAAAGAGTTAGTTACTGAATACCAGTTGCCCGATGCAAGGCGCCAGTTACGTAAAGAAAAAGTAAAGATCATCAAGACGCTGGACCTGCTTATAATAGATGAGATATCCATGGTCCGGGCAGACCTGTTGGATGCTGTTGACGCGGTAATGCGCCGATACAGGCATAGCAACCTTCCTTTTGGAGGAGTTCAGTTGCTGATGATAGGCGATGCTCACCAGTTGCCACCAGTCGTGACCGAGCAGGACGAGCCTTGGCTAAAGAAAGTGTATCGATCACCTTTCTTTTTTCACTCCAAGGTCATGAGGCAACTTAAGTACATCACCATAGAACTGCAAACTGTTTACCGTCAATCAGATACATCATTTCTAAACATACTCAACAGCATTAGAGGCGGAGTGATGGACAATGCCACATACCGTATGCTGAACAGCCGCCTGGATCCTCGTTTCAATCCCGATGACAGTGTTGCAGCATCGGGCCAACGGTGGATCCGCCTGACCACTCACAACCGCCAGGCGGATAGTATAAACCAGGAGAAAATGGAGGCCCTTAAGACAAGGCCATACACATTCTATGCCGAGATTGAGGGCAACTTCCCCGAGAACACTCTCCCTGCTGAGAAGGTGCTCCAACTCAAGGAAGGAGCGCAGGTGATGTTCCTGCGCAACGATTCCCGTGAGGGCCGATACTATAACGGAAAGATTGCCACCGTGACCGAAATTGATTATGATGAAGGTATCATAGTGACTGATGAAAACGGCGATGAAATCAATGTTCCTATAGAAAAGTGGGAGAACATACAATATGAGATAGACAAAGAGACAAAAGAGATTGTACCTAAGGTTGAAGGTACATTCTCTCAGTATCCGCTACGTGCTGCATGGGCAGTAACGATTCATAAGAGCCAGGGACTGACATTTGACAATGTAATTATCGATGCGGCATCGGCCTTTACATTCGGGCAGGTATATGTGGCACTGTCACGATGTCGTACACTTGAAGGGATTGTTCTGAGCAGCCCGATTTCACAATCCTGTCTGTTCAACAACAGCGATGTATCAGGATTTCATGAGCAGTTCCTGCCCGTATCCGAGATGGAAAGGCAACTGGCGGCATCGCGTGCTGAGTATTTCATGAACATACTCAAGGAGTGCTTCTCTTTCAGTGAACTTGAAAGACTAACCGGTTGGGCAGGCGGAATATTCAATAACCATCTCAAGAACACCTACCCGGAACAGACCGCAAGGATGGAGGAGAACCGCCGCAAGATCAGGGATGTTGAGAAAGTTGCTGAGGTATTTCGTAGGGAACTGGACAGAATAGGACCAAACGACAAAACTCATCTTGTTGAGAGAGTTGAAAAAGCTGCCGGTTATTTCCTTCCGATACTGATCCAAGTGGCATCGGATGTAACACCAATCATGTCCGTATCTATCGACAATAAAGATGTAAAGAAATCTCTCACTGATGCATCGGGCGAATTGCTACCTGAACTCTCCATGCATATTCAAAGTCTGAAAGAGATACAGGAAAACGGATTCAGCATAGAATCATATCTCAAAATAAGGAATGATTCCCTGTTGTCACCCAAACCCAAAACATCGGTCAAAAAGATAAAAGAGCCTAAACCGGTTAAGGAGAAGATAGTAAAAACCAAGCCCACCGTTGAGGAAATCTACTCTGACAACCGCCACCCCGAGCTCATTCAACCGCTCATAGACTGGCGTACCGAACAATACATGGCTCAGAACATCCGCGCCTACTGGGTTCTAACCCAGCGCACCCTCCTTGAAATAGCTGACACCTGCCCATCGACCAAAGAGGAACTGTTACATGTAAACGGATTCGGCCCCGCCAAATGGAAACAGTACGGCGAAGAAATCCTGGAACTGATTGCCAAACACAAAAAATGATGCAATTGGGGCTGCCCCCTTTTGATCTATTTCTTTTCTAAATACCATTTTATCATGAAACAAATGATTCATTGTTGTTTCACTTCCCACGAGGAGGTGATGTTCAGAAGTCCCGATGATGTAGGAACTTTTCTTAATATTCTGGCCTTATGTTCATGGAAGTACGGAGTTGATATCTTTGCCGATACAGAGATGTCCAATCATGTGCATCTTCTATTGTTTTCATCGGACAAAAAAGAGAACAGACTCTCTTTTGGAATCGCAGGCAAAACAGTACACAAAAACGGTTTCAACACACAAGGAGGAATACTTTATTCCGACTCTAGTCAACTTTCAGAATTTGTAAGTTCACTTAGGAGGAGATATACCTGGTTCTTTGTCAAGAAATATCATCGCAATGAAGGACGGATGGGTCAGAAATACTACTTCTCGTTGGTAATTGAGGGTAATTACCATATGATTTCGGCCTGTAGTTATGTGTTGCGGAATGGTTTGCATCATGGTGTTTCCGGTACTGCTTTCATGTATCCCTACTCTTCAATCAACGATATGTTTGTTCCCGAACTGGGTAAGACTGACAGGCCATACCAAGGAAGCAATAGCTTAACAGAGTTTCGTAGGAACAGGTCCGGCCATTGGATTAAATCAACCTCCTTGAATAATAAGACTGCTCATGGACTGGTTTTCCCCTTTGGTTATAGTCCGATAACAGACCTAAGTGACATGAAACAATACCTTCCCAGATATTCCGAGTGGCCCGATGAATGGGTAATGTCACCATCCGGAGTATTCCTGAGGCCTTGCTTTGAACAACTTAGGCAAACCGAATTGTTGTTTGTTTCACCGGGAGCATTTGAATATAACATGTTCCGCAAGACCGATGAAAAGTGGATTCAGGAGCAGGATCAGGACAGAAATGGCAGACCTTCAGTACAGATATCGGATATAGAGCCCCTTCATTCTGATGACGATATCAAAGATTATCTATACAACGAGCGTTCCTCCACTTTCAAGAATACCAGAAGTGATATTGATCTTTGTGGTATTATAGACCGATGCATTTTACCGGAGTTCAAGGTGCAATCCATTTATCAATTAAACCCTGAAAAACGCTGGTCAATACACCTTATCCTCACCAATGATTTCCATGTGCAGGACATGCAGGCGCGACGTTGTCTTTTCCTTTGATGTGGCCGTACTTGCAAGTGCAGGGCTTGTGCGGGCGGTTTTTTGCAAGTATGGCCGCAAAAATGGCCCAAACCTGCGTATTTGTTGCCGTACTTGCGGAAAATGTGGCTCACAGCGCTACTGCGTGCAAGTATGGCACAAAAGAGACGATCCGCAACGAGATGGCTACGAATCGTTTCTGATATTTCCCAAAAGAGGAGGGGCACAAAAAGAACCGTCCCTTTTGTGCCCCTCCACTTCTTTTAGAATTCTGCGAGGTGCATGTCGCCCTTCTCGGCGAGTGCCTTGTGGAGAGCAAAAGCTTTGTCGAGGGCGTGGCTGGTCTGGCCTTTCTGGGCTATCTTGAGGTAATCCCACATGAGCTGCTTGTAGTCAGGATGCACGCAGTTCTCAATGATGCACTTGGCGCGCTCGGCAGGTGACTTGCCACGCAGGTCGGCAATACCCTGCTCGGTGATGAGCACCTTTACGCTGTGCTCGTTGTGATCCACGTGTGTACACATGGGAACGATGGCGCTGATCTTGCCTCCCTTGGCTACTGACGGACAGCTGAAGATTGAGATGAAAGCGTTGCGGGTGAAATCGGCAGAACCGCCCACACCGTTCATCATCTTAACGCCGCTTACGTGGGTTGAGTTCACGTTGCCGTAGATATCGGCCTCTAGGGCAGTGTTCATTGCAATCAGGCCAAGACGACGTGCAACCTCGGGGCTGTTTGAAATCTCGGTAGGACGGAGCACCAGCTTATCCTTGAAGAAATTCATATCATCATAGATGCCCTGCAGGGTCTCGTTGCTTACACTCAGTGATGAACTTGAACCGAACTTGCAGTGACCCTCACGCATCAGGTCAATCACGGAATCCTGGATAACCTCAGTGTACATCTGGAATGCGGGAACAGAAGGATCCTCACCCAGAGCACCCAGGACAGCGTTTGCAACGTTACCTACACCGCTCTGCAGAGGCAGAAATGTTGATGGAATGATTCCACGCTTGAGGTCACTGATAAGGAACTGGGCTACGTTATGGCCTATCTGGAGAGTGGTCTCATCAGGAGCGGTAAAGCCGCGTGCCTCATCGGGGATATTAACTTCAACTACACCCAGAATCTTGGAGGGATCTACCTGGATGTAATCCTTGCCGATATGGTCACTGGGAGAATAGACAGGTATCTCGCGACGGTAAGGAGGATCAGCCGGCTCATATATGTCATGCAGGCCTTTGGCGCAACGGGCGTGGGCTGCATTGAGTTCAATGATAATCTTATCGGCAAGACGTGCCACAGTGGGAGCGATACCCACACCTGCGGTTACCCATATCTTACCGTCATCAGTTACATCAAAGGCCTCCATTATGCCTATGTTCAGTTTTCCGTAGAAACCGTAACGCATTTCCTGTGCCATATGGCTCAGATTGATGTCATTGTAGGCAATCTCACCGTTGTTGACAGCGGTACGGAAATCCTTGTTTGTAGTGTAAGGCGCACGGTAGCGTAGGGCGTGCTCACGTGCCAGGATACCGTCACAGGAGTCACCGGTAGATGCACCGGTAAACAGACTTATCTGAAACTCCTGCCCCTTCTCATGGAGTTCATGGGCCATTAAACCAATCTCATGTGTTACTGCCTTAGGAGTTCCTGCGGGTGTAAAACCGCTCAGACCTACATTGTCACCATTCTTGACGAAACGTGCTGCCTCAGCAGCGGTGATTCTTTTGAAAGCCATTTTTATATGTTTTTTACTTGTTTGATGTCAAAAAAACTGAAAACGGTGCAAAATTAAGAATATACTTATTTAAAAGCAAGAGCATGCTTGCCCAATTCCCTATTACTTATTACAGAAAATGAGTAACTTCGCGGCCGGAAAGAACAAGGAATATGGAAGAACAGGCTAAGAAACTTTTCATTGAGACCTACGGCTGCCAGATGAATGTGGCCGACAGTGAGGTTATTGCATCAATCATGCGCATGGCGGGCTACGAGCCTACGGAAAGCATTGATGAGGCCGATGCCATATTCCTGAACACCTGCTCCATACGTGAAAACGCCGAACAGAAGATATGGAACCGCCTGGAGGCTCTGAATGCCATGAAAAAGAAAAAAAAGGGCCTTTTCATCGGTGTTATGGGTTGCATGGCGGAGCGCACCAAAGAGGATTTGACCGAGAACCATCATGTGGATGTGGTGTGCGGACCGGACGCCTATCTTTCACTGCCTGACCTTATGGCGCAGGTTGAAGCCGGACACAAGGCTATGGACGTGGAACTCTCCACCACAGAGACCTACCGCGACATAATTCCGGAGCGTATCTGCGGCAACCACATAAGCGGATTTGTATCAATAATGCGCGGCTGCAACAATTTCTGCCACTACTGCATAGTGCCCTATACCCGCGGACGTGAGCGCAGCCGTGATCCGCAAAGCATACTCAATGAGGTAATGGACCTTAAGAAAAAAGGTTACAAAGAGGTAACCCTGCTGGGACAGAATGTAAACTCATACAAGTTTGAAAACGGAGAATCTGTTGTGGGATTCCCGCAGTTGCTGCGCATGGTTGCGGAGGCTGTTCCGGAGATGAGGGTAAGGTTCACCACATCCCACCCCAAAGATATGAGCGATGAGACCCTGCACGTGATTGCCGAGGTTCCCAATATATGCCGTCACATTCATCTGCCCGTACAGAGCGGCAGTTCCCGCATATTGAAACTGATGAACCGCAAATATACACGTGAATGGTATCTTGAAAGAGTTGATGCCATAAAGCGGATCATTCCAGACTGCGGCCTTACTACCGATATGTTCACCGGCTATCACTCTGAAACAGAGGAGGATCATCAGGAGAGCCTATCACTCATGCGCCTTTGCCGTTTTGACGCCTCATTCATGTTCCGCTACTCTGAGCGCCCGGGTACATACGCCAGCAAACATCTGCCCGATGATGTGCCGGAAGAGGTCAAGATACGCCGCCTGAATGAGATGATTGAGCTGCAGAACCAACTCTCACTGGAACGCAACCGCGAATGTATCGGAAAAGAGTATGAGGTCCTGGCTGAAGGTTACTCCAAACGCTCCCGGGAGCAACTGTACGGACGTACTGAGCAGAACCGTACCGTGGTATTTGACAAAGGAAGCCACAGACCGGGAGATTTTCTTACAGTACAAATCACAGACGCTACCTCAGCAACACTCTTTGGTATTGAAAAATGATACAATTGGGGTCTGTCCCCTTTTGTATCATTTCCCTAATAAAAATCCTTAAAACACTTGACAAGGGGTATCCCAGCGTATTATCTTTGCGGTCGCTTTGCGCCTACGCGTGCGTATTACATGGTGACAAAGCATCGCAGGAATGGCATATCAGGATTTCAAACCTTGTCCGTTATGCGGGGCAGCGGGACAGATTCCCTACGCAAACTGCACCGATTTCATGGTAAGCAAAGAATCATTCAACCTTTTGCGTTGCCCTGACTGTGGTGTGGTTTATACTCTTAATCCTCCTCAGGAAAAAGATATTAAACCGTATGACAAGCTTAACCTGAAACTGAGTTTGGGAGATTCACCGAACGGCTTTACCAGCAAGCTTTACTACCATGTAAGGAACTTCATGCTTAAACGGAAAGTGAAAATCGTTGAGATGCAGGCATACCGTACAAGCGGTTCCCTTCTGAACTACGGAGCCAAGACAGGATTCTTTTCACACCGGATGGAGAAACGCGGCTGGAAGGTGACATCGGTAGAAAAATACTATGAAGAGAGGCAATTCTCCCTTGAGATGTTCCATCACCGCATGATTGACGTTCCGGAAACGGACTCCCTGCATCCGGGAACTTTTGATGTAATAACGATGTGGCATGTGTTTGAACATAGTTATCATCCTCATGAACTGTTGGACAAGTTCTATGAACTGCTCCGTCCGGGAGGCGTACTCATAATGGCATGCCCCAACATACGTTCTACCGATGCCATGCACTATGGTCCGTATTGGGCGGCTTATGATGTCCCCAGACACCGATGGCATTTTGATCCAAGCTCTTTGACGACATTGACGAACAGACATGGTTTTACCCTAATGCATCATGAGAGAATGCCCTTTGACAGTTTCTATATCTCTGTCCTTTCAGAAAGGAACATGAGACACAAGATGGCATTCCTGCGGGGTATGCTGATGGGCTTGTACTCATGGTTGGTGTCTCTCGGAAACCGCGGTAAAAGCAGTTCCATTGTTTATGTTTTCAGAAAAAGATAGTACAAGAACTATATGACCAAACAGAAGAAAAAAAGAAAGATAGACCTGCTGTTCATAACAGCCTGCATAAGCACCTCACTGGTTCTGTTGCTCATAGGCATTGTGGCTCTGCTGCTGCTCACAGCCGGTAACCTGTCACATCATCTCAAGCAGGAAATGACCGTGGAGGTGATTCTTAAGGAGAGTATCACTGACACACAGTTCTCTTCACTCAGACGGAGCATCGAGGCCTCACCTTACTGTGCCGTCTGTTCATTCATCTCAAAGGACGATGCCTTGGAGACCATGACCAAGGCCATGGGAACTGACCCCTCACAATTTCTTGAATACAATCCTTTTTACGCATCGCTCTCTGTCAGACTCAACGCCGATTATGCCTGCAGTGACAGTCTGAGAAATATTGAAAAGATCATATCGTCCAAGGAAGGGGTACGTGAGGTTACCTGGCAAAAAGACCTTCTGGATATAATCAACAGCAACATACGCAAGGTTGCCGGCATACTGCTCTTACTGGCAGTCATCCTTTCATTGGTATCATTCACTCTGATTAACAACACCATAAAACTGACCATTTACTCACAGCGTTTCATTCTGTATTCAATGAAACTGGTTGGAGCCAAATGGTCATTCATACGCAAACCGTTCATAACAAGAAACCTGTGGATAGGTTTGGTTTCAGCCTTACTCTCATGCATAATCATCTGGTACGGACTCAAATTAGGTCTCAAATATGAGCCATGGCTTATCATGCTGGCTGAACCCCAAATAATAATTCCTGTCTTTGCAGTGGTTACTCTCATAGGTCTGCTCATAACAGGCGTCTGCGCCCTGCACTCAGTGAACCGTTTCCTCAGGATGAAATCAGGAGAATTACACTACGTATAATCAAATAATATTCAACGATATGGATAAGAACAAACTGGCATTTACCAAGACAAATTTCATTCTGACAGCAATCGGAATGGCAATCATCATCATCGGCTTCCTGCTGATGACAGGTCCTAACTGTACCAATGAGTATTTTGAACCTGATATTTTCAGCGTTCGCCGCGTAAAAGTAGCTCCTGTAGTTACTCTAATAGGTTTTATAACCATAATCGTGGCTATAGTTTACAAGCCCAAGGCCGATAAAGAAGAGAAGAAAGCAGAATGAACTGGTTTGAATCACTTCTTTTAGGACTGTTGCAGGGATTGACAGAATACCTGCCCATAAGCAGCAGCGGACATCTGGCCATAGCTTCATCGCTGTTCGGGATAAACGGAGAGCAGAATCTGGCTTTTACCGTTCTGGTTCACGTAGCCACCGTGCTGAGCACTCTGGTTATTCTGTGGAAAGAGATTGTATGGATTCTCCGTGACCTGTTTACCAGACAGTCATGGAGGAGTTACAGCAATCTGAATGAAGGCACACGCTATGCCATCAACATAATCATCTCAATGATTCCGGTAGGTATTGTAGGTGTATTCTTCAAGGACAAGATAGAGGCTGTTTTCGGTTCAGGAACCACCGTTGTAGGTTATTGCCTGCTTGTAACGGCAGCACTGCTTACTTTCTCCTATTACGCAAAACCGCGCCAGAGAGAGAACATTTCAGGATGGCATGCCTTCATCATAGGCATTGCACAGGCTGTGGCAGTCCTTCCGGGCATTTCAAGGTCAGGCTCCACCATAGCAACAGGCATTATGCTGGGTAATAAGAAAGAGCGTCTGGCACAGTTCTCTTTTCTGATGGTAATACCGCCTATTCTGGGAGAGGCTTTGCTGGATATGAAAGACCTGATTGAATCCGGAACAGGTACAGCAGGGGCCGATACAAGCGTAGGCGTGCTTGCCATCGGTTTTATCGCCGCATTCCTGGCCGGATGCGCAGCCTGCAAATGGATGATTTCAATAGTACGCAAAGGTAAACTGATATGGTTCGGAGCCTATTGCGCATTGGCCGGAATACTGACACTCATCTTCCTTTAAGAGACATGAATTTTCAGGAAGGAGTTATTCTCACGTTTGACAAGCCGTACCGCTGGACATCATTCGATGTGGTGGGTAAGGTCCGTTGGCTGATATGCCGCCGTCTTGGTGTAAAGAAACTCAAGGTGGGGCATGCCGGAACATTGGATCCTCTTGCTACAGGCATACTGATTGTATGTACCGGCAGGGCAACCAAACGCATTGAAGAACTCCAGTCCGGCACAAAGGAGTACTATGCAACCATAAGGCTCGGTGCCACCACACCCTCATACGATCTTGAAAAGCCGATTGACGCCACCTACCCTACTGAACATATTACACGTGAGATGGTGGAACAGGTATTAGAGCGTTTCAAAGGAAAAATTGAGCAGGTTCCGCCTACATTCTCAGCCTGCAAGGTGGACGGCAAACGCGCCTATAAGATGGCACGCAAGGGCGATGAGGTGGAACTCAAGCCTAAGACTCTGGTCATTGACGAGATAGAACTTACTGAATGCAATCTGCCGGATATAACAATCAGGGTGGTTTGCAGTAAGGGTACATACATAAGGGCTCTGGCCCGTGACATCGGGCAGGCTCTTGAAAGCGGCGGACATCTGATAGCCTTGAGACGCACCCGGGTGGGTGATTTCAAGGTTGAGGATTGCCTTAATCCGGAAAAGTTCAGTGAATGGCTTGACTTACACAACGCTGAGATAACAGAAATAAAACAGGAAGCGATATGAATATTGCAATCATACTTTCAGGTGGCACGGGGACCCGCATGGGTCTTTCAATACCAAAGCAATACGTTGAAGTGAACGGTAAACCGGTCATTGAGTATTGTCTTTCAACTCTTTTGGGACATGACAAAATAGATATAGCTGTCATAGCAGCTTCCACAGAATGGCATGACCTGATTGATGAGTGCATTAATAAGTTATCATCCTCCACTCCTGTCTTTTTTTCTGAACCTGGAGAGACAAGGCAAGGCTCAATAATCAATGCTCTTAAGGTAGCAAAGCAGAAAGGAGCAGCAGAAACGGATATAGTGCTTATTCATGATGCCGCAAGACCTATGCTGACTGCAAAACTGGTCACAGATTGCCTTCAGGCATGTAAAGATGCTGATGCGGTATTACCGGTCATTCCTGTCAAAGATACTGTCTATATGAGCCTGGACGGCAAAAACATAGACTCCCTGTTGGAACGCAAGACCCTCTGGAACGGACAGGCTCCCGAAGCTTTCCGGTTTGGAACATACTACGAGGCCAATATGAAATTATCGGCCGATGAAATAAACCGTATAACCGGCAGTACCGAGGTTTCATACAGGGCAGGATTGAAATGCGTACTGATTCCAGGTGACACGAACAACTTTAAGATCACCACTCAGGAAGATTTGTCAAACTTTGAATCAATAGTTAGGAATGAAAGCATATAATCTGCATTCAGTCAATGATCTTAGCTACGAGGAAGTACCTATGCCGCAATGCGCAAGCGGATGGGCCATCGTAAAGGTTAAGGCTGCGGGAATATGCAGTTCTGACATATCCCGTGTCTTCACCAAGGGCACATACCACTTTCCCACAATACCCGGTCATGAGTTCTCAGGTGTTGTAGAATCAGTGGCAGATACTGAGGACAAAAAGTGGATTGGAAAGCATGTGGGAGTGTTCCCTCTCATTCCATGCCGTAAATGCCGTCCATGTGCCGATAAGCACTATGAGATGTGTGAGAACTATGACTACATAGGTTCACGCCGGGATGGAGCTTTTGCAGAATATGTCGCTGTACCAGTTTGGAATCTGATTGAGATCCCGGATAATATGCCTTTTGAGGTGGCAGCCATGCTGGAACCATTCTCTGTAGCACTGCATGCTATAAAGTTCGGTCAGGTATCGGCTCAGGACAGGGTTGCCATCATCGGCACAGGAATGATTGGAATAGCAGCCGGACTATGGGCCGGGATGCGCAATGCCGGACAGGTTACGATAATTGGCCGGAGTGAGCAGAAACGTCACATGATTGAGAAGTTCGGACTAGAATATCAGGTCCTGAATGAATCGGCCCGGAATGAATATGACTTTGTCCTGGAAGCCGTAGGTACACCTGCCTCAATTGAAAGTGCAATCAATGCCACACGCCGTGGAGGCAGATTGGTCCTGATGGGCAATCCAAGCGGTGATATTCTGCTCCATCAGAACATTTACTGGAAAATACTGCGCAAGCAATTGGTTATAACCGGAACATGGAACTCCTCATATGACGGCACCAATCCGTCTGACTGGACCGATGTCGTTGAAGCATTGGCCGCCCAAAAGATTGACGGAGAAAGTCTGATAACACACCGTTTCAGACAGGAGAGACTCATGGAAGGGCTTGAACTGATGAAAGAACATAAGGAGCCTTACTGTAAGGTTATGACTTTGTGGAACGAATAACTATTAAACAAGACAATATGCAATCACACAAGAAAGAGATTTCTGCATCAATGATGTGCTCAGACCTCATCAACCTTAAAGAGACTCTGAAGATCTTTGAGGATGAAGGAGTGGAGCATCTGCACATTGATGTGATGGACGGAACATTTGTTCCCAACTTTGGACTTGGAGTTGACTACATCCGCAGTCTTCGTGAACTGACTGACATACCCATGGACCTGCACCTGATGGTAAAGGATCCGGAATATAAATTCCAGTGGGTAGGAATAAAGGAAAACGATATCGTTTCCGTTCATTATGAAAGTACATTCCAGGTTCAGCGTGCGCTGGATTTTCTGGAGCCGTTCGGCTGCAAGAGATTCCTGGCCATCAACCCTGCCACACCCGTATATTCACTGGAAGAGGTTCTTGACTATATTGACGGAATCCATCTCCTCATGGTAAATCCCGGATTTGCCGGCCAGCACATCGTTCCCTCTACTATAAAGAAAGCCGAGAAGGTGATGCAGCTTCTTAAGGAGAAGAACCATGAAGATGTTATCATGGAGGTGGACGGAAACATAACACTTGAACATGCAGAAGTTCTCAGCAAGATAGGTGCCAGCATCTTTGTTGCGGGAACTTCATGCCTTTTCACCGGCAATATAAAGGACTACGCCACTAATCTGGAGAAACTCCGCAAAGCCATTAACTGAAAAAAAGAGGATTAATAACAACTAAATACTAGGGAATGAAACTATCACAATTCAAATTCAAGCTCCCCGAAGACAGGATTGCACAGTATCCTGTAGAACACCGCGACGAATCAAGACTGATGGTCGTGCACAAGAAAAGTGATGCGATTGAGCACGTGCTGTTCAAAGACATCCTTAACTATTTTGATGAAAAGGACGTTTTCGTATTCAATGACACCCGCGTATTCCCTGCCCGTATGTACGGCAATAAGGAGAAGACCGGTGCCCAGATTGAGGTTTTCCTGCTGCGTGAGCTGCGTGAGGAGAACCTGTTGTGGGACGTTCAGGTGGATCCTGCCCGCAAGATCCGTATCGGAAACAAACTCTACTTTGGTGAGGACAACTCAATGGTGGCTGAGGTAATTGACAACACCACCTCACGCGGCCGTGTGCTCCGTTTCCTGTATGACGGACCGCACGATGAGTTCAAGAAAGCTCTCTATGCACTTGGAGAATCACCTATCCCCACCTATCTGAAGCGCAAGGCTTGTGCCTGGTCATATAACCAGGACGGCACTGTCAATCCTGTGCCCACAGCACAGATGACCAGCAATGATTACAGTGATGATGAGTGCTTCCAGACCATCTTTGCAGAGAACGAGGGTGCCGTTACAGCTCCTACCGCCGGTATGCACTTCAGCCGTGAACTCATGAAGCGTATGGAGATAAAGGGCATAGACCGTGCATTCATAACCATGCACTGCGGCCTGGGTAATTTCCGCGAAATTGACGTGGAGGACCTGACCAAGCACAAGATGGAATCAGAGCAGATGTTCGTTACTGAAGAGTGCACAGAGATTGTGAACAATGCCAAACTGGGCGGACACAAGATATGCGCCATAGGCAATACCGTAAACCGTGCCCTTGAGACAGTGGTTGGTACAGACCACCTTATAAAGCCGTTTGACGGATGGACCAACAAGTTCATATTCCCGCCATATGACTTCAGCGTTGCTGACAGCATGGTAAGCAACTTCCAACTGCCTGAATCTGTACAACTCATGCTCACCTGTGCATACGGCGGCTATGAGAAGGTGATGGCAGCATATAATCTGGCAGTAAAGGAGGGTTACAGATTTGGCTGCTACGGTGATGCAATGCTGATTACAGACTGATACTGATGGCTACACTGTACCTCTCATTAGGCACCAATCTGGGTGACAGACGGTCCAATCTTGAGACCGCTCTCACCCACATTGCCCGTGAAGTGGGTACAGTAATTTCTTCATCGGACGTGATTGAAACAGAGCCGTGGGGGTTTGACAGTTCAAATTCTTTCCTGAACATGGCGGTTAAAGTGGAAACTCTACTGCAGCCTCTTGAGGTGTTGCACGCCACACAGGACATCGAACGCCAAATGGGACGCAGTGAGAAGTCTGTAAACCGGGAGTATAAGGATAGGTTAATAGACATTGACCTGCTTCTGTATGATGACATCGTCATGAATACACCTGAACTCACAATTCCTCACCCTCTCATGTACCAAAGGGAGTTCGTAATGAAACCGCTCTTACAGATTGCACCGGAACTAAAAAAGAGTTGAATATGGCAGACAACTATTTGGAAAAGCATTACGACGATTATCTTAAGCGCAAGGCCGCTTGGGAGAAATCACTCCGGCATAGTGTAAAAAACAAGCCCGCATCTTCTATAGACAGACCTGATGATGAGGCTCTATAAACAAAACTGAATACTGCAGCTTATGAAAGCGATAATACTTAATTCAGGACTCGGTCACAGGATGGGTTCCATAACAAGTACTCACCCTAAGTGTATGACAGAAATATCATCGGACAATACCATTCTGAGCCGACAACTCAAGAAACTGGTTGCGTTTGGAGTTGACCAGGTTGTAATGACCACCGGTTACTATAACGATATTCTTGAAGAGTATTGCAACGACCTCCATCTTCCCATTAAGTTTACCTTTGTAAACAACCCCATATACGACAAAACCAACTACATATACAGCATTTACTGCGCTAAGGATGTTCTCAAAGATGATGATATAATCCTTATGCATGGAGACTTGGTATTTGAACCGCTTGTACTTGAAGCCATCATTCAAAGTAAAGTCAGTTGTATGGCGGTAAGCAGTACCCAGCCTCTGCCTGAAAAAGATTTCAAGGCTGTCATAAAAGACGGACGGATTCAGAAAATAGGCATAGAGTTCTTTGATGATGCTATGGCAGCTCAGCCTTTATACAAGATACTTAAAGAAGACTGGCTGATATGGTTGGAGAATATTGAAAAGTTCTGCGAGCAGGATAACCGCAAATGCTATGCGGAGAACGCATTCAACCAAGTTTCAAACCGTTGCCACATCTATCCCGTTGACGTAAAGGATATGTTATGTGCCGAAATTGACACTCCTGAAGACCTGGAGATTGTAAGCTCACGGGTAAAGGAAGTCAACAACCGCACGGTATATATGTGCTGTTCTACTGATTATATTCACAGTGGGCACATTGCCATCATCAACAAAGCCTGTCGTTTGGGCCGTCTCATCATTGGTGTTTTGTCTGATGAAGCAGTTGCAAGCTACAAACGCTATCCTCTACTTCCTTTTGATGAACGGAAGTCCCTGTTTGAGAACATAGCCGGAGTAGAGAAGGTTGTGGAGCAGAGGACCTTGAGCTATTCAGATAACCTCAGGGTTCTCAAGCCAGATTATGTAGTTCACGGTGACGATTGGATAAACGGATTCCAGAAACCAATACGTGAAGAGGTTTTGAAAGTTCTCGGTGAATACGGAGGAAAACTTGTAGAATACCCCTATTCATCGGATCCCAAATACAAGCAGCTTGACTCAACGCTACGTGCTGAGTTGGCCATGCCTGATATGCGTCGTGGCCGTTTACGCAAGCTTATCAGCATGAAAGGACTTGTGACCGCAATGGAGGCCCATAGCGGTATTACCGGCCTGATTGTAGAGAAGACCACAGTGCTTCAGGAGGGTAAGACATATCAGTTTGACGCCATGTGGATAAGTTCTCTCTGTGACTCTACCGCTAAGGGTAAACCGGACATAGAACTGGTGGATATGACCAGCCGTTTCCGCACCATCGACGATATAATGGAGGTTACCACCAAACCGATAATCTTTGACGGAGATACCGGCGGACTTACAGAGCATTTTGTATATACCGTACGGTCATTGGAGCGTATGGGTGTATCAATGGTCATCATTGAAGATAAGACGGGACTCAAAAAGAACTCTCTGTTTGGAACGGAAGTAAAACAGACCCAGGATACAATCGAGAACTTCTGTGAGAAGATCAAGGCAGGAAAGAGAGCCCAGAAAACCAAAGATTTCATGATATGCGCCCGTATTGAATCTCTGATTCTGGAACAGGGTATGGACGACGCCCTTAAACGTGCATTCGCATTTACTGAAGCCGGTGCAGATGCCATCATGATACACAGCCGCAAGAAAGACCCGGCTGAAATCTTTGACTTTGTGGCAAGGTTCCGTGAGAAGAATAAAACTACTCCTATTGTGGTTGTTCCTACCAGCTTCAACACTGTTACTGAGCAAGAGTTTAAGGATAGGGGCGTGAACATTGTCATCTACGCCAACCAGCTCACCCGTACAGGATTCCCCGCCATGCAGGATGCCGCCCGCACCATATTGGAAAATCACAGGGCAAAAGAATGTGATGACAAGTGCATGTCAATCAAGGAGATTATCACCTTAATACCCGAAGAATAATGATCAGACCGGAATATTTCATAGAAAAGCTAAAAGAGAACGGAATAGACTGCTTTGCAGGTGTTCCTGACAGTCTGCTCAAGAATATATGTGCTTATATCACTGACCATTCTGATGCGGCTCATAACATCATTGCAGCCAACGAAGGAGCTGCCGTAGGTCTGGCTGCCGGCCACTATCTGGCTACAGGCAAGCCCGCATGTGTCTATATGCAGAACAGTGGAGAAGGTAACATAATAAACCCGCTGGCATCACTGACCGACCAAGAGGTTTATAACATTCCTGTACTGCTTCTGATTGGTTGGCGCGGCCGTCCCGGCGTTCACGATGAACCTCAGCACGTAAAACAAGGCAAGGTTACAACCGGATTGCTGAATGTAATGGGTGTGAACTATGAGGTGCTGAGCAAGGAAGAAGATAAGGCTGAAAAGCAGATCACAAAAGCCGTAAAAGCACTTGCTAACAAGGAGGTCTTTGCATTGGTTATTGAAAAAGACACCTTTGAAGACTATAAACTCCGGAACGTTGAGGTGAATAACCTTACTATGTCCCGTGAGGAAGCCATCCAGACTGTTGCCGCTGCGCTTGGTGAGAAAGACTGCATTGTCTCTACTACCGGTATGATAAGCCGTGAGCTCTTTGAGTACCGTACCGCCATGAACCAGGGTCACGAGCGTGACTTCCTGACCGTAGGTTCAATGGGACATGCCTCCCAGATAGCTTTGGGTATTGCCCTTGCACAACCGGAGCGCCGTGTATGGTGCTTTGACGGAGACGGTGCAACCATTATGCATATGGGGTCACTTGCCATAGTGGCAAGCAAAAAACCAGCCAACTATATACACGTAGTGTTCAATAACGGAGCCCATGATTCAGTAGGCGGTCAACCTACCGTAGGATTTAAGATAGACCTTACAGCCGTAGCCAAAGCCGTAGGTTACGCCGCCGCATTCAGTGTCTCTACAAAAGAAGATTTGAATTCTCAACTCTCAATTCTCAATTCTCAATTACAAAAAGGACCCATCTTACTGGAAATCAAAGTAAAGAAGGGAAACCGCAAAGATTTGGGCAGGCCTACAACCACCCCGATAGAGAACAAAGATGCTTTGATGCAGTTCCTGAAAAAATGACGTTATGCAAAAGATCATAGAGGGAATAGACAAACTGCAGAATATCCTTGAAACTATAGGCTGTCATAAGCTTTTCATGGTTATGGATTCTTCATACCCTTTCCTGAACATCAGGGATAGGATAGAAAAGATCACCGTGGATAAAGTCTGTTTCTCAGATTTCAGTCCAAACCCTCTTTTTGAGGATGTGTGTAAAGGGATAGACTTGTTTAAAGCCCATCAATGCGATGCCATTCTCGCTGTTGGAGGCGGAAGCTCAATAGATGTGGCCAAATGCATTAAACTGGCAGTACTTGCCCAAGAGGAACGTAATGCACTGATACCGCCACTTGTCTCAAAGCAACTGACAATTGACGGCAACAGAATTCCCTTCATTGCCATCCCCACTACAGCAGGAACAGGCAGCGAATCGACCCACAATGCAGTAATGTATTTTGAGGGAGCCAAACAAACTGTAACCAACGATGGAGTCCTTCCAGATTATGCCTTGCTTGAACCACAAGTTCTTGCCACTCTGCCTCTATATCAGAAGAAATGCACTATGATGGACGCTCTCTGTCAAGGCATTGAGAGCTGGTGGTCTGTGAATTCCACCGATGAAAGCAAGGAATATTCCAAACTGGCAGTGGAATTGATCACAAATTATTGGAACAGCTATATTATTGATAACGATCCTTATGCCGCTGCACAGATCATGCTTGCCGCAAACTACGCAGGGCGGGCAATAAACATATCCGCAACTACTGCAGCCCATGCAATGAGCTACAAGATTACGTCAATGTACAAACTTCCTCACGGACATGCTGTCGCCGTTTGTTTACCTGAGATTTGGGAGTATATGATCTCTCATCCGGAGCATTGTATTGATCCCAGAGGAAAAGATTATATGCTCAACATATTCTGTCTCATTTCAAAGTCTTTCGGAACGGCCGGACCCCAAGAGTCAATTTCCCTTTTCCGTAAGATGATGGTTGATATGAATATGCAGAATCCTGTTGCTGTAAACAAAGAACAGGATCTGGCTCTTCTTGTGAGTTCAGTCAATCCGGTACGTCTCAAAAACAATCCGGTAGAACTGACTCAAGAGGTTTTAAATAACATCTACGATAAAATAATAGGCAGCTGATGTCAAGCATAGACCAAAACAAAATAGCAAAAAACACTGCCATGCTGTATATAAGGATGGCCGTGCAGACATTGGTCAGCCTATATACTTCAAGAGTGATACTTGACGCTCTTGGTGAGGTTGATATGGGTATCTACAATGCCGTAGGAGGTATTGTGATGATGTTCTCTTTCCTCAACAGTACCATGTCAACATCATGCCAGCGTTTTTTTGCCGATGAAATGGGAAAAGGCAATTATGCTGAACTGAAACGCACATTCAGTTTATGCGTAGTTGTATTCTTTTTTATTGCAATCCTGATAGTGATATTAAGCGAAACTGTCGGTTTATGGTTCCTATATAACAAAGCCAAGACTGCCGGCCGAATGGATGCAGCCAAATGGGTTTTCCAACTAAGCATTATCTCCTTTATTTTCACTATTATCAAATCTCCCTACCATGGTTTCATAATAATAAAGGAGAAAATGAAGGTATTTACATACCTGAGTTTCTTTGAGGTGTTGGGAAATCTGGTGATAGCTCTTATCATATCTCACAATTCCGGTGACAGACTTATTCTCTATTCATTCCTGATGCTTGTGGTGAATATTGCAGTTTCATCCTTTTACATTCTGTACTGCAATAAGTTCTATGACGAATGCCGCTTTAAGTTCTGGTGGGACAAACAAAGATTTATGGAATTATTCGGATTTGCCGGTTGGAATATGATAGGATCCCTTTCCGTAATATGCAAAAGCCAAGGACTCAACATGCTTCTGAATATGTTCTTTGGACCTGTCATAAATGCAGCAAGGACTATGGCCTATAAGGTATATTCTACCGTTCAACTCTTTTCAGAGTACTTCTTTACCGCAGTAAAGCCACAAATACTCAAATCCTATTCCATAGGCGACAAACAAGGTATGCTGAAACTTGTGATGCAAAGTTCCAAGTTCTCCTTTTTCCTATTGTTCATAGTTTCACTCCCAATCCTGTTGGAAACTGATTTCATTTTGAACATATGGCTGAAAAAGGTTCCGGATTATACCTATCTGTTTACCCAACTGGTAATGATAAACGCACTTATAGATTCGCTTGCCAATCCATTGGCAACTTCAATGCAAGCATATGGCAAAATCCGGAATTATCACATCGTATGCGGTATTTTTACCCTTTCCATACTTCCTGTATCGTACATCGTATTGAAATTCATGCATTATCCTCCGGAAAGTGTTTTCTATACTTCAATCATAATAAGTGCCATTGCCATATACGTTAGGGCTGTTTTTGTAAAAAAATCCATTGGGTTGTCTTTGTCCGATTACTTCAGATATACGCTGGTGCCCATTTTTGCAGTTACAATAACAGCTGTTGCAATCTCATTGCCGGCAAAGAATTACATCCACAGTCATTTTTGGAATAATAACATTATCCAGTCCCTTGCAGTCATTGTTTTCAGTATCTTTATCTCCATACTCACCATTTCCCTGATAGGAATAAACCGTTCTGAACGGAAAAATGGATGGAACATGATTGTTAATTATATCCGATCTTCACGTAAACCCGATTAACCAGACAAGATGATAAATCCTGAAATACATCAAAAACTAAGGCAACAATACAATCCCGATGGTTCTATGCTCAGGACCATTCAAATGAGTATTTTGGATTCTCTTTTGGAATTAGACAGAATATGCCGTAAGGAAGGTATTCAATATTGGCTGGATGCCGGCACTCTTTTGGGAGCAGCCAGACACGGAGGCTTTATACCCTGGGATGATGACCTTGATGTCTGCGTGATGAAAAAAGACCGCAAGAAACTGAAAGAGGCTATGGAAAAAGAACTAAAGCCTTCTTTTGAGTTTGAAGATATCAACTTTAAGAAATATACAGCCACTACATGTGCAAGATTGAGAAACAATCGCGTATCAGTATTACGCAATGTTCCTAATCCCCAAAATCCTAAGGAAACCATTGTAAAAAGAAATAATGTATGGCTTGATATATTCTATCTGGTAAACGGCCGCCCGGAAATATCAAAAAAGATAGACCTTCTTTACGGCCCTTGTTTCAGGCGTGTTTTCAAAACCGTAGAGGATGGAAAATTCAAACGTTTTGTTTCTCTCTGCCTTTTTCCTGTTTCATTGCTTTTGATACTGCT
The DNA here is from genome assembly GCA_902763885.1 of uncultured Bacteroidales bacterium. Classification (GTDB taxonomy): domain Bacteria; phylum Bacteroidota; class Bacteroidia; order Bacteroidales; family Bacteroidaceae; genus Colenecus. The sequence continues at coordinate 118,702 of CACWTU010000001.1, read as the reverse complement.
TGCAAGGATCTGGGGATTTTTGTTTCAACATAAGCTGTTGATCTATGACTATGGCTGCGGTTTTTACGCCCAAAGAGTTAAAGATGATATCTTTCCTCTTTCTGAAATAGAATTTGAGGGGCACATTTTCCCCGCCCCAAGCAACTACGATAAATATTTAAGACGAATATATGGAGACTGGAATGTAATTCCTGACATAAAGACTTCTCATAACATCATTGATATTGAAGAAAACAAATGAAACTTCTTGCATACATAATCTGTTATATCATATACCCCTTCTCGTTTCTGTTTCCACGCAGTAAGCGCAAGTATGTTTTCGGAAGTTATAGGGGAACTTTCGCAGACAATGCCAAGTATCTTTTCCTGTATGCCACAGAACACGGCGACAGGAAAAACAGATACATATGGCTCTCTTCAAACAGGAATTCCGTAAAGAAGGTACGCAGTTACGGGTTACGTGCATACTGGGTACTGGGACCCGTTGGAATGTGGCATGCCCTTACCTCCAGATACTGGATATTCAATTCATATACATCCGATATAATGTTCTGTCTGTCAGGAAGAGTTGAATGCATAAATCTCTGGCATGGCGTAGGGCTGAAAAGAATAGAGTTCAATACCATTTCCGGACCTCTGCTTGACAGATTCAGCAAGAAGAACAAATATGACGTTTTCTGTCATCCTGAATCATTCCGCCGGCCGGATTGGCTTCTTTCATCAACCCCTTTCCAGACCTCATCACTTGCCAGAGCTTTCAGGATTCCTGAATCCAACTGCATCGAGATGGGCTATCCCAGAAACAGCATCCTTACAGCCACAGAACAGGAGCGTAAACAGTTTATAAATAAGTATGAGCCTGTTCAGACACTTGAACTTATAAAAACAATCCATGATTTTGACAAGGTGTTGATCTACATGCCTACCTGGCGTGATTCACAGCGCAATGTATTTACCCAAAGCATGGATATGGAAAGACTCAACGGTATTCTGGCTGCAAAGAATCAGCTGCTTATCCTTAAGCCACATGCCAATGTGGTACTCACCGATAATGTCAAGTCCCTTTCAAACATCATGCTTGTATCACCACAGATGGATATTTACCCTGTAATGCCGTATGTGGATGTGATGATAACAGACTACTCATCCGTGCTCTATGACTGGTTGCTCATGGATAACAAGGATGTGATTCTGTATCTCTATGATTATGATGACTATGTAAAAGAGCGTGATTTCTATTACCCGTTTGATGAGAACGTTGCGGGAAAGAAAGTCTATGATTTTGATTCTTTATGCTCATGTCTGGAGACTGGAGACTATGTTCTTGATGCAGGAGAACGCATGCGGATGATAGATAAGTTCTGGGGCAAAACCGCCGGATATGATTCTTCTAAAATGATTCTGGATTTCATTAAAGGACAACAAAGACAATGATTTCTGTCATCATCTGCACATATAACCGCGACAAGTACATTTATAACGTACTTAAGAGTATAGCACAAGGTTCTCTCAGCACTGACTATTATGAAATAGTTCTGGTTGACAACAACTGTACGGATAACACACGCTCTGAGGTAGAACGGTTCTGCGCTGATTTTCCCGCAGTTAATTTGCACTATCATGTTGAGACCAACCAGGGGCTTTCACATGCCCGTAACCGTGGAATAAAAGAGTCAAAAGGAGACTTACTGGTGTATGTTGATGATGACGCAACCGTTAATCCTGAGTATCTTGCCACATACGCTGACTGGTTTGAGAAACACCCTGAGACAGATGCAGCCGGAGGCCCCATCATACCACATTATGAGACAGGCAGTGAACCGCGATGGATGACATACTTCATCAAAAGGTTGCTTACCGGATATCTCTTTTTTGGAAACAAACCGGGACCATTCCCCGGTGAAAATTACCCTGGAGGAGGCAACGCTGCATACCGTAGCTGCGTTTTCAGGAAGGTGGGCCTTTATAACGTTGAATTGGGCCGAAACGGTGAAAATCTGGGCGGAGGAGAGGAGAAAGACATCTTTGACAAGATGAAACGTGAAGGCATGCGGTTCTCATATCTGCCCGATGCCATACTTTACCACAGCATACCCGCATACAAGTTGGAACCTGACTATTTCAACCGTCTGACCAAAGGCATAGGACAGAGCGAGAGGGCACGTACCCTGCGCATAGGCAAGGCGTCATACCGCAAGCGCAAGCTATCCGAACTCAAGAAGTGGTGTGCCACTATCCTGCTGTGGTGCTTCTATCTCATCACATTCAGGCCACAGTGCGGCAACATGCTCATACGGTTCCGCCGCAACGTAACCCTTGGACTCTTAGGCAAACTATGAGCACCCCTGTAAAAGGTAAATTCCTGTACCATGTGCTGGCGTTCATGACGATGGCACTGTGGGGAGTGACGTTCGTATCTACCAAGACACTCATAAACCAGGGGCTTACACCGGCACAGATATTCACCATAAGATTCATCATTGCCTATATAGGACTGCTTACAGTATGTCTTATACGCGGCGGCCGCAACAAGAGGGCTTTCTCCCAATCCCTAAGGGATGAGTTTCTGTTTCTTGTCATGGGCATAAGCGGCGGATCACTCTATTTCCTGACTGAGAATACCGCACTCAGCTATACACAGGCCTGTAATGTCTCTTTCATTGTGTGCATAGCGCCACTGCTCACCATACTTCTTACCCTGCTTATCAAGAAACTCTTCCGGGGCCATATCGTTGACGGTCTGGAAGATGTAAAGGTGCGGCTGCCGCTTATAGCAGGTACGGTTATCGCTCTGACAGGCATGGCCATGGTGGTATTTGACGGCAACAGTCTGAACCTGTCACCCAAGGGGGACATCCTGGCTTTCATGGCTGCTCTCAGTTGGGCCGTATATAGCCAGCTTTCCGGACAGATGGCCGAGCGTTACGGTACGCTCTACGCCACACGTAAGGTCTTCTTTTACGGTCTGCTTACCATTATTCCGGTTCTGATCCTTTCAGATAACTCCAATCTGGCTACAGTAGAGTTTGACAACATAAAGGTTTGGGGAAACCTGCTGTTTCTCTCAACAATAGCATCACTGTTCTGTTTTGTACTGTGGAACAGGATTCTGATCGCGATAGGCAATGTCACTGCCACCAATTATGTATATCTGAACCCGGTATTCACGCTTATCGGAGCTATTCTGTTCCTTAGCGAGAGCATGACCTTGATATCCGGCATAGGATCAGCCATGATTCTGGGCGGTGTGATTCTGTCGGGAGTAAAAAAACTACGGTAAAAAGGGTTATTTTTTAATATGAAATCAATTTACAAGATTATGATGATATCTGGATTGCTGGCCATGACAGCCGGCTGCGGACAGAAGAAGAGTGATTTCAAGTATCTGCTTGATGAGTTTGCTGACCTCAAGGTTATGCGCTATACCATTCCAGGATGGGATGAACTGACACTACAGCAGAAAGAGTATGCATACCATCTCTCTGAGGCTGCCAAATGGGGCCGTGACATCCACTGGGACCAGAACTGCAAATGGAATCTGCCTATACGTCACGTGGTGGAGAACATACTTGAGAACTATAAGGGTGAGCGTAATTGCAAGGAGTTTGAGCAGTTTACCGTCTATGCCAAGCGTCTTTTCTTTGCCAACGGCATACATCACCACTATGCTGAGGACAAGTTTTTTCCGGAATGCTCACAGGAATATTTCAAGTCTCTTATGGAGGCTGTAGGTGACGGTACAAAGTGTGCTGAACTGCTGCCCGTAATCTATGATCCGAACTCTCTTCTTCAGCGACGCTCCACCTCTACTGAAGGTGATATAGTAGTGCTCTCAGCAGGCAACTTCTATGAGGGTGTTACCCGTGCCGAGGTTGAGAAATACTATGATTCCATCGAGGATAAGACCGATGAGACTCCCATTGCATACGGCCTTAACACCAAGGTTACAAAGGATGCAAACGGCAATATCGTGGAGATTCTATGGAAGATTGACGGCATGTACGGTCCGGCCATCAGAAAAATCTGCCAGGAGTTGGAACTGGCTGCCGCCTGTGCTGAGAATGACATCCAGAAACGTGCGCTTGCCCTTCTTATAAAATACTATGAGACAGGTGACCTTAAGATTTGGGATGAGTACAACATAGAGTGGGTAAAGGATACACTCGGCACCGTGGATTACATAAACGGATTCATAGAGGATTACAATGACCCGCTGGGACGCAAGGGTGCATGGGAAGGTCATGTGAACATCAAGGACCACAAGGCTTCTGAGCGCTCCGATATTCTCAGCGCCAATGCCCAGTGGTTTGAAGACAACTCACCTGTTGACCCGCGTTTCAAGAAAGACAAGTGCAAAGGCATTTCTGCCAAGGTTATAAACGCAGTATGCCTGGCGGGTGACTGCTACCCTTCAACACCCATAGGTATCAACCTGCCCAACGCTGACTGGATACGCAAGATGTACGGCAGCAAATCAGTTACTATAGCAAACATCACACATGCCTATGACTATGCCGCACAGGAATCACCCAACAGCACGCTGGATGAGTTTGCATGGGATGATGAAGAAAAAGCCCTCTACCGTAAATGGGGTACCTATGCCGATGAAATCCACACTGACCTTCACGAATGTCTGGGTCATGGTTCCGGCCAGCTGTTGCCGGGAGTATCAAGCACTGCCATGGGTGAGTATGCATCGGCCCTGGAGGAGGCACGTGCCGATCTGTTCGGACTCTACTACACGGCCGACCCCAAGATGGTGGAACTGGGTATCATGCCCGACAAGGATGCCTACAAGGCTGAATACTCAAACTACATCCGCAACGGTATCATGGTACAGTTTACCCGTGTGGAACTGGGTAGGCCCAATACAGAGGCCCACATGCAGAACCGCAAGCTCATAGCCGAGTGGTGCTATCAGAAGGGTCTCAAAGACAATGTCATTGAGAAGAAGGTACGTGACGGCAAGACCTACTTTGTAGTGAATGACTTTGTGAAACTGCGTTCTCTGTTTGCAGAACTGCTGGCCGAGATACAGCGCATCAAATCAGAGGGTGACTATGAGGCAGGCAAGAACCTTATAGAAACCTACGCTGTGCATATTGACCCCACCTTACACAAAGAGATAAAGGAGCGTTATGAGGCCCTGAACCTTAAACCTTACGGTGGTTTCATCAACCCTGACATAGTTCCGGTTGAGAAGGACGGCAAGATTGTTGACTATGAGGCAGTATACAATGATGATTACCTTAAGCAGCAACTTGACTACGGCCGCAAATACGCTACGCTTAAATAGTTTCAATCATCCATTTCCACAATCCCAAAAAGGTCATCCTCAGTTATCCAACCGTCAAAGAATACGGAACCGGCACTGAGATAATCCCTTTCACGGAATTCTTTTGTTGTCCTGTAAGCTGAATAGTATATGTCTTTAACAATTTCAGGTACAACAGTCTCTGAGCAGGCAACTGCCAGTTTACGGGCCGATGTCTCTATTATGCCATTGCAGTTATTGCGGCTGTCCCAATACGGATTGCCGCTGTCAACTGTAATGCTCTTAAGTTTTGGACAGTTCTCAAAGGGATTCTTTGAGGATTCATAGCCGGGAGAATCAAAATGCTGTCCTGCCAGATAAATGACAGAAGCCGGGATGTTTATTGCTTCCAGGTCTTTGCAATCCTGGAAAGCGTTAGCCTCAATATAAGTGACTGACTCCGGAATGACGATTGTCTTCAACCCTGGGACATGACTGAATGCACCATTGCCTATACCCTTTACAGTTTCAGGAATAATGGTGTTTCTGCATCCCCATATAAGTTCATCATTGCCTATACTGATAACTGCATTGCAGTTACCACGGCTGTCATAAGCCTCATTTCCTTCTTCTATAACAATTCTTTCCAGGTTAGGACAGTAATGGGATTTTTCCAATAATCTTACTGATGCAGGAATGACAATTTCCTTTAAATCAGTGCAATAAATGAAGGCATTCCCTTCTATTGCGAAAACTCTTTCAGGAATACTTATCTTTTCCAGTCCCTTGCAGTAAGCAAACGCATCAGCGCCTATGGATGTAGCAGCCTCAGGTATTACAGTGTTGCGGCAACCCAGAACAAGTCTTCCCGTTCTGACATTAAATCTCCAATTAATATCAAAGAAGTCAAAGTCATAACCTTTACGCAGACTGATTACCATCTCGTCAATACTCTCCTTTACGCTGTTGCCGTTTGAGATTACGGCATTGCTTCCTGCCGGGCTGAAATAGGTGGGATTGCCCTCCTGAACAGTTATGGATTTGACTGAACTGCACCCAAAGAAGGGATTACCGTCCAGATAGACAACTGATGCCGGGATGTTGATTTTCTCAATGGATGTGCAGAAAGAGAATGCCATCTTAAGGATCAGCCGCACAGATGACGGTATGTCCGATGCCTTGAAACCGGGCATCCCTGCCAATGCATATGGTGCTATGATTTCTATCCCATCTGGAATCCTGGTGCTGTTACATCCTTGCAGAAGGATATTGCCATCGGTCCGGATTATGGCATTGCACTTCCTGCGGCTGTCATAAACACAGTTCCTTGAATCTACTGAGATGGATTTAAGATTCTTGCAGTCCAGTGCAATATTATTACCTATTTCAGTGACTGATGCAGGAATAGCCAAGGTCTTGATGGCTGTTCTGGTAAAGGCAAAACGTCCTATTGACTCCAGGGTTGAAGGCAGTTTGATTCTTTCAAGCTTACCGCAATTGGCAAAGGCATTGTCTCCAATACTGGTAAGTCCGTTTTTGAGGCTTACCTCTTTCAGGTTTGAACAATCCATGAAGGAACATGAACCTATTCTTCTCACAGATTGCGGAACGGATAAGGATTCTATTCCTGTAATGCCTTTGAATGCCTCGTCATCAATCTCTACAACACTGTATTCTTTCCCTTCATTCATGATGGTTTCAGGTATAACCACTTTTGAGGGAGCATTTTGGGATGCACTTGTGATTACTGCTTCACTTCCGCTCAGATTGAATGACAGGTATCCTTCATAATCTTCAATCTTATGTCCGGATTCATAGGGAGTGGCGTTAAAGGCTGAATTGCCTTTTTGGATCACATATTCAAGATTGATGCTTTCAAATTTCTTACAACTTTCAAAAGCCATCTCCTCAATAGTCTTGACTGATGGCGGTAGAGTAAGGGATTTCAGTTCATCGCGGAAACGGAAAGCTTCACGTCCTATGGTTGTCACCCCATCAGGTACAGTTGACTTGTTGCCGCCTATAACCAGGACACCGGTAGCTGTTTCTATTACGGCATTGCAGTTGTTCCTGCTGTCATATTTACTGTTTGCAGGGCTCACTGTAATTTCAGAGAGTTTATGACTGTCAAGAAACTGGGATGGCTGAATTTCTGTTATTCCGGCACCGAAATGGACCTTTTCCAGATTCTTGCAGTCGCGGAAAGCAGAGTGTCCCATCTTTACCACACCATCCGGAATTGATATCTCCTTAAGGTTCCTGATTCCCTCGAATGCATAAGTGTCAATGGCTGTCACTGACTTAGGAATGAAAGCATTACTGCAACCGTACAGCAAAGTGTTAGTTGCTGTCTTTATTATTGCATTGCAACCCTCACGGCTGTCATAAACCGGATTTGCAGGGTCAACAACTATTGAACCGGTTGTGTTCTTATCGGGAAGAGCGTATTCAACGGGATATATATCAACTACAGATGCAGGAATATAGAATTCAGAAAAACTACAACTAAGGAATGCATTATTTGAAATCTTCTTTACCGTTCCGGGAATGACCGTGTTTTTGCATCCGAACACAAGGTCATCGGTTTCTGACAGGATTATTGCATTACAGTTATCCCTACTGTCATAAACAGGATTTCCCTCTTCTACAATTAGGGTTTCAATATTAGGGTGCCTGTTCAGGCCTCCGAAATCTATTTTGGTTACTGTTGCCGGAATGAAAAGCCTCTTCAGATTGGGACAATCCTGAGGAATCTTTATCTCTGTAGCATCAGGGCCATATTCAACTTCCTCCAATGAAGTACTGTTGTTGAATGTTTCCATCGAATATACCAGATTACTGTTTATCCTGATGCTTTTAATTCCCGATTCACTGAAGCAATGCCAACCTATTTTCTTGACGTTCCCAGGAATTTCAAGATGTTCCAGTCCTTTTACTCCGCTGAAAACATAGTCATCCAATTCTGTGACTGAGGCAGGAATCACAGTTGAACTGCTGGCAACCAGCATGGTGTTTGTTTCAGTCTCTATAATGGCGTTGCTGTTTTCGCGGCTGTCATAAACAGGGTTGGCAGGGTCAACGGTAATATTGGTAAAGCCGCATCCGTTAAATGCAATTTGTCCTATTTTTCTGACAGATTCAGGTATGTAAAGTGATTTTAAGCCGTAGCAATTTGAAAAGGCAGAGACGCCTATAGTTGTTACAGTCTTAGGAATTATCACCTCCTCAAGGCCTGTGCATTCAGAGAATGCATCATTCTGAATTGTTGTTACCGATGTGGGAATCACAACCTTTTTAAGACCGGTACATCTCCAGAAAGCACTTCTTTCTATTTCCTTGATGGTTAAAGGTATTGTCACGGATTCAATCTCGGCAGCATCCTGGAAAGCCGGTCCACTGAATGATGTGACCGGATACTTTACATCCTTATATATAACGGTATCCGGAATGACAATATCGGCAGGATAGGCATGATCTGTCTTGCGGCTTACCACACGGGCCTCATCACCCTTGAACTTGTACCAGAGCCCGTCAATCCGGACATAATTGCCCACTTCAATGGTCTCATCAAGACCTTTGTCATAAACAGTCTCTGCAAACGCGCCTAAGGAGAGCAATAATAAAGCTGGAATGTAGGCAAACTTCAGGATGCTCTTTCCTGTTGATCTTTTACGGTTAATCATATCAATTCTTACTTGGTCAACTGTCTCTTTACGAAACAATTTGAACTATTTTCGGGTTAAATTTAATCTTTATGACTCTAACCGCAAAAATTTTATAACAAATTCTTTAATTGAAAATTGAAAATTGAAAATTGAAAATTGAAAAGTAATACGTTTGTACCTGCGTAAAGCCCGCGACATAAATGTGCGAAAAACTTTCGCACATTTTCATTTTTCAAATTTCAATTTTCAATTTTCAATTTAATTCGTATCTTTGCAGCGGACAATGTGGAAAGATTTGCAACCCTTAGGGTTCCAGACAGCTTGCAACCACACAAAAAAATGCTAAAAGTCAATCTTTCAAGACATTTTGCATAGACGTTGCAGCCCCTTTGTCCGCATAAGACATTGGGACTTTTTATTTTTACATATAATGGCTTATTTATTCACATCCGAATCGGTGTCTGAGGGACACCCTGACAAGGTAGCGGACCAGATATCCGATGCCGTCGTTGACGAACTTCTGGCCTTTGATCCAGATTCAAAGGTTGCATGTGAAACCCTTGTAACCACCGGTCAGGTGGTGCTTGCAGGTGAGGTAAAATCCAAGGCATACGTAGATCTGCAGGATATTGCCCGCCGAGTAATTAACCGTATAGGCTACACCCGCGCCGAGTACAAGTTTGACGGTGACTCATGCGGCCTGTTCAGTGCAATACATGAGCAGAGCGCCGACATCAACCGCGGTGTGGAGCGTGAGGACCCCGAGAACCAGGGTGCCGGTGACCAAGGCATGATGTTCGGTTACGCCACTAATGAGACAGATGAATACATGCCTGTATCCCTGGCTCTGTCACACCGCATTCTGCGCGTTCTGGCCGATATTCGCCGTGAGGGAAAGGTCATGACATATCTGCGTCCCGACTCCAAGAGCCAGGTGACAGTTGAATATAATGACAATGGCAAACCCGTGCGCATTGATACCATCGTGGTATCTACCCAGCACGATGAGTTCATTGCTCCTGACAACGCTACAGTTGAGGCCCAGCTTGAGGCTGACCGTAAGATGCTCGCACAGATTGAGGCCGATGTAAAGAACATACTCATACCACGCGTCATCAGCACAATCACATCGGACAAGGTTAAGGCTCTGTTTAATGACAGCATCAAATACTTTGTGAATCCTACCGGCAAGTTCGTGATTGGCGGACCGCACGGAGACACCGGTCTTACCGGACGCAAGATTATCGTTGATACCTACGGAGGCAAGGGCGCCCACGGCGGCGGCGCATTCAGCGGCAAGGATCCCAGCAAGGTGGACCGCTCAGCAGCATACGCCACTCGTCATATTGCAAAGAACCTGGTTGCTGCAGGTGTAGCCGATGAGGTGCTGGTTCAGGTTTCTTACGCCATTGGCGTAGCCAAGCCTATCAATATATTTGTAAACACCTACGGCACAAGTCACGTTAAGCAGTCTGACGACAAGATTGCCAACATAGTAGGCAGTCTGTTTGACATGCGTCCCAAGGCCATTGAGAACCGTTTGAAACTGCGTAATCCCATCTACAGCGAGACCGCAGCCTACGGACACATGGGCCGAGAGCCACAAACCGTCACCAAGGTCTTCAAGTCACATTATCTGCCCGCCAAAACAGTAGAGGTGGAACTGTTCACTTGGGAGAAACTGGATTACGTGGACAAGATCAAGGCAGCATTCAATTTGTAATTGAAAATTGAAAATTACAAGCACCTGCGTTATATAAAGAAAGCGCACTGAGAATATAACTCGGTGCGCTTTTTGTTGTAATTATTAATTCTGAATCTGATTCTAATCAAGCAAATTTTCAATTTTCAATTCTCAATTCTCAATTTTCAATTTACTTTACCCAGGCGGGACTGTGAACCTTGGTCTTAGAAGGGTCATAGTACAGGGCCTTTACATCAGGGATGTCGATGTAATAGGTGCGGTGTGACTTGTTGTTGAGTTTGGTTTCCCTAAGCCACAGGTTGGCACGCTTGAGATCGGCGTATGATATGCCGTGGTCCTCGGCAAAACTGACCAGATCCTCAACGGGATCGGTTATCTTGACCTGCTCCTTGATGGGGATATACGGATAGAGGTCCTCGCGCTTGAAACTGAATCCGAACAGGGACGGGTTCTCGAACATCATCTTGACCGCAAGCAGGCGGAATATATAGCGGGAAGTCTCATTGACGAGCCACATATCCATAGCATCGGTCTGATGCTGGTCCAGAATCCTGCGGTCCATACCCTGCTGACCACCGTTGTAACTGGCTGCTACAGTCATCCAGTTTCCGTATTTCTCATAGGCTTCCTTGAGGAAACGGCAGGCCGCCTCAGTTGCCTTGACCGTATGATAACGCTCATCGATATTGGCATTAACTTCAAGCCCATACGCCCTGCCTGTTGACTGTATGAACTGCCACAGACCGGCGGCTCCTGCACTTGACGCCGCCTGGGGGTCCAGGTTGCTCTCAATTACCATAAGATATTTGAGGTCATCGGGCACACCCATGCGCTTGAGTATGGGCTCTACCTGCGGAAAGTATCTGTTGGCCCTTTTGATCATCAGGGTTGACATGTTATGGGAATAGGTGAACGCGATAAGTTCACGATCCAAGCGCTCCCTAAGGTCGGCCCGGTCAAATTTTATGGTTTGACCGGCAAAAACCACATAATCCGGAACGGAAGGAGGCAGTTGTTGCACTGACTGGGCATGGATAGATAAAAATGATAAGACCAATGTAAGGAACAGTAGTAATTGCTTTCTCATAATAAGTATGCTAAGTGGCAGTAAAATTAGACTCTTTTCCGGAATTATGGGGCATATTACGATATGTTTCATTAAATTTGCTGCAAATCAATAACTAACCCTAAATAATATGAAATTAAGATTCGCATTTTTGTATGCAATAGCCTTTCCTTTTCTGGCTATGGGCGTTTGCAGTTGTAGTTCTACTTATCAGGAACTGGACAACGGAGTAGCTCTCAACTCCGCTCAAGGAAAACTGACAGTCACCGTTCCTTCTCCCGGTTCCATACGCGTCCAGTGTGTTCCCCAGGACATAAAGCTACCCCAACTGGAAGAGCTGGTCTATACGGAGAACCCTAAGAACAACATCAAGGTGAATATCACCACAAAGGGCAATAATATTATTCTCATGCCCGATAAAGGGAACCTTGGAGTACGCATCAACCCGCGCAACGGGAAACTCACCTTCATTGACGCCGATAATAACGTAATACTTGATGCGCTCCCCATATCGGCCATACTCAGGACTGAGGCTGAGCCTTTGAATTATCTCTCGGTATCCCAATCTTTCAGGACCTCGCCCGATGAGTTCATATTCGGAACAGGCCAGTTCCAGGACGGATACCTGAACATACGCGGCCTGTCACGGCGTCTGACCCAGGTAAATACACAGATTTCAATCCCCATGATAATATCCAACAAGGGATACGGAATACTCTGGAACAACTATGGACTTACAGAATATAACCCGTCTGACTTTTTCATCGAACTCCAGCAGGGAGGATCGGACGGGACATCGGTAACGGTTAATGCTACCGGTACCGCAGGTAATGTTCGCGAGCGTCGTTTCTTCAACGATTTCAGCGGTGAAATCGAGGTTAAGGAGAGCGGTGATTACTCCATACTGCTTGATGTAGGCCAGTCAATGGCACGCAAGCATCTGCTCACCATTGACGGCGATACAGTAATCAATGCCAACAACACATGGCTGCCGCCCACATCATCGGCCATAACACATCTTGACAAGGGTACACACAAGATATTCGTAAGCGGATCACGCGGAGACAAGCCGACGGTAGGCGTACGCAAGGTTACTGATGTCACCACATTCCTGTCGCCGGTGGCCGTGGCACTTGACTACACCGTATTTGCCGGCAGCGCGGATGAGATAATCAGTTCCTATCGCAACCTGACCGGTAAGGTTCCGCAAATGCCTGACTGGGCTTTCGGTTACATACACTGCCGCGAGCGTTATGACAGCCAGAAGGAACTCCTGGAGAACGCCCATCGTCTTAATGATGAGGGCTACAAGACCAGCGTGATAGTGCAAGACTGGCAGTGGTGGGGTAAGTACGGCTGGAACGCCATGCAGTTTGACGAGGGCAAGTACCCCAACCCCAAGGCCATGACCGACGAGCTTCACAGCATGGACATGAAACTCATGCTCTCCGTATGGTCCAAGATTGACAAGAACTCCGAGGTGGGCCGCCAGATGAACGCTGCAGGATATTATATAGACGGCACAGACTGGATAGATTTCTTCAACCCCAAAGCAGCCGATGCCTATTGGAAGAATTTCAGTGAGCGCCTGCTCCCCACAGGAATAGACGCATGGTGGCAGGACGCTACCGAGCCTGAGAACGATGACCTGAAGGGACGTATGGTGGCCGGCGGTAAGATTCCTGGAGAGTTCTACCGCAACGCATACCCCAACATGGTTAACCATACCGTTTATAACGGCCTTAAGAAGGATCAGCCCGACCGTGACCCCATGATACTGACCCGTAGCGGATTCACCGGAATACAGCGTTACGGCGCCATCAACTGGTCGGGTGATGTAGGCAATGACTGGGAGACCCTGCGCCGCCAGATAACAGGAGGCCTTAACCTGATGGCTACAGGACAACCCTGGTGGACATACGATGCAGGCGGATTCTTCCGTCCAAACAACCAATATACCGATCCCGATTATCAGGAGCGTATGCTGCGATGGATACAGATTGCCGTATATCTGCCTTTCATGCGTGTACACGGTTATATGAGCCGCACCGAGCCCTGGAACTACTCAGAGGAGACACAGCAGATATTCCGCAAGCAGATAGACCTGCGCTACAAACTCCAGCCGTATATCCTGGATTGTGCCAAAAGGGTAAGTGAAGAGAACTACACCATGATGCGCCCGCTTGTATTTGATTATCCTAATGATACTGAGGCTCTCAAGCAGCAGACAGAATTCATGTTCGGCCCGTCACTGCTGGTATGTCCTGTAACTGAGCCCGGCATAAAGACAATGCGCGTATATCTGCCTGGTAACGGGCAAGAATGGGTTTCATTCAATGCCTTGGTCAACGCATCAGAGAAGGGCATCATGGTCAAACCTTATGTCTATAAAGGAGGTACTTACGTTGACGTTGAAGTATCAAAGGACTGCATTCCGGTATTTGAAAAAGCTGATCATTTAATAGATTTGAGATAATATGAAAAGATTACTGACTGTTTGCTTTGCGCTTGCAGCGATAACAACCCTCTGCAGCGCCCAGGGACCTGACGATTGGACCACCCAGGTTACATTCTATACCCCGTCCATAGTACGTATCTACAAGACAGGCCCGGATAACCCCGACAAAAAGCAGAGCCTCTCAGTCATCATGCAGCCTGAGCAGGTAAAGAATACCGTTACGGCCCAGAACGGAGCCATCATCTACAAGAGCTCTGAACTGACAGTAAAAGTGTCAGACAATGACGTAACCTTCATGGACAAGAAAGGCAATGTCCTGCTGGCCGAGAATGGTTACGGTCACGGCAATGTAGCTATGACCCGACCGGACTATGCCGATATACCAGTTGACCAGGGATTCAACCTGGATACCGATGAACCCCTTTACGGCATCGGCATACAACAGGACGGCAAGATGGCCAAGAGCGGAACCTACCGCCGCATGATACAGGGCAACACCGATGACTACTGCAATATCATCCAATCCATCAAGGGATACGGTCTGTTTTGGGACAACTATTCTCCCACCACACTGGGCATTGAGGAGGGAAAGTTCTACTTTACTTCCGAAAACGCCGGCTGCATAGATTACTACTTCATCTGGGGCGGTGATGCCGACGGCGTCATAGCAGGTATTCGCCAGCTTACCGGCACTGTTCCCATGCTGCCTCTGTGGAGTTACGGATTCATGCAGAGCCGCGAGCGCTACAAATCATCAGCCGAACTGACCGAGGTTCTGGACCGCTACCGCTCAACAGGAGTGCCTATCGATGTCATGATTCAGGACTGGCAGTACTGGGGCAGCAACTATCTGTGGAATGCTATGGAGTTCAACGCTCCCGAGTTCAGCAACCCCGAGCGCTGGATAAAGCATATTCATGACCAGAATGCAAAACTCATGATTTCAATATGGTCATCATTCGGCCCCATGACCAAGCCCTACCGTGAGCTGGAACCTAAAAACATGCTCATTGACATTGAGACATGGCCGCAGAGCGGACTCACCGACTGGCCTCCACGCAGAGACTACCCATCGGGAGTACGTCCGTATGACCCTTATAGCAAGGAGGCACGTGACATATATTGGAATCACCTGACCCGCCTTTATGACCTTAACATTGACGGCTGGTGGATGGACTCAACCGAGCCTGACCACATGGACTTTAAGGAGACAGACCTGGACCTGCCCACAGCGATGGGTCCCTGGCGCAGGGTACGTAACGCATTCCCCCTGATGGCAGTGGGCGGTGTATATGACAACCAGCGTGCTATGCCAAACGGCAATGACAAGCGTGTGCTTATCCTTACCCGCTCTGTGTTTGCCGGCCAGCAGCGTTACGGCTCCAATACATGGTCCGGTGACGTACAGTCCAACTGGAACAGCCTACGCAACCAGGTTCCCGCAGGCTTGAACTTTGCCCTTACCGGCAACCCCAACTTTAACAGTGACCTGGGCGGATTCTTTGCCAACAGCTACAATGAGCGTTCACAGGACGGCAGCGCTACCCAGAACCCTCTATATCAGGAACTCTATGTAAGATGGATGCAGTACGGTGTGTTCTGCCCCATGATGCGCAGCCACGGCACCGAGGTCCCGCGTGAACTTTACTATTACGGTCAGGCTGGTCAGCCGGTCTATGATGCACTGCTGGGTGCAGTCAAGATGCGTTATAGCCTGCTCCCCTACATCTACTCTCTAGCACACGATGTAAATGCGGGTAACGGCACCTACCAGCGTGCCCTGATGATGGATTTCAAAAATGACCGTAACGTATGGAACATAGGTAATGAGTTCATGTTCGGCCGCTCACTGCTTGTAGCCCCTGTTCTGGAAGCCAAGTACACTCCGGAAAGAGCCCAGAGCAAGAGTCGTGCAGGAATAGGCAATGTAGACTTCATGGAGGCAAAGAGCACCAGGCTTTATCTGCCCGCAGGAACAAGCTGGTATGACTTTGAGACCATGCAGAAATATGACGGTGGGCAAGAGATAGAACGCACCGTAAACATCAAGAGCATACCTCTATACGTAAAGGCCGGAAGCATATTGCCCATCGGCCCCGATGTACAGTATTCTACCGAGAAACCTTGGGATGACCTTGAGATACGCGTATATGCTGGAGCCAACGGCACATTCTGCCTCTACGAAGATGAGTTTGACAACTACAACTATGAGAAAGGCGCCTTTTCAACGATAGATTTCAGCTGGAACGACAAGAGCCGCAGCCTGACGATAGGTGCACGCAAAGGAACATACGACGGTATGATTAAGAACCGCAAGTTCCGCGTAATCCTCATCAAGGATGGCAAGCGCAGCGAAGCCAAAACCATAACCTACACCGGCAAGAAAGTCACAGTCAAACTTTAACTGAAACAGGGGCACAAAGGGGACGGTTCTTTTTGTGCCCCTATTTTAGAGAACTTTTGGGGTATCAACAAAGGGGCACAAAAAGAACCGTCCCCTTTGTGCCCCTGTTTTCAATTTAAAATGATTACCTTTGCAGACTGAAATCATCCCGTTTCTGATGACAGAATTTGAAATGATAGCCAAGACCTTCCAGGGGCTGGAAGAGATTCTTGCAAAGGAACTTATTGAACTTGGAGCCAATGGGGTGGCCATTGGCAACCGAATGGTATCATTCAAGGGCGACAAAGCCTTGATGTATAAAGCCAATTTCCATCTGCGTACTGCAATCCGTATTCTTAAACCCTTCCTTCACTTCAAGGCCGACAGTGCCGATGAGGTATATGACATCTGCCGTAAGGTGGATTGGGAAAAGTATATGGATTTGAGCGACAGTTTTGCAGTTGACTCAGTAGTCTATAGTGAGGATTTCCGTCACTCAAAGTTTGTGGCTTACCGTGTAAAGGATGCCATTGCCGACTATTTCCGTGAAAAATACGGCAAGCGCCCTAACGTGAGCGTTGCCAATCCGGACCTGACATTCCACATTCACATTTCACATGATGACTGCTCTCTGTCTCTTGACAGTTCGGGCGAGTCCCTGCACAAGCGCGGCTATCGCCAAGAGGCTATGGAGGCTCCCCTGAATGAGGTTCTGGCTGCAGGAATGATACTCATGTCCGGATGGGACGGCAAATCAGATTTTGTGGACCCCATGTGCGGATCCGGCACAATTCCCATTGAGGCTGCACTAATAGCCAAGAATATGGCTCCAGGCCTGTTCCGCAGCCATTTCGCTTTTGAAAAGTGGAAGGATTTTGACCGCGACCTATTTGAACAGATCTATAACGATGACTCCGCCGAGCGCGACTTTGAATTCAGCATAAAGGGCTACGACAAGGACCCAAAAGCAATTCTTACAGCCAAGCGCAATGCCAAGGCTGCCGGCCTGCTGGATACCATCCAGTTTGAGCAGCGAGACTTCAAGGATTTTGAACCGGTCAAGGAGCGTACCGTAATCATTACCAACCCGCCATACGGCGAGCGTCTGACTGATGACAATCTGTTGGGCCTCTATGAAATGATAGGAGAGCGCCTCAAGCATGCCCTTATAGGCGGTGAGGCCTGGATAATAAGCTATCACTATGAATGCTTTGACAATATAGGACTCAAGCCATCGGCAAAAATTCCCCTTTTCAACGGAGCTCTGCCCTGCGAACTGCGCAAGTACGAGATTTTTGACGGCCGATATAATGATTTCCGTGGAGGTGACCGCCGTCTCAAGAAAGATGACCTGCCTACACGCCGCAGCAGCACACTGCGCCACAAGGCACGTCTGGCAGAAAAGGAGGAGGCACGTAAGGCTGAATTTATAGAGAACACTGACAATAAAGACTTTAAGAGAGAGAGACCCGCACGCAAACCTTCAGACAGGAAACCTTTCCGTAAAGAGGGAGATAAACCTTTCAGGAAGTCTGAGGGTACAAGGTCTTTCCGCAAGGATGGAGACAAGCCGTTCCGTAAAAGTGAAGGAGGTAAGACTTTCCGCAAAACAGAGGGAGCAAAACCCTTCAGGAAATCATCATCAGAAGGTAAACCATTCCGCAAGAGCAGCGGCACAGGCCGTCCTGCAGCAAAAAAAGGATTCAAAAAACAATAAGATATGAAGATTCTGTTACTTGGAAGCGGAGGCCGTGAGCATGCTCTGGCCTGGAAGATTGCCCAAAGCCCACAGCTTGAGAAACTGTACATCGCACCGGGCAATGCAGGAACCGCAAATGTCGGTGAAAACGTAGCCATCAAGGCTAATGATTTTGACGCCATCAAGGCTTTCGTTCTGGATAAAAAGATCGATATGGTGGTTGTAGGTCCTGAGGATCCACTGGTAAACGGTATCTATGACTACTTCAAGAGTGACGCTTCACTGAAAGCCATCCCGGTCATCGGCCCGTCAAAGGCTGCCGCACAGATGGAGGGCAGCAAGGACTTTGCCAAGCGTTTCATGCAGCGTCATAATATCCCCACCGCAGCATACCAGACATTCACAGGAGAGAATCTGGAGGAGGGGCTCAAGTTCCTTGAGACCTTAAAGGCTCCTTATGTACTCAAGGCAGACGGTCTTTGCGCCGGCAAGGGAGTACTGATTCTGCCCACACTTGAAGAGGCCAAGAAGGAACTTAAGGAGATGCTGAGCGGAATGTTCGGCAACGCATCATCCCGCGTAGTGATTGAGGAGTTCATGAGCGGTATTGAGTGCTCCGTATTCGTATTGACCGATGGCAAGCACTACAAGATACTGCCTGAGGCCAAGGACTACAAACGTGTAGGAGAGCATGACACCGGCCTTAACACCGGTGGTATGGGATCTGTTTCACCCGTCCCGTTTGCTACCAAGGAGTGGATGAAGAAGGTTGAGGACCGCATCATACGCCCAACCGTTGAGGGACTGGATGCAGAAGGTCTGGATTACAAAGGATTCATTTTCTTTGGTCTTATCAACGTTGACGGTGATCCCAAGGTTATTGAGTACAATTGCCGTATGGGTGATCCTGAGACCGAAACCGTAATGCTCCGTCTTAAGAGCGATATAGTAGAACTTTTCAAGGGTGTTGCTGCCGGCAATCTTGACACCAAGGTTCTGGAGCAGGATCCGCGCTCTGCAGTATGTGTGATGCTGGTATCCGGCGGTTATCCGCAACACTATGACAAGGGTTATGTCATAAGTGGCATAGACATGGTAAAGGACAGCGTGGTCTTCCATGCAGGTACCGCCTTCGATGCAAACGGCAACGTGGTTACCGCGGGCGGTCGCGTGATAGCAGTAAGCTCATACGGTAAGGACAAGGAGGAGGCTCTGGCTCTTTCATTCAAGGGTGCAAGCCTAATTGATTTTGAGAAGAAATATTTCCGCAGGGACATAGGTCAGGATCTCTAAGCCTCAGCATAATAACAAATAATAACTGACATTTGATAGCCATTAACCTTTAAAGGAGTATCTTTGAGGCTCTCAAATGACAATTAATTCATAGAAGTGATGAATTACAAAAGACTTAACGCCATCATCGGATGGCTGGTATTTGCGGTAGCAGCGGTCACCTACTGTATGACCATTGAACCGACAGCCAGCTATTGGGATTGCCCAGAGTTCATAACCACCGGATATAAACTGGAAGTTGGACACCCCCCTGGGGCACCTATTTTCATGCTTACCGCCAACCTGTTCTCACAGTTTACAAGTGATCCCGGCAAGGTAGCCATGATGGTCAACATCATGTCTGCCATGCTCAGCGCACTCTGTATATTGTTCCTATTCTGGAGCATAACCATGCTCGTTAAAAAGCTGGTTGCCAACGGTAAGGAACCCGATATGTGGCAGATGATAACCATATTCGGATCCGGAATAGTAGGTGCACTGGCTTATACCTGGAGTGATACCTTCTGGTTCAGTGCCGTTGAAGGCGAAGTCTATGCCTATTCATCATTCTGTACAGCCGTAACATTCTGGCTCATCCTCAAATGGGAGGAGAATGCAGACCAGCCTCACAGCTCACGCTGGCTGGTGCTCATAGCATACATGATAGGTGTCTCAGTAGGCGTTCACCTTCTGAACCTGCTTTGTATTACGGCCATAGTTCTGGTCTATTACTTCAAAAAGAACGAGAACCCCACGTGGAAGGGTGGCCTGCTTGCATTCTGCCTTTCAGGAATCATTATCGCCGCCGTCCTTTATGGAATAGTTCCCGGCATTGTTAAGGTAGGAGGCTGGTTTGAACTTCTGTTCGTAAACGGACTGGGAATGCCTTTCAACACGGGTCTCATAATCTACATCATCCTGCTGGTAGGCATTCTTCTCTGGAGTGTTTATGAGACACAACGCGGTGACCGCAAATCATACATGTACCTGTCATTCCTGCTTACAATAGCATTTGCAGGTATTCCTTTCTACGGACATAAGGCATCAGGTGTTATTTTGGGTATTGTTATCCTTATTGCCGGAGCCATTTATCTGTATGCAAAGGCTATTCCTGAAAACATAAAACCCTCTGCAAGCCTGCTTAACACCATAATGCTATGTGTTATGATGATAACCATCGGCTACTCATCATACGCCGTTATTGTGATACGCTCTACTGCCAATCCTCCTATGGATCAGGATTCACCGGAGGATATATTCTCACTTGGAGAGTATCTGGCACGTGAACAGTATGGTTCAAGACCTCTGCTTTATGGTCAGGCATACAGTTCAGAGCCTGCATACGTCTATTCCCCTAAAGGCTATTATGAGGCCGATGTCACTATAAAAGGCAAGTCATATGGCCGCAAGGAGAAGAAAAATGAAAATGAGAAAGACAGCTATTATGTAATGGATGAAAAACGCGAGTGGAAATATGCACAGAATATGCTGTTCCCCCGTATGTACAGTTCCGACGCAGATCACATAGAAGAATATAAAAGCTGGTGCGGAGGCATAAAAGGCCGGTCTTACAACTACTTTGATGTATATACCGGTAAAAACCGTAAGGTTGTTATACCAACACAGGGTGAAAACCTCAAGTTCTTCCTGCGTTATCAGGTTAACTTCATGTACTGGAGATACTTCTTGTGGAACTTTGCCGGACGTCAGAATGATATCCAGAACCATTACGGAGAAAATGAGAACGGAAACTGGATTACCGGTATCAATTTCATAGACAAGAAACTGGTGGGCGGTGACAATAATCTGTTACCTGACGCATTTAAGGGCAAAGGACATAATGTATTCTATTGTCTGCCTTTGATTCTGGGTCTCTTGGGATTATTCTGGCAAATAGGGAAAAATAAGGAAGGAACACAACAGTTCTTTGTTGTATTGGCACTCTTCTTTATGACCGGTCTGGCCATTGTGCTGTACTTGAACCAGACTCCACTGCAACCACGTGAGCGTGATTATGCATACGCCGGTTCATTCTATGCGTATGCAATCTGGATTGGTATGGGTGTAGCCGCCTTAGCTGAATGGCTGGGTAAACTTGCAGGCAAGAAAGCGTCTCCCGTAATAGCATCCTTGGTTTGCCTGCTTGTACCCATTCAGATGGTAAGCCAGACATGGGATGACCATGACCGCAGTGGCCGATATGCCTGCCGTGATTTTGGCCAGAATTATCTTATTTCACTGCCTGAGAAAGGTAACCCTATAATATTTACGAACGGAGATAATGATACATTCCCACTTTGGTATAATTTTGAGACTGAAGGATTCCGTACCGATGCCCGTTGCTGTAATTTGAGTTACCTCATGACAGACTGGTATATAGACCAGATGAAACGTCCGGCATACGATTCACCTGCTCTGCCCATCTCTTTTGAAAGGATTGATTATCAGACAGGAACCAATGACTACGTTAATGTAAGACCAAAAGACAAGGAAGAACTGCTCAAAAACAATTCAGCAGAGACAGTTGATAAATCTTTTGAACTGAACAACGTTCTCAATTACTGGATCAAGAAGAAGCATCTCATACCCACAGATACCATCTGGTTCAAGATTGATAAGGATGCTGTTTTGCGTTCTGGCATGAAGATACCTGCAAAATACATAGGTGCAACCGATGAGGAAACCAAGGCCAAAATGCCGGATAGAATGGTTATTTCTCTCAAAGGTAAGAGAGCTCTTTACAAGAATGAGATCATGATGCTTGACCTGATTGCTCACTGTAACTGGGAGAGGCCTCTTTATATGGCTACAACCGTACCGAGAAGCAGCTATCTCAACCTGGGAAAATATTTCCTGTTGGAGGGTCTTGCTTATCGCATCACTCCCTTTGACTGGAATGCTGCAGGCAGTAAGTCTGAGTTCGGCGATACAGATGCAGACAAGATGTATGAAAACCTGATGAATTTCAAATACGGAGGTCTGGATAATCCTGACCTGTATCTGGATGAAACAGTACGCCGCATGTGTCTTTCACTGCGTCGTCTCACCGTACAGGCTGCATCATCTCTTTACAATGAAGGAAAGAAAGACAAGGCACGTAATCTTCTGGAAAAGATGGATGCCGGCATTTCAGATAAGCTGCTACCTTATAATGACGTTGTTTATGGAGCAAGTGTTGAAACAGCCAATCTTTACTATGTATTAGGCAATAAAGAGAAAGCTGTTGAAATACTTAAAAATACTTCTGACAACTATCTTCAGCAAATGGAATGGTATCTGAGCATGAATGACCGTAATCTCAGGCACTCTTCAAGCCAGTTCATTGAATGTGCTAAAGCATTTTCATACATATTCCCGTTGATGGAGAAATATTTGGATAATGCATCATACCTTGCCATCCAATCAAAATGGGATAGTCTGTGTGAAGAATTTGACAGCCGAATGTAAGGATGTTACTTGAACAGCCAACCCCTATATTAAGCAAGATATACCCGAAAGGCATCTTCCGGAAAAATCCGGAAGAGCATTCGGTATATCTTACCTTTGATGACGGACCTATTCCTGAAGTTACACCTTGGGTTCTTGATGTACTGGATCAGTATGGAGTCAAAGCCACCTTCTTTGTAGTAGGTGATAACGTACGCAAGCATCCTGACATATACAAGATGGTAGTGGAACGTGGGCATCATATAGGAAATCACACTTTCAACCATGTACGCGGCATGCGTATGAGAAATCATGATTATATTGAGAATGTAAAAAAGTGTGACGGCTTTATCTCAACCCGATTGTTCCGTCCTCCTCACGGAGTGCTGCGCCGCTGGACATACCGCTATATGAAAGGTGACTTTGACATTGTGTTCTATGATGTCATAACCCGTGACTACAACAGCAAGCTAAAACCAAAAAAAGTCCTGGAGATTGTAAAGAAATACACTAGGAACGGATCTATCATAGTGTTCCATGACTCACTGCGCAGTGAGAAGAACCTTCGTTGGGCTCTGCCAAAAGCCATTGAGTGGCTTCAGCAACAAGGTTACGAGTTTAAGCAGCTGTGATATCAGAGACCAAGTTCACACAGGATAGTACATATCTGATCCTGTATCTTCCTTGAGGGTGCCATCTTGACGGCGCCCTCATTCATTATGCAGAAAGCCAGGTCACGCCCATCGGCGGTACGGATATAACCTGCCAGCGTACAGGAACCTGTCACGGAACCTGTCTTGGCATGCACCTTATTCAAAGTGGTTTTTGAATTCAGGCGTGTCTTAAGTGTGCCATCCACTCCTGATATAGGAAGACTCCTGTAGAGTATCGGAAACAATTCATTATCCCTATAGATAAGGCTTAGCATATCAACCATAAACTGTGGCGAACACATGTCGTAAACGGAAAGGCCACAGCCGTCAACTATGTTGTATGAAGCTGAATACATTCCGAACTTACGCGACACAAAATTCTGCAGATACTTTGAAGCTGATTTGAAAGATACTCCTACAGGCTGCTGGATACGACCTGTCTGCAGAAACATTGCCTCTGCAAAGAGATTATTGCTCTCTTTGAGCGCCTCCTTGATTATGGCGGGCAATCCATGTGAAACTTCTGATATATCACTTGCCATTACAGGACATGTACCCCAACCGCATTTACCATAACTGATACCGGCCTCATCAAGATACTGACGGAACAATGCAAATGTAAAATCGGCAGAACCTACTACACTCAGATCTGTTGACTGACGTTTCTTACAGTTACCTTCAATGATGATAGTGTTATCATTCTGCATCCAATTACGTGTTATGGTGAGAGGGCCTAACGTATTATCCTGTGTTATGGCTTTGTTAATCACCTTTATGTATTTATTTGCAGGAAAGATATTTACATCAGGAGCCTTACCCTTAGATGTGGGCTTGACTTCTATTCCGACATATCCCTGATGTACCATAAGCGGTGATATATATGGCTGGAAGCTGGAGGGTGCATCATCCCAACACCATCCGGATGCCCAATAGGTGGAATCCATAATGGAAACATCGGCATAAACAGTTCCGTTTATACGTTTGATTCCTGCATTCTTAAGGTCACTGACCAAACTGCGCAGTTCATATTCATTCAATGACGGATCAAGACCACCCACAAGATAGAGATTTCCGTTCAAGACACTGTCCGCTCCTATCGTTCCCTGCATCTTGAGATTGGTCCTGAACTTGTATTCGGCCCCCAATGATGATAATGCAGCGACAGAGGTTACCACCTTCTCAACTGAAGCCGGGCGGCACATTACCTTTTCACGGTAAGCATAGATTGTGGTATCATTCGTAAGGTCATAAACCATAAGGGCAATATCCGTTCCCTCAGGCAAACTTTCATATATGATCTGGTCTATTGATTCTGTCAAAGAATCCAGATCAAGGCTAAAAGCAGGCAATGATAACGTCAGCAGCAGTGAAAGGCAAAGTGTTCTAAGGTTTTTCATCTCAATATGATACCGATGTTTCCAATCCGTTTTTCCTGAGCAAAGCAGCAATGCGGTCAAGAACCTCACGGCTTGCTTTCTGTAATGTAGAGACAGGAGTCTCGCGGTCAATGGTATATATCATTACCTGACTGGGAGCTATCCTTTTTAGGGTCTCAATCCATGGCAACACATATACATCGGTCGTATTATCCATGTTACGACCATCAAGAGTTCCTGTAAGGAACATGGTCTGAATTATGACATGCCCCTTGAAATCACACAAAGCCTTGATTATGGCATCCAGATCATAATGACCTACAGGATTATCTATTAGTTTGATGTACTCAAGGTTCACCGTATCCAGCTTCTGAATGTTGTTGTCAAGCTTGAGCAATGCCTTGAAGATGGCAGGATCAGTTACTCGAGTACCATTGCTGAGAACGCTTACCTTGGCATCAGGAAAGAACTCATCACGCAGAGCCAGCACATCATCCACTATCCCGGGAAACTCCGGATTGGCGGTAGGCTCACCGTTGCCGGCAAATGTAAGCACATTAGGCTCCGGACCATCCGCTTTCATCTTGACAAGCGTATTCCGTAAAGCTTCATACACCTCTGCCCTTGTAGGCCGATGATGCTTGGGATGATGTTCGCTGTTGCGGCCACACTCGCAATAGATGCAGTCAAAAGTACATATCTTGCCATCGGCAGGCATAAGGTTTATACCCAATGATACTCCTAAGCGGCGGCTGTGTATCGGCCCGAATATAGGAGAATTATAAAGCACTGTTGACATAAGCTGATATCGTTGTTTTATGTTGCAAAAATACTCAATCAGTGCCTGTTTTCCAAATCAGAATTTACTAATGAACTGCACAGATATATCCTCTTTATGATTGGATGCTATGCGTTGCTGTGCAGAGCTTATCTCATCACGGTCCAGATAACATATTCCTCCGGCTTTGAGGCTCAGCTGCAGACCTCTGCCCAGATTACACCGGATGGTTGCCGCTATACGTGTACCCTTACCGTACAGTGAAATGAAATTATAAGAATACCTTAACCCGCTTTCATAAACAGATATCCTGCTGTCATAAGTGTCAGTATAAAATGCTGCCGCTGTAACATCTATATCCAGACAATCATTCAAAAAGCTCTTGGAATAACTTTGGGTTAATGTCCAGCCATTTGATATGGGTTCTGCAATGAAATCATATCTGGCATAATACAATTGAGTTTTGAGTTCCCCCCCATTTCGGCAATTATGAGTCCAGCGCAATCGGTAACGGCCTGTAATGCAATACTCCAACTGTCCGGTATAACTACAGTCTTTCTGCTTGGATTTGAAACGCGCCGTAGCGTAGAGGTTGTCCCTGCGACCCAACTTCCAATCAGCCTCTGCACGCAAATCCATACCGTTGCTGCGCTCACTGGCACCGTATTTGGGTTCAGGATGCATAAACAGGTCTATATAACCGCTCATTTTTAGATTACGGCTGTCATGGGTCAATCCCATGAACAAACCTGTCTCATTCTGCACACTGCCCTCAGCCATAGCATTGGTATGGAGAGACATATAATCCGGACTGTATGAACGGAACACTGAGTTCATTGTCCATCCGTTCTGAAAACGGAGTGTCTGAGATGCCAGAACTGCCACATTACCGTCCAACACTGAAAACTCTGCAGCCAAAGCATAACGGGGACGATGTATGGAGAAGTCTGTAGAGAATCCCATAAAACTGCTATGTCCTTTATATGGCAGTGACAGTTTTTCTGCCAAAAAAGTTACTCCATATCTTAAGCCACGATAGCTATAACGTACGTTAGTAGCAATAGTTCTTAAACTTGTGTTATTTTTCTTGGACCACTCCAGTTCAGTACGGTGAAAACCATCCTCCTTGAACGAACCTATAACCGTATCACCCTTGAGCGTAGCATCAATAGGCGTATAAGCGGCAAGCAGGGTGAATGTAGTGTGCCTCCGGCCCAAACCTACTCCCGCCCCACGCAGGAAACCATACTCCTGGGTTGAAGAATGAGGCTTGAGTCCCTGATTGTTACGGTCAATAGAGGATAATGCCATACTCTTTCCTATACTGAATCCCCCGCCCAACAGTAATCCATATCCGAACTGAACTTTGAAGTTCCCTATCGCAAGTTCTTTGATTAGACCAATATCCTTGACATATAGGTAAGGTGACCAGAAATCATAACCGGTACAGTTTCGTTTAAAAAAGGGTTCACCGGCATCCTTATCGGCAGAGATACCAAACCGTATGCGGTTATGCCAGTTGAATGAATAACGGATGGAGTGTGACAACCGGTTACCTAAATATGCCCGATTTGGATATCGTTCCAACTCCTCCGGAGAATGATACCTGTATCCGTCTCGCAGATAAAGCGGAATATCCATTCGGCCCACAATCTCGTTATGACCATCACGCAACACCTCAGCAAGACGCAATTTCTGCCTTTTCACCGGCACATCACCTGCATAGACAAACAATCGGAGCATTTTTCTTGTCTCATAATCCAGGCTTCCGGTAAGCTGCAGTTCTCCTAAGCTCAACATAGGGCCATGCATGTAAATATAAGCATGGATATCTTCTATCTGCTTAAATGTCAGAAACGGAAGTTGGGAGAGCTCTTCACGCGTAGCAGTATTGATGTTAAGAGGCGATTCATGCATTGATTCATACATGAATGAAAGTTCCTCACGGGCATCGGAGGAGAGGTCTTCATCTGAAAGAAGGGTTTCAAGAACATTTTCCCATTCTGTTTCATCCGACGTCTGGGAAAAAACTGTAGCTACTGTACCTGACAGCGCTGCAAACATGGTAATAAACAATCTAAAATGCATATATAAACAGTATCAGACATTTGTTTTTCAAAGGAACGCTTCAAAAATAGGTCTTTTTTGTGATATTTGGTATTTTTGCAGACATGAAACGTCTGTATATATTGTCACTTGCCTTTTTTATGTGCCTTACTGCTTTTTGCAATACGGCCCGTAAGGATGACGACAAGCAAAAACGCGTGCTTGTGGCTTTGGCCACCATTATAGACGGAGATACCGTACCTACATTTGAACTTATGGAGGTAACAATCTATGCCCGTCGTGAATATCCCACCAGTGCACGCAAACAACGCAAATATGACAAACTGACCCGAAATGTGGTAAAGATGTATCCCATAGCATGTGAATTAAAAGCCATTCTCGTGGAGACATATCTCTACCTCCAGGGCCTGCCTGATGACAAGGCTCGTGATGAGCATCTTGAGACCGTTGAAAAAGGCGTTTGGGAACAGTATCTGCCGGTAATGAAGAAATGTACACTGGCTCAAGGCAAACTGCTCATAAAACTTGTGGACCGTGAATGCAACCAGACAAGTTATGATCTGATCAAGGCATTCATAGGCGGTTTCAAAGCCAGGTTCTACCAGACATTCGCCGCCCTGTTCGGGGCCACACTCAAGAAGGAGTATGACCCTGAAAATAATGAAGAGGATGCCATGATTGAAGAGATCATCTGGATGATTGACAACGATATGTTGTAACGTTTTTATTACCTTTGCATCCAATTATAAAAAAACAATACACAGATGTCATTGCAATGCGGTATAGTGGGCCTGCCCAACGTAGGCAAATCCACCCTTTTCAACTGTCTGTCAAGCGCTAAGGCGCAGGCAGCCAATTTCCCTTTCTGCACAATAGAACCCAACGTAGGAACCATCACCGTTCCCGATGAGCGACTTACCAAACTGGCTGAACTTGTTCATCCGGGCCGTATCGTTCCTGCTACCGTTGAGATTGTCGATATAGCCGGACTGGTAAAAGGAGCCAGCAAAGGTGAAGGTTTGGGAAACAAGTTCCTTGGTAATATCCGCGAGTGCGATGCCATTATCCATGTACTGCGTTGCTTTGATGATGATAATGTTACCCATGTTGACGGTACGGTCAATCCCGTCCGTGACAAGGAAATCATAGACACAGAGCTGCAGATAAAGGATCTTGAAACCATTGACCAACGTCTGCAGAAAGTTTCAAAGCAGGCTGCCGTAGGTGACAAGCAGGCAAAAATCATTTGCGATGTGCTTAATGCATACCGTGATGTCCTGCTTCAGGGTAAATCGGCCCGCACTGTGTCTTTCGATTCAAAAGATGAAGAAAAGATAGCCCATGACCTTTTCCTGCTCACCTCAAAACCCGTGCTCTATGTATGCAACGTGGATGAAGGCAGCGTAAAGACCGGTAATGCCTATGTAGAACAGGTACGTGAGGCCATCAAGGACGAGAACGCCCAGCTTCTGGTTATAGCCGCCAAGACAGAGAGTGAGATAGCTGAACTGGACAGCTATGAGGACCGTCAGATGTTCCTGGAGGAACTGGGTCTGGAGGAATCGGGAGTAAACCGTCTTGTAAAATCAGCTTTCAGCCTGCTGAACCTGGAGACATTCATCACCGCAGGCCCCATGGAGGTCAAGGCCTGGACATACCGCAAGGGATGGAAGGCTCCGCAGTGCGCCGGAGTTATTCACACAGACTTTGAGAAAGGCTTTATACGCGCCGAGGTAATAAAATACAATGACTACATAGAACTTGGATCTGAGGCTGCCGTACGCGATGCGGGCAAGCTTTACGTAGAAGGTAAAGACTATGTGGTTGAAGACGGCGACATAATGCATTTCCGCTTCAACGTGTAAATAACCATTTAATATCCAATTAATTATGGAGAATTTCCTTGCAGTGGTATGGGACCCCGATGTTGACTTTTTACGTCTGTTCGGAATCTCTATCCGATACTATTCCTTAATGTGGGTTATAGGTCTGTTTGTAGCCTATAAACTGGTAATGAGATACTATGCACACCGCGGTTATCAGGCGGAAATATATGACCCTTTATTCCTGTACTGCTTCCTGGGAATTCTCATAGGTGCACGCTTGGGACACTGCCTGTTTTATGAACCGGACTATTATCTTTCAAGCGGAAAACACGTAATAGAAATGCTCTTACCTATCAGGTTTTTACCTGAAGGCGGTTGGAAACTGGTGGGCTACAGCGGTCTGGCCAGTCATGGCGGAACCATAGGTATCATTTTAGGAATGATGTTATACTGTCATAAGTATAAGATCAAGGTATTGGAGTGCATTGACATGGTTTGCGTTGCCACTCCTTTTACTGCGGCATGCATCAGGATAGGTAATCTTATCAATTCAGAGATTGTGGGAAAGCCTACAGGTACAGACTGGGGATTCATCTTTGTTCAGAATGGAGAAAATTTTCCACGCCACCCAGCCCAGCTTTATGAGGCCATCGCCTATCTCATCATTTTTATTATCATCGGACTCATTTACCGCAATAACAGAGAGAGAGTGGGCAGCGGATTCTATTTCGGATTCTGCATAGCCACAATCTTTACCTTCCGCTTTTTCATAGAGTTCTTTAAGGAGGTTCAGGTGGAATTTGAGCATGGCATGGCCCTTGACATGGGTCAGCTTCTGAGCATCCCGTTCATCATAGCCGGTGTCTGGCTGATGGTGCGCTCCCGCAAGAAATGATACCATTGGGGACAGACCCCTTTGGTACTCTTTTCAAAAAGGTACCAAAGGGGTCTGTCCCCAATGGTATCATTTTCCCTTCAGGATTTTCTTTATGTCGTTGAGTTTGTTAAGGGCCTCGATGGGTGTCAGGTTATTGACATCTATTGAGAGGAGTTGGTCACGTATCTGACAGAGCACAGGGTCATCAAGCTGGAAGAAACTCATCTGCAGGCCCTCACGGTGCTGCCCGGTTTCTACACTGGGACGTGATATGCCCTTGCCTGTGCTGGCAGCCTCCATCTCCTTCAGGATTGTATTGGCACGTTTCACTATGCTGCGCGGCATACCGGCCATCTCAGCCACATGAATACCGAAAGAGTGCTCACTGCCACCAGGAACAAGTTTGCGTAAGAAAAGCACCTTCCCATCAGTCTCCTTTACCGAAACATTGAAGTTACGGATACGGCTGAATGACTGCGCCATCTCATTAAGTTCATGATAATGGGTGGCAAACAGGGTGCGGGCGTGGGCCGATGGATGCTCATGGATGTACTCCACTATAGCCCATGCTATAGAAATACCATCATATGTGGATGTTCCGCGCCCCAATTCATCAAACAGCACCAGACTACGGGCAGTCAGGTTGTTCAGAATGCTGGCAGCCTCTGTCATCTCTACCATAAAGGTGGATTCGCCGGCCGATATGTTATCGCTGGCTCCCACGCGGGTGAATATGCGGTCCACCACGCCTATGCGGGCACTGTCGGCCGGAACGTAACAGCCCATCTGGGCCAGCAGGGTTATTAAGGCGGTCTGACGGAGCAAAGCTGATTTACCTGCCATATTGGGACCGGTAATTATCAGTATCTGCTGGCTGTCACTGTCTATAAATACGTTGTTGGCGATGTAGCTTTCACCCGGAGCCATCTGGGTCTCAATTACCGGATGACGTCCCTCCTTTATGTCAATAATCTGACTCTCATCAACCACAGGCCTTACATAATGGTGCTCGCGTGCCACTCGCGCAAATGAGAGAAGGCAGTCTATACGACTTACCTCTATCGCATTAGTCTGGATAGCCGGCACATATTCTGTTATTGAAGCTGCCAGATTTGCAAAAATCTGCGATTCCAACGCAAGAATCTTATCCTCTGCCCCTAAAATCTTCTCCTCATATTCCTTGAGTTCCGGGGTTATGTAACGCTCTGCATTGACAAGTGTCTGCTTGCGTATCCACTCCTGCGGAACCTTATCCTTGAAGGTGTTGCGCACCTCCAGATAGTAGCCGAATACGTTGTTGTATGCTATCTTCAAACTTGAAATACCTGTCTGCTCTGCTTCACGCTGCTGTATCTGCATCAGGTAATCCTTGCCGCTGTAGGCAATGCTGCGCAGCTCATCCAGCTGAGAGTCAATACCCTCTGCAATCACGCCACCCTTGCTTACCTGTATAGGGGTATCGGGGCGTATGGTTTTGATAATATTGTCACGCACACTCTCGCAAAGGTCTATCTTCTTTCCCACCTCACGTAGCTGAGGATTATCCGATGCCTCACAGATGAGTTTAACAGGCTCAAGCTGTTTAAGCGCCAGGCCTAATGAGAGCACTTCACGCGGATTAATGCGACCCACAGCTGCCTTTGAAACCAAACGCTCCAGATCACCCATGCGTTGCAGTGAATCCGTAAGCGCATCGGCAGTATCGGGATAACGGAACAGATGGTCAACAACATCGAGGCGGTTGTTTATTGCAGCGGTATCCTTAAGCGGGAAGAGCATCCATCGGCGCAGCAGACGGGCACCCATGGGTGAAGAGGTATGGTCAATCACCTTGAGCAGTGACACACCGTCTTCATTGTTTGATGATAGCAGTTCCAGATTGCGTACCGTAAACTTATCCAGGCGTACGTAACGCTCCTCATCAATCAATCTGATGGATGAAATATGACCGATATTATTGTGCAGGGTCTCTGCCAGATATTCAAGAATAGCACCTGCAGCTACCTTGCCGTTACGCAGGTGATCCACGCCAAACCCCTTAAGGTTACGCACCTTGAAGTGGCGGTTCAGTTTCTCGCGCGCAAACTCCTCTGTAAACACCCAGTCATCCAGTTCACGCAGGCAATAGCGTGGACCGAATGACTGCTCAAACTGCTGGCGGCGGCCACGTTCTATGAGAGTCTCCTTAGGAGCAAAGTTTGAGAGCAGTTTATCTATGTGGTCAGCAGGGCCCTCCGCTATCAGATATTCACCGGTAGATATATCCAGAAATGATATGCCCCAAGCTCCTTTGCCAAAATGTACTGCAGCCAGAAAGTTGTTCTCCTTGTTCTGGAGTACATTGTCACTCATGGCTACACCAGGGGTTACAAGCTCAGTTATGCCACGCTTGACGAGTGTCTTGGTCAGCTTAGGGTCTTCAAGCTGGTCACAGATAGCCACACGGCGGCCTGCACGGATAAGTTTGGGCAGATACACATCAAGCGCATGATGCGGGAATCCGGCCATCTCAAGTGCCATGGCACCGTTCTTGCCGTTGTTGCGGCGTGTCAGGGTTATACCAAGAATCTCACTTGCTTCAACCGCATCTTGGGCGTAGGTCTCATAGAAATCGCCGCAACGGAACAGCAGAACAGCATCAGGATGTTTCTCCTTCAGGCTGTAGAACTGCCGCATCATGGGCGTCTCTTCGGGCTTGTTCTGTGCCATCTCTGTCAGGTATTATTTCTTGCGTTTTCTGAAAAGGAACAGGGTTGCTATGATAAACAGGGCTATAAGTATTCCAAGCGTTATCAGCGTGGCCTGCATACTCTTGGGTGCAAATCCCAACAGCAGCAGTACCGGAAATCCCATTATCATGGCCGGAATGTTCTGGAGCACCAGATTGTTTGCTGCCGGAGTCTGATAACGCGGGTCTATCTCACGCAACAGGATCATACCGTTGCTGGCAGTACCTGTAAGCATTCCGAACATTGAGAAGAAACCTTCATACTTGTAATCAGGATAGATGTGGAACGATACCCATCTCACATACACAAAAGTGGCCAAGGCACCGAATATGCATACAAGAGTGAGCGGCAGCCAGATTGACTTGAGGTTTTCAAAACTGATGGCGGCGGTTCCCGCTACAATCATTATGTCAAAACATAATCCGCTTACACGGTTCAGCAGGAACTCATTCAGGTACTCGCGGGTCATCCAGCCTCTCTTGCGCAGACCTCTTATTACAACCTTTACGAGTGAACCGAACAGTATGCCCCAGAAGAAATTGAATCCGTAAACCAGCGGTTTAAGTGTCTTTTCACCAAAGTTGCCCAGTTCCAGCTTGCCAATGAATGACATGAGCAGATAAACCAGGAAATAGGTAAGAAGCACCAAACTCACCACGATTGTGAGTTTATCCACTGATTCAGAATGAGGCAGTTCATTAGCCTGCTCATAGTCCTTAATGGTATGACGGCTTTCAGAAACGTTCTCATGTATGGTCAGTTTCTTCTTGCGGTTAAGGATATTCATATAAACCACTCCTACAACACTACCCACCAGGAATCCGATAGCCGCAATGGAGAGCCCGAAATCTATACCGTGAAAAACAATGTCCTGATCTGCAGCACCCAACTGATATATGGTTCCGAAATTGAGCGCCTGACCGGGACCCTGTCCGTAACCCATAGGCAGCAATAATCCACCTGAGTAGAAAATGTCATTTCCGGCAGAAGGATTGCGCCACCAGAGGAACATAGGTATTGTTATCAGGAGGCCTATTATGCCCTGAATGATATATGTGCCAATGGTCAGCGTTCCGGTGTCAATGACCGTGCGGGTATTGGAACGGTCTGTCTCCCTTGACGGACGCAATGACATGGCGATGAAACCCAGAGCCAGAGCATGGTAGGTTACAATCTCCATGAACTTCTTGTCTATTATGCCGTTGAAATCAGCCCAAAGCTTGAACAACAGGATGATGAGACCGCCAAGCAAAGCCGATGGAATAAGGCTGCGACGCAGTATCTTGACTTTACGTCGCAGAATATTACCTGCCAGTACCGCCAAGGCAATAATAAACACCTGAACCAGTGCGCTCCACACTTCAGGAGCGGCGAACGACGTCACCGCAATACCGTTTGAAGACAAAAACATAATAGTCAAATGTTATTGAACTTCAAAGGTAAAAAAAGAATAGAACAAAAGGTCTATTTCCTGCGATAAAAGAAGCTCGCAAAAGCTATAAGGATTACCGCGGCTGACAGGATGAACGCCCATACGTTAGCCTCTCTTGACGAGGCACTTATAGTATAATCACCCGGTACCAGGAATCCACCCTCAAAACGATACTGTATCATGCCGTCTGTAAGTTTACCACGACCTGTATCAGTGACGCGTCCGGGCATCTTTAGCAAATAGGGTGCCTTCAGGAATATTATGTTGACTACAGGATAGACAATACTGTCAGACTCAGCCTCATATTTATCCTTGAAATCACCATTCTTAGAATAGAATACGTTATAGGCATCTGATATAAAGTAATCCTTAAGCAGTTTGTTTACCTCACTGAATTCATCATATCCATTATCATAGCCAAATCTTGCTACGGAATCCCTCAAAGAGGTAAAAACATCCCTATCCACCGGTGGATTGGATATGTCATCATAATTGTTTCCTATAAGTTTGAAATGGCAGTTCAGGATAATGGAAAACTCCCAGTATTCAAGGTTCTCCTGTATTTCATCCAGCTTTTCAACCATTTCAATACCCGTCATCCCCTCTACCAGATCAGGATATCCGGTCCACATGAAACTGGCTTCATCCTGGCTTACATACTTTGTAATAGGGATGTCAAAATGATCTCTCCAACTCATGAACGTTTCCGTAAAGGTGTAATCAGTATAGAACCATTTGAATGTTTTTTTGAGAGAAGCCTCTGAGCGGACAGGCTCACCATAAACACTCAGTATGGGATTTGCAGCCATCTCCTCAACACTGCTGAATGAACGGCGCAAAGTAACTTTTTTATGGTCAGTAGTATCCTGAAGTTCCACCTGCTCCCATGATTCATCATCCAGGAGACAATCATCGGCAGTAGAAACCTGTCTTGTACATGTTCCGTCACGATTAATCTCTGTAACCATTGTTACATTCTTGTCACATGAAGTGATCATCAGGGCTGCTATCGCAACCAGGATGGATATCTTAAAATTTCGCATACAGATTCTTTATTTGAGTTTGCCTTATTTGTCTTGCTTTTCTCTTTTCACTACGGGTTTCCATAATCCTGATGGCAGAATTGACATCGGTTGCAATAGGCCGATATATCTGCTCAACATTGTCAACAGCAGCAACATTCTCCGAGAGTTCTGCATCAGGACCTTTCAAGCCTATTAACAACGCTATCAGGAATACTGCCGCTACCGATGAAACCACTCTCAATACATTCAGCCATAAAGGAACCATCCGGCCGGGTTTGGCTGCTGCAGCACCAGTGATAGCCTGCATTATGCTTTCTGTCAGCAAGTCACCGTCAGGGACTTGCGGCATCTGCCCTTTGAGGCGTTCAAGTATGTCTTCAGTCTTTTTCATACCCAAGTTTTATAAGTTGTTCGCGGACACTCTTCTTAGCCAGTGAAAGGTTGCTTTTGATTTGAGTGGCATCCATTCCTGTAATCCGTATTATCTCTTCTGTATCCAATCCTTCCAGCTGGCTCAAAGTGAAAACCAACCTCTGTTTCTTACTTAGATTCTGTGCCAGTACCTTTATTATCGATACCCATTCTCTACTCTCCAACTGACGGTCCGGACTGGAATCTGATGCATATCCCTCAAATACCGCGATGTCATCATTCATAGGTTCACTGAAACGCTGTTTCCTTATGCGGTCTATACAAAGCCTCGAAGCAATGGTGTAGAGCCAGGTGGATAAGCTGTACCGTCCGTCATAACTGCTGAATGATTGCCACGCCTTGATAAAAGTGTCCTGAACTATGTCCTTGGCTTCCTCTTCATCGGCCAGCATCTTGACCGACAGCGAATATATCATAGGCTGAAAAGACTCTACCACAGCCCTGAAAGCACCCGTTTCACCACGACGGCATCTCTCAATTATTTCGCTGTCAATCTCCATCATCTGTCAATTATACGGACATAAAACAAAAAAGTAAAAAACCGCCTAAAACAACGGAGTCTGGAGATTTATGGCCAGGGTGTAAATCGGCCGGTGCGTTTCCTGTAATCCAGATATTCCTGACCAAAGTCACGTTCCAGACGTTTCTCCTCAGATGATACCTGGAACGACATAATGATTACAAAAATCACCCACACTACGGCCGATTGCCAAGAAAAAAGCAACAGGACGATGCCTGCCAGATAAAGGAATGTACCCAAAAGCATAGGGTTCCGGCAGATGCGATAGACGCCTCCGGTCATCAGATGTTGGGTATGGGGTGCTATCTCGTGATCAAAAGCATCCATGGGGTTGCCCCGGCCCACAACTTTCATATAAATGATGGTCCAGACACTCAGTATCAGTCCTGAAAAAACGATAATAATACCCACGATAACATTCCAGCTGCAGTTAAAACCCAATTCCGGCTTGCCTGATGCCAGCCACATGATTGCGGGAATACCCACTATAAACATAAGGAACCCAAGTAGGTAACCGAATATCTCTCTGATTTGTTTCATTAGTTGACCAGTATTGTTTGTACAAAAGTAATAAATCTATAAAGAATGTGCTCCTTTTGAAAGAAAGCGTTAAATTTGTAGGAAATTTCTAACTTTTACCACAAATGACAATTCAAGAGAAAGACGGAAAGTACATCTTTGGAGTAGTGAAGGTGGGCGACAAGGGACAGATTGTAATCCCGCGTGACGTACGTAAACAGTACGATATCAAGCCGGGTGATTCCCTTATGATGCTGGGCGATGACAAGGGCATAGCCATGCTCAAGACAGAGTTATTCCAGAACATTATCAATCAGGCTATGGATGGCCTTACAAAATGAGAAAGCATTGGATTGACAATCTGCGCTGGGCAACGGTGTTGCTGGTGCTGTTTTATCACGTTATTTATTTCTTTAACAACAAGGGTGTATTTGGCGGCATAGGCGGCTTTGGGGAGTTTCCTGAGGTACAGCAGTACCAGGATATTCTTATGTACATTGTTTATCCCTGGTTTATGCCGCTTATGTTCATTCTGGCTGGAATCAGTGCCCGATACTCATTGCAGAACAAGACCGGAAAGGAGTGGTTTAAGACACGTACCCGCAAGCTTCTTGTGCCCGGAACCATCGGCCTCTTTGTTTTTCATTGGATGGTTGGATATTTCAATGCCATTCCCGCCGGTACGGTGGTTAGTGATTTGCCCATATCCGTCAAATACAGCATTTATGCAGTGAGCGGAACCGGTCCGTTGTGGTTTATTCAGCTGCTCTGGCTGCTCTCTTTAGTTCTTTTACTGGTACGCAAAGTTGACGGTAAAGACAAACTCTGGACATTATGCGGTAAAAGCGGAATAGTTGTGATTATCCTGCTTGGAATACTGTTCTGGCTTGGTGAGCAGACGCTTGTAAAGAACCCTCGTCCCGATTCGGCCGATGGTCTGATAAACCTCTATAAGCCTGTGTTTTATCTGATATCGTTCCTGCTTGGATACTTTGTATTCTCACATGATGAAGTTCAAAATAAGGTACACAAGGCTTGGATTCCGCTTATGGTAGCCTCAGTGATATCAGGAGTTATTCTCATTATAACAACTTGGGGAGAGAACAACACATCACCGGAGTATATGGGTGCACCCCTTAACTGCCTTTACGGTTGGCTTATGTGCCTGGCCATGATGGGCTGGTTTAATGCCCGATATGACTGCACCAACAGCTTCTCACAATATATGACCCGCACCAGTTACGGACTCTACATTGTGCACTATCTTGTGGTGGCCAGCCTTGGTTATATGATGAAGACATATACCCAACTGCCCCCGGTTGCAATATACCTTATCCTGACAGTTGCGGTATTTACCTTGTCACCACTCATTTACGAGGTGCTGCACCGCATCCCGTTTATCCGATGGTGCGTATTTGGTGAAAAATGATCTTCATTTAAGCTTTCCAGTGACACAAAAGGATCAGATCCCTTTGTGCTCTATTTGAGTTTTCCGTTCAATATGCGGTTGCGGACACAGTTGACGCCCGGCTTGAAAAAGTCCGGCTCCATCGATTCAAGCGTGGCCTTGAACTCGTCCATAAGCTCCGGGTAGAATTTGCACATACGATAAGCCAGCTTCATGCTGATGGACTGGATGCCGGGCAGTTCATCGGCATCGGCCATATGCTCCAGACAGAAATCCAGAAAGTCTGTACGCAGATCATCCTCTTCCATCTTTAGACGCTCTATGATATTGAGCGACAGCCTGCGCACAGCCGAGTGTCCGGTCTTGAGCGCCAGGTCTATCAGTTCACCAAGCATACCCTGCAACTGCGAGAGCTCCTGGTCCGTAGCCTTGGTAAGCACCCAGAACGCATTCCGCGCCACACGCCCGTCATCACTATGCATGAACCGCCGCGCAAAGCCCGCAAAATCGCCCGACCGCTTTACCTCCCTGTAAACGGCTTGC
Organism: uncultured Bacteroidales bacterium; assembly: GCA_902763885.1. GTDB lineage: Bacteria > Bacteroidota > Bacteroidia > Bacteroidales > Bacteroidaceae > Colenecus. The sequence continues at coordinate 79,589 of CACWTU010000001.1, read as the reverse complement.
GCATCAAGCTCGCCTTTCACGGCCCTCAACATTTCATCAGTCAACGCCGCCATCTTCTAAGCATCGGGAAGAAACCGTACATCATCTGCTTGTACTCATCCCTGGTCATTGGCTTGGGCATGTTCTTACTTACCTCATCAACAAACTGGGCGCAGTGCTCTATCATCTGCTCCATTGTCATGTCCTGAAGGAAATGCCCATCCTTATAGCAATACTTGCAGTAGTCAAAGTTGGTGCTGCCGTCAGCATTGGTTCCGCAATCCTCTACGCGGGTAAGCGGCATTCCGCAACTCTGGCAAAACTGTGGTAACTGGCCCTCACGGAAAGCCTTCTCCTTCCTAGGGAACGTAGCATCATAAGCCTCAAACGCATCCGGATCAGCATCCGCCACAAAATAACCCTGCGGTGGACAGTAGGTTGCCTCAATGCCGCCAAGCCATCCGGGAATAAGTTCCTGAGCCAGGAAGTAAGGAACCTCAGCATCCTTAGGCTCCGAATGATAATGAATGCCCAACTTACTGGCCAGCCCAAACCCGGCATGCTTGTAAAACTCAATGTTGCCCTCCATGCAAATAAAGCCCACACCCATCTGGCGAGCCTTATCCAAAGCATAATTCAGCAGTTTAAGCCCATACCCCTTTCGCTTGTAATCAGGATGAATGCTAATAGGCCCGAAAGTCCACGACGGCTTGCGTGAACCATCGGCCAATACAAGTTCCGCCTTTGAGAACATCACGTGTCCGATAATACGTCCATTCTCCTCCATCACAAAATCCAACTCCGGAATAAAGTCAGGATTGTTCCTATACTGATTCAATACATAATGCTCCAAACAACCCGGCTTATATACATTCCAAAACGCCTCACGGGTAAGTTCCTCCACCACCCTGTAGTCCTCAGGACACTCAAGTCTGATATTCATAACTGTAAATCTTTATCAATCCCACAAAGATACAAAATAGTACAAAAGGGGTCAGACCCCTTTTGTACTATTTTGCCTGTTTCAAGTTGGAAAGGGCCTGTGTGTTGTTAGCGGTAATCATAGCCAGCTTGGAGCAGTTTTCCATATCGCTGCAGTCAACGCAGGTCTCAAAACCCTTAGCCCGGGCGCACTTGCGTATAGGACAGAGCGAGTCACAGAACGGAGTCTTGGCGCCTTCAATACGGCATCCGGTGCAATTGATCATATCGGGAGTAATCTCCACCTTATTAAGTTCTGACCATTCCCGAGCCACTTTCCTGCGCAATTCATCGTCATCATTAACGGTAGCCAACCGGGCCTGACATCCCTCACAATCCAATCCGCAAAAAGCAATAAACTGTTTCATAAACACAAATATAATCTATGCGAATATAGTGCTTTTGCACTTAATGGCGTTTGAATGTTACGCTTTTGATACGGTTAGTTACAGGTTTGATACTGATTTAAGGCGTATCTTTGCGTCAAACAACACTGATTATGGATTCAAGAATCGAGAAACTGCAATCCAGTCTGGCACAGTTCCGCCAGATGCCCGAGTCAAGCATGCTGATAGAATACCGCAGCCGCCAGAACCGCCTGACCTTTGATGACAGAATGGCCGTAACGCGCTGTATAGAAAAGACTTTTGCCCCGGTATTTCTGGACATGAGAGCCGAGTCACCATCCCTTTCAGAGTCAGACCTTATATTCTGCGCGCTTGCTGCAGCGGGCTTTAAACCGGAAGTTATCTCTGACTGTATTTCCATATCGAAAGAAAGCCTTAGAATGAGGAGAAAACGTATCAAGGAGAAACTAACTCCATTCTGGGCCGAGCAGGTGTTTCCGGATACAGAAACCGTAACAAAAACCGTAACACAGAAATGTTACGATAATGGTACGCAACATATTTCAGGGGCCGATGACACCGACCTACTTTTGCGTCAGAACCAATCAATCGCAAAAGTTATGAAAACAAAAAAGATCACATTCGGTGAAGCCATCAAATCCGGCTTCAGAAACATGTTCAAGTTCACAGGTCGCGCATCAAGAACTGAATTCTGGTATTTTATATTGTTTTATACCTTAGTGTTCTATACCCTAGGATTAGTACTCTCTTTCCTGACTCCATTTGTCATGTTAAAGGCAAAAATCCCTGTCACACCTCAAGCCAGTCTGATGATAGTAGGCTTTATTGCCTTTATACTGATAATACCATTGGTTAGCATAACCGTACGCAGACTTCACGATTCGGAGCGTAAAGGAGCATGGGTGCTGGCATATCTGTTACCCATGATTATTGCCGTGATTACAATGATATACTCAATGTTTCACTTTAATGTAGAGACTAAGGAAACTGAAACTGTAACCTCTCTCAACTCGGAAGAATACTATAACAGATATACTGATACAGACGGAGATACCATCAGGATATATCCCGACTATATGGAGCAGGTGCAAAGCGGAAAGAGATTTTTCTACTATAAGGCCAATGGTGACTCCATTGCAGTTGATCCAAGTGTATTCACTCCTGTTGCAAGGACAGCACATACTCAACAAATTAATCGCGAGCAGAAACTCATTTACGGAACAGCAGGAATCATGTCCTTCCTTGTGATCCTCTCCTTTGTAGGATTCATCATACTGATAATCTTCTGCGCCCTGCCCGGAACCGAAGGACCCAACAGATACGGCCCCGATCCCAATGTCATCACCCAATCTTGACGCAAAACGAAACGACCCCTTTGCGTCTTTTAAAAAATCTCATACAACAAAAATAATCAAAATATCTTATACTGATTTGATTAATCAAACAGCCTTAACCGGAGGGAGAAAGTGAAGGAATTGGAGTAACCACTCAAGCCCGGTGACGTGAAGCGGTCTGTGAGCCCTCTCTTGTAGCCCAACGAAAAATCAAAGTTCCCGAACTCAAGGAATAGGCTTGTGTGTACTCCGGCTTCATACTTGGCGTAATCCTGTCTGAAATCCTCTTTCACGAATGTGCGGCCACCCCACACGCCGACACGGCATTTGATTTCGGGATACATTCTTACAAGCAGAATCTCTGCCTCAAACGGTATGCTCAGCCGGGTCTGTGCAGGTTCATCAAACACATGGTCCAGTGCCAGTCCGGCGCCTAAAGACACCCTCCGTTTTGGGCCGATGTCATGCCTGAATCCTAAATCAACCGTAACAAGTTGTGAACTGCAGTCTGTCTCTTTGTTGCCGGACAAAACATAGAGTCCGTATCCAGCGTTGACATCAACATGATGCCCGGCATCTATCATGTTGTAATAACGCATCGCAGTTTGTTTCTTTCTTTGGTATTTATTGTACTTCTTTTCTGTTAACTTGTGAATATCCTGGGCTTTGAAAGTGGTGTCGATACTGTTTGACAATATCGCTAACGCCACAAGCCTCTCTTCAGAATTGTATCCTATATCGAAACCCGGTTTCATGTTACCTTCCTTGTCCAAAACCATAAAAGAGGGATATGCTTTAGCCATTTTAATGAAATAATAGTAGTCAGACATTGAGTCGGGAATGGAATCCGGATTCACTGTCAGAAAATTGTATCTTTCCATAAGCGTTTTAAGCACCCGGGATGTATCGGCAGCTTCCATAAAATCCACAAACTGCATGTATCTTCTGCTACCTATACATATCATCTGATTTCCTTGCCCGTTTTCCGGAATCTTACTGATCATCTCATCCGTATCCATTGTACTGAGCCATGAAGAAACATTGTCAACGGCCGATTCCATCAGATTATCTTTGTTCTGTCCATAAGCAGATACAGCTGAAAAAACGGACAGGAGCATTATCGTGAATAACTTATTTGTTTTCATCTTCATTTTCGTTTTTATCGGTTATCAATGATTGTCTTAAGAATGAAAGGAACGTCTCCTCATCGGCAAGTCCTCCGTGATGGCCGATACAGTTGCCCTTGGTATCAAGCAGTGCAAAATAAGGGATTGCCTGTTCATAACCTGCGTCAGTGAACTTGCTTGCATATATCTTTCCGTCGTTATCATCTATATCGATTATCAGGACGTTCAGACTGTCAAGGCAACTCTTTACGTCGGGCTGTTCCATTATTTCCGTCTTCATAATCCTGCAGGGGCCACACCAGGTAGCTGTCAACATAACAATGGTAGGCTTTTTCAGGTCCGCAATATATTTTTTAGGAATATACTTTCCGGAGTAACCGGAGTCTTTGTTCTGAGACAAGGCGGATGCTGTCCCAATCATCAAGATCAGGACCGAAAGAAAAAATCGGTTCATATCAGTTAATTGTTAATTGGTTTGGAATTATATCTGTACAATGGGTCAGGACCATAAATATTGGGCCCTTCAGTACCTTTTTGACTATACCAGACTATGGTTACAGTAAATGTTACAACAAGGATTATCAGGTCTATTGCATACATGACGTTAGCCCAGTTCATTACGAAAGTATCAGGCAACTTCCCGTTCTCAAAGTTTCTTAAATGTACATCATACTCTATCCTCCATATGAACATGACGATGAACACTATCCAGGGCACGAGATAGGTTGAAACCCATAGCCAGCCGTTACGGTCCGTATCCTGGATGCGTCTGACCGATGCAGCAGAGTGGGATATGGCCAGCAATGCAGCAATGATTATCCAACTCCTCATCACAATATGGTCATATTGATAAGGTATGAAACTGTTGATTGATGTAAGTAGCAAAGCAAGAGAGAAAACTGCAACCTGCATTATAAAGCAGAACAGAGTATAGTACCAGTATTCCGGACGTGACGCGCGCCCTCTGAATCTTACGGTTCCGCAAAGTCCTTTAATGATTGCTTTGCCGAATGTCATTCTGATTGGTTCGTTTTGTTCCATAACGGTTTCGTTTTGAGTTTCTGACGCCAAAGGTATGGCGGCATCACCTGCACCCGAAACTTTTTCCGTAACACAATCGTGACATTGCTCCTGATACATTTTTGTTACACCATGAAATATCAGCGAGAACCACTCCTGAGGCAGTTTTTCACGCAGACGGCTCTTGCGCATTCGCACTGCATCGTTTGATACCGAGAAACATTCAGCAATAACCGATACCGAGAAACCTTCATAAGAAAGCACGCTAAGCATCAGATCCCAGTCCGTGAGTGAGGGGTTTACATTGCGCAATTCAAGGAAAACCGGATAGAACACCTTTTCTATCTCCTTTGTAATGGAGAGGCGTTCATCAAAAGAGAGGCGGTTATCACGACTGCGGTAAAGTGCAAGAATGCGTGCGCTCTCCGTTTCCCGGAAAGCAGAATGACACTCGTCAAGAAGCTGCTGTCTATTATCCATAATTATTGAAAAGACTGTCTGTATTGGAATGTCAAATATAGGCACAATTTGCCATTATAACCTACAAACAAGGCATAACATAAACATAACAAAGCATCAATCCAATATTGTTTCCAGTTGCAGGAGCAGGACATAGGACCTATGTCCTGCGGTGCTTCTAAAAGAACTATACCTCTTTTTAAAGAGGATTTTGCTTGAAATTGTGTAATTTTGCGACTTGAAATAAAAATCAAAGCTGTAATGGAATACGATTTCAGAGCAATTGAAAAGAAATGGCAGGAAAAGTGGGCCAAAGAGGGAACCTATAAAGTAGTTGAGAACCCCGCAAAGCCCAAGTATTACGTACTCAACATGTTCCCCTACCCCTCAGGCGCCGGCCTCCACGTAGGTCACCCCCTGGGATACATAGCATCGGACATCTACGCCCGCTACAAGCGTCAGTGCGGATTCAACGTCCTTAACCCCATGGGTTACGATGCATACGGCCTGCCCGCCGAGCAGTACGCCATACAGACCGGCCAGCACCCCGCCATTACAACTGAAAAGAACATAAACCGCTACCGCGAGCAGTTAGACAAGATAGGATTCTCATTTGACTGGGACCGCGAGGTACGCACCTGTGAGCCCGGTTACTACCACTGGACCCAGTGGGCATTCCAGAAGATGTTCAACAGTTTCTACTGCAATAAGTGCCAGAGCGCACAGCCCATTGAGAAACTTATTGAGCATTTTGAGCAGAAGGGCACCGAGAATCTTGACGTAGCCCAGAGCGAGGAACTGAGTTTTACCGCCGCCGAGTGGAAAGTCATGGACGAGAAGCAGAAGTCTGATGTCCTGATGAACTACCGCATAGCCTACCTGGGCGAGACCATGGTAAACTGGTGCGCCGGATTGGGCACAGTACTTGCCAACGACGAGGTAGTTGAGGGCGTATCAGTACGCGGCGGATTCCCCGTAGAACAGAAAAAGATGCGTCAGTGGTGCCTGAGAGTATCAGCCTACGCACAGCGACTGCTTGACGGACTGGACAAGATAGACTGGTCAGACTCCATCAAGGAGACCCAGCGTAATTGGATAGGCCGCTCCGAGGGTACTGAAATGCAGTTCCACGTAAAAGACAGCGATATAGAATTCACCATATTCACCACCCGTGCCGATACCATATTCGGCGTAACATTCATGGTGCTGGCTCCCGAGAGCGAGCTGGTGGCACAGCTCACCACACCCGCACAGAAAAAGGAGGTGGATGCATACATAGCAGCCGTAAAGAAGCGCACCGAGCGCGAGCGCATAGCTGACCGCCGTGTAACCGGCGTATTCAGCGGCTCATACGCAATCAACCCGCTTACCGGTGAGGATGTACCCGTTTGGATCAGTGATTATGTTCTGGCCGGCTACGGAACAGGCGCCATCATGGCCGTTCCCGCACACGACAGCCGTGACTACGCATTCGCCAAGCACTTTGGCCTTGAAATCAGACCTTTGATTGAGGGTTGCGATGTATCCGAGGAGAGCTTTGACGCCAAGGAAGGTATCATGATGAACTCACCCCGTCCAGACCAGATCCGCCAGGGCGGTCTCAACCTGAACGGCCTGACCGTTAAGGAAGCAATAGCAGCAACCAAGAAATATGTTCAGGAGAACAAACTGGGCAAGGTAAAGGTAAACTACCGTCTGCGTGACGCCATATTCAGCCGTCAGCGCTACTGGGGTGAGCCGTTCCCTGTTTACTATAAGAATGGTATTCCTACTATGGTACCTGAGCAGTGCCTGCCGCTGGAACTACCCGAGATCAGTGAGTACAAACCCACCGAGACCGGTGAACCCCCTCTGGGTCACGCCAAGGTATGGGCCTTTGATGAGAAGAACAACAAGGTTGTTGACAAGTCACTCATTGACAACAAGACCATATTCCCGCTGGAGCTCAACACCATGCCCGGATTCGCAGGCTCATCGGCCTACTATCTGCGTTACATGGATCCCCATAACGACAAGGCGCTGGTAAGCAAGGAGGCCGACAGCTACTGGAAGTGCGTAGACCTCTATCTGGGAGGATCAGAGCACGCCACTGGTCACCTTATCTACTCACGTTTCTGGAACAAGTTCCTAAAAGACCTGGGTGTAAGTGAGGTTGAGGAGCCGTTCAGCAAGCTCATCAACCAAGGTATGATACAGGGCCGCAGTAACTTTGTATACCGTATCAAGGACACCAACAAGTTCGTATCATACGGCCTTAAGGACCAGTATGACACAACCCCCATACACGTTGACGTAAACATTGTAAGTGCCGATGTCCTGGACGTTGAGGCATTCAAGAACTGGAGGCCTGAATACAACAACGCTGAATTTATCTTTGAGAACGGCAAGTACATCTGCGGATGGGCAGTTGAGAAGATGAGTAAGTCAATGTTCAACGTTGTCAATCCCGATGACATAATTGAGAAGTACGGTGCTGATACACTGCGCATGTATGAGATGTTCCTTGGACCGCTTGAGCAGTCCAAGCCCTGGGATACCAACGGCATTGACGGCTGTCACCGCTTTATACGCAAGATGTGGGCTCTCTACTTTGACCGTGAGGGTAATCTCGCTGTAAGTGACGAGGCCGCCTCAAAGGACGAGCTCAAATCAATCCACAAGCTCATAAAGAAGGTAACTGAGGATATTGAGAACTTCTCATTCAACACATCGGTTGCCGCATTCATGATATGCGTAAACGAGTTGTCAGGCCTTAAGTGCAACAAACGCATCATTCTGACTGACCTGGCTAAGGTTATAGCTCCATTTGCACCTCACACAGCTGAAGAACTCTGGAGTTCACTTGGCAACACAGGTTCTGTTTGTGATGCGGAGTGGCCCAAGTTCAACGAAGAGTATCTCAAGGAAGATAGCATCACCTACTCTATCTCATTCAACGGCAAGACCCGCTTTACAATGGACTTTGCTGCTGATGCAACACAGCAGGAGATACAGGATGCTGTTCTGGCCAATGAGAAGGCCCAGGGATATATCGACGGCAAGCCTATCCGTAAGGTGATTGTAGTTCCACGCAAGATCGTGAACATTGTACTGTAAGTGATATGAAACTGGTCTTTGCCACCAATAACAGCCATAAGCTTGAAGAGGTACGCCAAATATTAGGCGACCGCTTTGAGGTGCTCTCCCTTAACGACATAGGCTGTCACGAGGATATCCCCGAAACAGGTGATACCTTTCAGGATAATGCCCTGCAGAAAGCCCGTTACGTTAAGGAGCACTACGGTTATGACTGTTTTGCCGATGATACCGGCCTGGAGGTGAAAGCCCTGGACGGAGCACCCGGAGTGCACTCCGCACGCTATGCCGGAGACCACGACTCAGAGGCTAATATGACAAAACTTTTGGGTGAACTTGAAAAAAAATCAGACCGCAGCGCACAATTCCGCACAGTTATTGCGTTATTACTTAACGGACAAGAGCTTCTGTTTGAGGGAATTGTAACAGGAAAGATAGGTACTGAACGCCATGGAGACGGCGGATTCGGGTATGATCCCATCTTTATTCCTGACGGTTATACCCAAACGTTCTCTGAAATGGGAGCTGAAAGCAAGAACCTGATAAGCCATAGGGGACGCGCCGTAAGGAAACTGGCAGAATATCTTAAACAATTATGATAAAAAAACTGACAAGAGGAATCGTTACCGCACTCATTGCGATAACGGTTCTTTTGCCTTTTAATAAGGTCAAGGCAGGTATCCCTGTTGGTACCTGGAGAGCACATCCTGCATATAACAACGCTACTTTCTCACTCAAAGCATTTGGTAAAATAATGGTTTTGAGTGATGGTGCCATATACTATTATGATCCCTCTGATAATTCTGTTTACACCATTGACAAAGCAGGTGGATTAAGTGATACTGATATTGCAGCCATTGGTTTCTGTAAAACTGAAAACGCTGTTCTGATAGTCTATTCAAATGGTAATATTGACATTCTCTACAGTGATGAAACCATATACAATTGCACAGACCTAAAAAACAACAATATTGGAAGCGTTCAAATTAATGAACTCAGATTCATTGATAATTATGCTTACATTTCAACTAATATAGGACTTATTATTTTTGATGTAAATCGTAGAGAAATCAAGAATACATACCGTTTTGATTCACCTGTCAACTCTTTTGTTTTAATTAATGACTCTCTGTTCTGCGGAACTGATAAAGGTATTTACTTAGGCAAAACTGATGATAATCTTCTGGATTTCAGTAAATGGAAAATGTTCAGAAATATAAAATTCATTGATTTGTTTGAATTTAACGGTTATCTGTCAGGTCGTTCTTATGACAATAAGGTGTGGACGATAAACAAAAAAAACGGAGGTTTATCATTGATTACGACCAGTGTAAACGCAATATCATATATAAACGATAATACATTAGCCCTGATTCATGATACCATAGTTTCTATTTATTCTGACTATAAAAACTATACTGATTACCCTTTCAAAAATACAGTTAACAGTCTTGTAATTGATAAGGATACATGGTGGCTTGCTCAAGGCATTGAGGGATTATGCCAATATAGGCTGACTGAAGAAAACGGATTTACAGTCATACATCAAGGTATTAAACCCAACAGTCCACGCAGAAACCTTTTTCACTCTTTATCGTGGCCTGAACCTGGAAGACTTCTTATCGTTGGCGGATGTCATGACATTGTTTACAAATCAAATACAGAATATCCCGGAACAGTCATGATTTATGAAAATGACAAGTGGAGTTACCTTGAAGATAATTTATCAGTCAAAACAGGTCTTAAATACGTAAATCTGACAGAAGCTGCACAAGATCCTTTTGATAAAAACCACATATTTGTAGGTTCTACCGGACAAGGCCTTTATGAATTCAGAGATAATAAGTTTTATAAACTTCATTCATGGAATAACAGCGCCCTGAAAAGCATCATTAATGACAACGAAAAAAACAAAAACAATTACGTCCGTATCAGTGCCTTACAATTTGACAGCAAAGGAAATCTTTGGATGGCTAATAATGAGATTGATACAATAATAAGAGTATTGGAACCTAATGGAAACTGGTTCAGTCTATATTATGATGAATTGGAAGGTTTACCTACTTTTAAGCAACTAAGATTCGATAAAAAAGGACATATTTGGCTCAATTCATCCAGATATTTACCGGGAATTTTTTGTATTGATACCAAATCAACTTTAAAAGATAACAGAGACGATATTGTACGTTTTTCAAGTTCATACTTCAAAAATCAAGATGGAACTACAGAAGAGATATATGAAGTTTACTGTTATGAATTTGATTTAGAAGGTCAGATGTGGATAGGAACAGATAAAGGTATATTTATTTTAAAAGATCCCGATAACTTTATTTCAAATCCTGACCCCGTTTTTGAAAGAGTCAAAATACCACGCAATGATGGTTCTGATTTAGCTGATTATCTACTGAGCGGAGTACCAATCACGGCTATTTACATAGATCAGGGAAACCGTAAATGGATAGGTACTTCCAATAATGGAGTTTTCTTTATGAGTGCTGATGGAACTGAGACATTGGAACACTTTACAGTCAGCAATAGTCCATTACCATCCAATAATATATTAAGCATTACGGAAGATGGGCAAAACGGCTCTGTTTTCTTTGGTACAAGCCTTGGTCTTGTTGAATATGGTGGTCAGGCCCGTGACCCTGAAGAAACTCTCTCAAAATCAAATATTCTTGTTTATCCTAATCCTGTAAAACCTGATTTTGACGGATATGTAACCATTACAGGACTTACTTCAGAAAGTACAATCCGGATTACAAGCAATTCAGGTAAACTTATCAATCAAGGAACGTCAAACGGAGGTTCATATAGTTGGAATCTGAATGATTTCAATGGACACCCTGTTCCTTCCGGCGTCTATCATGCCGTTATAACGAATTCAGAAAACAATAAGAGTGAAAGTGCATCAATCACTGTCATAAGATAAATATATACTTATGTTATTTTTTTATCTTAAATGATTATTTGATGTATTAAGGGTGTTGAAACTGTTGATATCTTTCTTCAGTTTTACAGCTTTTTATTTCTTCACTTCTGATAACAGGTTATAAACAAGTTTATCTACAATTCAATTACCTGTTTTTCAATATTATATGTAATTTTAAACAATCAGTTTATAAAGTTTTCATCGTAATAAGACAGTTTATTTCCAATAGTTGTCTGTTTATTTCCGGTTTGAAAAAAAACAGAAAAAATATGGTTATTGACAGCTTAGTTACGATTATTTTTCCAAGTCAATCATTTATTCCAATATCCAAATTTTAAAACCCTTTTTTACTTCATTTTTATCAACACCAATTAATACTGTTATGAACAGGAATAATGATAAAATGAACTAATTTTACACCGCAAATAACAGTTGTTTCTATGAGAAAGCTTAATGTTACGGAACTTGGCAGAATTAATGCTGAAGAATTCAAAAACAGTACTAAACTGCCTATTACTGTGATACTTGATGATGTACGCAGCCTGTATAACGTAGGTTCTGTATTCCGTACATCAGATGCTTTCAGAGTGGAAAAAATAGTATTGTGCGGTATAACCGCTACTCCTGATAACTGTCTGGTTGAAATACATAAGACAGCTTTAGGTGCTGAGGAGAGTGTGGAGTGGTCATATTCAAAAGATTGTGCCAGTGTTGTCAAAGAGCTTAATGAAAAAGGTTATATAACCGTTGCAGTAGAACAGGTTGAAGATAGCATTAAGCTGGATAATCTTGTTGTTGATAAGACCAGAAGATATGCACTTGTTTTAGGCAATGAGGTAAAAGGGGTTAATCAGGATGTTGTTGACCTCTGTAAATACTCACTTGAAATACCACAATATGGAACAAAACACTCACTGAACGTATCAGTGAGTGCAGGTCTTGTGATATGGGAGTTTGCCAGGCAGTTTAAGGATATTTTTTAATGTGCCTCAAGCCAGTTGGTTCCCCAGCCTGAATCTGCTACCAGCGGAACTGACATAGGCCATGCTTTCTGCATCTCTTCTATCACGATTTTTTCTACCTTTTCCTCTTCCCCTGGAACAACATTAAAATTGAGTTCATCATGAACCTGCAGGATCATTGTTGATCTGATGTTCTCACTCTTGAATCGGCGGTAGATAGCTATCATAGCTATTTTTATAATATCTGCAGCGCTACCTTGGATAGGAGCATTTATGGCATTGCGCTCAGCAAATCCGCGGACAGTAGCATTGTGTGAGTTGATATCTGGAAGATAGCGTTTGCGTTTAAGTATGGTCTCAATATAACCTTTGGCACGGGCATCCTCTATGGCATGATCCATATAGTTCTTTATTCCGCTATATGTCTTGAAATAGTTTTCAATCAAATCCTTGGCTTCAGTGCGGCTCACACCCATACGTTGTGCCAGACCAAAGGCCGATATACCATATATGATACCAAAGTTGGCTGTCTTGGCCTTACTGCGTTCACTCTTGGTTACTTCATTGATGGATTTATGGAATACCTTGGCTGCTGTGGCCGCATGGATATCGTGTCCCTGACGGAAGTCTTCAATCATGTTCTGATCCTGGCTAAGGTGAGCCATGATACGGAGTTCTATCTGTGAATAATCGGCCGAGAAGAACTTGCAGCCAGGCTCAGGAATGAAGGCTTTACGTACCTCCTTGCCGTCTTCATCGCGTATAGGTATGTTCTGGAGGTTAGGGTTGCTTGAACTCAAGCGTCCTGTGGCTGTAACAGTCTGGTTATATGAGGTGTGTATCTTACCTGTAGCCGGGTTGACCAGTTGCGGCAGTGCATCGATATATGTACCTAACAGTTTCTTAAGACCACGGTACTTTAGTATAAGGTCCACAATCTTATGGTCTGCACGGAGTGACTCAAGTACATCCTCTGATGTTACGTACTGGCCGGTCTTGGTTTTCTTGGGCTTGTCAACAATCTTCATGCGGTCAAACAGGATGTCACCTACCTGTTTGGGTGAAAGGATGTTGAAAGGCTCGCCTCCCGCCTCCTGGAATATCTCACCCTCAAGAGCTTTCATCCTCTCGGTAAAGAGCTTGGATGTCTCAGCCAGAGCAGCTGGGTCAATCATTGCACCGTTACGTTCCATATATGCCAGTACACTTACCAGCGGCATTTCAACATCACGGAACAGTGGAGTGGTGCCGTCTTTTTCCAGTTCCTTTTCAAGAATGGACTTAAGCTGCAGGGTGATATCTGCATCCTCACATGCATATTCATAAACGGCGGACGGATTAAGGTCAGCCATATTACGTTGGTTCCTACCCTTCTCCCCTATCAGCTCTTCTATATGAATGGTTTTGTAATGAAGATATATTTCGGCCAGATAGTCCATGTTGTGATGAAGCTCCGGCTGCAGGAGATAATGGGCTATCATGGTGTCAAACATAGGACCTTCAACGCTGATGCCATAGTTACCCAAAACCAGTATGTCATATTTTATGTTCTGACCAATCTTGAGCGATGACGGATTTTCAAAAACGGAACGGAAAATCTCAAGCATTCGCTGCTTACCTTCCCGCTCCCGAGGCATCGCTATGTACCAGGCCTCATGTTCCCGTAGTGCGATGCTCAAACCTACTATTTCTGCTGCTATGGGGTTGGTTCCGGTGGTTTCAGTATCAAAACAGAAGAAATCCTGTGCAGCCATTTTATGGGCTAATGTTTCAGCATCTTTTTCAGTCTCAATAAGATAGTAACTGTGTTGCACGGATTTTATGTCCGCCAGATTTGAAAATTCCTCAGCAGGCTGTATCTCAGGCTGAAATATATCAAAGAGATCGCCATGAAAACCGTCATTTTTGGCTGGTTTGGACGGGGTGGCCGGTTCAGGTTGTTCAGGTTGGGCTGCTGTCTCCGGGAAAAGTGTGGGGGCAGTTTGCCTGGATCTGAAACGGTTCATCAGGGTGCGGAACTCCAGGTCTTCAAAAATTGAGAACAGTTTCTGTTCATCGGGTCCTTCAAATTTCAAGGATTCCATATTGAGATCAATGGGGACATCGGTTCTGATGGTTGCAAGAAGACGGCTGAATTTTATCTGATCTACATTGCCCTCAACTTTTTCCTTGAGTGCGCCTTTAAGCTTATCGGTATTGGCAAGCAGTCCGTCTATTCCGCCAAAATCATTTATAAGTTTGACGGCTGTTTTCTCTCCGATACCTGGACAACCCGGGATATTGTCAGAACTGTCACCCATCAGGCCAAGCATATCAATAACCTGGCCGGTGTTCTGCAGTCCGTATTTCTCCATTACCTGGGCAGGTCCCATTATCTCATAACCGTTGTTTCCATATCTGGGGCGGTATATAAGCGCCCTCTCCGTAACTAACTGACAGTAATCTTTGTCAGGAGTCATCATATATGTGGTTATGCCCTTTTCATCAGCTTTTCTGGAAAGTGTTCCTATCACATCATCAGCCTCAAAACCGGGTACTTCCAGTATAGGAATACGGTATGCCTCAAGTATCTGTTTGATCACAGGAACAGACTCACGTATTACTTCAGGAGTCTCCTCACGCTGTGCCTTGTATTCTTTGTACAATTCATGACGGAATGTACCGCCCTTGGGATCAAAAGCTACGCCTATATGGGTAGGTTTCTCATTGTTAAGGATATCCTCAAGTGTATTCACAAAACCCAGTACGGCCGATGTGTTGAACCCCTTGGAATTGATTCTGGGAGCCTTGAGAAAAGCATAATATGCTCTGTATATCAGTGCGTAGGCATCAAGCAGGAACAATTTCTCCATATAGATATGTATTGATACGTAAAAGTACAAATTTTTCTCTAAACGGACATTTATTGCTAATTTTGCGGCCGGTATGGAT
This sequence comes from uncultured Bacteroidales bacterium, assembly GCA_902763885.1. GTDB lineage: Bacteria > Bacteroidota > Bacteroidia > Bacteroidales > Bacteroidaceae > Colenecus. The sequence continues at coordinate 64,421 of CACWTU010000001.1, read as the reverse complement.
CTTAGAAAGCAGATATGTGCTCCTATTGAGTTGGAATTTCAGGAGTTCTCAAAAAGATACTCCCGGTTGTTTACATCGTCTAATCCCGGTGTTGACCTCTTGCTCAAATTCCTGCTTGAACGCAAAGGGAAACTTATGCGTCCCATACTTGTATTGCTTGTGGCCAAGTGTTATGAAAATGTCAGTGACAGCACTTATCATCTGGCTTCGGCTGTAGAGCTTCTGCATCAGGGTAGTCTTATCCATGATGATGTTGTTGATGAAAGTGACAAGCGTCGTGGCAAGAAATCAGCTAATGCGGTCTATGATAATAAAATGGCTGTACTTCTGGGTGACTATATCGTTTCCATGGCACTTCGTCAGATTACAGCAACAGCCAATGTAAAGAGTGTAGATGCACTTTCCACACTTATAGGAACCTTGTCTGAGGGTGAAATCACCCAGCTGAACGCCCTTGATGAAACTACCCTTTCTGAAGACCTTTACTTTGATATCATATCCAAGAAGACGGCAATCCTGTTCTCTTCATGCACATCACTTTCTGCCCTATTGAGCGGAGCATCGGAACAGGAGATCAATGCTTTCAGACAGTTCGGTCATGTGGCTGGACTCTGTTTCCAGATAATGGATGATATACTTGATTATCATGACAGCAGCGAGACCGGTAAACCCTCAGGCAACGACCTTAAAGAGGGAAAGTTCACACTACCAGCTATTTATGCACTGACTCACAGTGATTTGGATTGGTCAAATCACATCAGGGCCATACGTTCTCTTGAAGCTATCCCGAATCAAATCAGTGAGGTTACGGAGTACTCTGTTTCAAACGGCGGAATAGAGTATGCCCTATCCAAGATGGAGGAACTGAAAAAGCAGGCAATCCAAGGTCTGCCTGCTTTCATATCCCCTGAACTCCGTAGCGCATTCATTGCCTATCTGGAGTTAATCACCAATAGATCTAAGTAATAATAATTATCTGTATTTCAGGCAATGATCTCCTGTAAAAGGGTGTCTGCCAATCGGCTTGCGCCAATGCGGAAACGGGTATTATTTAGCCAATCCTTTCCTAGAACTATCTTTGCTATAGTCCAGTAGAGCAAGGCATCTTCTACTGTGCTGATGCCACCCGCGGCCTTTACTCCGATTGTACGGCTTGTTTCATCGGCATATTCCCTTACTGTCTTGCACATAACGCAGAATGACTCAGGATCTGCTCCAGGAACTTCTTTTCCTGTTGAGGTCTTAATGAAATCAGCACCGGAGTACATTGCTATAAGAGCAGCTTTCTTGACATTGTCAAGTGAGCCCAGCGCACCTGTTTCAAGTATAACCTTGAGTGTCTTGTCAGCACAGAGTGACTTGAGTTCATCAATCTCATCGGATAAGGTCTCGTAATCAGAGTTAAGGATATGTCCGGCGTTCTGTACTATGTCTATCTCATCGGCTCCGTCATGCAGGGCTAATGATGTCTCAGCTATCTTGACTTCAAAGAATGTCTGTGATGAAGGGAAACCGCCTGATACACAGCATGTTTTTACACTTTCAACCTCAAGTGAACTGCTTACCGTCTTTGCGTAGAGCGGCCAGGTGCAGATGGATGCAACTGACGGCAGATCAGGATACTTGTCCTCAAGCTGGTTGACTTTCTCAACAAATGCAAGAACAGTATCTTCATTGTCCGTGGGTTTGAGCGTTGTCAGGTCTATGCAACTGTAGATCTTTTTGAGGGTTTCCTTGTCATGAACCCCAGCAATCTCCTTTCTGGCTTTTTCAACGGTTGTTTTTACCCATGCAGCATCAACCTTCATGTTATATTTGCTGAAAGCTTCATTGAACTTGTCAGTAGTTGGCTGATTTACTGACTGTTCCTCCATTTCATCGTAGATTTCCATTATTTATTCCTTGTTTTTTGTATCCATTATAATCGTTACAGGGCCGTCATTTAGCAACGAAACCTTCATATCAGCTCCAAAGATACCTTTTTCAACCTTAATTCCTGACTCTTTTTCAAGTGTTTGACAGAACTTTTCATACATAGGTTCTGCAACAGGTCCTTTTGATGCCCTTATGTATGAGGGTCTGTTTCCTTTTTTTGTGCTGGCCATGAGAGTGAACTGGCTTACGGCAAGCAGACCACCCCCTATTTCCATGACCGATCGGTTCATTACTCCGTTTTCATCATTGAAAATCCTGCATCCTGCTATCTTTTTTGTGAGCCACTCTATATCCTCCTGTGTATCCGCATCCTCTACACCTACAAGTATCAGCAGACCCTCTTTTATTGCGCCTGTAATCTTGCCGTCCACCTTTACGCTGGCCTCAGTTACTCTTTGTAATACCGCTCTCATTTATGAAACCAATTATATACTGTTTCTGCCTTGGCTTTTCCTATCTCATTTGAAAGTTCCTCCAGATTTGCTTCTGAAATCCTCTTCACGCTCTTGAACTTCTTGATCAGAGCTGTGGCTGTATTCTCTCCAATACCCTTTATGTCAGTAAGTTCTGAGTGGGTCTGGCGCTTGCTGCGCTTCTTTTTATGGAATGATATGGCTACCCTGTGAACCTCATCCTGCATCTGCTCCAGCAGGCGGAACAGTTCGCTGTCAGGTTTGACTCCCACCTCCATCTGCGGGAATCCGTACAGAAGCCCTGATGTCTTGTGGTGTTCGTTTTTGACCAGACCTGCTATGTTTATGCTGATATTCAGGTTATCGATCACCTCTTTTGCTATTGACATCTGTCCTTTTCCGCCATCCACAATCACCAGATCCGGCATGGCACTACCCTCCTCTACGGCTCGCATCCAACGGCGCATCATGACCTCATACATTGAGCCGTAATCATCGCCTCCTGCGCCGCTCTTTATGTTATACAGGCGGTAATCCTTGCGGGAAGGTTTGCCATTTTCATAGACAACACATGCGGCTACGGCATCTGTTCCTGATATATGTGAGTTGTCAAAACATTCTATGCGCAGCGGTGTTTTCTCCATTCCCAGCAGTGTGCCCAATTCTTTCATCAGGCGTACATGTTTCTGTTCAGGGTTGAGCTTGTCACTGCGTTTCAGGCGGTCGGCCCGGTACTGCTTGACATTAAGAGCAGAGAGTTCCAATAGTTTTTTCTTTTCTCCTTTTTGAGGTACGGTCCACGTAACGCCGGTTATTTCCGCTTCCGGTAAAAACGGAACTATTATCTCACGTGCAGTGCTATGATAACGGCTGCGCATCTCCACTATGGCCAGCATAAGCATCTCATCCAGGGATTCATCCATCTTTCGCTTATACTCAAATGTAAAAGCCTGGTTTATGCAACCGCCTGCCACATGCAGATAGTTTACAAATACCACATCCTCATCATTGTCTATGCTATAGACATCTACATTGTCAAGGCCTGTATCCACCACACGGCTCTTTTCACGGAACTCCATGATAGTATCGAACCGTTCTTTTACAACCTGTGCCTCCTCAAACCGCATTTCTGATGCCAGATGTTTCATCTCCTGCATCATCGATTTGGCCAGTTCCTGGCTGCGACCTTTCAGAATCTCCCGGATTTCTGCTATCTGTGCGTTATAATCTGACCGTGAAATGTGCCCCATGCATGGTGCCGGGCAGTTTTTTATGTGATATTCAAGACACTCCTTGAATTTACCGGCTTTTATGGAGTCTTCAGAAAGCGGCAGACGGCATGTCCTGATTTTATAAGCTTGTGATACTATCTGTAGCAGGCCGTTTAGAGTTCCACTATGACTGAACGGTCCATAATATTCTGATCCGTTACGTATTATTTTTCTTGTCTTGAATACCCGTGGATACTCCTCACGCGTAATACAGATTGACGGATATGTCTTGTCATCCTTTAGAAGAATGTTATAGCGTGGTTTATACCTCTTTATCAGGTTATTCTCAAGCAGGAATGCATCCCACTCCGTTTCTACCACTATATATTTAAGGTCCGATATCTTGCTTACCAGCATTCTGGTCTTATCGGTCTGATTCTCTTTTATAAAGTATGATGAGACTCTCCGTTTAAGGTTTTTGGCTTTGCCTACATATATGACCGTACCCAGTTCATCCAGATACTGATAGCATCCGGGTTTTTCAGGCAGATTCTGGACAATCAGTTTTAGCCTTTTTTCGTATGCCTCTTTACCTTTCAATTACTGAACTCCGTCAAATTCGTCAATTGCAATAAAGCTGTCCACCGGACAATCCTCTGGAAATCTCTCTTTTGCGTGAAAGTTTGTCAGTTCAATGATGCAATTTACCATTACCTTCTTTGGCTTGAATGTCTTGACCAGTTCACATGACGCCTGCAGAGTACCTCCTGTAGCCAGTAGGTCATCGTGGATCAGAACGACATCGTTTTCAGTAATGGAATCCTTATGCATCTCAATGCGGTCAAATCCATACTCTTTCTTGTATTCCAGGCTTACCTTCTCATATGGCAGTTTGCCGGGTTTGCGTATGAGGATGAATCCTGCACCCAGTCTGTATGCCAGTGCTGCGCCGATTATAAAGCCTCTTGATTCAACTCCGCAGACTTTTGTTATGCCTTTTTCCTTATAGAATTCATAGAGTGAGTCAACAATCTCTCCAAGATCTTCCGGGTTCATGAACCAGGATGTTACATCCTTGAACTGAACGCCTTTCATAGGATAATCAGGAATATTCCTAAGATGGTTGATTAGTGTCTCTTTACTCATATCAATATAATTGTTTCACGTGGAACATTTTTTGTTTTTATCTGTTCAGGAGTACCAGCAGGACGTTGATGTCGCTGGGTGACACTCCTGGAATACGGCTTGCTTCAGCAAGGGTCTCGGGGTCATGTTTGATAAGTTTCTGTCGGCACTCGGTGGAGAGCGACTGAAGCGTGCTGTAATCAAAGCGCCCCTTTATGCGTATATCCTCCAGACGTTTCATCTTGTCTGCAATAAGCCTTTCGCGGCTTATGTATCCGCTGTATTTCATCAGGATCTCGGCTGCCTCAATTATTTCATCCTTGCGGGCAGGCTCTGTCTTGTCCAGTTCTGCTTTGAGGGCCTTGATGTGGTCCGCCAGGTTCTGCAGTGTGAGCTGGGGCCTCTCTATCAGGTCGGCCAGCTTGCATCCCTCACGCAGAGGTGTGGTGCCAAGCTGCTCCAGAGCAGCGTTTATAAGTGCGGGTTTTACAGAGAAACCCTTGGCGAAATCTATTATGCGGTTTATCTCATCGCGTTTGGTGCGCATCAGTTCATAGCGCTCTTTTGTGGCCAGGCCTATGTTGTAGGCGCGTTCTGTAAGACGCAGGTCTGCATCATCCTGACGCAGAAGTATGCGGTACTCAGCCCTGGATGTGAACATGCGGTAAGGCTCATCAACTCCTTTAGTTATGAGATCATCAACCAGCACACCTATATATGCTTCGTCACGTGCCAGAGTGAACGGTTGTCCTCCATGACAGCTAATGTGGGCATTGATACCAGCTAGTATTCCTTGTCCGCCGGCTTCCTCATATCCCGTGGTTCCGTTTACCTGCCCAGCCATGAAGAGACCGGTCACAACCTTTGATTCAAGTGTATGCTTGAGTTGGGTGGGATCAAAATAGTCATATTCTATGGCATATCCCGGGCGATAAATTACTAGGTCACGGAATGCTGGAATCTCCTTCAATGCCTTTATCTGGATATCCATGGGCATTGATGATGAGAATCCGTTCAGATACATCTCATTGGTGTTCTCGCCTTCAGGTTCCAGGAACAACTGATGCTGGTCCCTGTCAGGGAAAGTAACCAGTTTGGTCTCTATACTGGGGCAATAACGTGGACCGATACTCTTGATCTGTCCGTTGAATAGGGGGGAGTCCTTAAGTCCGGAGCGCAGTACTTCATGAACCCGCTCATTGGTATATGTGGTCCAGCAGCACATCTGCTTGAGATGACGTTCCTGACCCATGAATGAGAAACGATGGAAATCATTCTCACCGTCCTGGCGTTCCATCTCCTCAAAGTGTACGCTGCGGCTGTCTATACGCACCGGGGTGCCGGTTTTCATGCGACCGGTACGTATTCCGTGACGTGTAATGGATTCTGTAAGCAAGTATGAAGCCGGTTCTGATATTCGTCCGCCAGGCATGGTTACACGGCCTATGTGCATGAGTCCGTTAAGGAATGTTCCTGCTGTCAAGACAACGCATTTGCATGAGAACTCTGCACCTTCAAGTGTTTTTAAACCTACTACCTGGCCGTCTTTTACCAGCAATTCGATCACCGTGTCCTGCCAGATGTTCAGGTTAGGCTGGTTCTCCAGAACGTTGCGCCAGGCCCATATGAACTTGGCTCGGTCACATTGTGCTCTTGGGCTCCACATGGCGGGGCCTTTGGAGCGGTTTAGTATGCGGAACTGTATGGCTGTGCTGTCAGTAACCAGACCCATGTGGCCTCCAAGTGCGTCTATCTCTCTTACAATCTGTCCTTTAGCTATTCCGCCAACTGCTGGATTGCAGCTCATTTGTGCAATCTTGTTCATATCCATGGTAATCAGACAGGTCTTGGAACCCATCTGTGCAGCGGCAGCGGCGGCCTCGCAACCCGCGTGGCCCGCACCGATCACAATCACATCGTACTTAAAGTCCATACGAGCTACAAATTTACTGCAAAATCTTGGAATGGAAGATAATAGGGGTGCTTCTCTTTGTATTTGAAACAGCGCAGAGTATCCAGTTTGAGGACGCAACGTTCCGAGGCTTACGCCGGACATCCAGTCTTGGGACGCAACGTTCCGTGGCTACTCCGCCCACCTACGGACCCTAAACGTCGAACTCCTCCTTATTCGCCCCCCTTGGGGCCGAAACGTTCGTCAAACATGCGCCGTTCTTAACGGGATCCTTCGGAGGGCTACGCTTAACGCCACTCCACTGATGGTCCCAAAACTGGATGTCCGGCTACTGCAAAGGGAAAGAGAATACAAAGAGAGGCATTCCTATTGTCTTCTGTTGGTGGATTTGTAGTACATTTGTCGAAAACAAGAGGTAGATGGATATCGAGATAAAACGCGCTGGTAACAATGATCTGCAATCCATTCATGATATGGCGGAGGTTGTTTTCCGGCAGACTTATAGGACCATACTGTCTGCTGAGCAGATGGAGTATATGATGGAATGGATGTATTCTCTTCCTAACCTTGAGAAACAGGTTTCTCAGGGGCATACTTATTATATTGCTTGGGCCGATGACGAACCGCAAGGGTATGTATCGGTCAGAAAGGACTCTGTGGATGCTGACGGGACAGAGGTTTGGCACCTGGAGAAGATTTATGTCATGCCATCAGTGCAAGGTATCGGGCTGGGTAACAGGCTTTTGGAAACTGCAAAGCAGCATGTGCGTGACAACAAGGTGTCTGTCAAGGCCAGGATTGAGTTGAACGTGAACCGTAATAATCCGGCGGTTGGATTCTACCGTAACCAGGGACTCTCTATTCTAAGACAGGGTGATTTTCCCATCGGAAACGGATTTTACATGAATGACTACATAATGGGTACAGATATCAGATGACAGATTATCTTCTCATAGCGTTGCTTTCCGTAGGAGCCAGTTTCGTGGAGCGTACCACAGGATTCGGGTTCGGGATATTCATCATGACGGTCCTGCCGTTCCTGATGCCGTCATACGGTGAGGCTACGACACTGTCCGGATTGTTGGCACTCACTACAACCCTGATCATATGCAGCAGGATGTGGAAACTGATTATCTGGAAGCATCTATGGCCTATTCTGATAACATTCATCGTGGTTTCTGGCGGTGCGGTCTACATGCTGTCCCGCATGCAGCTCAGGTCCCTTACCATGTCGCTTGGAATCATCCTTATCCTGATAAGCATATATTTCCTCACTCTGGGAGGCAAGATTCGCATAAAACCTACGGTGAAAGCGCAGATAATCACCGGCAGCCTGAGCGGACTCATGGGAGGTTTCTTTGGCATGCAGGGACCGCCGGCCGTGCTCTATTTCATATCATCTGAGAAGGATAAGGACCATTACATGGCCATAATCTCCATGTATTTCTGCCTGGGTAATCTGGCTATGACATTTTTCCGTGCAGGCAACGGATTCCTAACCATGTCCGTTTGCAAGGCCTACGTAGCAGGTATTGCGGGTGTCTTTCTGGGCACTTACATCGGAACCAAGGTCTTTGAACGTATTCCTGCGCAGGTGTTCCGGTACGTGGTCTATGCCTATATAGGAATCTGCGGCATTATTATCCTTTCAACTCTCAAGTAGCTCGAAACAAAATATTATTTCCTTTTCTTCTTGCCTTTGGCAGGAGGATTGAGTTCATCCTTGGCGGCCTGCAGGAGTTTCTGGAATTCCGGCATGGTATGCAGGTGGGCTAGGGTGGCCGATGCCCACAGGCGGGCGGTCTGGACATCGCTGGGGTAGTTGTAACCGGCAATGACGCGGCTGCGACCATACTCGAATCCGCGACCCAATATATCGTTGGCAGCCTCACGCGGACCTATTTCTACAAGTAGCAGGGCAAGTCCCCAACCAATCTCTGAATGTGTTGAAGGATAACTGGTTGTTGCTTTTAAGGTATCCTCATCTTCACTGATCAATGTTTTGTTCCTTCTGGGATTGAGCCTTACATAAGGACGCTCGCGGAATGTGGTACTGCCCAGTTCACCGGCGGTTTTGATGAGGTTATCCCTTGTATAATCCAGCAGAGCTGCAATGGCGGGGTTTGACTCGCGGCTTATTTCAAATGCGGGAGTACTGAAAGTCTTCATCATAGCCTCAACGCTGTTGTCTGCATCAATCTTAGCCTGCTCACCACGCTCGGTTTCCCTTTCAGGAAGAGTCTCGTAATACTTTATTACATCACCGTAGAAACGGTGGCTATCCTCTGTGACAGGACCGTCAAAAACCTTGTTTCCATCGGGAAATCCTTCTGTCTGGCTTACATTCTTGATGCCCTTGATTTTGCAGTACTCCTTGCGGGCTGCCTCCAGGTCTTTCTGGAAATACTGGCTGGCATGCATTACGGCCACAGCTGTGGTGCCACACAGGAAACCTGCGTCAACATCACTCTGGTAGTGGGCGCCTACAATAACGCGGCTCTCACCATACTGGTATCCGGTACGTAGCAGGGTATCCTGCAGCTCAGGAACCATCTCAGAGAGAACAAGTGCGGTACTCCAACCAAGTGCAGTGTGACCTGACGGATATGATCCGTTGAAACGGAGCTCACGCTCATTGTCAAAACGGCCCCATGTATGCTCGTTGTACTGGGCAAACGGGCGTGTGCGCATGTATTTGTGCTTGGCATTGTGTGTACTCTGGTTCTCTGTCCACAGTACATTATAAAGTAATTTATAGATGGCGGGAGTCTTCTCCTTGCTTATTTCAAAGCCCAGTGTTCCCTGGTGTACTCTGATCATTCCGCCAATGCCCCATTGGGAGTCATCGTTTGCCTGCTGGCCGCGTTGGGTTGGACGTACGGTCTTGCCCCATTGCCACTGGGCAAAGTCATCGGCGTATTGCGGGCTGAGCATATCTGGTGGTGGCGGCAGGTAGATGCCGGCATCGGGCATATTCTCAAGGAAAACATAAACGGTATCTTTCTCTGTCTGGGCAAAACTTAAGCCCGTAAACAACGCTACGGCAAAAGTGGCGTAGAGTCTTTTGTAAAAAACTTTCATTATATAAACAGGTATTTGTTATTGCATATTTCTTAATCTCACATCAATATCAGGCAGCAGTGCAGGCAGTCCGTTCAGGTCTGTCTGGCTGAAATGATAAGGTATCAAAACCTTTGGTCTTATGATGTTTGCGGCCTTTACGCACTGTTCAACAGTCATGGTGTAGGGCTGGTTTACAGGCAGGAAAGCCACATCTATATTCTTGATATCGGCCATTTCAGGGATATCTTCAGTGTCACCTGCTACATATAACCTGAAACCATTCGGGAAAGTGAGAACATAACCGTTTCCGTTGTTCTTGGGATGGAACTGCTCGCGTCCGGGTGTGGTGTTGTATGCAGGGACAACGTCAAGCCTGATGCCTTGTGGTAAATCGGCTTTTTCAAAGTTGGCTATGCTCTTGCCCATACTTATCTGTCCCTGTGACTTGGCATTGAGCAGAAGTATTGTTTTGTCCGATGAAAGCGCGGTAATTGCATTTTTGTCCAGATGGTCGCCATGTTCATGGGTTACCAGTACGGCATCGGCTTTTGGGAATTCGGTTGCATAATCTGTGTTTTTGCCGTATCCGCTTACCGGATCAAAATGTATGTAGGCTCCTTTATAGAAAACTGCCAACGTGCCGTGTTTGATGAGAGTAAGGACAACAGGTTCGTTGCCGTCCATGAAACACTCAATTTCATAGGTGTTGACTGGTTTGCCTGCATCTGTCCAACTCATATACCCCTCTTTAAGGTTTACTACCTGATAACCTGCTTCACTCAGTACGGAGGCAGCGGCAGCGCTGCGTCTTCCGCTTCGACAGTAAATGGCAAGACGGGTTGATTTGTCTAAATTTTTACTGATTTCATCAATAAATCCATCCTTTTGCCAGTCAATGTTTATGGCGTTTGGAAGATGTCCTTCATTGTACTCCTGGGGTGTACGCACATCAATTACACAAGTTCCGGCAGACAATATTGCCTGGTGAAACTCATCGGGATTCATATCAGCCCAATTACTGCAGTTGCATGAAGTAAAGCCAAGCAGAGACATGCACATGGATAAGGTTAGTTTCAGTTTTTTCATATGGAATTGTTTAACTGGACAAAGATACAGCAAACCGAGAGGAGAAAAAACAAACTTGTTTGATTTTTATCCCGAGGCGCAGCGTATCTTCTTCAAAGATAAGTAAAGATTGTCAATTCTCAGCAATAGGCAATAATGTCTCATATCTTATAGGAAAAATACACATTATTGAGTATATTTGCACTCTATTTCATACGTGTACAAGCTAAAATATTTATAATCAAAAACTAAACTTTTTATGTGGTTAATCGATTCATCAATCGGACGTAAGGTTGTGATGAGCGTTTCCGGTGGCGCTCTGATCCTGTTCCTCACATTCCACATGGCAATGAACTGCGTAGCCCTGATTTCAGGCGAGGCTTACAATGCCGTGTGCGAGTTCCTGGGAGCAAACTGGTATGCACAGGTGGGTACGTACGGACTTGCCTTCCTTGTGCTGGTTCACTTTGTTTTCGCGTTCATCCTGACCATCCAGAACAGGAAAGCACGCGGCAGCCAGAGATACGCTGTTACTGAGAGGCCCAAATCTGTTGAGTGGGCTTCACAGAACATGCTCGTTCTGGGCATAATCGTGGCTCTTGGTCTCTGCCTGCATCTGTTCAACTTCTGGTCAAAGATGCAGCTTCAGGAACTTCTTGGAACGCAGTCCTCAATCGCTGCACCCACTGACGGCGCTGCATTCATCGAGTACACCTTCTCAAAGTGGTACTATGTGCTGGCTTATATCGTATGGCTGGCTGCTCTGTGGTTCCATCTGTCACACGGTTTCTGGAGCGCACTCCAGACTCTGGGCTGGAACGGCAAGACCTGGCAGTGCCGCTGGCAGGTTATAGGCAACATCTATGTAACCCTGCTAGTTCTTGGTTTTGTGGCAGTTGTTCTGACTTTCTATTTCAAGAGCCTTTGTTAAACAGTAAATGCACACGATTATGGCTACTATAGATTCAAAAATTCCCGAAGGCCCGTTGGCAGAAAAATGGTCCAACTATAAGGCTCATCAGAAACTCGTCAACCCCGCTAACAAGCGTAAGCTTGACATCATCGTTGTAGGTTCAGGTCTGGCAGGCGCATCAGCAGCCGCTACACTTGGTGACCTCGGTTTCAAGGTAAAGTGCTTCTGCATCCAGGATTCTCCCCGTCGTGCTCACTCAATCGCTGCACAGGGTGGTATCAACGCTGCCAAGAACTACCAGAACGACGGTGACTCAGTATATCGTCTTTTCTACGATACCATCAAGGGTGGTGACTACCGTTCACGTGAGGCCAACGTTTACCGTCTGGCAGAGGTATCAAACAACATCATAGACCAGTGCGTTGCACAGGGTGTTCCCTTTGCACGTGAGTACGGTGGCACACTTGCCAACCGTTCATTCGGTGGTGCTCAGGTATCGCGTACATTCTATGCCCGCGGTCAAACCGGTCAGCAGCTGCTGTTGGGTGCCTACTCTGCTTTGAGTTATCAGGTACACCAGGGTAACGTTGAGCTGTTTACCCGCTGCGAAATGCTTGATCTGGTTATGATCAAGGATGATGAGGGTAAGGAGCGTGCACGCGGTATCATCTACCGTGACCTTGTTACCGGTGAAATCAAGCGTTGCTCAGCCCACGCAGTTGTAATAGGTACCGGTGGTTACGGAAACACATACTTCCTGTCAACCAATGCTATGGGCAGTAACGGTTCAGCCGCCATGCAGTGCTACCGTAAGGGTGCATGGTTCGCCAACCCCGCTTTTGCCCAGATTCACCCCACCTGTATCCCCGTACACGGTGACAAGCAGTCAAAGTTGACTCTTATGTCAGAGTCCCTGCGTAATGATGGTCGTATTTGGGTTCCCAAGAAGCTTGAGGATGCCAAGAAACTCCAGAAGGGTGAGCTCAATCCTAACGATATACCTGATGAGGACCGCGACTTCTATCTGGAGCGCCGCTATCCCGCATTCGGTAACCTGGTACCGCGTGACGTTGCTTCACGTGCAGCCAAGGAGCGTTGCGACAAGGGTTACGGTGTAAACAACACCGGTCTTGCAGTATTCCTGGACTTCAAGTACGCTATCCAGCGCCTTGGCAAGCAGGCTGTTGCTGACAAGTACGGTAACCTGTTCGACATGTACGAGGAGATTACCGACGTTAACCCGTACGAGAACCCGATGATGATATTCCCCGCCATCCACTACACAATGGGTGGTATCTGGGTTGACTACGAGCTGCAGACCTCTATTCCTGGTCTGTTCGCTATCGGTGAGTGCAACTTCTCAGACCACGGAGCAAACCGTCTTGGTGCTTCTGCTCTTATGCAGGGACTTGCCGACGGTTACTTTGTACTTCCTTATACCATCCAGAACTATCTGGCCGACCAGATTCAGGTTCCGCGTTTCAGCACTGACCTGCCTGAGTTCGATGCTGCCGAGAAGGCTGTCAAGGAGAAGATTGCCAAGATCATGGGTATTAACGGTAAGCGTTCTGTTGATTCTATCCATAAGGAGCTTGGTCACATCATGTGGGAGTATGTAGGTATGGGCCGTACAGAGCAGTCTCTTAAGACCGCTCTCCAGAAACTGGATGAGGTAGAGAAGACCTTCTGGTCAGACCTGCGTGTTCCGGGTGATGCCCAGACACTTAACGTTGAGCTTGAGAAGGCCCTGCGTCTGCTTGACTTCATCGAGATTGGCAAGCTGATGGCTTATGACGGTCTTAACCGTGAGGAGTCATGCGGCGGTCACTTCCGCGAGGAGCATCAGACACCTGAGGGTGAGGCACTGCGTCATGATGACAAGTTCTCATACGTAGCCTGCTGGAACTATCAGGGTGAGGGTAAGGCACCTGAGTTGCTCAAGGAGCCTCTCAACTACGAGTATATTAAGGTTCAGACCCGTAATTACAAGAACTGATAAAAAGCATCACTATGGAAAAGAATATAAGCTTCAAACTGAAAATATGGCGCCAGAGAGGTCCTAAGGAGAAGGGCCAGTTCAAGGTGTATGAAATGAAGGATATCCCCACCGATACCTCATTCCTTGAGATGCTTGACATTCTGAACGAGCAGCTCATCAATGCCGGTGAGGAACCCGTGGTATTTGACCATGACTGCCGCGAGGGTATCTGCGGTATGTGCTCACTCTACATTAACGGACATCCGCACGGTCCAGCCACAGGTGCTACCACCTGCCAGCTCTATATGCGCCGTTTCAAGGATGGTGAGACCATCACCGTTGAGCCTTGGCGTTCAGCCGGTTTCCCGGTAATCCGTGACCTTATGGTAGATCGCCGTGCATACGATAAGATCATGCAGGCCGGCGGTTACGTATCAATCAACACCGGCGGTGTGCCCGATGCCAACGCAATTCCTATCTCTAAGGAGAAGGCCGATTTGGCTATGGATGCAGCATCATGCATTGGTTGCGGTGCCTGCGTTGCAGCCTGCAAGAACGGTTCAGCTATGCTGTTTGTTAGTGCCAAGGTAAGCCAGCTTGCTCTGCTCCCGCAGGGTCAGGTAGAGGCTGCCCGCCGCGCCAAGGCCATGCTCTCCAAGATGGATGAGCTGGGATTCGGCAACTGCACCAACACCCGCGCCTGCGAGGCCGAGTGCCCCAAGTGCATCAGCATCAGCAATATCGCCCGCCTGAACCGCGAGTTCATTGCTGCCAAGCTGAACGACTGATTGTATTGGTCCAATAACCAAAACCGTGGTGAAAAACGCCTTTTCACCACGGTTTTTTAATCAAAGTCTATGAGAACGACTACCCGCATATTTCTGGCATCTTTGTTGGTGCTCTGTCATTTCCAGTGGTGCTATCCGCAGTTTCCGCAGAGAGGTTATGGTGTCAATCTGTATATCGAGAGAGAGAACCAGCCGGACGGCGGTATATTCCTGCCTGCGCCACCTGATACATGTGACGTTGAGTATTTTGATGATTTTGTACAGTGGCAGTGGGGCAAGACGGTACGCTATACAGAGCGTGGTGAGAGAGCCAGCATAGAGTCACAGTCAAGTACTACGGTGATGGCCAGGATATTTTCTGAAGCTTTGGGTTTCAGGATAAGCCGCTCAGAGACTCCCGCCATTTACAACCTTATGTCGCGCAGTTACCATACGGCTGAGCAGACCTCTAAGAATCCAAAGGAGAAATATATGCGCATTAGGCCTGTTATCAGGTTCAATGAAATTCCCACCGGTCAGGCTGACAATCTGGAAAGTCTGCGTACCAGTGGCTCATATCCGTCAGGTCATACAACCCGTGGTATGGCTACCGCCCTGGTGCTTGCTGAGATGGCTCCTGAGTATCAGGATACCATACTACGGCGCGGCTATGAGTATGGCGAGAGCCGTGTTATAGTGGCTGCACACTATCAGAGTGATGTTACTGCAGGTTATATGTGCGCATCGGCCATAGTTGCCGCAATGCATTCCGTACCTGATTTCAGGGTCGACATGGAGGCGGCACGTGCGGAATATTATGAAAAGTCAGGCCGTAAGCCAAACTCCGCAAACATTATGCCTGACGGCCGCCGTATCCTGTCACAACCGGTTGATACTGCAAGCTACCGTTACTATGGTGATGTAGCTCAATATATGGAAGCAAAAGGCAAGCGTGCAACTGTGCGTGGAGAGCAGGCTAAAGCTGATGCCGACTGTAGTTTAGATGCAATCCTTAAGGCTTTCTCTGAGCCTTTAGGCGTAAGGATTGATTCAAAATCGGCCCCTAAACTCACAGAATTGGTAAAAGAGACACGTAACGCCCTACAGGCAAATGCTGCAGATCTGGCAGCATCGTCTCAGTTCCGTAAACGCCCGTACGTGCAGTTAGGGGAGGCTCCGTTTGCGAGAGAATATGATAGTAATAATTCATCATATCCATCAGTGGAATCAGAGATTTCCTGGGGTGTAGGACTTGTGCTTACGGAGATTGCACCCAGCAGAGCAAACGATATCCTGACTCTTGGATTCCGTATGGGAGAGAGCGGCATCATTACCGGCCAGCATTGGGCTACCGATATCATAGCTGCACGCATCATGGCTGCGGCAGTGCTTGCTCATATGAACTCAGATGAAGCATTTAAAAAACTGCTGGACGAAGCGCGGAAAGAGTATGATACTCTGAAAAGGTAATAAAATAAAAAAAGTAGAGGCGGATCGTCGGATTGACGGTTCGCCTCTATTGTATTGATTTACAAACGCTTATTTCTTAGTATTCATCCTCGTAACGGGTCATGCCCGTCACCGCTATTATCATCCACACCCAGAACAACGTGCGAGGATCGGAAAGGAATCGTTTGAGTTTCCCTTTCATACGTCCACGTGGATTTAGTATAAAAAACTTGAGGCTTACAATGATTTCTTGAGACTCCAGTTGCCCATGGTTTGACCGTTATGGGTAATTTCATACTCATGGAACAGCTCGTAGCCGCGTTTTGTGTAGAAACTCAGGTTCTCCCGATTGTTGGTGAACAGCACCATAGTCTTGCCTCCGTGCTGGCGTACGTAATCCTCCAGATAAGACATGAACTGAGTACCTATGCCTTGACCATGAAATGGCGGATCAACCTCAATCATACTCAGGTACCATACATCAGGATTGTTCTTCTGATAATCATGACACGGGGTACTGGCCTCCTCATCCTTTGCCAGGAAAGCATGCAGGTGCTTCCAATTGGTAAGAAAATACATCTTCAGGTAACCGCTCAGAATGAACTTGAGTACCGATGGCTGCTTGTAGCCTGGTGGCTCAAGTGCCGCCTCAGCCACCATCCGGCCGTCCAAACGTGCGGTCAACATATGTGAGCGCTTAAAATTTCCTTTCCTGTTAATGGCCAGGAATCGAGCCAACCCCCTTTGCCGCTCCTTAAGGCCAGGGAAGAAGATGGTTATGTAGATATAATTGAAATATGCTCTGGCGGCCAGTTCTGAAGCCACCTTAATCTCCTCCTTTTTTAATTTCTCATATTGCAGCATACCATAATCCTTTTAGTCACAAACTTACTAAAAAGAACAAGACGCGGCCAACCTTTGAAACCATTTTTTACTATTCCTTTTTTTAGGAGGATTTTCAATTTGGACGGGTAGTCAAACGGGTAGTTTGGGGGTAAAAATAGGTGCTTTTTCTATCAAAATGGGTAGTAAAAAAAGCAGTGGGACTACCCACTGCTTGAATTATAAAGTATTGAATATTAGCAATTTATCTTTTGAAACCCTATTAATATTCATCCTCGTTAAAGAAGAAGTCCTCCTTGCTGGGGTAATCGGGCCAGATGTCCTCTATGCTTTCATAAATATCGCCCTCATCCTCTATCTCCTGGAGGTTCTCAATGACCTCGAGCGGGGCTCCTGAACGGACGGCGTAATCAATCAACTCATCCTTGGTTGCGGGCCAGGGTGCATCTTCAAGTTTTGATGCCAGTTCCAATGTCCAATACATAGTAAAAACGGTGTTTTAAGGTTATTTCTTTAGGGGTGCAAAAGTATAAAAAAATATGTAATCCAAAAGTTCTACCATATTTTTTCAGGGGTACCTGCAAAAAAGTTTATCCGGCGTGCCAGAACGAACAGATAATCTGACAGACGATTTATGTACTGAAGCAATTCTGACGGTGCTTTTGCCTCATCGGGAAGTGCCAGTATAAGGCGCTCGGCCCTGCGGCATACGGTACGTGCCACATGGGCATATGATGCAGCCTGAGTACCGCCGGGCATAATGAATGAGCGTTGCTCCGGCAGGCCTTCCTGCAGAGTATCAATCATCTTTTCAATACGCTCCACATCAGAAGCCAGAACCTTACAGCTGTCAGGGAGTTCAAAAGAGGTGGTGTCTGTAGCAAGGCAACCGCCTATGTTGAACAGTTTCTGCTGGATCCACTGTATGTTTTCTGCACTTTCAGCCTTGTTATCCATAACGGATTGCATCAGGCCGATGAATGAGTTGAGTTCATCTATTGTGCCGTATGCATCAAGACGCGGATCAGTCTTGCTTACACGTTTGCCTCCTACAAGGCTCGTGGTCCCTTTATCGCCTGTACGGGTGTAAATCTTACTCATAACACATAGTGTTGTTTGGTCATCTTTTTGTCAAAGAAGAGCAGGCCTATCTTTTTCATCTGGAAGGTTACACCCACTCTCTCATCTTTAATGATCTCTTTCCACCATTCCTTTTTCTGCTTCTTGCCCATATCCTCAACTGCAATGATCGTATCAGATGTGGCGTATGGCAGAATCATCTCCACCATCTGTCTCCAGAGAGCGGTGTGGGCTATGTGTATGAACTGCGGAACGTTGCCGCTGTCCAGAATATCCTGCACGGTCTGGATGACATCGGCTGCAATATACTCAATATTCTTGATTTTCTTGAGGTTGCGGCGAACCTCTTTTTCTGCCGGATGCGGGAAATCAACAGTAACCACCCTTGATGTCTTGGAGACCGATGCCAGATATCCGGTACTAACGCCTGCTCCGGTGCCTACTTCAAGGATAAACTTGGGGTTGAATCTGTTTACCAGACGGAAGAGCAGTTCATCACGGCTTTGCGGATATTGCGGAAGATATTGAGGTGCTTTCTCCCAGAATGGGTAAAGATCCTCATAGGCATAATAAGGGTGACGTTCGTTAATGACGTTTTCAATCAGGTCATAAGCCCAGGGGGAGTGGACCCCGAATCCGCGTTTTGTGAGAAAACGGTTATCTGTGAGTTTCATATCCTTTATTTTAGCAAAGCTTTTATTGACGTTCCTGTTGACAATATTATATCTAATTGAACAGGTGTATGCTTTGAATCATTGGTCACGTAAGCCTTGACGGTTTCACGCTCCTTTCCTTTGGAGTAATCTCTTATGGAGATAACCATACAATCGTATGTACATCCGTCATCGGCTTTGATTTTCTTGTTGCCGATGTAAACCAGATATTGTTGCACAACCTTATTGCCGTTAACCATTGGAAGGTTTTCAGTACTGCCAAGTTCACGGTTTGATGTGTCAATGTTTTGGGCGAACGCAATCATGCTCATAATGTCAAAGATACGTGTGGGACGCCATTCTGTAGAATGGTTTGTACGTGTGTTTGTATTCATATCCCACGTATCGAGATTGACAATGAACCTGTCGTTGTCTTTTGAATAATGAGCTGTTTCAACATTGTGCCTGTTGCCCTCATTGATTGTTTTTTTAAAGAACAGGCTTTCACCCTCTTTTGTGTTGTATGATTCGATAGTGTCTCTCAGTACAAATAGTTTATCAGCTTTAGGGTTGGTGTTCAACTCCATTGCGGTACGTACGGCCAGCATGCCTTCATAAATGACCTCAGAGTCATATAAATGTGCAGTTCCTGCCGGAATTTTGATGGGACCCAAACCTAAATAAAGGTTGTATCTATAATCCGATGCGTTTACGTGAATGGCTCCCAAGAGCAGAAGAGAGGAGAGTAATAACTTGAAGAATCTGACGTCAGCCATTGGTACGCAGTATTTTCCGGATTCAGAAAGGGGAGTGCTCGAAGCGGGACTCGAACCCGCACAGCCGATAAAGGCCAAGGGATTTTAAGTCCCTCGTGTCTACCATTCCACCATTCGAGCGAGCGAAGCGATGCAAAAGTACTCCGTTTAGTGGGATTCGCCAAAAAATGAAGGAAAAAAAAGGCGTGTTAAAATTAACAACTAATAAAATATATTACATTTGTGGAAGTTTATTTCTCAAGAGGACATTATTTTAACTTAACCTAATAAACATTTTATGAAGAAACTGTTGTTTTTTGCCGGTATCCTGACCTTGATGGCCAGCTGCCAATGCAACACTGAGAAACTCAGTCCCGTATTGAGTATCGAAGGTGGTCAGGTTCAGGGCGTAAGCGCTGACCGCGTAAAGGATGTTTTTGTTTTCCGTGGCATTCCTTATGCTGCTGCTCCTATCCGCGAGAACCGTTGGAAGGCCCCACAGCCTGTTACTCCCTGGGAGGGCGTAAAGCTTTGCGACCGTTTTGATCATCCCAGCTATCAGCACATCCAGTACAAGGGTGGTTACTACACAGAGTGGGGTTATGGTGATGAGGCTCCCTTCAGTGAGGATTGCCTTTATCTGAACATCTGGACCAAGAAGCCGGGTGATGTAAATGCCAAGCTTCCGGTTGCCCTGTGGATTCACGGTGGCGGTTACCGCGAGGGATGGGGCTCAGAGCCTGAGTTTGACGCTCAGGAGTGGGCTGGTAAGGATGTTATCCTTGTATCAATCAACTATCGTCTCGGAATCTTCGGTTTCATGACACACCCCGATCTCTCAGCTGAGAGCCCCAACGGTGTATCAGGTAATTATGGTATCCTGGATCAGATTGAGTCACTCAAGTGGATCAAGAAGAACATCGCCCAGTTTGGCGGTGATCCCGACAACGTAATGATATTCGGCCAGTCAGCTGGTGGTGGAAGTGTACGTACACTGTGTGAGTCTCCTCTGGCACGTGGCCTGTTCCACAAGGCAATCATCATGAGCGCCGGTGGCCTGACCGTTCCTAACAACAATGCAGCAGGCGGCCGCGGCGGTATGGGCGGCATGCGTGGTGGCATGGGCATGGGTATGATGGGCGGTTTCGGCGGCTTTGGCGGCGGAAACGCTAACAATACCGAGCGTATTGCTGCTTATAAGGCTCCTCAGGCTCCGGAAGGTCTGAACGCTCTGCAGCGCGCTGAGTTCAACACCAAGGTTATCATGGACTGGGCAGGTTACAATACCCTCCAGAAGATGCGTAATGCCGATACAGAGGTTATCTATTCAGTAGCCAGCATCTACAGCAACGCTACCGGTAATATGGGTAGCATCACCGGTATGCCTATCGTTGACGGTTATGTATCAAAGGAGAGCTTTGATGAGGCTGCTCTTGACGGTACCCTGGCTGATGTTCCTTATATGTGCGGTTACACTCTGAACGATATGGGCAATATGTCTGCAGGTGTTGCTGCATTCTGCCAGAACCGTCAGGAGATGACCAAGAACGGCAGCAAGGCTTGGGCTTATGAGTTTGCACGTCCTCTGCCCGATGACGGCTCACATCCTGAGGTTACACAGCGTCTGCGTGGTGCATTCCACTCATCAGACCTCTGGTTCGTATTCAAGTCACTGCAGCACTGCTGGAGACCTTGGACACAGGGTGACTGGGATCTGTCAGAGAAGATGCTTACCGCTTGGACCAACTTTGCAAAGTACAGCGATCCTAACGGTCCTAAGGGTGGTGACTGGGCTCCCTGCACAAAGGAGAATCCCGGCTTCATGGTATTCAAGCTTGATGAGAACGACGCTGAGAATTCAGAGTTTGGCGAATCAATCACTAAGCTTCCATGGGAGTAATCCTCCGATGAAAACGAAAAAAATGCCGGCCCGCGGGTCGGCATTTTTTATTGATGTCATCAGATTCTTACTTTGATGTAAGCCTGTCTATTGCCTTGTCAATATATGCAAACGGAAACTCCGATACAAGCTTGTCCATGCGGGCAGTGATGCGGTCATTGCAAAGGTTGCCTATGCTGCCTTCATGTGTATGATGAATGTTATGGTCAGCCTTGAAGGTTCCGTTCTCTATCTCAGCACCCACTTTGCGGTAAGCTTCACGGAAAGGCATGCCTTCACGTGCCAGGCGGTTCACCTCCTCAACGCTGAATATTGCATCGTACTTGGGATCAGAGAGAATGTCCTCTCGTACTTTTATGTGATCAAGCATATATGCGGTCATCGTAATGACCTCCTCCAGTTGTTCAAAAGCGGGCAGGAAAACCTCCTTTACAAGCTGCATGTCGCGGAAATAGCCGCTGGGCAGGTTGTTGGTCATAAGGGTTATCTCCTGAGGCAATGCCTGCAGCCTGTTGCAGCGGGCACGTGTAAGCTCAAAAACATCCGGGTTTTTCTTGTGAGGCATGATGCTGGAGCCTGTGGTGCAGTCATCGGGCAACTTGATGAAACCAAAGTTCTGGCTGTTGTACATGCATGCATCAAATGCCAGGCGGCTTATGGTGGCAGCAACAGAAGCCAGTGCGTAAGCTACGTTACGTTCTAGTTTTCCACGTGTCATCTGGGCATAAACCACGTTGTAGTTCATTGACTCAAAACCAAGTAGGTCTGTAGTCATCTGACGGTTGAGCGGGAATGATGAGCCGTAGCCGGCAGCAGAGCCTAACGGGTTACGGTTGGCCTGGTCAAAGGCGGCACGCAAAAGGAGCATATCGTCAGTCAGAGCCTCAGCGTATGCACCGAACCAGAGTCCGAATGATGAAGGCATTGCTATCTGCAGATGGGTGTAACCGGGCAGCAACACATCCTTGTACCGGTTACTCTGTTTAATGAGAATGTCAAACAGGCTCTTTACGGAGTTTACGATACTACGCAGACGGTCACGGGTAAACAGTTTGAGATCTACCAGCACCTGGTCGTTACGTGAACGGCCGCTGTGTATCTTCTTACCCATATCACCAAGCTGGCGTGTAAGCATGAGTTCAACCTGTGAATGAACATCCTCAACTCCGTCTTCTATCACGAATTCACCGCGTTCTATGACAGGGAGCAGGTCCTTGAGTCCTGCGGAGAGAGCCTTAAGTTCATCGGCTTCAAGCAGTCCGATAGACTCAAGCATGGTTATGTGGGCCAGTGACCCCTGCACGTCATACTTGGCAAGCATCAGGTCCATCTCACGGTCACGCCCTACGGTGTACTTCTGTATCAGTTCGTTTACGGGTTTACCCTTGTCCCAGATAGGTTTCATTGTTGTTTGTTTTAATATGGAATCATTGCCAGAGTATCGGCAAGTTTGTCTAAAGCCTCGGTGAGCGGTTTCTCCACCATTTTGGCCATAAAGATATTTAAGTCAGCGTCAGCTGTCAGCTTTATTTTGCAGCTGGAATCACCTGTGGAAACAATCTGGATCCAGATGATCAGTTTTACAGGTGATTGTGTCGTCTCCATCTTGACGCATTTGAAAGGCTCACGCGACACGATGGCCAGCTCAACCTTTCCGATAGGAGATACGGTAGTGCTCACCTTGTCTGCAGTACATTCCAGATTCTCAAGTTTGATATTTTGTTTCTGGTCTTCCGGTATGCGCTCCATCAGCTCGCGCAAGTTGCTCAGGTCAGAGACTTTTGCATATACCGATTCCTGTGAATAGGGAATCTGTTTTACGTTACTTTCTATCCTTTTCATCGTATTATTTACCCCATTCGGAGGGATTCTGCCGCCATTCGTTAAGTGTCTGTAAACTGTCAACTTTTATATATCCTGAAGTGACTGCGGTTTCCAGCATGGCAGGATAATCCGTCAGAGTGGAGAGTTTGACGCCGGCGTTCCGGAAGGCCTCTTCTGCCACAGGGAATCCGTAGGTAAAAGAGGCTACCATGCCTATAACCTCACAGCCGGCATTACGTATGGCATCAACAGCCTTGAGGCTGCTCAATCCGGTTGAAACCAGATCTTCAACAACCATAACGCGGCTGCCAGGTTCCAGATAACCTTCAATCAGGTTGGCCAGACCGTGGTCTTTTGGTGCAGAACGTACATATACAAACGGTTTGCCCATACGGTCTGCTACGAGTGCTCCTTGTGCTATGGCTCCGGTAGCAACACCTGCTATTACATCAAAATCAGGGAAATCACGTGTTATGACGTTGCAAAGAGAATCACGTACCAATGTCCTTACTTCAGGGAATGAAAGTGCTTTGCGGTTGTCGCAGTAGAATGGTGATTTCCATCCCGATGCCCATGTGAACGGAGCATCCGGCTGAACTTTTACAGCCTCTATGCGCAGCAGTTCTCTTGCCACTTGAGTCTTGATATTGTCCATTATGTATGTTTGTTTAAGGTTTTTCAATGCCGCGAAGTTACAAAATAATGACTGATATGCCCAATCTTTAATATAAAACAACATTATTACACACGCCCCTACGGATTTTGTTGTTAAATTTGCGCGATTAAATATATATGCATTTTTCAACAGTTCTGATGAAGAGAACCATTTTTTCTATAATAATACTTGCCTTTGTGCTTGTTTCAGTCGTTTCCTGTCTTAAGGATACAGAAACGGAAAAAACGCCTCAGGCTGCAATAACGTCATTCGTAGTAGGCTACTATAATGTCCGCTATCAGGATATAGACCAGCAAGGTAATGACTCAATCACATATTATCGTGGCGGCGGTGTGCTGTTCCCCATGACAATAGACCAGGTCAATAACAGGATTTACAATATTGACTCTTTGGATTACGGTTCGGACGTTGATGCCGTCACTACGTCTGTGAGTGGCGTAGGGACTGTCCTGTATTACTATTCGGATGATCCTGGTGCTGTTTATTACTGGTCCGGATATGATTCCATAGATTTCACTCCTGCACGTGGAGTAGTATTCAGGATGGTTTCATCAGACGGAACCTACAAGAGAGATTATAAAGTGCAACTGAATGTACGTAAGGTATTCCCTGATTCTCTTCTTTGGAGTCAGGCCGACAGTACGGGCTTTACGGCGTTAAGGGAGCCTTGTGCCGTTATTCTGAACGATTCTCTCTATAATTTCGGACTGGATGATAATGATGCTCTTGAAGTTGTGTCAAAAAGCATAACAGAAGGAAAATGGACAGCTCCTGTTGCGTTGTCGGGAATACCTTCTGCCGGTTGGAGCCGTAATGTAATTGTATCGGGAGGAAGGATTTATGCCCAATCGGGGAATTCAATTTATGGCTCTATAAACGGAATAGACTGGACAGAGGTAAAAAGTGGCATTAAAAGCCTTGTCAGAACTGAAGGGGAGAGTTGTAGTATATGGGCTGTTGATACGGACGGCAACATAATCAAAAGTTCCGATATGTCAGAATGGACTAAATCATGCAAGATGCCGGAGGGCTTTCCTGATTCTGCTGCCATAGCTTTTGAGTATCCTCTTGCTACAAACAAATCCATAAAAAGGACAGTGTTGGCAGGCTTGGGCAATAATAACCTTTCTGTTTGGACAACTCTTTCTACAGATACTTTATGGAGTCAGATGGATGCTCCTGCAAACATCAGTCTAAGGCTTCCGGTAATGCAGAATCTTTCAGTCATAAAATATGACGGCAGCCTGTTTGCATTCGGTAAAGGATTGAACGGTTTCAGACAGTCCAGTGACAATGGTATTACATGGTATCTGTGTAGTCCATACGTAAAAAACAATGAAACGTCATGGAACCGTTATATGCAGCTTCCCAAAAAGCTCAAGGGATATGAAGGTGATTTTGCATATGCCGTAGACAGACTTGGTTCAATATGGCTTATGACGGCTGACGGTCAGGTGTGGCGAGGAACGGTAACAAGATTGGATAAACGAGGCAAATGAAATTTATGAAACTGAAAGTTCCGGCCTTTGCGATCATGCTGTTCTGCTGCTCTTTTGCAGCGGCGCAGGATGACGGCTACCTGATGGAATTGGGCTTGGGCGGAGGTGGAAGTTTCTATATGGGTGATGCCAACGACCGTCTTTACCGTAACACCAATGGAGTGTTTTCCGTAATAGCACGATATAATGTCAATTCCCGTTTTGCGCTTAAGGCTAATCTTTCGGCAGCAGGAATATCGGGTTCTTCAAAGAATGCATTCGGAGTGATTCCCGGTGATGAAATCAAGTTCAGCCGTACGGTATATGACCTGGGTTTTCAGGTGGAGTGGGGCTTCTGCGGATACGGAATGACAGGGTGGGCAGATAACCACAGATTAGCCCCTTATGGACTGCTCGGCATAGGAATGTCTTATGTACCTAAGCCTGCTGAAAATGATTTTGCAGCCAATTTCCCTATAGGATTGGGTGTAAGGTTCAAACTGTCCGAAAGAGTTAATATTGGACTTGAATGGTCCATGAGATTTACTACAACGGACAGACTTGATGTAGGAGCAGATACATCCGCTTCACTTGAGAATCCGTTCCTCATAAAAGGAAAGGGAATCAAGAACAAGGACAGCTACAGTTTTACTATGCTATATGTTACGTTTGATGTTTTCAAACGTCCGTGTAATTGTAACGATGAAATAAAGTAAAATATGACATATCAGGAACAGTTGGACAAAAACCGCATTCCGCAACATGTTGCCATAATCATGGATGGTAATGGCCGATGGGCGGAGCAACAGGGAAAGGAACGCACTGAGGGGCATATCCGTGGTGTAGAAGTTGTACGCAAGATAATGGAGAATGCGGTAGAGTTAGGAATCAAATATCTGACTTTATATACTTTTTCAACGGAAAACTGGAACCGTCCTGAAGAAGAGGTAACAGCTCTGATGGGGCTTCTTTTCAAAAATATTGAAGAGGATGTTTTCATTAAGAACCATGTCCGTTTCAGGGTAATCGGTGATGTAAAAAGGCTGCCGGTTGAGATACAGGCCAAACTGAATGAATGCATAGACCACACCAAGACATTTGACCGTTCATGCATGGTTCTGGCTTTGAGTTACTCTTCACGTTGGGAGATAACCCGTGCAGCAAGGTTGCTGGCTGAAAAAGCAGCCAAAGGAGAGATAAGTCCTGATCAGATAGATGAAGAAATGGTGTCATCCTCCATGACTACAAACTTCATGCCTGATCCGGAGTTGCTTATACGTACCGGTGGAGAACTGAGATTGAGTAACTATCTGTTATGGCAGTCTGCTTATACTGAGCTTTATTTTTGTGATACATTCTGGCCTGATTTCAACATGGAGGAACTTTGCAAGGCCATCTACGTATATCAGCAGCGTGAGCGCCGTTTTGGTTTGACAGGAGCTCAGATAGCCGGTAAACACGATTCAAAATGATGATGAAACTAAGGATAAGACATATCTTTTTCTTTTTGATGTCAGTATTGTGCTGTTCATCCGTTGCGGCACAGGCTGATGATCTGATGGTGGAACAGGAGAATCCCGTAATTCTTTATTCCGGTACGCCGAAAAGGTATGAAATAGCGGACATATCGGTTACAGGCATAGAAGAGAATAACCATAAGACTCTTATTAAGATGTCCGGGCTTTCAAGTGGTATGCGTGTAGCGGTGCCAGGTTCTGACATCACCAATGCCATGAAACGTCTTTGGGCTACCGGACTGTTTGCCAATGTACAGATTAAAGCGCTCAAAATAGCCGGTGACAAGATATGGTTGGAGTTGGCTTTGGAACAGAATCCCAAGGTTAAGGAGGTAGTGTTCCACGGAGTGCGCAAGGGTGAGGCATCGGAACTTGAGGATAAGATAGGCATGTTCGCAGGTAGCCAGATTACCCAAAACGGATTGAACCGTTCAGAGAAACTTATACGTGACTATTTCAGTGAAAGAGGTTTCAATGATGCTGATGTACGTGTCCAGCAACGTTCCGAGCCTGATGAAGACGGCCTTGCATACGTAGATGTATATATAGACAAAAAAGAGAAGGTCAAGGTCCGTACCATTCATCTGGAAGGAAATGAGGTTCTGACAGACAACAACATCAAGAAACTCATGAAGAAAACCAATGAAAAGGGTAAATTGCGTGAGTTCTTCAGGACCAAGAAGTACGTAAGTGATGAGTTCCAGAAGGATATGGACAATATTCTTGAGAGGTACGGGGAAATGGGTTATCGTGATGCTTATATCGTCTATGACAGTGTATCATCCAATCCTATGGACAATACGGTTGATATTTGGCTCAAAATTGACGAAGGTGAAAAATACTATCTGAGAAATGTAAACTGGATAGGTAATACGGTATATACCAGTGATCAGCTTTCATCTATCCTTGGCATGAAAAAAGGTGATGTCTATAACCAGAAGAAACTGAATGATCGTACGCAGGGAGATGAAGATGCTATTGGCAAGAGATACTATAACAATGGTTATGTGATGCTTCGTCTCAATACTGTAGAAACAAACATCATAGGTGATTCCATTGATCTGGATATACGTATAGCAGAGGGTCCTCAGGCAACTATCAACCGTGTATTGATACATGGAAATGACCGCGTGTATGAAAATGTGGTACGCCGTGAACTTTACACCCGTCCAGGTGATATATTTTCATATGATGCTTTTGAGCGCTCGTACCGTTCAATCGCCAATATGGGTCATTTTGAACAGACCGCCATCAATTATAACATTGTGCCCGATGAGACAGACGGTACTGTTGACATAGACTGGCAGCTTGAGAGTAAGGGAAATGACCAGATAGAGCTCTCCTTTGGTTGGGGTCAGACCGGTTTGATAGGTCGTGCATCGCTTAAGTTCACCAACTTCAGTATGTATAACCTGTTCCATAAAAGTGACAACTACCGTATGTTTCTGCCGCAAGGTGACGGCCAGACGCTCTCTTTCAGTGCCCAGACCAACGGTCAGTATTACCAGTCATACAGTATATCTTTCATGGAGCCATGGTTAGGAGGCAAGCGTCCCAATTCCCTTTCAGTGGGTCTGTTCTTCTCCAAACAGACGGATATAAGCAGTAACTACTATAACTCTGCATATTATCAGAATTATTACAATTACCTGAACGGGTATAGTAACTATTACGGAAATAACGGTGGGTACTATTATAATAACTACGAGTCTTATTATGATCCTGACAAGTATATCACTATGTTGGGTGCCAGCATAGGATGGGGTAAGCGTCTGCATTGGCCTGATGATTATTTTTCATTCTATACGGAGTTGTCATATACCCGTTATAAACTGAAACAATGGTCATACTTCCTGATTAACAACGGAACGTGCAACAACATCAATCTGGGCTTCACCATAAGCAGGAGTTCTACGGATCATCCTATTTTCCCGCGCACCGGTTCTGAGTTTGCCTTTTCAGTATATTTCACTCCGCCATATTCTCTTTGGGACGGAAAGGATTATGAGCATCTTGCTGCTGACAATACATCGGCAACCTATCAGCAGGAATTACAGGACAAACATAAATGGATTGAGTACAACAAGTGGAAATTCCGTAGCCGTACCTATACATCACTCACCAATGGAATCAAGAAACGTCTGGTGTTGATGACCCGTTTTGATTTAGGTCTGCTGGGACATTACAACAAATATAAGAAATCACCGTTTGAGACCTTCTATATGGGTGGTGACGGTATGAGCGGCGGTTCATATACATATGCTACGGAGATTGTTGGTCTGCGTGGTTATGACAATGGTGCTCTCACTCCTTACTCTGACGGTTATGCATATACCAGGATGGCTGCAGAGTTGCGTTATCCTTTCCTTATGGAGAACTCAACCATCATCTATGGATTGGCATTCGTGGAGGCCGGAAATGCCTGGAGCAGCATAGGAAAATTTAATCCTTTTGACTTGAAGCGTTCTGCCGGAGTAGGTGTACGTATTATGCTTCCGATGGTTGGCCTGATGGGTATAGACTGGGCTTACGGCTTTGATCCTATAATGGGTAGTAAACAGTTTGGTGGCAGTCAGGTACACTTCATCCTGGGTCAGGAGTTTTAACCTGAGGCCGCAACCGGTTATAATATAGAAAAAAGAGATATTATGAAAAAATCATTTTCAATTGCAGCGATGATGCTGTTTTTCTGCCTTACCGCAGGTGCGCAGAAATTTGCCTTGGTTGACATGGAGTATATTCTGAACAGGATTCCCGCATATGAGCGTGCCAATGAACAACTCAACCAGTTCTCAAAACGTTGGCAGGCTGAGGTTGAGGCTCTGAACCTTGAGGCTCAGACATTATACAAGAACTATCAGAATGAGTCTCTATTCCTTTCAGAGGAACAGAAAGCCAAGAAGGAGGAGGAGATAGTAGCCAAGGAGAAACAGGCCAGCGAACTGAAACGTCAGTATTTTGGTCCTGACGGTGAGCTCTATAAGAAGCAGCAGAGCCTGATGGCTCCCATTCAGGATGAGATTTATGAGGCAATAAAGCAGATCAGTGAGTCTGACGGCTATCAGGTGGTTATTGACCGTTCATCGGCCACAAGCATGATTTATGCTTCACCCAAGATTGATATAAGCAATGAGGTGCTTAAGAAACTGGGTTATTCAAACTAAATGCATACCTTTGTACAGACTAATAAACAAACGACTAAAAATACACCTAATATGAAAAAGATCATTATCATCGCACTGATGGCAGTACTGCCTTTCGGCGCATTCGCACAGAAGTTCGGACATATAAACTCTTCAGATATTATTCCTTTGATGAGTGAATACAAGGCTGCACAGGCTGAAATGGAGGAGTTGGTTAAGCAGTATCAGGAGGAACTTGACTACATGCAGAACGAGTATTCAAAGAAAGTGGATGACTACATGAAGAACAGAGAGACTCTTCCTGAGAGCATCCGCGAACGCAGAGAACAGGAACTGATGGAGAGCCAGCAGAAAATGCAGCAGTATTATAATGACTGTGAGGTGAATAAGAATCAGAAGGAGAGCCAGCTTATGGGTGCTATTGAGGATAAGGTTCTCAAAGCAATCAAGGCTGTAGGTGAGGAAGGTGGTTATGTATGCATCTTCAATATCGCCGGTGGCGTGGTTCCTTATGTAAGTTCCACTCTTACTACTGATGTTACAGAGGCTGTCAAGGCCAAACTGGGCATAAAGTAATTATTTTAAGATTAAACGATAAGGGGAACCGGCGTAAGCCCGATTCCCTTTATTGGTTATAACAAGCTTTCCAAATATGAAAACCCTAAGAACGTTACTTACCGCATTCTTTTTTTCCGTATGTTCACTTGTTCCTGCTCAGGAGGGAATGTTCGGTTATATTGATTTCAACAATACGTTGAAACATATGCCCGATTATGTGGATGCTGAGCAGAAACTTAAAAAGATACAGTCAGACTATAAAGAAGAGATAGAACGTTCCAAGCGTGAATTTGAAAGGCAGTATATCAATTTCATTTTAGAGCAGGATCATCTGTCTCCTTCAATCGTAGCCAAACGCCAGAAAGAGCTGCAGCTTCTGATGGATAACAACGTAGAGTTCAGGGACAAAGTACAGTCTGAACTTGAGACAAAGCGTGACAGCCTTTTAAATCCTATCAAGATAAAACTTCTTGATGTAATATCAAAGGTATGTACTGAACAGGGACTGGATTATGTCATAGATACAGGTGCAGGGACTTTCTTATCCATTAACCAGACAAAAGGCGTGGATATATCGGCAGATGTTTATAGCCTGGTAGGAATAGAAAGGTACTCGGGAAGAGTGACGGAATCCAGCCAGCCAATTATTAAGATAAATGCTCAAGAGTCAAGATAATAGAGGAAAAGACAAGATCGTTTTGTCCCCAAAGCCCGGTCCCATAGGCGTTTTTGATTCAGGATACGGTGGCCTGACCATCTTGAAACATATACGCAGAGAGATGCCGGAATATGATTTCCTGTATCTTGGAGATAACGCCAGGACTCCGTATGGTACCCGTTCATTTCAAGTAGTATATGAATTTACGCTTCAATGTGTAACCAAACTGTTTGAGATGGGATGTAATCTTGTCATTCTGGCTTGTAACACGGCATCGGCCAAGGCTCTCAGAACCATTCAGCAGATTGACTTACCCCGTCTTGATGCAACCCGTAGGGTATTGGGCATTATCCGTCCGACGGTTGAATCCATCGGTGAGTTGACAAATACGCGACATGTGGGGTTGTTGGCTACACCTGGTACAGTTAAATCGTTGTCATACCCGCTTGAAATCAATAAGCTTTTTCCTGATATCACGGTGACATCCGAATCGTGCCCCATCTGGGTGCCGCTGGTAGAGACAGGCGAGTCACAGTCAGAAGGTGCGGATTATTTCATAAAGCATCATGTGGAGAACCTGCTTGCCAAGGACAGCCTGATTGATACCATAATCCTGGGCTGTACCCACTATCCTTTATTGCTTGATAAAATCAGGAAATACGTTCCTGAAGGTATAAACATCATCTCTCAGGGAGAGTATGTTGCTGCATCTCTCAAGGATTATATGGTACGTCATCCTGAGATGGATATGCGTTGTACAAAAGGAGCTTCCTGCAGATATTACACAACAGAGTCTGTGGAGACATTCCTTCCCAATGCATCCATTTTCTTGAACTCAGTTGTTGATGCTGAGTCTTTATCCCTCTGATTTTCTGATAAAACGGCGTGCTATAGGTCCTATAGGACGTACAGAAAGGAAACTTACCACAAGGACAGTCACTAATACCAGAATAATATCCTTTATCTGTATGTTTACAGGGTAGGCATCAACTATGAAACTTCCCTGTGAACCTAAGGATATGAATCCGTATTTCTGTTGGAGAAGCACTGCTATAACACCCAGGATAAGGCCTGAAACAGCTCCTATCAGTGAAATGAGCACTCCGTTTGTTATGAAGATTCTTTCTATGGTTTTCTTGCTTGCTCCCATGCTTTCCAATAATCCGGCGTCCTGCTGTTTTTCAACTATAAGCATTATCAGAGAACCTATTATGTTGAAGCATGCTATAAGCAGAATGAATGTCAGGAACAGATAGGATATGAATTTTTCCAGTTTGAATACCTTGAAAACATCTTGTTGCTGCCGGATGCGGTCCTGGACGTCAAAGTCAGGACCCAGTACGGACTTTAGACTCCGTATTGCTTTCCTGATAGAA
This sequence comes from uncultured Bacteroidales bacterium, assembly GCA_902763885.1. Lineage (GTDB taxonomy): Bacteria > Bacteroidota > Bacteroidia > Bacteroidales > Bacteroidaceae > Colenecus. The sequence goes on along the minus strand of CACWTU010000001.1, from coordinate 32,129 downwards.
GTTCCCTCTTTTGTCTTTATCTCCAATGCAGAGGCTTCATTCTCACGGTCAGTAAGCTGTTGTGCCAGTTCAAGGGAAATAATTACATAGTTATCATCATATTTCTCCTGTTCAACCCTGAAAATAACCCCTGGAGAGTAGATGTTTGCGTGATTGAATGATGTCGCGGGATTGGAAATACTTATCTGTCCCTCTTTCTTGGGTACATAAAGCTGGAAGGGATAAGGGGGATTAATCCCACAGTTTAAACGGTTCATCAGTCCAATGCCCATGATCCCATAGTTACAAACTTCATCCTTGAGCATGAATATTCCGTTACCCTTAAGCAGGTTCTCTATGTTAACCAGATCATGGTAGCTGTCTTCAACACCTTTTATCATGACAATCTCTTGCTTGCTCTTGAAACTGATGAGAGCCTGTTCCTCAAGCGTGAATGTGTTCATCTCTATAAAATCAAGAGAAGAAGCCTTGAGGATACGTTCATCATCCATATTGAAGAATTTCCTGCTTGTAGGAACTACTTTTATCTCGGGGTCAAAATCCTTGAAGAGAGATTCCACCAGGTTATGGAAACCGTTGAATACGGACAGGGTGCATATAAGAGCAAATGATGCAAGCATGATTCCGGCCACAGATATGGCAGAGATCACGTTGATTACGTTATGGCTCTTTTTTGCAAAGAGATAACGGCTGGCTATGAAGAACGGAAAGTTCACTTTTTGAGCAGTTCGTCTATGTGGGCCATGTAATCAATGGTCTTGTCAAGGAAAAAGCGTAACTCCGGTATGATGCGGAGCTGGTGTCTTACCCTCTGTCCAAGATCAAATCTTATATCCTTTACATTTGTGTTGATGTTCTTTACGGTCTCCTCACCCTTCTCTGAAGGGAATACGCTCAGATATACACTGGCAATGCTCAGGTCACTGCTTATCTTAACCTCACTTACGGTTATCATCAGCCCCTTAGTGAGTTTGGTCTGCATCAGGAAGAGTTCACTAAGCTCCTTCTGTATCAGCCTTGCAATTTTCTGTTGTCTTGTACTGTCCATATTATTTCTTTGGCTGTTGGCTATTAGCTGTTGGCTGTTAGCTTTTTTCTTATTATTGTCAGTCCGTCGCGTATGGGTATCATCGCCACCTCAACCCTTGCATCGGCATGAACCAGATCGTTGAATCTCTTTACGGCAACAGTCTGGGGGTCAGTGTTATAGCTGTCTTCAACTACATGTCCGTCCCAGAGTGTGTTATCGGCTATCATATAACCGCCCGGTCTGAGCCAATCCAACAGGGTGTTATAGTAGTCAGGATACTCCCTTTTTTCTCCGTCAAGGAAGATCATGTCAAACATCAGTCCCAGTTCAGGAACAACTTTAAGGGCATCGCCAATGTGCAGGCAGATACGGTTTCCGAAAGGTGATTTTTCAAACTCTTTTGTTATAAAATCCTCCAATTCATCGTCGATTTCGACTGTATGTACCATTCCGTCGTCCTCCAATCCTTCAGCTATGCAGAGTGTTGCATATCCGGTGAAAGTGCCCACTTCCAATACAAGTTTTGGCTTGACCATGCTTACCAGCATTTTCAAAAGACGTCCCTGTATATGACCTGATGCCATGCGGGGGTTGAGCATTTTCAGGTTGGTCTGCCTGTAGAGATTGCGTAACTGTGCGCTTTCAGCATCGATGTGTGCTGAAATATACTCCTCAAGAGCATCCTCACCTGTATATCCGATTCCTTGTCCGGATGTAGCCATAATTTTGTTATCTTTGGCGTGCCGCCTTCACACTGCAAAGTTAAGCGGTTTTTCTGAGAATATGAAAACAGGAGATGATCAACAGCCTATAGGTGTTCAAGGAGCAATGATGAAACGATACCGTCAGTATCTGCTTCTGGAAAAATCTTTGTCATCCAATACATTGGAAGCTTATATGGATGATGCCATGAAACTGTTGGGATATATGGATGACTGCGGTATTGACATAACGGATGTCACTCTTGATGACTTGCATGGTTTTGCTGCCGCTATGGGTGATCTGGGTATAGCTCCACGCTCTCAGGCCCGGATAATATCGGGTGTAAAGTCTTTGTTCAGGTTCCTTGTCCTTGATGGTTACAGACAGGATGATCCCAGTGAGCTGCTTGAGGCTCCCAAGATAGGCCGCCATTTGCCTGATGTTCTTTCTGTTGATGAGATAGATTGTATAATCGGCCAGATAGACCTCTCCCAGCGTGAGGGACAACGCAACAGAGCTATGATTGAGACCATGTACAGTTGTGGGCTGCGGGTGTCAGAACTCTGTTCGCTCAAGATGGAGGATCTCTTTCTTGATGAAGGATTCATCAGGGTTACCGGTAAGGGTAGCAAGCAACGTCTTGTGCCTATATCCGGCAGGGCCATTCATGAGATAAGAAACTATCTCTCGGATCGCTGTCACGCAGAAATAAAGCCTGGTGCAGAACCTTACCTCTTCCTGAGCCTGCGTAGGGGCAGACCGCTGTCACGCATTATGGTGTTTGACATAGTTAAAGACCTCACCGCCAAGGCCGGGATAAACAAGACTGTCAGCCCTCATACATTCCGCCACTCTTTTGCCACCCATTTGCTTGAAGGCGGGGCCAATTTACGTGCCATACAGTGTATGTTGGGGCATGAAAAGATATCCACAACAGAGATCTACACTCATATAGACCGCAGTAGGTTGCGTGAGGAAATAGTGTCACATCACCCCAGAAATCTGTGATTTTTTCTCTTTTGGTTGTTTTTTTTGACAAAAACCTCTCTTTTTAATAAAAATACCCCCTTCAGTCCATTGTATGTGCTATTCTTTTTTGTAGTTTTGTGCACTTATGGATTATAGCGAGAAATGTTTAACAATCAATCAATAATAAAAGTTATGTCAAAATCAATTCGTTTTGCGCTCTTTGGCGCAGTTGTTCTGATGCTTGCCAGTTGTAAGAACATGCAGGTAAAGCAGGAGTATTTTGTAATTGATAAGGATCCCCTTGTAGAGGAGGGCGGTATGGTTAACTACACTGTTACAGGTACATTCCCTGCAAAGACTTTCGTCAAGAATGTGGTTTGCACTGCAACACCTGTTCTCCAATGGGAAGGCGGCTTAGTCAAGGGTGAGCCTGTTACTCTCCAGGGTGAGAAGGTTCAGGGTAACAATAAGACTATTTCCTGGAAGGAGGGTGGCTCATTCACCTATAAAGGCAGTTTCAAGTATCAGCCTGAGATGGCAGAGTCAGAACTCATTGTAACCTTTGATGCTACCAAGAAGGGTAAACCCGTTGAAATAGCTCCTGTTCATCTTGCTTATGGTGTAGTTGCAACAGAGGAACTCTATTCAGAGACTGCCAAGGGTGCTAACACATCAGCATCAAAGGATGCATTCCAGCGTATCATTGATAAGAATAAGGATGCTACCATCAAGTTCATAATCCAGCAGGCCAACGTACGTTCATCAGAAACAAACAGTGATGAAGTCAAGATTCTTAAGGATCTTCTTAAGGAAGTAGCCGGAGATTCCAAGAATTATGCAATAAAGGATTTTGAAGTATCTGCATATGCATCACCTGATGGTGGTTTCAAACTTAACGACAAACTTGCCGCACAGCGTATGAAGAATGCTGAAAGCTATGCTAAGGGTGAGATTAAGAGGGCTAAGGCCAATACTGCTATCACATCAGATTATACTGCTCAGGACTGGGTTTATTTCCAGCAGTTAGTTCAGGAGTCCAAGCTGCAGGACAAGGACCTTATTCTGCGTATACTCTCAATGTATGATGATGATCCTGAAAGACGCGAGGCTGAAATCAAGAACCTCTCAGCTGTATATAAGGTTCTTGCCGAGGATATTCTGCCGCAGTTACGTCGTGCTCGCCTGAATCTGAACTATCAGATCATCGGCCGTTCAGATGAGGAGATTCAGGAGGCTTACAAGAGTGATGCTTCTGTTCTGAGCGTTGAGGAGCTTCTTTACGCTGCTACTCTTACTGAGGACAAGGCTCAGAAGAAGGATATCTACACAACCACTTCAAAGAACTATCCCAATGATTACCGTGCATTCAACAATCTCGGTGAGCTTGCTTTCATAGATGGTGATTTCGCTACAGCTGAGACCAACTTCAAGAAGGCTCTCTCTCTGAACGCTTCTGCTCCTGAGGTTAACACCAATATGGGTCTGCTCTGTCTGGCACAGGGTAAGCCTGCTGATGCTCAGACTTATTTTGCAAAGGGTGGTCAGAGCAAGGAGAACAATGAGGCTCTCGGTAACCTGTACATTGCACAGGGTCAGTATCAGCGTGCCGCTACCGCTCTCAAGGGCAGTAACACGAACGCTGAGGCTCTTGCTCTGTATCTGAACAATGACCTGGCTGGTGCCAAGAAGGTTATTGCTGCTATCAAGAATGCTGATGCCAACACCGCTTACATTGCTGCTGTAATCGCTGCAAAGGAGAAGGATGTTGCTGCAGCTACACAGAACCTTAAGAAGGCTATCAGTCTTGATCCTTCAATGAAAGCTAAGGCTCTGAAGGATATGGAATTCAAAATGGTTCCCGGCCTGTTGGACGCCATTAAATAATAATCGCGTGAACTAATGCCGGAAGATGAACTGACGGCGCTGCTCACTTTAAACAGAATAGAAGGACTGGGAAGTATAGGTGCCAAGTACCTTTATGAACAGTTAGGCAGCGCGCAGGAAATCTTCAGCAGTCGCGAACATCTTAAAGACATTATACCCGGAGTCAACCCCACCCTCATTGAGGCGTTGGGCGACTCTGGGTATAATTGTTTTGTCCGTGAAGAACTGGATTTCATTGAGAAACACGGAATAAGATGCGTTACTCCTGCTGATTCTGATTATCCTGCACGTTTAATTGATTGTAACGATGCCCCTCTTGTACTGTTTTCTTTGGGTAACGTCAATTACAATGCCGCCCGGGTGGTGGCTATTGTTGGTACCAGAAAAGCTACGGATTATGGCCGCAGCATGTGTCATACCTTTGTGAAGGAGTTACAACAGCTATGCCCTGATGTCACAATAGTGAGTGGGCTGGCTTACGGAATAGATGTGGAATCACATAAAGCTGCGCTTGAAGCAGGTCTGCCTACGTTGGGTGTTCTTGCTCATGGATTGGATATGATCTATCCTCCATCACATCGCCCAGTTGCCAAGCGGATGCTTGATAATGGTGGACTGGTTACTGAGTTCATGTCAAGAACGGTTCCGTTAGGTCCCAATTTTGTTCGCAGGAACCGTATTATTGCAGGCCTTGCGGATGCAGTAGTGGTAGTAGAGTCTGCAGCCAAGAGCGGCTCTCTGGTTACGGCAGAGATAGCTGCCAGTTACGGTCGTGAATGCTTTGCATTTCCGGGAAGTGTGGGTGATCCGTATTCAGTGGGCTGCAATGAACTGATAAGGGACAATGGTGCGGGACTTATAACATCGGCTCTTGATTTTGTAAATGCCATGAACTGGAATGACAGCCTTACAAAGAAAGAACCAATCCAAAAAGAGTTGTTCCCTGAACTGACAGATGAGGAGAGTAAGGTATATCAGCGTATCAAGCAGAAAGCCCAAGGTGTACACATAAGTACGCTTATAACGGAATTGAATATCCCTTATCCGCGTCTTTCAACCATACTGTTCAGCCTTGAGATGAAGGGACTGGCCAAGCAGGCGCCAGGCTCAATATGCAAACCATGTTGAAAATAACAGGGCGTACGGGATGACTCGTACGCCCTGTAAATTATCTGACTGGAATCAGAGATTCGGATTGTATTTCTTCCACTCGCTTACTGCGGGCAGTACGCCAAGTGAGATAACCTCATCGCGCATAGCCTGAAGGTGTTTGTAGCTGGCCTCGATGTCAGCCATCTCAGTAGCGGTACCCTTGACGTCAGTGTAGTGAACGCCGGTAGCGTCAATGGTTGAAGGCATAGCCATCATTACGTTCTGGAACTGTGAGTTGTTTACGTAGCATCCTGCAGGCCACTCAAACTTCTGTCCGCCCATGGCAGCGCCGATCATCTCTATTGATACGAATGAGGGGCTCTGGAATGATGAACGTCCGCGCAGTTCAATGATCTTGGCACCGCCCTTGATTACATCCTGCTTCATCTGTGCCCACTGCTCGTTTGTAAGAGCAGGAGTGCCGATGATATCGGTCAGGGGTTTGCCGTCAACCTTTGCGGTTGATGCAAATACTGCCATCTGCTCACCGTGGCCACCGTATGTGCGTGCTGTGGTAACCTTGTCCTGAGCAATGCCGAAATGCTTGGCCAGGGCGCTCTGCAGACGTGTTGAGTCAAGAGCGGCAAGTGTGGTGATCTGTGAAGGTTTCAGACCTGAGTAAACCAGAGTAACCAGACCGGTGATATCGGCCGGGTTGAAGATAATTACGCAGTGCTTCAGGTCAGGGCAGTAGGTCTTGATGTCCTTACCCAGCTGCTCTGCGATCTTGGCATTGCCAACCAGAAGATCCTCGCGGGTCATACCGGCCTTACGGGGTGCGCCGCCTGATGAAACCATGTACTTGGCATCCTTGAAAGCCTCCTCAACCTTATCGGTGAAGGTGATGTTCACGCCGGGGAATGCGCAGTGACGGAGTTCCTCAACTACACCCTCCAGACCGGGAAGATAAACATCATAAAGGCAGATGTTTGATGACAGTCCCATCATTATGGCAGTCTGTGCCATGTTTGATCCGATCATGCCGGCTGCGCCAGAGATGACCAGTTTCTCATTTGTCAAAAACTTCATAGCTGTTTTAAGTATATTAGTCCGTTATTTTTGTCTTGGACCACAAAAGTAATCAATAACTTGTTTGATTGGTATATAAATTCAGAAAAGTTGCACTATTTTCGCACTGCAAAACAACAAAAACAATATATGGCAATTATTAAATCCGTCAGGGGCTTTACACCCGCTATCGGTGAGGATTGTTTCCTGGCCGATAACGCCGCAATCATAGGTGATGTGGTTATTGGTGAAGGATGCAGTATCTGGTTTGGAACTGTGCTGCGTGGTGACGTAAACTCTATCCGTATAGGTAACGGTACCAATATTCAGGATGGTACGGTAATACATACTCTCTATCAGCGTTCCACTACCGTAATAGGTGATAATGTTTCAGTTGGTCATAATGTGACCATTCATGGCGCTGAGATAAAAGACAACGCCCTGATAGGTATGGGATCGGTTGTGCTTGACCATGCCGTAGTGGGAGAGGGGGCCATTGTAGCTGCCGGTTCTGTTGTTCTGAGCAAGACGGTCATACCGCCAAATACTATTTGGGCCGGTGTTCCTGCCAAATATGTTAAGGATGTGGATCCGGAGCAGGCCAAGGAGATGAACCAGCGGATTGCCCGGGATTACCATATGTATGCTTCTTGGTATACGGAGGAATAAGCCTTCCGGCGGGTTGCTCGCCGCTTCGCGGCTCGAAGGTTTTTTGACTTTTTTGGCTTCGCCTCAAAAGTCTCGGGACAGGATCCTATGTGCGTATTAGAAACAACCTTTTTTAGTTTCCTTCTGGAAACACGCTCCCTATGGTCGCTTGCCGGCCTTCCAGGCCGGGTAAAACGAAACCCAAACAACGCTTTGCTGTTTGGGTTTCGTTTTACTTGGTGCAACTGGAAACCTTTTTAGGATTAGGTATACCAAACTGGAAACCTTATGCGGATTAGGGTCACGCACGGGGAAACGCAGGTGCGGTGGTATTAATTCTCAATTTTCAATTTTCAATTTTCAATTCTCAATTAATCCAGTCCTATCTCACCGAGGATGCGGTCAGAGGTGCCGCTGTTGCTGCGTACGTAGTCTCCTGCGTTGCGGCCTGCTTTCTTGAGGAAACCGGGATCACTGATAAACTTGTCTATCAGGATTCTGAAACTGTAGGCATCAGTTATCTCAAATCCGCCTTTGAGGCGTTTCAGGTCCTGAGCCTCGCGGAAACGCTGGTTATTGGGGCCGAACAATACGGGAATATCAAAAACTGCTGCTTCAAGGACATTGTGGATTCCTACTCCAAAACCTCCTCCGATATATGCGATATGACCGTAGCGGTAAATGGATGAAAGCATGCCAAAGCAGTCTATAATAAGTGTATCATACCCCTTGATATTGTCTATGGTGGCCTGTGAAAGGCGTATGTAATCCCTACCGTTAAGAAGAGACTCTATCTGCTGGAGATGTTCCTCATGTATCTCATGCGGGGCTATAATGAGTTTCCAGTCTCTCTTGGGGAGGAAGTAGGGAATGAACAGTTCCTCATCGGCCGGCCATGAACTGCCTGCTATGAAGGTGGGGTTGCCGTTCACGAACTTTTCTATAATGGGGAACTGCTTGGAGGCGGCTGCGACCTCAATCACGCGGTCGGCACGGGTATCACCCACGATAGAGACATCGGTAATGCCTATGCTGTGGAGCAGGTCCTTTGAGTGGCGGTCCTGAACAAAAAGATGTTTGAAATATGTGAGAGCCTTGGCATATCCTCTTCCATACCATTTAAAAAAAAGCTGGTTGTCACGGAAAATGGATGATATGCTGAAAATCTCAATACCACGTTTGTGGAGACCTCTCAGGAAGTTGGGCCAGAACTCATATTTGATAAAGAAAGCTTTCTCTATATTAATTGTGTTCAGGAACCTTTTTACGTTAAGAGGGGTATCAAACGGTATATAGCACACGATATCGGCACCCTTGTAATCTTTGCGTACCTCATAGCCTGACGGAGAAAAAAAGGTAAGCAGTATTTTGCATTCAGGGTGTTTATTGTGAATTCTTTCTATCAGCGGTCGGCCCTGTTCAAACTCTCCTAATGAAGAAGCATGAAACCATAGATATTTGGCATCGGGATCAACCAGCGGTCTTATTGTATCCAGAATCCTGTTGTGGCCTTTAATGAGCAAACGTGCTTTCTTGTTGAAAAGAGAAGCGACAGCTACAAGGCCTGCGTACAGATATATACCGATTGTATAGATAATCATTTTTCCTTACGCTTCAGAGGAGAGTTCCGATATAGCCTTGCGGGCACGTCTCAGGGTCTCTTCACGTCCTATGAAATCAGTTATGCAGAATATCTGCGGTCCCATGGCGGCTCCTACAAGTGTTACGCGGAGTGCGTTCATCACTTTTCCGGTGGCATAACCCTTGGAAGCAATCCATTCCATGACCTTTGGCTCAAGAGTTTCACCGTTCCAGTCAGGCTGTGATTCAAGGAAATCACAGAGTTCTGACGTGGTCTGCGGGGCACCCTCCTTCCACCATTTCTTGAGTGACTTCTCATCATACTCAACGGGGGCCTGGAACAGGTAACTGCAGTTATCCCACAACTCTCCAATAAAGTTCACGCGGTTCTTTACCATTCCTACGGCGGTTTCCACGCGTTCTATGGGAGCCTTGATGCCGTGACTCTCCAGAATGGGGTTGAAGAGTTCAGCCACCTCACGGTCACTCTTGAGCATTATGTATTCGTGGTTGAACCACACTAACTTCTGATAGTTGAAACGGGCTCCTGCCTTGCTGCACTTTTCAAGGTTGAACAGCTCTATCATTTCATCCATGGTCATGAGCTCACGGTCATCGCCCGGGTTCCATCCTAAAAGTGCAAGGAAATTGATCACTGCCTCCGGAAGATAGTCTTTCTCACGGTAACCTGATGAAACCTCACCGGTTTTGGGGTCATGCCATTCAAGCGGGAATACAGGGAATCCCAGACGGTCACCGTCACGTTTGCTCAGTTTTCCATTACCTTCAGGCTTAAGCAGCAGGGGCAGGTGTGCAAACTGCGGCATGGTATCCTCCCATCCGAATGCGCGGTACAAAAGTACGTGCAATGGGGCAGAGGGAAGCCACTCTTCACCACGTATAACATGGCTTACTTCCATCAGATGGTCATCAACGATATTTGCCAGATGATATGTGGGCAGTTGGTCTGCTGATTTATACAGAACCTTGTCATCCAGTACAGATGAGTTTATGGTAACCTTGCCACGTATTAGGTCGTTCACTTCAACCTCCTGTCCGGGTTCAATCAGGATACGTACTACATACTGGTTTCCTGACTCAATCAGAGCCTTGACCTCATCGGCCGGCAGCGTAAGTGAATTACGCATCTGCAGACGGGTGGTGGCATCGTACTGGAAATTCGGAATTTCGTTACGCTTGGCCTCAAGTTCTGCGGGAGTGTCAAAGGCAATGTATGCCTTGCCTGCTTCAAGAAGCTGGTCAACGTATTTCTTGTAGATATCCTTACGCTCAGACTGACGGTAAGGGCCATAGTTTCCGCCAAATGAAACGCCTTCATCAAACTTTATGCCCAACCAGCGGAATGATTCAAGTATGTATTCCTCTGCTCCGGGTACAAAGCGGTTTGTGTCAGTGTCTTCAATCCTGAATATGAAATCACCTCCGTTTTTACGTGCGAAAAGATAGTTATACAGTGCCGTACGTACACCTCCGATATGCAGAGGGCCTGTAGGACTGGGGGCAAAACGCACCCTCACGCGACGGCGGCCTTCGGTTTGTGTCATGTCGTTCTTTTTTTGCGCTGCAAAAGTAATCATTTTCTCATGAAAAAGTCTTATTTTTACGAGTCAACAAACGGGCGTTTCTTAATGAATGATAAAAGACAATTCATAAAAAGCAACAGGAACCTTCTCATAATACTGTCGCTTTTATCCGCGTTGCTTACGGTATATTTTATGCCTGCCGGTCAGAAGGAGAATTACATCTATACCATAGGGAAGCCCTGGACGTACAATGTGCTTATAGCTCCCTTCAGTTTTTCCATTGAAAAGAGTGATGCCGTATGGCAGGAAGAGGCAGATAGCGTGAAGGCCGCCTTTGCACCCTATTTCAGCCGTAATGCCGCTGTTACAGAGAGTGCCCTGGCTGATTTTGACCGTTTCTATAATGACAGCCTTAAGAAACTTGTATGGGATGAATCCTACAGGATATTACGCCGCAGGCTTGAAAAAGTCTATAGTGACGGAGTTGTTTCCGCTTCAGATGAGGATATACTGTCAGACAGGGAGCTGTTCCGTCTCTATGAGGGAAACACATCCGTTTTTGTACAGACTTCAAGTGTCAGAAGCATACGTGATGCCTATCGTTATGTAACGGATGCCGATATATATGTATATGACCGGTATGTCTTGTTGGAACACAATCTGGAGAATTACATACATCCTAATGTGATTTACGATGCGGCACGTTCAGAGGCTGACCTTGCGGCTCAGCTTGATGAGATATCACATTTCCGCGGGATGGTGGTTGAGGGCCAGAAGATAATAGATCAGGGCGAGATTGTGGATGAACAGAAGAACCAGGTAATAAAATCATATCTGGATATAGCAAATGAGAGGAACGCTTCCAAGCAGTTCCAACTGCTCACATGGGGAGGGCGTTCGGTTTTTGTGATACTATGTTTTCTGGTGCTGTTTGTCTATCTGCTCCTGTACCGTCTTGATGATATAGATAACCGTTCCATCCTTTATTTCCTGTTCGGTTCCATATCCTTGTTTACCGTGATGGTGGGTCTGTTCTGCCAGTATTCAAATTGGAGCATACTGCTGTTTCCCTGTTCCATGTTGGCCATAATGCTGCGTATATTCCTGGATTCCCGCACCGCATTCACCGGATATATGGTGTTTATACTGTCTACGTCGCTCATAGTTTCCATGCCGTATGAGTATGTCCTGCTGCAGCTTATGGCCGGAATAACAGGTATATATACACTCAAGGAGCTGTCACAGCGTTCACAGATACTTCACACATGTCTGCTCATATTCATTTCGTACAGTCTTGTATGGATAGCCATTCAGATGACACAGCTGGAGAATATACGTGATATCAATCCCTGGATATTCCTGTTTTTCCTTATAAACTGCGTTATAATCCTGCTTGTCTATCCGCTTCTGTTCGTAATAGAGAAGCTGTTTGGCTTTACCTCAAATGTAACGCTTATTGAGCTCTCCAACATAAACAACCCTTTGCTAAGGGAACTCGCCGAGAAGGCTCCCGGTACGTTCCAGCATTCCATGCAGGTTTCCACCCTGGCGTCTGAGGCTGCTACGCGCATAAAGGCAAATCCGCAGTTGGTCCGTACCGCTGCGCTCTATCATGACATAGGCAAGATGGAAAACGCTCCATTCTTCACTGAGAATCAGAACGGGGTGAATCCGCATGACAAACTATCACCGCAGGAGAGCGCCCGTATAATTACGGATCATGTGGAGAAAGGACTTGAGCTGGCTGAAAAATTTGGCTTACCCAAAGAGATAAGCGGTTTCATTGCCTCACATCACGGTAAGGGAGTAGCCCGATACTTCTATATAAAATATGCTCAGGCTCATCCGGGTGAGGAACCGGATACAAAGGTTTTCAGCTATCCCGGCCCCAACCCTTATTCAAAAGAGACGGCCGTCCTTATGATGGCCGATGCTGTTGAAGCCGCCTCAAGGAGTCTGAAGGAATACACAGAAGAGAGCATTGGAGAACTAGTAAATAAGATTATAGATACACAGATTCAGGAGGGTTATTTCAAGGATTGTCCCATCAGTTGGCAGGAGATTAACAAGGTGAAGGATACTTTCAAGGAGAAACTGCGCACCATGTATCATACGCGCATAAGCTATCCGGAATCTACTGCGGGTCTGGGTCAAAAGAAACAGTAACTCCACTAAATCCGTTTTCTGAGGCAGTTTTCCTGACAGCCTCATTTATTTGCGCCCTGACTGTAGTTGTTGCCTGCTCCAAACGTGTCTTGATAATCACGCGCCTGATGTGGCGGTATTGGACTTTTGAAACGGGAGGGGCATCGGGCCCAAGAACTCTATCCTGTCCGAAATATTCTGCCAGATGGTGGGCTAAAACAGCGGATGCTTTTTCAACTCCGCATAGATCAGTACCTTTTATTGTTACCAATGTGAGTCTTGAGTAGGGGGGATAATTGAAATCGCTGCGTTCCTGCATCTGGCTTTCATAGAATCCTGTGTAATCATTACGGCGCACCATGTCCAGAACCTGTGCCTCCGGCTGGCGGGTCTGTATTATTACCGTACCCTGTTCTTCCTTGCGTCCTGCCCGTCCGGCCACCTGAGCCATAAGTTGGTAAGCCCGTTCCGTTGCCCTGAAATCAGGATAACTCATTATGGAGTCTGCTTCAAGTATGCCAACCACACTTACATTATCAAAATCCAACCCTTTTGATACCATCTGGGTGCCAATCAATATGTCAGTACGGCCCTCCTGAAAGTCATTTATAATGGATTCATATCCTTCTTTTGCAGAGTCAAGGTCCAGCCTTGCTACCCTTACTCCGGGAAAGAGATTCTGCACCTCCTCCTCAATGCGTTCCGTACCGAATCCGCGGCTGCGCAGGTTTTTGCTGCCGCATGACGGGCATGTGGCAGGTACCCTGTATTTTTGTCCGCAGTAGTGGCATGTGGCGGTATCGGTACTCTTGTGGAAAGTAAGGCTCACATCACAACGGTCACATTTCTGTACCCAGCCGCAGTCGGGGCACTGGACCGTACCGGCATATCCGCGGCGGTTATGGAACAGTATGGCCTGCTTGCCGTGTTCAAGGGCATTGCTGATCTGCTGTATAAGTTGGGGAGAAAAAATGCCCTGCATATATTTCCTGCGCCTGAGTTCTGCGGTGTTTATTATCTCTATCCGCGGGAGTTTTATATTGCGGAACCTCTCGCTGAGGGTTACAAGACCATATTTGCCGTTTATGGCGTTGGCATAACTCTCAAGTGAGGGAGTGGCACTTCCAAGCAGAGTCTTGGCTCCGCACATTGAGGCCAGCATTATGGCTGTGTTACGTCCTTGGTAGCGCGGTGCAGGATCCTCCTGTTTGAAGTTTGGCTCATGCTCCTCATCCACTATCACAAGACTCAGATTCCTTATAGGAAGCATTACGGCCGAGCGTGCGCCCAGAATTATTTTATAAGGATCAGGACCTGCCAGTCTGTTCCAAACTTCTACCCTTATATTATCAGAGCAACGGGAGTGATAGACACACATATCGCCTCCAAAAACCTTCTGTAGGCGATGCATTATCTGTGTGGTCAGCGCTATCTCAGGGAGAAGATAGAGAACCTGTCCGCCTTTGGCTATATGCTCTTTTATGAGGTTTATGTATATCTCTGTCTTGCCGCTGGAAGTGACTCCGTGCAGCAGGCATACGTTCCTGGTCTTGAAAGACTCCTTTATCTCATTCAGGGCTTTCTGCTGGGCAGGGCTAAGGACAGGAGGTTCCTGTATGTGTCCGCTGAAATCAGGCAGCCTTCCTGTTTCCAGTTCATACAGGTCTAGCAGCCCGTTTTCAAGTAGCGCACGGAACGATGACGGCGTCTTGCAGAATTCGGTCAATGCTTTTCTGGTTACAGGTGCCGGATTAAGCGGATTATCCTTCAGTCCTGACAGCTGGACATATTTGTCAAACAGTTCCTTCTGTTTTACGGCGGTTTTGGCAATAAGGTCATCGCAAAGGCCGGATAAGTAGTCTTTTGCCTTTAATCCGGGTTTTACGAATATCTCTGTTTTAGGCTTATACACAACCTCTTTTGCCGAACTGTCAGGGCGTAGTCCGGATGGAAGTGCAGCCTTCATCACATCACCTGGGGTGCACATACAGTAATCTGCCATCCACTTTATCAATTTGAGTTGAGTGGGCAAAACTGACGGCGCTTTCTGGTCAAGAATCCCCAGAATCTCCTTTACTGTATGGCCGGAAGGTTTCCTGGAGTGTATTCTTGCTATTATGCCGGTAAGTCTGCGTCCCTTGCCAAAAGGTACATAAACCCTCGCTCCTTCTGCAGCAATTTGCCTGAGGGAGTCTGGTATCTGGTAAGTGAACAATTGGTTCAACGGTACCGGCAGAATTACATCGGCATATAATGTCATGATAGCGCGAAGATATACAAAAAGACCGGCTCTTGAGAGAGAACCGGTCTTATAAATGAATCAAATCCTTTTATCAGAAAGTCCAGGTAAGTAAGAACTGGAGTGTGCTTGCCTTGAAGTCTGCGGGTTTATTGTCAATGGCAGTTCCAAGGGTAGGATTATCAGCCATCTTGGTTACGCCCTCCTTTGATACTGGGATGTTATAGTTTATACCTGCTTGGATATGGTTGATCAGTTTTACACCTGCACCTATGTTGATACTCCATGAACTCTTTTCAAATGCAAAATCCTTAACCTCATTTCCATCTTTGTATGTGGTTTTCAGATCACCAATTCTGAAATCCAGCTGCGGACCGGCTGCAAAATATACAGCTGCAAAGTTTCCAAGTCCCAAAGAGTACTTCAGTAAAAGTGGAATAGAGATAGATTGATTCTTCATTTTTGTAGTATCAGGAAGCTCAATACCCTTCTGTGAATAGAGAGCGGCAACGTCAATGCCTATTCCTATGATAGGAATCTGAACCTCGGCCATTGGACCAATAAAATAGCCGGTATAATTGTCTATACTTGATACAGACTCCTCTGTTAACTTAGTGATGTCGTTACTTCCATAGTTTACGCCGCCACGGATACCCCAGGAGAACTGAGCCGATGCAGGGATGAATGAGAGCAGTGCCAGACTGCAGATTACTAATGCTTTTTTCATATTGATATAGCTTAAGTTATTGAATTAATTCAGAACCTCCATCCAACAACGAACTGGATGGTCTTGTATTTGCCAATCAGGTCACCCATTTTGTTGAAATCATCAAAATTGTCACCTACAACCTTCCATGGCACATTAAAGTTAAGCATAAGTTCCAGTTTTTCAAAAAGCCTTACGCCTGCACCTAAGTTGGCTGTTGTAATGACCTTGTCGCCTTTAATCTCCTCTCCATTCTCAATGAAAGTCTGTACATCACCCAAATTAATGTTCCACTGAGGACCGAATTGACCTATTATCTTAAAGCCCCTTACACCGAACTTAAGTCTGAGTGAGAGAGGTATATTCAGATATTGTTGTTGGTAGGATTCTTTCTCTCCGTTACTGTCATAGCCGTACATCTTGTTCTGTTGATAAAGAACCCCTAAATCAACACCTAACAAGTGTTCTGCTTCAAAAGAAAGAGCTGGTCCGACAAAGAAACCGCTGTAACTATCCTCGTTCTGGACACTCTCAGTTGAGATCATTGAAATGTCATTGTTTACGAGTGAAAGTCCTCCACGCAGGTTGAATCTTACTTCAGCCTTTGCGTTAATAAACAGGCTTACTAAAGCTAAGCACAGGATAATTCTTATTCTTTTCATCGTTTAGTAAATAAGGTTATTAAGCACAAAGTTAACACATTTTAAATAAATAAATCAGGTATGCCTCTTTTTTTTGACATACCTGATTGTATTCAATATTAATGTAAGGGTAAGGAAATCAGCGATGAACAGATAAGCGCTCACCTGAAGAAGCTGATTGTTTGGGAGCCTTGGGAGCTTTCTCTTTCTTAGGTTTGGGTTCTTTGCTGTTTGTTCCCTCTTTTGCGGCAGGTTCTGTTGCGATGTTGCTTTCGGTTTCCGGTTCAGCGTCATTCCATAGACCGTTCTGGAAATCCCTTAACTGCTTCTCAATGCGGGCTCTTTCTGCCTGTAAAGCAGAATCAGTCTCGCAGTAATCTGAGAGAGGAACGTTTCTCAAGTTTGATGTCTTGTATATATCACCGTCATACTGACGCATTACAAAGTAGTCATCCAGTGTCATGTTGCTGGTGTTGTTGTAGCTGCTGGTCATAACCTGGGTCTGTCCCAGATAAGGGCTTATCTCATCATAGTTGAGCCAGAACATGGGGTATGCCGTTGGCTTGTCACCGAAACCTCCCTCCATGAGAACAGGGCAGATGGCTGTCACCTTGATCTGATAATTGGACAGCTTGTCCAGATAATGGCTCTCCTTGATGTAATATTTTCCAATGTCACTGCTTGGTATATCAATTATATACTTGCCTTTTTCATCTTTCTTGTAGTCAATATAGAACTTGTCGAGTATGCTTTCCAGATCAATCTCATTGTCGGGAGTGAACAACTCGTTACCGTCCAGACGATACTCATACGCCTTGATCTTACCGTCCTGAATAAGACTCAGTATCAGTGTGAAAAAGTTCACACGGTCACCCAGAGGCTCTTCGGGATAATAGAGAGCGGCGTTTTTCTCCTTTTTGAGGTCCAGTTCGCGGTAAATGTCACGTCTCCATGTAAGATCGGTAGGCATGGCGGTCTGGGCTGTATATTGTGAACGGGCACGTTCTGACAGAGTTACTGCCGTGGGGCTCTTCTCTGCCTCTTTCTGAGCCTGCTGCTCCTGCAGTCTGCGTGTAGGCTGGGCATTCATACCCACCATGGATGTCATGAAAAGAAATAGTGTTACTAACTTTTTCATATTGTCATATCTTTTCAATTATGTCACTTCGTTCCATGATTTTTGTCGCGACTCGGGATAGAAAGTAAACTTTCTCTCCTCTCACTGCTCCAAAAATTTTCAATTATGTCACTTCGTTCCATGATTTTTGTCGCGACTCGGGATAGAAAGTAAACTTTCTCTCCTCTCACTGCTCCAAAAATTTTCAATTTTCAATTTTCAATTCTCAATTAATTTATTATCACTTCCAGGGCAGTGTTGAGCTGACGCTCTATACCGTCAGGACCGATGGCCTTGACGCGCTGGATATAGAAACGTTTTCCACGTCCCAATTGGTCAAAAACCCTTTTCTGTCGGTTTGAGAAATGCGTTCCGTCCGATATCTCAGGAACTGCATTACCGCTGTTATCAAAGAATGTGGTCTCAAAGCTGATTACACGGAATCCTATGTTCAGCAAACCGTCATCAATAGCGGCTACTATACCGTCGGAAGCCTGCAGGTTTTTCTTGGAAATAGGTGTACCACCTCCACGATAACGCTGTGTGTTGCCATTCTCATCCTTATACTCTATGAACGGGGTAGGGTCGGGGAGTTGGCGCACGCGGAAGGCATACTCTCCCATGCTCTGCTGGCGTCCCTCCTGATTGGCTGTTACTGCAATGACCACATCCTCGCCCACGCTCGTAGGCTTGCAGATGAATCCGTTGCCGCTGCGTGTCAGAGTGCCACCTCCGTTTTTGAGTCTAGCCGATATCATATTGCTGGGCACACCCGGTACAGAAATGCTGATAGGATTGTCATAACCGGCATAGAGAACATTCATCATAGTGGCCGATACGGTTGCCAGCGGTGATACTACCGAGTAGTTCTGTGTAAAGTCGCGGCGGATGACTCCGTTACCGGAGTTGAGCTCCATATAACCGGAGATGGTATAGTCACCGGTTCGTGTAGCCGGAACCTCATACCAACCATCCTCAGAGTCAATCTTCTTTCCGTCAATGTAGATGGCGGGGCGTGCGGTTGAATCAACGGCTGCCATGATGATGCGTGCCTTGAAGTTGTTGCCCTGAACTACATTCTGTGTCGTGGGTATTACGTAAGCATTGATGGCGTTGACACGCAAGTCACCTATATCAATGTTGTTCACCAGTGTATGTAAAACCTGCCCCTCGGCATAGCGTACATCATTCTGCAGTTTGGTAAGCATTGTAATGGCAGCAGCCACAGGCATGTTTTCATAATTGTACTCCTGCCAGTTTTTGCCTAAGGAACCTATCTTGACAGGAACCTCTGTGCTGAAGTTGTTGCTAATGATATCCCTCTGTGTAGGATCTGTTACCATCTCCAGTATCTTCTCGCGATAGTTGTTGATGGCATCAAACAACATGCCTCCCTTGCCTCTGGTAGGATGCAGCATAACCTGTGTGGCAGCTTCAAGATCCTCACGATTGTGAATGTTATCCACATCTGCATCCTTGCCGTCAGCCTCAATTGCTATGAGGGTCTTAAGTTCATCGGCAAAGTTGAACAGGGAATCGGAAATCTGCTTTACATAAAGGGCCTTTGCATACCATTCACCTACCTTCTCATGGTTCACTGAGTCTGCCGCCGCAAACTCGCGGTATGCGGCTTCGTTCTGCAGTGAAGCGTTGGTAGTGCTCTTGGACAAGCTCTCCTCAACTATGGTGAAACCGTTCAGCACATCCGATGATATGTTCATGGCAAGCATCGCCAGGAGGACGATGTACATGAGGTTTATCATCTTCTGACGCGCCGATGGCGGTCTTTCAGTCGTTTTCTTTCTGCTCATAGCTTCTTACTTGGTTCCCATCTGGGAATTCACCTTCATTGCCTCAACCATACGTGCATAGACGCGGTTAAGCTCCTCTATCTGTTCTACCATCTGGCGGGTCTGCTCGTTCACCTTCTCAATGTTTTCCATCTGGGTGCTGGCAGACTTGAGATGCATCTGGTAGAATGTATTGATACTTATAAGGTTGCGTGAAAGTTGCTCTATCTCCTCAGAACTCTGCTCCATCTTCTCTGAGTGACGGCACATCTGCTCCATCTTGAGAGTGAGGTCATGTACACGTGCAATGTAATCCTGAGTTATATTCTCAACACCGTCCACGTTTAGTGAACTGCCTGATTCTGAAGGTACGGCAGCCGGAGCAACAGTTGGCTGTGCGGCCTGTACGGGAGCGTCTTGTGCGGTGCCGTTTATGATGATGTTGCCGCGCAGACGCGGTGCATCTTCATCGTCCTCCTCATACTTACTTGGAATGTAGGGTCTCTCAAATCCGGAGATAAAGAACACCAGGACCTCAGTACCCATACCTATGAACAGCATAAGGTTGGCACCCTTGATATGGGTGAGTTTGAACAGTGCGCCAAGGATGACTACTGCAGCACCCCAACTGTAAAGATAGTTAAGCAGGATACGTCCCTTGGGGGAATCCAGATAATCTTGTATGCGGGTCAACAGACCTCTATTTTCAGTATTGTCCATATATGTCAAATGTTACGTTTTGCTTGTTTATCTACGGTTCTTTTTAGTTGAGGCAGGTGTGCCTACCTGAGTGCGTACACAGCGGAAACCGATGTATGAACGCTGTTCATTCTGATACTCGTATGTACGCCATGATGACTCGATGAACTTTTCAGGATCCTTCCATGAACCTCCACGTACAGCTTTTTTCTTCATATAATATGGATCCTCAACAGCTGCGTTGTAGTATAGTTCCGGGTTCATGTCATTCATCTGGAGTATTCCGGCCTCAGTATAGGTGGTTGATGTCCATTCAGCCACGTTACCGGCCATATCATAAAGTCCGTTGGAGTTGGGCTTATATGAACCTACTCTTGTGGTAATGAGGCTTCCGTCCTTGGTGTAGTTTCCGCGTTCGGGCTTGAAGTTTGCATAATAGCATCCTTCATCATCCTTTGAGCCTGAGACCTTCCACGGATAGCGGTTGTTCTCACGTCCGCGTGCGGCAAACTCCCATTCAGCCTCGGTAGGCAGGCGGTAGCGTTGTATGTACTTGGCCTGTGCGCCAAGTCCTGCCAGAAGATACTCTGTACGCCATGCGCAGAATGCGTTGGCCTGCTCCCAGCTTACTCCTACAACAGGATAGTCATTGTAGTTGGGATGGTTGAAATAGAGACGCATGTATGTCTCATTGTTGGCATTGGGAAAATCATTTACCCAACATGTAGTATCAGGGAAAATGTTAACGATATAGGTGTTTACAAAATCATAAAGACTGCTCAATTTCCTGTTTATGGTTTTGCGTACTATATTACCGTTGTCGTCTATATAGGCAGTATCCTTAGAAATATAAACTTCTTCCTTGGATACCTCCTGGTCAGTATTCTTGATCCTGTCGCTGGGGTCAAGCTGATTTTTCCGAAGTGCAGCCTGAGTGTAATCAAACAGTTCATATCGGAAATTGAGCTGCTTTACGTCAAGCACCTTTTCACCTGTAATGGGATGTGTGTAGAAGATACTCTCAATGGCTCTCTGCTGGTCTTCATTCGGCTTCTTCCATGGGATAGGCTTAGACCAGTTGAGACGTGGAGTGATGGGCTCGCCATACTTGTCTTCAGTAATCATGTATGACTCATCACCACCATATGCGGGATCTGCCAGACGTGTACGGATAATGGAATCACGGACCCATTCAACAAACTGGCGGTATTTGGCGTTTGATACCTCCTTCTCATCCATCCAGAATGACTCTACCGATATCTCCTTAGTAGGAACGTTTGAGCCCCAAAGGCTGTCGTTACCTTCCTCACCTATCTTAAGAGAGCCCCTCTTGACAAGCACCATACCGTATGGCACGGGTTCACGCAGTGCCGTTTGGGATGTACCGGTCACTTCTCCTCCGTTAGCTCCGGCATAGCCGCTGCTTGTACAGGATTGCGTCAGAGCCATAAAGGCTGCCAGACCGGTCAGAACAATGTTTTTCAGTTTCATTGTATGTTTGTTATAAATATCTTACACTTTTATGTACGTTCTTTCCCTTCTTAAAGAAATCCACATCGGTTTGCCAGCTTACCATCAGGTCGTGACTGCCGTTTTTGGCGCCCACACCGCCTGTGTAAATCTCGTATGCATAACCTATGAGAACATCCATATACTTGCCTCCTACCATTGCAGTTACTGATATTCCCGGGCTGTAGGTGGCTCCTGCATATAACAGGAAAGAATCAAATTGGTAAGAAGCTCTTACTGATAAATCCACTCTGTAAAAGTCCAGGTCACTCTCCGCAAGGAAGCATGGCTGTACCGATATTAACGGATTTCTGAGCGCTATATTGCATCCTCCCGTCAAATATAACGTGGGCTTGATATCCATTACGGCTGTGTTATCCTGTTCTTTCCCGAATTCCACATGTGGAAAATTGAGGTGTTGGGCCGATGCCCCAAGATACCATATATCCCTTACGTAGAGAACTCCTGCGCCCAGATCACCTACCGTGCCGCGTTCCTGTCCGGAGGGGAATGCAGGGTCATTCTGCGTCTCAACTTTAAGTTTTCCGCCGTTGAACTCCTCTGACATTACGCCTGCCTGGATGCCTATGTTCATCCATCCCTTGCCTATACCTATTTTATATGCATAATCAAAAAGCAGGCGGCGGTTAGTAAAGAGGCCTATGGTTTCATTCAATAATCCCACTCCGATTGAATGACGTTGTTTCCAGAAAGGAAGTGCTGTATTGGCACCCACAAACATGGTTACAGGGGCGTTGGTATAACCTCTCATCTGCATTGACAGGGAACCTACCACGTTGGTACGTCCGTCACGGTTCATTGCGGCAGGATTATAGAAATTCTCCACTTCACTGAAATAGGTGAAGTGGGCATCGGTCTGTGCCTGTACCGTTATGAAAAGTGTCAGACACAGTGACATGGTAGTGGAAACAAGACGTTTCATCATGTTCATCAACATCAATAACGGCAAAAAAACATCAAAAAGTCAGAACTAAATAAAAATAAAGAACTTAAAATGATTATTGTTCCCGTTAAGGAGGGTGAGAACATAGAGCGCGCCCTCAAGAAATTCAAGAGAAAGTATGAAAAGACCGGTGTAGTAAAAGAACTTCGCCGTCGTCAGCAGTTTGACAAACCGTCAGAGCTCAAGCGTCTCAAGATGGAGCACGCCATCTACGTACAGAAACTGCAGCAGACAGAGGAGTAAAAAAATACTCCCTGAGTTTGCTTTTTGGTTTTTTCTTTTATATATTCGTCACTGAATCCGTTCAGCGACGAATTTTGTTATGTATATAGATCAGTTCGCGGATTATCTCAGGTTGGAGAGAAACTATTCTCCCCGTACCGTTTCCAGTTACTGTAAGGATCTTGTTCTTTTCCGGCAGTTCCTGGAGGGTATTGATGCGGAACTGGATCTGTTGACAGCCGATAGGGATACGGTGCGTCTCTGGGTTGTTGAGATGATGGACAAGGGTGAGGCTACCACTACCGTCAACCGCAAGTTGAGCACGCTGCGTTCCTTTTACAAGTTCCTGCGCATGAAAGGCATCACGGACCGTTCGCCGGTCCAGGGTATAAAGGGTCCCAAGAACAAGAAACCTCTCCCGCAGTTTGTCAAGGAGTCCGATATGGATAAGTTGCTTGACGATGCTGATATAGATCTTGGAGAGGGTTTCATGGGAATAAGGAACAGGACCGTGATAGCCGTCTTCTATGAGACAGGAATGCGTATGGCGGAGCTGATAGGGCTCGATGACAGGGACATTGACTTCAGTACCCGTACCATAAAGGTTACCGGTAAACGTGATAAACAGCGTTTCATCCCGTTCGGAGAAGAACTTGATTTGCGTCTGCACCGGTATCTTGAAGCACGCAATGAAGAGTTCGGTCCTATGCAGGGAGCTTTCTTCCTGAGTCAGAAGGGGGAGCGTATTCCGCGTCATCAGGTCTATCATCTGGTCAAGGATGCCTTAAGTAAGGTGTCAGATGTGTCCAAGAAGAGCCCTCATGTGCTCAGGCATACTTTTGCCACCTCAATGCTCAACCATGATGCTGAGCTTGGTGCCGTTAAGGAACTCTTGGGCCATAACAGCCTGCAGACTACAGAGATCTATGTACATACCACGTTCCAGGAACTGAAGGAAATATATAAACAGGCTCATCCAAGAGCCTAAAACCAAAAGACTATGGAAACTAAGATTAAGGCGTTGCATTTTACTGCAACAGAACAGCTTCAGGCGTTCATTGAGAAGAAGTGTGCAAAACTGGAAAGAGTGCACGAGTTCATTCAAAAGGTAGAGGTTACCCTGAAAGTAGTTAAGCCGGAAACCGCTTTAAACAAGCAGGCAAGCATTGATGTTACCATTCCCAACGGTGAGTTTTTTGCCGAGAAGACATGTGACACGTTTGAGGAAGCAGTTGACGGTTGCCTGGATGCATTGACCAGACAACTCAAGAAAAACAAGGAAAAACTGCGCGAGAAGTAAAAAACACGCTGAATTTTTTTGTTCAGAAAGAAATTTGAAATATCTTTGCACCCGCTCTTCGCTCCAGGCGAGGGGCGGGTTCTTTGAAACTATGCCGCTATGGCTCAATGGTAGAGCAACGCACTTGTAATGCGTAGGTTGTTGGTTCGATTCCGACTAGCGGCTCTGAACGGCGGAGAAACCGGATTTTGGCTTAAGCCGACAGGAAAGTTTACTTTCATGGCGGATTAAGACGAAAGACGGATGAAGACGACAGTCTTCATAACGCGTCGAGGAAGGAGCTTTGCGTTAGCAAAGGTCAATCCGACTAGCGTTTCTCCGATCAAAAGCTTCCAAGAGAGCGCGTCGAGGAAGGAGCTTAGCGTCAGCGAAGGTCAATCCGACTAGCGCGTTTTTCTCCGAGCATTCTTCCCCAGAAACGCAAAACCAGAAACCTGGCAAGCGTCTAGGAAGAAAATAGGGTGAATTCCAGAGTGGCCAAATGGGGCAGACTGTAAATCTGCTGTCTCTCGACTTCGGTGGTTCGAATCCATCTTCACCCACAAAGCAGGACTGAGGCGATGCCGGACAACCGGTGCCTGCGTTTATTCCTTGAAACCACCTTATTATTATAAGATAGGTCAGGAAGTAAATATCGTGACAAAG
Source organism: uncultured Bacteroidales bacterium (assembly GCA_902763885.1). Lineage (GTDB taxonomy): Bacteria > Bacteroidota > Bacteroidia > Bacteroidales > Bacteroidaceae > Colenecus. The sequence goes on along the minus strand of CACWTU010000001.1, from coordinate 7,634 downwards.
AAAGTTGCGGGAATAGCTCAGTTGATAGAGCATTAGCCTTCCAAGCTGAGGGTCGCGGGTTTGAGTCCCGTTTCCCGCTCCATATTTGTCGCTGTTATAGCTCAGCTGGTAGAGCGCATCCTTGGTAAGGATGAGGTCCCCGGTTCAAATCCGGGTAACAGCTCAATTTGATAGAGGATAGGAGGAGACCGCCCTGGCGGGAGCCTTTTTGTAGTTGACATCAAGTTTATAATCAATAAAATAGCTTTTAACTATGGCAAAAGAAACATTTGTGCGCACTAAACCGCACGTAAACATCGGTACTATCGGTCACGTTGACCACGGTAAGACTACCCTGACTGCTGCTATCACCAAGGTGTTGGCTGAGAGAGTATCAGGTAACGCTGACAAGATCAAGTCATTTGATCAGATTGATAACGCACCTGAGGAGAAGGAGCGTGGTATAACCATCAACACCGCTCACGTTGAGTACGAGACTGAGAAGCGTCACTACGCTCACGTTGACTGCCCGGGTCACGCTGACTATGTAAAGCGTTCCCCGTCTGGTTGTATTCCTGAACAAGTGCGATTCTCCCGATGTTGACGCTGAGATGATCGACCTCGTTGAGATGGAGATGCGTGAGCTTCTCGATGCATATGAGTTCGATGGTGACAACACTCCTATCATCCGTGGTTCTGCTCTTGGTGCCCTGAACGGCGTTAAGGAGTGGGAGGACAAGGTAATGGAGCTGATGGACGCTGTTGACGAGTGGATTCCTCTGCCTCCGCGTGCTGTTGATCAGCCGTTCTTGATGCCTGTTGAGGATGTATTCTCAATCACTGGCCGTGGTACAGTTGCTACCGGTCGTATCGAGACTGGTGTCGTTAAGGTAGGTGACAAGGTTGAAATCCTTGGTCTTGGTGAGGAGAAAGAGACAACCGTTACCGGTGTTGAGATGTTCCGTAAGCTTCTTGAGCAGGGCGAGGCTGGTGATAACGTAGGTCTGCTGCTCCGTGGTATTGAGAAGACTGAGATCAAGCGTGGTATGGTTCTCTGCCATCCGGGTCAGATCAAGCCTCACACCACTTTCAAGGCTTCTATCTATGTACTGACACAGAAGGAGGGTGGTCGTCACACCTCATTCCGTAACAAGTATCGTCCTCAGTTCTACATCCGTACAATGGACTGCACCGGTGAGATCACTCTCCCCGAGGGAACTGAGATGGTAATGCCTGGTGATAACGTAGAGATCACCGTTACCCTGATCTATCCTGTAGCTATCAACGTTGGTCTGCGTTTCGCTATCCGTGAGGGCGGCCGTACCGTTGGTTCAGGTCAGATCACTGCAATCGTTGACTAATTGATTGTACAATAAATGTCAGTCCCCATAAAACGGGGCTGACATTACTTACGGGTGTAGCTCAGTTGGTAGAGCATCGGTCTCCAAAACCGAGTGTCGAGAGTTCGAGCCTTTCCACCCGTGCAAAGAATAAACAGAACTATGTTCAAGAATTTTTTTCATAACTGTAAGGAATCTTACAACGAGCTTGTCCATAAGACAACATGGCCCTCTGGCAAAGAACTGTCCAGCAGTGCAGTCATCGTTTTAGTTGCTTCCCTGATGATTGCCGTTGTGGTTTACCTCATGGATAAATGCTTCCAGTTGATAATGTCAAACATTATCTATCCTTAAACAATCGTTGAGACATGGCTGAGTTTGAGAAGAAATGGTATGTCCTTAAGGCTATCAGTGGCAAGGAGCTCAAGGTAAAGGAATATCTTGAGGCCGATGCCCGTAATAACAAGCTTGAGGATTTCATTGCTCAGGTGCTTATTCCTACAGAGAAGGTGGTTAAGATCCAGAACGGCAAACGTGTCGTTAAGGAGCGCAGCTACCTGCCGGGTTATGTCCTCGTAGAGGCAGCCCTTGTAGGAGAGATTAAGCAACGCCTCAGAAGTTGTCCTAACGTGTTGGGTTTTCTTGGTGGCATGGATAATCCTACGCCTCTCCGTCCCTCAGAAGTGAGCAGGATATTGGGTTCAGCGACTGAACTCGAAGAGACGCAAGAGGAAGTTCTTGTACCGTTCACTGTAGGCGAAACAGTGAAGGTAACCTTCGGACCGTTCTCAGGCTTCAATGGTGTCATTGAAGAGGTTGACAACGCAAAGAAGAAGCTCAAGGTCATGGTCAAGATCTTTGGTCGCAAGACCCCTATAGATCTTGGTTTTATGCAAGTGGAGAAGATGTAAACCGCCTGTTACCAGAAACCCATCACCTCCCGTAGGACCGGCTCTCGGTTCAAAGGGCTTGAACATAATGGAGTTTTGCAAGCAGTTCAACGCCAGAACCCAGGACAAATCAGGAAAGACTCTGCCGGTGATCATCACTTACTACAGTGATAAATCATTTGACTTTGTCATCAAGACTCCTCCTGTAGCCATCCAGTTGCTTGAGGCTTCACGTGCTAAGGGCGGTTCACCCGAACCTAACCGCAAGAAGGTAGCTTCAGTAACAAAGGCTCAGGTTGAAGCGATAGCTCAGGACAAGATGCCCGACCTGAATTGCTTCACACTGGAATCAGCTATCTCAATGGTAGCCGGTACCGCAAGAAGCATGGGTATAACAGTTAAGGACTAACCTGACTTTCACTTAAAAAAAGTTTTAAGAAATGGGTAAACTGACTAAAAACCAAAAGAGTGTCGCTTCTAAGATAGAAGCCGGCAAGGCATATACCCTCAAGGAGGCATCTCAGCTGGTCAAGGATATCACCACCACTAAGTTTGACGCATCAGTTGATATTGATGTTCGTCTTGGTGTTGATCCCCGTAAGGCCAACCAGATGGTCCGTGGCGTCGTATCTCTTCCTAACGGTACAGGTAAGGTTACCAGAGTTCTTGCTCTCTGCACTCCTGATCAGGAGGCAGCTGCAAAGGAGGCTGGTGCTGACTATGTAGGTTTTGAGGAGTACATAGAGAAGATCAAGGGTGGTTGGACTGACATTGATGTCATCATCACCCAGCCTGCCCTTATGGGTAAGCTTGGTCCTCTTGGCCGTGTACTGGGTCCCCGTGGACTCATGCCTAACCCCAAGAGCGGTACAGTAACAATGGATGTTGCCAAGGCTGTCAAGGAGGTCAAACAAGGTAAGATTGACTTCAAGGTTGACAAGAGCGGTATCGTCCACACTTCAATCGGTAAGGTATCTTTCACTGCCGATGCTATCAGAGAGAACGCAAAAGAGTTCATTGATACTATCATCAAACTGAAACCTTCTGCAGCTAAGGGTACTTATATCAAGAGTCTTTATCTTTCAAGTACTATGAGTAAGGGTATCAAGATTGATACCAAGTCATTTGACGAATAATAACTGACAATCATGAAGAAAGAAGATAAAGCACTTGTAATAGAGTCCCTGAAGCAGACCATTCAGAGCTACTCAGCTTTCTACCTGGTTGATGTAACCGGTCTTAACTCATCGGCTACAAGTGACCTGCGCAGAAAGTGCTTCAAGAGTGAGGTTAAGATGGTTGTTGTCAAGAACACTCTTCTTCAGAAGGCACTGGATCAGCTGGATACAGACTACTCACCGCTGTATGACTCTCTCAAGGGTACAACAGCTCTGATGCTGGCCAATGTAGCCAATGCTCCTGCCAAGCTTCTGAAAGACGTTACTGACAAGAAAACCGGTATCCCGGGCCTCAAGGCTGCTTACGCAGAGGAGAGCTTCTACATTGGAGCAAACCAACTGGAGGCACTGGTCAACATCAAGAGCAAGAAGGAACTCATCGCCGACGTCATTGCACTCCTGCAGTCACCGGCCAAGAACGTTATTTCTGCTCTGCAGTCTGGTGCAAACACCATCCACGGAGTCCTCAAGACTCTTGGAGAAAGAGAGAATTAATTTATCATCAAAAAGTAACAAACCTATTAAAATTATACAACAATGGCTGATTTGAAAGCATTAGCAGAAGAACTGGTTAACCTTACCGTTAAGGAGGTCAACGACAACGAACTCGCAACCATCCTGAAGGATGAATATGGAATTGAACCCGCTGCCGCAGCTGTAGCTGTAGCCGCTGCTGGTCCTGCCGCTGCTGGCGCTGAGGCTGCAGAGGAGAAGTCATCATTTGACGTAGTACTGAAGGGCTTTGGTGCCAACAAGCTTGCTGTCGTTAAGGCAGTTAAGGAGGCTTGCGGTCTTGGCCTGAAGGAGGCTAAGGATCTTGTTGACGCAGCTCCTTCAGTAGTTAAGGAAGGTCTCGCCAAGAACGAAGCCGAGTCAATGAAGAAGACTCTGGAAGAGGCTGGCGCAGAAGTAGAACTTAAGTAACTTCTTTAGAGACCTGCCTCACTGCAGGTAAAACGGTTAAGTAACCCCGATGACAGTCCAAATGGGGCTGTCTAGGGTGCTTAACCTTTTTGTGCGTTAAAGAATCAAGTTCCCTATTAACCTCCCTTATATGTCTTCAAACACTGATAATCAGAGAATTAATTTCGCTTCCGTCAGGAACCCGATGCCGTGTCCTGATTTCCTTGAAGTTCAGCTCAAATCTTTCAAGGATTTCCTTCAGTTGGACACACCACCTGAGAAACGCAAGAACGAAGGACTTTACAAAGTATTCTCAGAGAATTTCCCGATAGCCGATACCCGGAACAATTTTGTCCTGGAGTTCCTGGACTATTACATTGACCCGCCCCGTTACACCATTGAAGAGTGTCTGGAGCATGGTCTGACCTATAGCGTACCTTTGAAGGCCAAGCTGAAACTGTATTGCACCGATCCCGATCATGAGGATTTCGACACCGTGATACAGGATGTATTCCTTGGCCCGATTCCGTACATGACAGCACAGGGTACTTTCGTTATCAACGGAGCCGAGCGTGTAGTTGTATCACAGCTGCACCGTTCACCCGGCGTGTTCTTCGGACAGAGTGTACACTCTAACGGAACACAGCTCTATTCGGCCCGTATCATCCCGTTCAAGGGCTCATGGATCGAGTTTGCTACCGACATCAACAACGTGATGTACGCATACATCGACCGTAAGAAGAAGCTCCCTGTAACAACACTGCTCCGCGCTATCGGATTTGAGACCGATAAGGACATCGTGGATATTTTTGATCTGGCTGAGGAGGTCAAGGTCAATAAGACCAACCTTAAGAAATGCATAGGTCGCAAGCTTGCCGCAAGAGTACTGAGAACCCGCATTGAGGATTTTGTGGATTCAGATACCGGTGAGGTTGTATCTATTGACCGTCATGAGGTTGTAGTTGACCGTGAGGCTGAGCTTAACGAGGATAACATCAACGATATTCTCGAGTCAGGCCTGGAGACCATCCTGCTCCACAAGGAGACAGAGGGTCAGTCAGATTACTCAATCATATTCAATACCTTGCAGAAGGATCCGTGCAACTCAGAGAAGGAGGCTGTCCTCTACATCTACCGTCAGTTGCGCAATGCCGATCCTGCTGATGACTCCAGTGCACGTGAGGTAATCAACAACCTGTTCTTCTCAGAGAAGCGTTATGATCTGGGTGAGGTTGGCCGTTACCGCGTGAACAAGAAACTGGGTCTGACCACCGATATGAGCATCGGTGTTCTCACCAAGGAGGATATCATAGAGATTATAAAGTATCTGATTGAGCTTGTAAACTCACACGCTGTGGTTGATGATATCGACCACCTGTCAAACCGTCGTGTACGTACCGTTGGTGAGCAGCTCTCCAACCAGTTCGCCATTGGTCTGGCTCGTATGGCCCGTACCATACGCGAGCGCATGAACGTACGTGATAATGAGGTGTTCACTCCTACAGAAACGCACTGTCACAGTTCATGGACCAGACCAATCCTCTGGCCGAGATCACTCACAAGCGCCGTATGTCCGCTCTCGGACCTGGCGGTCTGTCACGTGAGCGCGCCGGATTTGAGGTTCGTGACGTACACTATACACACTATGGCCGTCTCTGCCCGATCGAGACTCCTGAAGGACCTAACATCGGTCTTATCTCATCTCTTTGCATCTACGCAAAGATCAATGACCTGGGATTCATCGAGACTCCGTACCGTAAGGTTAAGGACTGCCATGTAAACCTGAACAATGATGAGGTCCAGTATCTTACCGCTGAGGAAGAGGAGGGCGTAATCATAGGTCAGGGTAACGCTCCTTATGATGAGAACGGTAAGTTCATCCGCACCCGTGTCAAGGCACGTCGTGACGCTGACTTCCCTGTTGTTCCGCCAGAGGAGGTTGAACTTATGGACGTATCGCCCCAGCAGATTGCTTCAATCGCTGCCGCTTTGATTCCGTTCCTGGAGCACGATGATGCCAACCGTGCCCTGATGGGATCTAACATGATGCGTCAGGCTGTTCCTCTTATGCGTACTGAGGCTCCTATCGTAGGTACCGGTATCGAGAAGCAGCTTGCCGAGGATTCACGTACCCAGATCACTGCAGAGGGTGAGGGTGTTGTCACATATGTTGACGCCGCCGTTATCCGTATCCTGTATGATCGTACTGAGGATGAGGAGTTCGTAAGCTTTGAGCCCGCTGAGAAGGAGTACAAACTGCCCAAGTTCCGTCGTACCAACCAGAACATGACCATTGACCTGCGTCCTATCTGCGAGGTCGGTCAGCGTGTAAAGGCCGGTGACATCCTTACCGAGGGTTATTCAACCCAGAACGGTGAGCTTGCCCTGGGTAAGAACCTGCTGGTTGCCTACATGCCTTGGAAGGGTTACAACTATGAGGATGCCATCGTGCTTAACGAGCGCGTGGTTCGTGAGGATATACTTACTTCCGTACATGTTGAGGAGTTCATCCTTGAGGTTCGCGAGACAAAGCGCGGCATGGAGGAACTCACTAATGATATTCCTAACGTGAGCGATGACGCCACCAAGGATCTGGATGAGAACGGTATTGTCCGTATCGGTGCTTACATCCAGCCGGGTGACATACTGATAGGTAAGATCACTCCTAAGGGTGAGTCTGATCCTTCACCTGAAGAGAAACTGTTGCGTGCCATATTCGGTGACAAGGCCGGTGATGTAAAGGACGCTTCACTCAAGGCTTCACCTTCATTGAAGGGTGTTGTCATTGACAAGAAGCTGTTCTCACGCGCCATCAAGACCCGCAGTTCACGTCAGGCCGATAAGGCCCGTCTGCCCATGATAGACGTTGAGTTTGAGGATAAGGTTAACGAGCTCAAGGGTATCCTTGTAAAGAAGCTGGTTACTCTTACCACCAACAAGACTTCACAGGGCGTGTTTGACCTGCTCGGCACTGAGGTTATCGCCAAGGGACAGCGTTTCTCAAAGCAGATACTCGAGGCTGTTGACTACTCATCAGTACAGTCAGACCGTTGGACATCCGATGACCACACCAATGAGCTTATCTCCAAGCTGATTGTCAACTTCCTGCGCAAGTACAAGGAGTACGATGCCGAGAACAAGCGCAAGAAATTTGCTCTTACCATCGGTGATGAGCTGCCTTCAGGTATCATCCAGATGGCTAAGGTATATGTTGCCAAGAAGCGTAAGATCGGTGTAGGTGACAAGATGGCCGGTCGTCACGGTAACAAGGGTATCGTATCCCGCGTGGTTAAGCAGGAGGATATGCCGTTCCTGGCCGATGGTACTCCCGTCGATATCGTTCT